>JBDXFZ010000001.1:0-1934 GCA_039990395.1 Halioglobus sp.
ATGCTTACTGAGTGCATGGCGGTGATAGCAGGTGCTTGGGCACCCAATGTAATTTGGTGCTTGCGGGTTGGACCGGGGCGGTTCAATGAGTTGAAAATTGACATTCCGCCTGTTTCAGCAAAAGTGCTCTCAACCCGCCTAGCAGAGTTGACAGAGCGCGGAGTCGTCCAGCGTCACGTCCGGGACACTTCACCGCCTTCAGTTGAGTACGAACTGACCGAGCTTGGTCAGGAACTGATCCCAGCATTGGATGAGATCGTTAAAGTTGGCCACAAACTTAAGGCAAAGGGGCACCTTCCCGTTAAAGGCTAATTAATGTACTGAAGCGTTTTCAGTCTTGACGCGAGGGGTCGGCTGGGAAAATGAGCTGTAGGCTTCATAATGAAGATGGCGTTCATTAGAGTCTAGCGCTGTTTAACAAAGCCATTAAATTCGCTCCCTACGGTCGCCGGACGCTCGTTCCTCGCGCCGTTTATGGCAGGCGTTAGAAGTCAAAAGGAGGCGGTGTGCAACTGAAGCTAGTCGATTATTCTGAGATGAACTCGCGACAGAAGGAAAACTAAAATTTCCAAAAAGTGTCTGCGGTTCTGGCCGACTATGGCTTCGTCACCCTCCGGTTGACCGACGACTGGCAAGGTGCGGATTTCATCGCCCAGCATATTGATGGTGAGCGGTTCTTAAAGGTTCAACTGAAGGGGCGGCTCACATTCTGCAAGAAGTACGTTGGTAAAGATCTGTACATTGCATTTTATGAGACCGGCGAATGGTACCTGCTGCCCCATGACGAGGTGCTCGCGGTGGTCATTGAGTCATCGACCATGGCTGATAGCAAGTCATGGGCCGACGTTGGAGAATACTCATTTTCTAGGTTGAGTAAGAACATGAGAATTTTACTTCAGCCGTACAGGATTTTTCCGAATCCAGAAGCAGAAACTGCTAACAATGCCATCGAGCCGACGCTCGTACCTCGCGCGGCTCATGGCTAACGTTGGGCATCAAGTGCAGCACCTTGGCAGCATTGAGCTCGATGAGACAGGCAATCTTGAGGAGAAGGTGGTGAAACAGAAATTCAATGGCTGCGGTAGCTTTATTGCGCTTTTGGTCGTGCTCTTGGTGTCAACTGGCGCTGATGCAAAGACGCTCACCTGCGGACTGAAAAAGGTGACGCTCAGCGGCAACACGATTACCAAAATCGTGCATGAGGATGGAACTGTTCATACCGGCGGTTCAGTGTCGAACAACTGGACCTATGACGGAAAAGCGATAACCCATAGGATCATGAAGAAGCCCATATCCTGCAGTAGTAAGGCCAAATCCAGAGATGAGGTGATTGCTGAGCTATCGGATAGGTTCTCCAAGAACCCCAAGTCTCACGGCATGACCGCAAGAGAAGCAGACCTCATGGGTGAATACACTGCGAAGCTCATGCGGGAAAACAACGCATGCCACTTGTTGGTGGACGCTGCCAAATCAACGTCGCGGCAGGGAATGTTCTACATCGACTGCAACGACAAGCAATCAAACACTAAGAGATTTTGGGTTTCAGAGGACGACTTAGCAGGTGGCTCCCTTAAACAAGCGGCTACTCGGGTATCAACCGGCGACGCAATTTCAATCTGCAATGCTCAATTGAAGGCCCGAACAACCAATCCCAGTACTTACGATCCCGCGTTGGCATTGGGAACAACCAGCCGCGTGATAGAAAGAACTGGCCGCAACGTTGTTGAAATTGACTTTGAAGCTGCAAACGCATTCGGGGCCGTCGCTAAGTATGTCGGGCGCTGCATCTTGGAATCGGGCTCACCAATTGAAGTTACCATCCGAGACAGATAGGCGTCGAAGCGAGAAGGGTCGGGTGGTTGATGCCCAACAAATCGCTGCAGCGGACATTTGACCCGCCACCTAATTTTGCTGCCGCAAAATCAGGCGTCGCC
>JBDXFZ010000002.1:0-1115 GCA_039990395.1 Halioglobus sp.
TTGTCTCCAAAATGGGGTTGCAGTGCTAAACGTGAAGAGCTTATCTGTGATCAACCTGGACAACACAATAGGCCGTACGTTCTCGGAGAGCTATGTTTTGGATCCTCGCCAAAACATATCCATAATTGTGAAAAATATTTCGCCTGGTGATGCAGTAGTTTGCCCCCTGTTTTGACATATTTAAATAATTGTTTTTATTGTGAATTTTTCGTTCTTATTTTTTTTTATCATATATCGTTTCGTACGAGCGCTTTTGGGCAAACCGCCAAGTAGTCGACACGGAAAGCCCGGTCGGACACATTGGCCAAAATCCGGGTGCGATCCATGCACTCTGGAGCGCGTGGCGGGCGCTCAAAATGTAACTTCTCGAACGGGGGTGGAGTTTGTGAAGGCGTTTTGGAATTCGAAGAAGGTGGGCAGAATTGTGAAATGAGGCGAGATCAGACGTCAGTGGAAAGCGTCTAGCCACCGGAGCTGCTTTGTCACAGTCGCTGTGGAAATAGCGAGAGCTCGTACCAGACGGTGATGGGCCCAAACAATTGGTCGACTTTCTTCGTCATGGCCGACCAGCGCTCCCTCCCAGCCGAAGGCGTGGACCTCGGCTAGATGTGGTGGGAGGCGCGGACAACCCGCTCTACGTGGGGGGTGAGCAAAGGGAAGGAGCTCGCCTGCCTGACCCAGGAGCACCCGCTGGAGGCATCGGCCAAGGCGGAGCCGCGGGCATCGGCCCGGGCCTTACCGCAGCAGCAGCCAATCCTGCCATGGTGGCGGTGCTGTAACAGTCGTCGGCGAGCAACCACGCGATCGCGGCTCGGTTGACACGCCTAGTGAACATCCAGGGTCATCCGCAACAGCTGGAGCAACAGCAGAGCAGGTTGCCCAACCCCTGGGGGGCGCTATCGCTGGCGGCCTGCTGGCCTCGTGGGCCAGCGGGGCCATGGCAGGTCAGCTGCTGCCAGCACAGCAAGACGCAAACCAGCAGGCTGCGATCTCTCCAGAATTCTCGAGCCATAACAAACTTTTTTTTCTCGTCGGGAGTGGATAAACCATTTCTTCCCTGGTTCCAGTACGAGCGGTCTTACTTTGTACGTACGTACCGGTGAAATGTCGTCATC
>JBDXFZ010000003.1:0-1339 GCA_039990395.1 Halioglobus sp.
GCAGCAGCAGCAGCAGCAGCGTCGGCGGCGGCGGCTCTAGTTTGGGGTCAAAGAGGTTACTGTAGATAGAGCTCTGGCGCCACGGCGGGGACCGTTTTTTAGGAACGCCGCTGTCGTGGCCGCTAGCCGCTACTCGCAGAGAGACCGTGCAGAAGAACCGCAAGCAGCGGGCACGAGCACAGGCACAAAGCACACACGCAGTCATGCATGCGCAGGCACAGGCGACGCGCGCCTTGTACACGGTAGCGATAGCAACTCTTAAAAATATCGCTCCATACCACAATACCTGCAGCAGGCCAAGGCTGACTTTCGAGAAGGTTGGTTGGCTTTTATACCCGACGATCAATCCAATAGCCTATCAATAGCTATGCATCGAACCATATTGCAACAGAAATGGGAATACCGGGTGGTTAGTTCCTAACCTGAGGAGCTCCGTAAATCAGAACCTATCCCCGGCCGAAAAAACGCCACCTCTACATCGTGGCACGCGTCAAATACACAGCACAAAGCACAGCCCGAACCCCAACCCCAACCCGTTCACTCCGACCCAATCAAAATCCCAACCACTGGGGTTGGCCACTGGCTGACCACTCAGTCGGTAGCGATTATACTGAACCCTGGATTGCAGCAGTATACTGCTGTCTGTCCTCTCTTACTCTCTCCTCCCGAGTGGGTTTCCATGCTATACATAACATGGCGTGTTTCTTGGGCGTAACGTGAGATAAAGACTGCAGGCGAATATACTGGCCAGGCCAACCAGTAGATTAATACTGCCAGTACATTGCTACGACAGGAGTTATGAGTTGGGGTAGGGGCTGTGGCATGATAAACAGTTGTCATGCGCTATTACGGAGGGCCATAGTAAATAGGACCTACGGTACAAACAAAAATATATATATTTACCTTTTTTTACTAACAATATTTGGTCCTATTTACTATGGTCCTCCGTAATAGAACAGGGGAAACACCATTTTTCGATGAAATGAGTAACAGAGCTGTGTCATCGCTCATCGGGCTGCACCTTTCTGATGACTTTTTGATGGTATAGAGCTCCTCAAGCGGGGAGCCTCAGAAGGCACAAGAGGGTGCACCTCCATCGTGCCATGCGTCAAGCACACCACCACCACCAACAAAAGCCAACCACCACCACAACGCGTACAAGCGCCACGCACAACGGTACGGGGGGTCACAGCAAAGCACCCACCTGCTCCTCTTCGAGCTGTTTGAGGAGGTCGCCAAGACTTTGGTCGACCTTCTTCTCGTGGAGGATGCCCGCCAGCGCCGTCTTCTGATTGGCTCTCGATGCCGCCCCTCCCGCCGGCATCATCACCTTCAGAAC
>JBDXFZ010000004.1:0-3552 GCA_039990395.1 Halioglobus sp.
GCAAAGTGCGACGTTTACCGCCGCTTCAGGCCCCAGAACTGACAATATCATTAGCCGGGTTACCGGCACTTCAGCAAGCTATATCGACGGCGCGCTGCGCAGCACTGTACCTGGAGCCGACGTCTGGTTGATGAACCCCAATGGGGTGTTTTTCAGCGGTGAATCAACTATCGACGTAATGGGTGGTCTGCATGTCACGACCTCCGACTATCTTGCCTTCCCCGATGGGGCGCGCTTCGACGCCAACCCTCAAGCGACCAATGACAGTCTGTTATCATCAGCCCCGCCAAGTGCATTTGGCTTTACAAATGCGCCCGCTGGTACGATCAGTATTTCGGACGCAAGACTCTACCCTTCAGAGATTTCAGTTGTTGCAGGCGGCATCAGGATAGCAGATGCGAGCATAGGCGTTGAGCCTTTCCTTGATTTCGTCGGTGGCCCCACAAGCATCCAGCTCTCTGCCGTTGCCAGCGCAGGCGAGCTTCCAACCGGGAATACATCACAGCCAAGTACAATCTCAGCGTTTGGCAATGTAGAGCTCTTCGGTGGCGGCCTATTTGGATCAGATATCGAGATCAACGCCGGCAATGTTAATGTTGTGTTCGATAGCCGCATACTCAGTTATCAGGCCGGGCAGGATGCCGGAGACCTTCGAATATTCGGTGACAACATCATACTCGACGACTCGCGCATAGCCGCTGGAGACGTTGAGTATTTCGATTCCGGTTTCGGCCTTCCGGAGTTTGGGTTTGGCTACGAGGGTGGAGACTTAACGATCGCAGGAAACGCCACAAGCACCAACGGCGCCGCTCAAAGCATCGACGCAGTAAACAGCAATATCTACAGCTTCTCGAACGATTTTGATACCCGGCAAATGCTACTTCGGGGTGAAAGAATAAACATAGTGGGCTCCGGGGGGAACCCTTTTGATCTGGGACAAGGAGCCCTTGTGTCTGAAACAGAGTTTGGCAGGGCCAGCGATATCATCCTGCAGGGCGGTTCAATCAATGTTAACTCCGCAGAAATTTACAGTAACCCATCCTCCCAGGGAGTGTCGGGAGACATCTACATAGAGGGGCTGGGTCCCACGATAGGTTCACGCGGCAACCCAGCTCAGGAAATTTATCTGGAACTAGACGCAACCGTAGGCAGCTCTCTCGGCCGGTTCGCTGGATTTGGAGGAGACTTCGGAGAGCCCGGCAGTATTGAGATTCGAGGCTCGAACGTATTTCTGACCGACGCTTTTATTAGCACCGTCGCAATCGACGGTGACACTGGCGCTCAGACTCGCATTTATGGCGACCGTATTTTGCTAAATTCTCCCGACAGGGTTCAGGCCCTAGTGGCCGAAACTTTTGGTGAGGTCAGCATTCGCCCTACGCTGGTTGGCGCCAGTGTAGTTGGCAATGGTAAAGCTGCTGATGTGGTTCTTGAAGGCGCGCTGTCTTCGCCAGAACAGCCACTTCCAGCAGAAACAATAGAGGTTTATGGTTCTGCTATCCAAAGCTCCGTTCTTGGCCCTGAATTAGGAGGGACCAATGGAGGTGATGCGGGGGATGTAACCATTCGCAGCCGAAACCTGCAGATAAGCTCTGCTCAAGATGACTTTTTCGGTACGAGAGGAAGTACCATCGGGGCACCGGCGGCGCAAAGTGGACCTAACGAGTTCTCGGACTCCACCAGCGGCAATGTCAACATCTTTGCCAACGACGTTCTTTTGCTAGATTCAGAAATAACAACCGTTGCGTCTGGAGCGGGTGACGCCGGGGATATCACCATCGAGGGTGCTTTTTCTCTACCAGGCAACCGTCAGCCGGCTGAATCCGTCGGTTTACAAATGAGCCTGATAACAAGTTCATCATCCTTTGCGTTTAGTGATGCAGGTGCGGCCGGCGATATCACAGTGAACACACTGGAGCTCTTCGCCTTAGGGGGGGAAATTAATAGCGAGACTGCGGCCGGAGCGGGCGGTGATATACGACTATTCGTGGAGTCTTTTGGTATCACGAGCAAGTTCGACTTCATAGACTACGTCGCCACGCCAGACTTTATTACATCCCGGACTACAGGTACCGGCGCGGCAGGTGACCTCATCATTGCTGGAATCGGTTCTGAGGGTGAAAGCTTGGTGCCAGCACGCGAGGTCTACTTAACCAACTTTATAACGGCATCTGGGTCCGATGAGGGCGGGGCGGCAGGTAACATCAACATTGTTTCGGAGTCAGTTTTTCTCGGTGAGTTTGGGGCCTTATCCGCTGTCAATTCCGTTGGACCAGCAGGAAATATCCAAATAAGCACAAGCAATCTCACCAACAATAGTGATCGCTTCACCAATGTGAATAGTGGCGCAGGATTCGGTCGAATCTCTACAAGTACGAGTGGAAGTGCACCCGCTGGAGCGATTATTCTTAACGGGCTTTCTGAGAATGCTCAAATAGATCTAACAAATCCAAATTCCGCTCGACTTGATGACCCCGGCCCAGTCATATCCAGTGAATCTTTTGGATCAGGGTCGGCGGGGTCTATCGCGGTAAACATAGGACTTATAGACTTACTCAATACCACAGTGACAGTGGAATCCAGTGATACTGGCGGGTCTGGAAACATTGTGGTCGATGCCGAAACATTAAACCTCCAAAGTAGTGTCATTGAGGCTCAGGCGGCGAACAGCGCGGGGGGGTCTATCCTGATAAATGCAGGTGAACTGCTATACCTACAAGACAGTGTGATCAGGGCGTCGGCGCAGGGACTTTCAGGCGATGACTCCGGGGGCAACGTGGGTATTAATGGCCCTGACTTCGTCATTATGGACCGCAGTTTGATTCAGGCTAACGCCAACGCTGGTGCTGGGGGCAACATCCTCATGAACACTGGCGCGCTGGTTCAGAGCGCAGATAGTTTCATCACCGCCACCTCGCAATCAAGTATTAGTGGCCAAGTGAACGTCGATACGATCGACGATATTACGGGAACTATTGTCGACCTCGAAACACCGCAAACAGAGATGCCAGAGATCACGGAAAGCCGCTGTACGCCGCAAGCACTGGTAAAGCGCAGCTCTCTAGTAGTGGACGAAGTTTCACCTCAGATGACACTGGACAACAGCCTGGTGGGTAATGGCTTAACGCCAGCGAGCCAGAACCCGAGGCTTATTCTTGCAGGGTGCTCGCGCGACTGAGGGAGTATAGAACACGTTGAAGCAACCTGTCTTGAAGATTAGCCTGCTGACTGGCACTGCAGCACTCTGCGCACTGTTCGCTTCTAGCAACAGTTTCTCTCAAATTGTTACCGACGGTACCGTAGGGCCCGGCGTGTCACTGCCCGGCCCGAACTACGAGATCACTGAAAGCATTGGAAAAAGAGTTGGCGCAAACCTATTCCACAGCTTCAGCGAGTTCAATATTGGCGCGTCGCAAAGTGCGACGTTTACCGCCGCTTCAGGCCCCAGAACTGACAATATCATTAGCCGGGTTACCGGCACTTCAGCAAGCTATATCGACGGCGCGCTGCGCAGCACTGTACCTGGAGCCGACGTCTGGTTGATGAACCCCA
>JBDXFZ010000005.1:0-1822 GCA_039990395.1 Halioglobus sp.
CCATAGGCCACTTCGGTGAACTGCATGTCTGTCCCGGCCAACATGCTCTTAGCCATGGCTTCGCGATAGGCTTCAACCACGCCGAAATATGTTGTTCCAGCCTCAGTCAACCGTCGTGATAGTGTTCGCGTGCTCATGCCCAACTCTTTTGCCGCATCGTCCTGAGACTTCCCCGGGTTAGCAGCGACTCGTTCTTCTAAGGCAATCACAATAGATGGTTTTTCAGGACATAACGTATCCAAAGCTTCTTCGCTAAATTTTCTGAGCAACTTGTAGAGTTGATTATCTGCGCTCCGCAGCGGCAGATCGAGATCCGCTTGTTTCAGCGTGATGCGATTTTCGTCACTTCCGTATTCGACCGTGCAGCTAAAGAACCGCGAAATCGGTTTGAGGTTTGTCTTGCGGAAGTGCCTGAACTCAACCTTCTGAGGGGTCACGCGGCGATTGGTCAGACGACGAATGATATCCACAACCGCGGTTCCACCGAACTCAACATATTGTCGACGCACTACGCTGCGCGGAACCTTAAAGTGCCACTCAATGAGTCCATGATCGTCCAAATTGGTCGTGCTAAGTTCTATCGCGTCGCCACTAATGCGTTGGTAGCGCGCCAGATTGTGGAGACAGGTGCGGACGGTTGGGGACGACACGCCCGTGTAGGTGATCAATCCACCTCTTCTGTAATCGAGGCCCTTAGCATGATGAAATCCGAGCAGGTTGTCTCCTGTCACCTCTTCGGCACGTTCGAAAAGCAAAGCGAGATCGTCAAACCCAATTTTGGGCTCGTCGCCTTCCAGGGCGCGTAAACTGATGCCAGTATTCCCAACGATAACTTGGTCAGAGATGCCTCGTTTGCGTAACGCTTCAACCAGCGTTTGCGCCCATATACCTGTGTGCTTTGGTGTCATGGCCGAAATTCAAAGGTTATCGGCGAATTTAGTCAATAGACTTAACTTACTAACCCCAAGTGGAGTGCCTTCCACTGGGTCCTGTTGCACGTTTGCACCGCATCCAAACCATCATGCAAATGCACAGCGATTTCGCGCGATAGTTTCAAGGCATCCTCATCCGAATACCGCTTCCGAGCCACCTCTAATCCCTCCCGTGACACCAAAAAGCGCCACAGTTTTAGGAGGCTACGCGACGTTAAACCGGGCAGCTTGTCCCGCTTCTGCGACATTCCGGCTAGGGTCTGGTCAAGCAGGCAGCCATTGTCTCAACGATCAAGGCACGTAGCGCGAAGGAGGAGGATTCTGTAGAGTTTCGAGGTAATTCACAATTTCGATCAGCTTGCTGGGAACCAGAATGTCCACTCCATTTCCTGTATCGAATTCGACCATCTCATTATCCAGAAAATTCTCGAACACTGGCATATCTTCGCGCGGCACTGTGTTTCGGGAGTAGCCATCAATGATCGATATTATCTCCAGCATTGGCCACACCCCACCACGTTGAGCGGAAATTTTGGTCAAATCTGCCGGGGCTGTATCCAGTCCCCTCGCATTTGGGCCGTCGCCTTGACCAGCAATACCGTGGCAGGTGACACAGTTTTCCAAGAATAGGGTTTCCCCAATGCTGTCAGCTCCCAACGAAGAGCCCAAGGCAATAAATGGGACAACAAACAGTAGTTGCTTCACTGTTGACCTACTTTCGAAAGTGAGACCCAAGCGGAACCAAAAATCAACGCGGATTGATGACCTTGGTCTTAAGGCGTTCATTGGCTCCTTTAAATCGGGATGCGAGCCAGAACATCATGACCGATACTGCAAGGGCTCCAAATGCGATGGCCCATCCGAGGGCGACCAAACCCGAGCCGGGCCAG
>JBDXFZ010000006.1:0-1487 GCA_039990395.1 Halioglobus sp.
CGTCAACGAAAACGGATTGAACCTTGCGGGACGCCAACATGTAGACCAGACCAGAACATTTGAGAGTTATCAGCCGTGTTCGAGCAGATTGGGGGCCCACAAAGACAGAGTGCGGTAGTGGTTTGCTCCCGTGCCGTGCGATTCCTTTGATTAGAGCTTTGTCGCCGATTCGTATCATCTTCTGCTTGCGCCGTGATCGTTGATGCATGCTTCATATACTTTATGTCGATTGTTCACCGCCGAAATCGCAACAGGTTTAACCTGTTTGAAAGGTAATGACGTACTCAGCGCATTGACCTCGTGGTCGTGCAGGAGAACCACCCTCTTCACCGTGTCGTGTCTAATGTAATATCTCCGGTACGTACTGCTGCGGGCACGTTTAGTCCTTCCACTGTATAGTGTAGGCTATCAAGAAAAATATATAACACTTGAGCTATTCACATCATAGCCCTGGGCTCTGGTAGACCCGGGCAGTAGACTGGTACTATAGTAGCGGTGGACAGGACACGACCAGTGCACTGCTGTAGAGCCGAACCATCCCCCGGCAACTGCATCTGCTGGGGGTGGTCGCCGGGGGGAGGGCTGGAGGGCCCCACTGGAGGTTCTCTCCTGGAGGCAGGTTAATAGGTGTTCGGAGTGCTCACGTACTTGGTGTATGGATTCATGTGTAACGGTATTTGGGAATTCCACACAGGAAGTATGCGTGTTTCTGTGTGGAGCGGTCAGCGGGTTGCAACGTGTTTTGTCCGCCACTTCTTGTTGGCCTTCATGTTCGACTACATGTTTCACTTGATGCTCTTCCCCTTCCTTCATAGTCTTGTGTGCTGTAAGTGAATAATATACATACCCTGAGGGGCTTCGATGAACAGACTCAGGCGTGGCCCATTATATCAGTGAGTGCACCGAACACGCTAGCGGCTGTTCCAGCTGGACGCGCTCGCTGATTGGGGCTTGCTGGGAAAGATAAATGTTTCGGCTCCGAGTGGAAGCGAGACGGCCACAATCGGCACGGGCAAGATCGGATACAGGAGGTGGTCACGTCCTACCGCAGTGTAGGGCAGTGGTGCAACTCATGGACGCCCCGGCACCGCCGCTCCATACCTACTTCGACGCTGGAACGCTGCCTCCAGGCTATCACTACATCGATTACAGTCGTGTCCTCACGAGTGCCGAGCTGGCATCCCTGCCACGGCAGCATTGATTCACAGATCGGAGACAACGCAACCTGAGCAGCAACACCACCAGAAGCAGCAGCGACAGCAGCAGCGGGAGGAGGAGCAGCAGTAGCTCGAGCAACAGTTTCAACAACAGCAATACAAGCATCAGCTCGAGAAGCAATGGCAGGAACTCGAGCAGCAGTGCTCGACCAGGAGCAGCAACGGCAGCAGTTCCTCCAGCGCGTGCAGCAGCAGCAGCAGCAGCAGCAGCGGCAGCCTTTTGGGGCGACCGTGGCGGTAAGAGGTGCAAACGTGTAGTTTCCATGCCAG
>JBDXFZ010000007.1:0-1905 GCA_039990395.1 Halioglobus sp.
GACTGAAACATGCCATACCACCAGGCAAATTTAGCCAAGCAATATATCCACGACACCGTACCATCGTACCATACCGCCAACATACCATACCACATACGGTGTTTTCCCCATATGACACACCACCAACATGTCTTCCAATAGAGGTGCATTTGGTACGATACGCAAGTGTTGCGGCACACGTTTTTCCTGTCGCCGCAACGTGCTAAGGTTGTGGTTTCGCCACAACGTCCCGCAACGTACCCAAGTGGCCACCTGTGTAGCGTTGTGCTCCACAAAAGGTTCTTCAGTAGATATACCCAGTCACAGCGGTGCATCATAATCTGCTGTTTGTTGGTGTACAAAGCACGGCAGTAGTAGTACAGCAGTCGTAGTAGTAGCGAGCGAGCGCGATCATACAACTAATTATTGTACCAGGTATTATGAGTACATAACATCTATCGTCTTTTCCACTCTTCTGCTGCTGATTATTATATTAGGCAACACATCAACGCGATGAGCAGCACGCAGCGATCCACAGCGCGGACACCCGCATCGGTACATAACGCAACAATGGACCCGACAAAGTGGAGCAGCAGTTGAGACAAAGTAACGCGCCCAGGATACCCGTATCTACGTATTATCATGCACCGCGACGGACAGCGTGATAAATTAATGGTCTGTTGATGATGCTGTTGTAACTCTCGAAAAATTGCGATGTCACGAGTCAGGAGTCACGAGACGGCAGCAGCAGCAGCAGCGGCAGCTACTGGTAAGAGCTTTGGCCGCTGAAGGCTTTGAACTTTTGCAGCTGCTGCTCCTGAACAGCAGCGATTTAGCTGCTGCCTGCCGCTGACTGCGAGGAACTTGTTTTGCAGCCAGCTGCTTGCTGGTGCTTCAGAAGCTGCTGCTGAGCTTTGGCCGCCGAGAGCTCTGGCCGCGATCGGCATATATATGCTTCTTCAGGTTGTCGCGACGGCAGATACCTAAGCGACAGAGAGGGACCGCACCACCACCACCACAACAAGTAGCGTGCTGCTCCTGAGCAGCAGATCCTCTTGAGCAGCAGCCCCTCTGAGGAGTAGCTAGCTGCCGCCGGCCGCTGACTGCGGAGATTGTTTTTGGCGGCTAGCTGCTGCTGCTTCTGCTGCTGAGCTTTTGGCCGCCGAGAGTTTTGGCCGCCAGTAGATGCATTAGCGACTACAGAACGAGAGAGACAACACCACCACCACAACAAGTAAATGCTGTCGTCGCGATCACAGACAACCGGCCGAGATTACCTGGTGCTGGTACCTACTACTGGCGCGATGGTGATAGCTTCCGACAGGCCGACCGAAGTTGCATCATTTAGTTGCTTCAGAATTCAAACAACAACGCTGGCCTATTAATAGGCAGACTTGTACGAGTCAGATAATTATTTCCAAGAAATAGAAAGCCGACTGCGACAAAAGAGTCAAACGGCCCACGACAACAACGGCCTACAACAACAAAGGACGGCAGACAACCTACCCTTCTGCACCAGGTCGAAACAAGACTACAACAGCAGTGATACTTCTGACGTCTCCTTATCCACCAGCCGCGGTACCTTTTTTGCATCCCAAGCGCAGGTCACCCCACCCATAGCGTTCGGGTTATAAGGTCAGGGTTCGGTGCGGGTGGTCAGCGTCTACTGTATAAGCATGCCTGGTATCTCCTGCTGCTATCACTTCTTCTGAAAACCCACGCAATGAACAATAAATAGCGTCAACAACAGCAGCATCTTCAAACAAGTAGAATTCTACCTATTAGCAAATGTCTACGTCGCGAGAGAATTTCCATGCCACAGTCCAACCTCGTACGTATTAAACGGTAACACCTAGGGAACAGCAGGGCAACCCTCACCCTGCTCTACAAGGCTACATTGAAGGCATCAAGGCGTTAATGTGCTAT
>JBDXFZ010000008.1:0-71109 GCA_039990395.1 Halioglobus sp.
GCAAAGTGCGACGTTTACCGCCGCTTCAGGCCCCAGAACTGACAATATCATTAGCCGGGTTACCGGCACTTCAGCAAGCTATATCGACGGCGCGCTGCGCAGCACTGTACCTGGAGCCGACGTCTGGTTGATGAACCCCAACGGCGTGTTTTTCAATGAGGGGGCAACAGTAGATATACAGGGTGGCCTACACGTAACCACCGCAGACTATCTTGCCTTCCCCGATGGCGCGCGCTTCGATACCAACCCTCAAGCGAGCAGTAACAGTCTGTTATCGTCAGCCCCCCCTAGTGCGTTTGGTTTTCTCGACGGAGGAATCGGTAATATTTATGTAGTCACTGAATCAATATCTGCCGCCCAAATCTCGCTTGTGGGCGGCAATGTCCAAATCGATTTCAGTTCGTTTTTTTTACCGGGATTGATCCGGATTAGTAGTGTAGCCGGCGCAGGAGAATTGGGTGCCGACCCGCACGATGTAACCTCGGGGACAATCGACTTGTTTGGCAGCACTTCATTCGCCTTCACAGATATGTCTGCCGGTGAACTATATATCGAAAGCAGCTCACTCGAACTATTCGACACCAACTTACTTACATACCAAAGTTCCGACTCAAGTGGCGACCTACTAATAAAGGCCGACGATATCGGACTCATTGGCTCCCGCCTCGATGCGGGGAGGGTTTTCCGTGACGACGGTTTCTTTGGTGACGGGGAAATATTATTTGCCCTCACCGGCGGCAACCTCGGGATTGAGGGCTTGCGCAAAATGGGTAGCGCCAACTCTATCGCCAATTCAATTACTACTGACGACAGTCATATATCTACCTATTCCGAATCAGATAAAACTGGCCATATCAACCTTAGAGCCGACACTTTTGACATTAGTAATTCAAAAATTGCCTCTAAGGGGAGCTTGTTTATCCACTCAAAGCAGGGGTTAGCCTCAGAGCGCATCACCATCAGCGGGAATTCATCACTAACCTCCGACCAGTCGGTCGGAGACACCTTCACCGAGCTAAGAGCAGAAAAAATTAGCATTACTGACAATGCGGAGATTCGTGGCGCTTTCGGTTCTTCAATATTTATCTTCGCCGATGACTTGAGTATCTCAGGCACAGCTAGCATAAAAACCGATTCGAATTTTTTCGCTATCAGGGGTGACATTACCGTTGCCGGAACAGAGAGTTCGCAGACAGCATGGCAGTTAGCAGGTAGCGTAGATATAGAGGGGAATAGCGAATCTGACATGGCAACTATCTCGAGTTCAGCTTTTTGTGATTTGGGCTTCATCTGCGGGTTTTCAGGAATTGGCGGGAACATTAATATCGTAAGTGATCAAGTGAGGCTCGGCCCAAATGGCTTAATAAGTACCGATTCTCTGGGGTCTGGTTCTTCAAATATTATCCGATTTCAAGTAAATGACTTGCTTTTCGATGGGGGAGTATTGTCGGCGGGTACATCTTTTGTAGAGTTTGGAATTTTTTCTGCTGGCATATTGATAGCGGGTTTCGACGATAACGACGACGGCGTAACAAATCCTGCCAACTCAGTTGTTTTCCAAAGAGCGGGGCCAGGTGGTTTCAACATTGATTCATACGCATTGAATTTTGGCGAGTTAGCCCCTGATGGCGGCTTCATTGATATTAAATCCAGGGTTATTGATATCCAAGCGGGTGGAATCTCTGCTCAAAGCATAGGAGACACTAAGGGTGGAACCATAAATCTGGTTGGTCAAGAAATCACAATCTCTGGAGTGCTGGAAACCTCTTCAGCTAATACGGCCGCCGCTGGGAAAATTGGAATTTTTGGGGATTACGGAACAAGTTCAATAATACTGGACGGAGGTGAAGTGAGAAGCGTAGCGACAGGCTCAGGAGACGCCGGGTCGATTCTTTTAACTGCGGACTCAGTGTCTGTCGCTAACTCTTCGCTAACAGTTGAAACCAATGGTGCAGGCAATTCAGGTTCGATTGAGCTAGTTTCAACTGAAGGTTTAGCGCTGGAAAACTCCAAGGTAACCACAGAAGCAGTTCAAGGTGGCGGAGGTTCTGTTAATGTTTCTACAGCTGGCATCTTTTCTATGGAAAACTCTGTTATCACCGCTACCGCCTTAGGGTTATCCGCGGAAGATTCAGGTGGAAACGTCATAGTCTCGGATGCAGATTTCGTGGTAATGAACCGATCAGTCATACAGGCTAATGCCAACGCTGGTGCTGGGGGCAACATCTTCATGAACACTGGCGCGCTGGTTCAGAGCGCAGATAGCTTCATCACCGCCACCTCGCAATCAAATATTAGCGGCCAAGTGAACGTCGATACGATCGACGATATTACGGGGACTATTGTCGACCTCGAAACACCGCAAACAGAGATGCCAGAAATCACGGAAAGCCGCTGTACGCCGCAAGCACTGGTAAAGCGCAGCTCTCTGGTAGTGGACGAAGTTTCACCCCAGATGACACTGGACAACAGCCTGGTGGGTAATGGCTTAACGCCAGCGAGCCAGAACCCGAGGCTTGTTCTTGCAGGGTGCTCACGGAAATAGCTGCAGCTAGAACAAGTCGAACTGGTTACCCGTCAGCGCATTAAACGACGTATCGACAAACCCCAGTATGCCATCGGCCACTGGGGCGAGCTGCCTATCCACATAGTACTGATAGTCCAGCGGTGCCAGCGGCTGCTCTGCCGGTTCTGCGCCTGCACTGGTCATCACATACTCGATCCAGCTTCCTCTTGATGCAGGCTTAAGGCCCCGCTCTCGGGCCAATCTAGCCGCCTGCACATGCGGAGGAACATTGCGTTCGTACTCGTCGAGCTTGCGCCGCAGACGCTTGCGATAGACTAAATCGCTATCGCGCTCTCCAGCGACAACACTGGCCGTAAAGCTGCGAACATAGTCCTCGAACGGTTCCTGCATGAAAATCCTGCGGTACAATTCCTCCTGAAACTCGCGCGCCGCACGGGTCCAGTCGGTGCGCACATTCTCCAAACCCTTGAAGATCAGCTGGTCGCCAACATCACCATCAGAAGACGCCCTGGCCACCACACCCGCATAGCGCTTCTTGCTGCCCTTGTCTGAGCCGCGCACCGTCGGCATGAGAAAACGTTTGAAGTGAGTTTCAAACTCCAGCTCCAGCGCGCTGCTTGCGCCGTACTCGGTTTCGATACGGTCCCGCCACCAATCATTGAGAGCGTGTTCCAGCTGCCTGCCAGCGGCCAATGCTTCTTCGTCGGTCGTGGCTTCGTGAATCCACACAAACACGGAGTCGGTATCGCCATAGATCACGCGATGCCCCGCAGCCTCAATGTAATCACGGGTTTCCTGCAGGATCTGGTGGCCACGCAGCGTAATGGAACTGGCAAGGCGCGAGTCAAAGAAACGACACCCGGGCGTGCCCAGCACACCGTAAAAGGAGTTCATAATGATCTTGATAGCTTGCGATAGCGGTGCATCGGATGCAGATTTTGCTGCATCTCGCTGCGCCCACAATTCGGTAATCAGCTCTGGGAGAATATGCCCGCTGCGGGCAAAGCGCGCACCAATAAACCCCTCAATCGTGTCACTCTCGGGCAACTGCCCGGACACACCCAACGCCAGGCCCAGCGGGTCGATGGCAAAGGTGCGGATGATACTGGGGTACAGACTCTTGAAGTCGAGCACCAGAACGTGATCAAAAATACCGGGGGTCGAATCCAATACGAAGCCACCGGGGCTGCCCACCTGATCGGTGCTGGCGTTGGGAGCAACATAACCTGCCCGATGTAACCTCGGCAGGTACAGATTATCAAAGGAAGCCACCGAGCCGCCCAGGCGATCGATATTCAATCCAGTGGCGACCGCCCGTGCGAGAGCAAAGTCCAGCAGCGCGGTATGTTCAAAAATGCGCGACACCAGCTCGCAATCTTTCAAATTGTATTCAGCGAGACGGGTTTTGTCGGTCAGGAAAAGATCAGAAATTTCTTCCCCGCGCTGGCTGCCATGCAACAACTTGCCCTCTCCCAGCAGTTCTCTGGACACATTTTCAAGTGAGAAACTTTCGAAGCGATAAAACGCAGACCGCAGCAGCTCAATACCATCGAGTATGACCCTGCCTGGAATCACCGCCGCGCGTCGCTCACCCTCATCATCCAGCGTACGCCAATGCACAGGGCGGCTCTCTCGACCCAGCTTTAGAGCAATACCCAATTGATCGGCGACCCGCTGCAAGTACCAGGCGTCAAAGTTGATCACATTCCAGCCGATCAACACATCGGGGTCGTAGTCCCTGATCCAAACCAAAAATCGCCCCAACAATTCCTCCTGCGTGGCACAAGTGGTTACATACGACTGCTCAGCACCCTCTCCCAGCATGAAAACATGCCGCTCCTCCCCTGCCGCACTAACCGCATGTACGCCGATGGAGTACAGCTGAACACCCTGCATTGCTGTTTCGATATCAAAAGACACAACCTTTAACAGCGGTCGGTAGGACGTCGGCTTGATTAGCGGTTGGCGCACAAGACGATAGCCTGGCCTCTGCTCCGGTTCGCCCGTGATTTCGGCCGAGCCAGCCACGAAGCGCTCCATCAAGAAGCGATCAGCCGGATTGATGTCTGCCTCCAGCGGATCAAGACCCATGTCACGCAGCAGGTCAGCGCATTGGCGGGCTTGACGATAACTGTGAAAGTAGCAGCCGTGGACCGGGTCACCGTCGAAGGCTTTGAGATCCAGCGCTTTTAGCTCCAGGCGCTGTTGGGCTGACAATACTGGGCGGGCTGCATCGAGTTCACTCTGGCGCAGAAAGAAGACGCTGCGCTGCTCCTTTATCACACAGCACAAGGGGCCTTCATCGGTGGCAAACCAGTACTCGAGCTCGATACCCGCACCGTGATCCCGCCAATTCCTACTGAGCAAAAAGCCCTGCTGGGTCTGTGCTGTCAAAAATTCCTCCGGACTCTTCTGGCGCTATGACCACAAGCTGCCTTAAGCTTACACTCCTGTGACGTTCCCGCGTGCCGGTTTTCGGTAGACGCACCCACCCGTCAGGATGAGAGTTCTATGGACAAGCCAGAAATCAAACAAGATCCGCTTTATAAGCTGCTGCGCAACGAAGACATCAAGACGTTCAATGAGCAACGCGATACGATGAATGCGGATGAATTGCGCAGCGGAGACTATCGCGGACGTGATCTTCGCAACATGAATGCCGATGGCCTCGACTTCAGCGGGGCGTACTTCCGCAACTCAGACCTCAGTGGCATTGATTTTCGCAACACTAATTTGGAAGGAGCCAGCCTGCTCGACGCGAAACTCTCGGGTACCTATTTCCCCGCGGAGCTCGAACCTGAGGAGATCCGGCTGTCCCTGGATACCGGAACACGACTGCGCTATAAAAAATAGTGAAGCCAGCTCAATGGTTCCGCTAGATAGATAAGATCCCGCTAACGGTCCTTAGCCTTGCGCCAGCAAATCACGCAAATCCACTATTGCCGCATTCGCCCTGCCAATGTACGAGGCCATCACTAGCGAGTGATTGGCCAGCATGCCAAAGCCGGTGCCGTTCAGAATCATGGGGCTCCACACAAACTCCTGCGTTGCCTCCAGTTCCCGTATGATCTGACGCATACTGACCTCGGCATTTTTCTTCTTCAATACATCTGCAAAATCTACTTCGGCGGCCTTCAAGAAGTGAATCAGCGCCCAGACCGTGCCTCTGGCCTCATAAAACACATCATCAATTTCGGTCCACGCAGTCTGCACAATCATCTCACTCGCCACTGCCGTAGACTGCGTTGCCACGTCGTCACCCGCCAGATCAGTGTTGACGCGACGCTGGCCAACGCTAGCGCTTAATCGTTGGGACAAACTACCCAGACGCGTATCAACCGTTGCAAGCCAGTAGCGCAGATTGTCAGCGCGCGCGTAAAACTGGGCATCACTGGCACTCACGTCAGACAGGCGCTTGAAATAGGCTCGTGTGTATTTCAAGCCTACGCGGTACTCCGACTCGGTTGCAGGCAGAATCCAGCTATCGGATTGAAAGTTGAATCGGGGCTCAGCCAATGCCAGGTCTTTATCTTCAGTTGACTGGGATTGTGAGCGACTGTGAGCTTCGCGCATCGCGCGCGCTAAGTCTCGGGACTGGATCAACGCGCCGTACTCCCAGTTGGGAATATTGTCGAGCCACAAGCCTGGCGGAAACCGATCGTTGTGCAAAAAACCACCAGGCTTCTCGAGAAGGGTTTCCATCACGCCCATCAGCGCCGCCGTTGTCACTGAACCAACAACCACTTCGCCTCCGTCTTCGGCGGCATAAGCTGCCGCGCGTTCGTGCACGTCAAAGCGAGAGGGCGCAATGCTCCAGAACATTCCCAGTACAAGAGCTATGAGAAGATAAATGACCAGCGCACCCAGGAGGCCTTTGAACAGGTTGTCACTCGGAAGGTGCTCGTCCGAAAAGTCCCGCAGCCACTGCCTGGGTCCGCCGTTACTTGTGCTGGTGCTCATACCGAACTCCTCAAAAATAGTAGGTTTAGCTCACTGCCGTGTTCAATGGTGATGGGCGTGATCGTCTGTATCTCCGCTGTCGTTCGAAGATTTGCGGGTGGTAGCCTCAGTGCAAAACTGCTCTTGCTCTGCACTGGCAAGGCATAGCTTGACCACGTCGCCCGCTATTGGCATGCGGTTCAGACCCAGCAGCATCAGGTGCGTACCGCCCGGCTCGAGTGTTGTGGATTCGCCTGGTGCCAGTTTCAATCCCGGCAACTGTTCCATACGCATGTACCCATCAACCATACGACTCGTGTGAATCTCTATTGTTGATGCGATTGGAGATGATCCGCTTATCAACTCTACCTCCGTGGCTCCTGTGTTAGTCACCGTGAGGTAAGCAGCTGTCATCTTCTGAACAGGCGGCAAAGCGCGAACCCAGGCGTCGCTCAACTCCAACTCCCCAGCTCGGGCACTTACCGCGAGGACAAGCGCCAACGTCATCCACCAAACTTTACTCAAAATATCACTCCCAACGAGGAAACTTACCGCACTGGTCAACGGTCTACCACTATAACATTGTCCAGCACCGTAATCGCAGAGATCTCGGCAGTGTGGCTTGATCGGCTGCACTGCTACAATGCGCGCACAGTGTGGGGTTAGCCCCCATCAACTCATCACTCAAGAGGTTTGCATGCGCGCTTATCTGGCGGCTCTTACAGTTCTGCTGTCAATCATATCTGCTACGGCACTCAATGCTCAGACCACACTGGGGGGCGGGTCGACCAGTCCGTTTGCGGGGGTGGTTCAGGGACCTGAGTTCCTTCCCGTTGAGCAAGCCTACCGCCTGGCAGTAGAGATAGAAGACGCCACAAGCCTCCGCCTGTACTGGCAGATTGCCGATGAGTACTACCTGTACCAACATCGTCTGGGTTTCGCACTCAGTGACGATACCGGCCCAATCGCCACCACCCCTGCGCTGCCGCCGGCTATCGAGCGCACCGATGAATTCTTTGGCGACGTGCGAGTGTTCTACACTGACTTGGATGTGAGCCTTGCCGCCGAGCGCGCGGCCAGCGGCAAGGCCTCGTTAAAAGTGAGCTCGCAAGGTTGCGCCGACGCGGGGCTGTGCTATCCGCCTCGCGATCAATATTTCACGCTGGATTTTGCCAATGCCACCGTCACAGAGGTTGCACCACCCGCGCGCCGCACCACTGCCGGCTCTGACTCTCGCGCAGCAACAGAAGCCTCGACCGCAAGCGTTGGTACACTTCTGTATATGATGCTGCTCGCATTCCTGGGCGGCAGCATTCTCAATCTGATGCCCTGCGTGTTTCCCATACTTTCGCTAAAAGTGCTTAGCTTTGCCCGCAGCAGTGACCACGATAGCCATCTTCATGGCTGGCTCTACAGCGCAGGCGTGGTTGCCAGTTTTGTGGCAGTCGCAGCCGTTCTGATTGGCCTACAGCAAGCAGGGAATGCCATCGGCTGGGGGTTTCAGCTGCAGTCGCCCGGATTCGTGGTGGCGCTAGCGTACTTATTTATCGCCATGGGTCTGTCCCTGTCGGGTGTCATAGAGTTTGGCGGCGGATTTATGAATACCGGCAGTGGATTGGCTAATCGTGGTGGCGCTGCCGGCAGCTTTTTCACCGGCGTACTCGCTGTCGTGGTTGCCAGTCCTTGCACAGCGCCATTTATGGGCACGGCGCTGGGATTTGCGCTCACCCAACCAGCCTATGTTGCTCTAAGTATATTTGCCGCGCTGGGAGCAGGCATGGCTGCACCTTTGCTGCTACTGAGCTATAGCAAGGGCGCTCGAAGACTCATGCCCAAGCCGGGCGCGTGGATGGAGACATTAAAAGAGGTGCTGGCGTTTCCACTGTATGCCACAGCGATCTGGTTGCTCTGGGTGGCTGGGCGGCAAAGTGGCGTAGATACCATGGCTGTGGCCTTGATCGGCGCGCTGTTTCTTGCATTGGGGTTGTGGGTTTGGGGGCAAGGTCCATGGCAACGCACGATCGCAGTTGCCTGTCTGGTTCTGGCTGCCACGCTGGGAACCTGGCGTGGCGCCGACTCCAGCGGTGCCACCAAAGAGATGATCGGCACAGTCGAATTCTCTAAGCAGCGCATCACTGAACTACAGGCACAGGGCGTGCCTGTGTTTGTGGACGTAACGGCAGATTGGTGCATTACCTGTATTGCCAACGAGCAGGCTGTGCTGTTTACCGACGACATGAAAGCAGCATTTAGCGACTTTGGGGTCGTCTATATGATCGCTGACTGGACCAACTACGACCCTGACATTGCCGACTTCATAGAAGGCCATGGCCGCTCTGGCATACCTCTGTACCTGGTATATCCACCGACGGTAGGCGCAGAGCCGCTGATACTGCCACAGATTTTGACTCGATCGACTGTAGTGGAGGCACTAGAGCTAGTTTCCGAGAAGAAGCGCGATATTGCTGGCATTTACTAACGCTTTACGCCCACGTTCGCCGATGAAAATAATTTTACCTCTCTCTCCCTAACTTTGCGTGCTGAAACTCGGCTGGAGCCTAAACCAGCCAAACTTCGCTAATTTGGCAGTTAATTGCAGCCAAAATCCCAAAAAGTACCATACGACATGGACAAACTGCAGTTTGTGATCCACACTCCAGTTTTTAACGTGATGGCACCGGAGCAGTTTCGCTATGGCGACAATCCTGGTAATGCATGGCCCCAATCTGAATCTTCTGGGTGAGCGCGAGCCCGAGATTTACGGTCATCAGACACTAGGTGACATCAACCTGAAGCTGGAACAACACGCCCGCGACCGGGGTCACCACCTGCTCTATATGCAAAGCAATGCCGAATACGAGCTCATCGAGCGAGTGCAGGATGCTCGCCATGAAGGCGTGAATTTTATTCTGATCAACCCAGCGGCACTAACGCACACCAGTATTGCGCTGCGTGACGCGTTTGCTGCGGTCGAGATTCCCTTCATCGAAATTCATCTGTCGAACGTGCATGCCCGAGAGGAATTTCGTCGCCATTCCTACTTATCAGATCTCGCTGTCGGCGTGATCTGTGGGCTGGGCGCGCAGGGCTACGAACTGGGACTGCAAGCGGCAATCAGCGCAGTCGAGGCCGAGTAGGCCAAAACCAATAAATAATAACCACACAAAAGAGAACGCATTATGGACATTCGAAAAGTCAAAAAGCTGATAGAGCTATTGGAAGAGTCCAATATAGATGAGATAGAAATCAAGGAGGGCGAGGAATCGGTGCGCATTAGCCGCAACAGTGCCCAGCCCATGATGGCGATGCCACAGGGTTATATGCAACCCCCAATGCAAATGCCTGCTCCGGCAGCAGCACCTGCAGCGGCATCAGCGCCCGCGCCAGCAGCCGAAGCTCCTGCTGCAGCACCGGCCACCAGTGGCCACGCAGTCTTGTCACCCATGGTTGGCACGTTCTACCGCTCGCCCTCGCCCACCAGCGCATCCTTCATTGAAGTGGGTCAGACCGTCAAAGTTGGGGACGTTCTGTGCATCGTAGAAGCCATGAAGATGATGAACCAGATCGAGGCCGACAAATCCGGCGTCGTGGAATCCATTCTCGTTGAGAATGGCGAACCGGTTGAATTCGACCAACCCCTGGTCACCATCGTCTAGCCCCGGGCTTACCCGCCCAAGCAGAGGAAAAAATCATGGCGAAGCTTGAAAAAGTGCTGATTGCCAACCGTGGCGAAATTGCGCTGCGCATACTCAGGGCCTGCAAAGAGCTCGACATTCAAACCGTAGCGGTTCATTCCACGGCAGACAGCGAGTTAAAGCATGTGCGTCTGGCGGATGAATCCGTTTGTATTGGCCCGCCCTCATCCACCGAGAGCTACCTGAACGTGCCGGCAATCATCAGCGCAGCTGAAGTGACCAACGCATCAGCGATTCACCCGGGATACGGCTTCCTGGCCGAAAATGCAGACTTTGCCGATCAGGTAGAAAAGAGCGGCTTTACATTCATTGGGCCAACCGCCGACACCATTCGAGTGATGGGAGACAAAGTGTCCGCGATTCAGGCCATGAAAAAGGCCGGCGTTCCCACCGTGCCGGGCTCCGACGGCCCACTCGATGATGACAACGAGCGAACGGCCGAAATAGCGCGGGGCATTGGCTATCCAGTGATCGTGAAAGCTGCTGCTGGCGGTGGTGGTCGCGGAATGCGCGTGGTGCACAACGAAGCAGCACTTATCAACTCAGTGCAGGTAACCCAGTCTGAGGCCGCGGCCGCATTCGGCTCCGACGTAGTCTACCTGGAAAAATTCCTGCAAAAGCCCCGGCACGTAGAAATACAGGTTATCGCCGACGGCCAGGGCAATGCAGTGCACCTGGGTGATCGCGATTGCTCACTGCAGCGACGTCACCAGAAAGTACTGGAAGAAGCGCCTGCGCCAGATATCGATGACCATCTGCGCATGCAAGTAGCAGAAGCGTGCGTAGCGGCCTGCATAGAAATCGGCTATCGGGGTGCTGGCACCTTTGAGTTTCTCTATGAAGACGGCGGCTTTTACTTTATTGAGATGAACACTCGCGTTCAGGTGGAACATCCCGTCACTGAGATGATCAGTGGCATTGATATCGTGAAAGAGCAGCTCAATATTGCTGCCGGTGAGCCTCTGTCGTTTACCCAGGAGCAGGTTAAGTTTCACGGCCACTCCTTTGAGTGCCGCATCAACGCAGAGGATCCAAAAACCTTCCTTCCCTCACCCGGAAAAGTGAACACGTTCCACGCACCCGGCGGGCTGGGCGTACGCGTTGATTCACATCTTTACGATGGCTACACCGTACCGCCGTTCTACGACTCACTCATTGCCAAAATTATCAGCTTTGGGGAGACTCGCCCAATCGCTTTGGCGCGGATGCGTCAGGCACTGGACGAACTGGTTGTTGAGGGCATTCGCACCAACACACCGCTGCACAGAGACCTGGTAAGGGATGAGGCCTTTAAGGCTGGTGGCGTAAGTATTCACTATCTCGAAAGCAAGCTTGAAGAAAGGTAGTCGGGCAGTTAGTACATGAACTGGCTACAACTTCGACTGGACGCAAGGCCGGATACGGTAGAGGCATTGGAAGACGCGATGCTGGCCTCTGGCGCCGTGGCCGTTACCATGGAAGACAACGCTGACGAGCCCGTGCTGGAGCCCGGCGTAGGCGAAACACCGTTGTGGCAGCACATTCGGGTAACAGCGTTGTATCCAGCCGACACCGATATGAATGTGGTACTAACCCACTTTGACGCAGCTCAGCTTGAGAGCTGCGAGCAACGTATCGAAATATTGGAAGATAAAGACTGGGAGCGGGAGTGGATGAGCCACTACCAGCCCATGCAATTTGGGGAGCGTTTCTGGGTTTGCCCCAGCTGGATCGATCCCCCCGATCCCGACGCCATTAACCTTCTGCTGGACCCGGGACTCGCCTTCGGAACCGGCACCCACCCTACTACCGCCCTGTGCCTCACTGCTATGGCTGCACTGCCACTGAACGATACCTGCATTGTCGATTACGGCTGTGGTTCGGGCATTCTGGCAGTTGCCGCCTTAAAACTCGGCGCTAGGGAGGTGCTTGGCGTGGACAATGACCCGCAAGCATTGGTCGCCAGCGAAGACAATGCGCAGCGCAACGAGGTTACCAATCTCAATGTTGCCTTGCCCGGTGCCTATGATGCCACTGCCTGGCAGGCCAAAGCAGATCTGGTGGTTGCCAATATTCTCGCAGGACCATTACTGGAACTCTCCCCCACGTTGTTGGATTTATTGAAACCGGGAGGCCTGTTAATGGTGTCCGGGTTACTGGCCACGCAGGCAGACACGTTGATTGCGCACTATGCCAAACACCTACCGCTCGAGGTTGTGGGTGAGACCGATGGCTGGATTTGCCTGATGGGCAAGCTACAGTCCGACTAGAACTCAGTTGAGCAACCTACAGTTGCCGCTGATCTGAGTGCGGGTGGCGCAACGCAAGTGCTGATGCCTCTATAAATTGACGGTTTTTTGTGCAATTTCTCTTTTGCTATGACAGACCCTCAAGTATCATACCGCCTCTTTTTTAGAACGATTCTTTAAGCCCTGACTCCATGATTCAGATAGGCCCTTATTCGTTGCCCAATCGTGTTGCACTGGCCCCTATGGCCGGCGTGACCGATCTGCCATTTCGCGCCTTGTGTGCGAAGTTGGGCGCTGGCCTCGTCGTATCTGAAATGATTACCTCCGACCCGAGCCTGCGCACCTCACGCAAGACCCAACTGCGCAGCCGCCACGACAACGAAGCCACACCACGCTCTGTGCAGATCGCCGGTAGCGACCCTATTCGTATGGCAGAAGCAGCCCGCTACAACGTAGATCAGGGTGCGCAGATTATCGATATCAACATGGGCTGCCCCGCCAAGAAGGTGTGTCGCAAGGCCGCTGGTTCTGCACTGCTGGCCGATGAAGCATTGGTAGGAGAGATTCTCACTGCCGTCGTCGAGGCTGTAACGGTGCCGGTAACGCTAAAAATACGGACTGGCAGTGCTCCCCAGGCTCGCAATGGGGTTGCGATTGCACAACTGGCCCAGCACTGTGGCATAGCGGCGCTGGCCGTGCACGGCCGCACCCGCGCCTGTGCCTTCAAGGGTGAGGTGGAATACGACACATTACGCGCCATCGTGAACGCTATTGATATCCCCGTATTCGCCAATGGCGATATCGACAGCGCCGAAAAAGCAGCCGCCGTGCTTAACTACACGGGCGCGGCCGGCGTGATGATCGGTAGAGCGGCGCAAGGCCAGCCTTGGCTGTGCGGGCAGATCGCCCAGTATCTGGATACCGGCATCAAACCCGAGGCGCCGGCATTAGCAACACAGTTCACGTTGTTGGAGCAGCATATTCGCGATCTGCACGCGTTTTACGGTGAGTTCATGGGCGTTCGAATTGCCCGCAAACATATGGGCTGGTACTTACAGCACCAAACTCGTGATAAAGAATTTCGTCGTCAGTTCAACAGCCTGGGTACTCCAGCTGAGCAACTACGGCTAATAAACACCATCTTCCACACATTGAGTAACAAGGAACTAGCAGCATGACCAACAGGGCTGAAACCCTCTTAAACCACTCCCAGGCCAGTAACGACGAACACGCAGTGAGTGGCGACTTCACACCTGAATCCGCGCCAAATGGCTACCTGCGTGATGCCGTGACAACGTCTGTGCGCTCTTACCTGGAACAGCTCGACGGGCAAATGACCACCGATTTCTATTCACTGCTGCTGGCCGAAGTAGAAGCACCCATGCTCAAAGAGATCATGAAGTACACGCGCAACAATCAGACCAAGGCCTCTATCATGCTGGGGCTGAACCGAGGCACGTTACGCAAAAAACTCAAGCAGTACGGGCTTATTGCCCCCGAACAGACACAGGATTAGGGCGCGACAATGAGCGATGAATCACTGGTAACTATCCGCCGCGCTCTAATCAGCGTGTCGGACAAATCTGGCATTGTCGATTTTGCCACTGGACTAAGGGAGCACGGTGTAGAGCTGCTCTCGACGGGCGGCACCTACAAACTTCTCAAAGATAGCGGACTGGAGGTGACTGAGGTCTCCCAGTACACCGGCTTTCCTGAAATGATGGACGGGCGGGTCAAAACACTGCACCCCAAAGTGCATGGCGGCATTCTCGCGCGGCGCGGCCAGGACGATGCGGTGATGGCCGAACACGGCATTGAAGCCATCGACATGGTCGTGGTCAATCTGTACCCATTTGAGGCCACGGTTGCGCGTCCGGACTGCTCGCTTGCAGACGCCATTGAGAATATCGATATTGGCGGTCCCACAATGGTTCGCGCCGCCGCCAAGAATCATCAGTACGTTAATATCGTGGTGAATGCCACGGACTACAATGACATCCTTGCTGAAATGGCTGGCAACGGCGGTGCTACGGGCATAGACACCCGCTTTAATCTGGCGATCAAGGCCTACGAGCACACAGCGGCCTACGACGGCGCCATCGCCAATCACTTTGGTCGCTTGGTACCCGGTGGCTCAACTGAGTTTCCGCGCACATTCAATACACAGTTCCACAAAGTGCAGGACATGCGTTACGGCGAAAACCCGCACCAACAGGCGGCTTTTTACGTTGAAAGCAACCCCGGCGAGGTTGGCATCTCTACTGCCAGCCAGTTACAGGGCAAGGAATTGTCCTACAACAATGTCGCCGACACCGATGCGGCCTTGGAGTGCGTCAAGAATTTCCAACAACCGGCCTGCGTGATCGTTAAGCACGCCAACCCATGCGGTGTGGCAGTTGCCGACACAATCGGCAATGCCTATGACCTGGCCTTTGCAACCGATCCAGAATCTGCATTCGGCGGCATCATCGCCTTCAACCGCGAGCTCGATGCAGCCACTGCCGCAGCTATTGTTGAACGGCAGTTTGTCGAAGTCATTATTGCGCCGTCCGTGAGCGACGCAGCCATTGCCGTAGTTGCTGAGAAAAAGAACGTACGCCTGCTGGCGTGCGGTGAGTGGGGTGCGCCTGGACAAGCCAGCACAGCGCTGGATTACAAACGCGTGAACGGCGGCTTGCTCGTACAGGATCGCGATCTGGGTATGGTTACGCAAGATGAGCTCAAGGTAGTCAGCAAACTGCAACCGTCTGAGCAGCAATGGCAAGACCTACTATTTGCCTGGAAAGTCGCCAAATTCGTAAAATCCAATGCCATCGTTTACGCCAGCAACGGCCAGACAGTGGGTGTGGGCGCAGGTCAGATGAGCCGTATTAACTCTGCGCGCATCGCCGCGATAAAGGCAGAACATGCAGGCCTGCAGGTTAAGGGTTCGGTAATGGCCTCTGACGCTTTCTTCCCGTTCCGGGATGGCATCGATAGTGCAGGCCAATCAGGCATAGCCGCCGTCATTCAGCCTGGCGGATCGATCCGCGATGAAGAAGTGATAGCTGCAGCCGATGAGCACGGCATGGCCATGGTGTTTACCGGCATGCGGCACTTCCGCCACTAGAATCCGAACAGGAGAGCGCAGTGAACGTATTGGTTATCGGCAGTGGTGGACGCGAACATGCGTTGGCGTGGAAAGCGGCGCAATCAACGCAAATAGATACTGTATTCGTTGCACCCGGCAACGCCGGTACGGCCACAGAAGCTGGCATTGAAAATGTGGCGCTTGATGCTATGGACTTTGAGGGTCTGGCTGACTTTGCAAGGCAGAACAATGTAGCCCTGACTATCGTTGGCCCGGAGGCTCCACTGGTTGATGGTATTGTCGATTATTTTCAATCACTCGACCTGCCGTGCTTTGGCCCGTCTCGTGGCGCGGCGCAACTGGAAGGCTCCAAAGCCTTTACCAAGGATTTTTTGGCAAGACACCAGATTCCCACCGGCACGTACGGCAACTTTACCGATGTTGATAAAGCTCTGGCCTATGTGCGCAGTGAAGGTGCGCCAATAGTTATAAAGGCCGACGGCCTTGCGGCAGGCAAAGGTGTGATCGTCGCCGAAACCCTAGAACAGGCCGAAGCAGCCGTAATCGATATGCTGTCTGGTAATGCGTTTGGTGAGGCAGGCTGCCGTGTGGTGATCGAAGAGTTTCTTGAGGGAGAAGAAGCCAGCTTTATCGTCATGGTAGATGGCGAGCACGTGCTACCGATGGCCACCAGCCAGGATCATAAGCGCATAGGCGAAGGTGATACTGGCGTTAATACGGGCGGTATGGGTGCTTATTCACCCGCGCCTGTAGTCGACGCACAGGTATTCGAGCGAGCCATGAATGAAGTCATCATGCCAACTGTCAGAGGCATGGCGGCAGAGGGAAACGCCTACACCGGCTTTCTGTACGCGGGCCTGATGATAAGCCCCGAGGGTGAACCTAAAGTAATTGAATACAACTGCCGGTTTGGTGATCCCGAGACACAGCCCATCATGATGCGTCTGCAGTCTGATCTGGTTGCACTGTGCCTCAGTGCGCTTGCCGGCACACTTGATAGTGTCGAGGCCCAATGGGATTCTCGCTGCGCAATGGGAGTTGTTCTTGCCGCCGGCGGCTATCCGGGTAGTTACGCCAAAGGCATTCCTATTCACGGGCTGAACGCCCCACAACCTGATCACATCAAGATCTTCCACGCTGGCACGACACTGGCAGACGAGCACATCGTGACAAGCGGTGGACGCGTTCTCTGCGTAACCGCTCTGGGCAACACTATCGTTGATGCGCAAGCTGCTTGCTACGCCGGCGCCGATGCCATTAGCTGGGACGGCATGGTGATGCGCCGCGATATTGGATGGCGCGCCATAGCGCGCTATAGTCAGGACTCCTGACCTACCTCGCGTTCGACCTGCACAGGAGCAACTGTTGAGCCAGCGCAAACTCTCATTACTGGATCGATTGATCGGAGAAGCCGATACCGTGCTGCGCACCCTTAGCACACGCGGCAATCACGCCACGCGCCCATCACCCGCAGAGGGTCATAGCGAGTCAGAATTAAGCGACAAGCAGCGTAAACACGTGGCGGGCCTGATGAGGGTTAACCATACCGGTGAAGTCTGCGCCCAGGCGCTGTATCAGGGGCAAGCCCTCACCGCTAAACTCCCCGACGTTCGACAAGAGATGCAAGAAGCGGCCTCAGAAGAGGTGGATCATCTTGTGTGGTGTGAGCAGCGGCTCGGCGAGCTGAACTCGCGTACCAGCGCGCTCAATCCCGCATGGTACGGATTGTCGTTCACTATCGGCGCCGTCGCCGGCGTGATCGGCGATAAAGTCAGCCTGGGGTTTGTGGCGGCCACTGAAGAACGAGTCTGCCAGCATCTGCGCGATCACCTGAAAGACCTGCCTGAAGATGATCGTAAGTCGCGCTTGATTTTACAGACCATGCTGGAAGACGAGCAGCGCCACGGTGAGAACGCGTTGCAGGCAGGCGGGACCGATTTTCCGCGCCCTGTAAAAGACGCAATGAGCGCTGTTTCTCAGGTGATGACCAAGAGTAGTTACTGGCTGTAGACTTCTGAGCTAATTACTGCCAACACTTCAGTCAACGAATACCTCAATCAACTCGCAGCGAATTCCTCAACAGAATAGCTGTGGGTAATCTCAACTCCACCGGCGCCCAACATTATTGAAGCAGAGCAGTATTTCTCAGCCGATAGAGCAACCGCGCGCTTAACTTGAGAGTCCTTCAGCTGCGTTCCTGATACAACGAAATGCATATGTATTTTGGTAAATACTGCGGGCACTGTATCGGCTCGTTCAGCCTGTAACTCTACCCGGCAGTCCACCACTTTCTGGCGAGACTTTTTCAACATGCTCATTACGTCGTAGATTGAACATCCACCGGCACCGATTAATACCATCTCCATGGGGCGAAAGCCCATGTTGCGACCGCCGAGGTCTTCTGGGCCATCAATTACTACGGAATGTCCGCTGCCGGACTCACCGACGAACATCGCACCGTCCGTCCACTTCACCGTTGCCTGCATAAAAAATTCACTCTGAGACACGTTTTGGGCGGCCGAGCTTAGCACAACAAGTACCATTTTACTTGCCGACACTGTGAGTTAAACTCAAGCAAAACTACAACGAAATCCGACACATAAGGGGCAATGGGTGATCAAACCACAGGTTAGTAAAGCGATTCCCAACGTGGAGAACTTTCTTCGCCATTGCCAGCGCCAGGATTACAAGGCCAAGAGTATTTTGCTGCGCGAAGGCGAGAACAGTGACACCCTATTCCTGATTCTCGAAGGCTCAGTCTCTGTTTTAGTTGAAGATGAAGCCGACGCCGATCACAAGATGGTGGTCAGTTACTTAAACCCGGGTGACTTCTTCGGCGAAATGGGGCTTTTCGGTGTAGATGATCACGAGGAAGTTCGCAGCGCCATGATAATGGCAAAAACGCAATGTGAGGTTGCCCAGATATCCTACGAGCGCTTCCATCAGGTTCGCAGTCAGTTTCCGGACATTCTTTTTGCCATTGCCCAACAGATGGGTATTCGCCTGCGCCAAACCACCCGCAAACTCAAAGATCTGGCGTTTGTGGATGTGTCGGGCCGTGTCGCTCATACGTTGCTGGATTTGTGCAAGGAACCCGACGCAATGACTCACCCCGATGGTATGCAAATCAAGATTACGCGTCAGGAGCTGGGCAAGATCGTTGGCTGCTCCCGCGAGATGGCAGGCCGGGTACTCAAGAATCTAGAGGAAGAGGGTTTGGTGTCTGTGGCCGGTAAAACAATGGTGGTGTACGGCACCCGCTAACGCCTGAATGCCGAAGCAAACAAGGGTCAGCAGGTAAGAGTCAGGAAAAGAACAGCTCTCGCAGTTTGTCTCCTGGCTCATCCGCGCGCATAAACGCTTCACCTACCAAAAACGCATGTACATCACGTTCACGCATAATCGACACATCATCCAGGGTATGAATACCGCTTTCCGTTACCACGGTTCGATCGGTAGGTATGTGCGGCAATAGCGACAAAGTAGAATCCAGACTGGTATCGAAGGTATGTAGATTACGATTATTGATACCCAATAACGGGGTATCGATCTCCAGCGCACGATCCAATTCTGCTCGATCATGCACCTCTACCAACACATCCACGCCAACTTCGGCAGACGCATGGGCGAGTTCGAGCATTTGCCCCTGGTCCAACGCCGCAACGATCAACAGGATGGCATCCGCTCCCAACGCTCGCGCCTCTACAATCTGGTAAGGGTCAACCGTAAAATCCTTGCGCAGTACTGGCAGTGCACACGCCGCACGAGCCTGCTGAAGATAATCATCGGCGCCCTGAAAAAAGTCCACGTCGGTGAGCACCGACAAGCAAGTGGCGCCACCTGAGGCATAACTCACCGCTATCTCAGCTGGGTGAAAATCCTGACGAATTACCCCTTTACTGGGCGACGCCTTCTTCACCTCGGCAATCACTGCAGCTTCGCCAGCCGCCGCAGTGTTAACCACCGCAGCGGCGAAGCCTCGCACAGCCGACTGCTCACTGGCGCGCGACTCCAGCTCTGCCAATGACACCTTGCTGCGGCGATCTGCAACTTCTTCCCACTTGCGCTTAAGAATCTTGCGCAGCACAGTAGGCGCGCGTTGGATTTGCTGTGACATCGCGCTTCAGCCTTCCTGACGCATCAGTTGAGTAAAATCGACAAAGGCTTTGAGCTTTTCTGCCGCCTGCCCTGTTGCCACGACATCTTCAGCCAACGCCACACCATCAGCAATCGTTGCCGCAACACCTGCCACATACAATGTAGCGCCCGCATTCAGGGTTAACATTGCGGCGGCCTTTTTAGCCCGCTCTTCCGTCTCGCCACCTAGAGCGGCGCGAATCAACGCCGCGGACTCTGCAGCACTGCTGACTTCAAGCCCGTCCAAACTCTGGGTGGTAATACCAACGTCTTCGGGAGACAAGGTATAGCTGGTGAGATCGCCATTGCGCAGCTCACACACGTGGGTTTTTTCTGCGATGGATATTTCATCGAGACCGTCGTGCGAATGCACAACCATGGCATGCACACTACCCAGCGCTTTAAGTGCGGCCGCTATCGGCTCACACAGATCCTTGGAGAACACGCCCAACACCTGACGCTGCACCTTGGCTGGATTAGTGAGAGGCCCCAGAATATTAAATAGTGTGCGCATTCCCAACTCGCGTCGGGGACCAATCGCGTGGCGCATTGCACTGTGATGAGCAGGCGCAAACATAAAGCCCATGCCGACCTCAGTGATCGCACGAGCAACCTGTTCGGCGCTCAAATCTAATGGCACACCCAGCGTTTCCAACACATCTGAACTACCCGTGGTACTAGAGACAGAGCGATTGCCGTGTTTAGCAACTCGCCCGCCAGCGGCTGCAACAACGAAGGTCGCACCGGTAGATACATTAAACAGGTTCGCCCCATCACCGCCAGTGCCTACAAGATCCACCAGGTTTTCCTGTGGCACATCGACAGGCGTCGCCAGCTCGCGCATCACACCCGCTGCCCCGGCAATCTCCTCGATTGTTTCGCCCTTCATGCGCAGGGCAACCAACAGGCCGCCTATCTGTGCGTCGGTCGCATCTCCCGACATCACCTGATGCATAACGGCCGTCATCTCTTCGGGGCTCAAGTCCTGACGGTCAACGACCTTGGCCACGGCTTGCTGAATAGTCATAGATAATTTCTCATCATTCGCTGCCGCTATTTCGCTGCGGGTCGCTCCAGAAAGTTACGTAGCAGGTCATGCCCATGTGCTGTGAGAATCGACTCGGGGTGAAACTGAACACCCTCGATATCAAGTTCCCGATGACGCAAACCCATAATTTCATCCTGCTCGCCAGACTCGGTTTCAGTCCAGGCAGTGATCTCTAGGCAGTCGGGCAAGCTCGACTTCTCCACCACCAGACTGTGATAACGGGTAGCCTCAAAAGGCTCACTCAAGCCCTGAAACACACCCTGATTATGATGGTGGATAGGTGAGGTTTTGCCGTGCATCACCTGCCGAGCACGCACAATCTTGCCTCCAAACACTTGGCCAATGCTCTGATGCCCCAGACAGATTCCCAAGATAGGCAACTTACCGGCGTAGGCCTGAATCACCGCCATAGAGATACCCGCCTCATTGGGTGTGCAGGGGCCTGGCGATATCACAATCTGCTGCGGGTTGAGGGCGGCTATATCGTCCACCGCAATCTCATCGTTGCGCACCACGTGCACATCCGCGCCGAGTTCACCGAAATACTGCACCACGTTATAGGTGAAGGAGTCATAGTTATCGATCATCAACAACATCAGTTTGACCCTCCTGCGAGCACCATCGACGCGGCTCTAAACATCGCACGTGCCTTGTTCAAGGTTTCCTTCCACTCAAGTCGTGGCACCGAATCGGCAACCACACCACCACCGGCCTGCACATACAGGCGACCATTCTTGATAACGGCCGTTCGAATGGCGATAGCGGTATCCATATCACCCGCCCAGGAAATATAGCCAACTGCACCGCCATACACACCGCGCTTAACCGACTCCAGCTCATCGATAATTTCCATCGCCCGTATTTTGGGCGCACCGCTCAAAGTACCTGCCGGCAGCGTGGCGCGCAGCACATCAATGGCAGAACACCCCGGCTTGAGTTCGCCGGTTACGTTCGACACGATGTGCATGACGTGAGAGTAACGCTCCACCACCATTTTGTCGGTGAGTTCCACAGTGCCGGTTTCGGCGATACGGCCTACGTCGTTTCGACCCAGGTCAATTAACATTAAGTGTTCAGCGATCTCCTTGGGGTCGGCCAGCAGCTCAGCCTCCATCGCCGCGTCTTCTTCTTCGCTATGACCGCGCCTGCGAGTACCCGCTATCGGGCGCACCGTTACCAGACCTTTTTCCACGCGCGCCAGTATTTCCGGCGACGAGCCAACAATATGAAAATCGCCGAGGTCCAGATAATACATATACGGAGACGGATTTAGATTGCGCAGTGCCCGGTACAAATTCAGCGGCGGCGCATCAAACGGTATGCTCATCCGCTGGGACGGCACAACCTGCATCACATCACCAGCCAGCACATAATCTTTAATCGTATTAACAGCCGCTTCGTATTGATCTTGAGTGAAATTGGATTCGATTTCGCTCTCGAGCGCCTCGGAGTTTGCAGCCTCAAGACTCACGTTCGGCAGCGGTGTCATGGTGCCCGGCAGGCGCTGGGCCAAATCCATCAACCTCTGTTTGGCACAGGCCAGTGCGTCTGGCGCCTGCGGGTCGGCATTAACCACCAGCCGGATGGTGCCGGCCAGATTATCGAACACCAATACCTCATCGGACACCATCAACAGAATATCCGGCGTACCCAGTTCGTCGGGTGGCAGACTCGCGCGCAAACGCGGCTCCACATAGCGCACTGTGTCGTAACCAAAGTAGCCCACCAGGCCGCCATGAAACACCGGCAGGTCATCCTGGGGAGCCGTTTTATAGCGGCCCTGAAACTCCTCGGCAAACGCCAGGGGATCATCGACCTCCTGCGAATGTGTTAACTCATCGCCAACCCAGATTTCGGCGCGGTAGCCAAACACTCTGAGCTGAGTGTGGCACGGTAGCCCGATGATGGAGTAGCGCCCCCACTTCTCGCCGCCCTGTACAGACTCAAAGAAATAGGAATACGGCCCTTCTGCCAGCTTGCGATAGGCACTGATGGGGGTTTCTAGATCGGCCAGCACTTCCATGCTGACGGGTATACGGTTGTAGCCTTGTGCTGCCAGGGCAGCAAAGTCCTCGGGTTTCATGTGAGGTCCTCGGAGAAAGAGTTAACGTAATCAGGTCGCGACGTAGCCTTAGCTACCATCGCCAACAGGTGACCTCGCGCATCGACCATAGTCCGATGCAATTACGTTGAGCTGCAGACACAGCGCTCTCCAGAGCTTGGAAAGGCCCCATTGTACATAGGGTTAGAGGCTTGGCAAGTCGAGAAGGAGACTCGAGCGGGAAACTAACGCTCTTAAACGGTGGCTAATTCCGCTCGCATCGCATCAATCACCGCCTTGTAGTCGGGTTGATTGAAAATAGCCGAGCCCGCCACGAAGGTATCAGCGCCAGCGGCGGCGATCTCCGCAATATTGCCTGCCGATACGCCGCCATCCACCTCAAGGCGAATCGGAAAGCCCGAGGCATCGATCATGGCGCGCGCTTCACGTAGCTTGTCCAGAGTGGCCGGAATGAACTTCTGGCCACCAAAACCAGGGTTAACCGACATCAGCAATACCATGTCGACTTTATCCAGCACGTACTTCAGCGTATCCAGGCCCAGGTGCGGGTTGAATACCAGGCCAGACTTGCAGCCCGCCTCGCGGATTAACTGCAGCGACCGATCCACGTGCGTAGAAGCATCCGGATGAAATGTAATGTAGCTGGCACCGGCTTTGGCAAAATCCCCAATCAGTTGATCGACGGGACTCACCATCAAATGTACGTCGATGTCGGCTGTCACTCCATGATCGCGCAGAGCTTTACACACCATCGGGCCGATTGTGAGATTGGGCACATAATGGTTGTCCATCACATCAAAATGCACTACGTCTGCACCGGCGGCCAGCACGTTATCGACCTCTTCGCCCAGACGGGCAAAATCAGCTGAAAGAATAGACGGGGCAATAAGATAATCGGGCATTGTAGGCTCCGGTTGAGGATGCGGGCGACAGGCTTCGCATTCTAGCGGGAATCGGCGCTAGCGACATCCTTGATTGTTGGCAATTACTTGGAGACCAATGGAAGAGCACCACATTCGCAGCCCAGGGTTCCTCGTCTGGCTCTATCCCAACGAGGCATTCAGACTGGCCAGCCGCTGTGGCGTACCGACATCTTCCCAGGCGCCGATATAATGCTCGCCGGATAAATGACCCTGCTCTATAGCGCGCGATAGTAACGGGCGCAGTGGAATCTTACCTGGCGTGAGCCCGGCAAAAAATCCGGGGGTATAAACGCCTACGCCAGAGTATGTATATCCACTCGCGCCCTCCTCCAGTTCGGCAACCTGCTGGTTATTCAATCGGAAGTCTCCAAGCGGATGCTGAGGCGGGTTGTCGATCAATACCAGATGCGCGGTATATGCAGGTAGATGCTCATGCATCCGCAATTTGGCGAATGGGTAGTCTGTCCAGACATCGCCATTAACGACAGCAAATGGCCCATCTCCCAACATCGCCAGCGCGTTGACGATGCCACCCGCGGTTTCCAAAGGTTCGTCCTCTGGCGAGATTGTGATACGCACTCCCCAGCGCGAACCGTCACCACAGAAATCGATGATCTGCTGCCCCAGATGCGACACATTGATCACCAGATCCGAAAAACCGGCTTCTGCCAGACGTTCGATGTGATGCTGTAATAAGGGTTTACCACCCACCTGCAGCAACGGCTTGGGCGTATGGTCGGTGAGGGGACGCATACGATTACCCAGCCCGGCTGCCAGTATCATGGCTTTCACGTATGAGTACTCCAGGGCTGCTGCGCGATCAAAGGCTCGAGCGTTGTTTCAAACCAGAGCGCAAACTCAGCCAGTGCGGGCTCGTGTTGATAATGCTGCAGTGCATCCCGCACGTAATCGAGCACCATGGGTAGATCATCGAGGTAGGCCGACTTGCCGTCACGCAAATATAACCGGGCAAATGTACCCAACACCTTGATGTGTCGTTGCAGCCCCATCAGGTCGAACCAGCGCAGGAACTCGCTCTCTTTATTTTGGAGGCTCTCGAGTTGATCACCCTCAGAGCGCGCACTAGAAGGCGCGAGCTTTCCGTTTGCCTCCAAGCTGCCACGATAATCGAGCGCCCAGCGACGCACCTGCTCCACCGGCCAACGGATATAGCAATCACGTAGCAGCGATACTAGGTCGTAGGTGACAGGCCCGACCACCGCGTCTTGAAAATCGATCACGGCCAGCTGCTCATCAGCTTGCAGCATCAGGTTCCGGCTGTGAAAGTCGCGATGCACCAACACCTGCGGCTGTTCAAGTGCACTGGCTATCAAGCAGTCGGATGCCGCCTGAATAACGACGTGATCGCTGGATGTCAGAGAATGCCCCAGCAATTGCTCTACAAACCAGCCCGGGAAACGGCCCAACTCCTCAGTTAACAGGGCTTTGTCATACCGAGGCATTGAGGCCACCGCCGGCTCACCGATATCGATATCTGCGAGCTTCAGCAGCGTATCGAACGCACGGCCATAGTAATCAGTCGCCGTGGCTGTACTCAGTAACGGCAGCAATACAGCATCACCGAGGTCTTCCAGCAGCAGATACCCTTTTTTGAGATCAGACGCCAATACCTGCGGCACACGAACCCCCGCGTGACTCAATGTGTTGGCAATTGCAATAAACTCAGTATTCTTCTCTGTCTCTGGCGGCGCCTCCACCACAATCACGCTGAGTTGATCGGCGCCAAGGCGAAAATAACGGCGGTTACTGGCATCGCCGGCCACGCACACAAGCTGAGCATCCCCAGCATGAGGTGATTCGTTTAGGTTCGACAGTGCCCAGGGTAATAGATCAGAGGGTATAGAACGTATCGACAACGCTGAATCTTCCTTTAAATTTTCTCAGACAAGCCAGTAGGGATGCATTATCATCCGCGTTTCCTGACAAGAATGCATCTCCTGCTGATGAGACTGGCCTCGCAACACCCACACCATAGGCGACTAAAAGTGCTCCGCCAGTTCGTGCTTGCCAGCGCGCTTGTCAGTTCTATATCGGTTTCGGCGCAGGAAAACACTGAAATCACACCTACCACAGTCGATCACACAACCTCGTCGATCGCACCGCCCAATCCACAACCCTATGTCCGCAGCGAGATGGATTGGGTAAGCGAACACCAAGTCCCCAGCGAACTCAGAGACGAACGCTGCGAGAACTGTAAGGGCCGCTACATCGACCCCTTGGCTGGTGCCGATGAAGGCGTTTCCATAGACGAATCAGACATCAACGCCACGGCAACGTCTACCGAATTACAAGGTGATACGGTACTACTGACTGGCGGTGTGCAGGTCACCCAAGGTTACCGGCAGCTAAAGGGCGACTCTGCCACTATTAATCGCACCACGGGCTCTGGCACGCTCGAAGGCAATATCACGATAAGAGAGCCTGGCTTGTTGCTGCATGGCAACAAGGCGGACTACACATCGGAAACCGGCGAAGCCTCGGTAGAGGGCAGCCAGTATGTACTGCACGAGCAACACCTGCACGGCAGCGCAGATGCATTGCAGCGCGACGCAGCTGGCCTGATTCATATTGTCAACGGCAGCATGAGCTACTGCTCACCTGAAGATGAACAGTGGATGATGCGGGCCGACGAGATTGAGCTGAATATAGAAGACGGCGTAGGTACCGCGCGAGGTGCCAAGTTCGATATAGCTGGGGTGCCTGTGCTGTATTCACCCTGGCTACGTTTCCCGCTAGATGATCGTCGAAAAACAGGCTTTTTATGGCCAGATATCGGCAGCGACACCCGCGGGGGCCTCGACGTGGCAGTTCCGATCTACTACAACGCGGCCGAAAACTATGATCTGCTATATACGCCGCGCTACATACAAGAACGAGGCATCAATCATGAGGCCTACGCGCGGTATTTGGGCCCTCTCATCGGGCAGTGGAGCTTTGCCGGCGCCTTCCTTGCCAGCGATGATCGCCTGGAGGACGACATACCCGATCTTGACGATTATGACCGCTGGCTCACCGGCGTAAACCACAACGGGCTTTTTAAGCGGCGCTGGCGTACCAGGGTCGACTACACCAAAGTATCAGACGTGGATTACCTGAAGGATTTGGACTCCTCCAGCCTCGAATCCAAACGCCAAACCAGCCTGCTGCAGCTCGGCTCAGTAGACTATTTGGGCGACAAGTGGCTCGTAGGAATGGACGTGCAGCAGTTCCAGACACTGGCCGACGATATTCGCGAAGACTACAAAAAGCTTCCCCAGATCACGGCGTCATATCGTAGCGACAAAACACCGTTCCAGTTTAGTCCTATTGCCCAGCTGCAGTACTCCAACTTCGACGCAGATGTCCCCTCCAGAGTCACCGGGCAGCGCGTGTACGGCGAGCTTGGAGTTTCTTATCCCATGGAATGGGACTACGGGTTTCTGCGTCCTACAACCAAGTATCGCCAGTTAGCGTACTCGCTGGATGAGAGCACGTCCTTCACCGAGGACGCTCCCACCGCGGGCGTTGCTGTAGCCGCCATCGATAGCGGCCTGTTTTTTGAACGCAGTACCTCATTTGCAGGAGAGCGTCTGCTGCAGACGCTCGAGCCCCGCTTATTTTACTTATACAGCGAATACGAAGAACAAAAAGACCAGCCAGACTTCGACACCGCCGAACTAACCTTCAGCTACAACCAGCTATTCCGCCAAACTCGATTTTCTGGCCGCGATCGACTCGACGACGCCAATCAGGCATCTATGGGTATTACGACCCGCTTTATCAATGAAGAAGATGGGCAGGAGCAGTTCAGCGCCAGCTTGGGCCAGATCGTCTATTTCGACGATCGAAAAGTGCGCTTAAAACCCTCGAGCGCGCCACTGGACGACTCGAAATCAGAAGTCGCCGGTGAACTGAACTTCTCCCCCAACGAGCGCTTATCGTTGCGCTCGAATCTGCAATGGGAGATCGATACTGGCAAAGTCAACGCTGGCAACCTGAACGTGAACTATCAGCAAGACAACGGCGGCGTATACAACTTCGGCTATTCTTATCGCAGACCACAAACGATCACAGCGACCCGAGACATTACTGAACAGGCTACTGTGTCAACCTACCTGCCTATGGGGCGTCAATGGAGCTTTTTTGCCTCCATGTCTTACAGTATCAAAGCAGAACGAAGCGTAGAAGATATGTTCGGGTTGGAATATGATACCTGCTGCTGGATGGTGCGCTTGTTGCACCTCCGCTACTACGATACCGTCCCCGGCAAGACCATCGACTTCAATAATCCCGACCTGGAGCAGGAACATTCTACGCAGTTTCAGATCGTACTTAAGGGCATGGGTGGATATGGCAACCGTGTAGGCGGCTTGATGGAAGATATGATTAGAGGTTTCGAAGATCGTGAGTATTAAACAGCTGCTAAGCGCAGCAACAATGATCGCAGCCATCAGCTGGCTGCCTGTCTCCCACTCCGCCACCGAAGTACTGGATCAGGTAGTGGCTATCGTAGATGACGATGTGATCATGGCCAGCGAACTCCGCGAGCGATTGAGTAGCGTAACCAAAGCCATGGAGGCTCGCGGTGGAGAAATGCCCCCTGAGGACACCATCATACGCGATACGCTGGACCGCCTGATTCTGGAGAGCATTCAGGTGCAGTTAGGCTATCGTGTGGGTGTGCGTATATCAGATCAGCAGTTAAACAGCTCTATGGAGCGCATCGCCGCCCAGAATAATATGTCACTGGAGCAATTCAGGCAGGCCCTGGAATCCGAGGGGCAGTCGTATAACCGTATGCGGGCTAATGTGCGCAGAGAATTGGTTATCCAGCGAGTACAAGGTGGCAACGTCAACCAGCGGGTGCAAATTTCTGATCAGGAAGTTGATAACTTTCTCACCACCGAGGAAGGACTGAAGTACACACAACCTGAGTATCGAATGATGCAGGCACTATTGGCCGTATCGCCCGATGAGAGTTCAGAGGAAGTGGCCAGCAAAGAAGCCTATGTTGATCGTTTGTTGGCGCGCATCCAGGCCGGCGAAGGTTACGACGTGGTACTGAGCTCTGCCAGTCGCTACCCGTTCTCGGGTGGTGATCTTGGATGGCGCTCCGCTGAAGACCTGCCCAGCATGTTCAGCGACGTCGCACCCACTCTGAAGCGGGGCGAAACCGGCAAAGTTCGCAGCGCCAGCGGCTTCCATCTGGTTTTCATGGGCGATGTGCGCGGTGGCGCAGAGATTGTGGCGCAAACTGAGGCCAGCCATATCTTGATCAAGTCCTCCGAGATTATGACCGACAACCAAGCTAAAGAATTGATCACTGATATCCGACGCCGTGCGGTTAATGGTGAGGACTTTGCCGAGCTGGCCAAGCAGTATTCAGAAGATATTGGCTCAGCTCAGGAAGGTGGTTCGCTTGGCTGGACCATGCGGGGCCAGATGGTACCGGAATTTGACAACATGATGGACGCTACTGCCGTCGACGAAATTTCCGAGCCGTTTCGCACCCAGTTTGGCTACCACATTATCAAGGTGGAAGGCCGCCGCGATGAGGACGTCACCGACACGGCACGGCGTGCGAAGGCGATGGAATACCTGCACGGCCGCAAGTATCAGGAAGAGCTCGATGCGTGGCTGCGCAAAATTCGCGACGAAGCTTTCATCGATATCAAATAACAGATGAGCTAATGGCCATCCCAAGAATAGCCATTACCACCGGTGAACCTGCCGGTATTGGGCCAGACATTACGATCATGGCAGCCCAACGAGATTGGAATGCACAGCTCGTGGCGATCGGCAGTATCGAGCTGCTGCGCGAGCGCGCAGACGCGCTTAAACTCCCCTTGTCTATCATGCCGTTTGACGAGGCAATTCCCGCAAAGGCACATCGTGCAGGTGAGTTACACGTTCTGCGCATTGAAGTGCAAGAGCCCGTACAGGCGGGCACGCTTAATCCGCGCAACGCCAACTATGTACTCAATACATTAAAACAAGCCGTATCGGGCTGTGCCAATCGCACCTTCAGCGCAATGGTAACGGCTCCGCTCCAGAAATCTGTGATTAACGATGCGGGTATTCCTTTTAGCGGTCACACCGAGTTTCTGGCGGAGAAAACTGACACCCCGCGCGTAGTGATGATGCTGGCAAGCGGCGATATGAGAGTAGCGCTGGCCACTACGCACTTACCTCTGGCAGCGGTTCCTGATGCGATTACTCCCGAGCTGCTCACTGACACATTGACAATATTGCATCAAGACCTGATCAATCGCTTTGGTATTTCAAACCCGCGCATAGCGGTTCTCGGACTGAACCCACACGCCGGCGAAGGTGGGCATCTGGGGTTGGAAGAGATCAACGTGATAACACCTACTATCGCAAAACTTAGAGAGCAGGGGCTGAACCTCACTGATCCGCTACCGGCAGACACGGCGTTCAACCGCAAGGTGCTCAACACGGTGGACGCCGTTTTTGCGATGTATCACGATCAGGGTCTACCTGTTTTGAAATATGCAGGATTTGGCAATGCCGTAAATGTAACGTTGGGATTGCCCATTGTGCGCACCTCGGTGGATCACGGTACAGCGCTGGACCTTGCAGGTACCGGTAAGGTCGACTCGGGCAGCCTGATTGCAGCGATAGAACTGGCGGTCGCGCTCAGCTGACCTGATCGCCTATAGCACTTCCGATGATATTGGGCCGCCCGATCCTGGGCCAGGCCATTGGTTTGAACCAAAGTCTCCCATTCCTTTGGTTTACACAGACACTCTCCGCTCTTAAAATTGAGCATTCCCGCAACTCTTCAGGCGCCCCATGGCGGACGATTCACGTTTTACCTTTTCCATAACGCCGCCAAGTGGCGCGCCTTCATCCGGTGCAGGAACATCAAGCGACGGATCGTCAGGCTCAGGCTCAAGTGCAGATGCTGAGCTGTATGCGTTCACCGGCTGCGAACTCATTGATCAGGGTGATGGCACTACCCTGATCGTCAATCGCAACGCGGGTGGGAATGAGTCTGAAATGCGTGTACAGAGCCCCGTTGCCACAGCACTCACTTACTGCGGTACCTTCCAGACGCTGAAGCAGCATGCCAACATGCTGGCCAATACGCTTCCGCCACTACAAGGGCAAGCAGACAACGTGCTGGCCGTACTCACCAGTGTGAAAGATGGCGGCATGATGCTTAGCGGCAAGGACATCATTGCAACACTCACCAAAGAGCAGGAGGCTCCAACCCCGCTCGCTCCCACACGTGTTTTTATTATCACCTGTGACCGACCTGCTGCGGTTGAGCGCCTGCTGGAATCAACCTTGAGGGCCGGCAACCTGCTTAGCCACGACGCCCTATTCTTGATAGACGATTCCCGAGATACCGATAACGCCAACCAGAACCGGGAGCTCGTCAGTCGATTCAGCCGCAACAGTGCCAAGCCCATGCTCTATGTCGGTGCTGATGCTCAGCAGACTATTCTCGATGAGATCATAGAATCTGCGCCCGAAACCGAAGCCAGCATACGTTTTCTGATCGATCGCCAGCGCTGGGCGGCGCAGCCCTCATATGGATTGGCACGGAATCTGTGCTTGCTGCTGTCGGTAGGCTACCGGGCCATCGTGATAGACGACGATGCATTGTGTGAAGGCGTGCGCTCGCCGCTAAAGCGGCCAGGGTTGGTCTTTGGTAGCGGAAATACTCGCGAAGCCAGCTTTTACGCTAGTGAACAAGAAATGCTGACTAGCCAGGTTGAAAGAATCACCGACCCCCTGGCAGAGCAGGCTCGGCACCTCGGCAGGACCTTGCCAGATGCACTTCAAAAATTACAACACAACCCGATTACACAAGCAGCTTTGCGGGGCGCCAACGCTGCATTTTTGGTATCCCTCACCAGTGACTCTCCTGTGCTAATCACCCAGTGTGGCTCATTGGGCGATCCCGGCACCGCCGATAGTCACTGGGTAGTTAATCTCGACCTGGCATCACAGGACCGGCTGCTGGATAGTGCTGGCGGATTGAGCGCTGCACTAGAGAATCGTCATTCCTGGTTGGGGTATCCGCAACCAACCATCTGTAAAACAGCGATTATGTCGCAGCTAACCGGGCTCGATAACAGCCAGTTATTACCACCCTACTTTCCCGCTTTTCGCAGTGAAGATGCGTTGTTCTCGATGATGGTGGCGTATCTTCATCCCGATTCTGCCGTAGTAAATGCCGACTGGGCGATCTTGCACCTGCCACTGGAAAATCGTGGCGATCGCGGAATGAAAGCGCCGTTCCCCGCTCGTATCAGCCTGGCGTTGCTGGCCAGAGTGGTGGCAGAGTCGATCGACAGCTCAAGTCGTGAGACACCCGATACCCTTTTGCAATCACTCTCAGCGCTTTTTACTGAGCTTGGCGACAAGACCCCTGAAGATCTCCTTGAGCTGGTTAAACAAACGCTTACGGCACAATGGGTGCAGCAAGCGCAGACGCTTTCACGCCAGAAGCAACTTGCACCGCAATTACACAGTAGAAACTGGGACTTGTATTTGCAGCGCGGCCTTCAGGAGCTGAACGATGCCATTAACGAAGCGTCAGTCTCTGCGTGGTTACCACAATCGGCGGATACAACCGCTACGCAAGCGCAGCTGATGGAGATGGCTGGTAATGCTTGCACAAGCTACGCACAGGCGCTCGCCAGTTGGACCACGATCCGCGATGTAGCCAGTAACATCAGTGCGAAGCTTATCGACAACGGCAGCTTAAATGCCTGATCAAACAGCAGTATCAGCACCAGTATCACAATCGTGACTGCCTATCTAACCTTGCTGCTGGGATTACTATTACCTTAGCTGGTTGGGTTTATCTGGCTTCGCGCGCTTGAACGAATTTTTAGACCGGGCGCGCAATCGCAACTGGCAGCTCAACTCGGCTACGGCTTTTTTGTTGGCTACGCCATCCTGTTTGGCTGCATGCACTTAGCCGATCAGTTAAGTGCTCTTTCGTATTGGCCCATTGTGTTTGCGCTAGCGATACTCGCGATCGCCGGCGCAGCTGCGGGTACACTGCTGGGCTCAACTAGCCACGCGTCTGGTACCCCACTATCACAAGAAACATTCGCCAAACATCACTGGCTATTTTGGCTGTTGCTTGGGCTAATCTGTGTACATCTTTTGCTGAACGCCTGGGAGGTTTTTTATCGCCCGGTGTATGCCTGGGACGCATGGACTACGTGGATCTACCGCGCCAAGGTCTGGTTTTTTAGTGGCGATATTTATCAGCTAGCGTCCGCCCAGGGAATGGCTAGCAGACCCTGAAGGCGCAACGCACGCCATACCCGCCTATAGATACCCCACGTTCCCCTCCGTGATTCCGCTGTGGGCCGTGATCAGCGTTGGCCACTGGAGCGACACGCTGGTTAACACCCCCGTGATTGGCTGCGGAATTGCCCTTGCGCTTGCTCTGTATGGTGCATGCCGTGACGAGAGGCTTTCCTCTACGTTTGCGATGGCCGCCGCGTACGCACTGATCTCACTCCCAATCATCGGCGCGCACATATCACTGGCGGGCTACGCCGACATCTGGATGGCGGGCTTCACTGGCTTGGGATTAGTGGCACTACTGCGCGGGCTGATTCACTCCTCTACCTTTAACACTATTGTGGGCTTCTCATTGCTTACGATAGGTATCTGCCTGAAGTACGAAGGTCTCGCATGGCTGATGATCGGCGTGGCGCTGACGACCATCACACTGATGGCCGGCAAGCGGCCAATGCGTCTGGCGATGGCGTTAGCTCTGGTGGCCTTTCTGGTCGCCATTGCCCTGGGCGTTACCTCCTTCGAGCTGCCTGCGTTAGGTGTACTGGGAATCAAGGATAGCTTTCTGTATGTGCCGGGCCTTGGGAGATACGAGCTGGTTACCTATAACGTGCTGCCAATCTACGCAGAGAGCTTTTTTGCACGCAGCAGCTGGCATCTGCTTTTTTCACTAACGGTTCTTGCTCTGATTGGACTTCCATTTACTCGCAACAGACGCACAGCCGGCATTTTGTTCCTTTTTTATCTACTGTTCGCCGCGAGTCAGATGCTGATATTTGGCGCAACCGAGAAAGGCAAGTTCGCCGAGTTAAATACGGCAGTGAACCGACTCATTATTCATTTCTTGCCAGCGTTGATTTTTGCTGTTGTCTTAATAGGCCACCAGTTAGCCAAGCAGTAGCGCTCCAAGCTAGGGGCGGAGAGTGGCGAAGAGAGTGGCGAAGAGAGTGATACCGCGATCAATCCAGCGACCGTTCTTGCACCGTTTGGTTCGATAGTTGTTGTGATAGCTGGTGTTTGGATCTTTACCAGCCTAACCACAGCCCCAGCATCGAACAACAGTTCAGCCCTACCCGAGTCGATCTCTTTTCAGCCACAAAATTTTGCGCCCATGATGGGTGGAGGCAGGCTCGAGGCTGGGTCACTCGTGATCAATCGTTTTGATCGTGGTATGGCAATTGCCTCAGTAGCGCCCATTGAATTAGATACCCAGCACTACCCCGCGCTGAGCTACGACCTGAATATAGAAGGAAGCAACACGGCGATGTTCTTCTGGCGCAATGCAGATACGCCTGAAGAGATACAGATGACATTGATAGACCCACCGGGCAATAGCACACTCTTTCTGGCCGACAACGCGCAGTGGGGTAAGCAGATTATCGAGCTGGGTTTGATCGCCTATGGAGTGGAAGGCGATACCTATCGTTTATCTGAGCTGTCACTTAAAACCTGGGGTGGCAGCGAAAAGATCGAATTGATGGTGGATGACTGGCTCACTTATGAGCCTTTTACCCATAAGTTCATCAACTGGATATACGGAGGGCGGAATCTACAGCTGATCCATCTAATCTTGGTGTTATCACTTGCACTCGCACTTTTACTTTTAGGCTTGGCGCTTTTTGCGAGCATAAGAAAAAAGGAAAAGAACGATACAACGCCTATGAGTCTACTGGTGCTAGTGCTGGTGCTCTGGTTTGTGGCTGATGCAGTGTGGCTTAAGAACCGACTGATACAGTCATACGACACCAAAGATGTGTACGGCGATCGCATAGACCCCAAACGCAACGAACGTGCCAACGAAGGCTTCCTCTTTCAAGGCGTAGCCGCCGCCATTGAGCCATTCATTAGTCAATCAGACGAAATACTGGTGCTGCCGCAGACTGAGCGCATGTGGTTTGAAGCAGCAAGATTGAAACTACAACTTGCGCCAATTGAAGCGGTCGCGGATTCCTCGGGCATTCGGGCAATACCAAAGGGCTGGCAAGAACCCATACTGATTGTTAAAGATGCCAGACAGAGTAGAGAGGGGTTACTTGAACAAGCCTCGAAGAGGAGCCAAATCGAGTTCAGTATCCGTTACGAAGATGAGCACATCATGTTGCTAAAGCCTGCCAGGTAAGCCGGCTCAACAACCGGTATCGCCTGCTGCCAACAGCCCTCGGTTGGAACCAAGAATCTCTCTAGTTAACAACCCTCAGAGATTCGCGATACTGGGCAACCACTTCTGCGGGCTCACCCTCTGCAGCAATACGCCCTTCGTCCAGCCAAATCACGCGGTTACATAAGTTACGGACGTGCTCGTCGGTATGAGACACAAACACAACGGTTTGCTGGCCGCCTATTCGTTCCTTCATGGCCGCTTGGGCTTTGACCCGAAACTCTGCATCACCCACGCTGAGGATCTCATCAATCAACAGAATATCCACGTGCGTCATAAGCGCAGTGGTAAAGCCCAGCCTGGCTCGCATGCCCGCAGAATAAGTTTTTACGGGCTCCTCAAAAGACTCCCCTATCTCGGCAAACGCCTTGATGTCCTCGAGAAAACCGATGGCCTCCCGCTCTGTGGCGCCTTGCAGTACTGCCGAGAGTATCGCATTGTCGCGCCCACTCAGTTCAGGTTGAAACCCCAAACCCAACGACAGCAAAGAGGCTGTTGCACCGGGTCGAGTTAGAACCTGGCCACTAGTAGGCGCCAGAATGTTCGCCATTATGCGCAAACTGGTTGTTTTACCCACACCGTTGCGGCCAATAATACCCAGTGTTTCGTTTTCATACAGTTTGAACGACACATCATTCAAAACATGGTGCACACCATGATCAAACGTGCCTTTACTGGTGCGAAAGTCCAGTGAGACATTCTTGAGTTCCAGCATCAGTTTTTTATTGGACGCGCTCATCAGGACACCACCTTTAGCGCCAGATACTGGTTATACCGGCGCATCAGCGCGATCATCAGCCCTATGGCGACAAGTGCCACCACACCAATAATCACAAGATGCCAGACTGCGGGAGGTGTGTGGTGAATCAGAACCTGACGGTGGGCATCGAGCATAAACGCCAGCGGATTAATCATTAGCAACAGCTGCGTTTTGTCCTCGCTGCCCAGATCGCGAACGTCCCAGAAAACCCCCGAGGTAAACATCAAGAAAGTCATAGCCAGCGTGATGAATATCTGGAAGTCGCGCACCATGCACACCAAAAAGGCTCCCGCTAAACCACAGGCCACGATCATGAGGTACATCACCACGAAAACAGGCAGCAGCCACAGCCAAGCGGTGGTGGGGTAAATGTCGAACAGCGCCAAAATAATGAACAGCAGCAGGTACACCGACGCCTGCCGATACAGCCCCTCATGAATAACCGACATTGGCCATATCGACTTGGGCATATTGATTTTGCCTACCAAGCCCGCACTAGCGACGATGCTATTAGAGGCCTGATTCACCGTTTTAGAGAACCAGATAAACGCAAACTTGCCGCAGGCGAGGAAAATGACAAAATCACTGCCTCTGCCGGAGCTCAGAATCAGATTAAACACCACATAGAACAAACCGACCCACATCAGCGGCTCCAGGAACCACCAGAGGAACCCCAGCTTGAACTTGTTCGCATCGGCTTTTAACAGCATCCTAGAGTGGATGTTGATCAACCGAAAGTATTGAGACAGTGTCATAAATAAATCAGCTTTGAGATAAATTTAAGATTGCGCTAGCGCACTCGCGCGTGCCTGAACATCAGCAGGCCTCTTTACTGTGTAATGCGGCGAAGTGTATCAGAAATCAAGGATGCAGCATGCGCTGACAGTAGTATTGACCAAACCAGCAGGTACAATAACGGCATGTCGAAATGCCCCAAACAACACGCGCCGCGCAAACGCTTTGGTCAGAACTTCCTGACCGATGAAGGTGTTATCAGCCGTATCGAGAACGCGATAGGGCCACAGCAAAGCGATCATATTGTGGAGATCGGGCCGGGCCGGGGAGCGCTAACTGAATCACTCGCTACAACGGGCTGCCAGCTGGATGTGATTGAACTGGATAGAGACCTGATTGCAGGCTTACTGGCCGCATTTAGTATCCACAAAGGGTTCACCCTACACAGCGCCGACGCCCTGAAGTTTGATTTTGCATCGCTCATTGGCGACCAGGAGAAGCTGCGCGTTGTAGGCAACCTCCCCTACAACATCTCTACCCCACTGATCTTCAAGCTACTGGAGAACGCCACTATCATTCAAGACATGCACTTTATGTTGCAGCTGGAAGTGGTGGAGCGGCTAGCAGCACAACCGGGCAGCAAAACCTGGGGGCGACTGGGCATCATGACCCAGTACCATTGCGAGGTGGAGCATCTGTTTGATGTGCCGCCCGAGGCGTTTAATCCACCGCCAAAGGTGCAATCCGCTATTGTGAGACTAACGCCGCGGATACAGTCACCCTGGCCAGACTGCAACGAAAGTGAACTGCGCAAGGTGGTGCAAGCGGCATTTGCCCAGCGTAGAAAGACCCTGCGCAACAACCTGAAAGGTGTGATCAACGCTGACGCACTTGAAGCACTGGGTATCGACCCCACCGCACGGGCGGAAACGCTTGATCTTGTTGATTTCATCCACATAACGAATGCCATCAATGTCTAAACTCGAATTCAATCCATCACTGGTGGGCGTTAGCGTAGTGACCACCTATATGCCCAGCCACTCCACACCAGAGGATGGACACTACACCTTTGCCTACACCATTACGGTGAGTAATGCCGGAGATTTGCCGGTGCAACTGCTATCACGCCATTGGGTGATCACCGACGCAGACGATGATGTGCAGGAAGTGCAAGGCGATGGCGTGGTAGGTGAGCAGCCCATCATTGAACCGGGGGGCTCTTTTCGCTACACCAGCGGCGCAACGCTGGGAACGCCCGTGGGCTATATGGAAGGCAGCTATTCCATGGTGGTACGCGAACCCATGGACGTGGCGCCAGAGGACCTGCCCCGCTTTAACGTGCCCATCCCCGCGTTTACGCTGCACACACCCACGGCATTGAACTAACCCATGAGTACCTATGTGGTTGGGGACATACAAGGCTGCCTGCAACCGCTGAAATGTCTGTTAAAGCGCGTGGATTTCGACCCTAAAGTTGATGTGCTGTGGTCTGTGGGCGACATAGTGAACAGAGGACCCAAGTGCCTGAAAACGCTACGATTTCTCTACAAGATGCGCAAGAGCCTGGTGATGGTGTTGGGCAATCACGACCTGCACCTCTTGGCGGTTGCCGCCGGTGCGCGCGAGCCCAGTAAATCAGACACATTGGATGAGATTCTCAAGGCGCCCGATAGAGAAAAGCTGCTGAACTGGCTGCTGCATCGCCCCCTCATTCATCACGAGCACGGCTACACTATGGTGCATGCTGGTATACCACCGCAGTGGAGCATCAAAAAAGCTATCAAGCGCGGCCGAGAAGTCGAGGCGGTGCTGCAAAGCCCTGAGTGCCTGGCGTTCTTTCGCTCTATGTACGGCAATGAACCTGCGGTATGGTCGAAAGAACTTGAGGGAATGGAACGATTGCGGGTGATTACCAACTACCTCACACGTATGCGCTACTGCACCAGGGATGGCCATCTCGATTTGGAGAGCAAAGGTACAAGCCCAAATCTGGGCAGTGAGAAAGTGTCGGCCTGGTTCAGCCACCCCAATCGCAAAACCAAGGATGACAAAATTCTATTTGGCCACTGGGCCTCATTAGAGGGCATGACCGACAGTCCCAATGCCATCGGGCTGGATACCGGCTGTGTGTGGGGTGGTGCGATGTCGCTGTATTGCCTGGAAACCCAGCAGTGGGATCGATGCCAGTGCGAAAACGGCAGATGCCAGGCTAACTAGTCGCACTTGTAGTCCCAGACTATATACCTAAGTTCAACAAGTCCTCATTCAACCAGCTGTCCACTATGACGCCCGCTAAACCACACGGTAAACTACCTCCATGAGAACCTATTTAGTCGGCGGCGCCGTACGCGACACCCTCCTGAGCTACCCCGTTCACGAACGTGACTGGGTAGTCGTGGGCGCAACACCGCAGCAGATGCTTGATCTTGGGTACCAACAGGTAGGCAAAGACTTCCCCGTATTTCTGCATCCAGAAACAAAGGATGAATACGCTCTGGCGCGCACCGAGCGCAAGTCCGGCCGCGGCTATACCGGTTTTGCGGTGCACTGTGATCCTGATGTCACGTTGGAAGAAGACCTGATTCGAAGAGACCTAACCATTAATGCCATGGCCCAGGATACACAGGGCAACATCATCGACCCTTATGGCGGTCAGACCGATCTCGCCAATAAAGCGCTACGCCATGTGTCAGACGCGTTTGTGGAAGACCCTCTACGCGTGCTGCGCACAGCCCGCTTTGCTGCTCGGTATGCCCACTTAGGGTTCTCAGTGGCACCAGAAACGCTGGCGCTGATGTCTGAAATTGTTAACCAAGATGAATTGGCCCACCTGCCAGCCGAGCGCATCTGGGTAGAAATGGATAAAGCGCTGGGTGAGCGCAATCCAGAAGTGTTTATCGAAGTGCTGCGTGAGTGCGGCGCTCTGGCCAAGCTGATACCCGAGCTAGATGCATTGTTTGGCGTTCCTCAGCCAGAGACGCACCACCCAGAAATCGATTCGGGCGTGCATACTCTGATGGCGCTGCAACAGGCTGTTACATTGACTAACGCGCGTGATGTGCGGTTTGCGGTGTTGCTGCACGACCTCGGCAAGGGAACAACACCCGAAGAAGATTTACCTCGACATATCGCCCATGAAGTTCGAGGTATCAAGCTGGTGAAGGCCGTATGCCAGCGCCTGAAAGCACCCACTCAATATCGCGACTTGGCGCTCAAGGCGTGTGAGTTTCACTTGCTCAGCCACAGGGCATTGGAACTGCGCGGCAAAACCCTGTTGAAATTGCTCACCGCCACCGATGCTCTGCGCCGGCCCGATCGGTTTGAGGCATTTCTGTTGGCGTGTGAGGCAGATGCCAAGGGACGACTGGGGTTGGAAGAAAACCCGTATCACCAGGCGGATTATCTTCGCAAGGCCCGGGAAGTTGCCCTAACAGTTACCGCAGACCTCTTCCCAGACGTACAGGGTAAGGCGATTGGAGAGGCAATTTCGGCTGAGAGAGTTTTGAGGCTGGAGAGGTTTCGAAGCGATAAAGGCGCCTAGCAGGCCAATATTTTGGGCTACTTAATCATCGGTGAACGGACCGGTTAGTAACCCATGAGGCCAGAAATAGCTGGGATAACGGTGCTGGCCGCGATTACCGCCAGTATCCAGCTATGGAGGTTTAGCTTGCTTTCAACTACGGCGATTTTGGACTCAAACTTGGCGTCTTGCTCACCCAGCCGGGCATCCAGGTAGTCCTTGGTCACCACGCTGTCTACATTGAATAAGAATGCTTCTGCCATAAGTTCAGCCTGCACTTCTGCTTGACGATCCGGTACGCCGGCTTCTATCAGCCGGCGCGCGAATCTCAGTGTATCAAATGCGATAGCGGCCACAATAGTTGCTCCAGTGAATGTTCTAGCTCACAGTTTCCTCTGGTAGCTGTACGAAAGCGACATCAAAAGTGGCCTCTAAGCCATCTTCAACGAAAGCATTAGAGGTAGGCAGTTTTAGGAAATCGTGCGACCGCGCCAGGAGAAGGCCACCCGCGATATAGACTGTAGGCTCATATCCATTGCACCCCACAGCGCAGCATATGACCTGCCATCACGAGGATGCTCCTCACTAGCGGCCACATCGGCCAATGGCCGCAGCACAAACGCATTTTCCAGAATCTCCCCACGAGGCAGCTCTACCCCATCGATCATGCCTACTAAGTCATCATAGAGGAGAATGTCTATATCCAGCTGGCGCGAGCTAAAACGGGTGGCATTCTCCGGGCGGCCATGCTCAAACTCGATATCTCTAAGCTGTTTTGCTAGCTCGGCAACGGTTAGATCCGTGTTCACACCTACCACGAGGTTTAAAAAGGGCTGACCTTCAAAGCCTATCGCCGCAGAATCATAAACAGGAGAGATATCCATGTCGCCAAAGAGCTCCGCCAGCGCATCCAACCCGGCCGTAATGTAGCGTTCGCGATCAATATTGCTGCCCACACCCAGATAAACGCGGGCCATCAGGGTTGCGTGCCGCGTTCGATGATCACACCAACATCATCGGCGTCGGCCACTGCGCCTGGCTTACCTACCTGCAAGCGTAACCAAGGAATGTTGAATTCCGCCAAAACAATCTCCGCCACACGCTCTGCGAGAGTCTCAATCAACTGAAACTCACTGGCCTGAACATAGGCCAACACGCGCTTGGAGATGGCGTCGTAATCTACTGCCTCGGCAATACCGTCGGTGGCTGCGGCTTTGCGATTATTTGAGGCCAGCGTCAAATCAAGCACCAGAGTTTGGCGGATTTCCCGCTCCCACTCGTACACCCCGATCACGGCGTCCGTCTTGAGTCCTTTTATATAAACCCTATCGATCATGCAGCGCCCTCAATAGGCGGCAGTTCTTCCATCGGCCAGCGTGGCCTCACCCGCGTATCGGCGGTATCCACCTGCCCTGCTGCCAAGCGCTGGGCACCCGCATAGGCAATCATGGCGCCGTTATCCGTACAGAATATTGGCGCGGGATAAAACACCTGTGCGCCAATCTTACCAAGTGATGATTTCAGCTGGGCGCGCAGATTGGAGTTAGCGCTTACTCCGCCGGCAAGCACCAAAGTATATAACCCTTCTTGCTCCAAAGCCCGCCTACATTTGATCACCAAGGTAGCTACCACAGCATCTTCAAAAGCGCGGGAGATATCTGCTTTATCCTGTTCTGTGAGCTCACCGGGCTCGCCTGCACTGCCCTCTCCCCCTACCGCCTCGCGACAGGCTTCAACAGTATTGAGTGTAAAGGTTTTCAGGCCGCTAAAACTAAAATCCAGCCCAGGGCGATTCACCATGGGCCTGGGAAATGTAAAACGCTCGGGATTTCCATCCAGCGCCAGCCGGCCTATATGAGGGCCGCCTGGGTAAGGCAAGCCGAGCATCTTGGCCGCCTTGTCGAACGCCTCGCCCGCCGCATCATCCAGCGATTCACCCAACAAGCGGTATTGCCCAATTCCACCCACCCGCACCAGCTGGGTATGACCACCAGATACCAGCAGAGCAACAAAAGGGAAATCCGGCCGATCATCTTCCAACATAGGCGCCAGCAAATGCCCCTCCATGTGGTGAACGCCCAGCACAGGCACATTCCAACCCAGTGCCAGCGCCCGTGCCAGCGTGGCGCCCACCATTAGAGCACCCACCAAACCTGGGCCTGCCGTATAAGCTACAGCGTCTACATCTTGAGCAGTGCAACCTGCTTGGGCCAGCACCTCATCTACCAATGGCAGGGTTTTGCGCACATGATCGCGCGAGGCCAGTTCCGGCACCACGCCGCCGTACTCCACGTGAATATCGATCTGGCTGAACAAAGCGTGTGAAAGCAGGCCGCGCTCTGTGTCATACAGCGCAACTCCGGTTTCATCGCAGGAGGTTTCCAGGCCCAGAACTAGCATTTTTACCTATTTATCAACGTGTTAGATCAAATACGGCCATTCGCTGGCTTCGCATCAGAGCGCGAATGATAATTGAGCCACATCCTACAGACCAGCAAAAGGAAATTGATGCACCGCTGAGTAGTGCGGATGGCATGCCAGCAATAAATTGAGCGGCAAAATGGAGGGCGAAATCGGGAGGCGAAATTGGGAGGCGCAAAAGGAGGAAAAACAAGAGGCCAGCGATAATGGAAAATAAGAGATGCAGTAGTTTAGATGTAATGGGTAATGCTAGTATTACCCATTACGGAGGGAATCTTATGACTACAGCCATCAGCAAGCTCACGCGTAAATACCAGGCCACCATTCCTGCCGCTGTGCGCGACGCGCTAAACCTGCAAGCCGGCGACTCGGTCTGCTTTGAGATAGACGATGGGCAAGTAGCCATTCGCAAGAGCCAGCCTGCCGACCTTGACTACCTAAAAGGAGTTGAAGAAACCTTGTCGGAATGGGCCTCTGAGGCCGATGAGCAAGCCTATGCCAACCTTTAACCAGTTTGACGTGGTGGTAGTGCCGTTTCCTTACACGGATTCGGCCTCCAACAAGCGTCGCCCGGCGCTTGTGCTATCAGATGCTCATCAGTTCAATGGCAAAATAGGCCAATCGGTAATGGCGATGATCACTTCTGCGCAGCATTCTAGCTGGCCGCTAGACGTTGAGATTGCCGATCTCGACGCTGCCGGGCTGCCCGCGCCATCTAGCATTCGCATGAAGTTGTTCACCCTCGATCACCGCATCGTGATCAGGTCATGTGGCAGACTCGCCCACACCGACCAAACCAAGACGCGCACGGCGCTGGAACAGCTCATGCCCTAGCGCCAACTTAGCTCTAACCTAGTACTAAAAAGCGGTTCTATTACCCTTTGCAACCGCCACCTGATCGGTATAGAATGCGCGCCCTTTCAGGAGTTGCAGGCCCTCACAGGCCCAACCCGTTAACAACAGTAAAACGAACGAGACAGGTAAAGATTTAATGCCTCACGTAAAGATTAAAGAAAACGAGCCGTTCGACGTAGCACTGCGTCGTTTCAAGCGCTCTTGTGAGAAAGCCGGTGTTCTGGCCGAAGTCCGTAAGCGTGAGCACTACGAGAAGCCCACTACTGTGCGTAAGCGCGCTGGTGCAGCTGCTGTTAAGCGTCACCTGAAGAAGCTTTCACGAGAAAACCGCAAGCGCGTTCGCCTGTACTAAGTTTCAGTCTTAGTACTCCAGTAGAATGTCAGACCAGGCGCTCACAGCACTCATCAAGGCCGAAATGAAGGCCGCGATGAGAGCCAAAGACAAACCGCGCCTGGGCACCATCAGGCTGATTCAAGCCGAATTCAAACGCATTGAAGTCGACGAGCGCATCGAAGTAAGCGACGAGCGAGCTATTGTCGTACTCGATAAAATGCTCAAGCAGCGCCGCGACTCCTCTCAGCAGTACAAAGACGCGGGCCGCGAAGAACTCGCAGCTCAGGAAGACCTGGAAATCGGCATTATCCAGGAGTTTCTGCCCGCGCAGCTCAGCGAAGACGAAATCAACACCATGATCGACGACGCAATTGCCAATAGCGGTGCCTCGGGCATGCAGGCCATGGGCGCTGTTATGGGGCAACTAAAGCCTCAGTTACAGGGCAAGGCCGATATGGGCGCGGTTAGCGCGATGGTTAAAGCCCGCCTCGCCGGCTAATAGCGCTAACAAATCCCTTTTCAGCGTGTGACAATACGCTGTTCACACTTCCAGTTTTACAGGTAAGCCTCCCGCATGGCCGGACGGATTCCGCAACAGTTTCTCGATACCCTGCTCGATCGGGTGGATATCGTAGAAGTGGTGGACCGGCGCGTTAAGCTAAAAAAGGCGGGCAAAAACTACAGCGCTCGCTGCCCCTTTCACGATGAGAAAACCCCCTCGTTTAGCGTAAACGGCGAGAAGCAGTTCTATTACTGCTTTGGTTGCGGCGCAGGCGGTAACGCGCTGGGCTTCGTGATGGATTACGAGAACCTGGATTTTCCCCAGGCCGTAGAAACCCTGGCAGCCACGGTTGGGTTGGATGTACCACGTGAACCCGGTCGCGGGGGCGCCGCCAGCGAAGAGCGTTTTGAAAGCCATAAACCGCTGTACGAACTACTCGAGAAAGCCTCGCTGTTTTATCAGCAGCAACTGCGTAAACACCCCGAAGCCAAGCGGGCCGTAAGCTACCTCAAAGAGCGCGGATTGACCGGCCAAATCGCCAAGCAATTCGATGTAGGCTTTGCACCGCCGGGCTGGGACAACCTGCTGAGCGTGCTGGGCGACAGCGAAGATGCCAAAGACAAACTGCTCAAAACCGGCATGGTAGTTAAAAACGAAGCGGGCAGAATCTACGACCGCTTCCGCGATCGTGTGGTGTTCCCCATACGCGATCAGCGTGGCCGAGTGATCGGTTTTGGCGGCCGCGTGCTGGGTGATGACAAACCCAAATACCTGAACTCCCCCGAAACCGAGATCTTTCACAAAGGCAGAGAACTGTACGGGCTGTTTCAGGCGCGCAAAGCCAATCGCAGCCTGCAGCGCGTATTGGTGGTTGAAGGTTATATGGACGTAATCGCCCTAGCGCAATACGACATCACCAATGCAACCGCCACTCTCGGCACGGCCACCAGCAAAACTCATTTGGAGCGCATTTACCGCTCCAGCCCAGAGGTGGTGTTCTGCTTTGACGGGGATGAAGCGGGTCGCAAAGCAGCCCGGCGCGCGCTGGAAGAAGCATTGCCATGCATGGAAGATGGCCGCCAGGCACGCTTTCTGTTTTTGCCCGAAGGCGAAGACCCAGACACCGTGGTACGAAGCCAAGGCAAAGAGGGCTTTGAACATCTGCTGGACAGCGCACTACCGCTGGAAACGTTTCTGTTTGAATCCGTGGCCGATGGCATCGATATCAGCAGCCTGGATGGCAAAGCACGGTTCAGCAAACAAGCACTGCCGTTCATCCGCAAGTTACCCGAGGGTGTGTACCGACAGCTGATGTTCCGAGAGCTGGCCAGGCGCACCGGGCTTGAACTCGACAGCCTCATGCAACTAGAGGCGCCGCCACTACCCGCAGAACCAAGCTATCCGCCAGAGCGGGAGCCGCAAAGCACACCAGAATACGACGAGCCCCCACCCGACTATGGCATGGAGCAAATGCCGCACGGCGATAATCCGCCTGACGAGGCTGGCCCAAAGCAACGTGCAGCGTTGTACGCCGGCAGCCCCGGTTATGCCAACGTGGCGCAAACTGCCATCGCGTTGCTACTGCATCGCCCCGATATTGCCAAACTGGCCGATGTGAACGTGTTGGCAGAGCTGGAGGGTGAAGACATCGCGCTACTCGTTGAACTGCTCACCTTGCTGCAAAAGCGTCCCGATTCCAATACGGCCATGCTGCTGGGTCATTGGTATGGCACACCCGAAGGCGAACTGCTGGGCCGACTTGCAGGTCAGGAGCGGCTTATTCCCACTGAGGGTATTGAGCACGAGTTCGTCGATACTATGTCGGCACTGGCCAGGCAGCCTCATCGGTCAAAACTGGATGCGCAAGTCGACAAACTGAAAGTCACCAACTACGCTGATGTGAGCGAATTGGAAAAACAGCGATTGAGGGAGCTGCTGCAGCAAAAAGCGCAGCAGGACGCCGAGCAGAACCGGCGTAAGCGCTAACCTCAAATCGCTAAGACACTAACATCGCCTCTTGGCGTAGCGGTTGATTTAGCAGATTTTGCCCCCATTAAGGGTAATCCATAACAGAGAACAGCCGAATGAGCCCAAAATCGGCTCAAAACACCCAAAAGACGGGTATTTCCTGGCGCTAAAGTAGTTAAGTTGCAGGCTTGCGGTTATAATCGCCGGCTAATTTTTTTTCGTATTTTCCTCGAAGGTTTTTGTTAATGAACGACGCCGTTCAACAGCAGTCTCGCCTGAAGGCACTTATTGCCAAAGGTAAAGAGCAGGGCTATCTCACGTACGCGGAAGTGAACGATCACTTGCCGCAAGACATCTCCGACCCCGATCAGGTTGAAGATATCATCCAGATGATCAACGACATGGGAATTCAGGTGTTTGAAGAAGCACCCGATGCCGATGACCTGTTGATGACCGAGGGCGACAGCTCCGCCGACGACATCGCCGCTGCCGAAGCAGCTGCAGCGCTCGCCGCGGTTGAAACAGAAGCCGGACGCACCACCGACCCAGTGCGCATGTACATGCGCGAGATGGGCACGGTTGAGCTGCTCACCCGCGAAGGCGAAATAGTGATCGCCAAGCGCATTGAAGAAGGTATTCGTGAGCTTCTGGCTGCACTCGCACACTACCCCGGCGCCGTTCGCATGGTGCTGGATGAATACGACCTGGTTGCCAAAGAAGAGCGCCGCCTTAGCGACATCATGGTGGGCTACTTGGATCCAGCCGAAAACGTGCCCTCTGCACAGGAAATCGCCGACGCACAGGCCGCTAAAAACGCGGGCGAAACCGATGACGAAGAGGTCGATACCGGCCCTGATCCGGTTGAGGCCAAAAAGCGCTTTTCGGCACTCAAGCGTCAGTACAACAAAACCGAAAAGGTTATTGCCGCCAAGGGCAGAAGCGATAAGACCGCTTTAAAAGAGATGGAAAAGCTGGGCGAGCTGTTCAAGTTCTTCAAGCTCACACCGCGCGTGTTTGACCCCATCTCTGAGATTCCCCGCGAAATCCTCACTGCAGTGCGCGATCAGGAACGCGAAATCATGCGCATGGCTACACGTGGCGCAGGCATGCCGCGCAAGGAATTCATCAGCACATTCCAGGGCTCAGAGTCTGACCTTAAGTGGGTCTCTCGCCAGGCCAAGAAAAAGGAATACGGCCCCAAACTTGTGGCCGAGAAGGAACTCTTCCACCGCTTGCAACGCCGTATCGCTCAGGCAGAAGAAGTCAGTGGCCTGAACGTAGCCGAGATCAAAGACATCAACCGTCGCATGTCGATGGGTGAAGCAAGAGCACGCCGCGCCAAGAAAGAAATGGTAGAGGCAAACTTGCGCTTGGTAATCTCCATTGCCAAAAAGTACACCAACCGTGGCCTGCAGTTTTTGGATCTCATCCAGGAAGGCAATATCGGCCTGATGAAGGCGGTAGACAAGTTTGAATATCGTCGCGGCTACAAGTTTTCAACCTACGCCACCTGGTGGATTCGTCAGGCAATCACGCGCTCTATTGCGGATCAGGCCAGAACTATCCGAATTCCCGTGCACATGATCGAAACGATCAACAAGCTCAACCGTATCTCTCGTCAAATGCTGCAGGAGATGGGTCGCGAGCCCACGCCAGAAGAACTCGGCGAACGCATGGACATGCCAGAAGATAAGGTGCGCAAGGTACTCAAGATTGCGAAAGAGCCTATCTCGATGGAAACTCCCATCGGCGATGATGAAGACTCGCATCTGGGCGACTTCATCGAAGATCAAACCATCCACTCTCCCGTGGATTCGGCAACAGGCCAGGGCCTGCAGGAAGCCACGAAGGATGTACTGGCCGGTTTGACCGCTCGCGAAGCCAAAGTTCTGCGCATGCGTTTTGGTATCGATATGAACACCGACCATACGCTGGAAGAAGTGGGCAAGCAGTTTGATGTTACGCGAGAGCGTATTCGTCAGATAGAAGCCAAAGCGCTGCGTAAGCTGCGTCATCCCACCCGTTCAGACTACCTGCGCAGCTTCCTCGACGAGTAACTGCGCGGCCTCAAGCTCTGCCTTTTCTTTCTGAAAAGGCGGAGCGCTCAGCCACCAAAGGCCGGGTACGTTCCCACGGGTAATACAAAGCCTCTCTGCGTAAGATGCTCAACAATTTGGTTGCGCGCATCCGCCTTGTTCGGCAGCTCACTCACTTTACAAGGTTGAGGATGTCCTTTTACGCGCCCGGCCTTAAGCTCGCCAGACGCAAGGTCTAGCTCGTACCAACGCTGACAGACGGTCATCACCATCGACTCAACGCCATATAGAGGTGGCCCGGAACCAATCAACTGAGACACGTTATCCTCCCCACGCTGAAGCTTCTCCCGACTCAGCCCTGAAGTGGAAAATACAGGCCGCAGCGGGTCGAGATCATCTACTAGCAACGACTGTCCTTCGACCCACTCTGGTATTGGCATCTCAAGATAATCCAATACCGTGGGGGTGACATCAAGCAACTGAACAGTCGTAGTTATGCGGCCCTGCATGAACTTGCTAGGGAACCGCATAATCAGCGGTATCCGCCGCTGCACCTTCCAGCCTACAGTATGGTCAGAGCTATAAATGATAAGTGTATTGTCTAACGTACCTGCTTGCTCAAGCGCACTAATGAGCTCACCAAAATAGTTGTCAGAATCAACCAACGTATCAAGGAAAAAGGCTCTCCAATTGTCGCGGGTCCGCTTGGTAAAGTCCGCTGAAAAGTGCTTCTGCACTGGCTTATAATTGCAACAATGGGTGTCCATCAAATGGATATGCATAAAGAAAGGCTGCTGCTGTGAAGCAATGAAGTCTTTGGCAACGTCGATCCTAGCCTGATCGTTGGTGCCATACACTCGAGCCGCTTCCTTAGCCTCTACTGCCTCATACACGCTGTCCATCGGCTTCAACCGAAGCAAATGTAGCGCCCGCTCTTCAACCCGCTGCCAAAGCCTACTGAGAAAGTACAGAGGGTTTGCCAGTGCAACTCGCGCAGAGTTGGGCACCCACTCTGCGGAGTCGCTTGCTAGAGCACGCTGGTTAGCAAAGTCAAAACCCTCCTGCATGTTCAGGTCGGGCCCATCTGCGTAGTAGCGCACTGACTCCTGAAATACCGTATAACCATAGCTTTTAAGAAGGCCTGGTAGGTGTTCGAAGGCGTCTGCCCCAATCAGCGTTTGAGGTGGGAAGATTACCTTAGTGGTTGCAGGATACTTTCCGTTAAGCATCGACACTGTGCTGCCGGTAGTGCGCGCCGCATTGGCTATGGCCGCCTCAAATACCAGTGATTCTTGCATCAGGGAATCGAGATTGGGCGTTGTTTGTTGTTCGTACCCATAGCCAGAAATAAAATCGCTTTCTATACCATCCGTCGCAAAAAACAGGATATTAGGACGCTTACCGGTGACTTGAATATCTGGCGAATAAGCCCCCTCATGCGTCACCAATGCCTGTGCTGCAACCAGGATTCCTGCGAGCGGTAGCACCAGAGCAACGATTAACTTCCAGGCAGGTACCCGCTGTTGTTCAGGGGCGCTCGCATCCGATTTAGCCGATACCAACCTGGTTGTGATCCACAAAAATATTACGATCACTGCAATCAGATAAGCATAAGCGCCAACACCGCTCGTACTCACAATACCAAGGCCGGCCAATGTGTAGGTGAAGTTATCTACCAGCAATACCAGCAGCAGGGTGAGTACCGCAGCCCGGGGCAGTCGAAGCAAAATTCTTTGAGGCCGAGTGCGTCTGGAATTTGCAGTAACTGCTTCGCCTGCTCTCAACAACACAGTGATTAGCCAGCAACAGACCCACAGACCCAAAACAGCAGCCAGGAACGGCAGCGCAGCAACCAGTGCTATGCCAAAGCGTTCAGTCCAGGGCAACACACTGAAAAACGAAGGTTTAGTAACAAAGAATAACCACTCAAACCCGATATAGAGAAACACGGCCACTACCGTATCAACCAGCGAAGCCAGTGGGGGACGTATCGTACTGCTACTCATCGATGGTATAATCCGCGCCTTGAAAGAGTGTCACTGGGACGTGATCCCAAGAGAATAACAATGTATCGATTTCTATTCATTGCCCTTTTATTGAGCTTCTCTACTACCGCCTCGGCTTATCTTGATCCAGGCACTGGCAGTATGATTTTGCAGGGACTAATCGCGGGCATAGCGGTGGCCGGTTTTACCATCAAAACCTATTGGTACAAGCTGCGCAGTTTTTTTGGCAAAGATCAGCCCAGCAGTTTACTGGAGGAGGAAGATGACCTCTCCAGCAGTGACGACACTAAAGCCTGATTTCACGGCTGTTAAACAGAGCATCGAAACACCACCCCAATACAGGCACCACGCCCTACTGACATGAGCTCCCTTCCCTCTTCGTTTCGCGACCCGAGCGGCTTCGTGTTCTCACACGATGGCACTGTCTATCGTCAAATCAACGAGAGCTTTGCTGCGGCCTTTGATCAATTTGTCGAATCGGGCCTGTATCAGGCATTGGCCGATAAGGGCTATCTTGTGAGCCACGAGGACGTGACTGCGTCGGACGTGCCACGTCAGCCAGGCTGCTACAAGGTCATCGAACCACAACAGTTGCCCTACATCTCCTATCCCTATGAGTGGAGCTTTAGCCAGCTAAAAGACGCAGCGATGCTTACGCTGCGTATCCAAACCGTTGCCCTCAAGCACGGATTCGTACTAAAAGACGCCTCTGCCTACAACATTCAGTTTGTAGGGGGTAAGCCCGTTTTTATCGACACGCTGTCGTTCGAGCCCTACGTAGACGGCACGCCCTGGGTAGCCTATCGACAGTACTGCCAACATTTCCTCGCACCGCTTGCGCTGATGTCCTACGTAGATGTGGATCTGGGCAAACTTCTGGTTACCCACATAGACGGCGTGCCACTGGCACTGGCAAGCAAGCTGCTACCCACTCGCACACGTTTGAGCTATGCGCTACAGGCACATATTCATGTGCATGCAAAATTGCAGTCAGACTATGCCGATGCCGCCGGAGACTCAGGCAGCAATAGTGCCAAGACAGATTCAGCGACCAAGGCGAACAAAGCCAAGCTCTCAGCCAGTGGATTGCAGGCAATTGTAGAAAGCCTGGCCAGCATCGTTCGAAAGCTGGAATGGAAGCCACCTGCTACCGAATGGGGCGACTACTACGATCACACCAATTACAGCGACGACTCAACCTCGCGGAAGAAAGAGCTCGTGGCGCATTTGCTGTCGTGCATCGAGCAACCATTGAATGTTGTTCACGACCTGGGCGCGAATACAGGCGAATACAGCCGCATTGCCGCAGAGCATGCCGATCTCGTGGTGTCGCAGGATATCGATCCCGTGGCTGTAGAACGTAACTATCGCCAGGTTAAAGCCAGCGAGCCACGCAATGTGCTGCCCCTACTGCAAGATCTTTTTTCACCGTCACCCGCGATAGGCTGGGCGAACGAAGAGCGAGATTCCTTTCGTCAGCGCGGCCGCTGTGATGCATTGATGGCACTGGCACTCGTGCATCATCTTGCGATTAGTAACAACACGCCGCTCGATAGAATCGCGGAGCTGTTTGCAGAGCTCGCCGACTGGCTAATCATCGAATTTGTACCCAAAACAGACTCGCAGGTTATCCGCCTGTTAGAAACCCGGCAGGATATCTTCCCCCACTACACCGAAGACGGATTTGAGCAGGCATTTGGGGAGTATTTTGAGATAACACAGAAAGAAGCGGTAACTGGCAGCGAGCGCAGCTTGTACCTAATGCAGTCTCGCGCGCAGCGATAGAAATAGAATACCGCAGCACGCTTTAAAGATAGTTCGCCGGACACTATAATGCGCCGGCAATCCCCTCTTCAGGGCCCATAGCTCAGCTGGTTAGAGCATCCGACTCATAATCGGCAGGTCGAAGGTTCAAGTCCTTCTGGGCCCACCATTTTCTATATATTTCATAGACTTATAACTGCTTAGAGCGTCCGACTATGAGTAGTGACTCATAGACTGGAGTCGGTGGGTGTGTTCTTTGAATTCAACCGATAAGTACAAGCACGCTCACGCCGTAGCCTGGTTCCGCATCCCTATAGGTTTTTGTGATGGGTTAAAGCGTCAGGCGAATTCGCAGTCCGCTAACCCAGACCGTGGTTTCCTTATCGTTGAGTGCCGGGTCGCGCAATAATTGTAAGTTCGGCGTAATGGCCAGATTCTCTGACAATTGCAGGCGGTAAAACAACTCACCAGTGATCTGCGCTCCCAGTTCATCCTGCGGAGGTTGACCCCAGTTCCCTGCGAAACCTAGCAAGTCCGAATTCCGGCGGAATTTACGCATAAAACCAAAAGTGTAAGATTCTTCATAAAAAGCAGCTTCACCATCGGCCCAACCAGCGCGCCCGAAAAACATCCAGCGAAGATCCTCGGTAGTCCAGTTGGCGCCCACAGCAACCCCTTGAGCAGACTCCAGGCCAACCTCCTCGCGATCGTCCACATGCCAGGCCATCACATGAATATTGGTGGTATAGCGGTCATCGCGGCTCGGGGACCAACCTATCTCCCCCCATTTAAAAAATTCAGAGCCGTCACGCAACCATTCGTAGTTGGTAAGGCTGCCATTGGCATCATTGATCGAGCCCTGAAAGTAGAAGTTGTCATCAACCCAACTGCCACCGCCGAAGCCCCAGGACGCGTCGGGAAAGGCGATCGCCGGGTTTAGCAGAGTTGCCAAGTTACTAAATGCTGTCCAGGGGTTTGCGTAGCCGAGCACCGACAGGTAATCCATAGGATCGAAACGACCAGCAATTACCCCACCGCCGTCACCGATGCCCTGCTGCCAGTTGAAATCGATGAGCTCCCATCCAATATCGTTAAACAGAACAGCCGTCTGGCCAATATAGCCAGCCTCGGCACCAAGACCAGCAGCAGTAACATCCCCGGAGATCTTGTGGCGATTGTCTACCTTGAAAACCAACCTACCGGCGTTCTTATCTTCTCGGTTAAAGGGCGTCCACTCTCCATATGCTCGAAGTATGCCTGAGAAAGCATAGTTCTCATCGGTCAGTGATTCGTCCAGGTGCTGGTAGTAAGTGGTGTAGTCAGTGCCAAAGCGCAAACCATACTCCTTATTCACCCGGCTCTTGAAATCCCACCAGCCCTGCATTGAGTCGTCAATTTGAGGGAAGCGCAGCAGCGGTTCGGTTCGAAGGTCTTCTTCTATGAGTAAGCGCGATGGGGTATTGGGCGAACCAAAGTTATTCCCGCGGTCTGTATAACCTGCCAAATTTTCGGCTGAGCCAGAGTCAGAATTTTCCGAGGACAGCGCAACGGCAGGACCCATCAAAGCCCCCAGCAGTATCCAGTTTCGCATCGCCATCAAGAAATTCGCTTGAACCCTTTCCGTCGTTTTTTATTTCCAGTTTTCCGCATACACACGCATCAGGTTCTCTCCTAAAAAGCCGCGAATTTCATTCTCATTCCAGCCGTGTGCGTCCTCCAAAATAGCTGCCACGTCCCATATATGCTCTGCAGCAATGTTGCTGGCTGGTGCACCAAAGCCCAGCTCAGGGGGGTATACATCGGTATTGCCAATATCCCGCTTGTAGTAATCCAAAATGTTATGCACGTAGTCGGTGGAGAAACACAACCTATCCCTGCCAATGAGTTCTGCTATGTACACAACATGTTCTACAAAGCGCTCGGGCGAGGCATCCGCATCTTCGTTGAGGAAAATACCCACGCCGGTGGGGCAGACCACGCCCCCGGTTGATGCAACAGCCTTGATCGCCTCGTCAGACATGTTGCGGGAAATTTGCCAGACCGCATCAGCGTTTGAGTGGGAGGCAATAATTGGTTTAGTTGCTATGGCAGCCGCATCGATTGCGGCCTGGTTGGATGAATGTGAAACATCGACCACGATATTGGCGGCCTGGGCTGCTTTTACCCACTGCCTACCCAGTTCGGTTAGCCCCAGATCCTGCTTGGTACCGCCACCCGCGAGCATATTGTTATTGTTGTAGGTGAAGTTCATGGTGCGGATACCGCCCAAATAAGACTTCTCAGCGTGACCCGCAAGATCGTCCGCCACGTAGTCCGCGCCCTGAGTGTTGTACATGACAGCCATCTTCCCGGCCGTCTTTGCCCTGCGGATATCCCCGGTGGTATCAACTTTAACCATACCCTGATCCCTGATCACCTCATCCGAAGCCGCGATGATATCGTAAGCCGACTTGCCCTCCGGTATGGCGGCGGGAAATGCGTAAACTGTGGCAGAAGCCAGGGTTATACCTGCGTCCTTGTTGCGTACCACACCCCGACTGAAGGATTCATAGGTGTTCCCGATGATGCCAACGGACGCCGGCAGAATAGAGTTGATGGCAATCGCATCCTTGTACTTATTCCGCGCTTGAGCGGCACGCTTTACCTGATCGGGAGTTCGCTTAAGGTCGTACTGCTCTGCAAGCCAGATCGCACGTTTGACGATGATATCCTCAGACTTATCCCTAGTATTGTAGAGATTTGCCGTTATAACGCTGTCTGAGACATATCCAGCCTTGGCGTTCCATCCGCCATCAACGTGTTCATGCTCATGGCCTATGTCATGAGCACTCACTGACAATGCACCAGTCAGAATCAGGCCGGAAAAATATCTAAGGTGTCCCACAAATGAATTCCTCATCACATCAATTCGCAACGCAGATAACATGGGTTCGGTCCTAAAAAAGCCAATCGCCCCCAACTTCGGGCACCAATAATACCGCACCCAAGCGGAGCCTGCCTGAGGGCAAGAATCGGTATCACATGGTTTCGGCACTGGTTCGGATTTCGGTTTTGGAGTTCAGTTAGCGTTCTTCGATTTACGGACAGCGCACTAAAAAATCGAACCCAACCGAGCTCGGAATAGGTTCGGTTTAGGTAGCCCTCCCCTACAACCATAGAAAAATGGCTTTAGGCTCTGCAACTTACTAAGGCAATTGGAGCCTCTCCCTGCTCCTCATAATCGGCAGGTCGAAGGTTCGAGTCCTTCTGGGCCCACCATTTTTTATAGCTTTCATAGACTTATAACTCGGTTGAGCGCCCAACTATGGTGTTGACTCATAGACTGGAGTCGGTGGGTGTAAGTGGTGGTAATTCCACGTTCAGGCAGAAAATCTTCGATGAGTGGTCCGGCATCCCGGTGATGACTGAGGTTGAAGCGATGTGAGAGCCAGACGGCGTAACTGGTTATATCGAGAGGAAACAGTGATGTTTGTATATGCTCATGGCCCGATTCTAGCAGTCTGGGCCAGTTAACTTGTCAGTACCCCCGTTTACAATGAGAATATTTCAAACTACCTTAGCTCCGAAAAGCCCACTTACAGAGCGCTATTTACATTGACCCACCGCATTCTCAAAATCTTTGTCTTTTTCATTCTCTGTCCGCTTAGCCTTGCCTCTCCGGCAAATCAGGATTCGGAACACATTGTTACCGAAGAACCCGAGCTGGTAGAAGAACGAGTATCAGGCAATCGCCGGGAGTCCACGCTATTCGGAAGCAGGGACTCTATCTCGGTGCAACTAGAGACCGACGAAGCGATCAAATCGCCGTCAGGACGTCTGGGGGCACTGGATGGCGCACTCTCCGGTATTCAGTCGTGGAAACGGGGGTTGCTCGAGGACTACGGCCTGCAATTAGGCATGGACCTGGCAACACTTTCCCAGTGGGCCAGCGAATCGATTGACGGTACGGATAACGCCTGGGGAGCTGTCGCCAGACTGTACGGTCGATGGGCCTTCCACAACAGAGCAGCTGACAACACGGGCTTTATCGGTTTCAAAGTTGAAAACCGGAGTGCTTTGGGCGGGGAAATTCCACCCAAAAATCTACGCCGGGAGATTGGCTACCTCGGCTATACCGATATCGTGTTTAGTGATGATGGCAACCTGATCACTGAGCTTAGCTATCAGCAACGCCTGGGCGATAACGATCAGGCGGCCATCGTCGTCGGCAGATTCGACCCCAACAACTATATGGATGTGCTCGGTTGTTGCAGTCCGTGGACAACCTTCAGTAACCTAAGCCACCTGCTCAACCTGAGTATTTCCCTGCCCGATGCCAGTTGGGGAGTGGGGGCCGGATCATGGCTGGGGGAAAGTGAACAGTGGTATGTCAGTGGCAGTATCAGCGATGCCAATGGCACGCTGCGGTCGGGTCTGGACTGGTTCACCGGGGGGGCTGAATTCTTCAAGCAGGCCGAGATAGGCTGGTCTCCAAGCCGCGAGCGCAGACTCTATACCAAGACCAGCTTTACCGTATGGCATGTTGACGAACGCGAGGACGCAGGGCTCCCATCCTCTCATGGTGTCGCGTTTTCGGCGAATAAAACCTGGAAAGACACATGGATGGGGTTCTTCAAAGCAGGGGTCTCCTCGGGTGAAGCGGTACTGTACGATGAGTTCGCCTTAGTGGGATTTGGCCGAGTATTCCACAGCAATACCGATCGAATTGGCCTGGCAATGAGTTACGGCAAGCCACCGGATTCAAGCCTTGACGCTGAAAAAACCATGGAAGTTTTCTACAAGTTTCAGTTGGCAAAAAGCCTTCAGTTGACCACGTCTTATCAGCACATTATGGATCCCGCACTGAACCCCGATGAGTCCTCCATCGACATGCTCGGGGTTCGATTGCGATTTATTCTGTAACAGTTTCACACCAACATCAGCGACATATCCTGTCAGATGACAGTAAATGACATTGAACAACTCGGGGAAATCACATATGCGACCCACACAGCCTATATTACTAACTGCACTTTTCTTTGCGGGTGTCGGAGCCTATTCGACTTCCGTTGCAAGCACCGATTCACGCTGGAGTGTGATCGCTAACGCTTATGAACTTGCGGCTACGCTTACAGGCACCGAAGACAATAAGACTCATGGCGAAGGTGATGTAAATATAGTGCGATTCGATACTGAGTTTCGCAATCTGGAAGGCAGGTGCAACCAGCTGGCGAAGAGGGATCGTGCACCTTGCCTCGACGATCTTCTTCGGCTGAAGTCCCTGGTTAAGTCGGAGGTAAATCCTAACGACCCGAACCGCAACCGACGCTTTGCAACCAACATTCCCAACTTCGTCAGCCCGGAGATGAGCAAGGTCATGGCAAACTGGACTCCCTTCTGGCTGGCGGACGGGTTTACCGGGTTCCCGGACCCCAGCGACAAAGCGGCGTGGCAGTTCGAGGTACTACACGGGGAAGTGATCGGTCCGGCGGCAAAGGCTGGAGAAGCGTTTTTGGGAACGATGAACATCACGACGGAAGAGCGCGAGCTTAACGGAGTGCGAACGGTCATGCTTCATCCGAGCGAAAATCGCCATCCCGGGAAAGTGCTGATACACGTTCATGGTGGCGCGTTTTACGCCAACACCCCCGAAACCACATATGACAGAACGGCACCACTTGCCGACTTGATGGGCATCAACATTGTTTCTGTGGACTATAAGCTGATGCCCGGGAAACCGGGAGAAGAGTGGGATATTCTCGATCAGCGAGACCAGGTGATTGCTGTATTTGACGCCCTCACAGCTGAAGGGACTCAGTACAAGCCAGAAGATATTGGCATTTACGGATGCTCCGCTGGCAGCGGGCTGGTCGCCATGTCAGTTAATAAGATGTCACACCGAGGTGGAAAACTACCAGCCGCTGCCGTACTACAGGGTGCGATGGTTGATTTCACAATGGACAGTGATTCAAACACAACCTTGCGCTACGACGATCCTCGCACGAACTTCGATCTCCTTATGGAATCCGTGTGGCCGATGCTCGGCATGACAGAAGAAAAAGCGAAAGATCCGCGCTACTCGACTGTGTTGGATAACTTCGAAGGACGTGACTTCCCTCCTACGATGATTCAGCAGGGCACGAAGGAGATTCAGATGAGTGACGGTGTCCGCATGTACGATGTACTGCGTCGGGCGGGGCACACCACGCAGTTGGATGTGCACGACGCCATGCAGCATTGCTTTCATGGACACTGGGGTACCCCGGAGGCGGAAGTAGCCGTGACTCGAGTGGCAGAATGGTTTGCGGAACACTTGTACACTAAGTAATTGATACATGATTTATTGGTGATCGCACCCGCCCCCTAGCCGACAAAATGCATACGGTGATAGCTGAAGCAAATGGCGGGCTGTTAGGAATTGCAGCTAACTCCAAAGCTCGGAAGAGGTTCGGAGTTCGGTTTTGAAAAGCTGTTACAGATCTTCAGCTTATTGCCAAAACTGCCGAAACCTACTCGAGGTGAGTTCGGTATAGGGTCGGTTTCGGCAGCTCTCCCCTACTACCATAGAAAAACGCCTTTAGATTCTTCAACTTACTAAGGCCATTGGAGCCTGTTCCTGCTCCTCATAATCGGCAGGTCGGAGTGGGCCGCACGCGGATTCGAGTCCTTCTGCTACCGCGCGCCTGACCCCACCATTTTTTATAGCTTTCATAGACTTATAACTCGGTTGAGCGCCCTACTATCAAGTCTAGCCCTTAGTCTGGAAGGGGCTGGAAGGCGATGCTAGACTTTCTCGCAAATCGGCTATGCGTGCGCCACAGCACTAATCTGGGAGAGATCTATTGAACACATTCATCAAAACCACCATCGCAGCTACTCTTGCGCTGGGCCTGAATATGCAGGCACAAGGAGAGACTAGCCAAACCCTCATTCGCAACGTAAATGTCTGGGATGGATTCGCAGATAAGCTCAATGAGGGACAAGACGTTTTAATCGATGGCAACAGCGTCGCTCGAATTGGCCCCAACCTCACAGCTGGCGATGCCACCGTTATCAATGGCGGTGGGCGCACCTTGATGCCCGGCCTCATAGATATGCATACGCACGTTATGTTCCCCCGTGGCTTGCCCGACCATGAAAACGTCTGGGACGGTGCCGCTTCTGGCGCCATGGCGCATGAGAGCATGCAGATTTATATGAACAACGGTTTCACCACGCTGCGTGACATGTGCAGCCCCCCAAGTCTGTCACGGGCGATCAGCTCTGGCGCGCTCGAGGGGCCCCGCTTTTACACCTCTGGCGCGTGTATTTCTTCTTACTCGGCACACGCTGACTGGGGACCTCAAACCGCAGAGCTTGGCGCCGATTCAAATCACATCCGCATGGGAACCTCCTTGATTGCCAACAGCCCGGATGAATATCGTGAGGCCGCTCGCTACAATTTCCGCCAGGGTGCACAGTTCCTGAAAATTTTCGTGGGCGGTGGCGTAGCTTCGTCATTCGATCCCCTAGAATCAATCACCATCAGGCCGGAGGAACTTAGGGCCGCGGTGGAAGTGGCGGAAGACTTCGGCTCCTATGCTTGCATCCATGTTTATCACGCGGAGCACATCCAGATGGCGTTGGATCAGGGTGTCACGTGCATCGAGCATGGTTTCTTAATGGACGAGGCCACCATGAAACGCATGGTTAAAGAAGACATTGTACTGTCTGCCCAAGCCTTCATGAGCTATACAGCGTTCCAAGACCCCGCCGGCATACCCGGTTTTGGTCCCGAGCAGGTGGCCAAGGGTCTTAAGGTCAATAAGGGTGCGGATCAGATGTTCAAATGGGCGGCCGAGAAAGGCGTCGATATGTTCGCTGGGAGTGACATGTATACGTACGACGCGCTACCCAACGCCATGTTGAACATAACCCAACTCGAACGCTGGTTTTCACCAGTAGAGGCTCTGCGGGCCGCCACTTCATCGGCAGGAAAGTGGCTGATGAAAACTGGACCCAAAAACCCCTACAAGGATGCGCAGCTGGGCACTCTTAAGGAAGGTAGCTACGCGGACGTTATCCTCGTCACCGGTAACCCGCTTGAGGGGACTGAAGTTCTTGCTGATTCAAGCAACGTCGTTCTGGTCATGAAAGATGGCAAGGTCTTCAAAAATCAGCTCAATTGAGGGGTCGCTATTTGTCAAAATAGTTGTCGCTCCCTGTTATGCGGCGGCTTCTAAGCCGCCACAATCCTTGACCGGGTTAAGCCAGACTTTGTCTGGTACAGCCCAGTCTCTGATATCGCAGGTCCAGCGCTTAGGGTTTGCCGCCCTGGCTGCCGCGTAGACCACCCTTCGCTTATTGGAATTACGGAGAGGCTAGAGATGGTTAATGCATCTTTATACAGATTAATCTTTATCATCACATTAATGGGCATCTCACCTTTTGCAAGCGCTCAAGGAAAATCAGGTTCGAGTGTTTTCGATATTGGTGTCTATGTTACCAACTTAGAAAGAACGAAAGATTTTTATACATCCGTGTTTGGTCTAAAGGTTATTAGAGAGTGGGATAGCATGGACATCAGTTTTGATGATGAGAATTATCAAACGGTCCCGTTGGGTGGTCTCTATCTGGTCGGTGACAACGGTATGCATCTTGAGTTTCTACAAAGGGCTGATCCCGATGCTCGGCAAGAGTTACAAGAGCCCATCAATCATTTTGCGATTGAGGTTGCAGATGTAAAGGCCAACGTATGATTTAGCGATATCAAAAGGAGCCAAGCCCGCTTTTTCCGACGAGAGGGTACAGTACGCGAGGATAGGCGATTTTCGTGTTACCCATACACAAATAATTGGTTTGGATGGAGAGCGCATACAAATTCTTAGAGTGCTTGAGTGATTGCCTGAGTGAGTGCTTGGTGACTGTTAGCCATTAGACACTGCTTATTCAAACAACGTCGTTCTGGTCATGACAGATGGCAAGGTCTTCAAATATCAACTCGATTGAGGGGTCGGCATGCGCTCGGCTTTGGTCTAGACGCCCGTAGGCATCCAGAATAGGCTTTAGTTTTCTTGGGATTGCTAACTTGAAAGAGGTCTTTCCCTCCTCCTCATAATCGGCAGGCCGGAATGGGCCGCACGCGGATTCGAGTCCTTCTGCTACCGCGCGCCTGACCCCACCATTTTTACGTTTTCATAGATTCAACAATCGATAACGCGCAGGCTATCAAGACAGACGGTATCTTCAGCCTAAATCAAGGGCTGCTCTTTGACGGCTAGCTCCCGCCGCGCTGCAGCGGCATTGCGGATCAAGGCAATCAACACGCCAAACATGCCACCGGCAACGATCGCGGCGGCCAAAATCAGGGCTTTTCTGGGCTTTATGGGCCTTGAGGGTGTCAATGCGGGTTGATCGATACGCAGCAACGAGAGCTCTTCAAAGTCGTTCTGAAATAAGTCCTCCAGCTTGCTGATCTCCTCGCGTAGTGCGTCCGCGCCCGTCACAAAAGCGGCGTAATCTTCTCTGGAGTTTAGAATCTCAATCTGGCGATTTTCAGACAGCAGATCCAGGCGCATCTGAAGTTCACGCAGTTCTGGTATGTGTGCATCGTCTGAGGCACGGGCCTTGAGCGCCGCGAGTTCGGCGGTAAGTACGCGAGTACCCCTAAGGTAGTCTGGGTCTTTTTCTTCTGAGATGTCGTTAGTGATAGACATAGAACTCGGGCTAACACTCAGCTCTCGGGCCATCACCGTCAGTGTGGTGGGCTCGGCAATATTGAGACTTCGGGCCACTTTCAGAGCCTCCTCAAGCCGAACCACCTCATCCTGCCGCAAATTAGCGGCCTTTCTTCTCAACGCCGCTATCTCATCCTCTACCTGTAATCTCTCAAGCCTGTCTTTTTCGGTCAGCTGGGCTATTTTATCCTGGTCAGCCTGAACCAGGTTGCCACTTTTTAGCTCAAGCTCGGTTCTCAATCTATTTAGCTTGGCAGCCAGGGTTGACCTGAACTCCTCAAGTAAGTTGGCCTTTGCCTGTAACGCCGCCATGGAGACTAATTGATTGGGTATTGAGGCGCTCACGTGTGGATCAAAGTGGTCAAATGAAATTACTCTGCGCCCTAAGTCGTCTTTTTTGGCTCCTTTTGAAGGGGTAATCACTGCCAGACTGGGTAAAAATACATATGTAAAATTGAAGTCGAGTGCCTCCGCCTCGACAAGTGGCTCCTCAAACAGCGCGCTGAGATTACTGTCATACACTTCACGGCGTAGGCTCACGGAATTCAATTCTTCTGCTATTCGCTCGAGTGCCGTCTCGGGATCTATCGACAACACCTTCGAATCCTGAATTAGCGCCAACTGGCTAGTTAAAGGCGCTCGAAGAAAGGCTTCGGCCTGGTAGGTTGGCTGCATAACCAATACCGCGACCAGCGCGACAACCGCGCTGGCAGTCGTGATAGCCGCCACCAACCACTTCTGTTGCCAAAGACCTTCTACCAGCTCAAAGAGGTCGATTTCATCGTCATGCAACTTAGGGGAAATGTTGCCGTTGTTCTGCTCTGCAATGTTTGGCATTACTACTTGTCAGTTCCTTTGAGTTTTATCCGTTACGCGGTTTTGTCCTGCGCGTCTTTCGTCATTTTTACCAACTTGGGCGTCTTTTCGAGCTTTTTAAACTTATCAGCCACTCGCCAAGCCTGATTCATCAGCACACAGTAAAGCACAAAGCACCCCAGGAAAATGAAAAATTGGTAAGACGAGCTGGCGCCCGAGCGGCTAAGCATCAGGCCCAGGAACGGCGCCGAAAGCCCAACCGAGCCAATCACCATCAGCGAACGGCGATTACTCATGCCCAATTGTTGCATCAGGTGGTGTATGTGGGTTCGATCGCTCGCGAAGGGGGAGCGGCGCGCATACACGCGGCGCAGAGAGCAAAACACCATATCGAACAGCGGCAGACCGATGATATAGAGCGCCGTTACGGGGTCGATCAGCTTAGTGCCCCCAATTTGGGCGGAAGAGGCAGCAAGAATAAGTGACACAACGATAAAGCCCAGTAACTTGCTACCGGCATCGCCCAAAAAGGTTTTGGGTATATACGGCGATAATTTGAGGTTTGACACCAGAAACGCCAACAGCGAAGCGCCAATAAATACCGCGACAAAGCCCGGCTGCATGCCGGTGAACAGGTGGAATCCCATTAATGTGATGAGAACCATGATACCCAGCAGACCATCCATCCCATCCAGCATATTGAAGGCGTTGATCACACCGAAGATGCAGATAACAGTGAAGGGGTAAGCCAGTGCAGGGGGTAGTCTGATGTGACCGGTGCCGAGCAAGTCACCCAGGTGCCGAACCTGCAAATTCAGCCCTTCAATCAGGATCAATGCCACGCCTATCTCAACCACCACACGGGTGAATACACTCACAGGGGAACGATCGTCCACGGCGCCCAGCAGAACAAGCACCCCACCCGCCAGCATGAACACTGCCAAGCCCCCACCTTCGGTGACAATAGACACGCTGGAGCTGCCCCAAATGAGAGCGCCCAGCACCAAAGACAGATAGATAGCGATACCGCCCACAAGTGGCACATGACCCTGATGGAGTTTTCGATGGTCTGGCATATCCAGCAGGCCCAGCCTGGGAGCGAGGTTGGCCAACAAATAGATGATGCCCAGAGTGGCTATAAAAGCCACCAGTGCCTGTTGCAGTAACGGGGACATAAAAAGTGTAGGGACTAAACCTGTATAGGATAGTCAAGATCTTATACAATTTGCCGCCTGAGCGGAAGGACATCTGCGCAGTATCTTTACCCACCTACTTACCCATCTACTCAGGCCAAAACCATTAAAAACGATGATAAATCAATCTCTTACCCTGCCCCAAGGCTCCCGGGCTTGATCTGGCTGGCGGTACACACCAAGCCGCAGCAGGAAGCAACGGCGGCCGCCAACCTGAGCCGGCAGGGCTTTGAGGTTTTTCTGCCCCAGTTGCGCCAGCGCAAGCGACGCCAAGGAAAGTGGCAATGGTTTACGGTTCCGCTGTTCCCTCGCTACCTGTTTCTGCAAGTTGCTCTGGGTGAGCAGGATATCGCCAAAGTACGCTCTACACTGGGGGTGGTGAACCTGGTGAGGTTTGGCGCAAAGCTGGCGCAGGTGGATGCCCGCATTATCGATTTTTTAAGAGCACAGCAGAACCAAGCTCAGAACGCGAGCAAACCGGATGAACCCGCCTACCAACCCGGCGAGCGGGTGCAGATTCTTGAGGGCCCCTTTGCGGGCCTCAATGGCCTCTATCAACTGACGCAGGACGCCGACCGGGTTGAATTATTGTTAAGCCTCATGGGGCGTGAGGTCCACATCGTGTTACCGCTGGATCAGCTGGGTAACGCCCTTTAAAACTTGCCGCGGTAGAGAGAGAATGGTAACTTGTTCACCGGCTGAACAACGTTCCTTTTTGCATCCGTCCAGCCTCTCAAGTAACCTCTGCGGATAGCGGTTTGCACGAACGTGTGATGCATATCCTGCGGTAGCCTGCTCGACGCAAATACAGGGCACCCTTTATCCTTCGCCAAAACAGATTAGAGTTGTGCATCTCTTCCATTGAATCCTTCTGAAACACATCTGCGCGTTTTGCGCGAACTTGAGGACGCGCCTGACATCACTCAGCGAGCGCTCGCACTCAAGCTGGGCGTGAGCTTGGGCGCTACCAACTATTGCCTGAAGGCGTTGGTGGAGAAGGGCTGGGTAAAAATGGACAACTTCAGCAAAAGCGACAATAAACTGCGTTACGCTTATCTGCTAACACCCAAAGGACTGACGGCAAAAACGCGGCTGGCCTCGCACTTTCTTAAGAGAAAGCTGCAGGAGTATGAGGCGTTAAAGATGGAAATTAATAAACTAGAGAGGGAAGTTGGCGCCTAGATGCCGATAACTCTTGTTATCGAACTTAAGCGACGATTTTTCTATTATGTAGTTCGCTAAAATTGCAACTCTGAAGACAGATGGCAGACAACAAAGAGCATAAAAACTGCAGTTGTGAGAACCTGCAATTTCAGGCCCGACTAGTAAAATGCTGCTCACTCAGAACTATGAAGTCGTCGGCGAGTTTTCAGAAATTAAGCTACTTGCCCTTCTGACGCCTGGCAAATCCCTCGGCGCTCTGATATCGAGCGGCAACAGAAGCCTTATAACCAAAATGACTATGTTCACATGAAAAAAATTCTAACAATCTTCGGCACTCGCCCAGAGGCAATCAAGATGGCGCCTGTCGTCAAAATGCTTGTTGACCAGGTGGGTATCGACTCTCGGCTTGCCGTAACCGGCCAGCATCGCGAGATGCTCGACCAAGTGCTGCAGCTTTTTGAACTAGCGCCAGACTACGACCTAAATATCATGAAGCCCGGGCAAGGTTTGACCGAGATAACTGCGGGCGTGATGTCAGGGCTCAAGCCGATCCTCGAGGACTTCGCTCCAGATCTTGTGCTCGTGCATGGTGATACTACGACTACACTGTCAGCCTCGCTTGCAGCCTACTATCAGCAGATTCCGGTAGGCCACGTGGAGGCCGGCTTGCGAACAGGGGATATATACTCACCTTGGCCGGAAGAGATCAATCGCAAGGTAGCGGGAGCTATTGCAAGGCTGCACTTCGCCCCAACAGAAAAAGCAGCAGCAAACTTGATCGCCGAGGGCGTGCCTCCATCTTGGATTGCGACAACCGGGAATACGGTCATCGACGCACTGCTAGAGGTCGTAGATCGGCTTGAGGCTGATCCATCTCTAAGTGCTCAGTTTGATAAAACATTTGGGATAAATCCTGAAAAGCGAATGATACTTGTTACCGGTCATCGGCGGGAAAGCTTCGGTGACGGCTTCCAGCGCATTTGCAATGCATTAGCAGAGATTGAACAAAGAACAGACGTTCAGATCATTTACCCAGTTCACCTTAATCCAAATGTAAAGGGTCCGGTAGAGGCGAGCCTTGGTGCGCTGCAACGCGTGCGTTTGATTGCTCCCCAGGATTATCTTCCCTTTGTTCACCTGATGCGCCGCGCTGAAATAATTTTGACTGACTCGGGCGGCGTTCAGGAAGAAGCACCGTCACTAGGCAAGCCGGTACTGGTCATGCGCGACACGACAGAAAGACCCGAGGCTGTCGATGCCCAAACTGTAAAGCTCGTAGGCACCGATACCGATCTAATTGTACGCGAGGTATTCTCGCTTCTCGACAATGCTAACGCCTATCGAAGAATGGCTCATGCTCATAATCCCTACGGCGACGGGCTTGCCTCTAATCGTATCGGCAAAACAATTTTGGAGTTTTTTGGTATGGAGAGAGCTAAAAGCTAATGCAAGCGCGGCCTTTTAAACGAATTTCTGTCATTGGCCTTGGGTACATTGGCCTGCCTACAGCCGCCATGTTTGCCTCGCGAAAGATTGAGGTGGTTGGTGTGGACGTGAATGAGCACACTGTCGACACAATTAATCGCGGTAAGGTTCACATCGTTGAGCCGGATTTAGATATGGTGGTTCGCGCGGCGGTAAGCGAGGGGTACCTTAGGGCAACGACGGCCCCGGTGCCTGCGGAAGCTTTTCTGGTTGCCGTGCCCACACCATTCAAAGGCGAAAATCATGAACCGGACTTATCCTTTATTGAAGCGGCGGCTCGGGCAATAGCTCCCGTATTGGAAAAAGGGAACCTCGTCATACTTGAGAGTACGTCGCCTATTGGGGCAACCGAAGCCATGGCTGATTGGCTCGAGGAAGAGCGGCCTGACCTTAGCTTTCCACATAGAGTCGGTGAGACTTCTGACATCCGCGTTGCGCACTGCCCCGAGCGTGTGTTGCCTGGCAAGGTTATGCGCGAGCTCATCACCAATGATAGGGTGATCGGTGGTCTGACGCCCGCGTGTTCTGAGCGGGCAATTGAACTCTACAAGACTTTCGTTACAGGTGAATGCTTAGTAGCCAAGGGTTCTCGGATCGCCGAAATGGCCAAGCTTACAGAAAACAGCTTTCGGGATGTCAACATCGCTTTTGCGAATGAGCTTTCGCTGATTTGCGACGATCTGGACATGGATGTATGGGAGCTGATTCGACTCGCTAATAGGCACCCCCGGGTCAACGTCCTGAAACCAGGCGCGGGTGTAGGCGGCCACTGTATCGCAGTTGACCCCTGGTTCATCATCGCGTCTGCCCCCAAAAGAGCGCGCTTGATTCGTACCGCTAGGGAAGTCAATGATTACAAGACTAGCTGGGTGCTGGAGAAAGTACGTTCCGCCATAGGCGAACACCTTATGGAGCGCCCCGGAAGAACCGCCCGTGATATGACCCTTGCGGTCTATGGTTTGGCTTTCAAGCCAGACATTGACGATCTGCGCGAAAGCCCTGCGCTGGCAATCGCTTCTATGTTGGCGGCCGAGCATCAGGGTCCCTTGCTTATTGTTGAGCCGAATATTCAAGAGATGCCCAAAGCACTTAAAGTGCATGAAAACTCATCTTTGGTTGAACCAGAAGAAGCGCTCTCGAGCGCGGATGTACATATCATTCTCGTTGCTCATGAGGAAATTCGCTCCCTAGATTTCGGTAGCTGTGGCGGAAATATCGTCGACACTCAAGGACTTGCTGTCGCCAAGTGATTTCGAAGCGAACATCGCTAGTACCGAAAGCGGCGTCGAAGCCCATCCAAATTACAATTTTTCGAGGCTTGCAAGGGCCAAACCTTCCTTGACTATGCCGCTCGGTAGCGATGCAAACCAATAAGCTCGCGAGCTCAAGCGATATCAAAAGTTGTTATTGTCTAGTGGCGCAGCCCCGGAACTTTCTACTGAGGAGATAAAAGCTCTCTGCAAATTGCAGCCGAAGCTTTCGCGCCTTGACGTCATAGTCCCGGTGAACGCAAATCAAATAGCACTAGATCCCGAGTCAACAACAATCGGCCAGATGATCTCAATACTGGACCGCAGGGATAGCAAGTGCCCGCTGACGCATAGCTCTACTGGCATCACATGGCGGCGCCTGAGCACATCATCAATTTGATATTTATACTCAAATTGGTGCGGATGGCTGTGTAGTCGCAAAAATTTGGCTCCCTAGGCGGCCAGCTAAGCTTAATTTTTTCGTTTGTCTTGCGCCTGCTGGCTAAAAATGCGGTTTAGTATGACGCACGTGGGAATATGCTGCCATCCGCGAGTTTTTCCTAAGCTAATTTGGTCGCACTTTTTCGAAGAAGAAATTGATCTTTCTCTCGATATAATAGATCGAAAGCGTTAGCACTTTTTAAATCAGAGTTTCGAAACCTAAGAGGGACAGTATTGAAAGTTGCAATAGTCGGGACCGTGGGGGTACCAGCCCAATACGGTGGCTTTGAAACTCTAGCGGAAAACCTGGTGATAAGGCTTTCGGATGTCGATTTCATAGTTTACTGCTCCTCAAAAAACGCTTCTGTCATCCCATTCGAGTACGAAAACACTGAGCGCGTTTTTTGGAGGATTTCTGCCAATGGTATATCGAGCATCCTCTATGACCTACTGAGTATATTCCACTCTCTTACACGGGGTGTAGATGCAATACTTATTTTGGGTGTATCGGGTGCGATTGCAATACCAATAGTTCGTGCAATTTGCCCGAACGTCCAACTGGTAACCAATATTGACGGCATAGAATGGAAGCGTGAAAAATGGGGGCGGGTTGCGAGAGTAGTTTTGAGGTCCATGGAATTTTTTGCGGTTCGCTTCTCTAATATTGTAGTAAGCGACAACCAAGGAATCAGTGATTATGTGCGTGATAAATATTCTCGAGAGTCACATACCATTGCATATGGAGGCGACCAGATCTTTCAAAGGCCTAATACTGAAGGGCCCCCTATATTTGCTGGAATTCCAGACGTTCCATTTGCTCTAAGCATCTGTCGCATTGAGAGAGAGAACAATGTGAGCATGATATTATCTGCATTCGCGGAATCGAATGTTCATCTAGTATTTATTGGAAACTGGAAGTCCACTGAGTACGGTCGAAGCTTACTGCGAAAATATAAAGCGTATGGAAAAATGAGTTTAATAGATCCCATTTATGATTTGGGATGCCTGCTTGAATATCGTCAACGGTGTTGCATGTATGTTCATGGTCATTCGGCAGGTGGTACTAACCCCTCCTTGGTGGAGGCTATGCATGTGGGAAAAGAGATATTGGCGTTCAATTGTCTGTACAACAAATATACGCTAAATGGTTTTGGTTCCTTTTTTAGTACCGCTGAAGAGTTAAAGAAACTTCTAACGAATGCTTCACCTGAGCAGATAGTTGACTTCAAGATGCAGCAGTACGCCCAAAGGGCCTATTCATGGTATTCCATTTCTCAGAGTTATCGGCGAATTCTCATGCGTGATAATAGTGCCAAAGAGAAAGACCAGTCCAGCACCAGCGATTGTTAGTTGCGCGTCGTATGCTCAAAATGGAAAAATTAGGAAGCCAGAGAATCTTCTTCTCATCCAAGCTTGCCGTAGTTCTCGCTAATGGATTCCAGATTGCAGCGGTTGCTTCGATTGTCGTGTTTGTTAGTCGATTTTTTGGCCCTAGTGAGGCGGCCACGCTTGCTCGAACTCAGGTTTTAGCAACGCTAGTCACGTATATAGCTCTTGGAGGATTTCATCTAAGGATTTCAGAGCAACGGGAGTGGGGTGGCATTGTGGCTGCTTCTCACACAGCATTTTCAGTAGCGCTTCGGATCACTTTTTTTTCGATAATCCCCCTGCTTGCCTATCAGCACGTTGCGGATCAAAGCATTTCCGTTTTAGCTGCCATCTTCTGGTCACTTGGTATGCAGCTACAAGTAACTGTTAGCTATGCGCTGATCGCGAATGGCCGTAACTTTGACGCCTCCCTATTACGGGTTGTTAATGCAACGATTTTCATAGTGATCATGCCCATTTGGTGGTTGGGAATAATGAATTTTAGTGAGGGGGTTTACACGATAGCGTTTACAATGGCTTGCTCAAACGCTTTTTTCTTTTTAGCTCTTGTGAGCCGCCCTAACGAGAAGTGGACGAAACGCTCCTATTTGCTCAAGCGTCTGTCGAATCATGATTTTAGATATGCAGTGAAGAATCTGCTTTTCGTATCCACAAATAACTTGAATGCGAGCCTAATTTTTTTGATACCCGGATTCATGGGCAGTCCAGATACACTGGTGCTTCTTTTTCTGGCTTCAAGGGCGCTCGCTGCGATACTTCAAGCAGTTGGCAACCCAATGTCTCAGTGGTTTGTTAGGACCCTGGAGAGCGGACGGAAAGGGGAGTATAGGTACGCTCAAAGAGTCTTTGCGAGGTATTCCGGGTACCTTTTTGCAGTTTCCATTTTGTTTATTGTTGCCTACTTTTTCGTTCATACCTATGGGGCTCAGTTACTAGCCCTCAATCGGGGCTACTACGAGGAACTGCCTCTGCTTCTGCTAGTAAGTGGAGTCGTGCAAATCGTCGTTTCGCCCTTGGCAGTCTCGATTATATTAGCCGGGAAAGCCCATATTCTCGCTTTAGTTGAGTTGGGAAGGTTCTCTGCCTTGATGGCAGTTGGTTTCCTTATGCCGAGTGCAGGTGAAAGGCTGGAGGTTTGGTTCTTTGCGCATACGATTTTCTATCTCTTTACATACGCGTATACGTTTTTTGTGTTAGCTTCCACAAAGAAAAATGGGGAAAAATTCTAAAAGTTAGCAACATGAAATGAAAAGTCCTTAAGTCTTTTGTGTAAAGCGCGAATATTTCAATAAACAGCAGGTATACTTTATACATATCGACTATTGCGTGTTAGAGAATTTCAACCGACAAATATTCTAGAGATCGGAACAGGGGATGATCTTGCTGCAGCGAGGCGTAATTGTGTCGCCGTGAATGTCGTAGCAGCCGATTTAAGTGCTCAGCTCCAACCCTCCATAGCGCCTTAAGTTGGCAAACTCTCAAATAATTTGAGTAAAAGCGATTTTTATGTCGTGATTTGCTGTGAAGTTATTGAGCACTTACTGTCCTGAGAATTTCTGTCTTTCGCGGACATCTTATCGAAATTTGGAAAGGAGATATCCATCAATCTTCCTTTAAACAAGCCATCATTTTAGGGTTTTAGGATTGCTTAAGGCATCGTTTTTTGACAATTGGGG
>JBDXFZ010000009.1:0-1196 GCA_039990395.1 Halioglobus sp.
AGGGGTAGGGCAGGCTTATTCCAGTTCCGCGCTGAATCGGTAGTCGCACTCCAGACATTCGAAGCTATCTAGAACGGTCTCATCGAGCATCTCGCCAACGGCCGCGCCGGCGGAGCCGCCCGCAAAGCCGCCAACGAGACCGCCGACTATAGCGCCGGCAATACCTCCCAGGGTAGGGCCAGCGGGGCCGGCGATGAGCCCGGCAGCGGCTCCAACACGGGCACCGGACACGGCAGTTGAAAATCCAGTGGCGGCACCTGCCGCCGTGCCGAGGGCGCCGCAGGTTTTGCGGCCAACATGGAGAGTAACGACATGGGTAGAGCGACAACGAGGGCAGTTAGGGTTCACGGTGTCTCCTTTTCTGTAAGAGTTATTGCGGCTGGATCAGCCCACATTCCTGGTGCTATCCGGTCAGTGGTATATATCTGAAAATCGATAGAATCCTCATGATCGGAAGTATGGAGGTAGGTTGAGGCGCGAAAGTACGTCGCCAATTTTCCAGCAGCCAGATGCTCTCATAAGCGAGTACGGTGACTCCTCAACATCATAATCACCAATAGGAGTCACGAAATGATCAATTCAAAGAGGCAAAGAGAAAATCATCGTTCCGATCAAGCCAATACGAATCGCGGCAGCAATGGAACGACCCCCGTGAATAGCCGTGTACATGGATATCGTGGTGCTCAGCTAAACCCTAACCGGAAGAAATAACAGCTGCCGCCCCGCTTAGGTGGGGAGGTCTAAGGTGCCGCTCTATGGACGATAAAATCGGCTTTCCAACTCAAGCAGAGGCTGTAAGTTACCTCTTTAAGGTCTTTAGTATTCTCCCGGCTAAACGTGACTCTCGAGTTGACGAGCTGGAAAAGAAACAATTCCAGAGGTTGCTCAAGAGGCTGCGAGATGAGGAAGGGCTGCTGTTAAAGAATTTTGATATCGCTGTTGAGACCTTTAAGACGCGGCTAGAAAGAGATTTGAGTGACCCTAGTGTTCCGTCTGGTTAATTTCTAAGCGAAAATGTGCTACAATTCGAGCTATTGTTCACGAGCTCGGAGACTCTGTTTTGGCCCGGAAACCAGCACCCTTTAATCTTACGGTAAACGATCAACTGGAGCTGGAAAGCTGGCTGCGAACAAGCACGCTGAGTCAGAATCTTGTTCTGCGAGCACGAATCGTTTTGGCCCTGAATGCCGGTGAAT
>JBDXFZ010000010.1:0-1318 GCA_039990395.1 Halioglobus sp.
AGTTACTATTACCCCGCGGCGAAGACTATCCCATTGAATTAACAAGTGTCTTCGTTTGGACAGGCGCGTTTGTCAGTAAGGGAGACAAGCTTTACACGATGAAAGCACCATCGGGGCGCGAGGTCTTGGTGCGCGCTCCGATGGACGGGGTTGTGACAGGTCACGTCTGGAACGTAGGGGACAAGCTCAGCGCCCGGCAGCAATTGTTAGGTATTGATCCCGTAGCCGCAGTCCGGCCAGAGGTCACCGAGAACACTTTCGAAAAGGCATTCGACGAAAAAGACGACATTCGGGACGCTCAACCGTCACCCGCCCCCAAAAAGCCTGCTGCCAAGCCGCGACGCGCAAAGCGCTCCACCGCCACTCCGGTAGATAAAAAAACCAAGGCCGAGGCCGTAAAGCAAACAACCACCTCCGCTAGGTTCGTTACGCTCTTACGCGTAATAGTAGCTGGAATGCTGTTTTTGCCCTTAACCTATGTTGCGCTGCACGTTGCACACTCGGTCCCCTTCCCAATCCTGGCTGATAGTCTTTTGTTTCTGGCGCTCATGCTGCCTTTGCCTTGGATCGTGGCCTACCCTGCCGGTCTGCTTTGGGTTTTGATGCTTCCGGTGGCGTTTGTTTTCATTATCGTCGACTTCGCCTTTGGAAATGCCAAAGGCGGTCGCTATGCTTTCTTGCTCGGGGCGGCTATTGTCGCAGTATCATTTTTCATGCCGCTCAATACGCTCAAGGCCTATAGCACTCCGCAGCTATCGGAACTGGTTGGGCACCTTACGGGCGGCCCCGTTCTACTGTATGATGAAAAGCTATACGTACTTGGACGGCAGGTGAATATACCACAACAACCAAAGATCGAACGCGTTTGGCGCCTTGGTCCTTATGGTGCGGTCATCGAAAAAAGCTTCATTTTGACGGACCAGGGACAAAGTCTTGATCCGGCCAAGATCATCTCCGATGCTCAGCTGAATGCAGATGGCAAATTGAGTTACAGATGCGCCAAGTTTAACCTAGACAGCATTATATCTCGGCGAAGTGATACCCAGCGTTATGCCGACCATGCGATATTCTACAGTCCAGACCCGAGCGCCAAGGATCCAAGCTACACGGGAACGGAGTTTTTCATCAATAGCACAGGCCAGGTTGTGCGCCGGCGCGAAACGAAACGGTCACTAGGCAGTTTAAAGAGTAGTTGCGACTCTGCCGACGACGCATTTCGCGTTCCTGAGTATTGATTTTTGACCTGCGCAACTGGTGCGACAGTGAATGATTGCATTCCTATCTGGAACAGCGCGCAGGAACTATTGCTAGTTTGTAC
>JBDXFZ010000011.1:0-1806 GCA_039990395.1 Halioglobus sp.
ACGCCTAGCCCAACCGTTCTTGTTGCGGTCTGGCGCCTCGAAGAGACGCGCTGGGTGCGCTGCAGTGCGCGTCCGAGCCAAGGCTGACTGCCTCTGGTCTGGCGGCGAAGAGACGTGGCGCGTGCGCTAGAGTCAAGCTGTCTTGGTATTTTGCGTTTCAAAATGTGTCTGACTGCTGCTGCTCCTGCAGATGCTGTACAGCAGTGTAGTCTACGAGTACGTATCCATGAGAAGTGCTTGTCGTGGTCTCTAGGCCCGAGCCCGCGCCAACCGACTGTAGTTAGGCCACGGCACGGAGGGAAGCGCCGCCCGCCGACCGCGCGTCGGGCGCGAAGCAACGTCGCTATAAAGCTGTCACCATCCAACTCATCGATCGTTCTGCTGCTGTGTTTGCTGTCGTGGAAAACATCTTGAATTTAGAGAGCATGGCATTTTACGATTTGAAAATCTGATGGCTCAAGTCGTCGGATTTTGACGGATTTTGGCCCAAAACCCGACGACTTGGATCATCGGATTCTCAAATCGAAACATTGAAACATTTCTGGTCGGATTTTGCATCCTTGGACTGCGTCAATAAGCAGGGTTACTCATTTTTTAGATCGAAAATATAAATCTAAGCTCGAAATCGTAGGAAACAGCCTCTGTGATGCTGCCTCTCATAAAAAAAAAGCAGTGCCGGCATCGACGTTGTGGCGTTGAGCTATAGCTGGAAAAAAGTCAGCCTTGCTTCTTTTTGCATGCGACACGTGCTGCAGGACAGCGCACAATCAAGCCCAGAGCGTAGATTAGCAGCGTAGACACGGACGCGCGAGCGTGAACGAATCGCACGTTCCTGGGGAGGCCTTGAGATTGGCGACCGTCAGCACGAGAAATCTGCCCCCCCTGTGAAACACATACATCTTGTACAGATCAAGTCGCAGTATGCGGTCATGTTTTACTGCTGTTCGACACGTGCAAACAAGAACATACTCCTACCTCGTACCTACGTACAGCATCGACACTCGGCTGCGTGTTGCTATACTGCACTTCGCCGAGACCGGGAGTTCAACGGCGCTGCCTGCCCTCCGTGGCAGCGCCCTCCACTTCTAGCTCACGGGTAAGTTGTTGCTGTGCGTGCAGCTAGGCTTGAGCCTCGCGGCCAGCTAGGCTTGAGCCTCGCGGCCAAGGCTGCATGCACCACGCGCCTGAAATCTGCATGCTGCCGCTGAACGTACTCGTACGTACCTACCACTCTGTCCGGAAATGTAAAGAACAGATTATTTTCACATTCATGATTAAATCATTCCTATATTTCCGGACAGGATGGTACGGTAGAGTATATTTACTTGATCGTTTTCTCACGTGAGACAACTATAATATAGTGATGCGTTCGCATCTGAACGCTAGGGGTAACTCGCTTCCTGCTGCATCAAGGCCCGATCACAGATGGTCTTCGCTGCTGCGATGACACCGGGTGTGATGGCGATCTCTCGGCGTGCGGCTGTTTTCATGTCTGGCACCGTTTGCCCGATACACGGATACCACGAAGACTGGACATCGTTTGTTTTTATCTCTGGATATTTTTTGGCGAATTCCCCATCAACAATTGACTCTTCAAAAGAGGGTCACCAGATTTCATGTCGGCTACTTGTCAGATTCAGGCGCGGATTGCATTGCTGTGTGCGCAAAGTCCTGCCGCATCCATTGACTGGTTTAGATTTTCTACGATTTAATCAGTCGAACTCACAACTGACGTATTTCAAAATTTATAAAAATATTTAAGACTACACAAGTAGTATGGTCAAAGAGTTCTTCCCTGGACAGGAA
>JBDXFZ010000012.1:0-1063 GCA_039990395.1 Halioglobus sp.
CGACCATATAGGATTTGTCTCCGCACCTGGTGTGTCTCGTAGGTCTGTCCGTTTCTGTAGGGAGCTGACGCCCGCGTTGTGGTCATGTTTTGATTCCGCGATGGACCACACCCTCAAAAACCATCCCCAGGTTCAGCGGCTGGGGCTTCCGAGATTGGACGTCCAACGTACGCCAAGCGATTGGGTATCACAAGCATGACAGGCTACCCGTCCTTGACGGGTATCCCTGTCCTGCTAGTACCGGGTCCAACACCGCTGATGTTGGCGCATGGAACAAAACCAACGGTCACCTCTACTTACTTTTGTTCTTCGCGAATGAAGGATCGGCACACAGAACTATACGTGCACAAGAGGGGAATTCTGCACAGGGTTCCCTTCCCGACGGTGTGGCAGCCTTCGAGGCACTCTCCACGCGTTTCGGCGCAGAAACCAAGGAGGCCCGTCGTGCGTGCCGCGAGAAGATCTTGAACACAGTCATTAAACCCGGGGAGGATCCAGCGGACTTCTTATTTCCACTGGATGAAACTCGACTTCGTTTAAAGGATACGGGGGAGTTTTTCACTGATGTAAGTTAGGAAGATCTCCGTCTGCGGGCTCTGCCGAAAGAATACGATTTCGTTCAGCAGACCAGCCATCGAGATCATTGATTCGTCTTGGCGGAGATGCAGACCACTGCGATTGAGGTTGATATCGACCAGCTTTCGCGAACGTCGTCGACGCCGGCTGTCTCGGATCCTGGTGTGGCGATGCCGGCTGGATCTGCCGGTGCCCAATGCCACAAATGCCATTAATACGGGCATTTTTGCAACAAGTGCCCCCAAAAGCAGCAGAAGCAGCAGCCCTCTAAACGGGCCTAGGGAAACAACGCTTGGAAGTAAATCGGGGCCGGTGATCCTCCCCAAATTGGAACTCCGTACACAAGACGACTAGGCATAGTGGCGCTGAGAGCCTTAAGCAGCAGGCACAAGGCCAAGCTCAGGCACACTTCGATAACCTGGCGAGCGCTCGACTCCCCCACGACCACGACGTTAGCGTGCCTACGTTCGGTTTTTCTTACTCTGCC
>JBDXFZ010000014.1:0-1275 GCA_039990395.1 Halioglobus sp.
TTATTGTACTCACGCAGAGCCATTACTGTAGTACACTGTCTCCATGGATGTCAAGGCTCACATGACCACCTGTCCTAGTTTCATTGCATCCAACGTCTAGGAGCGAACGATGCAGGCTACCATCCGCCAAGACGAGTTGGAGGGTGCAGCCGCCAGCTGTGAGGCCATCACAAGCACCTAACAGGTAGGGGGCAGCGGCTCAGACCGCTCCCTCTTTTCCCTCCGCCGCGACCGCCGCGGCGGTGGTGCAGCGCACACTGGTCAACCGGGAGGAGGCTATTCGCTGGTGGCCCACCCGGACATCGGAGACCCACAGCCGGTCAGCGACCACGCACTCGACGAACGCGCGTGCCGCGGCAATCATTCGTCATTCTTGGCGAGAGGTGAAGGCCGTTAACAAACGGCGCAGGGGGTAGGCTGTCACGTTTTCAGCCCCGAAGTCGACCGCCGCTATACCAACGGTCGATCTTACGTCGAATCCCGTCCTGGCCCTGTCGACGACGTTGCCTGCGCCGACCCAAGCAGGAAATTCCCGGGAAGAGGTTGGTCGAATCCCTTCGGTCTCCGCTCCCATGGCCCCGCTTCTTCTGGAGTCTTGTCCGTCCACCCCGGCCCCTGATGCGAGGTATCGCGACACTCTTCTCACTCAGGCAGCCCCGAATTTCGTCGCATCCGGTTACCGATGGCCGGGGCACGCACTATTTCTGCACGCCAGTGTGGCGCATGTGGTCTCTGCTCCCCGCGAGGGATTCCTCTTATATTTGGTGGTCGGAGTGGTAAAGACAGCCCACGACCTCCTGCTCAAGCTACAGCTGCCTCTTTCGTCAATTCGCTTGGCATTGGATCAAGTGCTTGTGGTATGCTCAGCGCCGGAACACTTCGGTGGTTGCTCTTGCTGTTGTTGTCTTCATTTTATAATGATGCCATTTCTATTCATCTCTACGTATTCTCAACGCTATGCAGCACTCAGCCCACCCTCCCCTCGTCCTGCTTCTCCTCCCTATTTATAGAAGCTCCGAGCCGCAACACCATGGGTCTGAAATTCTACTGAAAATATATATTATATAATATTAAATTACATACGGAGCGGAGCCGGTGCAGGGCAAATAAGTGTAGGGTCGTGAGTTCAAATCCCGGTATGTGTTTGTGTTTTACTGAAAATATAGCAGGAAATTCTGCAGCAATGTTTCGTGACCAGGAATAGCGTACAGCGGAAGCCGGCTGGTGCACACGCGCGTTTGCCTGTTCACGTGCTAGGCACTATCAATCACACCT
>JBDXFZ010000015.1:0-1334 GCA_039990395.1 Halioglobus sp.
GGGTGTCACCGAATTCGGCGCTCGAAGGTCGCACGAGGATTACTTGGCTGTAATCGATCAGTGTAGCGATGATCCTGTCGCTGACCGTATCGAATACCTTAAGCGAGACGTTCTAAACATCGCCGCCGGAAATCCTGACAACCATGGTCGAAATACAGCTTTGTGCCGCTATGCCGCAGGAGGCACACGACTATCGCCAATGTTCGATTTCGCTCCAATGCGCCTGTCCGATGCCGGTATCGCAAGAGCAACTCGCTGGCGTTGCCTAGGTAGTTCAGACCCCGGCGGAGACTGGTCAACCGTATGCGAAGCTGTTGCGTGCGACGGATTATCATCGAATGACGTCAGAGACATTCTCCTCGGCATGTTGCCGCAATTGTTTGGGATGCGCGATATTGCTGGTCAGCTAGGCGTTGCTAGTGAAGTCATCAAACAAGTGATTTTCGTAGAAGGTATGGCGAGCGTAATCGAAGCTCTGAAAAAAGTTAATTCTCAAACGTAACCGCCCCAATATTGCCGCAGCGATTTCACTTTGATGCGTGCCACCAGGTCGATGTCTGAGCTACTCCCCATTTACTGGACTGGATATGGCGTAAATTAAGCTACTCGTTGTACCTGCTGATCGGGTTGGTTTGCGTCGAGGCCCTCTATTGAGCGCGAGCGTCTATCTGGCCCAATAGAAATCTGGTAGGTAATAGCCATGAACCAACTCGCGCCTAAATGGGAATTCGTGTCGGACACCGTCATGGGCGGTGTATCGAGCGGTTGCATCGCAGAAGAAAGCGTTGGCGGCCACGATGCCACGGTTCTTCGCGGTACAGTTTCGCTTGAGAACAACGGTGGCTTTATCCAGATGGCATTTGATCTTCACCAAGGTGGTGCAGATGTGGACGTGAGCGCCTGGGACGGCATCGATATGGACGTATACGGTGATGGTGGCACCTACGATGTTCGGCTTCGCACGGCGCAGCTATCGAGACCTTGGCAATCTTTTCGCGCCGATTTTGTGGGTGAGCCATACTGGCAAAAGGTCAAAATTCCTTTTTCTTCACTGGTATCACATCGGGTGGACGCAGACTTCGACCCAACTTGCCTTAGACGGATTGGGATACTGGCTATAGGACGCGCACGAGATGCCTGTATTGCAGTATCCAATATCGGGTTTTACTCGGCGAACTAAGTAAAATCCCTGCGTGCGCGCCCACAGGACTGAAGATACTATCTAAGATCGTTGCACCGCAGGTCAGCTTTCATAAGGTTCTGGCGAGATACTGGCGCGACCTCTTAACGACATTTCTGTGTAGGTCGGCATGAGGACCAAAGCGAACAGTTAG
>JBDXFZ010000016.1:0-1223 GCA_039990395.1 Halioglobus sp.
TTACTCGAAGATCTTGGCGACGACGCCAGCACCTACAGTACGGCCACCCTCACGGATCGCAAAACGCAGGCCTTCTTCCATCGCAATCGGTGCAATCAACGTCGCAACCATCTGCACGTTGTCACCTGGCATTACCATCTCAACACCTTCAGGCAACTCACAAGCACCTGTCACGTCAGTTGTACGGAAGTAAAACTGCGGACGGTAGCCCTTGAAGAATGGTGTATGACGGCCACCTTCGTCTTTCGACAGGATGTATACCTCTGCCTCAAACTTGGTGTGCGGGTTCACAGTGCCTGGCTTAGACAGGACCTGACCACGCTCAACATCATCACGCTTGGTGCCACGCAGCAATACGCCAACGTTCTCACCGGCACGACCTTCGTCAAGCAGCTTGCGGAACATCTCAACACCAGTACACGTAGTGGTTTGAGTGTCACGGATACCAACGATCTCGATCTCTTCTCCAACCTTGATCACGCCACGCTCAACACGACCTGTTACAACAGTACCGCGACCTGAGATAGAGAATACGTCCTCTACTGGCATCAAGAATGGCTGGTCAATCGCACGCTCGGGCTCAGGAATGTAGCTGTCCAGAGTCTCTACCAGCGTCTTAACCGCAGTTGTGCCCAGATCGTGGTCGTCTTGACCGTTCAGCGCCATCAGCGCAGAACCACAGATGATCGGTGTGTCGTCACCTGGGAACTCGTACTGGTCAAGCAGCTCACGCAGCTCCATTTCAACCAGCTCTTTCATCTCTTCGTATTCTTCTGAGTCTGCACCGCCGCAATCTTCTGCCAGCAGGTCAGCCTTGTTCAGGAAGACAACGATGTAAGGTACGCCTACCTGACGTGACAGCAGGATGTGCTCACGCGTCTGGGGCATTGGGCCGTCTGTTGCGCCACATACCAAGATTGCGCCGTCCATCTGCGCTGCACCGGTGATCATGTTTTTCACATAGTCAGCGTGTCCAGGACAATCTACGTGTGCGTAGTGACGCTCCGGTGAATCATACTCAACGTGAGACGTCGCAATGGTGATACCACGCTCTTTCTCTTCCGGTGCATTGTCGATTCCGTCGAATGCCACTGCTTCGCCACCCCAGACTTCAGCGCAAACGCGTGTCAGCGCAGCTGTCAGAGTTGTTTTGCCGTGGTCAACGTGACCAATGGTGCCCACGTTCACGTGGGGCTTCGTACGCTCAAATGCTTCTTTTGCCA
>JBDXFZ010000017.1:0-1016 GCA_039990395.1 Halioglobus sp.
GAGGACTCACAGCAGCGCAGATCGGAGAGGTGAGAGGAGTCTCAACTTTGCCACAACAAAATATCGATGTAGCTTTTCAAGTGGCCGCGAAAACAAGTTGTGACGCAGCCACCCCGACCCAACACTCGAGCAGTTCGGACAGCAGCAGCAACACCCCTCTTGACCGATCTAGCCAACCCTCACAGGCAGTGCGTACATCCTCTGCTGTGCCCGAAGAGACTAACCAGTCAACCCCGATCTCGACCCAGCCTGTTGATCACGGAAAAATTCCATACAAAAGACAGACCTTCTGTCATCACTGAAACTGGTCGGATCACCCTCGGAGGACGTGCCTGAGATCATGGCACTCTTCCGCTCTCGCATCGGCTAACTCTCCTGACGGTACATCGGAAGCAACTATCGATCACCACGCAGACAAGTACCTCCCCCTTCTAGTCAGCGGTGGAACAGCTACCACCATGCCAACAACTGCAGTGCGAGACTTTAGAGTGGAGAACCGACAAAGAACTGGCAGAACTGAACGATGATGAGGACGCTCACGAAATCCGAGCCCCCCGTTCATACCGTGACTAGACCAACGATTTCAAAAAAGTGTTCAGCGCTGTTAACCGCATCGACTTGCTCGCTCGCACCATCGCCAACCTCAAGCAAGTAAGTAGTGAATCTGTCGACTCTTACGGATTGAGAGTAACCCAAGCTTATCCACGACTCCTGGCCGACGCCCAAAGCACCGCTCCCCAAACATCTCGCCTCACAAACACGCGTGGCAAACCTCACTGATGGCTACTTTCGAAAATTGCTTGATCCCCCAGATACGAATAGAGTTCATTCGCGAATACCCGTCCCTCACATACCAAGCCTCTCGTGCGTGTGCAGGAAAGCACGAGACGAACGTCTCACGCGGACCCCCCACCCCGTCCCCGACCACGTACGCATCTGCCCTCATCGGCACATCCCCTGGCCCTGACGGACAGCTCGTCACTTCGATGTCGAACATAGAGAAAGCCATCGTGCCC
>JBDXFZ010000018.1:0-2491 GCA_039990395.1 Halioglobus sp.
TGTAGTGGTCAAGTGTTATAGACCACCGTCTTTTGAGTTTTCCAGTAGGCCTTCTCTGCCGCATTCGGCGGCAATCCACTGTTGTGTTTGTGCGGTCGCAGCGCACTGTAATAGCCGATCATGTAATCCGTGACCGATTGCTTCGCCGCGGCAAAGCATGGATACCCGATTTCCGGCACCCATTCTGTTTTCAGACTCCGGAAGAAGCGCTCTGTCGGGGCATTATCCCAGCAATTCCCCCGTCGGCTGAGGCTCTGTTTCATCTGGTAGCTCCATAACAACTGCCGGAACCTCAGGCTTGTGTACTGACATCCCTGATCCGAGTGGAACATGACTCCTGATGGCTTCCCACGGGATTCATACGCAATCGTCAGCGCCTTCTTCACCAGATCCGTATTCGGTGATAGGGATATGGCCCAGCCCACCGGTTTACGGGAAAACAAATCGATCACAACAGCTAGATAAGCCCAGCGCGCACCGGTCCAAAGATAGGTGATGTCTCCGGTCCATACTTGATTGGGTTCCTCTACGTCGAACTCCCTGTCAAGAAGATTCGGAATATCCAGGTGCGGCTGATCGGCCTTCTTGTAAACGTGGCTTGGCGGCTGCGTACTGACCAGTCCCAGCTGCTTCATCCGTCGGCTGGCTCGGTAACGGCTCAGCGGTATTCCGGCCTGTGTCACCATGCTGGCAATCGTCCGTGCCCCGGCTGAACCATTGCTGGTCTCGTGGGCCTCAATAACCTGCTCTTGGAGTGCTTGCTCAGCGTCACAGGGCGTTCTATCCCGGTCACGCCATGCCCGGTAGCTGCTGCGATGCACCCCAAACACCCGACACAGGCGCTGCACCGTATAGCTCTCTTCAAGTCGCTCGATTATCGAGAATTGCTCAGGGAGTCCGACATCAAGAGAGCGGTGGTAGATTCAACCGATCAGTGCAACATAATGCACACTGGTAACTATCGGGGCTTTCAGAATGCCGCAGCAAGTATCAAAGACCAGAGGGCTGACCTACCAGCAGAAGCAGGAGCTATGGGCTCGATGGAAGAAAGGGCAGTCGCTTAGCGAGATTGGCAGAGCCCTTGGAAAGCATGCTGGATCGATTACTGGAATGCTCGCCATACATGGCGGCATTGCCCCTCTGGGACGCTCCAGGTCAGCGAGGGTGCTTAGTAGCTATGAGCGCGAAGAGATTTCAAGAGGCATCTCAGCTGGACTGACATTGACTCAGATTGCCGACTCGATGGGACGATCTGTCTCAACCATCAGTCGAGAGGTCAGTCGTAACGGTGGAAGAAGTCGTTACAGGGCGAACGTGGCAGATCGGCGTGCCTGGATCCAATCAAAACGTCCGAAAAAATGCCTTCTCGCATTGAATGAGCCTCTCCGTGCAGCGGTTGCCGAAAAGCTGAGCCTTGACTGGTCTCCAGAGCAAGTAGCAGGCTGGTTAAAACGCCAGTTCCCGGACGACAAGTCGATGCATGTGTCCCATGAAACAATTTACCGAAGTCTCTTTATTCAAGCCCGAGGTGTTTTGAAGAAGGAACTTGTCAAACACCTCCGATCAAGACGCGGCATGCGTCGATCACGGCACAGAAGCTCTGAAGAGGCAGAATCCCGCACCAGCATCACAGATTTGGTTTCTATCCGTGCTCGGCCAAAAGAGGTTGAAGACAGGGCTGTTCCTGGCCATTGGGAGGGAGACCTGATATCCGGATCCAAGAACTCACATATTGCGACGCTTGTAGAGCGACAGTCTAGATTTACGATGCTCGTTCATGTCGGCGGCAAAGATACGGAAAGCGTTGTTTCGGCGCTTTGTCGGGAAGTAGGTCAGCTCCCCGAGGAGTTGAAGAGAACCCTGACCTGGGATCGAGGGGGTGAGCTGGGTAACCACAGGAAATTTACGCTTGCGACCGACATGCAGGTTTATTTCTGTGACCCGAAGAGCCCCTGGCAAAGAGGCAGCAACGAGAACACCAATCGGCTGTTGCGCCAGTACTTCCCGAAGAAGACTGATTTATCGGGCTATTCCCAGAAGCAGTTAAATGAATTCGCAAGGAAGCTGAATGAACGACCGAGGAAAACACTCGACTACCTGACACCTTCTGAAAAGCTGCAAAGCATATTTGCATTGACCGGTTGAACTCACCGTAGCCTTTTTTAAGATTTCCTTTTCTTCCTCCGACCGACGAAGGCGGCGCTTCAGTTCCTGAATCTCACGCTGCTCTGTGGTCAGGGCCTCGCCTCTGGGCGCTTTGCCAGCCCGTTCGGAACGAAGTTTACGGACCCAGTACTCCATGGTGGATTTACCGACACCCATGGCATCGCAGGCAGCTTTCACTGTGTATCCTTGGTCGACCACCAGTTGGGCTGCCTCCAAACGGAATTCCGGACTGAAGTTTCTAGTTTTCGCCATCGTCTTCACCTGATTCATTATGTGAGTGATCATACACTCAAAATCAGGTGGCCAAAGTCACTATGCCACTACA
>JBDXFZ010000019.1:0-1160 GCA_039990395.1 Halioglobus sp.
GAACCGACGACAACTGCATCGGCTACACCAAAATAAGGAGCACGTCAAACAGGCTCACCGGGTGTAAGATGTGTTCGACGTGCAGTCGTACGACACGCGCGCAGCAACAAGATTAGGCATCTGTGTACGCGCTCGAAACGCAAGATCGCCTCTCTTTATGATCTCGAATTGATTTGAATTTTGCAACCAACAGCCAACCGTGCACCAACGGCCAAAAAGGTAAACTGCTCGCAAAAAAACAGCCCTCCTCTTCTCGCAAAAGAACGAGAGCGCCAACGACCTGTCACTCCACGCGCAATACCAACATAAAGTACAGCACACACCTTGCGAGAGCCACCACTGGCGGATGCACCACCCTCGCCCTTGCCGCTACCCGAAGGGCGCCCCTGGGAAAATCTCCGGGAGACCTACAAGTACGCTCTGCGATGCCTCTGGCATGGCCTCTCCGATCCGATCAGCAGAAGCCCCGCCGCTCGCCCAACGGAAGACGACACTTCCCAAAATCTTCTCCTCCTCACTCGGAGGTGCATCTCCTCTGCTGGTTCTTTGACGTGTGCTTATGGGGTTGTTAACCCGAGCACTAGCCTTTCCGCCTGCCTTCGTGATAATTTGTCTGGAAGTGTGGAGTGTGAGCACTTTGCGAGTCGGTTCGTCAGAATAAATTTTGGTTTTCCACATCCTTCTGAAGGATTCCTGATGCGGGGATTTAGGTTGCTAATCCGAGAGGCGGCACTGCGACAAAAGGTAGGGCACTTTTCTTGATTACGACGCATTCGTATTGGTCAATACCAGGTAATACAAGGGGTTTACCGAGCGAGATAGATTACGACTTTTGATTACGACCATTTCTATTGGCCAAGAGGCCGAAATCACCCCGAAATCACCCCGAGGCTCGAATTCCGCTCACTGGACTGTCAAGTTTCGTGTACGAGCGGCACCTTTCTCGCGGCGCCATCATCAGCAGCAGAGCAGTAGCGGCACAGCAGCAGCAGCAGCAGCAGCAGCAGCAGCAGCAGCAGCAGCAGCAGCAGACCAGGCAGTCAGAGCTCTCCGTGTCAGGCTCCAGACGCCGAAGAGGAGGAGCAGTGCCAGGAAGAGTACCAACGGCCTCCAGCAGCAGCACCCGCAAAGCAGCCGACTTCAACGGGAAGGCCGCTGTA
>JBDXFZ010000020.1:0-1029 GCA_039990395.1 Halioglobus sp.
CACAGCCGCCGGTCGCCTCCAGGTGGAACAGATCACGGACTACCAACCCACCCGCGGTCGTAGTGGTCTTTTCGCGTGCATGTACAGAACCCAATGGACCGATCTTATGAGCCCTTCCTGAGAGCAGGAAGAGGTCTTTCGGCACTTTTAGCGTTCTGTACTATCATATTACCTCTCTATTCAACGCCAACCGACAACCCGTGTACACCGCCATATGCGCATCGGTGCCGCGCAACTGGGGCCATCACGGTCACAGCGCGACATGATCCTCGCCCCCCGCTACACCTTCGTCTCCCGCGGCCTCTGACTCCACGACTTCAGCTAACTGTACTTCTTACAAGGGCGCTTACTTACTGCAAGCCACGCATGGGCCTCTGGTGGCTGGGCGAGGTCGCCCATCACGTTTTATTGGACTCTGCTTCCGGAAGCTCCTGCTTCATGCGGCTCCCCTACAATTTTATTATTTTGGCCCTATTAAGGTTGACGGAGACTTACTTGCAAAAGTCCAAGCACGACGCTCTCAACTAGTTCCATGTATTCGACAATATGTGACGATTTCACGCGGTTGCTGCGTAGAACATTTGAGGGTTGACATAGGCAGCGAGTTCATCGGCAAGGGATTCTAGGGCTACTGTCCGCAGACGGGAGTATCGCTCGATCGAGTTCGACAGCATCAACACCCCACCAAATCGATACCAGGCGTGGCCGAGCGCGTTGGAAGAATTATTGCAGCTATGGTGTGTGTATGCTTGTCGATAGCGGGTTGCCGAAGTTTCTCTGGAGAGAAGTGACGTTCACGGCGGGGTTTCTGGGCAACAGGTCGCCGCACTCCGTGATCGGCATGCATCCCCGTACACGGTGCAACAGGACAACAAAAGCTAAGGGGATCCTGCCGTCGACGCTAAATGGGGGGAGGACCCCCGGTTCGACTCGACATCCATCTATCGCAATTTCCCTTTCTTCGAGGGCGGCGTGTCGGACACGCCAGGTTTTGCTATATACCAGGTATATTGTATCTTCCGGCGGATT
>JBDXFZ010000021.1:0-1890 GCA_039990395.1 Halioglobus sp.
TTGAGCCGCTTGACCTCTTCCGCGTCGATGCTCCGCCTCCTGCCCTGGTATTTGCCCTCGCGCTTGGCTTTCTCGATCCCGGCTAGCTGTCGCTCCTTGCGGAGATTCGTCTCGAACTCAGCGAAGACCCCAAGCATCTGCAAGAACGCTCTGCCGCTGGCGGTGCTGGTGTCGATGCGCTGGTCCAGAACTTCGAGGGACGCCCTCTTACTCTCTAGGGAATCCACTATGCCGGTCAGGTCATTCATGTTCCTAGCCAGCCTGTCGAGCTTCCACACGACCAACTTGTCACCCTGGCCGATCATATCGAGCAACAGGCTAAGAACCTCACGACCGTCCCTGGTGGTCCCTGAGGCCTTCTCGTGGCGCACCACGGCGTCGGGATAGGCTTTCTTGATAGCCTCTTCCTGGATACCGGTGTGCTGGTCAAGTGTGGAGACGCGACAGTACGCGAAGGTCGTCATGGAGATGGCCTCTATCCGTTCCATTAGGGTCTAGACCCAAAGAGAATGACGTACCAAAAGGTCGCTGTCAAACTCTAACGGAACAGAATTAAGCTGTACCGTATCGGTTTACCCATTTGGAACAGTGGTGCCGTGCATGGTCGTGACGCGACGATATGAGTCATGTCATCGTGAGGAGTGCCACCAATGCTTTATCAAACCAGACGTTTCTGCCGATCCATCAACCGCAGAGTCATTATTTACACGCACGTCTTCAGGAGCTTATCCGGGATTGGCGATGATTATGAGGGAGTTCAAATTGAAAGAGCGTGCTCCGTCGAGGACGGCTGCTCACTCCGCGAGACTACTCAATGCCCCCTACGGGGGAAACGCGTGGAAGTCGTCGATTGAAATAGGCCGACAGATTCTCTCAAAAAACACGATCCACGCTCGGCTTTCAAATGGTCAGCGCGGATAGTCGCTGACGAATCCGGTATGCGAAGCCGTACTCCTGGCCCGCCGTGCCCTTGACCTGTGAGCCGCGTGCGGTGATTTGGAAGGCGTCCTCAGCCCTTAAAGCGACTTGGAAACATTCATCGTGCGTATAAATAAAATCAATTAAAACAACACCTTACAAGTAATATTTGCTGAGAGCGAAAAAGTGTTTGCAACCAGCGAAATGTCAGTGATAACATTTCTTATGTGGACGGGTGCTGCACCCGGAAACCAGTTCTTTAACAGTGCGCATTCTCAGAATACCGAGTTTCGGCCCGTTACCGGGTCATCCCTCGCCCCCCACATGTGCTGACCGAGCCGTGAGGCCACGGAGCTGTGTGCGGGCCAGACCAAGCGTGTTAAGCGCTATCGAAGTAGAGGCCTGGGATTTCAACTTCCTTCACTTTCTATGCGTTCTCGTGCATAGCGACTCGGTATTGCGGCATCGCGGGCCAGACGCCTACCTGCGTCGCAACCACGGAGAATGCACCATGGCGATAAATCGCTGCACTAAGGAGCTCTTCGAGCGCCTAAAACAGGAACTGGATGGGAAGTTGGAATGTAGTGCTGAAGTTAAAAAAGAGTTGGAGGTGCTGGTGAGTGAGCTCCAAGAAGCTCATCTGCACGAAGTCTCCGCTGCTAAACAGCAAGCTCTCTTCAAGAAATGCCTGTTAGTACTTGGGCTGATCTTGAGGCTTTCGATCCCCGAAATCCGACATTTCTTCGGAGACTAGGGGTGGACAGGCACCCCGGGTCTCGACCTTAAACCGGAGGAACCCCATTGAACCTTGGGTTCGCTATCGAAGAATGCAGAAAACTGAAACGTGTCACCAAGAGCCAACTGGCCAACGATGCCGGCTTATCTGTTTCTTACCTCTCGCAAATAATTAGCGGCCAGAGAGAGCCGCCCATTTCTACAATCGAAAAGATATCAGGCTCCCTGGGGATACCC
>JBDXFZ010000022.1:0-1817 GCA_039990395.1 Halioglobus sp.
CAGGCGGCGGCGGCAAAGGCGGGGGGCGGGATGGAAACAATGGTGGTGGTAACGGACCTGAGGGTGCAAGTCCTGGTAAGGGTCATCGCGCGAACGATGACGAAATCGCCGCTTAAACCAGACCTTCGCTGGGCACAATAATAGGAAACCAGCCGATAGCTGAACAACCGAACGGAAAATTCACGCCTTCCGTAGTGACAAAGAATACGGGCTGTGCATCGATTAAGGTGTATGCGAAATTTGCAGAAATTGGCATGCAGTCACGCCTCCGCCTACAATCACTTTTGTCAGGAACTCAGCGTCTACTCACGAAACAAATTTAAACTCAACGGCGTCGCCGCTCTTGCTGAGTGGCGGGGTTTCTGCGTGAACTAGTGGACAGTGCCACAGTCCTTGTGGAGACTGATTCGAATTAGTTCGCCAGCACCCTGTTCGGCACAAACTCCGGTATTTTGTGGGAAATTGAGGTCAGTTCAAGCCCGTCTGGCAGCACCTGTCATTGCGCTTGTCCAAATTGAAATCAACGAATACAACCAGTCTAAACAATACACTCTATAGGGGTCTCTTAAGGCGGGTCACAGCCGGCTTAGGTACAAGGTGTTCCAACGTATGACTGTTACACTATCTGCTCAACACCAGAGACAAATACGCTGGTTCGGAATTTTACTTGTCGTAATGTCCGCGCTGGCGTTTAGTTTGGCCGGCGTGTTGACCAAGGCGATCGAAAGTGACGTTTGGGTCGTCGGCAGTTGGCGCGGTCTCATCGGCGGTATATTGATCGTCGGATACGTATACTTGCAGGCGAAGCGAAGTTCAGCGGAAGCGCCATTTAGGCTTGGGTGGCGCGGTTGGGTGTTGGCTAGCTTGATCGCTGGTTCGGGTCTTGCTTTTGTCGCCGCGTTCAAACTGACCTATGTGGCAAATGTTGCCGTCGTCGTTGCTGCAATTCCTTTTGTGACCGCACTAATTGAGTGGATTTTTATGCGCCAAAAGGTCCGCCGCGTCACTCTATTGGCAATCGTGATAAGTGCGATCGGAGTTCTTGTCATGGTAAGTGGCAGCTTGGGTTCAATCAACCTGCTGGGTGACTCGCTAGCCATATTGATGATTTTGATGCAAGGCCTTGCAATGGTTCTAGTTCGGGTCTTCAAGGACACGCCTGTTGTGTTTGCCATTGCGGTTGGTGGCTTTCAGGTGTGTCTCATTGGCTTGATTTTTAGCGACCCACTTGCCGTTACTTTCCAGGATGCAATGTTGCTTACAGCGTTTGGGTTGTCTGTCGCTACGGCGTCAATTCTGTTGATCGAAGGCCTACAATTGATTAGCGCCACTGAAGCTGCACTGCTGGGTACAGTTGAAGTCCCGGCGGCTATTTTCCTAGCGTGGGTATTTCTGGCTGAAACACCGCCAAATACCAGTATCCTGGGTGGGTCCTTGATACTTTGCGCCGTGTTTTGGAACGCACTGAAAGTTCCTCAGCCAAACTGATGTTTTTGGCCAATTGAGACGCCAATGAGTACACAAGCTACTGGCTCCATTTACCGAAACTTTCAAATTTCACAGTACGCACCTAGCGTCCTATTTCGGACCTCGTCAGAGCTAAAATCAAATGCAACCTGCTCTAATGACAAGCGCCCTTCGCTACATAATTGATGTGGGAGCGAAGCCTGAGCTATTAGGGTCAGGACTCATAACCAATAAATGACGAGTGCTGCGAGTGCGATTGCGGACAGAAAGACTTTTGGGCATCTGTCGTATCGGGTAGCGACACGCCGCCAATCCTTGAGCCTGCCGAACATGATCTCGATCCGGTTGCG
>JBDXFZ010000023.1:0-2039 GCA_039990395.1 Halioglobus sp.
TCATACCGCCGTCGCCCGTTCTCGCGCCGAGCTTGTAGGCAACTTCCTGGACGCTGATTAGTACGGAGTTGAACTTCAGTTTTTCAGAAAGCAACTCAACATGTTCAAGCTGGTCTTGCAGCACTAGCGAAAGCACTTCCATCGATGAAACATTGAGTGCCTTTGCAACGTAGCCGATATCCTTCATGCCTTTGTTCGGCACTCGAATGTCCTCCCCAAACCGCCGCATTTCAACAATGAGCTGGTCAAGGTCGTCGACATCGACACCTTTATAGCGCGCTGTACGGTTTTCACCGTCTTCAACGACAGTTCTTAAGAAGCCTTTTTCCAGTAGCAAAGCGACCTGAGGCCGCGTGCACCCGATGCGCTCTGGAATCTTGGCGACTGGAATTGCGCGCTTCAACTTGGCAATTAGTTCTTCTGCTGGCTCCGCCTCAACAGTTTGCCGACTATCTGCATGATATACATCTTTGGGCAACATACCCGACTGTGACAAAATATTGGCTACGGTTTTCGGGTGTACCCCCATTGATGTGGCTAGGGAGGCAACGGTATGACGCCTTTGTTTTTCAACAACCTGTCCAAATAGGACAGCTCCGGGATTGATCGGATAATGATCTAGGATAAATTCGCTTAGAGTATCCAAAATTGGGCCAACCGGCTTATCCGACTTTCGGAACTGCACCCATTGATAAAGCCTCCCAAATGTCCCTTGTGGTCCACATTTAACCGCGCTCTTTTGAGGCTTCCTATATAGATACTCCAAGGCTTGCCGAATGCCCGCGACACCATTTGAAGTATACTCATATCCGACCTGACCGGCTCGGTCACAGTCGTCATCAGTCAGCACTGGGAGTGACGCGTGGGGACCATATTCAACACATACTCCCAGCATTTCAGTCGCTTTACATGCAAGGTCGATCTGTTGGGCGTCCAACCATGACGGCCCTGTGGCACCAGCAAAACGCGCAGTGACGTATTCTTGGAGAGCGGATGGTTTACGCTGTACTGAGTTACGCCAAATCTCTTCCAAAGCTTTATGATCAGGTGTGTGTGCCCATACATTCAGCTCAAGGCCGCCCCCACTTTCGCGAGGCTTCCTATATAATCCCACACCGTGGTGTTCACACGTTCTGATCGCGCTAAAGGCCCAGTTGCTACGCCCAATACCAATGGGCATACCTCCCGGGCGTTCTGAAATATCAGACAACAGACACGCTGGGCAGAAGGTAACTTGGCTTCTCAGCAAAAATTCCTTGAAAAAGACCTCACCATTATATCGATAGAGGCGATCCGAAACATGCTCGAAACTTTTAGATACCAGTTCATCGTTAGGCATGCCGCAGATAGCCGATAGCCGGTCACAAATCTCGCGGCGACCCAGATTCAAATCCTGCTGGCGCACGCCGATAAATCTGAGGAAGTTGTCGAGTGATAACCCGGTATGGAAATGTCCAAAACGGTGCAACCAGGAAATCAAGCTCTCACCTGGCTCGGGAAGTAGGCAGGGCTTCAACAATTCCATTCAGCGTCTCCCGACCTGACGGGTTTGCCGCTTGGTCCGCTCTGCTTCGAAATTTTCAGCATCCGTATCAAGCTCAATCGCGGCCCAATCAGTAGCGGCAAAGACGTTTTGCTCCCAGTCGCATCCCTCCTGCATCCCCCAAGCTGTTGCGAAATGCTCCCATGTCAGAACTCGAGCTCCCTCCTCCAGCGCGCTTTCGATAGCATTGATAATCGTTTCAATTGCTCGACCAAAACGGTGTCGGCTTGCGTGGATCAAGCGAAGCGCCAATGTATCATCGAGCTCAGGTTTTAGCCCGACTTCCGCACAATACTCCTCGATCATACGATAGAGCGGCTCCTCATCCACTCCCTGACATAAGGGCTTTGGTCCGACCTTGGTAAGCCGCCGGTTCACTTGTTCATCAAAGCGCGTGATTTCCGCCAGGCGTTGAGTGCCACTGAGAATGGGGATTACGGCGGATTCATTCTGCATCAGCGATTTCAACATTTTCAGCATATCGTCGATTTCACGC
>JBDXFZ010000024.1:0-1058 GCA_039990395.1 Halioglobus sp.
TCAGATACGAGGGAGTAGAGGAGCGACGTAACCTCAACAGTGCGGGGGCCAACTCCCAACCACAGTGCAGAGGGTATATTCGCGGCCCGTTGCGTAATACAAGTGTAGTAGGCTATGATCAAAGCACGGTTGCCGGGGCGAACCATATTCCAATCACAGTGCAGTGCGAAGATATCAGGACCAGTGGATTCGTCTGCATGTGTAGCAGGCGCTGAACAAACAGCGGTTACCAAGGTAGGCAATAACCCAATCAGATATCGCCGCCAGCTTTTATATTTCCTTTTTTATTTTCTGCTCTTGTTTTAGTGTCACTGGTATCATTACTTGAAAAAAATCACGGGTATCGCGGCAAGCGCGGCAAGAAGCAGCCGGTGCAAGCACAAAACAGTACCAGGTATGTCACCAGCGTGCGGCGGGGCGCGACGAAACTGCAGAGACAGGGATGCATCTCTATCGCAGGGCAATGTTTAGATTGCCCGGTGGTGGTTTAGGCCGTCTTCGGGATTGGCAGTATAGCAATTAGTTGTTTCTCCAATTTTGATATATGCTTTGCTATATATTCGTCACAGCGTATACGGTCTCGAGCATGAGGGGCAGACACCGCGTGGGGAGCGATATCTTTGAGGGAAGAGTAAGACTGCAACGAGGCGTTCATTATCAAAGATGACGCTCCGTCCAGGCCGGATGCGAAGACCATGACATAAAAGGCGATATTCTGGTGGCATTCGTAGCACCTAGACCGTTGGCGCGACAACCAGAGGCTGCTTTGTGCTGACACAGGGTGCCTCCCCAGCGTTTTGCTGTCAAACCACAGCGCAGAGGCCATATCTCAATCACGGTGCGTTGTTAGATTTCATAGCCCTCGGTTTTATTTTGATGTTCGGCAGGCGATGAGCAAAGGTCCGCCGATAAAGTGAGTCGAGGCGCGACGAACTGACAGGGCAGGGGCCATGTCTCAACCACAGCGAAGTGGTTAAATATCGCGGCCAGCGGTTTGGAATCTTTTGGCTGCCACGATAGTCAGTACTTCTTAATACATGCATATCTTTACATCTTGA
>JBDXFZ010000025.1:0-1580 GCA_039990395.1 Halioglobus sp.
AGCATGACCAGCTGCAGCTCTACCACTCGGTGTCTGCAGTTTGCGTTTTCCTTTGGCCTTGTGGGCGGTCTCTGCCCCGACAGCAGGAACGGCACCAGCACCAGCGGAAGCTCCAGCAGGAATGCCAACTTCGGGATCTCCGGCAGTAGCTGCAGCAGCAGCAGCAGCGCCGGCAGCGCCAGCACCAGCACCACCAGCACCACCATCACCAGCAGAAGCAGCACCAACAGGAGCAGCTGCTGCAGGAACTGGTTTGCTTGTGTGTTCTCCGTTGCCCTTGCTCCCCCTGCCCCCTTTCCAATTCTTCTCCCTCTTGTTGCATCTCTTCATAGCTGCGGCGTGTGACTGCACGGCGTTGGCGGCGCGAACGGGGCAGAAGCCATCTAACATCTCACGGTTCGGGTTGAAGTACGCAACCCGTTGCACGCCTGCCTCGTGGTACGCTCCTTTCTGCTCCCTTCCATGCAGCCGCCGAGATGCATGGACTTGAACGCACTCACCGATGTGCGCGTGTTGAAATTGGTTGTCACCGTCCCACTTACCGTACTGCCCCCGCCTTCATGTGTATGAGAAAGTCCTGCCTGGAGGAGTCGTGCAGCCCGGTCTTCTACTCGCCCAGCTGACGGTAAATCCAGTCCCGAGGGAGCATGAAGAGGACAAAAGACATCGGCCGAAACGGGTATATGGCAACCTGCGTGACTGCACAGGGGCATCCTCTCGCATGACCCTGGATGTGCAAGGCACAGCAGTAAGTAGTGTCACCGTGTCGGTGCGGTGTGACTGCAGTGCTAGGGTTTCGTTGATAGATGTTAGCTTAAATTGGTGAGGGATACATGTTGGATCAGCCCCTAGCCTGTTGAAAAGAACTCGGAAAATGAGTGTGAAAACTTTTCAAGCCAATGTCGAGCAACGAAGATGACTACTTGGCGCTAGTGTGGATCCCCCGAGTGACCGGTTACAGTTTTTTCCCCCCGAGTATCAAAACGTGGTCGGGGAGCTGGGGGGCCACCTCAAAGTCCTAACATTCCGTACAGCCGGTCCCCACACAAAACTCTAGATTGTGTTTACATTTGGAACAGCAGAGAATTTTGATAAAAAAACTGGAACACTATCTGCTTCCCGCCGGGGAGGGCGAGTCGGTCGTATACCGGGCCAGATCTGCTTAGCATTCTCCAATTATATCGCTCCATTTGTTTCGCATCGCAACTCACCCATTATGCGGAAACCCATTTTTGCTTAGTACTGACCAATCAAGAGACCCTGTTTGCTTATTACATCGCGCCGCACTTGCTTGGCATCGTGCCGCAAGGCCCGCGCTCACAGCACACACCCGGCATTTCGCACACTTGGAGTCCACTCTGCACGCACCCCTGGACTCTCTGAGTTGGGGTCCATGCTACGCTCACCCCTGGGCTCCTGTGAGCCAACCGTTGTGGTGTGAAAGACCTCCTGCTTTGACAACCATGACGTCGGAAGCGCACACAGACACTGGCCTCGACCTGAACGGCCAAGTCCGTTTTCTATACAAGACACACACTCGACTGCAAGGCGTCCGGCATGTTGCAACAACGTTAGTTCGG
>JBDXFZ010000026.1:0-1896 GCA_039990395.1 Halioglobus sp.
GATTGCCCTCCTTCTTCGTCGTCCTCTCTGCCCGAAAAAGGGTCGTACCGGCGAAGATCAGAGGCGTTGCGACAAGGGTGCACGACGTGCTCGCACCAGCAGCAGCAGCAGCAGCAGCAGCAGCAGCAGCAGCCGCAAGCACCAGCAGCGCCAGCAGCCGCAAGCACCAGCAACGCCAGCGGCCGCAAGCACCAGCAGCGCCTGCGACAGCGCTTGCTTGAGGCAACTCTCTCGCTTCCAGCAGCGCTTGGTTGCAGCAGACCTTGTTTGTGTGGAGCAGCGTATTGCTCAGCGCAGTGCTTGCTTATTGCCGCAGGGCTTCAAGCAAAGGCAGCACTTACTTGCAGCGGCAGCAGCATCAGCAGTTGCGGCAGCACCGGCCTACCTGCTGCTGCAGCAGCAGGCAGCAATTCTTCTCGCAAATCTCCGCCGGTCCGGTAGCAGACATGGTCCGCGGGTCTGAGGCCACTCTCGGGGCAAGCTTGGCCAATCCAAAGCACCCGGGGAGTTTTCGGCTACAGAATGCCGCGGTCGAATCTCACATGACACAAACAAGGCTCTAGTACATATGCTATCCAAAAATGCGTAACTTTGTCATGAGTTTCATGCAAATTTGATGAGGATATTTGATTGGACGTCGGTAGGGGAGGAATAGACAATATAAGCAAAACTGGCGACTTGATAATGCCAAGAGTCCCGCCGCCATGCTTCAGGAGAAAACAGCTCGGACGCCACATACGCTTCGCGTCGTGGGCGGTTTTGCGGTACGCTCGCTCACGTGTCGTGCGTAGGTACATACCCAAGGTAGGAGGGTACTTATTTTCTTCTTTCAAAAGGCTCTGTGTACTGGTATTTACGAAAGATAAAGCACAGCACGGCACAGCAACACAGAAAAAACAATGAAAATAACAAAACCGAAAATTCTGAAAGAAAGAGGCTCCTCGTCCCCTTTCTCGTACTACCAGTAATTTACTACCTTACTGGAACATCTTACACCGGTCAAAATATATATATATATATAGATAAAAAGAAAAAACCAAACAGCAGAGCTTCTCTCTCAGCCTCGTACGCCGCCCGCTCCTCGCGCAACGATCTCGCCACCGATTCGGTCCACGTAAAGCTTTCCTCCCTCTCTTCCACAGTGGGCCCCGTCGCCCGCCTCGCGTGAAGCCCGATGTTCACCGTGGACCTCATTCGCCAGCTCGACAATGTTGGTGCTCAGGCTGGGTTTAATTTTCAGCCCGATCGCAAAAGATAAGCACCGCTTGAATATTATCTTACAATCCCGAACGACCCTTAAATAATCGTACGTACTCTTATCAAAAATCACAAATGGAGGCCAGACAGAGCATTTTGATTAATCTCTCGTGTCTCGAGGCACACGCAATGCCTAGGTACGAAAGCGGCGACCGCGCTCCTTGCAACTCCCCCGCTACCCGCCAGCACCCGCTGGCACCCGCGACGGTGCCGGCTTCGCCCGCGGCGCCGTGCTCGGAGTACACGTACGCACACGAAACGACAGAAGAAAAAAGGAAAGAAGGACTGAAAGCACGAAGTGAAATGGCGAAATACAAAGACCCGCTGGAAAGGTCCGGCAAGAAATACAAGGAGCGATTTTCCAAGTGGGAGCTCTGAGAGGCCAGGGATGTACCAACCGAGCACGCTCAGAGATCGAGATATCTACAAGTTGTTCTATGTGGACACGTAGGAATATATCTGAAGACGAATCGTATATGGTTATACATGGCTCTTATGGAATATTCCGTGGAGCATGTCCAGACACCCCCTTTGCCCGCAGAACATTTTGTTGTAAGTCTGGGAACCTTCTGTATGACAACGTCCCGGGAGAGAAAATTATGCTACAGTTGGGAAGCTTCTGTATGACAACGTCACGGG
>JBDXFZ010000027.1:0-1274 GCA_039990395.1 Halioglobus sp.
CGTTTGTTCCAAAGGACATCTGTACGGCGGGCGGCTATGATGCTGTATTGCTCTATAAACTGCCACAAGTAACCCATCATACCGCGAATTTCTCTGAGACATACTTCAATTGACGGTGGAGGTGGTTCGGCTACCGCGGCAACCTTTTACTTCGCCCGCCGAATCCCCGCCTGTCTACGACCATTGTGATCAGTTCTACAGATGACCAGCACAGGATTTATAAAGGTCCACTGACAGCCCGGCGGACTGCAGGCGAGAGAGGGCTGCTTCAATGAGGATGAAGTGCTGGCCAGAATCTCGAGTGTAGATGATACTGTCTCCAAGGTAAGTTCCCATTCCCTTCCCTCGTATCCCACTCAACAACTCTGCTACCATACTCGCACAAACTTGTGGCACGATCGATAGTCCGAACCCACACCGCATGCACTCCTAACGTCGTCCGAACTCGCCTCGGAAAGCCGTCCTGCCGTGATTCACCTCTGCAATGGGTAGCTGGAAAATGCTCGACGATAAGTCGATGGGGGTAAACCATGAACACCTCTGGCATCGCTGAACAATACCGTGCATGTCGCCGAGACCCTCACTACTAGGGGTCATGAGGCCGTTTGGCGCGTGGTAGTCCAGACATAGACGCAGCGTGCGATCGTTCGTAGGTACGGTCACGCATCTGGCTGCCCATGCGGAGGTGGACTCTCTTCTCCAATAGCCTTATCTCTCTGTGAATCTCTTCTGTCTGCTCTGGTGAGAAGCTTTGCTGCTGAACTGATATCGGCGAGCTATTTTAATCGATTAAGGGTATTCGCATATTCTCTAATAGTGCACGGCCTAACGCGTTTCCGGTCGAAACGGCGGGCCACATTTTGCGGTCGGGGGGTGTGCAGCAGCTGGGCGTTTAGCCCGGGCTGAACTGGCGAATGTTAGCGTCGGAGAGCGCAACCCTTTTTTTCGCCGATTGTTCCGATCAATTTCCAGAAGAACGGTTGCGTCGGACGGCGTAGGGGCAGGGTGGCGGACGTGGGGTGTATAAACAGCTCTCGGAACCGTTCGACATCACGTACGTTCAGGGCGATTACCTTGGGGATGGACTGTCGGCTTCGGACGTCCCCCGACGATCGACCCGTATTAACTACCTTGCAATTTACAGCAGAGTGCCGGGCTGCCGTCATCACAATCCTGATCCCAAGCTAATCACCGCCCCACCATTGGTACCAAACGGTTCGGACGATTGAATCATTACCAGCTGTTTTTCACCAGGCCGCAGACTGTGCACGTAC
>JBDXFZ010000028.1:0-2272 GCA_039990395.1 Halioglobus sp.
ATGGACAAATCGACGTTTTGTTGGGTTTTGAGCCAAACGGTAATCTGGAGGTAGTTGTCAAGGACAACGGCCCTGGGATTAACGCCTGCGATATCGAACGTGCCTTCGAGCCGTTCACTGTGCTCGACGCATCATATGGTCGCAATTCTGAAGGTACTGGTCTGGGACTGAGTATAGTGGCGATGTCTGTCGAAGCGTTGGGTGGCCAAATTACAGTGAACAGCGAGGTCGGTGCAGGATGCGAGTTCCGTGTGCGAATTCCAGTTGCTACTGTTGAAAAATGTACTCAACTTGCCGTTGAAAACAAAGTTATTAAGCGACTGCCGCAAAACTATCTCAAGCAAGTCGACCTAGCTGAGCGCATGCACGTCCTTGTTGTCGATGACAACGAAATAAATCGTCTCGTGCTAATAGAGATGCTTCAAAGGTTGGGGCAAAACGTGTCTATAGCCACAGACGGACCAGGTGCTTTGGAAGTGGCAATGACGGAGCGCTTTGACTTAATCCTCATGGATATTAGCATGCCAGGCATGGATGGCACAGAAGTCGCTCGGCTGCTGCGTGACCTTGATGGCCCAAACCGATCTGCAAAGATCATTGCCCAAACCGCGCACACCAGCCCTGAGGATCGCGACAAGATATTTGCCGCCAAAATGCAGGGTATTTTTACAAAACCCGTTTCTCTTGAGACGCTTCGAACGACCTTGAATGGCATAGAAACCGGAAACGGTTTGGTACGTTTCGATGACGAAGAAATACAATCGGTGCTGGAGTGGGAACCGCTTCAAATTTTGGTTTCAGCGAGAGGTCTAGGAGCAACTGACAGAAGCTTGGACGAGCTGTTTGATGAGGCATCTTTAATCATTAACAGGCTGAAATCGTGCGCGCCGTTACATTTGGACGATGATACCGTGATCTCGCGCGTTCACAACACATCTGGTGCCTGCGCCACTCTGGGAGCCAACCTGCTACATAGTATTTTTTCCAAAATTGAAAACTGCCTTAAAAGTGGCTCAATGAGTTCATCAAGAGATTTGCTTGAGGCTGCAGAGCGCGCGATAGTGACAACGCGCAATGCTTCTTCCAGTATGTTGTCTCAGTTGAAATACGCATAACGAAATCCAATCACCCACATTGGGGCGCGAGCTAAACATTCGAGTTCATTGGACGGAAACCTACGGTTCAGAGAGCAACCATTTGCCACGTTTTTATTCTAAAAGGGTATTGTACCGACTGATCGAAATTCGGGATGAGTGGTTTTAGCAGTGGTAGAGAAATTCGGGTACTAATCATTCGTCACACGAATAGGGACGCCGGGTTTGTTCGCAAGACGGTCATAACCCCTGTAGAGCTTGCTGTAACTTGCACCGAAGTCCGGTTTTTGCGCTGCATCGCTGCATGGGTTTCTCATCCCACTTGGAGACGAAGATGCAGGTGCACTAGGTGCAAGATGGTTAAGTCCGGATTGGGCTCGAAGCAGTCGCTCAACCCAGATTGAACAGACGACAGTTTCCTTAAGCCGAAAGTCGGCTCGGGAGGCTAAGCAGCTGCAATGGCAAGATCATCTCAATTCTCGCAATGACCGCTTCGGGATCGAGTAGGAAGAAGACTGCTGCATCGCCGCAAGTCCGCTCTGAGCCCATAAGCAGAAACTAATAGTCAGTGCTGAACACGAATTCGGTTCGCCCACTGCCCGAGGAAATATGGTTGGCGGGCACCGGATTGATGGAACGCGCGACCGTTACTCCGTGCGGTGCAGGGTTGGAAAAAGTACCTGACAGCCCAAATCTAGGACTGTCCGCTCATCACGCCTTCCACTCCAGTCGGTATAGCGCGTGCTCGCCGTCCAAGCCCTTGAGCGTGGTGGTCACTGGATCGGAGAAAGTAAAGTCTGCTTTGCCAACCATGATTTTGGTCGCATCACTCAACCGAATTTCGTCGGGGTGAGCAACGGCGGCAATGCGGGCCGCCTTGTTGACGACAGTTCCGAACATGTCTCCGTCTTGTTCTATCAAGTCACCTGTGTGCAGACCGACACGGATTTGCAATTGCGGCTCGCTGCTTTCCTCCTCCATGGCACGTTGTAGCGCCACGGCCGTCAGAAGGGCCGTACGGGCCGAGGAAAAGGATGACATAGTGCCATCACCTAGTGATTTGATCAGTACACCCTGATGCTCGACTAAAATCTGATTCACAGTCTCAACATGGGACTTGACTGCCGCCGACCAGCGCACATCGCCGATGGTTTCAGCAATTACTGTGCTGTCGGGGA
>JBDXFZ010000029.1:0-1256 GCA_039990395.1 Halioglobus sp.
AACGCCAGCGACAACACGGCGGGCACGCCCAACGGCGCGGACGGTGCCCAGTTATAAGGAGAAACCGGCACCACCGCCGCGGCGTGGAGCAGCGCCAGCAGGCCTTGATGGAACACCAGGGTAGCCAGAAAACCAGCCACAAAGGCCTTCACCCACTGCATAGAGCCTCCAATCACCGACGTAACTTCCCGAGCATAGAGATACATGGGCACGGGATAAAGGGCGGTGAGGGAAAATCGGGGGTTTTGGGGTGGCCCTGGGGAAGAAAGGTTGTTTGGGGAGTGGAGCTTGTGGGAGTGACTGTGTGGATGGGTCTTGTGGGAGCGGGGCTTGCCCGCGAAAGGAGCGTTAGCTCCGGCGGGATTCCAGAGAGGTTTGGAGTGGGGCTGACCTGCTTAGGTCGCTTTGCCGATAGCGGAGGCTTGGCGTGAGATGACCTACTTTAGGTCGCTTTGCCGGGAGATTGGTGTGGTGCGTGAGATGACCTACTTAGGTCGCGAGCTTGCTCGCGATCGCTTCGCGACGCCTTCGGCGCCTCCGCCTGGCTCCTTCGGAGCATCGGCGGTCACATGGGCCGTGTAGGGAGAGGAGTTCACCGTATCTTAAATATAAAAAACCCCCGCCACTTTCGTGACGGGGGTCTTTTATATTTAAGAGCCTGACGATGACCTACTCTCACATGGGGAAGCCCCACACTACCATCGGCGCTGAGTGGTTTCACTTCTGAGTTCGGCATGGATTCAGGTGGTTCCCACTCGCTATGGTCGTCAGGCAAACCGGTTGGTGAATGAGGTTCCACTCACCTAATGGGGTTGCCCTGCCTGCCTTTCGGCACGCAAAGCCAATTCTGGGCAATGAAAAAGTCCGCGTTAGAGCGTCTCTGACACTCGCGCTATTGGTGCGTATCGATATCGTTGCGACCGCGCCTGGGCTCCAGTGGCTGTCCGCTCTCTAGTGAGCAGCAACACACCGTGACCGCTTTGGCGTTATATGGTCAAGCCGCACGGGCAATTAGTACGGGTTAGCTTCACGCCTCACAGCGCGTCCACATCCCGCCTATCAACGTGGTGGTCTTCCACGGCCCTTTAGGGGCATCAAGTGCCCAGGGAGATCTCATCTTGAGGGAGGCTTCCCGCTTAGATGCTTTCAGCGGTTATCCCGTCCGAACGTAGCTACCCGGCAATGCCACTGGCGTGACAACCGGAACACCAGAGGTTCGTCCACTCCGGTCCTCTCGTACTAGGAGCAGCTCCTCT
>JBDXFZ010000030.1:0-2046 GCA_039990395.1 Halioglobus sp.
TATGTGAAATGCCGCAAACAGACGTGTTGCCGTAGTTGGACACAAGGGTTCAACACATACACCTCTTTCTGCTGTACTTGGTCGGGTCTGCCAGCATCAGACCAACGCCCTGCCAAACTCAGCAATAGGGTGGGCTTATCAATCCTCTTACTGTATATGATACGTGATGACTTCAAAAAGGTGCACATGGGCGGAGGGTGATTGTGCAGTCATTTAGCTCACATCATTCGGACGTATCCCAACTAAATTCTATTAAATAGAGTACTTTTACCCTTTTCATTTCATACTCGTACTCGTGTCGATGCCCAACCAGAGCCCTCGACCAGTCAACCATAAAACAGACAGACGTCATAGTCCTGCAGTGCGTCTACAGGATAACTTCAGTGATGGAAGCTATATACGTATACGTCTGTGCATCTCATTTCATTTTATACAATTATGAAATAGGTCAGCTGTGAGTTCCACTTCCAACATTCCCAAATCTCAATGTCCAATGTTTGGAGATTATCTACCATTCTTATATCGGTACAAAGTCAATCCAAAAACGGAAATCACCACAGCAATCAATCAACAAAGTTAAACGTGCCTGGTGCGGACCAACGTCTATGCTGGTGGCGCGTCGGTCCTTTCTCTTTCATCCTCTCTCTCTTGGGGCAGCGCATCCTGTCGCGCCCGTGCGCTGGTCCCGAACAGATGATGCGGACACCTCCCCCTGCACCCATCTTCACTCTCTCCCGCGTCTCCTTCCTCGGGGGCAACGCCCCCCCCATCAACCACGTGCGGGCGTGGTGCTTCAGTCGTCCAGGCAGACGATTCTGCCAGAACACTTTCAGCGTCGCTCCCGCGGTCTCCACCTTCCCTTCCGGCTCCTGCCGGCCAATCTCCCTCTTTCGTATAATATTACGTAAATCAACGTCGCCAGCGCGCAGCAAACCCACAGATTCAGGCAGATGCCTGGTTATCCCGGGGTGTTGCAGCAACGACGGTTACCCGGCGGTCGAGACGACGGCGGCGGCGGCGGCGGTAGCGAAGACGGCGTGTGCGGCGGCAGTGTTCTCGGCGGCGGCGGTAACGGTGGTTACTGCATGCGCTTCAGCGTCGCAACCAAAATGCAGCAACCCTCTGACTGCTGACGTTGCTGACGATGCTGCGGGGGCTGCTGCTGCCCCGGAAACTGTTACTCTGCAGCTCCTTCGCCACCAGTGCCAAGCGAATCTACCAAGTCCGGCTCAAACTTGGCGCTCCTGGGATCGCTGCTGCCTCTGGTGCAGCATCTCCTGCGTCTCCTTCTCACACACACGTCTTCTCCTCCAGGACCTCGATCTCTTCTTCAAAACACACACGCTGGCTCCCTGACGAAGCACATAATCTAAAATTAATGGACATGCTGGAAGCAGATTCCCACCTCTCTAGGCTGGCCTGGGCTACGCTTGCCAAGAGAAGATCACCGGCATTCACTAGTGTGTTGATTGATCTCTAAAGGTATGGGCTCAGCTGGCACGGGAACGCGTGGCTGACTCCGGACATGAAACGGAACTCCTCTTATATTACATATTCGCTGTCGAGTTGACTCGCCCCACGTGCAGTATAGGGTTACACCTGACGAGTGGCATTGGTGGGCACATTACCCTGATACCCCAATACCTTACTGTTAGAATCTCCTTCCAGCATGCAACTTCCCAATCTACCATGGATAGTATACGTCGCGTTTCTGAGTACAATCAAAAGGGTTCCTTTTACAGACGTTGGTACCGCCTGGAACTTCTACACAACTGAAGATCGGCTTGTCCGAGGCTGACGATCCACGATGTGGACTACACTAAGCAGAGCTCCTTAACCCCAGCGGTGCTGTGAGTTGTAGCTAAGTTGTCTTGGACAGCGTACAGCAGTATACTCGACTTTGGATCGAGATTGTTGTATTTCCTAAGTTCCTCCGCGATGGATGGTTCTGTCAGAAAATGGTGAAGTCAGGGACTCATTTGGCAGACAGCTATTATGCTTGTCGGGAGTTTGCTTCCACACCGCTGTTGCTTTGGGGATTCCAAG
>JBDXFZ010000031.1:0-1218 GCA_039990395.1 Halioglobus sp.
GGCAATCCTGGGCTCTCGCAATCTGTCGCGACTCTTCGAACTGAGATCGTGCGAGCAACCAGGCCATATCGGCGTAAACACGGGGAACGAGTGGCGCAGAGCGTTGTCCATATGGCCCTCCACGAGCTTTGGGAGACAAAAAGCCAAGAAGCGAACTGGGGTAAATCAATTAGATCGCCAGGATTCGCGCTCGAAGCCTTGGAAATTGATGACGATGGTCTGAGTGATCAGATCGCGGATTACGCCACTCTCGTTGCCAAGGCATCGCCCCTTCAGGCCTCATACGAGATCGGCTTGCTCTATGCTTGCCTACTGCCGAAGGCGATGCGCTCAGACGCGGGTATGTATTTTACGCCTCCTGCGCTAGCGAAGTGCCTCGTGAACATGGCCACGAATGCTGGAACGAATTGGACAACGGCCCGGGTTCTAGAGCCCTCCTGTGGACCAGGGACCGTTCTACTCGCCGCTCTCAGCCAGATGGTGGAAGCCTACGCCATGAACGGCGAACGGCCGCCGCTTGAGATCCTTCAGGATCGTCTTGTGGGACAAGAGAAAGACCCGTTTTGTGCGTGGATCGCGCAAGTTCTGGTCGATCTGGCAGTGTTGCCTATGGCGAGAAGCGGGAGCGAAGAGCTCCCGGCATAGGTTACGCGTTGCGACACACTCGAGGAGCCCCAAGTTCAGGCTTATGATCTGGTAATTGGAAATCCTCCTTTCGGGACGACGAAGCTCCGCCCCCAACAAAAGAAAAAGTTTCAATGCTCGCTTTACGGCCGACCGAGTTTACCTGCCTTGTTCCTGAATCAAGCCCTTTGTGAAACAGTCCCTGACGGCGTGATTTGCTTTGTCACTCCAACCTCCCTGATCTCCGGCGCCTATACCCGGAATGCCAGAGCGCTGCTGCGGACCGCGGCTCATCCGCTTAAGGCCAGCTTCATTGAAGAGCGTAACGGAGTTTTTGAGGGTGTTACCCAGTCGTTTGTCCTTTTGTCGTTCCACCGCAGCGCGGGCTCTAAACCTTTATCCGAGGGTTCTGGGGTTTCCATGCATACTCCCAGGTAACAGCGCCGAGACGGCTACCAACACAACTTGCTTTTGAAATTGAAATGAAAATGGGGATGCAAGCGACAAGTCATAGGCGTTAAAGGAACCTGAAAACCGTAAATGGCGTGCACAGAGCGCGTTTGTTTTTGGATTACCGAGAATCTGCAGTGCAGC
>JBDXFZ010000032.1:0-1134 GCA_039990395.1 Halioglobus sp.
AAATAATCTAGGACGTGCTTGGGTACCCTCACCTTGTGCTGGATGAAATCGATGTCAACCCAGAGACTGACTAGCCAAGTGGTGACCAGGGGCAGCTCAATTGTGCGGCTACCGCTCACGGTAGCATGTCAGAGATGTTACAACTGACGGAGAAGATCGCGGCTTAGAAGAATCCCAGCATTTGAGCATTTTTTGTCCTTTGTGGTGAGAATCCAAAAGCGATATGACTTGCGCAGGGTCCAGCTGCGAGAGTTATATACGAGAACTGGCCTAGCATCCTATGGGTTATGGGACGGCTCATTGATTTAGCGGGGCTGGATGCCAACGCTCTTATGCCGCGTGGGACATAATCGGAGACCACTATCACAATCGACAGCGAAAGGCAAGTTTTCCTTCTCCATGTGATCGGGCGTGACCTTACCTTGATGCCGGGAAATGTGCGGGTGGAGAAGGTGCGCGCGTAATAATTGAACGGCGTCCACATGGCAACGTCACACGTCAAATCTGACTACCAAGTAATTCAATTTGCGGTCCACAGAGCGAGGGTGGCCCGCTTCATCAATAAAACGTGTTGAGGATTGTTCGACCGCGGTTCACAACGCAACTCATTCTTTGGCAAATTTCAAATAGCACAAGCCGCCTGGAAAAGAGGAGTTTTCTGGCGCCGTGCTCTTCACCTGGGCGAAGGTTGCCCCCTATATTGACATTGGTGGGCTGGCGCACTTCAGAAAAGTACACGGCGCGCCGTGAAACGTGCGTGCAGGGACGATGACTCCGCTCAGCTACCGTGATTCCGTTGCGCCTTCTAGCGGGAATGCAGGTCCGAAAACAAGAGAATCCCGGGTAAGTACCGCCACGATTCGGACGTCTGATTCCGTGCCGAAACGCATGGCTCCAGTGGGACTGGACATGAAAAGGCCAAGGCTGATGTTGGCGCGTTTCCGATCTCTGTCGCGTCGGGCGACGGAGACGATAGCGGAAAGGGTGAAAGCCCTGGTATATCGTCCAAGGGATAGAGGCACATATGCTGCTTCAGCTGGCGGGGTTACCCTCGGCGAACGAACAACCTCGGGTTTCGTCACAGAACGTGGAACTTGTATCGCTGGTGATTGCGTCGGTTCTTCAAGCTGGCGG
>JBDXFZ010000033.1:0-2902 GCA_039990395.1 Halioglobus sp.
GCTGCACTCTGCTTGATTGGCCGGACAAAACTGACATTCGTTCTACAACACGCTCTTACTGGTGCCAGCCGAAAGCGGAGCTTCACTATGGAGCTTGAGGCTCAGTTGCTGGCGGGAACCACGCGGACAGGCAAGTCTCCAATAACTTGTTCCAAAGCGGTCTGCCGTCGGGATCCATAACCCGGAGCATCGTTCAGCCCGCGACCAATCAGTTGTACCACGTTAGGAGAACCAGAGAACTTCGAGTGGCTGCCCGTCTTCGAGTCATCAACTTGCGACAAATCAATAACTGTCACCCCAAGTGTGCTGAGTTCATCAGCGTCTGCGGCACCCACCCGAGGAACACCTCCTGCGATCCGGCGAGAAGCGCGCAATGCCGAGTCGTCTTTGGACAGAAGTACAAAGAATCGATCGAAAGAAGTGTCGATTTCACCCATCTGGGACCGGAACAGATCTAAGTCGATATCCGGCGATGCTAGAACCACGTTTTGCAGTCGACCCGTTCGATTGAACTGGCCTTTCTGAGTGACATCAACAATTGCCTCCATCGTCAGGAACCCACCCATTGAATGGGCAAAAACATGGTATTCTGTGGCAATACTTTGGGCTAAAATCTCCGACGCATCTATTAACAACGGTCTCGCAACAAGGGCACTGTTCAGATCGTACACGTATCTTGAAAGTTGGCCAGCCGAAGCCCAGGCGAACAAGACAGGCACCCCTGTAAATCCACTGTCTTCTACGAATTGGCCGACTTGTAGAATGGCATCGCTTGTAGTCATGTTGTATCCATGAACGAACAGGAGCAATTCACGTTGCGATGCTGGACGAGAACGCAGCTCTGAATTGAGCGAAGAGAGAAATGCACTTTCCGAACCGTATATTGCTGGATCAATGACCGCGAACTCGGTGCGAGGGTCCGGCGGTAGCGATTTGGGGCGCTCCAATTCTCCCAGCACATGAGTTGGTGGCACCGACACTTCGACCGAAGCCAAGCCTAATTCATCCGCTCTAAGTTCGGAAAACAGAGCTCCAACGACTTCGGTGTCTTCTCGTGTTGTTACTATAAATACTTTGTGTTTTGTGGCTTCGACGATCGATCTTGTGGGGACTTCAGGATTGTCGATCCCGACCAGTTCAGGTGCACGAGCACAAGCTGCAATCGCCAGAATTACCAACAGCGCTGAGAGGCGTATCGAAGTCACTTTGGAATCCTTTACAACAGGGCATAAACCAAATTTGCTTTTCCAAACGACGTAATACCTCAGCCACAAAAATTGACCAATGCCTTTTTGTGGGTATCGCCTGTCACGATAGAGCGCTCACGGGCCAGCTTTAAAATCCGATGAGAGGCGGTCAATCCTTCAGTTCGCAGCATCGGTCAAGCCCCAGTTCGTTAGTCAGCGACGCGACTAAGTCGTGGCCGCACCAAAGTGTTGAGAATGACAGCCAAAGAGGGGGGGGCCAATTCTGCCCCTGTTTTGCTCATGGGCTCATAATGGGTCAGCGCGGAGCCTCCATCTGGACGGGCGTGGACCCGCGCATACCGCCAAAGTGTGGGAGTCTTGGTGGTATGCGCCACCCTAAGGCCGTTTGCACGTCTGTTTTGGGCTCAGTGCGGTCGTTCGCTGCGGGCTGCACGAATGGCTGCTTTGCGCGTTTGCAGCCATTTGTTTTCTTTGGCCGACTGTCCGAGTTGCGGGAGGAGCCGCCCGATGCAGGTGCAGCAAATTTCACGACGGCTCGTACACTAAATTGCGAAACTGATCGCGGCACTGCAGCGCGATTTCCCGAAAGCGGTCACTCAATGCGGCCAAATTGCCCAAAATCCAAACCGGTCGTTCGCTGCGCCGCAGTCGGATGTCTCAGTCGCGGACCTTCTGCCCTTCTCTGCAGATGCAATATTATCGCATTTAGTGAGCGTCGAAGGTCTGCTTCGAGCCTAAAGCGGTAGATGCCAATGCTTTTAATTCTGATGCTTTACCTTTGTGTGAGGCTCAGTTCTTGTTGATGATAGGCAACTCTTGCATCCTTCAGGAACACTAGTAGTTTTGTATGACACTTTTGGGAGCTGAGAAATGCATAATCTATGGACTTCAACTGCACTCCTACTTTCCATCGCCTTTTCTCTGCTGACCCCGGCCATTGCGCAGCAAGCTGACAGTGCGAGCGCAGAGACAGTCGCCGAGGACGAAACCCAAGTTGCTGCAGAAGAGCTGCTGTCAAGTGACCAATTGGACGAGTTGGTTGCCCCGGTCGCATTGTTTCCTGACACATTGCTTATTCAAGTTTTGGTGGCTTCGACCTATCCGCTGGAGGTCATGAAAGCCAAACAATGGTTGGAAGACAACGAAGGTTTCACACAGGACGATATCTCAGCTGGGGTCCAGCAACAGGACTGGGATCCAAGTATTCAGGTTCTCACCGAAGCATTTCCAGACGTCTTGACACGTATGGCTGATAATATCGATTGGACCGAGCTTGCTGGATCCGCCATGCTGGCTCAAACCGATGATGTTATGGCTGCGGTCCAACGGATGCGCGAAGCCGCGATTGACGCTGGCAGTCTTGACGACACGCCAGAACAGGTCGTTACGCGAGATGAAACCGATGCGGTGACTATCCTGCCTGCGGATCCCGAAGTAATCTATGTCCCGCAATACAAAACCGAGACCGTGTATGTCAGTGATGCGAACAACAATAATAACGATGCGCTGGTTTTCTTCGGCTCTGCGATCTTAATCGCGGCCATTATTGACAACAACAATAACAACTACTGGAACGGTTATTGGGGGTGCCGCAATTGCGGAGGCTGGAACGGTCGACCAATCCACTACCGCGGCGGCGACATTGACATCAATGGCAACGTCAACATCGGCAATGGTATCAAAGTCGGAAACAA
>JBDXFZ010000034.1:0-1230 GCA_039990395.1 Halioglobus sp.
ATAAGCCGTACCCGACAGCTTTTTCCCGAGTCGGTATTCGAGGAAGTATTCACCAATGTCTTGAGTATGTGTGTAGAAAAAGGGATGGTTTCCGGTCATACCCAGGCGATAGATTCCGCACCGGTGAAGGCGAACGCCAGCATGGACACCTTGGAGCTGAAGGTTCCCGAGGAGGAGCTTGACGAGCATCTTCGCAAGGTACGAGCGATCAGCGCCATGGACAGGGAAAAGCCCCACCGCAAGAGCAAGGGCGACAGGTCGGATAAAGGACAACGTAGCATCAGTGCCAACACTAAGGAACTTGGTGCTATAAAGGGTAGGAACAAGAAGTGGGCGAAGGACCAGGACCAAAGGCCCGGTGCCGGCAACAAGGGAGCGAAGTATACGAGCAACAAGACCCATTACAGCCCCACCGACCCCGATGCCAGGATAAGCGTAAAGCCGGGCAAGGCAAGAAAGCTGAACTACCTTAGCCAATTGAGCGTGGATACCGCCCATCATGTAATTACCGATATCAGGGCGTACCATGCCGATGGCAAGGACAACCAGCAGTTACAGGGTATCGTACGGCGCCTACAAAGAAGATTATGGCAACAGGGCTTCGTCTTTGAGAACTGCGTGGCCGACACGGGCTATAGCAGTGGCGAGAACTATGCCTTTTTGGAAAGCATGGGGCTCAAGAGCTTCATACCCGCCCACGGAACGTTCAAGGGAGGTCCCGATAATTTCGTTTATGATCAGGTGACCGACAGCTACCTGTGTCCCCAAGGGAAAACGATACCGTTCACCAAGGAGTTCAGGGATTATCGCACGGGAACAAGAAAGAAGGAATACCGGGCAAGAAAGCATATCTGCACCGGGTGCCCGATACGCAGTAGCTGCCTGGGCAAAAGTGCACAGGAGAAGAAGTTCGGCGTTACCTATTACCGTGCGGAGTATTTTCGTAACATCGCCCGGGTAGAGAGCCCACTGGGGCGGTATATGAAGGGCAAGCGGCAGAGCACGGTAGAACCCGTATTCGGAACGTTGACCCAGTTCATGGGACTGAGGAAGATAAATACCATCGGGATCAAGCAGGCGAACAAGGTGATGCACCTCTCGGCCATTGCCTACAACCTCAAAAAGTACCTGAAATTCGAGAACGAACACCCGAAAAGTGGGGCAGGAAGGCTTGCCTTGCCATTATTCGTAAAAATCATGGTCCATTACGTGAAAAGCCTTTCTCCGGCG
>JBDXFZ010000035.1:0-1242 GCA_039990395.1 Halioglobus sp.
GCTGCACGACCGTGATGGTGCAACCCCGCGAAATCATCCATCACATTCGGTACATTGAATATAATATCATAAAACACAGGGCTTTGACCCCTGCAACCATCAAGTAACAAAGTTGCGCATGAAGCACTGTGAATGTAATAAAATTACTTTTCGCCAAAGTGGACCTGTATCCCGCTAACGCGGGGGGCATCACCGACACACAGACCTAACCACATCCACGTCCCGCTGACCTATCGCCCCTTTGACCTATCGAACGGGCATCCCCCCGCGTTAGCGGGTGACCTGATAGCTAAGTCCCTCCGGTTTGCACCCGTGAGGTGTCCGATTGGGTATAGCACTGCGGACATTCGGAATCTTGGTGGATACTGTGTCCGCAAGGGTTGCGAATCGTAAACGGACATATTACCTAATGGACACAATCCAAACGGACAAAAGGAAACCCAATCATGACGCCTAAGCCCAAAACAGTTCTTTATGTCCGCGTCTCGACGGCAGAGCAGACCAGCGACCACCAACTTGCGCAGGCACGCTCCGCAGGTTTCGATATCGCAGACGATCACGTGATAACCGACCACGGCGTCTCAGGCGTGAAGGTGAAACTCGCTGAGCGCGATCAGGGGAAACGACTTTTCGACATTCTACAAGCTGGGGATACTTTGGTCGTCCGGTGGATCGATAGGCTTGGACGCAGTTACGATGACGTTAAGGCCGCGATAGAAACGTTCAACCGCAAGGGCGTGAGGGTCCGCACAGTGATCAATAACATGTCCTTCCAATCCGACTATGACTTGGAAGGCGACGACACCGGCAAGGCTGTTCGTAACGCCCTGCTGGGTTTCATGGCGGCTATGGCGTCCGCTGACACCAAAGCAAAGCAAGAGGCGAGGCTAGCGGGCGTGAAACACGCTAAAGAAGGACCGGACGCAGACCGCAAGTATAGAGGCAAGCGTCCAAGCTATGACCGCACCACCATGAACACTGTCCAGCACCTGCTGACGCAGGCTACCACTGTATCAGCCATCGCCAAGGATACCGGACTGTCACGTCAAACTGTTCTGCGTATCCGTGATGAACCTGAGAACTGTGAAGCAGCTCTGGCGCGATGGGGAATGTAAGTGATCCACCGACACACCAGACACGATGTACCGTTGATGTGTCGGCACGAGTGACACCGTGTACCAGCGGTGGCCTGCGTTAGCAGGCCTGCCAGCGCGATCACCTACCTTCAATCCAGATCGCAAT
>JBDXFZ010000036.1:0-1530 GCA_039990395.1 Halioglobus sp.
GTAAACCGGACAGCAGCCGATGACACCTCGACGGAGCCCGTCCAGCTTTAGCCCAGCTCTGTCGGCGGCGTCGATGTAGATGAGCACTCGCGTAGGCGGGTACTGTAGTTCGACGACATGATATCCGGTGACCTTGTTACGAAGGTATGGTTCTCGCGGGTCGAACTCGATGTCCACGACAACCGCGTCGGCATTGTTCGTCACGCCCAGAAGGACGTATTGGGGCTGTTTGCTGAGCACGACAGGGGTACCAATCGCCAGGCACGAGATCAGCGATAAATAACTCGTCTTGGAGTCGTCTAGTTGACGAACACCGTCGCGCAAGCCACATGGCCATTGGTCTTGGGGATTAGGCACCTGAACGTGTCGTTGTGGGCATGTTGAAGCGAGGAAGTTTTATTGATTAGCGAACTTGGTTGGCCTTTGTTGGCAAATCACGCACGCACAGTATTATACGATATGGTGCAGGAGATACACACCTTTTTAGGGCGGCCGACTCGCTGATCGCCGACGAGGATATCGCACGCATTTGACAAAAAGAGCGGAGTGTCAAGAGCCTGACACAACGTGCGCATTGTCGGAAGCGTTAGCACTTGCGAAACCTGCAAGAAGCACAAGAGCAGGCAAAAGTGGAAATATAACGGTATGGGGAACGGCGAGTGCGAGTTTAGTAAGTATGTGGATGTAACAAATCCCGTGGAATTGCTAGCGGTAGGAGGAGTAAAACAACTGCCTCACTGGGGAATGGATTTACCTTGTTCCTGAAAGTGATGAACTTAGCGTCCCAGCAGTCGCGAACGCTAAGGTTGATGCCGTCCAAAACTCGGGTGTTGAGGTAGTCGACGTCTTTGCTGGTGCACTCGCCGCTAAGAAGACGCTGCATCACCGGAGCGTACGCTTTTGAGAAGCGATTATTGTCTTCATCGAGCATAACGACAGCGTTGCTGGACAGGAAGAAGTCAGCGCCCGCACGATCAACGGCACCGAGGCGTCACGAGGGAATGCGAGTTAACCGGTTTGAGCTGGTTGAAGTCGCCATGGAAGACGACGATGAGGCCAGCAAAAGGCAGACCGGCCCGATCCGGATAAACCGAACAAGCAGCTCTATGCAGAGCGCGTAACAAGTCGCAGCTGACCATGCTGACCTCCTCAATGGCGAGGACAGCAACGCCTTGCCAATGCAGCGCCTTTTTCGAAGGCAAAGGTTTCTGACCGTCATGTGAGCTGGAGAGAAGACCTTCATCCTCATTGCCTGTGCGTTCGACTTCCCATGCTTCGATTCCCTCTGTACGATATTATGACGCAGGTGCCCGCCGTGTGGCTCTTACACCAGCATCACTTCGCAGGTGACCGATAAACGTCCTCTCAACTGCCACGTCTGCGGCAACGATCTCGCTCCTGGTAGCCCTTACGGGAAAAAAACCGGTCAAGCTGCGGACGAGCAAGGAGGCTCCTCCTCCGCACCCCCTAGGATGGAGTATTTTCATCTAGATGGAGCAGCTTGTCGCCCGAATGAGGTCGAAAAAGACT
>JBDXFZ010000037.1:0-1574 GCA_039990395.1 Halioglobus sp.
ACCAAACTTGACATCGGGCAGGCGAATCGCAGATTTAGAACAAACAGCGAACATTTAGGATTCCCATGCCAGTTTACCCAGTTGATAAACCCGTCCACATGCCTTCCCAATCTGTTCGAATTGTCAGCACACCAGTCAGCGCTGGTTTTCCTTCGCCAGCAGGTGACGACCTCGAAGACGAGATCGACCCTATGGCTTGGGTCGTGCGCCATCCTTCATCAACATTTTGGTGGCGCGTAGAAGGGGACTGCCTTTGGGACGCCGGAATACGTGATGGTGATATCATCGCTGTAGACCGTGCGGGCAAACGCCGCATTGGGCGAGCCGTGCTGGCCGTAGTGGAGGGTGCTGTCACAGCAAAGATCCTGCGTAAGCGTGGTGACAGATACTACCTCGCGCCTGCGAATAGCCAGGAACAGTTCCCCGACGTCGAACTTACAGAGGATAGCGAGATCTGGGGCGTCATCGCTGGTGTTGTCCGGCGTTATGATCTGGCATGAAGCGGCCTGTTGCCATCAGCGACAGTGCCAACTTCTATGTAAGCGCTGAGAGGATATTTGATCCAACGCTAAAGAACGTCCCGGTGATCGTGCTATCAAACAATGATGGCTGCGCCATAGCGCGCAGCGATGAGGCAAAGGCCTTAGGGATCAAGATGGGCACTCCGCTGCATCACATCCGCGATAAGGTTGATGCCCATGGTATCCGCGTCTTCAGCTCGAACTACACCCTCTATGGCGACATCTCTCGTAGAGTGGTTGAGGTTTACGAAGACTTTACGCCAAACGTCGAGATCTATTCCATCGATGAGTGCTTCCTCGACTTTGTCGGGTTCAAGGATCGCACCGCACATGCCAAGGCACTGCGTGCAGCGGTCTTGAGACGAGTAGGGGTGCCAGTACGCATCGGCATCGCCCCAACCAAGACCCTTGCTAAATGTGCGAACGACATTGCCAAGAAGAACCCCATCTTTGCTGGGGTTTTGGATATGGTGGACGAGAGCCTTGCAAGCTGGCTGCTGCCGCGCGTGCCAGTTGGAGACATCTGGGGCGTTGGTCGAAAGACCACCGACAAGTTGAAAGCCTTGGGTGTACACACGGCAGCTGATCTTCGTGATCTGCCAATCCGGCAGGCAAGGGCTGTCGGCACCGTGGTGCTGGAGAGGATCGTATTGGAGCTACAGGGTGAGGCCTGTCGCGCCTTTGAGGCCGTAGAGCCACAGCGCAAAGGTATGGCCGTAACACGATCAGCAGGCACTCCAATGACAGACTTCGACACGCTGTTCCAGGCGATCACCGCGCACGCATCACGGGGCGCTGAAAAGCTACGCCAGCACGGCTTGGTCGCTGGTACGCTGACTGTGTTTTTCCACACCAACAAACACCGGCCAGATCGTCCCCAGTATACTGCATCCAGAACAACTCGAATGACCCCGATGTCGTCGGATACCTTCGACCTTGTTGAAGCCGCACGACGCTGTGCGGAAGCCGGATGGCCAAAGTCGGACGCTGGAAGCTTTGGCTTTACCAAGGCTGGTATCATGCTGAATGACCTGGTGCGGTTCGAAGATCGTC
>JBDXFZ010000038.1:0-5644 GCA_039990395.1 Halioglobus sp.
ACGAGCTCGACGAAGTCGGAGCGTGAGAACCTCTTGGAATTGTATCCTCTCTGTTCTTGCTGTTCGCTGGCGTTGAGGTAGGGAGGGTCCAAAAACAAGAGATCGTTTGATCCCACTTGCTCCAATGAGAGCCTAAAATCCCGCTTTTGAACATGTGCGGACTGGAGCTGCTCGGATGCCTTTTGAATGTCCCAGAGTCGGGGCTTGTATTCGCTCACGCCCGGATCTCGAGAAAGACGAATTTGCCCTGACAAAGTTTCATACCAAGTCGAATGAAACGCTCCAGCCAACAAGTAAATAAAATCAGCGGATTTCTCGGGAACTTGATCGAGAAGCGACTCATTGATCCGATAAGCTACTGAGGCATAGTGGACAGCTGAGTCTAAAAGGGCATGAAGCTTAAGCTTGTTGGAAACCAATGAAGGATCACTTTGAATAGACCTAAACATGTTGACGATGTGAGGGTTTGTATCCGAAAGAAAAGCCTTCGCGAACAGCTTCTCATGTCCGAAGCAGAAGAACGCCGCGCCGCTACCCAGGAAGGGTTCGTGATAGCAATCGTAGCCTGGTAAACCTGCAGCGACTAACGTTTTTGCAACGCGCCCTTTGCTACCTGCCCAATTCAAAATTCGAGGAGGCGATCGGGACATCACAACCAGTGATATTCAGATTTCAGGCGCGTCGCGAGTTCTGGCATTACCATATTCAAGTAAGATAGATGGCCTCGTGCAACAGATAACGCGTCTGCACCTATTTTGGCAGAAACTGCGCTAAACCCATCTCGGTTGCACTGGTGAAAAAAGGCACGCAACCGCCGCAGGTCTTTCCGTGAAAGACGAATTCGATCTCCAACCACCAAACCAGTTACAACTTGACGGTTCGGTGCTCGCATAACGGCTGTCTTCTTCGCATTCAGGGTGAAGCCTTCATCCTTTGCGATCGTCTCAATGGCATGAAGAAGACGCCCGACATTAGGAGAGGAGTCAGCGGAAGATAAGGTCATGTCGTCGGCATAGCGGGTGTAACGCCATTGATAGTCAAGCTTCGCAATTAGGCCTGCGATGCGGCGATCCATTGGCGATGCGATCAGATTAGCCAGTGCCGGCGAAGTGCACGCACCTTGAGGGAGGGATCGTTCGCCCACTGCAACCCACTGGGTCTTTCCGTCCAAAGTGACCTTGACGCGCGACGCGTCAGTGCAAACAAGTGCCAGGATGGTAGCCACACCCGGATTGTACCCGCAATGCTCGAAGAAGCCACGCACTCGAGCAAAGCTAATTGAGGGGAAAAAATCTTTGACATCCATACGAACGACAACGCTCGCATGAAGATGGGGAGTGGCGTTCTTGACTATGGATGACCCAAGCCGAAACGCGGTCGCGCTTGGCGACGGCGTGAGATTGTCCAGAATTGCCTCTGAAATCCAACGCTGCGCGACGCGAAGCCGGGGCTTGGGCGATGAGATTTGGCGTTTTCCTCCAGACCTTTTGGGGATCTCGAAGCGCGTGTAATGGTCTACCGATGATGCTGCACGCTCATAAGAGAGCCAGAGCAAGTCGGGCTCGGAGACATTCATCAGCTGTGCTAGGTCCTGAAGATTGCGAGCAACGGGGAGTTGGTTAGTTTCAAGTCTCTGATCATCACCGTCATCAAAAGAAAGCCGGCCTGACACACCAACGCCAAGAAACCCTGGCGTCTTTAGCCACTTTTTCCGACGAGCAGTCTGGCGTTCTTCCCGTTCACGCGCTTGCCTCTCTTTGCGCTCAATCCGTTCCTGCTTAACGCGTTCAATGCGTAGGCGTCGAACCTCCTTGATCAGAGCCTCAATGTTTTGAGAAGACTCGATCTCATTGAAGATTGCCAAAAGTTGAGGACGAAGTTGACGGAGCTTTATTCCCGTGGCTTCAATGACAGCTTCAGCCTGACGGCGCTTTTCGGGATCAAGATTGTTGAAAAAGCCAAGCCGCAGCATCTCCTCACGCATGAAATTGGCCTTCCCAATTTTTGCGATCTGCTGCTTCCAGTCTGGGTTTAGGGCGGCGTCGTTATTCTCCAAGACGACCTCTCATTCAGATGCTGCCAAAGCGACCAAGTGGCGGCAGGGGCCTTGCTTCAGTTTGTTGCGTCGAAAATTGGGGCAACTGCATTCGGCATAGAGGACCCGGCCATCGACATCTGTCTCAAGTTTGGTTTCCTGATGATCGACCGTAGACGATACAGAACGCCTCGCATCCTTCCATACGTCGCTCTCTATTTTGACCGACCCTGCTGCATGAAGTTCCACACCTTTGCGCTCTTCGAGCCCCAGATCAGGCAGCTTATTGAGATCAAAGTCGGCAAAGAGCTCACGCCAACGATAAGTCCCATCGCCGGCATCGAACATCGCCTTTCCAGCGAGACACAATTTCTGCAGTGCAGAGCGGCAAAGCGCGATAGAAAGCTCTGTCTCGTCCGAAAGGTTTTGAGGTGAAAGGTGAACCTTTGTCTTCAGGATTGCTGCCGCCCTTGCAACAATCTGATCTGGGACGGAACCAGTTGGGATCATTGAGCTGAAGCGGGCACGACTTGCCCAATCAAGGTTGGTCCATCCCGATAAGCCGACAGTTAGTTCAATCCCGTTTTGAATGACGGTCCAGAACGAAGGCATTCCGGAGCCAACAAGCTGAACATTTAGGCTTTCTGCACCTGCTAGGAGATCCTTTAGAACGGCAAGTCTACGGCGCCCCCAAACACGGATCTCTGCCTCCTCGCTTCCGCCAAACACATTTCCAGGATCTACAAATGTTTTACCCCAGGGCTCCAGTTCGATTTGGATCGGTTTGCCTGGGCTAAGAACGAATTTGAGTGAACGAGGTCCATGCTTTTCTCGTTCTTTCTCTAGCTCTGCGATGATGTCCGCTAAAACAAGTGGGTTCAGGCAGATCTTCGTGGGGGCGAAAACGAGAGCCGCCTGTACCTCGACCAGTCCACGCACCCAAGTATCCGGAAGGTCAATCTTCTTCTCAACAGCACTTGCTATGTCCGTTTTGAATTCAACAGCCGTCGACCCAACGGTGAGGTTTAAGGGACGGTAGCTGCGAATTCGCGAAAACTCCCGCTCCATACCCAACCCGAAATCGATATTCGTGGTGCCTATGATCGGGATACTCTCACTTTCAACTGCGGAATGAGGGAGTTTCACGCGGCCATATATGGATTCATCAATCGAGAATGCCTCAAAAAAGGTTGCGTCATGCTGAACGCTCACAACAGGATCGATAACAATCCAAGCTGCGCGATTGTGTGTGTAAAGCCAGTCCCAGAATTTTTTGATCGAGCTCCAGTCACTGAGATAACCTGTGGCTTTTCTGGCTTCCGTTTCAAGTTCTTGAATTTCAGCTCCAAGGGTGGCCGCGGTCTTTCTTAGGGCTGGCAGCTTCGCAATTTTGGCTGCCCGCACTTCGCCGAGGTCCTTAAGATACTGGCCTCTGACCCACTCTTGATAGGCAGTGTGATCCTTTTGAGAGGCTTTTGCGTATGTTTTTGCAATCTTTCCAAGTGCAAGCATTGCCTGAGCGAATTCTGGGCTGGGCTTTACGCCACCGCTCAGGAACACTGGATCTCTTGATAGATCCGTCAAAAGATTGAGATGCCCAGCTACAGGCGTTGCAAGCGAACTATCTCTCGCGTATTTTGCTACATGTGTGGCCACGTGATTACCTCCAATCTAAGACAAGCGGCTGGCGGTAAGGCCGCTAATTTCATGGCCATCCAAAGCGAGCTTAGTGAGTTGTTGTAAGGCCCATTCCCGGTCGCGCTGGAATTTGCTTCGGGCGAGTGCTAGTAAAGTCTCAATTCGTTTTGTATCGGGTGCGTCGTCATGTGAAATGTTGTTGCTACATTTATCAACAGTGGAATCTATGCGGGATTTAACGAGTTCTTTTGCTTTTCGCGCGGTGCCGCGGCTTCGCAATATCTGTTCATCAAAGTGCGTGAGATTAACGTGGCGCACTTTTCCTTTAATGACCTCAGCGGCTACAAATGCTGCTACGTCTGGGGATTTGTGCTCTGATAGCTGAGTTAACACTATACCGGCATCAAGATCTCCAAACCGGTCGCGCAAGAGATGAAGTGAAATTGATCGAGCGCTGAAGACACCGCTATCCACACCGGCAATGAGTGCTGCAGTCAGAGATTTCTTTTCCTTTATAGACTTTATGTAGCGCTCTGATGCCTGAGCCGCAGCAGGCAATCCACTCTCCAAGAGCTGGACGAAGACTTTTCGCAGTTGATTGCGTGATTCAAGGAATGCTAAGGCGAGTTGATGAAGGCCTGGGTTGGGCGACGTTGCGGCTGCAACTCCGAAGGTGGTATCCCGCACAATTCGGCTTGGGACTTCACCAAGCAGATCTGCAAGATAATTCGATTGAACCTCCGAAAACGAAATGATCGCGCCAGATTCAACATTTTCAATCAATCCCGTGACTATAGATTTACTGCCTTTGATCGCTGCACGTAGGTTTTCTAGCCTATTCGTCGGGACAGCAGACCATACTGCTTTATAGGCATCAAAATTGCTATCGATAGCCTTCTTGACGAGCTTCAACCGATACTTGTCTGTCCAATCCACTCGCTCACCCAGCAACTGGTCCAGAAGCTCAAGTGCATTGTCAACAGGCGCGAGAGAAAGGTAAATTGAAAAAATATGATCGAAAAGTCTCTGGCTGATTTGGGGGGCTGCACGCATAAGAAGAGCCATATAGACGCATTCATCAGGATGATCTTTCAGAGTTGCAAGGCGATCCTTAATTGTAATTGCTTCCAAAAGGCGCGCCATTCCATCGGGTGTCTCAGCATGTGACAGTAACATATCCCATGTTTGGGCAATGGCTTGGCTACTGGCACCGGTTAGAAGTGACCATCCCAACTCTCTGAGATCAGCAGTCGGGCTCTGGGCGAGCGCGATCCCTAGTTTCTCATCTCGAAACCCACTCTTGGCGGTAGCTCGGCAAGCATTGTCCATAACTTTTCGCACAGCAGGAGAGAGGTTTCTCAAATTCAAGCGCAATTCAACAAGCGCTTCGAGAGGCATAGCGCGAAGCGGATCAGCCCACTTTTTAATCGGCAAGAAATTCGTTGTTTGCCCGACATAATAAGCGAGGTTGTAAAGTTGTGCAGGTTTCGTTCTCATTTGCATGTGACAAAACACATGACCGAGAAGTATATCGGTTCGAGACGTGAGGTTTTGGGGCGCGCGACCAGAAAGCACGTCGTTGAGGCCGCGCGAACTTGAAAATTCCCAGATGGCATCCTGAACCAAGGGGTTTGTCGCTGCAGATACAATGGTTGGATAGATTTTCTTGAACTGCCTGTCAGTCAGAAACTCCAAACAAGCTATTGCAGCAGGCCGGTCGAGCTTCAGAAACATCATCGGACCAGAGGTGACTTGTGTGCAGGCAAATGCACGAACTTTCTTAGCCTTGCTTAACAGCGCAAGGCTAAGGCCTTGTTCGGGGAGTTGAGGGATCTCCTGGCGTTTTGACTTTAAAACATTGAAACACCAAGCCTGAACATCCTGATTCTTTTGCACATTTTTCCAAAGCGCTTTAATTTCGGTGAGGTGTTGGTCCCAAACTTTCGGATATCTATCCCAACGCCGATCGTA
>JBDXFZ010000039.1:0-2925 GCA_039990395.1 Halioglobus sp.
AAAGGCAAAGTTGACGGCCACCGAGACTTCGGAGTAAGAAGAGAAACCCCGCGTCGCTACGCTCCGATGGGTGGCAGCCTTGCTCCGATCCGGGTGGCAGGCTTCACGTGGAATGGGTGGCAACCTTCAGCGGTTTACGCACGCAATCAGGCTGGTTCGCCAGTTTGAGCAAAACCAGCCAGTCTCCACATAAGGCCATCGAGCGCTAAACGGAACACGAATTAATGGCTAATGGACAGTTTCGGCAGCTTCACGTGGAAGAAGGACTTGATTTTGGCTTTGAGTGACACTGCCATCTGCGCGATATATTCGCTACGTTCCTGCGATGCAAGCTTTGTGTAGTAATCAATGTCGATAGTGCCCTGTTCGTTCAGTTTCGGAGCCTGATAAGTCATGGTGGTGTGTCCTGGTTCGATAAGTGAGTATCTTCTACAGGACTTATGGTAATGAGTACGAGGCTCTTGAAAAAGCGATCCTTTCTCATCAGACTGATGAATTAATCTCATCAGTCGAGCGAAGTTATGCGCCACCTGCCACCTCTGAATGCGCTTCGGGTATTTGAATCAGCGGCTAGACACCGCAGCTTTGTCGCAGCTGGCAAGGAACTTTTCGTGACGTCATCGGCGGTCAGTCATCAGGTGAAGACACTTGAAGAATATTTAGGGCTTTCACTGTTTGATCGAAGCAGGCGAGCGGTGACGTTAACCCCTGAAGGCGAGCAATATCTCTCATCGGTCAGGCATGCGTTCGATGAGATTGAAATGGCCACCCAACGACTGACCGCGAACCAGGAATCCAACGTGGTCAAGATCAGTGTTGCCCCCAACTTCCTAACCCGCTGGCTGATGCCACGCATGGCTCGATTCCAGGCCCTATACCCGGATATTGAGCTGGAAATTAATGCGTCCATGGGGCTGCTGGATTTCGATCGCACCAGTACCGATATGGCGGTTTATTTCGGGAATGGTGAATGGGACGATATTGAAGTGCATTTCCTGCGCAAAGTTATGCTGGTTCCGGTGTGTAGCCCGCGACTACTGGACGGTGAGTTGCCGCTGGAGAAGCCTGAAGACTTGGCTAAACACACTCTGATTTATGTCAGCAAACGGAAGTGGGAGTGGGAGAATTGGCTGCAACAATCAGGCGTGGATTTTATATCCGCCCGGGGCAGCTTACAGATGTCCAGCGGGCAACTTGCCACGGCGGCGGCGCAAGAGGGCCTTGGAGTGGCGCTGGCTGATAGCACCCTGACGTCCCGTGAGATTAAATCGGGGAAGTTGGTGGTGCCTTTCGACATCCAGTTGGATACGAATCGGGCCTTCTATCTGGTCTACCGCAAGCAACGTCCGCTGACCATCGGAATGAAAGCCTTCAAGGAGTGGCTGATGAACGAGATTTAGGGAGCCCTCGGGCCTGATTCTGGGAGGAAAACCGGGACAAAAACGGCCTAAACTCGGGGCGGCTCAGATGAATGTCCAGGCCAAGACCCGCGTAATCTTATTTCCCTGCTTCATCTCAATTTCCCTTATATCGACTGCACCAAGCTTACGAATTAACTTCTTTGCGGGCTTAACATTGTCGGCTTTTGAAACCAGGCTGGTAAACCAGCGACATTGAGTTGAATACGCCTGGCTTTCTCTTATCAGCTTTTTCAGAAACAGCTGCTCACCCCCCTTGCACCAAAGCTCTGCTCCCAGACCACCAAAATTCAGAGTAGGGGATTCGGATTTTGTTTTTTGTTCACCGCGACTGCGAGCAAGGTTATTGAGTTTTAGCCGGCTACCTTTCATCGCGTCATCGAGAGATGCATGGAAAGGCGGGTTGCATACGCTGACGTCAAAGAACTCACCAGCTTGGATGATCCCTTCGAACATGTGGTTTTTATCGTGCTGGGTGCGGAGCGTGAAGCGACCTTGGAGTGCGGGGTTGTTGGTGATGATTGTGGCTACGTTCGCAAGCGACTCCGTATTGATGTCGCTACCGACACACTGCCAGCCGTAAATTTGGCAGGCCAGTAGCGGGTAGATGCCATTGGCTCCCGTCCCTATATCCAGCAGCTTGATGCTGGGCTGATCAAGCCCGGGCAAGTCAGCGATGTAATGGATATAGTCGGCCCTGCCCGGGATTGGAGGGCAAAGTGCCCCGTCCGGAATGTCCCAAGCGACAATGTTGTAGTATCGGTTTAATAACGCGGCGTTGAGAGTTTTTACTGCCAATGGGTCTGCGAAATCGATGGAAAGGTTGCCATGAGGGGTCGTTTTCACATGGGGGTCTAGTGCCGGGTGGGTTTCTACGAGAGCTGGGAGGTCATAGCCCTGATTGTGCAGATTCCTCGGGTGTAGATCCTTGCGAGCAGGCTTTGTGGAAATCGGAACAGGATTATTTTTTTGGTTCATAAGCAGGGGGAAACTGTGACAGACCTGTTTTTCGGGGCTTTCGCGTAGGTTCTCTGTTTAGATGAATTGCGAACAGGCGTTTACGAAAGTCATCGGATGGCAAAGTTGCATGCTATCACTCAAACGGTTGTTACACATTTCTGCCAGTGAAATATGCACTCCAGAAATACATGTTCTAACCTGGTCGACAAGAGTGTTGGTTGTGAGGGTCAAGGTGTTCAGACTGAGCTTGCAGTGCATGAAGTACCCGAATCCGATGCAGCCGAAAAGTAGCGAGAGGAAGATATCTACGGTTTCCATGGGGTGAGGTCCTCCGGCTTTTCTTTCCTTACTCTATCAGCCCCGCCTGTCACCGTGGCAACGTAAGCCGCCACAGATCCGTTTTGCTCTAGGGAAGGTCTGAATAACTGCTGATATTTGCCGATCTTGGGTTTAACCGGCAAAAAATCGAAGATTCAGACACTATTTTCCCGTTAGTTGTGTGTTTCTTGCCCGATTCCCGCCATTTTGGCGAAAAACAGGCGCACTG
>JBDXFZ010000040.1:0-1064 GCA_039990395.1 Halioglobus sp.
CAGAAACTTGTCGCCTTGTAACCAGTTCGGCTCATAACACTGAATGCCCCCGCCTATTGTGGCGAGGGCCTCGATACCTACGCGGCAAGCCGCTTTCGTCCTGGATGCAGAGCTTCAATTAGTTCAGATGAGCTTTCAGTATCGAGCCAGAGCTTGAACAAGTGGCGCATCCGCTTGCTTGGTATGTACAGCATGACAGGTTCATCGTTCCTTATCGCCGTTCTCCAAAGTACCTGGATCATCTCTGAGATCGCATAGATATCATCGTCCATATCGATCCCGCGACCAGCAAAGTAATTCCTTAGGATCGGTAGAGAGAACCTGTTCGCCAAGTACGCCATGGATTTCTTGTGGGCGAATGCATTGGTCGCCTTCGTGTTCAGAGGTATCCAGCACCCTTTTCCTGAATACCCTTCCCCTTTCAACTTTGGCCGAAAGTCCTTGAAGGTCGCCCAACTGTTAGAACCCGCAGGCGTCTTTGCGTGGTTCTTGAAGAAGGTAACAGTGTTTCCCCGGAGCTTTTTCAGAGTTGCGGCGTCAGCTCGTTTAAGCCACGACGATGACAGCGGTTGCTCCCTGCCTTTAGGGATACCTATGTCGTTTCCTTTACCTTCGTAGATCGTGTCGAGCTCTTTGATTTAGGCTTTGATCTGTTGTTCATTGCAATCATCCCAAGCAACAAGTTGATAACCACGTTCTCGGTCGCCTGAGACTGCTTTGAGGGTCAAAGAGACGCCCTCGGCTTCGAGATAAGATCGCATAGCTGAGCCCTCAAAGAGATATGTCAGAACATAGACCTCGTCGAAGCACTCCAGAAATTCTGTTGGAAACTGCCAGACCAAGACCCGCTTGCTCTTTGAGCCTTCGGCGTAGACAGCCAAGTTACCGTTGTCGCACAGATGCTTGACGTGAGAGAACTTGCCTACGTAGTTACCATGCGTCCCATGGTTCCAGCGAAGACGCCTTGTTTCCGCGTCAACGAATACTTTGCCTGTGTCGAAGAGATCATCTTGATCATACTTGGTCAAACCGTCGAATAAATCGCAGCATGTCAGCACTTCGTC
>JBDXFZ010000041.1:0-450143 GCA_039990395.1 Halioglobus sp.
AATCCCGCGTGGGCCTGTTGCCGTTAGTGTGCTACCTGACCACGTCAGATCCACTTCTTCCTGACCAACTTGCGCTGTTGTGTTATTCAACGAAGCAAAGTCAACCGATCCGGCACCATCACCACCAAAATCAAGATCCAGTGTGCCGGCAAAAATGGCTTCATCGGCATTACTGTCACCAGGATAGACTGTCAGATCACCCTCAGTACTATCGGCGTTACCGCCATCCAAACCATCGTCATCAACCAGTGCAGAGCTCTCTCCGCCACTGGGCTCATTCACATCAACAACTTGGAAGGAGAAGTTAGCCGTAGACGGGTCACCATCACCATCAGTAACGGTATACGTGCCTTCAATCAAGTCAACCGGACTTACCGTAGGATTATCTGCAGTAAATTCATAGGAACCATCGGCCTTAACCTTGATTACGCCGTCATCAAGATCAACAGACTGACTGAAGCCGTCTTCACCAAACGTCAAATCGATTCCGTTGATTTGCGTTACAGTTGCAGCATCGGCACCTTCAACAAAGTCGAACTCTCCACTAACAGTTACACCCTCACCGACCGACTGAAGCGCCTCATCACTCGCGAGAGGCTGGTCATCAGTGATATCAATCACGAGATCACCCGACTGGAAGTCACCGTCATCATCGGTAACCACGACTTCAAAGCTCTCTGTGCTTGCATCACCGGCGGTGTTATCAGCCAATGTGTAGCTATAGCCGATCTCGCCGGAATCAATACTGGTTATGGTCAACGTTCCAGAAGATCCAGCAAACGTCTGACCTACAGTTGCCACGGCTACGCCGCCAATCGTAATAACAGCTGGACCATCAGGCGCTGTATAGAAGAACGTACCCGCAGTAGTTTCAGAATCAGAGGCCGCTTCTGAGCCAGCAGACTCGTTGCCTGCGCCGAGATCACCTTCGCGATCGCCAGCAAGACCATCTTCAGCCACAAGCGTTCCATCCTCACCCTGAACCGGAAGATCCAGAGTTACAGGCGCATCACCAATACTTATCGTAAGAGTAGTAGCAGACAAGTCGCCATCGGCATCCTTGAGGGTGTACGTAAATACGTCCTCTACATCGCCAGGAGACTCTGGATTACGAGTGTAGGTATAGGTTCCATCACTGCTCAGAGTCAGCTCGCCATAAAGTCCGGTGATGGTACCCAATGAATCGGGGTTATCGAGAGTAGCGCCGGTATTACCCGCTGCAACACCCACTACTTCGGAAGTATCAGCTCCCAGAGTATCGTTGTTGATAACATTTCCACCTACAGGGCCAAACTCTTCAGCAGGTATAGCATTAGCATCTGACTGAGCGCTGGGGGAGTCATCAATAATGGTAGCACTGCGAACAGCAGATGCTGAGTCGCCATCGGTGTCAGTCACTTCAATTGTGAACGACACAAGCTTCTCGTCGGAGTCTGCGTCGTGCTGGAACCTGCTAATCAGCGTTGCTGTATACGCAATCTCGTATACACCGTCTGCACCTTCCGTTACTGACTTGATCGTAATCTGCACGCCGGTATCAGTAACAATATTGTTGTCAGTAACTTCACCGCCAGCAATCACTTCCACATCGTTGATCACGAGTGTATCGAGGCCATCACCAGCAGTGACGGTGAAAACACCATCCTTAGACAGTGCGCCAGGGTTTTCCGCAGAGCCACCAGGCAGCTGCGCCTCTGGGAACTCACTCTGTATTCCTCTAACAGTGGGAAGCAGGTCAATGGGCTGATCAGTTACGGTTAGGTTAACAGTTGCAGTGTCAGAACCGCCTTCTCCATCTGTAATGGTGTACTCAAAACTATCGCTTCCATCGAAGTCTTCATTGGGCGTATAGGTAAAGCTGCCATCGGGATTAACAGTTACCGAACCATTGGTTGGTTGTGTGTTGCCCGTCACAGTCAAAGGATCGTTATCAGGGTCACTATCGTTAGGCAGCACATTTCCCGATACCGGCGTATTCACTTCGGTAGAGAAACCATCGTTAACCGCATCCGGCGGGTTATTGGTTACAGGCGGTGGAGGTGGTGGTGGGGGTGGAACATCGTCATCCAGGATGATGACCTCACCCTGCCCATCTACAATAGTCGCACCATCAGCATCAGACAAATTGACGAAGAAAGTTTCATTGTTCTCTACTACCGTGTCGCCCACGGTGGTAACCGAAACGGTGGTAGACGTTTGGCCTGGCGCAAAGGTAATGGTTCCCGTTGCTGCATTGTAGTCATTGCCAACCGTTGCCGAGCCATTTGCAGTGTTAAAACTTACGGTGACTTCTCCATCGACAGGCGCAGACAAGGAAACAGTAACAGTGGCAGTGCCGCCTTCAACAACGGTGTCATCGCCAATAGAAATAGTTGGCGTGAAGTCATCGATGATTTCGATAACACCTTCACCATCATGTATCTCAGCGTTAACAGGATCGGATAGATCCGCCACCAAAAACTCTGTACCTTCCTGTATATCATCCACATTGGTGGGAATCGAAATAGTAACTTCGGTTTCACCGGGATTGAACGTGACAGTTTCTGAATCCGGATCATAGTCACCACTGACCGATGTTGCCGTTCGGTCGAATGTATCTACTTTTACGGTGATCACCTGATCACTGGGCTCTGATAGAGAAATCGTGACCGTGGCAGTGTCGCCTTCCTGAACCACCGCATCACCGATGCTAATAAGTGGGAGGGGTTCGGGCTCAGGCTCGGGCTCGGGCGCTGGTGGTAGCGTAACCACTACGGTAACAGTCGCTTCATCCTGAGCATTACCCGTTGGGTTAATGCCCACGTAAGTAAAAGTATCTGTTCCGTCGAAGCCTTCTCTTGGTGTGTAGGTAAAGGTGCCGTCGCTATTCAAAACCACGCTACCGTTCTCGGGCTGAGTAAAGCTTGCTATCAACTCACCTTCGGGGAATTCATCATTTGACTGAACCGGAATGGTAACGGGCTCACCATCACTATTTACAACATCGTCCAGCGCATCAACAGGCTGCAGTGGATCAAGTTCCTGACCTGGATCGCCATAGCCCCATTCAGGCAGCACACCATGAAATTCATCAACACCTTCAACAATCCGTCCCAAACGGATAAACGAAGAGCCAGCACCCCCGGCGCCACCGCCAGCGCCGCCAGCGGCGGTTGCTGCCAATACATCACCCAGGTCTTCTCCGCTCTCTAACGCCGCCAACACATCATTGATGGTTTCGTCGGTTACTTCGCTTTCTTCACGCGTAGAGGCCGTCTGGGCAACCAAATCCGCTGTAAGGGTCATCTCGGGCATATCGCTGATCACCAGCGGGCTGCCGTCTGACATAGAGAGCTCAACGCTGCCGCCATCGGGCGTTACAACCGTTTCGCCTTCCATAACCGTGTCGCCTGGGCGCAGCTCTCTGAGCTCGCCGTCTGCATTGCGGGCATAGGCTTTACCAACTACGGCTTTTACAGTGGCGATTGCTACGTTATCCATGGTGTCTTCCTCTCGGCCTTCATGGCCATATTTAACGAATTTGGGATTCCGGGAGAGTGATACTACGCCCCTCTAACACCCCATACATTGTACTTTTGGACAGGTACCGACATTGATTCGCCGGAGTGTGATTCAGATCACAAAGTAGTTGAATAGGGCACATTGGCGCCTGTGCGCTACGTCACAATCTGAAAAACGCAAAACTGCCCATTCCACATATCGGTCTGACCCAATGTAGAGAAAAAATAAGACAGGAAACATTGCCACAGCCGCCACAGACATGGCCGGAGGCGCCATTTGGGGGTGCTAGCAGCTGCTCCCGTTGTGCTGACCTAAAACCAAGAAGAGGCCGAGCATTTCAACAGGGGAAGGAGTAGATACCGCCTAGTTAACGGTGGTATAGGTGGGAATGTTGTTCATGGCGAGCGCAAGTTGCACTCTATCGCGCACTTCCATTTTCTCGAAAATGGCAGACAGATGCGCTTTCACCGTGCGCTCAGTAATATCGAGTGCTTCTGCGATCTCCCGATTGCTGGCCCCGTGAGCCACCTGCTCAGCCACCATCAACTCGCGCGCGGTTAACTCATTGAGCTCAGGCTGGGTCGGTGCAGGCGTAGGCACCACCCGCAGTGACAACTTTACGAAGCGTTGCATAAGATCAGGGGGCACCCAAAGCCCGCCGTGCTCTACTACCAACGCGATCTCTCGCAACTGCGCAGGCACTGCCTTTACGTGGCAGTAGCCAACAGAACCACTGTTCATCAGTGCAAACGCCTCACCCTCATTAGGCGTTGCAGCCATAACAACTACCGGGCAGCCAAATGCCGCTGCTGCTGCAACACTTGCCGTTTTCTCGGAGTCGTCCATCTGGCTGATATCCAGCCATACAATGCCTCGAGCAGCTGCGGTTGCCTCGCCAATGCTAGCCACCTCCACAGCGGCCTTGGCCTGCGGGAAGGCTTGCTGCCAGCGATCCTTGAGGTCGCCAGAGGGTGTAATAAAGAGCTGTTCCATTAACGTTCCGTAAGAGCGTATTGTTTAGCGCGCAGTACCGGCTTCATCAGGTAAGCAAGCACGCTCTTTTTACCCGTTAGAATATCTACCTCTACGGTCATACCGGGAATAATCGGCTTGTCCACGTCCAGGTGAGGCTCTGTGGTTCTCACATTCACCTCGTAGAAAGGATTACCCTCTTCGTCTATTACTGTGTCGGCACCAATGTGCTCAACCGTACCGTCCAGCCCGCCATACACAACAAAATCATAGGCCGTAAACTTCACCAATGCCTTCTGCCCGGGAATCAAGAATGCAATATCCTTGGGTCGAATTCTAACTTCGAGCAACAAGGTATCATCCAACGGTACCACCTCGATGATTTCCTTACCCGGCAATACCACGCCACCGATCGTATTGTAGTAAAGCTGCTTTACGGTGCCGTTAACCGGCGAGCGCACACTGGTTTGCTGAACACGGTCTGATAATCCCGTACCAGCCTCCTGCAGTGCATTGATTCGAGTCAACGTATCAGCCAGTTCCTCGCGCACCTCATTCACAAACTCGTTCTCTACGTCTTCTATCTTGCGTTCTGCTTCTGCGATGGAAGACTTGATACGCTGCAACTGAGCGCGAGCCTGATCGCGTTCACCCCGCAGCTGGTTGACCTCACGTTCTAGCCGCAGAATCTCGATTTCTGATACCGCGCCGGAATTCACCATAGGGCGAGTCACATTCAGTTCGCGCTGTGTAAACTCCAACGACCGATCCATTTGACCTTCGCGTGCGGTGATCTCTACCAGCTCTTCCTTACGCTGTGTCAGCTGCTCTTGCGCAATCTGCTTTTCCAACTCCAGCGAGCCCTTGCTGGATATGTATAGCTCGACCTCTTGCGCCACAATTCTGGGCACCGCTTTTGCCAGCTCTGGATCGGGCACGAAAACAGTTTTATCGGCAACCGCGCGCAAACGCGATGCCTTGATTTCCAGGGCCTGATATTCGGCTCGGTTTTCCCTGAAACTGGACTCCGAACGGGTCTGGTCCAAACGCAGCATCAACTGTCCTTTTTCGACAATATCGCCTTCGCGCACCAGTATTTCTGTGACGATGCCCCCGTCCTGGGAACCCACCAGCTGTATCTGCTTGGAGGGGATGACCTTGCCCTGTCCTCGCGTTACTTCATCAACCTCCGCCAGTGCAGACCACACCACCAAGGCAACCACAACAATTGAAACGGCGTAGAGTAAACCGCGCGCGCGCAAGGGTTGCTGCTCGATATACGCTCGATGGGCATCTTGCTGCCAATCGTAATTGGTACTTGCCTGGTCTTTCATCCAAGGCGAAAACAGCTTGTCCAGTAATCGGCGCAGCGGGCCGCGACGAGGTGGCTCCTCGGGAAGCACCTGTTGAATCGGTTGTTCACTCATTGGGCTTTACCTATCTTGCCCTGCTGCAACGCCTTCATCACGTTGTCGCGCGGCCCATCGGCCACAAGCTTGCCGTTGTCTATTACGATGATCCGATCGACCATTTCCAGCAGTGAATTCCTGTGAGTGACCACCAGCCAGGTACGGCCTTTAACAAACTCAGCCAGCTGCTTCTTCACAGCAATTTCTGTGGAGTGATCCATGGACCCTGTGGGCTCATCCATCAATAGTATTGGCGGTTCATGTATCACGGCGCGTGCAAGCGCTACACACTTACGCTGTCCGCCGGAGAGCGAGTCACCGCGCTCAGACACTTGCATATCAAAACCCTGCGGATGACGATTAATAAACTCTGCCAGGTTGGCTATTTCTGCGGCCCTCACGAGGGCAGCATCGCTCGCTTGCGGATAGGCCAGCGTCATGTTCTCGCGCAAACTGCCATAAAACAGTGTGACATCCTGCGGTACATAACCCACGCGTGATCTCAACTCGGTTGGATCCAACTGCCGCAGATCTATGCCATCCACCATGATGGCCCCCTCGGTGGGCTGAAACAGACCCATTGCCAGCTTTTCGAGCGTTGATTTACCGGAACCCACCCTGCCAAGAATCGCTACGTGCTCACCAGGTTTAATCTTGAAGGAGATATCGTTAAGCGAGGGCATTTCGGATCCGGGGTAGCCAAACGACACATTCTTGAACTCGATCTCGCCATTAAACATATCGCGCGAAAGGAACTGCGCGCCCTCGGGGCGCTCCAGCGGTGTAGCCATCACTTCGTCCAGCGCTTTGAGTGCGATCTCGGCATTGTGATACTGCGTGATAAGGCCAGCTACCTGACCAAACGGCGCCATAATACGGCCCGACAACATGGTGCAGGCAATCAAGCCTCCCATGCTCAACTCACCGGCAGTGATCAGGTACACGCCGGTAACAATGACAAACATGGTTACCATCTGCTGCGACCACATGGTGACGTTGATCGTGGAGTTAGACAGCAAACGAAGTTGCACACCCACGTGCGACAAGAAGGACGTAGTGTCCTCCCACTTGCGCTGCATGCGTGATTCCGCGCCCATCGACTTGATCGTATCCAAACCGACCAGGCTTTCTATCAATGTGGCATTACGCAGGGCGCCTGCACGATACGTGGTTTCAGACAGCTCTTTAAGCTTGCCCTGAACAATTAGGGCATAGCCCAGCACAATCGTAAGGCCGATACACAATGGCACGAGTATCGGCCACGCGATCCAGGCAATCACGCCCAGAAACAGCAAAGCAAAAGGTACATCGATAATAGTGGCGATGGTCGCAGACGCGATGAAATCACGCAGGGTTTCGAATGAACGCAAATTAACCGCATACGAGCCCACCGAGGCAGGTCGGTGCTCCATTTTGATACCAAGCACCCGCTCCATAATTTGCGCCGACAACGTAACATCTACCCGGCGGCTGGCCAGATCGAGAAAATACCCGCGCATCGTGCGCAAGCTTATGTCCGCCAACAGAATAATCAGTACACCTGCCGCCAGCATCCACAATGTTTCAACCGCATAGTTAGGCACTACCCGGTCGTACACATTCATCGTGAACAACGGTAGAGCCAGGGCAAACACGTTGATAAAGAAAGCCGCTAACAATACGTCGCGATAAATCGGCGTGTTCGCGCGCATTGCATCCCAAAACCAATGACCCCGCTCGGAGGTACCTGTGCGCGGAGCCCGCTTGTCGAAACGAAAACGTGGCCGACAGACGATAACAGCACCTGTATCACCCTCGAGCAATGTCTGTCTATCAACATCGACAATGGCTTCATTCAGATCGGGATAGGTAACCTGCGCGGTCTGGCCGTCATCCGACCAGCTCATTAGCAGGCAGGCCTTCTGGTTCTCTTGCAGCAGCACTGCCGGCAGCAGGGCCGGCTCAATTTGATCGGCACTCTTGTGAATAATGCGACTGGCAAGGCCTACCCTGCTGGCGGCCCGCTCAAACAGCGCCGGAGTGAGGTACCCTTGCTCCAATGGCAATCCACCTGCCACCGCCTCGGCGGTGGAAGCGCTGCCATGGAAACGGCACAGTGCTAACAGGCACTGTAATAAGGAGTCGTCTGCGCGTGCAGTCATGTCTGGTCTAAATCCCCAACAGGGCTTCGTGCCCTCTCATTATTGTCAGCAGAAAATTTTAGCAATACTGCCTAAGCTGCTGAAACTAGTCGATTTTCATCGGATAAGCAGGATAGGACAGACCGGCTCTAAATACCATGTGATTAATGCGCTGTCGGTCACACATTCGGTCATCAGCTATGCTTTATACACGAAATGTCGCTATTTTCGCTAAAAATGCAGCCAAAAGTCGGTATAAAGTCAAAATTAGCAGTGTTTTGACAAAAACGCCAATCACTACTATAACCATTGGGTCGGTGAGAATTTTTGCGCGGAGCTGAACACGCAGCCTGTAGGGTGTATTGAATGGGCAAAACTTTGTGACAGGCGTCACATCTTCCGCAGATATAGCCCAACCAGGCGTGATTTAGGGGCGCAAAATTGCTCAGGTTGTTTCAAACTCAACTGTCAGGTGACAAACAGCATCGCTTTATTGCAGAGGGCCAACACAATGCCTACACACAAATCGACCTTTGAAGTGAAGGATCCAACCCCACCCGCTTTCGGCTCAGAAGAGTGCCATGTCGATAAATACATGGGGATGGAGCGCCGAAGTGACAATCGCCGCACGGCGATTGACCGCCGCGGTGATGTACGGTTCGACCTCAAGGCGGAAGATCGCCGTCAGGTTCCGGGCCGCCGTGATGGTGATAAAACCGCTGCTCGCTGGATTTAAACCTTAGTCTCTAAGCCCAGCGGCTGTAACTCAGCAGCCCACCTCTTTCTTGGCCCGACCAAAGGCCTCAATCGCCATGGCAAGATCATCATCAGATAGCGCCGCCGACATCTGCGTGCGAATGCGCGCCTTCCCGCGCGGAACCACCGGAAACGAAAACGCTACCACGTAAACACCCTGCGCTAGCATAGCCTCGGCAAAGCGCGCCGCCAGTCCAGCATCGTGCAACATCACAGGTACAATCGGGTGTTCACCCGGAAGCAGGTCAAACCCCAACTTCTCCAGACCCTCACGAAACACGGCCGTATTATGCGCGAGCCGGTCGCGCAGAGCGCTGGACTGCGTAACCAGCTCAATCGCCTTAATGGCGCCGGCCACCACGGGGGGAGCAACAGTGTTTGAAAAAAGGTAGGGCCGCGAGCGCTGACGCAACAGGTCGACAACTTCCTTGCGCGCCGATGTGTAACCACCACTGCCACCACCGAGCGCCTTACCCAAGGTCCCAGTAATGATATCGACCCGATCCATACACCCGCGTAGCTCGTGCGTACCCTTACCGCCCGCGCCCACGAATCCGGTTGCGTGGCAATCATCAAAATGCACCAAAGCGTCGTAGCGCTCGGCCAAATCACAGATCTCATCCAGGCGGGCGATATAGCCGTCCATCGAAAAAACACCATCGGTGGTAATCAGTTTGAAACGCGCGCCGGCAGCATCTGCGGCCTTTAACTGTTCCTCGAGATCTGCCATGTCGTTATTACGATAGCGATAGCGCTGGGCTTTACTCAGGCGCACCCCGTCAATGATGCTGGCATGGTTGAGTTCATCGGAGATTACCGCGTCTTGCGCACCGAGCAGGGTTTCGAACAAACCACCATTAGCATCGAAGCACGAGGGGTACAAAATAGTGTCCTGCGTGCCCAAAAAATTGCTCAAGCTGTCCTCTAGCTGCTTATGCAGGCTCTGGGTACCGCAGATAAAGCGCACCGATGCCATGCCATAGCCCCAATCTTCCAATCCCTTGGCCGCCGCCGCGTTTACCTCGGGGTGCTGCGCCAAGCCAAGATAGTTGTTGGCACAGAGATTGAGCACATCGGCGTGCGAGGGAATACCCACATGCGCACCCTGAGGCGTGGTGATCTCGCGCTCGCGCTTGTATAGGCCAGCCTGCTCTATCTCATCCAGCTCGTTGGCCAGGTGCTCCTGAAATCGTCCGTACATCTGCGTGCTCCTTAGTGTGCGCTAGTCCCAGTTCAGGATGACCTTACTGGCCTCACCTGCGTTCATCTCGTCAAAACCGCGCTGAAAATCAGTGTACTCAAGACGGTGTGTGATGACTGGAGAGATATCGAGCCCGGAATCGATCATCACCGACATTTTGTACCAGGTTTCATACATCTCGCGTCCGTAGATGCCTTTGAGCGTCAGCATATTGAAGATAACGGTATTCCAGTCAATCGCTGTGTTCTCGCCGGGGATACCCAGAATCGATACTTTGCCGCCATGGCACATACTTGCAAGCAAGTCGTTAAATGCCTGACCGTTACCTGACATCTCCAGGCCAACGTCAAACCCCTCGCTCATGCCAAGGTCTTTTTGAACCTGCGCGATCGACTCACGGGCCACGTTTACGGTACGCGTAGCGCCCAGGGTTGCCGCCAGCTCCAATCGCTTATCGATCACATCTGTGATTACCACGTGGCGGGCGCCCGCATGCTTGCAAACCGCCGCAGCCATCGCGCCGATGGGCCCTGCCCCGGTGATGAGCACATCCTCGCCCAGCAGGTCGTATTGCAAGGCGGTGTGTACGGCATTACCAAAGGGGTCAAACAAGGCAGCCACATCCAGATCAATGCCTGCCGAGTGCTCCCACACATTAGACATGGGCAGCACTACGTATTCGGCGAAAGCACCGGGCCTGTCCACGCCGATGCCACTGGTAAAGGCACACAGGTGACGGCGGCCCGCCAGGCAGTTGCGACAGCGACCGCATACGACATGTCCCTCGCCGGAAACAATCTGGCCTGTGCGGAAGTCATTAACATTAGAGCCAACCTCAACGATTTCGCCCACAAACTCATGCCCCACCACCATTGGCACTGGTATCGTCTTCTGCGCCCAAGCGTCCCAATTGTAGATATGCATGTCGGTTCCGCAGATGGCAGTGCGCTTCACCTTGATCATCACATCATTGATACCCATCTCTGGCAGTGGCACATCTTCCAGCCAGATTCCCTCGCGCGCTTCCTTTTTAACCAATGCCTTCATATCAAATTCACTATAGTAGAATTTTTCCGGTATATTAGATAAGGCTCTTTCGCTATACAAGAACATTTTCTACTATACTGGATTAGTTAATGACCAAGCCCTCGATTGACCCAGCCAGCCAGGTGCTGTGCGAACGCGTGACCGACCTGCGCCAACGCAATAGCTTCACCCTCGATCAACTAGCCGCCGCTTCCGGTGTCAGTCGTTCCATGCTCAGCCAGATTGAGCGGGGGCAGGCCAACCCCACACTCGCGGTGACCTTCCGTATCGCCCAAGCCTTCGGTATGAGTATAGGCGAACTGGTGGATGACCCGGCTGCCAGCTCCACAATTGAGGTGGTACACGGCAATGACCCCAGTAACGAGTTTCGAGCTGACGGTGAAGTGAGAATACGCACGCTATCGCCCCTGCACATGGAAAAGAGTGTGGAGTTCTACGAATTAGTGATTGCACCGGGCGCCGCGCTTAGCAGTTCACCTCACTTTGACGGCACGCGAGAACTCCTGACCATCGCCGCCGGTGCGGCTCACTTAACTGCAGGCAATACGACTCGCGAACTGGGCGAAGGCGACTCGGCCCACTATCGCGCCGATGTGTTACACAGCATCACTAACAGCAGTAATGAGCCCCTTAAGGCCTATTTGGTTGTCACCTACCGCTAGTGGGTAGCAGATACCGGGCGCAGGCTATGGGCGAAGAACAAGCCCGCAGACAGTAAAACCACGGCGCCACCCTGATGCGCTGCTGCCAATGGTATTGGCACGTGAAGCAGTAGCGTTGAGATACCGAGTATCACCTGTGCGGCCAGCGCTACCAGAATCAACAGGCTGGCCAGATAGCTGCGTCCACCCAGCCTCGAGCGCAGCACGTTCACCGCAAACAGGGTGATCAAGATCACGAGCAAATAGGCAAACATCCGGTGATTGAACTGAATCGTAGTCACGTCCTCGAACATCGCAAGCCAAAACGGCGTGGTGTTGTATAAGCCCTCGGGGATAAACGATGGCCCCATCTTGGGCCACGTCGGGTAAGAAAAGCCCGCGTTGGTGCCCGCCACGAAACCACCGGAAAGAATCATCAGAAAGATCAAAACCACGAGTCCTTTCGACCAGCGCGCCAACGCGGCGGATCCGGCCTGAGCAGCAGGCATCAAGAGGTCGAATATCACCCACAACATGTAGGCATAGATGAGGAACGCCAATCCCAGGTGAGCCGTGAGGCGGTACTGACTGACGTCCGGACGATCCACCAGACCGCTTTTCACCATGTACCAGCCCATAAGACCCTGGCAACCACCCATTACAAACAAGAGCCACAGTTTAGGCATCAACCCGGCCTTTACCCGCCCACGTAGCGCGAAGTAGATCATTGGGAAGAAAAACAGCACACCGATGATTCGACCCAGCACCCGATGAAGATATTCGTACATAAAGATGTACTGAAAATCGGCCAGGCTCATCCCCTTATTAACTTTCTGATACTCCGGGAACTGCCTGTACTTGTTGAAGACCTCCATCCACTGCGCCTCATTCATTGGCGGCACAATACCCATTAGCGGTCGCCACTCCACCATCGACAGTCCAGACTCGGTTAGGCGCGTAACGCCACCGAGCAAAATCATGCCAAAAATAACGCCGGCGCAAAGAATCAGCCACGCGGCAATCTGACGATCGTATTGGCGTTGAGAAGATTGTAAGGTCAGGCTCATAGTCTGGGAGCGTCGATCAAAGGGCCGCAATGATAACCGAATTTACTGGTAGGGGCAGTTCGCAACCCGCACGATACCTGGTCAGGACTGTAACTCGGGCACGTTCCTGTAAAACTCCAGTGCTTCTGGATTGGCCAGCGCATCTGTGTTCTTTACCGGGCGGTCGTGCACCACATTGCGCACTGCCAGCTCAACGATTTTGCCACTGATGGTGCGGGGAATATCTGCCACCTGCACGATACGAGCCGGAACATGGCGCGGCGTGGTGTTGTCCTTAATCGAGCGGCGAATCTTCGCCTGCAACTCGTCTGTTAATGTCACTCCTTCACGCAACACCACAAACAGCACAACCCGCACATCGTCATGCCACTGCTGCCCAATTACGATGCTTTCCACAACATCTTCAATTCGCTCTACCTGACGATAGATCTCGGCGGTACCAATACGCACCCCGCCCGGGTTGAGTACCGCATCGGAGCGCCCGTGGATTACGTAGCCACCATGCTCTGTGAGTTCGCCATAGTCGCCGTGAGCCCAGATGTTAGGCCAGCTGTCGAAGTACGCTGCGTGGAATCGACTGCCGTCGGGATCATTCCAAAAACCCACAGGGCAAGATGGAAACGGCTGGGTACACACTAGTTCGCCCTTCTCCTGCACCAGCGAATGACCGTCGTCATCCCAGATATCTACTGCCATGCCAAGGCCCGGGCCCTGAATCTCACCCACGTACACGGGCAATATAGGGCAACCTCCAACAAAGCAGGCGAGAATGTCGGTGCCACCGGAAATACTGGACAAGCAGACATCCTGCTTAAAGTCTCGATAGACATACTCAAAGCTCTCGTGCGACAACGGCGAACCAGTCGACAGGATAGTTTTGACTGTAGACAACCGATGAGTCTCGGCTGGCCTATGGCCTGCCTTTTCGAGCGCGGCGATGAATTTCGCGCTGGTGCCAAAGATCGTAATACCTTCATCATCAATGGCATCGAGCAATAGTTGACCATCGTTGGCAAACGGAGAGCCATCGTAAAGCACCAGCGTTGCACCGCTGGCCAACCCGGATACCAGCCAGTTCCACATCATCCACCCGCAAGTGGTGAAGTAAAACAGTACGTCATCAGGGTGCAGGTCAACCATCAGTTGATGTTCTTTTAGGTGCTGCAGCAACGTTCCACCTGCGCCGTGAACAATGCACTTGGGTACACCCGTGGTGCCCGAGGAATACATAATGTAGAGCGGGTGATCAAAGGGAAGTTGTTCAAAATCCACGTCAGTGGCTGCAGTCGTCAGAAAGTCGGAAAACAAGACACCACCGGGTATACCGTCGAGCGCTGGTGTTGCGCTTACTACTGGCACTACAACCACCGCCTCCAAACTATCGATCTCCGCCACTACCGATTTCACGCGCTCTAGCGAGTCACAGGTTTTACCGTTGTAGTAGTAGCCATCAGCGCAAAACATGACTTTAGGCCGTATCTGACCAAATCGATCGAGCACTCCATTGATACCGAAATCCGGGGAGCAGGATGACCAGACAGCACCAATGCTAGTTGCAGCCAGCATCGCCACAACGGTTTCCTCAACATTGGGCATGAACCCCACAACCCGGTCGCCGGCTGTCACACCCAGCACGCGCAGGCTTGCAGCCAACTGCGCTACACGCCGGTAAAGCTCAGCGTAGCTCAGGCTGCGACGCTCACCGTTCTCCAGTAGCGATACCAACGCAGGTTTATCGCTGCGGTCACGCAGCAGGTTCTGTGCAAAATTCAGACGCGCCTCGGGAAACCAGCGAGCGCCAGGGAAGCGATCTGCATCTACCAGCACCGCTTCGCCTCGCGTCTGCGCAATAACACCAGAAAATTGCCACACGGCACCCCAAAACAACTCGGGGTTGGCAATCGCCCAGCGGTGAAGTTGGGCATAGTCCGTAAGCGCCAGTCCGACGTTGTCCCGATTGACCTGAGCCATAAACGCGCTAATTCTGGTATCGGCTATGCGCGCGGCATCTGGTGTCCACAATGGCTGACTCACGGTGTGTTCCTTGAAGAGGTAAAGCGCAAGAGTGCCTTCGGCGGCTGCAAGTTGCAATTCCATCAAGGCAAAAATCCTGTCATCGACGAGCGGCTTCGTTGTTGAAACAAACTGTGCACCTGCGACAGGCTCGCGTAGAATGCGCGGCACCCCGGACACTGGAACATCACGCTACCCCATGCCACTGCTCAAACTTGACAACATAGAACTGCACTTTGGCACCCACGTGATTTTAGATGGCGTGGAATTAACGATACAACGCGGCACCAAACTGGGATTGTTGGGCCGCAACGGCGTGGGTAAAACCACGCTTTTTAAGCTACTGGCCGGCGATATTCAACCCGACAGCGGCGAGCGCTGGATACGTCCTGGAATACGACTGGCGCGGTTAGAGCAAACACTGCCAGAAGCAGAGGATTCGACCGTGTTTGATCTGGTTGCAGGCGGGCTAGAAGAAGCCGGTGAACTGCTCAGCCAGTACCATCACTTACTGCTGGCAGGCGCTGATGTCGACATGGACGTGTTGGCACGTGTGCAAGACAAACTCGAGGCGGTGGACGGCTGGAGCCTGCAGCAGCGCGTGGACACCACCTTAAGCCAGTTGCAACTACCGGCCGATGCAAAGCTCTCTGAGCTCTCGGGTGGCTGGCGCCGGCGCGTGGCCCTGGCACGTGCTCTGGTGTGTGACCCTGACATTCTTCTTCTGGATGAGCCCACCAACCATCTGGATATACCCGCTATTCAATGGCTTGAAACGCAGCTGAGCCAATTTCGTGGCGCACTGATTCTCATCACTCACGACCGCCGATTTTTGCAGAACGTGGTGAGCAGCGTAGCGGAGCTGGACAGGGGAACGTTGACGGTATGGGAAGGCAACTATCACGGCTTTCTCAAGCATCGCGAGCAACAATTACTGGCAGAAGAGCGCGCAAATGAACTCTTCGATAAGAGACTCGCAGAGGAAGAGGTCTGGATTCGACAAGGTATCAAGGCGCGGCGCACCCGTAACGAAGGTCGCGTAAGGGCACTAAAAAGTATGCGCCAGGAGCGCAGTGAACGTCGCGAGCGTACGGGCAACGCCAACTTCAATGTTGAGGAGGCACAGAGCTCGGGCAAAATAGTGGCGGAGCTGAACAAGATCTCCAAACACTTCGGTGACAAGAAGGTGATAGAGAACTTTTCCACTATTGTGCAGCGGGGCGACCGCATCGGCATTGTGGGAGCAAACGGCGCAGGCAAGTCTACGCTGGTGAAATTGCTTCTGGGCAGGCTGGAGCCGGATGCGGGCACTATCAAGCTTGGCACCAAGCTGGAGATCGCCTACTCCGACCAACTCCGAGGTAAGCTCGATCCCGAAAAAAACCTGATCGACAATGTCTGCGGCGGGCAAGAGTTCATTGAGATCAACGGCAAGCGAAAGCACGCCATTTCCTATCTTGGCGATTTCCTGTTCAGCCCTGACCGCGTGCGCACGCCAGTAAAAGCCCTGTCGGGGGGCGAGCAGAACCGGGCCATCTTGGCACGCTTGTTCAGCAAGCCTGCCAACATGCTGGTACTGGACGAGCCCACGAATGATCTGGATATCGAAACACTGGAGTTGCTGGAGGAGATTCTGCTCACCTTCGAGGGCACAGTGATACTCGTCAGCCACGATCGGGATTTTATGGACAACGTGGTCACCAGCCTGCTGGTCGCCGAGGGCGACGGTGTTATCACCGAACACGCTGGCGGCTACAGCGACTGGGAAGGGCGCGGCGGCAAGCTGGTTGAAGTTGAACAATTCAGACCGACGGCAACCGAACCGGCACAGCCCGTTGCTTCATCCTCGCCGAGTACCCAACCGGTATCGAGCGAAACGCGCAAGCTATCCTATAAGGATCAGCGGGAGCTGGACGCCCTGCCAGGCAAGATAGAAACGCTGGAAAAACAGCAAGAGGAGCTGGAAGCTACAATGAGTGATCCAGACTTCTTCTCGCGCCCCAGCAGTGAAACCGAGCCCGCTCTGCAGAAGTTGTCGGAAACCCAGGCTGAATTAGAGCTGGCGTATGAGCGATGGTCAGCCCTTGAAGGCTGACCTTGCCTCGATCAATAACGCCGCAGTTGCGCTTTCTACAGTACCGAAGCCACAGCCTTGGCCAGGGATTCAACGTTTCGCGCGTTAATGCCCGCAACATTGATGCGCGACGAATCCAGCATGTAAACACTATGCTCGCTACGCAAACGCACCGCCTGTTCCTTGGTTAGACCCAGAAACGAAAACATTCCCTTTTCATTCGCAATAAAACTGAAGTCGCGATCACATTGCGCCGCCAGTTCTTTTACCAACGACGTCCGTAAAGAGTTGATGCGGCTGCACATACCTTCCAACTCCTGCTTCCATGTCGCTGTGAGCGCCGGATCTGACAACACTTTACCTGCCAGTATGGCGCCATGCGCCGGAGGCATAGAGTATACGCGTCGCGCCGCTACCGCCGCCTGACTCAGCAACGCCTCTGCATTGGCCGTGTCACGACACACAAAAAGCGTGATACCTGTGCGTTCACGATACAGGCCCATATTCTTGGAACACGATGCGGCGATAATGACTTCAGGTAACCGCTCTACCAAGAGACGTATTCCTGCAGCGTCCTGTTCCAGACCATCACCCATACCCTGATAGGCAATATCCACGAACGGCAGAAACCCTTGCGCCTCAGCCATGTCTGCAACGATCCCCCACTGCTCCAGAGTGAGATCCGCACCACAGGGGTTATGACAGCAACCGTGCAACAGCAGCACATCATCCGGGCCGGCCTGCTTGAGGTCTTCTACCATCGCGTCGAAGTTAACGCCATGACTCGCCGGATCGTAGTACCGATAGGTTTCGAACGTCAGCCCTACGCTGCCCAATAGTGGGATATGCACAGGCCAGGTAGGATCACTCACCCACACTTTCGCGCCCGGGCGTGCGGCCTGAATGATCTCGGCACCAATACGCAAAGCGCCGCAGCCGCCAGGGGTCTGAATACTACTCACTCGATTGTCACGCAAGGCGGGGCTATCTTCACCCAGTACCAATTTGCGCATACCCAGGTTGAACTGCTCATCGCCAGCAGGCGGCATGTAAACCTTGGTCGTTTCGTTCTGCACCAACGTGCGCTGCGCACTGGCGATTGCATCGAACACCGGCGTAATGCCAGACTCATCCATATACACGCCCACCGTAAGATCAATCTTGTTAGGGTTTGTATCGGCGCGCGCAATAGCGGCAAGACCGAGGATAGAGTCAGGGGGCAAACGTTCCAGTGAGTCGAGCATGATGTCTCTCCTTTTGTGCGTGTATTACTTTGATAATAGCGCCGGTAGCACCGGCGTCGAACTGCTACTGCTGCTTGCGCAATGTGATTCAGCTATTAGCGACAAACTGCGCGCTGCAACAACACACGTGCGCTACCTTCCAAAGGTGTGTATCGCTACATATCTGCCAGAAGCGCTGTCAGGTACTGCCAAAACGGTGGCACAGTGTCGATTTGCACTCTTTCTGTCGGTGAGTGCGCGCCGCGGATAGTGGGCCCAAAGGACAAAATATCCGCATCAGGTTTCTTGCTTTTTAGGATACCGCATTCAAGCCCCGCATGGATTGCCTTAACTTCGGGAACAATACCAAATAGGCGCTCGTGAATCGCTTTGCCCTGCGCCAACAGAGGGCTGTCGAACTCAGGCTGCCAGCCGGGGTAGCCGGCATCGGGGACTACCGTCAACTCGAATGTGCGCGCCAACCCCTCGACTGCCTGCTGCAAAGGTAGACTCTGCTCGTAGTTAAAAAAGCGGAAACTGGACTCAATAAAGAGCTCACCTTCAATCAATCGCGCAATCGCCAGATTGATACTCAGGTCGACAAGGTCAGCAGGCTGCTCCAGGTTGTAGGCCTGGGCACCATGCGGAAACAGTGCAATCAGATTGAGCAGGGCTTGGGTATCAACAGTTGAAAGCGCATCAGTTGCCTGCACCTCGTTCAACTGCGCTTCCAGCCCACCATCGGCAGGCGGCAAGAAACTTAGCCACTGTGCTTTAAGCGTATCCAGGCGGTCTACCAGTGCAGAGTGATCCAGATCTTCGCTGGCAAACGTTAAGGTCGCCTCACGCGGAATAACGTTGTGTGCAACACCTGCATCAAAACCCACCAGTCTCGCACCCGGCATGCCCTGCAGGAACTGCACGACCAGTTTGATTGCATTACCCAACTGCTCATGGATCTGGATACCGGAATGACCACCGGCCAGCCCCTTGAGTGACAACTGCCAGACACGGGTATCAGCCGATACCGGATGTTGATCAAACGAGCGCGAGAATTGCCATCCGCCGCCCCCGGCGCAGCCGATGTACAGCTCGTTCCAGTCCTCCGTATCCAGATTGAGCATACGTTCGCCGGTAAGCATACTGCCATCGAGATTAAGAGCGCCGCCCAGCCCCGTCTCTTCATCAACCGTGAACAGCAGTTCAAGTGGCGGATGAGCCACCGTCTCATCTGTCATAAGCGCCAGCGCGGCTGCGCAACCCAGACCGTTGTCTGCGCCTAGCGTGGTGCGATCTGCCATTAACCAGCCGTCTTCTACCTTGAGAGTAAGCCCCTGGGTGTGGAAATCATGCGTCTTGTCCTGGGTCTTCACCGTCACCATATCCAGATGGTTCTGAATAATGACCGTTCCCGACTCCTCCATTCCATGGGTACCCGCCACGCGGACAACAATGTTGCCCTGCGAATCCATCTGCCAGGAATGCCCACCCACTTCGGCCCGATCGATAACATACGCGCGAATGGCCTCCTCCTCTTTGGAGGGGCGGGGAATCTGCGTGAATTGATAGAAGTGCTCCCACAGGTGTGCAGGGGCCGATGGATAGTGTGCTGGCTTCATTAACGAACTCCAATAACGTAGGCACGATTATAGCTAACACTGACGCGCACATCGAACCAACAGGCCCTATGCTAACCTTGCAACCTGACGCCCTGCCCCCAACGCGGAGATGCACTACAAGGATCGCCCTGAATGCAAAAACACTACATCAGCCCACAACAACTACTGGAAGACTCCTATCAATTGGCCTGGCAGGTCTACGAGAGCGGCTTCCGACCCAACTACATTGTTGGCGTTTGGCGCGGTGGAGCACCAGTAGGTATCGCGGTACAAGAGCTGCTGGATGTACTGGGTGTAGAATCTGATCACATTGCCATACGTACCTCATCCTACACGGGTATCGGTGAACGCAGCAGGCAGGTACAGGTACATGGTTTGAACTACTTGGCCAGTCGGCTGAAATCAGAGGATTCATTGCTGATCGTGGATGACGTACACGATACCGGCCTGTCGATTACCCAGGCAATCACCGACCTGAAGCACGCCTGTAAAAAGGATACGCCGCACATTCGGATTGCAACGCCCTACTACAAGCCAGGCAACAACAAGACTGAAGGTGCGCCCGATTTCTTCATTCACGAAACTGACGATTGGCTGGTATTTCCACACGAGCTGGACGGGCTTAGTGTCGACGAAGTTCGCGCAAACAAGCCAGAGCTAGCCACGCTGATAGACAAGATTGAGCCTCTACTGGCTCGCAGAACTATGGATTAGTCACGCGTATAACTGTCGATCACTGCGCGGTGTTGCGGAAACAAATCGTAGAGCTGCCGCCCGGTGCCCAGAGTCATATCTTCATATTCAAAGCCTGGCGCGACAGCTTCGCTAATCAGCCCGTAGTCGCCTGCGGGCAAGTGAGAGGCCTTCCAGACACCGCCGGGAACTGCCAGCTGCAGTTGGTGACCCGCCGCGAAATCTGATCCAAGGGTAGCCGTTTCCAACGCACCGTCCGGGTGCAGCAAAAAGTAAGTGATGGGTGAACCCAGATGAAAATAGTGCACGATATCGGATTTATTTGAATGCCAATGCCCAACCCGCGAGTCCGAGGTCAGCATGTAGAATATGGAGCTCAGTGTGAATCGCTCTCCAATGGGTAGATCGAGCTTTGCTCTGTGATCGGAGTGGAATGTACGCCGAAAATAGCCGCCCTCGATGTGCGCTTCGAGTTGTAGGGCAGCAATCACAGTCTGTTTATCTGGGAAGTGTGAGTTGCTATCCGTATTGCCAAACATTGCCGTCTCCTGAGTTAGAAAATTCAGCGCAACTCGTTATCTCTCGATACGGTTGTGCGCACTACATAACGCCACATGAATTATCGATGCCACCTGGCCGACGCTCTTAAGCTCTTCGTACTATGTCACACATTTTGTAGGGACTTTTTACGCCACTTTGTCGATCGCGCTAATTACACTCCTTACGTAGTGACAGGCAATATTTCAGAGTTCGTTATGACTAGAAGAGACGAAGGCAAAACCACCTTAGTGGATTTTCTCCGCAGCATTAAGTTTTCACATGCGCAAACACATACTGGCGAAGGATCAACTTCGACGCCGTTTGCCAGCCTGTCTTCCAGCACTCGCCAGCCGGAGCGCCAGGTAGACGACGTGCAACATATCCGCAGCGCGAACTAGACTCGCCAGAACTACACCCGCTTCACTAACGCCCCTCGCACTTAAACAAGTGCGTTTTCCGCCATGCGTGCATAGATCTCCTGTGCCTCTTCGCACAGCGACTCATACCGATTGGGTATCTCCACGTGCTCCAGCGCAATCTCCTCTGGTCGTTCGAATCCACGGGATGCCTCCACAGAGGCATACCAATGCGGCGCCCAAACTCCATCACTATCACGCCGACCCGCGGGCCATGACAACATGCGATCCGAAAAAGGTATATCAAGCGCAGCACACAACGTTTCAAGACTGCGTCTTGGGTTCGTTAAAATCACCCTCGAGTCAATCACCGTTGGCGGCTTTCCCTGCGCCTTGCAAAGGCGTTCAAATAATGCCAACTGCTGCGGGAAGCCAAGTTCCTCAAGTGTAAACTCAGGCCGCACGCGAACATAAGACGCAATAATCCGACGCGGTTCCCGTATCAAAAAACAATTGGTCAGTGACTCGGCAAAGCTCATGTCCATCGCAGGTACGATGTGCTGCGTCATATGCTTTTGGTAGAAAACGCTGCAGTGATCCGGCGCCGACTCACACAACGTGCGTGCAACAGATTGCCAATTGCAGTCCATCGAACGAATAATATCTTCCCGCCCCGGGTGATCAATCCCGGTGTCCTGCAAATAGACGCCATAGAAAGGCTCATCTACAACAGCGCAGTCATCTCTATTTTCAAACGCTCGCATGAGCGCAGTGCTGATATTCCGCGGACCCGACCACATAGCAATACGTGAAACACTCATATCACGATCTCGGGTGCGTCGCGCCAGCGCCTTCGACGTAGCGGCGAACTGTTTCGCGATAGTGCGTCTGTAATCTGGATATCATAGGTCTCTCAGTACCCTCTCCGATTATTCGGCCATCGACTTCTGTTACGGGCACCAGCCCTGCAAAGGTGCCGGTAACAAATGCCTCCTCGGCATTGTAAACGTCCGTCAGCGTAAAGTTTTTCTCCCTGGCGGTGAGACCGAGTTCAGCTGCCATGTCCAGCACCTTGCCACGGGTGATTCCATCGAGACAGTAGTCACCTGTAGACGTCCAGATTTCACCATGGCGAACAATAAAGAAATGCGTTGAGTTGCAGGTAGCCACAAAGCCGTGCGGATCCAGCATCAGTGCCTCATCCGATCCTGCCTTAGCGGCCTGAATACAGGCCCCTATACAATTGAGCTTGGAATGTGTGTTGAGGGTAGGATCCTGCACATCAGAGTAACCACGGCGCACATAAACAGTATACAGGCGCACACCGCGCTCCACATTCTCTGGCAGCGCCTCCTTATACTCCGGAATGATCACGACAGTTGGCGGCGTAATCGTCATCCTGGGGTCCTGATACGGGGTAGATTTTACCCCTCGGGTAACCATCAAGCGGATGTGTACCCCGGTAGACATGCCATTGGCTGCAAGGAGTTGGTACAAACGCTGGGTCAGTGACTCCGGCGTGAAGTCCGGCTTGAAATCCAGTGTTTTCATGCCTTCAAAGAGCCGCTGAAGATGCCGCTCCAGAAATAGAATCGTACCGTCTTCTACCCGCAGACCTTCCCACACGCCATCGCCGAGAATAAAGCCCGAATCGAAAACCGACACGACCGCCTTTTCGCGCGGCAGAATTTCGCCATTAATGTCGATCAGGATCGCATCATTACGCGCATCGCCCGCGTACTCATGTGTACCTTGCATAGTGTCTCCCAGAATAGTTTCGTCCGCTTTGACGGCATTTACCCGCGCCAGCCCACCGTGAAGCACTGCGGATTCGGCGCTGATCAAACAGGCCGATCATGCTACCATTCGCGCCCATTTTCCACAGCCTTTGCTTGCAGCAGGTGACTCGGTGACAGAACAACACACCCCCGACAGACGTGACAACATATATGCCCAGTCGCTAGGTGATCCAGGCTTGTTTCGCTTTGACGAATCTGTAGTGAATGTATTTCCGGACATGATCAAACGATCTGTGCCCGGTTACACCACTATCGTCGCAATGACCGGACTGCTCGCTCGGCGCTATGCGCGCAATGGCACCAACCTGTATGACCTTGGCAGTTCACTGGGCGCATCTACACTGGCCATGCGGCAAAACATCCAGTGCGAGGACTGCCAGATTATTGCGGTAGACAATTCTGCAGCGATGTTGGAGCGCAGCAAAAGCATCATCGACACCGATAGCCACGACACACCTGTAAAGCTGGTGGCATCCAACCTGCAGGAAGTAAGCATAGAGAATGCCTCTATCGTGGTACTCAATTTCACATTGCAGTTCATTCCGCGCGAGCAACGCGACGAGGTTATTCACACCATCTACGATGGCTTGCAGCCAGGCGGCATCATGGTGTTGTCAGAGAAAGTGCAGTTTGAAGACCCCCATCTTGATGCCCTCAATATTGATTTACACCACGAATTCAAACGCAGCAATGGTTACAGCGATTTGGAGATAGCTCAAAAACGCGATGCACTGGAACATGTGCTGCTGCCTGAAACATTGGCAACCCATAAAGAACGTATCGGCCGGGCGGGCTTTAGCAGTTGTGATGTGTGGTTCCAGTGCTTTAACTTCGCCTCAATGATTGCGCTGAAATAATGGACTACCAACCGCTCATTCAGAAATGGAGCGACAACGAACTGGCAAAGTGGGCGCAATTACTGCCGGCGCAGATTGAAGCAGGGCTTTCCCAACAGCGCTATGGCGACCTTGCCCGCTGGCAGGCCTGCGTAGATACGCTGCCCAACATATCGCCCGATTCAACTACTTTGGACGCGGCGCGTGTCGGGGCGGCCACAAACTCACCGCTGGACGCACAGGTCTTTCAACAGTTGCGCGAAGCACTTATGGGTTTGCATCCCTGGCGCAAGGGTCCGTTCGAGCTCTTTGGTCTGCATATAGACACCGAGTGGCGATCAGACTGGAAATGGGATCGAATCCTGCCCGCGCTGGATTCATTGCAAGACAGACGTGTACTGGATGTAGGGTGTGGCAGTGGCTACCACTGCTGGCGCATGCGCGGTGCAGGCGCCAGCGAAGTGATTGGCATTGACCCCACGCCACTCTTTGTCATGCAGTTCTGGGCGCTGCAGAAGTACCTGAGGGACCCAGACACTTGGGTGCTGCCGGTAGGGATAGAGCACGTACCAGCCAAGCTCCAGGCCTTCGACACCGCACTGTCGATGGGCATTCTCTACCATCGCCGCTCACCCATGGATCATTTAATGGACCTGCGCAACTGCCTGCGGCCCGGCGGACAGTTAATACTGGAGACACTGGTGATAGAGGGTGAAGAAGGCGCTGCGTTGGTACCAGAAGGTCGCTACGCGCGAATGGGCAATGTATGGTTTCTACCGAGTTGCCCGACGCTGCTAAGTTGGCTGCGCAAGATTGGGTTTGTGGATGCCGAGGTTGTGGATGTGGCTGCCACCACGACCGAGGAGCAGCGCAGCACAGACTGGATGCGGTTTCACTCGCTCGCCAATTTTCTTGACCCCAATGACCCCACAAAATCCATAGAGGGCCATCCAGCACCCAGGCGCGCTGTCATCAGTGCTCGTGCCCCAGGATCAGTGTAAAGACTTCTCCAGGCGGTGTTCATGGAACGCATATTCGAACACTTCTCTAAAGCTGCGCGCAAAATGTACGTTCATTCCCTCGCGTAAGAAATCCGGTAGCTCATCGAAATCAGCTCGATTGGCGTGAGGCAGGATCAACTCCATAATTTTACTGCGACGCGCCGCAATCACCTTTTCACGGATGCCGCCAACCGGTAATACCTGACCCGTGAGCGTCAGTTCGCCAGTCATTGCCAATGGCCGCTTGATGCGTTCCTTGCGCGCCAGTGATACCAAGGCCGTTGCCATGGTGATACCCGCACTGGGACCATCCTTGGGCGTAGCGCCTGCAGGCACATGCATATGCACCATACTCATATCAAAGAAATCGAGATCGCAGCCGTAGTCCTTCAGGTGCGCAATGACATAGCTGTAAGCTATTTCGGCCGATTCGCGCATCACATCGCCGAGTTGTCCGGTTAATTTGAAGCCGCGATTGAGGGTATGGATCTGGGATGTTTCTATCGGCAAGGTTGCGCCACCCATCGTGGTCCACGCGAGCCCGGTAGCCACTCCCACACCTCGCAGTGGCTTGTCTGCGGTAAACGGCGGCTGCCCAAGCAGTTCCTCTATATCTTTTTTGCCGACCCGAAGTTTTGTCTCATCGCTTTCAAGCAGCTTCACAATCGACTTGCGCATAATGCGAGAGAGCTGCTTCTCGAGATTACGCACGCCTGCCTCACGGCAATAGGAATCGATTACGTACTTAAGGCCGGCGTCATTAATCTTCAACTGATCTTCGCTTAGTCCATGACGATCCAATTGCTTGGGCCACAGGTGCTTGCGCGCAATCGAGAGCTTTTCCTCTGCCACGTAGCCAGACAGGCGCAAAGTTTCCATTCGATCCAACAAGGGACCAGGAATCGTGTCCAGCTGATTAGCGGTGCAGACAAAGAGGACTTTCGACAAATCCACCCGCAGATCCAGATAGTGATCCAAAAACTCACTATTCTGCTCCGGGTCCAGTACCTCAAGTAATGCGGACGCCGGGTCGCCCCGAAAGGACGCACCGATCTTATCGATTTCATCCAGCATGATTACCGGGTTAGAGACTTTCACTTCCTTCAGTGCCTGAACAAACTTGCCTGGCATCGCACCAACATAGGTACGACGATGGCCCTTAATCTCAGCCTCATCTCGCATACCGCCAAGGCTGAAGCGATAGAACTCACGCCCCAATGCGTCGGCAACAGAGCGTCCGATACTGGTTTTACCCACACCAGGAGGGCCAACCAATAGCAGGATCGAACCCGCTATCTCTCCCTTGAAAGAGCCCACCGCCAGAAATTCAAGAATGCGTGCTTTCACATCCTCCAATCCTTCATGATGGACGTTAAGTACTTTGCGCGCGTGTTTGAGATCCAGCTTATCTTTTGAGGTTAACCCCCAGGGCACGGAGGTAGCCCAATCGAGATAATTGCGGGTCACGCCGTATTCGGGCGAGCCCGACTCCAGCATCTCAAGTTTTTGCATCTCTTCATCAATGCGCTTGGCAACAGCCGGCGGCAGCACCAGTGCCTCAAGACGCTCGCGAAACATGTCTGCGTCGGAGGTGCGATCGTCTTTGGAAATGCCCAGTTCTTTCTGGATAATTTTCAATTGCTCACGCAGAAAGAATTCCCGCTGCTGGTCGGTCACCTTCTCATTCACCTGACTGGTGATCTGACCCTGCAATTCAGCAACTTCACGCTCCTTGCGCAAGAGTTGCAGCACCTTCTCCATGCGAGATCTCAGTGGCAGAGTCTCAAGAATTTCTTGTAGCTGCTCGCCAGATGACGTGGTGAGCGCCGCCGAAAAGTCTGCCAGCAGGCTGGGCTGATTGGGGTTGAAGTTGGCAAGGTGCTGTTTGAGTTCTTCGCTGTACAGCGGGTTCAGAGGCAGCAATTCCTTGATTTCCTTAATCAGGGCCATGGCATAGGCCTTGATCTCATCGCTATCGCGGTCACCCTGGCTGCGTGGGTATTCAACCTGAACCAGGTAGGGCGGCTTATTGCTGAGCCATCGCACAATGCGAAAGCGCTTGATTCCCTGCACCAGGAATTGACTCTCTGAATCCTGCATCGCCGGCGGCTTGTGCAGTCTGGCCACACAACCCATTTCGGGGAACTCGCTCGGGTCGACCTGCCGCTTGTCGCGCTCTTTTACGAAAGAAAGTCCCACCAGACCTTGCCGCTCTTTGCCCACGGCTTCCAATGTGGATGTCCACTCCTGCGGATTGATCTGTACGGGCTGTGCCTGACCAGGAAAAAACGGCCGGTTAGGAATGGGCATAAGGTAAAGTGTATCGGGCAGCACATCATCCGCCACGGCTGGCGTATGCTGGTTCTCGTCAGAGGGTAATACCTCGACTTCATCATTGTGCTGATCGTCTTGCATGCTCAACAGACCTGTTGTGTGGGTACGCAAGAGATATGGGGGGGGAAACGCGGTATTTCAACCGCCGTGGCCGACTTCACCGGCCGATTAGCAAGGGATTTACTCTTCCGTACCCTTCTGATCAGGCCGTGTACCGGGGAATGGAAAGCTGGCGACATTGCCTTCGCCGGGCTTGGTTTCCGACACCTTGCCTGTACCTTCCTTGTCAACTTCATCTATGCGAATAATGGCCTGCAAAGGAATATAGCTGCGCTTGACCCCACTGAATTCGTTCTTCAGTTTTTCCTCGCCTGGATCGACCACAATCTTGCTGCGTTCTCCAAAAAGGAATTCCTCCACCTCGATAAAACCCCACATGTCGCTTTGGTAGATTTGCTGAGCAAACACCTCAAACACCTGATTGCCGTTCTGGAAGATCACCTTGTAAACGGGATAGTTAGCCATCAATTTCCTCTGGATCGCCATTGGAGGCGACACTACTTACTCCCCCGGATTCGAGGGGGCGGCAATATTACCACCACCACGAGGAAATTCCAGTGGCCAAGCCCCATTCAGGCTAGGTTTGCCCCTATGAAATCTGTATACTCCCCTGCCCTTTTTGAACCAATACCCTGGGTGCGAAATCGCCGGGATGAGCAGGACTGAGTGAGCAAGAAGCTTTACATCAAAACCCACGGTTGCCAGATGAACGAATACGATTCGGATCGTATGCGCGACCTGCTGGAAGACAGTCATGACCTGGTGTCAACAGACAATCCGGAAGATGCCGACGTGCTTCTCCTAAACACCTGTTCTATAAGGGAAAAAGCACAAGAGAAGGTGTTTCACCAGCTCGGACGGTGGAAGCACCTGAAAGAGAAAAACCCCAACCTTGTGATTGGTGTGGGTGGCTGCGTGGCAAGCCAGGAAGGTGCTGAGATAGGCAAACGAGCGCCCTATGTTGATCTAGTGTTCGGACCACAAACGCTGCACCGACTCCCCGAAATGATGGAGCAACGCGGGCCGGCAGGTACGTTGGTTGTCGATATAAGCTTTCCCGAGATAGAGAAGTTTGACAACCTGCCAGAGCCCAAAGTTGATGGCCCAACAGCGTTCGTTTCGATCATGGAAGGCTGTTCAAAGTACTGCACATTCTGCGTGGTGCCCTACACTCGGGGCGAAGAAGTCTCGCGCCCCGTAGACGATGTGATTGCCGAGATAGCACACCTCGCTGCCGGCGGCGTGCGTGAGGTAAACCTACTGGGCCAAAACGTGAACGCCTATCGTGGCGACAATCACCTGGGTGAGGTTGTCGACTTTGCCGAACTGCTGGCCTATGTAGCGCGCGTGCCCGGTATTGACCGGATCCGCTACACAACATCACACCCGGTTGAATTCTCCGATGCCCTGATCGATGCCTATGCCGAAATTCCGGAGCTAGTCGATCACCTGCACCTGCCCGTGCAGAGCGGCTCCGACCGCATACTCATGGCAATGAAGCGTGGTCACACAGCACTTGAATACAAATCCAAAATCCGGCGTTTGCGCAAAATACGGCCGAATATCAGCCTGTCATCAGACTTCATCATCGGCTTTCCCGGTGAGAGCGAAGCCGACTTCGCTGCCACCATGAAACTTATTGAAGATATCGGTTTTGATACATCGTTCAGCTTCATCTACAGCGCCAGACCCGGCACTCCGGCGTCTGACTTGCCAGATGACACTGACGAGGAAACCAAAAAGCAGCGGCTGCAGATCTTGCAGGGTCGCATCTTGCAGCAGGCGCAGACAATCAGCCGGCAAATGGTAGGGACTACCCAGAAAATTCTGGTCACGGGTGTCTCGCGCAAAGACCCGGGGCAACTGCAGGGGCGCACCGAAAACAACCGCGTTGTTAATTTCAGCTGCAGCAATCACGCCCTGATCGGCCAGTTCGTTGAGGTCGATATCCATCAGGCCTTGCCCAACTCGCTGCGCGGCGCACTAAGCCCTAGTTGACGATACCGAAATAGGGTATATCCTTTTGTTCTCATACATTGCCCCTGTGGCCCCAGACTCATTTTGAACAGTGACATTGCGACGCCTGCGTCGACTCAGAAAAGCCTCACCCTAGAACCCAATGACGCCCGCCATCTGGCGATGCTTTGCGGCCAGTTGGATGCTCACCTGCGACAGATAGAGTCGCGACTTGGCGTTAAGGTGAGCGCTCGCGCCAATCAGTTCACCATTAGCGGGCCGCCGGTGAACGTATCCACAACCAGCGATTTGCTCATACATCTGTATGCCGAAGTTTGCCAAGGCGTGGCCCTCACGCCCGAGTCACTGCATCTGCAACTACAGCACTCAAGCAATGAGGGGCTGGCGAATGCAGATGAGGTAGAGCCCGTTGAGGCTATTCAGGTCATACGTACCAAGCGCGCGTCAATCAAGCCCCGTGGCACCAACCAGCAGGGCTACGTTCGCACCATCAAGCACAATGACATCAATTTTGGTGTTGGTCCGGCGGGTACCGGTAAAACATTTCTGGCTGTCGCTTGCGCTGTGGAGTCTCTGCTTGAGGAACGCGTCAAGCGCATACTACTTGTTCGCCCTGCTGTTGAAGCGGGTGAGAAACTGGGATTTCTTCCAGGAGACCTGTCGCAGAAGATCGACCCCTACCTGCGGCCTCTCTACGATGCGCTTTATGAGATGCTCGGCTTTGAGACTGTGAACAAATATATCGAGCGCAATATTATCGAGGTAGCACCCCTGGCATTTATGCGCGGGCGCACACTGAACAACTCGTTCATCATTCTCGACGAAGCACAAAATACGACTCGCGAGCAGATGAAGATGTTTCTGACGCGAATTGGCTTTGGTTCCACTGCCGTCATTACGGGCGATGCGACACAGATCGATCTGCCGCGCGGCGTACCGTCGGGGCTTACCCATGTGAGCAATATACTGACTGAGGTCGATGGCATCGGTTTCACATTCTTTGCCAACAAGGACGTGGTGCGCCACCCCCTCGTGCAGCGAATCGTGGAAGCCTATGACGTCCACGAAGCCACGACCCAGGCGCTCGACCAACACCAGCGATGAACCCTCAGGTCGATATTCAGAATGCCAGCAAGCTGCCAGTACCCACCGATTCAGAGCTCACGCGCTGGATCGGCACGGCCGTTAGATTTGCAGAGGGTCCAGCCAATGCAGAGGTCAGTTTGCGATTGGTCGATGAAGCAGAAATGGCGGAATTGAATCTCACCTATCGCGACAAAACCGGGTCAACGAATGTACTGTCCTTCCCTTCTGATCTCCCCGCCGAGCTGGAAATACCATTACTGGGCGATATCGTGATCTGTGCACCGGTAGTTACTCGGGAGGCGCAGCAGCAGCACAAGCCCGCGCAGGCACACTGGGCACATATGGCCGTGCATGGCTCGCTGCATCTACTGGGATACGATCACATCGAGCCAGAAGACGCACACACAATGGAAACGCTGGAAACGGCCATAATGAAGAATCTGAACTATCCTTGCCCCTATGCGGGCTACGCTGCACAGGAGCACTGAAACCAATGAGCGAAGATCGATTTCATTCCGAGTCAGGTGATAGAACCTGGCTGGAGAAAGTCGCGCTGTTGTTTTCTTCCGAACCCCGCACTCGAGAAGATCTTGAAGACGTGCTGATGGTCGCCACCGAGAACGAGGTTATCGACGAAGGTGCGCGCAGTATCATCGAAGGCGCCATGCAGGTGAGCAAACTGCAGGCGCGGGATATCATGATTCCGCGTTCTCAGATGAATGTTATCAAGTCAGATCAAACACTGGAGGAAGCCCTCCCCCAGATTATTAGCTCTGCCCACTCCCGCTACCCGGTGGTAGGTGACAATCCGGACGACATACTGGGCATACTGCTGGCCAAAGATTTGCTGCCTCAGATTTTGAATGAAGACCGAAGTAGCTTTGAAATCTGCAGCCTGCTGCGCCCCACTGTTGTAGTGCCTGAGAGCAAGCGCCTTAATATTCTGCTGACGGAGTTTAGGGAAAAGCGCAACCATATGGCTATCGTTATCGATGAGTATGGCGGCGTTGCGGGCCTGGTTACTATCGAGGATGTGTTGGAAGAGATTGTCGGCGATATCGAAGATGAAACCGACTCAGAAGAAGACATGTATATCCGCAAGATAAGTGACAATGACTTCTTTATCAGGGCACTTACGCCTATCGAGGACTTCAACGAGCACTTCAACACCGAATTCAGCGAAGAGGAATTCGATACGATTGGAGGCCTGGTGATTCAGGCGTTTGGCCATATGCCTGCGCGCAACGAGGTGACTACTATCAATAACTTTGAGTTCAAGGTGATCACCGCCGACCAGCGCAAAATTCACAGCCTGCGAATGCGTCCCCCTGTAGAAGAGTAAATCACGTGTCGCGCAGCCAGTCTGCCACAGCCCAGCCAGCGGCAATGCCTCCTGCCATGAACCCCTTGTTGGTGCTTGTACTGGCACCACTGGCTGGCGCCCTGATCACGTTATCGCTGGCACCCTTCAACTATTGGCCCGCCGGTATTATCAGCTGTGCCATATATGCCTACTTACTGTGCACCTGCACGCCACGACAGGGCGCATGGCGAGGCTGGCTGTTTGGCCTGGGCCTATTCGGCTCTGGCGTTTCCTGGGTGTATGTCAGTATCCACGAGTTCGGCAATGCCGGTGTCGTGCTGGCGGGATTACTCACTGCCCTGTTTTGCGCCGGACTGGCTTTGCTACACCTGCTTTTTGGCTGGTGCTATGCGCGCTGGATTCGCGTTCTCCCCGGCGGGATGCTGATGGGGTTTCCGGCCTTATGGGTTTTGTTCGAGTGGCTACGCAGCTGGCTGCTTACGGGTTTTCCGTGGCTGTATCTGGGCTATGCACATATTGATACGTGGATAGCCGGATGGGCGCCGATTGTGGGTGTGTATGGCCTGTCGTTCGTGTGTGCGCTCACCGGTACCTGTTTGTTTTTGGCTTGGCGCAGCCGGCAGTTGCTGGCCATCGTTGCCTACAGCGGCGTAATCGCCTTGTTCTGGGTTGGCGGCGGGGTTCTAAAACCTATTCAATGGGTAGCCAATGCCACACAAGAGCCACTTTCGGTGGCGCTGTACCAGCCGAACATTCCGCAAGAGCACAAATGGTCACGCGCTTGGTATCCACGTATTTTGGAGCGGTTTGAAACGTCCGTGGACTCAACCTACGGCTCAGATATTATTCTGTGGCCAGAATCTGCAATACCCAATTTTTACGAGCGCAGCAAAGATTTCCTGGATCCGATCGCCGAGCAGGCAGCAGCCAATGAATCTACGCTGATCACGGGTATCCCTATGCGAGATGCAGGGACTCGCACCTACTACAACAGTATTATTGCGCTTGGACAAGGCCAAGGTAGTTATCACAAACAGCGCCTTGTACCCTTTGGCGAATACGTGCCACTGGAATCATGGCTGCGAGGTTTGATTGAGTTTTTTGATCTTCCGATGTCTGCATTTAGCAGCGGCGGCAGCGAGCAGCCGCTTCTGCAGGCAGGGGCATTCAAGGTAGCGCCTTTCATATGTTACGAGGTGGTGTATCCCGACCTCGTCGCCAGTACTGCCAACGACTCAGACCTGCTGCTTACCATCAGCAACGACAGCTGGTTTGGTGCGTCGATTGGACCATTGCAGCACCTGCAGATGGCGCAGATGCGGGCGCTGGAAAATGGGCGGTACATGCTACGTGGCACGAATAACGGCGTATCTGCCATCATCGACCATCGCGGGCAGATTCAGGCCCGTACTGAGCAGTTTGTAGAAACCACATTATTTGGTAAGGCCTGGGTAATGCTGGGGAACACGCCGTTCGGCAGTTTCGGATCACTACCGGTGATTGCTGGTTGCGCCATCGCGCTCATCTTGATGTTGGCAATGTACGCTGCGTTTTGGCGCATCCCAGCGCGCAAAGCTACCTGACATCTGCTTTTAAAAGAAACGACTCCAACTCTTTATCGATACCAAATACGTGCCGGGTCAACCACTCGGTGAGAAAGGTGCCGATGATCTCTCGAAACTGGGCGTCGAACTGGCCAGCGCTGAGGATCTCTGCGATCTCCGCTCGAAAGCGATTATGGGCAGACAGGTGTGCGTCCAGCCCGGGGTAAGACAATTCGCGCATATAGCGTTCCTCGAGCGAGAAATGATTCTCGGTATAGTCACGCAGGTGCTCGATAACGCGCTCATCTGCCTCTGGATCGCGAATGAGATCGAGAATCTCGAACAACACCTGATGCTGAGTGTCTTGCCACAGGATGTCACTGGTCTTTCTCATTTAAACAGCGTACGTGGGCAAAACAGGATTTGCCACGACGCAGGTCAAGAGATCGGCATTTTCCCCTACTGACGACCATCGCAGCGGTTCGGGAAAACTGGTAGACTGCGCGCTTCATTTTTTGGCCGGATCAACGCCCGAAACCAGCGCAAAGACTGGGTTCGAGACAGATCGTCCAGGCCGTAGCTAACGGAAGTCTTACGTAGTAATGGAAGCCAAATACAATCCGGGCGTCATCGAAAAAGCCGTACAGCAGCACTGGCTCGAGAACAATAGTTTTGCTGTGGAACACGACGATACACGCGAGAAGTTTTACTGTCTGGCCATGTTCCCCTACCCCAGCGGAAAACTGCACATGGGGCATGTGCGCAACTACACCATTGCGGATGTAATCGCTCGCTTTCATCGCATGCAGGGCAAGAATGTACTACAGCCCATGGGCTGGGATGCTTTTGGCCTGCCCGCCGAGAACGCCGCAATACAAAATAATGTGCCGCCGGCGCGCTGGACGGCAGAGAACATCGACTATATGCGCGAGCAACTGCGGGAGTTAGGCTTTGCCTACGACTGGGACCGCGAGATAGCAACGTGCAACCCGCAATACTATCGCTGGGAGCAGTGGTTCTTTACACGCTTATTCGAAAAGGGATTGGCCTACAAGAAAAAGGCCGAAGTGAACTGGTGTGAAACCGACCAGACAGTTCTGGCCAACGAGCAGGTAGTCGATGGACGCTGCTGGCGCTGCGATAACAAGGTGGAGCGCCGAGAGATAGACCAGTGGTTCATCAAGATCACTGAGTACGCCGACCAATTGCTCGCCGACCTCGATCAGCTCGATGAGTGGCCTGAGCAGGTGCGAACGATGCAGCGCAACTGGATCGGTCGCTCCGAAGGTGTTGATCTGGATTTCACTCTGTCTAACGGGGAGGCACTGAGCGTATACACCACGAGGCCAGACACATTGATGGGGGCCACGTACGTAGCCGTAGCACCCCAGCACCCTGTGGCAACTGCCGCCGCTGCCAACAACCCTGAACTGGCGGCCTTCATTGAGTCGCAAACCAATATCAAGGTGGCTGAGGCCGAGATGGCCACCATGGAAAAACTGGGCATGGATACCGGTACGACGGCCACGCACCCGTTAACAGGCGAGCAAGTGCCTGTGTGGGTAGCCAACTTCGTGCTGATGAGCTACGGCTCAGGTGCTGTTATGTCGGTTCCCGGCCACGACCAACGCGACTGGGAATTTGCGACCAAGTACGGACTACCGATTGTGCAGGTGGTTGCACCCAGCAATGACGAATCCTGTGACCTGGAAACTGCGGCGTTCACAGGCAAGGGCGTGTTGGTAAATTCCGGGGACTACACCGGACTGGTATTTGAGGATGCATTCAACGGCATCGCCGACAGACTCGAAAGTGAGGATAAAGGAAAGCGCACGGTGAATTTTCGTCTGCGCGACTGGGGGGTATCCAGGCAACGCTACTGGGGCGCACCCATTCCGATCATCAACTGCGACAGTTGCGGCGCATTGCCGGTACCCGAGAAAGACTTACCCGTGGTATTGCCCACCGATGTGGAATTCGAAGGCGTAGGCTCACCGATCAAGAAGATGCCTGAATTTTACGAAACCACTTGCCCCGGCTGTGGCGGTCACGCAACGCGGGAAACCGATACATTCGACACGTTTATGGAATCGTCGTGGTACTACGCGCGATTTGCCAGCGCTCGTAATGACGAAGCGATGCTCGATGAAGGGGCCTCATACTGGACGCCTGTCGATCAATACGTGGGAGGTATCGAACACGCCATATTGCACCTTTTGTATGCGCGCTTCTTTCACAAACTGATGCGCGATGAAGGTTTGCTGACATCCGACGAACCCTTTAAGCGCCTGCTCACACAGGGCATGGTACTCAAAGACGGCTCGAAGATGTCCAAGTCAAAAGGCAACACAGTTGATCCGCAGTCTCTTATCGATCGCTACGGCGCGGATACTGTACGGCTATTTAGCATGTTTGCAGCGCCGCCTGAGCAGTCACTGGAATGGTCGGACTCAGGGGTGGAAGGCGCTAACCGCTTTCTCAAGCGATTATGGAAACTGGTGGCGCGCCATCTCGAGGCAGGGCCTGTACCGGCGTTGGATGTTGCCACTCTTAACGATTCCCAGAAGGCGGCGCGGCGCAAAACTCACGAGACCATCGCCAAGGTTACCGATGACTACGGCAGGCGGCAGACATTCAATACCGCCATCGCCGCGGTGATGGAGCTGTGCAATGAACTGGCCAAACTTGATGAAACTCAGCCGCAGGATCGCGCTGTTGCCGCAGAAGGCATCAATGCAGCCGTGCTGATGTTGTGCCCCATCGTGCCACACGCCAGCCATGCCCTGTGGCAGGCTCTCGGTGGTGACGGCGAGGTAATCAATGCGCCTTGGCCCACCCATGACGAATCGGCGTTAACTCGTGACACGATCGAAATCGTGGTGCAGGTCAATGGCAAGGTACGCGCCAAAATGTCTATCGATGCCAGCGCTGATAAAGCTGCCGTGGAAGCACTGGCTCTCGGGCAAGATAACGTACAGCGGTTTCTCGATGGCGTTACCGTGCGCAAGGTGATTGTGGTACCCGGTAAATTGGTTAATATAGTTGCCAACTAACTCCACACTTAGCGAGAAAACAATGAGGGCTTTTTCAGTCAGAGGCTGGATTGTTGTGGCCATGCTACTGATGGTGAGCTCATGCGGGTTCCACCTGCGTGGCAGTAATTCGGCCACAGCTCTGCCTGATAGTTGGCGTAAGATGCATTTGGTCACGTCTAACCCCAATAGCGAACTCAGTCGTGAGGTAGCGGCGCGCTTTGCCGCCAGCGGTATCGAGTGGGTTGATCGTAGCGAGGCTGCGTACATATTTGATCTGGGCCCCGAAATTTTTTCTCAGCGCAACCTTTCTATCAATGCCGAAGCCCGGGCTGCCGAGTTTGAACTCTCAATGCGCAGTACATTTAGCATCACACAGGCTGGCGGCGAAGAAGAAATAGAACCAACCGAAGCCAAAGTTATCAAGCAAATGGAAAACGATCCGAGCAATGTGGTGGGCAAGGCTGAAGAAGTCCGTATTCTCAAGGACGAAATGCGTACCGAGCTTGCACAGCAGATTATCCGCAGGATTGATTTTCACGTCGCCAGCATCAAGTAGTGCGCGTTTATCCTGAGAAACTCGCCGGCCAGCTGCAACAACAGCTACACAACGTTTATCTAATCAGCGGCGACGAATCATTACTCGTTCAGGAGTGCGCCGATGCCGTGCGTAACGCCGCTCGTGAGCAGGGTTGCTCTGACCGCCAGGTTGTTGACGCTGGCGTATCCAACTTTAATTGGGATGAAATCCTGCAACATGCCACCAGCATGTCGTTGTTCGCTGAGCGCAAGTTAGTTGAGCTGCGGCTACCCAGCGGCAAACCCGGCGCCGATGGCAGTAAAGCTCTCATCGAGTATCTCGAACACGCCAGCCCGGACGATGTGCTGTTAATTATCGCAGGCAAGATCGACAAACAATCTACTAACAGCAAATGGTATAAGACTCTTGATCAGGCAGGCGTCACCATTCAGATTTGGCCCATAGATGCACGTGAACTACCGCGCTGGTTGCAGCAGCGCGTTAGAGCCGCTGGCATGACAATTGATCAAGATGCCGTTCAATTGCTTGCAGATCGCGTGGAAGGCAACCTATTGGCGGCAGCGCAGGAAATAGAAAAACTGAAACTGCTGGTTACCGATCAGCATATCAATGTTGAAGCTGTGACCGACGCCGTGCTCGACAATGCCCGTTACAACTTGTTTGGCATGGTCGATGCGGCACTGGCCGGCAATGCGCGAGACAGCCTGCGCATGTTGCACGGGCTGCGCGGTGAAGGCACGGAGCCCAGTGTGGTGCTGTGGGCGTTTATTCGTGAGCTGCGCACACTGTACGACGCACGAATAGACTGCGACCGGGGCCAGCGACCACAACAGGCTCTCTCGTCCAGGCGTGTGTGGAAGAATCGCATGAGCCTCATGCAGGCCGCCCTGACGCGCCATGAGCGCGACGGTATATCCCAACTGCTCGATCAAGCTGCAGTTACCGACGGCTCCATCAAGGGCTTTGCCAGTGGGGATCCATGGAACAATCTTGAAGACCTGATTTTAGGTGTAGCGCTGGGAACAAATCGTAGCCCAGTACCACGCCAGACTGCCTACTGAAGCACACCGAGCACCGCGCATAGCGCGGTGCGTCCATCCTTAGTCATACCCGCTCATCCCTCTAAACAGCCACTGCCCACTTTTTAACACCGCCTGGTTTGCTACCAGATACAGGCTTGCTTTCTACCTCCAAGCAGACTACTGTACGTACATACAGTATATTGAGACACACTCCCCCACGAGGTTAATTGCCATGAACGAGACACTACAGCAAGTCTTTAGCCGCCAGGACACCTGGCGTGGACAAGCCAGCGCATTTCCGCTGGGTAGCAGTTCCGCCAACGGCGCCGAGCATCACCCCGACACCCTGTCCAGTGGCTACAGCACGCTGGATTCTGCGCTGCATGGCAATGGCTGGCCCACAGGCAACACCATCGAATTGCTCAGCGACAGCAACGGCATGGGGGCCATGGGCGTATTTCTACCGGCCATGGAAAAACTGAGCACCCAGGGCCGCTGGCAGGTATTCATTGCCCCACCCTACACGCCTTATGCGCCCTTGTTGGAAGCCCGTGGTATCGACTCACAACAGATATTGCTGGTGCATCCACAAAGTCGCGAAGACCTGCTGTGGAGCACCGAGCAGGCCTTGCGCAGCACCACCTGCAGCGCAGTATTCAGTTGGCTCGGCGCCAGTGAGTACCGCTACAGCGAACTGCGCAAGCTGCAGTTAGCCGCAGCAGGCACCGACACATTGGGAGTATTGTTTCGCCCTACCGAAGCCGCACATAACCATGCGCCGGCCGGCCTGCGCCTGCAAATGCGCGAATACCGCAAGGTGCACATCCTCAAACAACGCGGTGGCAAGCAGTATATGGATGTTGAGCTGCCGCCATCGGAAGATGTACCCCATCAGCCACAGTTGTGGGAGTTACCGGCCACGTCATTTGACACATCGGCAAGGCATGGAGGGGCGGTAGCGAACTACTGATATGGGTCGCATAGATGCACGGGGCCTTCCCATCGACCAATGCTCAACCTGTCAAAACAGTATGAACCGAGCGCTGCGCGAAGATTAACCAGCACTTGATGTGCCGCAATTGGCAAGCGGCCAAAATAGTTCTATAACTGTTTGCCTGAATATTTCCTATGGATTGATATTGGCATGCAAGACCTTCCTCATCTCTATAGCGTTCACGCAACCGCTGCTCAAGACGGCTATGTTTCCGTTAAAGCCGACGACCTGAGCGAAATTGTTACGGCCCCTCCGGCAGAGTTTGGCGGTCCCGGCGATAAATGGTCACCCGAGTCGCTGCTGGTGGCGTCCATTGCAGATTGTTTTATCCTGACGTTTCGCGCCGTATCACGTGCGTCTAAACTGGACTGGGCAAGTATCACCTGCACAGCCGAGGGCAAGCTGGAGCGCATAGAACGCAACACGCAGTTCACCCAGATTACAGTGAAAGTCACGTTGATCGTGCCTGAGGGTACAGATACAGAAAAAGCTGAGCGGTTGTTGCATAAGTCCGAAGAGGCGTGCCTGATCACCAACTCCCTTAAGGCCAGCAGTCACCTGGAGGCAATTGTCCAGATTGCATAGCATTTTGCCGGCAGTGACGCAGAGCCAATGCAATAATGGATGAATGGCTAACCGAATATGGCGTCACACTGGGTGTTGGCGCACTTATCCTGTTCATGATATTCATCGTCTGGGATTTGGCCAAACGCAGTAATGCAGGAAGATTCGGCACGATAATCCTCTATGTTGGCTTAGCTATGGGGATCCTGGGTTTCCTGATCAAAGTCGTTATCACCTATCTGCTGGAGAACGCCGGCGTCTGATTCGAAGGATGTTGTAATGCTTGAGCTCCGACCCAACTGCGAACGCTGCGACTGCGACCTAACGCCAGAGAGTAGTGATGCTCGCATATGTACATTTGAATGCACGTTTTGCAAAGACTGCGTAGAGGGTGCCCTGCAGGGCGTCTGTCCCAACTGTGGCGGCAACTTCGAAAAGCGACCGATCAGGCCGCCCGTGGCATTAGCAAAGTTTCCCGCATCAACACGGCGAGTTCATAAGCAGGAGCCCTGAGTGAAGCATATCCGCCTTATGCTCGGAGATATCACCGCGCTACAGGCAGACGCTATCGTGAACGCCGCCAATCCGAAAATGCTTGGGGGTGGCGGTGTTGATGGTGCCATTCACCGCGCCGCCGGGCCCGACCTACTGGCAGCTTGCAGGGCAGTGCCTGAACACGATGGTGTACGCTGCCCGATTGGTGAAGCCCGCATTACCTCTGCCGGCAATCTCAACTGCCGACATGTCATCCATACTGTGGGGCCGCGCTACCTACTTGACCCCGATCCGCAGCTGTTGCTGGACAGTGCTTACACCCACACACTAAACCTCGCGGTAACACATGGTTGCCGCAGCGTGGCGCTCCCCGCGGTGTCATGTGGGGTATACGGTTATCCTCTGGAAGAGGCAGGGGAAATTGCGCTAGCGGTTGCAGCGCGCAAAGAATACCGCAGCCTGGACATCACCTTCTGCCTGTTCAGTCAGGCAAACCTTGATATCTGGACTGCGGTGTACACGCAGATGTGCGACTAGCCTGCCTGGCTTGCCGCAATCATGGCATCGACTTTCTGCTCGAGAATCGACAATGGCACAGGGCCATCTTTTAACACTTCATCGTGGAAGGCACGAATGTCAAAGTCGTCGCCCATCGCTGTGCGAGCTTTTTCACGTAACTCAACGATCTTGAGCTTCCCAATCATATAGGCTGTAGCCTGACCGGGCATTGCGATGTAACGCTCGATTGCTTTGGTAGAGTCGCCGACTGAGTTGGGCGTGTTGGCTACCAGGTAATCGATGGCCTCTTCGCGAGTCCAGCGCTTCTGGTGAATACCGGTATCAACCACCAGGCGGCACGCGCGCCACAGTTCCATGGCCAAGCGACCAAAGTCAGAATACGGGTCCTGGTAGAAACCCATCTCCTTGGGTAGTTGCTCGGTGTATAAACCCCAGCCCTCGGTATACGCGGTGAAACTCGAATACTTCTGGAAATCTGGAATGCCCTGCAGCTCGACAGAAATAGCGCGTTGCATATGGTGACCAGGAACACCTTCATGATAGGCCAGCGCCTCCATTTGGTACTTGGGCATATCCATCATGTTGTACAGGTTGGCGTAGTAAATGCCGGGGCGTGAACCATCTGGTGGTGGCCCCTGATAGAAGGCCTTACCGGCTGATTGCTCTCGAAACGCCTCAACACGCTTAACCGTGAGCTCTGCTTTAGGCAGCAAGCCAAATACTTCTGGCAGACGCGCGCGCATGACATCAATCAGGCGAGTGGCTTCTGCCAGGTACTCGGCACGCCCCTCATCTGTGGTTGGGTAGTAGAATTGCTCGTCCTCGCGCATGAAGACGAAAAACTCGTTTAGCGAACCTTCGAAGCCTACCTTGTTCTTAATGGCTTCCATCTCGGCGTGAATACGCTCAACCTCGCGCAGGCCAATCTCATGTACTTCGTCTGCGCTCAAGTCAGTAGTGGTATACCAGTTCAGGCGCTGAGCATAAAACTTGTCGCCTTCAGCAAACTTCCACACACCGTCGGCATCAGGCGCGTTTTTAGCCTGCTCTTCCAGTGCCGCAATCAATCGCTCATAGGCGGGCTTAACCACGCCAGTCAATGCAGTGCGCGCCTCCACGAGTAATGTCTCGCGAGTGGCCTCATCCACATCCAGTGCGGCAACTTTACCTTTGAAGTCGGCCCACAGGGCTGAGTCCTTACCCGACTCATCATAAGGCGCACCGGTGATTACATTCTTCGATGACTGAATCATCGGTGGGTACTGCCAGTCTGCCAGCAAGAAATTCTTCTGCGTGCGGATCTCCATCTGCTCGATGACCTGATCAAACCAGATGCCAACGCCATTCAGTCGCGCGATGTAATCCTGTGCATCCTTAAGCTCATTCACTCGCAGGATATTGATCAGACTGCTGGCCACTGAGGTATGCGGGCCACGGTGCTGATGAATAACAAATCGGTGGTAACGAAAATCATCCGAGACCAGCGCGCGCTCTAAGCCGAGTTTGTACAGGTCATAGGACAATTGATTGGCGGTATCCAGCGCGGCGCGATCAAATTCGGCCAGCTGCTGCAAGCGCGCTTCATTCATTGCGCGCGTTTCCTGCCTGAATGATTCGGCAGCAGAGTTCCACTTATCCTGATTAGTCTTGATACCACGATACGTGGCGGTCTGCGGATAGCGCGCCATATCGACAGCGTAGTTCTCGTCGAGAAAGGCTCTGAAGGCGGCAGCAACTGCAGCGTTTGATGTTGGCTCTAGAGCCGGCTGGTCAGCGGTTTCAGCGACGGCTGGTGTCATTTCTTCCGCAACGGGTTTCTCGTCTGCGGAGCAGCCAGTTAGCGCAAGCGTAACGGCGACAGCCAGACTTGCCATTGTAAATAGTGTCTTCAAGTTTGGTCTCCTGGTTCCTACAGCTCTGTTGATAGACCTGCAGTAGGGTGTAATTACGGCTTTGACAGCCTTTGGGCCGTCAAAAATGGCGCGCATAGTGCCGTAATTGCGCAAAAATTTCCACTTTCGCTGTGCAGGCGATGGACACTTTTGGACTTCTCATTAATACTGTATATATGTACAGTATTAATGACTATAGAATGCCCCTCCTGCCCCCCGGAAATTCTCCCGGCAGGCCCTGCTGGCACAGGAGCCTGCGGTGAGCCTTTGGCTATGCCTGCGTTTTGAGCGGCTTGCACTCGAAGCCCTGTCCCATAGCGAGGATCAACCTATTGCTGTGCTAGCCCGCCAGCGTGTGATTTGCGCCAACGACAATGCCAGCACTTTAGGCATATGCCCGGATATGGGCACCGCAACCGTGCGTGCGCTGGCAGGAGCAGAGCCAGTTAAGTTACTGGAGCGCGACACCGACAGCGAGCAGCGTTATATGCATCAGCTCTGCTGCTGGGCTTACAGTATTACCCCCACGCTGCACGACTACCGGGAGAACTGTCTGCAGCTGGAGATCGGCGGCTGTATCAGTCTTTTCAAAGGGCTGGAGGCACTGCTAGCTGAAGTAAGAGCCGGCATAAGCAGCCGTAATGTCAGCGCACAGTATGGTCTGGCCGCCACACCCAAGGCCGCCTGGTTACTCTCCTTCGCCGACAGCAGTACGGCGCTGGCATTTGAGCAACCACTTGAAGAACGTCTTGCTCCCCTACCACTGACTCTACTCGACACCTTTACCAAGCAAGTTGACTCACTACGCCGAGCAGGGCTACATCATTTTCGGGACATCCTGTCTCTTCCAAGTAGCGCATTGGGTCGACGCTGCGGCAAAGACTTTACCCACTTTTTGCAGCAAGCACTGGGGCAGCAAGAAGATCTGCAGACCAACTTCCAGCCTCCAGCAGAGTTCAGTGATGCCTACTGGTTTGGCTACGAGGTCAAAGCCAACGAGGAAATGCAGCCTGCCATCGAACTCCTGCTGCAGTCCCTGTGTCATTTTCTGCGTAATACCCAGTTGCAAACCAGTGACATCAACTGGCAATTTATTGGTGTCGATCGCTCCGCGCACAACATGAGCGTGCGCAGCACGACCAGTCACAGTGACTGGCGCAACTGGCATAGCCTTACTCGCATCCGCCTGGAACAGAACCCGGTGGGCGTAGGGGTTGAAGGCATCATATTGTGCTGTGAACACCTACGCGCAGGAGAGCTTGAGAGTGCCGATCTGTTCAGCCCCAACAATCAGCGAGAGCCACTGGGCAGCCTACTTGATCGACTGCGCAGCCGACTCGGACTACAGGCAATTGCTAAACTGGGATGTCGCGACGAACACCTGCCTGAATACGCCGTTCACCTCAGTCCTGAAAACCCGGGCCAGAACGACGCCGGTAGTCAGGAATGCGGCCAACGCCCGTTCTGGCTGATGCCCCGGCCTGAACCTGTGCAACAGAACGGGCCAAGACTGTACTGGAATGGCAAGTTAACGTTGGTGTACGGCCCAGAAAGAATAGAAGACAACTGGTGGAGTGAGCCGGTTAGTCGCGACTACTACATTGCCCAGAACGGCAGTGGTCAATATTACTGGGTGTTTCGCGACCGGCGGATACGCCAGTGGTTTATTCATGGTGTATTTGCGTAAAACTCAATCGGCGGCGCTGTCGTTTTCTATGTTGCGCCCCTGCTCCACCCAGATCAAATCGTCACTAGCAAATCCGAGGGCATTGGCACGCTCGATAAAGCGCTCGCGCACAGTGTCATCGATCTGAGGGGTACGAGAAAGCAACCATAGATAATCATTCGTATTGCCCGAGATAAAAGCGTATTGATAGTCCGGATCCAATTCAAATACCACGTAGGAACCATAGAAAGGGCCGAAGAATGACACCTTAAGATGCGCCTGATCAGGCTCGCCAACGAAATAGGCTTTGCCCTCTGCCTCGCTCCAGGATTGCTCAGTTGTAGAAAATCCTCTATTGATAACCTTCACACCGCCGTCATCACGCATTGAGTAGTTAGCGCTGACATCAACCAAACCACGCTCAAAACTATGATCCAGCCGAGCAACCTCATACCAGTTTCCCAGATAACGGGGTAACTCAAACTGACCCACGGGAGATACGCCCTCGGGCATACCAGTACAGCCAGCCAACAATACCAGCACCACTACCGTCAGCAGTTTGTCGCGCACCACACTCGCGTCTATAACCATCTAATGCTTTCCTGTATCCATTATTTGAAGGTCATCGAACATACACCAATTTGCTTTGCGCCTATCCTGCCGCTGCGTCAGAGTCTCATCTGCAAACGAGATCGACCGCCCGGGCATGAAGGCCCCCGCCGCCTGCATACAAGCTGCATTAACCACAGCATAGTGATCGCCCTCCACCTCGCTAGAAGCAAGTACCGGCGTGTCACAAAATGTACATTCATGGAACTGAGCTGTTTGTGTGCCATGGGTAACCGTACGATAAAACGCGCTGCGCCGAACGACACATCGCAACCGGGTACCGGACTTACTCACCCAGGCAAGCTCTCTGGGCAAGCAATACTCGCACTGACAACAGCGCGGCACTAAAGAATGGTCAACCAACTGCCAATGCAGTTCGATATTCCCACAGCGGCAACTACCGAACACTTGGCAAACCTTCGCGGGTCTCAAGAGTCATTAGCAAGTGCCAAGGTAACTGCAGCCTGAGCATGAATGGCCGTGGTATCAAACATCTTGAGTGGGCTGTGCTTCGGATCAACCAACATTGTAATCTCTGTACAGCCGGCAATAACCGCCTGAGCTCCCTGTGCGCCAAGTTCTTCAATAATACGCTGATACTCAATTCTGGATCGCTCTTCCACCCGACCAAGACAAAGCTCCTCGTAGATAACACGATGTACTATGTCCCGATCATCATCGGCGGGTACCAGCACTTGCAAGCCATGCGCCTCTAAACGGCTACGATAAAACTCCTGCTCCATGGTAAAGCGCGTTCCCAACAGGCCAACGCATGACAGCCCGGTCGCTACCACCTCAAGCGCGGTGGCGTCGGCCAGATGCAACAAAGGAATAGAGATAGCGGCGGCCACCTCGTCTGCAACCTTGTGCATCGTATTAGTACAGATCAGCAAAAAGTCGGCGCCAGCTGCCTCAACCCGTTGCGCCTGTTGCGCCAGTAACGCTCCTGCGTCGCGCCAGGCACCGAGCTGCTGCAATTGTTCTATCTCAGCGAAATCCACACTCACCATTGCAATAGGCGCCGAGTGCAACTGCCCCAATTCCTTGCGGGTTGCCTCATTAATCAGACGATAATAGAGCGCGGTGCTCTCCCAACTCATGCCGCCCAATAGACCGATGGTTTTCATAACGCGTAGATAGCCATCAAGCTTTTTTAACGAACTGGGATTTCAATTTCATCGCACCGATACCATCAATTTTGCAGTCGATATTATGATCACCCTCCAGGTTCAGGCGAATGTTCTTTACCTTGGTGCCAACCTTTACCACGGAAGATGAACCTTTCACCTTGAGGTCTTTTATAACCGTGACCGTATCGCCCTCAGCGAGCGCATTGCCATTGGCGTCGACGATAACTCCCTCACTGAGTTCTTCTACAGCGCCCCCTTGCTGCCATTCATGCCCGCACTCGGGACAGACATAGTGATCCCTGTCTTCATAAACATAATTAGACGAACACTGTGGACATCCTGGCATTTCGCTCATTATCTCTCCAATTGGGTATCTTGGTTCTGAACAGAACCACTGCTGCACTCTAAGAATATCACCAAGGCTAAAGCAAAGTTGTCAGAAAGTTTGTTGCCCGCGCGCGATCTGGAAATAGGCACTACCCCACTCCCCCGTGTAATCACTACCATCATAGGGCGAGCATCGTATTTAGTGGGCAACCCTTGCCCTTGCCCTTACCTAAGCCGCCAAGATAGCGATTTCGCTGCAAAAACCGTATCATTACCGCCAGAGTTTGGACGTTTTCTTACATCAGAAATGCACGTCTGGAGCCTATCAGGCCAATTTTAGAGCAACCCGCAAAGGTGAAATACATGAAAAGACTAACCGCCGCAGTGGCGATGATTGGTGCCATCTCGGTTGCACCAGCTATCGCCAAGGATATTGTTCATGATGCAGAGTTCCAGATATTAAAGGTCCAGAATGGAAAACGCTGGGCTGAAGAAGACAAGCTTATCGATACCAAGATCGCTGAGTTTCGCGAGAGGAACGGCGGCAAGCCACCAAATATTGTCTACATTCTGCTGGATGACCTTGGCTTTGGTGAAATTGGCACTCCCAGCCTGACGCCAACACGCGGCTATTCCACTCCCAATATTGACGCCATGGCCAGGCAGGGTTTGACCTTTGGCCGCATGTACACCGAGCCTTCCTGCACACCTACCCGGGTTGCCATGACAACTGGCCGCTACCCTATCCGTACCGGCACAACGGAAGCGAAGGCAACGCTGGCAGGTGACGGTTTACCTGCCTCGGAGAAAACCATCGCCGAAGTACTGCGCGAAGCCGGTTACTACACGTCACACGTCGGCAAGTGGCACATGGGCGACATCGAACAAGCCTATGCGAGTAACCAGGGGTTTATACATGCCGAGTTCCCAATTCACCAACAGGGCCAACTCGCCATCATGCACGTGGATCCGCAGAATGCTGATGTGATTCGGGGTGTGAATCCAGATACCCAACTGCAAACCTACACTATCGATAATACGTTCGTCGCCAACCCTTCGCACATGGTCACCGGTGTTGAATTTCGAGATGGCAAACTTTACGAAGTGGATCTGGAAGCTGGCGAAGAGTGGAACCAGAAAAAGTACCGTGAGATGAATGAGCGCTACCAGCGTAATATGCTTGGTCAGTTGCAAGAGCTCTCAAAGCAAGATAAGCCGTTTTACATTAACTACTGGCCGCTTTTCCCGCTCTCCTATGTGCCCAGTGATGTGCAGGAAGTGCGCACTCTGAACGGCGGTACTGTCGCCGAGAGCATCGCCGAGGTAGATGTATGGATTGGCGAGATCATGGCGGAGATCGACCGGCTCGGGCTCGCCGAAAATACCATTGTAGTGGTTATGGGCGACAACGGCCCATTCATGCAATACGCTGGAATTGGAGGTGTTACGGACCGTGTGTATCGCGGCGGTAAGACAGACATTCTGGAAGGTGGTGTCAGGGTAAATGCCTATATGCAGTGGAAAGGCGTGCTCGAGCCCAGCAGCCACGTCAATGACATCGTTCATGTCTCCGATCTCTACACCACCTTTGCGCGCCTCGGTGGCGCAATGGACGAGATCCCCCGGGATCGGATTATTGATGGTATCGACCAGACCAGCCTGCTGTTCCTTGGAGATTCCAAAGGGCGTCGTGACTATGTGCACATCTACGACGGCCCCCACCTCAAGGCCGTGGTTAAGAATAAGTACAAGATGCACTTACCACCGCCGGGGGCCAACCCAATTGCTGCGCCTATCTACGACCTTTACAGGGATCCCCGAGAAGAGCGCCCTGAAGATGGTATTAAGTATGGACCTTGGGCGGGTGGCCAGTTTGCTGGCATGATCAAACGCCACATGGCCATGAAGCAAAAATATCCCGATCGTCCGATGACTACTGGCGTCCCGTATGGGGGTATCGAGAATCTGCGCCCGGAAACTGAGTACATGCTTAAAATCTTCCTGGCCGGCCAGCCGCAGAAGAAATAACACTACAGTGTCTTGACCCAACCAGTGCTACGTTCTAACTAAAACGTGGCACTGGTCGCACCTAAATAGCTGAAAAGGCCAATAGCAAAACTGCCTCTTGGTAAATCAGACCGCCTGGTAATTTATGCTTTGACGGTGACAAGTACTCAATCTTGAATCTTCGCGCATAGAATCACCTTGTCGAGGCAATGTATTCCGTTTTCGTAGATTGGAGGCCGGTAGCTGGCAAAAAAATCGACGTCGATAGACTGCATTCGAAACCCGCACTTCTGATACAAAGCCAATTGATCCAGACTGGAATTCCCAGTGCCTACCAACAGGTGTTTTGCCCCCTGCTCTTTAGCCTCTTGCTTAATCGCTGCAATCAACCGCTTGGCAATACCCATGCCCTGACAGGATGGTGCCACTGCAATATTTTTAAGCTCAAACACGTGTTTCTCACAGGTCAGTACAGCAACGCCCGCAGTATCGCTGCCCGCTGTAGCAACCAGAAGCGTAGCGCCGGGCATATATTGCCGCACCTGCTTCTCATCGGGGTCGGCACTGAGTAACAGCGCCACCAGAGGCGCAGTAAGCGCCCCATCGTGACGCTGTATATTCAATTCTGCTTGCAACTACTTACCCTCATGACTGCCTCATAGTACCCCTCGCATATGGCGCAGACTATGCACAGTAGGCAGAGAAATTGACAATACCCATATACTGTACAAATATACAGTATATGTCTTATGCTGAACTCCACTCCCTGAGCTGTTATAGCTTTCTGCGCGGCGCGTCGCACCCCCACGAATTAGTCGAACGTGCCAGTGACTGTGGCTATCGTGCACTGGCGATTACTGACGAGTGCTCACTGGCCGGCGTGGTCAAAGCGCATGTCGCAGCCAGTGAATCAGGCCTGCACCTGATTATTGGCAGTGAACTTAATCTGGAAGAAGGCATACGGCTGGTTGCGTTGGTGCCCTCACGCGCCGCCTATAGCGAATTGTCTGGATTGATCAGCATGGCGCGAAGACGCAGTCCCAAAGGTGAGTACCGGGTCACTCTGCGCGACGTTATTTTTCATCTCAAACGCTGTCTGCTGATCTGGCTGCCGCCAGAAGATAACTCAACCCTACGCGCTTATGGCAGGCAACTGCAGCGACTGTGTAAGGACAGGCTTTGGGTGGGCATTGCCTATCTGCTGGGCAATAACGAGATCAATCGCTATCTCGCCATACAAACACTCGCCAGTGAGCTAGGTATTCCTACATTGGCTTGTGGCAACGTGCAGATGCACTGCGCCAGTCGCAAGCCATTACACGACGTGCTCACCGCGCTACAGCACAACACCAGCATCGCCCGGCTGGGCCGGCGGCGCCTGAGCAACAGCCAGCAACACCTGCGCAGTCTCGATACATTGCACAAGCTCTATCCACAGGCGTTACTCGACGAAACCCTACGTGTTGCCAACTTGTGTAACTTCTCACTGAATGAACTGCGCTACGAATACCCAGAAGAAGTAGTACCTCCGGGCTACGATGCCAAACAGTATCTGCGCGAGCTGGTTACTACTGGCACCCGGGAGCGCTGGCCCAAGGGCGTGCCAGAAACCATACAGCAACGTATCGAGACCGAACTGGCCCTGATAGCAGAGCTCGATTACGAGTACTACTTTTTAACGGTATACGACATCGTACGCTTCGCCCGTGCGCGCCACATACTGTGCCAGGGGCGCGGCTCGGCGGCTAATTCCGTAGTGTGCTACTGCCTGTTTATCACCGAGGTATCGCCGGAGCAGGTGTCTTTGCTGTTTGAGCGATTTATCTCACGCGAACGTGACGAACCGCCCGACATCGATGTAGATTTCGAACACGAACGTCGCGAGGAAGTGATTCAGTACATCTACGAAAAGTACTCACGACGCCGCGCCGCGCTGGCCGCCACTGTCATCACCTATCGCTCTCGCAGCGCAGTACGCGACGTGGGCAAGGCGCTGGGTTTGGATTCTACCTTTGTCGATGACCTGGCTAAGTCGCTTGCCTGGTGGGACCGCAGCAAGGATTTGGCCAAGCGCTTCGAAGAACAGGGCGTTGCCGGCCACAGCGAGCAGGCAGAGCTGTTCTACAACCTGGTACAGGAAATTCTCGGCTTCCCACGCCACCTGTCACAGCATGTAGGTGGGTTTGTCATTACCCGCAGTCCGATCTCCACGCTGGTACCGGTAGAGAACGCCAGTATGGCCGATCGTACGGTTATTCAATGGGACAAGGAGGATATCGAGTCACTGGGACTACTGAAGGTAGATATCCTGGCTCTGGGTATGCTGTCTGCTATCCGCAAGACCCTGCAGATGGTGCATCGCTACAACCCAGCCATCGGCACTATCAGCGATGTACCCAGAGAAGATCAGGCTACTTACCGTATGCTGCACGCTGCCGATTCCGTTGGCGTATTCCAGATTGAATCACGGGCCCAGATGTCGATGCTGCCGCGCCTCAAGCCCAGCTGTTTTTACGACTTGGTGATAGAGATCGCTATTGTCAGACCCGGCCCCATTCAGGGTGACATGGTGCACCCCTATCTGCGTCGCAAGCAGGGCCTTGAAGCTGTTACCTACCCCAGCGAGGCCATCAAGAGCGTACTTGATCGCACGCTTGGTGTGCCTATTTTTCAGGAGCAGGTTATTAAACTCGCCATGGTGGCCGCGGGATTCAGTGGCGGCGAAGCCGATCAGCTACGCCGTGCCATTACCAACTGGGGTAAGAACAGCAAACTACTGACCTTCGAGAAAAAGCTGACCCAGGGCATGATCGAACGCGGCTACGACGAAGACTTTGCGCGCCGCCTGTTTGACCAGATCAAAGGCTTTGGCGGCTACGGTTTTCCGGAGTCGCACTCCGCCAGCTTTGCACTGCTGGCCTATGTCTCTGCGTGGCTGAAGCGTCATCACCCTGCCGCCTTTCTGGTGGGATTGCTCAATAGTCAGCCCATGGGGTTTTACAGCCCTTCACAGTTACTACAGGATGCCGTTCGCCATGGTGTAGTGGCATTACCCGTCGATGCCAACCAGAGCACCTGGGACCATCAGTTACTCGACAGCCCAACCGATCACAATCAACAACCTCCCGTACGATTGGGCTTGCGGCTGGTAAAAGGCCTGAGCCGCGACGGCGCTGAACGTATTGTTGCCGCCCGCCTGCAGCGACCATTTCGCCAAATCAGCGACTTACGCCAACGCGCCAACCTGAACCGGCGCGATATGGAGGCATTAGCTGATGCTGATGCCCTAACCTCTCTCAGTGGCAATCGACACCAATCCCAATGGCAAATCATGGCATTGGAGCAGCCCAAACCACTGCTGCATAACGAGCAACGTCAGCGCAGCGACTACTTCAACGACAACATCGTATTACCCGCACCAGGTATTGCCGAAGAAGTACTGTCTGATTACCGGGCAACGGGGCTGACCCTGCGAGCTCACCCCATGAGCCTGCTGCGCGGGCGCTACCCTTTCAATCGCTGCAAACGCTTCAGCGATCTGAGTGAAGTCGGCCACAACCGGTTTATTCGTATTGCCGGGCTGGTCACCTGCCGCCAGCGACCAGGCACTGCGTCGGGCGTACTGTTTTTAACGTTAGAAGATGAAACGGGCAACAGTAACGTCGTGATCTGGCCCAGAACACAAGAGCACTTTCGCAAGGTATTGATGACAGGGCGGCTGCTAATGGTTAAAGGCACACTGGAGACAAAGGATAATGTAACTCACATCATCGCAGGAGCCCTTTATGACTACACCAGCGAGTTAGAGGCATTAACGGTAAAGTCGCGGAACTTCCACTGACCCTGCCTCAAATAGAAAGCAAAAAAAACCGGGCTCAGGGCCCGGCAGTCTATCTACCTCTATTCGCGTCGCTTAGCCAACAAACGCTTTACGGGGTGCAGAGACACCCTCCGCTTCCACACCCTTAAGATAAGCAAGGATCGTATCGGCATCGGATACTTCGAACGGGTCGGTCGCGCAATTGTCGCCGAAGTCAGATTCGATGAACATTTTCTCAACATTGCCGTCGTTAACGACCATTGAGTAACGCCACGAGCGCATGCCAAAGCCGATGTTCGACTTGTCTACCAGCATACCCATCTTGCGAGTGAACTCACCGTTGCCATCGGGCAGCAGGAAAATATTCTGGTTGCCTTGCTCCTTGCCCCACTTGAACATGACGAAGGCATCATTCACTGAAATACAGATAATCTCATCAACGCCCTGCGCCTTAAACTCGTCGTAGAGTTCATCGTAACGAGGCAGGTGATTCGAAGAACACGTCGGCGTGAATGCGCCTGGCAATGAAAAGACAACAACCTTCTTGCCGCCAAATAAGTCAGCAGTGGTCTTGTCTGCCCAAACATAAGGGTTATCGCCGCCGACAGACTCGTCGCGCACGCGCGTTTTAAAGGTGACGTCAGGTACTCGATTCGTTGGATTCATAACTGCTCCTATTACTATTTAAGAATGAATTTCGCAACTGGGAGCATTATACGAACTGCAGATTGATCGGTATATCGATATTTTTTAACTTTATTGATCGCTTTTGTCGATTTAAGCAATGTATGTCATCAGATCACTCCCTGATCAGGACACTCTGCGTAAAAACCATCTCGATCTGAACACTCTCTCGCTGCAGTAATAGCTCCCGCTTCTCGCGCTGTCCGCGATAAGCAAATGGGGTCATCGCAACAATATCTGCCACCAAGGCCTGGCTTGCTGCCAGCGCAAAGCGAACGGTGCGCGTGCTGGCAAGGCTGAATCCCGCCACCATCACCGCTTCTTCGGCGTGCGGGCGAGGTGACGTATAGAGTGCTTCGCGCAAAGACCACAGGTGCATAGGCGCTGGAGTCACTTTCAGATACACACCCCCTGCTGGTAGCAAACGCTGCAACTCCGCTGGCGCTGTCGGGGCAAAAACACTCACCACGCTACCCACAGAATCTTCCGGCAGTGGTACAGCAAAGGCACTGGCCACAGCAAAATCAACACGGGGATAGCGTTTGGCCGCCAGTCGTACCGCCGGTTTCGCCATATCTACCCCCAAAATGCTGACGGTGGGGAGGTGGTCTGCGAGGTAGCCCGCGTAATAGCCTTCGCCACAGCCCAGGTCGAGTATCGGACCCGCGGCGACGGCCTCCGCTTCAGCGAGGATCGTTGCGATGGATTCGGCCAGAGGTTGATAAACGCCGGCCTCATGCACACGCCTGCGAGCGGCAATCATGAGTGCGTTGTCGCCAGGTTCGAGACTGCTTTTTTTGTTCGCGGGGAGAAGGTTTACATAACCTTCGCGGGCGCGATCAAAGCTGTGCCCACTATCGCACTGCAAGGGAGTGAGTCCCGACAAGGGTTGTCGGCACACTGGACAAAGCCACTTAACCACTGCGGAATAACGACTGATTTACAGTGAGAATCAGCTCGCCTGCGAGGCCGCCCAGTTAGCCAGAACAGCTGCCTCTATGTCAGGCGCAAGCCCCGCTTTTGCTTTGATCTTGCGCTCCTGCGGCAATGCATTCCACCAAGCCAGTGCATCACGCGCTGTCTCGCGGGTATTGCGATTACGCAGCCCTGCGGCAACGGCGCGCTCACCACTGGTCATTGCAAAGCCCGCATATTCAGCCAAAGGGGGAGTCCAGATGGGCAGGACATTACCCGAGCCCAGCTCCTGAGTAACCTGAAAATCATAAGGCACCCACACCGGACTGAAATCGCTGGTGGTAACCGCACGACAGTCATCCAACAGATCACCCATCGTGTACTGACCCGCTGGAGTCACAGTATTGAACGTGCCCATAATTTGCTTGTCGACCGAATCGAGCGTGAAAGTAGCCAGATCGCGCACATCAATTATTTGTATCTTATCCGCAGGCGCGCCGGGCCAAAGCATCTCACCACCACGGCTAGCTCTGGCAGGCCAGTAGGTAAAGCGATCGGTATGATCACCGGGGCCACATATATAAGTTGGCCTGAGAATCGTTAGCCGGTCTGCCCCGAATGCTGCTGCAGCGCGCTGCTCGCAGAGCGCTTTGAGAGGGCCGTAGGTCTCGCCAGTAACATCCTCGATGGTCTCGTCGTCCATTGTTGCCAGCGGCGAGTCTTCATCAATTGTGGGAATACCACCGGCGTACACGGATACCGTAGAGATATACACATAGTGCTTTGCAGCCGTGGCTAGCAGCCGCGCCGAATCTTCTACGTGCCGAGGCACGTAGCCAGAATTATCGATCACTACATCCCAGCTCTTGCCTTTAAGCGCATCCAGCCCGTTATTGCGATCGCCCTTAAGCGTTGTCACATCGGGAAACAGGGCACTGTTGGTTTTACCACGATTGAACAGCGTGACTTCGTGCCCGCGACGCAGCGCCTCACGCACCATATGCGGACCAATAAAGCCTGTACCACCCAAAATCAGAACGCGCTGCGGCTTGAAACCGCCCTGCACAAAGCCTTTGGCGGCGACTCCCGGCGCCAGTGAACCCGCAGCGCCAGCCGCCAACCCTGCCTGAATCAGCTTTCTTCTGGAAATACTCATATTAACGCTCCGTAACCAAGGGGAACCGAATTATTCGTTTTCGCTGCGAACCGTTACCGACAGATGGCCACTGAAATCTTCGTGGACCGAAAACAGAATTGGGCGACAACACACCTGACAGTCTTCGATGTACTCGGTACCGGCGTCGGAATCATCGATCAAGACCTCAATCGTTTCCCCGCAGTAGGGGCAACCGATCCCGCGCTGATCGAGCTCCGCCACCGCTGAAAATCAGCTGGCCTTCGCCAGCTCCACCGGACGCTCTACCGCGTCGGGTCTGGAAAACTGTAAGGTGCCATCTGCCAACTCTCCCTGCAGAAACATCTTGCGATCCTTGCGATAATTTTGGGGGTTAATCCAGGGCTCGCGATCACCCTGACGTGGAAACAGATGCATAACCCGCTCCATGTACCCCGCCGCAAAATCATCAATCCACTTACGTGGAGGCATCGACTGCAGTGACTCTGGCAAAATCGGCATTGCGCGTGTTGTGCCTGTCTCTTTCATCTGATTCAGCACACGACACACCCACTCTGCGGTCAAATCAGCACGCAGTGTCCAGGACGCATTAATATACCCAAACGTGGAGACCAGATTAGGTACACCACTCACCATCAGCCCTTTATAGGTCCACTCTTTGGAGAAGTCGACAGGCGCTCCATCGACACTAAAGCTGGCACCGCCCATCACAACCAACTCCAACCCGGTCGCTGAGACGATGATATCCGCATCGAGGAACTCGCCCGACTTCAGCTGAATCCCGGTTTCCGTAAACGTATCGATATGATCCGTGACGACGCGCGCCTTGCCCGATTTGATCGATTCGAACAGGTCACTATTGGGAACCAGACAGAGCCGCTGATCCCACGGGTTATAACTGGGAGTAAAGTGCTTATCGACATCGTAGTCGGGGCCAAGCTCCTTGCGCACCTCATCCAGCAACTTCTGCTTAATCTTCTCTGGTGCCACCCGCGTCCGATGATAAATAAACTGCTGCATTGCCGTATTTTTGAAACGCGTAATGTTATACGCCCAGCTATCGGGCAGAAACTTGCGCAACGTGTTGGCAATCACGTCTTTATCAGGGCGTGACACCACATAGGTCGGGGAGCGCTGTAGCATGACCACTTCACTGGCTTTGTCAGACATCGAGGGCACCAACGTCATTGCTGTGGCCCCAGAACCAATAACTACGACTTTCTTGCCTGTGTAATCGAGATCTTCCGGCCAGAATTGCGGATAGACGATGTCACCCTTGAAGCTATCCTTGCCGGGAAAATCAGGCTTATGCCCATGATCGTAATTGTAATAGCCACTGCAAAGCAGAAGAAACTGGCACTGAACCGTCGTAGTGTCATTCGTCTCTCCACGCTCAACCTGAACCGTCCAGAGCGAGTCTTCAGATGACCAGTCTGCAGAGATCACACGATGTTTGAAGCGGATTTTGCTATCGATGTCGTTCTCGGCCGCCGTCTCGCGCACATATTCGAGAATGGAGGGACCGTCGGCAATCGACTTGGCCGCACGCCAGGGTTTGAAGTTATACCCCAGCGTATGCATATCGCTGTCTGAGCGAATGCCTGGATACCGAAACAGATCCCAGGTACCACCGATCGCATCGCGGGCCTCTAGTATGGCAACGCTACGTTCCGGGCAGTTTTTACGCAGATGATAAGCGGCGCCGATGCCTGACAGACCAGCTCCCACAATCATTACATCAACAATTTCCTGAGCCATCGGATATCCTCTTTATGAAGTTGTTCGGGCGAGAGCACTGGCTGTCTTTGGCTGACCCAATTCCCCTCTACTCTCCAGTATCACACTATGCACAGTCCCCCACTATATTTCATCCTTATCGTCTTGGCACCCCTGCTGATGTGCTCCACTGCAGCAGACGGTTACACAGAATCTTCGCTCCCCAGATGCTGAACTAGCGCTGCTCTGGCCCCGGGTTTGATATAGATCAGGCGAAGCCTTTTATCAGTTTGAATAGTTACACGAAGTGACTAAACTGAAAAGCGTCCCTCCCACAGACAAATCGCAGGAATAAGCCGTATGACACCTCCAGCCACAATAAAAAGCATGATCGCAGCGTCCCTGCTCCTGGCAGGCACGGCGCACGCCCAGATCCCCCCACCTGGCAACAGTGATGGCCTCTCTGATCGCTATCCGGGCACCGTCTACTCACCTTATGCCGGCCGTAATTTCGCTACCGGGGTGTACTTCGGAGATACTCATTTGCACACCGATATTTCCATGGATGCCGGTGCGTTCGGGAATCGACTCGGTCTGGATTCTGCCTACCGTTTCGCCCGTGGCGAACAAGTGGAATCAACGTCTGCCGGGGCGGTCAAGCTGTCGCGCCCGTTAGACTTCCTGGTGGTCGCAGATCATTCCGATAACATGGGCTTTTTCCCTGACATGCTTGCTGGCGCACCACATATCCTGTCGGATCCAACAGGTAAGGATTGGTACAACCGGGTTAAGGCAGGTGATGGCGTGGGCGTGGCGCTAGAGCTGATTGGCTTGTTCTCACAGGGTCAGTTTCCCGAAGCACTGGTCTATACGCCAGACTCCAAGCCCTATAAAGCAGCCTGGCAGCGCACCGTAGAGGCTGCAGAACGCTACAACGACCCGGGCAAGTTTACCGCCTTTATCGGTTATGAGTGGACCTCGCTGGTGAAGGGCAACAATCTGCACCGTGTGGTGGTATATCGTGATGGCGGCGACAAAGGCGGCGCGATGGTGCCCTACACCACCATGGAGCCCTTTGGTAGCACCACCCCACGGGACCTATGGACCTGGCTCGAGAATTACGAGACAGCTACCGGCGGCGACGTGCTAGCTATTGCGCACAACGGCAACCTTGCCAATGGGATCATGTTTCCGATGGGCAAGCAAAGCGACAACAAGCGCGTGGACGTTGCTTATGTTGAACGCCGTGCAAACTGGGAGCCGCTGTATGAAGCCACTCAAATCAAGGGAGATGGAGAGACCCACCCGTTCCTGTCACCCAATGATGAGTTTGCTGACTACGAAACCTGGGATGTCGGTAACCTGGATGTTTCCCAGGGCAAGACAGACGACATGCTCGCAGGCGAATACGCGCGAGAAGCGCTCAAGCGCGGCCTCTTGCTTGAAGATAGCATGGGTACTAACCCCTACAAGTTCGGCATGATCGGATCTACCGACAGCCATACCTCGCTGGCCACAACGCAAGAGGACAACTTTTTTGGTAAGCATTCGGGAGCAGAGCCAAGTCCCACCCGAATGAACCATCCATTTATGTCGACTGATGAAGGTTCCATCATGGGCTGGCAACAGGTTGCCTCTGGGCTGGCAGCAGTTTGGGCAACGGACAATACCCGCGAAGCCATTTTTGATGCGATGGAGCGAAAAGAGGTGTATGCAACCACAGGCAGCCGCCTGCAAGTGCGCTTCTTCGGTGGCTGGAACTTCAATGCGAGCGACATGGAAAACCGGCAACCTGCATTTGCGGGCTACACGAAGGGCGTTCCGATGGGTGGTGATCTACCTGTGCGGGAGAACGATACAGCGCCGTCTTTCATGGTGTACGCACTGCGAGATGCTATCGGTGCCAATATCGACCGCATCCAAATCGTGAAAGGCTGGCAGGAAGGCAAGACAACAAAAGAACAGGTGTACGATGTTGTCTGGTCGGGAGATCGCAAGCCTGGAGCGGATGGCAAGTTACCCCCCGTGGGTAACACGGTAGATGCGGAAACGGCATCGTGGACCAACACAATCGGCGCAGCGGAGCTGGGCACTGTGTGGAGCGATCCGGATTTCGATCCCAAGCAGCGGGCATTCTACTACGCCAGGGTCATCGAAATTCCCAAGCCACGCTGGTCCACGCACGATGCAGTGCGCTTTGGCATACCCATTCCAGAGGGCGCACCCGTATCTACACAGGATCGAGCCTACACCTCCCCGATCTGGTATACGCCTTAAGCGTCGTTGTTTACCAGGTCGATCGGCAGTTAGAACTGGCGCGCTCTGTTTAGCAGAGCGCCAACCTGACCCCTTATAGTGGCGAGCGACCCTTATTGGCGGCGATGCGCATGCGCAGAGCATTGAGCTTGATAAAGCCTTCCGCGTCGGCCTGATCGTAAGCGCCTGCATCCTCCTCAAAGGTTGCAATGCTCTCATCGAACAGGCTGTCATCTGACTGACGTCCCGCCACTATCACATTACCTTTGTACAGTTTGAGTCGTACGCGCCCATTAACCGCCGCCTGCGACTCGTCGATGGCTGCTTGTAGCATTCTGCGCTCGGGAGACCACCAGTAGCCGTTGTAAATCAAGTTGGCATAGCGCGGCATGAGATCGTCTTTCAAGTGCGCGACCTCACGATCGAGAGTGATTGACTCGATGGCACGGTGTGCCTTGAGCATGATGGTGCCTCCGGGCGTTTCGTAACAACCGCGAGCTTTCATGCCAACGTAGCGGTTTTCAACGATATCCGCACGGCCAATCCCGTTTGCACCGCCCACTGTATTGAGATGCTCCAATACAGTGGCTGGCGACATTGCCTGACCATCAATCGCGACAATATCCCCGCGTTCGTAGTCCAGCTCGATATAGGTAGGAACATCAGGCGCCGACTCCGGGCTTACGCTCCAGCGCCACATATCTTCCTGCGCCTCCGCCCAGGGCTCCTCGAGAATGCCGCCTTCGTAGGAGATGTGCAGCAGGTTGGCATCCATGGAGTATGGCGACTTCTTCTTGGAGCTAGCGAAATCCACAGGGATGTCGCGCTCCTCACAATAGGCCATCAACGACTCGCGGGAGGTCAGATCCCACTCGCGCCAGGGTGCTATCACCTTGATGCCCGGCTTGAGCGCATAAGCACCCAATTCAAAGCGTACCTGGTCATTTCCTTTTCCTGTCGCACCGTGAGAGATAGCAGCAGCGCCGGTTTCATTGGCGATCTCAATCAAGCGTTTGGAAATCAGGGGGCGCGCGATAGATGTGCCTAGCAGATATTCGCCCTCATAAATGGTATTGGCACGAAACATTGGAAATACGAAATCGCGGACAAACTCCTCTCGCAGATCGTCGATATAGATTTCCTTGACGCCCAGAGCCTCAGCTTTGGCTCGAGCCGGCTCCACCTCTTCACCCTGACCGATGTCTGCAGTAAAGGTCACAACTTCACAACCGTAGGTATCCTGCAACCAACGCACGATCACGGAAGTATCCAGACCACCTGAATACGCCAGCACTACTTTATTCACATCAGACATAAGCACACCACTTTGAACCAAAAAAGACGGGCAAGTTTACTCCTGGGCAAAAGGAATTCCCAGTCTGGGCTATAGTCTGTTTCAGAGAGGCCCTGATTACGGTAGCATCTGCCCTCCTTGCAAAGAGAAGCTTCACGCTGTGACAGAAATCACTATCACCCGACCGGACGACTGGCACGTTCACCTGCGCGACGGCGCAGCACTACCGCATACCTGCGCCGATATGGCGCGCTACTTCCAGCGCGTTATCGTAATGCCTAACCTGACACCTCCGGCGAAATCGGTAGCCGATGCTATTGCGTATCGAGACCGCATAACGGCGGCAATGTCAGATCAACCACGGCAATTCCAACCGCTAATGACGTTGTATTTAACAGACCAGACCGATGCGGCAGAAATTGAGCTAGCCGCCGCTTCGGATGCTGTGTACGCCGTTAAGCTCTACCCAGCGGGCGCCACCACCAATTCCGACGCCGGTGTTGCGAAGCTGGACAGCCTGTTTCCGGTACTAGCTGCGATGGAAGAAAACGACCTGCCACTACTGATCCACGGGGAAGTCACCGACCATGACATCGACATATTCGACCGGGAGAAAGTGTTCATCGACAAACACCTGATGCCGATCAGTGAACGCTTTCCTGGCTTGCGCATCGTACTCGAGCACATTACAACCCGAGACGCAGTACAGTTTGTGCGCGACGCATCACACAAAGTGGCTGCCACTATCACTCCCCACCACCTCATGTTTAACCGCAATGACATGCTGGTCGGCGGTATCCGGCCACACTATTACTGCCTCCCCATTCTGAAACGTAATATTCACCAGAATAAACTGCGCGAGGCCGCCAGTTCCGGCAACCCGAAGTTCTTCCTGGGAACTGACTCAGCGCCCCACACAACCGGCAGTAAAGAAGCAGATTGCGGTTGTGCCGGCGTATACTCCGCTCACGCCGCCATAGAGCTGTATGCCGAAGTATTTGAGGACTTAGGTGCGCTAGACAAACTGGAGGGGTTTGCCTCCTTTTACGGAGCCGATTTTTACCAACTGCCGCGCAACACAGACACGATTACGCTGCGCAAGGAAAGCTGGGACGTACCCGGGCAACTGCCACTGGGAAGCGACCATCTAACTCCTCTACGCGCAGGTGAGCAGATTCACTGGCGTGTTGTGAGCGGCCTGTGACAAAGAGTTTTATATGTTGAATGAGTCGCACCGCATAAGCGACCGCTTTCGCGGCTTCCTGCCTGTTGTTATTGATGTAGAGACCGGCGGCTTCATTGCAGCCACGGATGCTGTGCTCGAAGTAGCAGCCACACTGGTGCGCATGGATGAAGACGGGACCTTAGCCGTGCATCGCACCGTGAACTTTAATGTCGCACCTTTCGAGGGCGCAAATCTCGAACAAGCCGCATTGGATTTCACCGGGATCGACCCTTACCACCCGTTTCGTGAGGCCGTGAGCGAAAACGAGGCAATGACCGAGTTGTTTCGTATTATTCGCAAAGAGGTGAGAGATCAGGGCTGCAACCGAGCAATTTTAGTCGGACACAACGCGCACTTTGACGCTGGCTTTATCAATGCTGCGGTTGAGCGAAACGAGATAAAGCGCAATCCTTTCCACCCGTTCAGCTTTTTTGATACGGCCACGCTATCAGGCCTGGCGTATGGCCAAACTGTACTGGCCAAAGCGTGCGCCGAAGCCGGCATTGCGTTCGACAACAACGAGGCACACTCAGCGGCTTACGACGCAGAGCGTACAGCAGAGTTATTCTGCGATATCGTTAATCGCTGGCGCGATAGCGGTGGTTGGATGCCGAACTTCAGCGAGTGAGTGATCGAACTTACTGAACGGTTTCTTCGCCACTAATCTGATTCAGCAGAACGTCCATCTCACGCATTAACTCTTCAACCGATGCACAAGCCAGTAACTCGTACTTTAGCGCTTCCTCCAACGGTAGTAACTGCACCAGAGTGAATGCCACCTGCCACGCATCATCGTAATCAACGGTGAGCCCCATACTCTGCACATGCGGATGCGTCTCGAGGCTTTGTAATACGTCAACCATAGACTGCCAGACAGATAACATCGGGGCCGACTGCAAAGGCTCGTCCAGCGAGACTTCCCCCATCACTAACCCGTTCGAGCGTCTGTGTGTGTCGTGCAAGCTAAACGTTTCGCGCCCTTCAATCGTGATACCCAGCAGACCATTAGACAGCTGATCCCAATCGACGATCCGCGCATAGGTGCCGTAATCCCCAAGATCAGGTTCAGTCTTGCCTTTCTCTGCAACCTCGGCGCCACGGCGGACCCACACAACACCGAACCCGGTATTGGAACGCATGCTTTCACGCACCAGATCTATATAGCGCTGCTCGAAAATCTGCAGTGGAACACGCCCGTAAGGCACCAGCACAGACGATAACGGAAATAGTGGGATCTCAGTCATACTAGCGACTTTCCAAGTGGTCGGACGTGGGCGCACTACTGAATTCTAGTTGTGTCAAAATCTGCAATGCCTCCTCTGCAGTGCTCCCGCATATGGACGGCTCAGGCAGGAAGTCGGCACAGACGGCAGGACGCAGCGTTGTGTCAAACAGTGCGCAGCCAAGGTCAACCTGCAAATGCACGCAGCGCACACCCGCAGGCTTTCCTGAGGGCATCCCGTGATAGGGCATGACGATAGCAGGCGCTATACAGCACGCGCCGCAGCCGCTCCGGCAATCCACTCAGGCGTTCTCCTTACCCAGAGGCTTGAACACCAAAATCAACTGCGGCAATAACAATAATGCACCAATCACCGCAGCCAACATAGCCAGCACTGTCAGTAACCCGAAGTAGATGCTCGGATTAAAGTTGGACAGCGTTAGCATTGAGAAGCCCACAATCACGGTCACCGTGGTGTAGTACATCGCTCGTCCAATACTGTTGTGGCAGCGATACATTGCAGCCCGGTAATTGCGATCGACCGAAAACTCTTTTATGTAGCGATGAACATAATGAATACAGTCATCCACACCAATCCCTACAACAATCGCCGCAATGGTGATTGTCATGATATCCAGAGGAATACCCACTATACCCATGACGCCCAATACCAAGCCCGCCGCGAGGATATTGGGGGCCAGAGCGATCAATGCCAGGGGCAGCGACCGGAACAGGGCCCAGAACATCACCATGATGGCCAGGAACACTACCCCTAAGGTCAGAATCTGGGACCGAAATAGGCTTTGCAGCACGTTGTTGTATAGCACCAGCATGCCCGTAAATTGAACCTGCTCAGGCTCCAGACCTACATCGTCGATCAGCTCCTGCCGCAACTGCCTTAAAAATTCGGCGCGGCGCAGATCTTCGCTGGTCTCCATTACCCGAACCGAAATCAGGGCTTGCTCATTCTCAGCTGAGAAGTAGGGATCGACCATGAGACCTTTGATGTCCTCGGGCAAACTCTTTTGCACAAGCGCAAGCTCAACGCCTCCTATGTCGCTTCCAAGGAGATCCTTTACAACAGAGAACGTCGTAGACAAAGACAATACCTTGCCTGTCTCTGCGCGCGCATCCACATGCTGATGCACGGCATCCAGCACCTCCATGCCTTGCAGACTAAACCAGTAACTGGGCACAAAGCTCTCCGTCGCGCTCGGCACATCGTCGAAACCACTGTCGAAGTCTTCGCCCCACTCATCATCTAATTCATCAGCAAAAGGATCATCATCTGCAATCGGTGTTGGCGTAGCCGCATTGACGGGAATCTCCAGGCCAGGCAAGGGTTCATTTCCTGTCGGCGCGTTCACTACAATCGCCAGCGGAATAGTCCCACCGAGCTTTCGATCCAACAGCTCCATACCCTGATAGATTTCAGTGGTTTCCTTGAAGTAATCAATAAAGCGGTTCTCAACCTGCAGGCGCGAAACGCCCCAGCCAATGGCAATACACAGGCCGACGCTAGTTACCAGAATGAGCGTTCCAAAACGATCTGTGAAAGTGGCAAAGCGCACCGTTAAGGGAGTTGACGCCATTCGATACTTAAACGGACGACCCGTGGGCCACACCAGCATCATGCATGGCACTAGTACAAACGCGAGCACCAATGCCACGGCGATTCCCGTTGTCATCATCCAGCCAAAATCGATTACGGGTTGCAGACCCGATACCACTAACGAGACAAAGGCCACGACCGTTGTAACGCCAGTATAAAAACAGGGAACCGCCATCAACTGCACTGTGCTGCGCACCCGCTCATACAGGTCGCCTTCAGGCTCGGCTGCATGCAGCTCGCGATAGCGAACTATCAGGTGGATTGCAATTGCCAGCGTGATGATCAATAGCACTGCCACGAAATTGGACGAGATCACGGTCATGCGCCAATCCAGCGCGCCAAGCAGACCCAGCATAACGACCACTGTCGCGCTGCAGGTAACCAGTGGAATCACTACCCAGCGTACTCGCTGGAAGATGAGCGCCAATACCAGCGCCATCACACCCAAAATGGCAGTGCCAAATAGAATGAGATCACTGCGCACAAAGCTGACCATGTCGGCCGTGATCATAGGTAATCCACCGACGAATAGCTTGGCATGATCTTCATACCGGGCGGCAATAGCACGCACATCCGCCACAAGGCTGCTCTGCGCAGCCAAAGCGGTGGCCGTATGCGCTTTGAAGGCGACCTCTGCCGCTTGCAATTCCTGTGCTTGCGCAGACGTAAGATCACCACGACGACCCTGAGCACGCAGAGACTCGCGCGTCTCCAACAAATCAAAATAACGCTCGTCGCGGGCGAGATTAATCTGCACTGCAGTCAACGTACCATCCCGGCTGGCCAACAAATCCGCGTATATAGGGCTGGACGTGAATTCCGCCAGTGCCAATTCCCGGTCCTGTCCGGGAAGATTCATAGAAGGCAACGGGTCACCAGAGGTGATATCGGACAATGTTACCGGCGGACTCTCGAGCAGAGGCACATCCCATACGGTGACCACAGAAGAGACACCTGAGAGCTCTCGCAACTCATCGGCCATCTCACGCAATGGCAGCAAGGATTCGTCGCTGAGCAGCGGCGCATCGGGTTGCCAGGTGATCAGAAGAAAATCTTCAGAACCGTACTCCTTGCCAACCTGACGAAAGAACTCCAATGCAGGATCACCCTGCAGCAACAGGGAGTCCGCCGACGCATCGAGCTTCACCTTGGGCAACTGCAGCGCGCTCACAGCCACCAGCAAAGCGACCAGTGTCAACGCGATAAACGGATGGCGTAGAACCAACCGCTCGTAGCTATTCATCAACAATTGCGACATATCAGGCGTTTATCACTTCCAATTGTGTAAGCAGCTTCTGGTGTATACCGCCAAAACTGCCGTTACTCATTATGACGATCGTATCGCCCGATTCTGCCAGGGCAGCAACTTCCTGCGCCAAACTATCAACGTTGTCGCTCAAGCTCGCGGCAACAGGACTCTCGCTGATAACATTATCGAGAGACCAATCCATACCAGAAGGCTGAAACCAGAACACGCGATCTGCCGCCTTCGTGGCCGACGCTAAATGCTTGCGATGCTCTCCCATACGCATGGTATTCGAGCGCGGCTCAATTAGTGTGAGAATCCGACCGCCTTCATTACCTGCGCGAATGCCCTCCAGCGTTGAAGCAATCGCGGTGGGGTGATGAGCAAAATCGTCATACACGCGGATATTTGCCACCGTACCCAACAGTTCCAGACGACGCTTCACCCCACGAAATACCGCCAATGCCGCAGCAGATACCTGGGGAGTGACGCCCACATGATGCGCCGCCGCCATCGCCGCCAATCCATTTTCGACATTGTGACGACCACAATGGTTCCACTCCACAACAGCAGGTTCGTGCTGCGGACTGTGCACCCTAAACGCTGTGCCGTCTTTGTTGATCAACTCGGCGTGCCAGCTCGCATCACTGTTTTCTATTGCGAGGTCTACCTGCGGTGTCCAGCAACCCATGTCGAGCACCTCATCAATGGCCGTCACACCCCTGGGGTAGACAATACTGCCCTGCCCCGGAACGCAGCGCACCACATGATGAAATTGACGCTGAATGGCGCCAAGATCATCAAATATATCGGCATGATCGAACTCAAGGTTATTGATCACCAGCGTGCGCGGGCGGTAATGAATAAACTTGGAGCGCTTGTCGAAGAAGGCTGTGTCGTATTCGTCTGCCTCTACCACAAAGAAATCTGACTCACCCGAACGCGCCGAGACACCAAAGTCAGCGGGAACACCACCGATCAAAAAGCCGGGCGCCATGCCGGCATACTCAAGTATCCAGGCCACCATAGAACTGGTGGTGGTTTTACCATGGGTTCCCGATAGTGCGATTACCCACTTATCGGCCAGCAAGTTTTCGGCCAACCATTGAGGTCCGGATACATAGTTGAGACCGGCGTTAAGCATATACTCGACGGCAGCATTGCCCCGGGTCATCGCATTTCCTACGACCACTTGGTCGGGGGCAGGCATTAGGTGCTCCGGCTCATAGCCAGACATCAGCTCAATACCAGCAGCCTCGAGCTGTGTGCTCATCGGGGGATATACGTTCGCATCAGAGCCAGTGACACGATAGCCCCTCTCCGCAGCCAACAGCGCAATCCCGCCCATGAACGTGCCGCAGATACCCAGAATGTGAATGTGACCTTTCAATCCGTGCCTCCTCATCAAGCGCGCAATAGTAGCACGGGCACCCAGATCACCGCAGCGGGCATGAGGGCGATTAGAGGTGCCACCGGTGCACATCTGTGGTCGATTCGAGTATCATGCGCGCTTCCTTGGACCGCGTGTCATCAGGCACTCCCACACTTTGGAATCCTACCCGCACATGGCAAGAAAAAATGCGTTCTACGCCCAATCAGGTGGCGTCACAGCCGTAATCAATGCGAGCGCCTGTGGTGTCATTGAAACAGCCCGCAAGCATCGCGATCGCATCGGCAAGGTCTACGCCGGACGCAACGGGATAATCGGCGCATTGCATGAGGACCTGATTGATACCAGCAAGGAGAGCAACAGTGCCATAGCCGGCTTGCTAAGCACGCCATCAGGCGCGTTTGGTTCCTGTCGTCACAAGCTAAAGAGCCTTGAGGAAAATCGGGCGGAGTACGAGCGGTTGATTGAGGTCTTTAAGGCACACAATATCGGCTACTTTTTTTACAATGGTGGTGGTGACTCCGCCGACACTTGTCTCAAGGTATCTCAGCTGAGTGAGTCTATGGGCTACCCGCTGCAAGCCATTCACGTACCCAAAACTATCGACAATGACTTGCCGCTTACCGACAACAGTCCGGGGTTTGGCTCAGTTGCTAAGTACGTCGCGATCTCCACACGCGAGGCTGCACTGGATGTGGCTTCCATGTGCGAAACCTCTACCAAGGTATTCATTCTTGAGGTTATGGGCAGACACGCAGGGTGGATCGCAGCCGCAGCCGGTCTTGCGGCTCAGCAAGAAGGTGACGCGCCCCATATCATAATTTTCCCCGAGATTGCCTTTGATACTAAGCGCTTTTTGGCACGCGTGAAGCGCACGGTTAAAAAGCATGGCTACTGCGTGATTGTGGCGTCTGAGGGTGCGCAGTACAAAGATGGCACCTTCTTGACGGACTCCGGCGTTAGAGATGCCTTTGGCCACGCTCAACTGGGCGGTCTGGCACCTCAACTGGCCAATATGGTTAAGAGCGAGCTGGGCTATAAGTACCATTGGGCAGTCGCTGACTACCTGCAACGCTCGGCCAGACACATCGCATCACAAACTGACGTCGATCAGGCTTATGCCGTGGGTAAAGCCGCGGTGGAATATGCGCTGGCCGGCAAGAACGCCGTTATGCCCTCGATTCACAGAGGTGCTGGAAAGCGCTACCGCTGGTCAATAAAGGAAGCTCCGCTGGACCAGGTTGCAAACCAGGAAAAGAAGATGCCCCGCAACTACATCTCTCGCGACGGCTTCGCCATTACCGACGAGGCCAGGCAGTACCTGACTCCGCTCATCCAAGGTGAGGCCTACCCCGCGTACCGTAACGGCATGCCGCGCTACGTCACCCTGAAAAACGTTGCTGTGCCACGCAAGCTCAAACGTCGCTTCAAGGTTAAGTAGCTCGCCAGCAACCAGCCTCGATAATGGCGTTAGCGCCTTAATGGGTATTTTTCGCTTCTCTGTGGCGAGATTTTAGCCAGCGTACTCTGTACAATGCTGCCCGCCATAGTGACCCCCCATTTGAGGTATTTTTCGTATGTATGACAACAACAAGTACAATCGCTGGCGCCGCCACCCCTGGCACGGCCTGCACGCACGCGCTGATGAAGCATCTGAAGATACAGTACAGGTGTATGTTGAGATGACGCCTTCGGATGTCGTTAAGTATGAGTTAGACAAAAACTCCGGCTTCCTGATGGTTGATCGCCCTCAGCGCACAACCTCCAGCCCCCCAGCACTGTACGGTTTCATTCCACGCACATTTTGCGCCGAAGAGGTAGCCAAGCGCTGCCCTGATGTTGAAGTTGCCGATGGTGACCCACTGGATATCTGTGTGTATTCGGAACGTCATATCACACGCGCCGACATCGTACTCAATGCACGCGTGGTAGGTGGAATACAGATGATTGACGATGGAGAGGCAGACGACAAGATTATTGCCATCCTCGAAGGAGACAATATCTGGGGAGATGTCATGGACATTGCCGACCTGCCTGATATCAAGATTGAACGGCTGCAGCACTATTTCTCGACCTACAAAATGCAGCCCGGCAAAGACGTGAACGTTAAAGTAGATTTTGTCTATGGCCGCGATGAGGCTCTAAAAGTGATAGCCGCCTCTGAGAAAGACTACTGGAACCACTACGGCGAACTGCACGATCAAGCCAAAGCTGGCATCTGATTAGCGCTATTTACCCCCGCGGACACCAGTCCGCGGGTATCTTCACATACCGATCGAGCAAATTCTCCAGCTCAGCGCTCACCAGATCCTGCAACGCAAGTTCAGAACCAGCTGACAACGTCTGCCAGACCTGTCGCAGCATGCCGGCGTCTATCCGTCTATCGCAATTCTGTGACAACGGTGCGTAGCTCAAATGCCAGCGCTCGGGCGATACACCCCCACGATCCACAGCATAGGGTCGGTAGAAACCCTGTGATTGCCCCAACGCTATGCGCTCATCCAGCCAACAGTGGAACGGGTCGAATACGCCACCCGTTGATACCTCCTGCGGAGTGAGTTGCACGACATAATCTTCCGGCACAGCCTTTTGATCATAGATATCCAGATCCGTGCCCCAGTGATGCCTTGATGTACCCGGTAGTGCCGAAAAGCGCAAAATAGCATCTAACTGTTGCGCGGGAGCCAATGCTTCCATCACCACGATCGTTCCGGCGTCGTCGTGTACGGTTCTGGCGCCCGTTGCTTTGGCGTTAAAGATAACGAGTTGGCGATCAAAAGACCTGTAGCTACTGGCGATTGCGGGCTCAAAACCCGCAGTGCGCGCATCTTCGCATAGCAAGGTGAATGCCCTCGCAGCCTCCGCTTGTAATCGGTGCCCATCCGGCAGCGTGTACAGATGACTTTCATCAAGTCCTAGTAACTGATCAACCGTTATTCGTGCTGAAGTGGTTTGCAAAAGCCCGCCCATGCATCTGTTATGCTCTGCGTAAGTGTCTGGCACAATCCTACCGCGAACAGACACAGCAGGACATCTTATGTACCGCATCGGCAGATTATCCGCGATTCCCAATGGGACTTCCTGTTCACTCATGGCAGGCGAGCGACAACTAGTCGCGGTGATGCGAGCTGGCAAGCTCTATGTGTACGAGAACCAATGCCCTCATTCGGGTGAATCACTGGACCCGATGGGTGGTTCTGTGGCCAGTGGAGGTGGTCTGACCCTGACCTGCCAGCGCCATGGAGCCGAGTTTTTGTCTGACACAGGCCAATGCGTCGCAGGCCCCTGTTTGGGCGAGTCACTGAGCAGCGTCAGCTACAAAATCGAAAACGACGACATCCTGATAGAGTAAATCACGCAGCCCGGGCGTCGTCGCTATCGCTTACTGGGGATCCACAGTAAATGGAAGCTGCTGCGCCAGACACATCTGCTGCGGGGAAATATCAGCGCGCCAGGCTTGAACCTCAACCCCTGCGGCCATGGCCTCTAGTAAAGCCTCGCGGTAGCGCGGATCAATATCGCCGGCCGCACTTACCCGTGAAATGCCTGCATGTAGCACGCAGAAAAACATCATTGCGCGGGTCCCTGCCTCACTTAACGCTTGTAACTCTTGCAGGTGCTTGCGCCCACGCTCACTGACCGCGTCAGGAAAAACTCCCTGCCCACGATCCCGACACAAGGTGACGGATTTCACTTCTACAAAGGTTTCGGCTCCACCCTGCTTGAGGACAAGATCAGCGCGGCTACCAGCGCCATATTTCACTTCGCGGCGCAATTCGTCCAATTCGGAAAAGCCCGAAATCAGGCCTGCACCAAAGGCCTCTGCCACCACGGCGTTTGCCCGCGCAGAATGAATGCAGGCGATCCCGGTAGATGTATTCACCAGCTCCCACGTGTGGGGATATTTGCGAGTGGGCGAGTCACTGACCGATAGCCATACCGCACTTCCAGGCTCGGCGCAGCCCGTCATAGCACCCGTGTTGGGACAATGCACTGTAATGACCTCACCACTGTCGAGCTCTACATCAGCCAGAAACCGCTTGTAGCGTCGCAACAGCTTACCCTGAATCAGCGGGGTAAAATCCATGCCATCTCCTTGTATGTCGACGGCTGCATTGGAGATCATCCAGAGTATTACGACGCCCGCTCAACTCAACCGCAATCGCGCAGTGTATCAACTGCGACGCAGCGGTAAACCACGACCACAAAAACATGGATTTTTTGCTGGCACAGGTGCTTGATATCTGGTAATTTCACCGCCCTCTCGGGATCGGGGTTACGCGCAGACCGCGTGATCCATGACTTACAATCTATGACGTATGGGATACTGACCATGCCAACCAAAGCTCCATCAAAAAAACCCGCTGCCAAGAAGAAAGCGCCGGCCAAGAAAGCGACTACGCCGAAGGCTAAGGCCGCGCCTAAAGCTAAAGCCAAGCCGAAAGCCAAAGCTAAGCCGAGGAAGACCTCCTCTTCCACAGAGTTCAAGGCTTTCGAGCCCTACAAGCCCAAGCGCGGCGAGCAGTACATGAATGAAGCGCAGCGTGCGCACTTCAAGCAGATTTTGTTGAACTGGAAAGCAGAGCTCATGCAGGAAGTTGATCGCACGGTCTCTCATATGAAAGACGAGGCAGCGAATTTCCCCGACCCCGCTGATCGCGCCACCCAGGAAGAAGAGTTCAGCCTGGAACTGCGCACCCGCGACCGCGAGCGCAAGCTTATCAAGAAAATTGACGGTACCGCTGAGCGCATCGAGCAGGACGACTACGGATTCTGTGACGCCTGTGGTGTTGAGATAGGCATCAAGCGTCTTGAAGCCCGACCCACGGCTACGCTGTGCATCGACTGCAAAACGCTCGATGAAATCAAGGAAAGGCAGGAAATGGGTTAATCCTGCTGGGTTAGCCGTGCATGGCTGAACTCACGTCGACCTACAGGGGGCGATTCGCTCCCTCCCCTACTGGCCCACTGCATATGGGCTCCCTCGTTGCCGCTCTAGCCAGTTTTTTGGATGCCCGCCACCAACACGGTATCTGGCTGGTGCGCATTGATGATATCGACCCGCCAAGAGAACAAGCCGGCGCCGCACACGCCATTCTAGATTGCCTCCAACAACATGGCCTGAACTGGGACGAAACCGTACTTTGGCAGAGCTCCCGCTCGGCAGCCTATGAACATGCGCTTGGCGAGTTGGCAACGAATGGTTTGCTCTTTCGCTGTGACTGCACTCGAGCAACATTGGGCCCCAATGGCAGCTGCAACGGGCGGTGCGAGCCGCGACAATCTTCTGTCGATAGCCCCTGGGCGCTGCGAGTCCGGGTCCCATCGGACGCGCGCATTGAATTCACAGATGGTATTCAGGGCAGCTGCAACTACCCTCTGGGAAGCACGGTTCATGATTTTGTGGTGCAACGCAAAGACAAACTGCCCGCCTATCAGTTAGCCGCGGCTGTTGATGACGTGCACCAAAAAATTACCCACGTGGTCAGAGGCGCCGATCTTCTGGATTCCACGCCTCGCCAGCTACACCTAATGAGCCAACTGGGCGGCGCTGCTCCACATTACACACATATACCGTTGCTTTTGGGCGACGATGGGCAAAAGCTCAGCAAACAAAACCAAGCTCCGGCATTGGTGGGTGATCAGGCCTTGATGAATCTGCGTCAAGCTCTGGGCTTTCTAAATCAACCCGATCCGCCGCGATCGGCCAGCACCGTACCCACACTTGTGGACTTTGCCATCAGGCACTGGGCGAGGGGTCGGGTTGGGCTGGCGAAGGAGTCCGTGCGGAAATAGGCGCCAGGCTACTGCGCGACTTTACCCACACTAGCGGCTTGCGTAGTATCATCGCTCGTACTTCCCGGACCTGCCGCCGAGGACCACACCACCATGTATATCAATCGGGCCCTGCTGTTTATCGCCGGCCTTCTCTTTATCTTCTATCCCACAGTGGGTGGCTGGACTCTGGACAGCGACACCACATGGTACCGGCCATTCTTACTCTGGCTGCTGGTCATCGTTGCCACCTATTGGAATCAGCGCTCGAGATTTCCCGATGAACTTTAGCCCCGAGCAGACGCTCGTAGCGATCGTCGTTTACCTGTCGATCCTGTTCCTTGTGGCTTACCTTGCCGATCGCAGTAGCATCTCCGAGCGCATCACACGCCATCCCGCCACCTATGTACTCTCTCTGGGGGTATTTGCCGGCGCCATGGGGACCAACGGCATCTTCAACATCGCTCAGCGCTTTGGCTTTAGCTATCTTCTGTATTATTTAGGCGTGGTCCTGATGTTCGTGCTGGCTACGTTACTGCTTCTACCTATTTTGCGACTCTGTAGAATCTACCGGCTCGCCTCTCTGGCGGACGTTTTAGCGTTCAGATTCCGCAGCCAATGGGTCGGCGCTGCAGTAACGCTGGCTATGTGTCTTACCGTATTGCCTCTATTTGCGCTACAGATTCAGGCGGTGGCAGATAGCGCTCATTTTCTTGCCGGCGACACGGTAAGTGCGCTTTCTCACGAGGGCCGAAAAGACGGGCTGGCGCTGATTTTCTGTATCACGATTATTGCGTTTGCCATATTGTTCGGCACTCGCAACGTCTCCTCTCCTAACCGCAATACCGGACTCGTCACCGCAATCGCATTTGAATCTCTGGTGAAATTGGCTGCGCTGATGGTGGTTATGATTGTATCGGTACAACAGGTGTTTGGAGATTTCGGTGGTTTGCAGAACTGGCTGGCAAGTAACAGTGCAGGCCAGGAGGTACTGAATAATCAGCTGTCAGGAGATTCTGCCCGCTCACTTTTGCTTATGTTCTTTGCAGGTGCTATCTGCATGCCCCATATCTTTCACATGGCATTTGCGGAGAACGTAGACAGCCAGGACTTGCATGTTGCCAGCTGGGGATTGCCGCTATATTTGTTGTTACTCAGTATTCCGGTGCTGCCGATTCTCTGGGTCGGCATAAAGCTGCAGCAGGGACTGCCTGTTGAGTACACTGCAATGGGTATCGGTCTTGCACTGGAGTCCCGCCTGATCGCAGGCGCTGCATTTGTAGCCGGGTTGTCAGCGGCCAGTGCCACCATCATCGTTTCCACCTTGGCACTGGCCAACATGTGCCTCAACCATCTGATTCTCCCGCGTACCGTGCTGCAGATTGATAGCGATCAAAGTCTTTACGTACAATTGAAATGGTTGCGCCGCTCACTGATTACCGTTCTGATACTTGCTGGTTACGGCTTTTTCACTGCGCTCTCGGGCAAGCACAGCCTGACCCACCTCGGCTTGATTGCCTTCGCGGGAGTGATGCAATTTATCCCCGGGCTTGTGGCCACCCCTTACTGGCAACGTGCCAACCGCATCGGCATGTTCGGCGGCTTGTGCGTCGGCCTCTTGATCTGGTGTATTGCAATCTTGCTGCCTGTACTTGGCGATTTTCAGTGGACCTGGCTACAGGATTTTGGGCAGGCTCTAGCCGACACCAGCATAGGCCGCTGGGTGGCTCTGGGCATGATCGCAGTGTGCGCCAATACAGTCGTGATGGTCGTCCTGTCATTTCTCACAGAGGCAGATGCCGACGAGCGCATCGCCGCCGAGATATGCTCAATGGATGAGCGCAATCGTATCGCACGGCGCACCCTGAATATCAGCGAAGCCGGTGAGATCGTAGACAGGCTGGCGCCAGCGCTAGGCGCTAAGACAGCGCGCGCCGAACTGGATAGGGCACTGGCCCAATTGCAGTTTGATGAAAAGGAGTCGCGCCCCTATGCCTTGCGCCGGTTGCGTGATCGCATAGAGGCAAACCTGGCCGCTTTACTCGGACCAGCAGTCGCGTTTCGTATCGTAGGTAATCAACTTCCCTTTGAACCTGAAACGGAAGGCAATAGTGGAGAAGATTACGCGCTGCTGGAAAGGCGGTTGGACAGGGCTCAGGGACAATTCACAGGGCTAGCTGCAGATCTTGATGGTTTGCGGCGACATTATCGCGACACCCTGCAGAACCTCCCTGTTGGCGTCTGCTCCCTTGCGGGTGATGGAGAGATACTGCTGTGGAACAACAGTATGGAACACATCACTGGGATCGAAGCTGAACAGGTCATCGGGTCTAGCCTGGACGCAGCGCCGATGCCATGGCGCAGCATAATCTTTGCTTGTTTGAACGTGCAAACGGAGCCCGTCAGTAAGCGTGAAGTCAGGCTGGATTCTGGTGAGTCGCAGTGGGTGAGCCTCCATCGGGCCAGCTCGTCCACGCCTGGTGGTGGCGACCGATTGATTTTGGTAGAGGACATCACCGATCTGGAGCGCTTACAGGATGAACTGCTACACAGCGAAAGGCTGGCGTCTATCGGCCGTCTTGCCGCTGGTGTTGCCCATGAGATTGGCAATCCAATCACCGGGATCGCTTGTCTGGCACAAAACTTGGACTATGAAACCGAGGCTGAAGACATCCAGCAGACCTCCCGCGACATACTGAAACAAACTGAACGGGTGAGCCGTATCGTGGAGTCGCTGGTCAACTTCTCCCACGTGGGTTCCGGCTCTGGCAACCTGAATATCGGGCCATGCAACCTTGCCGACTGTATTGATGAAGCAACGCATCTGTTGAACCTCGATCCTGAGGCCACCCCTGTGCAATTTCTCAATAATCTCGACCGAGAGCTGGTGGTTGAAGCCGATTCACAAAGGTTGCTGCAAGTTTTTATTAACCTGTTGTCGAATGCGCGCGACGCAAGCCCACCGCACGGCAAGATCACCGCATCTGCAGCGATTGCAGGGCAGCGTGTCGGTATTCATGTAGATGACCAAGGCACTGGCATCCCTACTGAGTTAGCCGACAAGGTATTTGAGCCCTTCTTCACCACCAAAGAACCCGGTCAAGGAACCGGGCTTGGCCTGTCACTGGTGTATAGCATCATGGAAGACATGCACGGCACCGTTCATGTGAATAGCCCACTTGATGAAATTACAGCTTCCGGTACCCGTGTGACCCTAAGTTTGCCCCTGGGTAGTTACGGAAATACCTTCGATGTGTAACGTCAGTTACATGCCAAGCATCTGTTTTTGCTGGAAAATTGATCAAACTCAGGTTATGTTGTTTCCCTGCCCGTCTAACAGGTAACACTTGATGCACCAAGTTCTTGTGGTTGAAGATGAATCGGTTATCCGTACCGCGCTGTGCCGATTACTCGATCGCAATGGTTTCGGTGTGGCAGAAGCGGGCTCGGTGCAAGAAGCCGAGAACAAGCACAAGTTATCTGAATTTGACTTAATTATCAGTGACTTACGACTTCCCGGCGCTCCCGGCACCGACCTGATCAAGAAAGCAGGTGATGTTCCCGTACTGATCATGACCAGCTACGCGAGCCTGCGCTCTGCGGTAGATTCAATGCGTATGGGCGCCGTGGACTATATCGCCAAGCCTTTCGATCATAGCGATATGATTGCGGCAGTGCAGCGAATCATCGCAGATCACCCGGTTCCACAGGCTGAAGACCCACGGCAAGCCAACGCCAAAAATAAGTCCGAAGAGATTGCTGTCACTGGGATTATTGGCAACTGCCCTGCCATGCACACACTCTTCGATCAGATCGAGCGGGTCAGCCCCACAGAGTCAACCGTATTGGTATTAGGTGAGACTGGTACCGGCAAGGAACTGGTTGCCAAGAGTGTCCATCAACACAGTACACGTGCCGACAAAACATTAATCTGCGTTAACTGCGCTGCAATTCCAGACACACTGATTGAATCAGAGCTGTTTGGGTATGAAAAAGGCGCCTTTACGGGAGCCAATGCCAGCCGGATGGGGCTAATCGAAGCTGCGGACGGCGGCACACTGTTTCTGGACGAGATTGGCGAGCTTCCGATGGAAGCGCAAGCTCGTCTGCTGCGCTTTATTCAGGAGGGCGAGATTCGTCGTATCGGCTCGGTACACTCGCGCAAGGTAGATGTGCGCCTGATCTGCGCCACTCATCGCAACCTGCAGTCACTGTCAGCAGAAGGCCAGTTTCGGCAGGATCTCTACTATCGCATTAACGTATTGCGGCTGTCGCTGCCGCCCCTGCGCGAGCGAGGCAAGGACATTCTTCATCTTGCAGAGAGCATGGTCACGCGACACGCAGATCAACTCGGGCGCGAGGGTATGACCTTGTCACCACGCGCTATTCAGGCTATCACCACCTATCAATGGCCCGGCAATGTGCGCGAGTTAGAGCACGCTATCGAGCGAGCCGTGGTGTTGTCGCACGATACAGAGATCGACAACGAGGCTCTGGGCATTGATTTGGAGCTGGTCAATATCAATCGACTAAGAGGGGGTGATGGTATCGGCGTGACGTCAATCGCACGCACACCCACCAACACGGATCCAACGGAAGATCTGTCACTGGAAGACTACTTTCAGCGCTTTGTGCTGGAGCACCAGGACTCCATGAGCGAAACCGAGCTCGCTCAAAAGCTGGGTATCAGTCGCAAGTGCCTGTGGGAGCGTCGCCAGCGTTTTGAAATTCCCCGTAAAAAGGCCGGCACTCGCAACGCTCGAGCAAAAAAAGCCTAGTACCAAGCGTTACCCGCTACCGCCTGAGTTACAAAAACTAGAGTATATCGGTAACACCCACGTATGTTACCCATCGCTACGGTTGAGCTGAAAAACTCTAACCCTCTGTTTTTAATGACATTTACATTGTCTGGCACGACCCGTGCTTTTATACCCGCAGCTACAAAAATAAAAATAAAAATCTGCTGCAATAACAATAAGATACTCACTATGGACCTGGATGGGGAAGATTTCTTCCCCTCAATTTCTTTCCATATTTGCAAACCGAACAAACAACAATAACAACGCCTAGAAATAATAATAAAACTCCCGGTGAGACCTGGATGGGGAAACGCTGTTTCCCCATCAACTTACCCCTGTCTTGAAAACCTGCCGCGCTTAACACCTAACCGGCAGCTTCCAGCGCATGCTGTGATAGACTCTCAGCCTGATTTTCCATCGACAAGGACGCGTTCTAGTTTGAAGGTTATACCTCGCGACGAGCATACGATCTCACGCAAAAATATTAGCGACAGTGCTCTCAAGGTTATGTCACGCCTGCGAAATCAGGGCTTTAAAGCCTACCTCGTGGGTGGTGCGGTACGCGATCTGATGCTGGGGGGACACCCGAAGGATTTTGACGTCGCTACCAACGCCACGCCCGAGGAAGTTAACGGCGTTTTTCGCAACTCTCGCATAATCGGAAGACGCTTTAGAATCGTTCACGTTCGATTCGGTCGAGAGATCATTGAGGTAACGACCTTCCGCGGGCACCATGACTCCGACGCAGCCCCAGCACGTGACAAGTCAGCGCACTCACGCCAATCCGACAAAGGCCTGCTGCTGCGGGATAATGTGTACGGGACGCTGGAAGAGGATGCCGCTCGGCGCGATCTCACCGTCAATGCGCTCTACTACGATTCGGGTACTTTCGAGGTGTACGATCATGTACACGGCGTAAACGACCTTAAGCACCACAACATCTGCATTATCGGCGATCCCGCGCAGCGCTATCGCGAGGACCCGGTGCGAATGCTGAGAGTTCTGCGCTTTGCCGCCAAGCTCGATTTTTCAATCGAGGACAACACACAAAATGCTATCGCAGGCTGTGCTGCCCTGTTAGCCGAGATTCCTGCGGCGCGTCTGTTTGATGAATTTCTAAAGCTCTTTATGGCTGGTAATGCTCAGCGCACGCTGGAGCTTCTGTTGGAGTTCGATCTGCTCAAGTACCTCGTGCCGGCCAGTGATAAGAAAATTCGACGTGACACCCAGGCACGCAGACTCGTGCAGGCAGCGATGCGCAATACCGATACGCGTATTCATGATGGCAAGCCGGTTACGCCCGCCTTTATTTTGGCGGCGTTGTTATGGCCCGCTGTGCGCGTTCAGGCTGAGCAACATCGAGGCCGCGGAGAGCCGGGGCAAGTGGCTATCAACAATGCCGGTCAGGCCGTCATGTCCGAAGCTGTGCAATCGCTTTCGATTCCCAAGCGGTTCAGTATTCCCATGCGCGAAATCTGGGAGTTCCAGTCAAGACTGGAACGAACCAAGGGTCGCAGAGCGGCTGAGCTAGTAGATCATCGACGCTTTCGAGCAGCGTACGACTTTCTGCTGCTGCGTGAGGAAGCGGGCGAGGACACCGACGACCTCGGTGATTTCTGGACCGATTTCCAGACTCTCTCGCTTGAGAAACGCCTCAGTCAGGCGGGTGTTGGCGAGTCGGGCCAGCGCAAGCGTCGATCTCGTACACGCAGGCCGCCTAGCTCCTCGTGACCGCCACCTATATCGGACTGGGCTCTAATCTTAACGACCCCGCCAGCCAACTGCGGCAGGCGACAAGCGCGATAGCAAATCTGAAAGGCTGCACCGTAGAGGCAACTTCACAGGTGTACCGCAGCGCCGCAGTCGGGCCGGGGGAGCAGCCTGACTACCTGAACGCCGTGCTGCGGCTTGATACCACCTTGCAACCACTGGCATTGCTACATGCATTGCAGGCGATTGAAACAGCACACGGACGCACGCGAGAGGTTCGCTGGGGCGCTCGAACACTCGACCTGGATATTCTGCTCTTCGGAGAACTCACCTGCACAAGTACTGAGCTCACGCTACCGCACCCACGGATGCATGAGAGGCTTTTCGTGCTGACACCCCTAGTGGATTTATGTGATACGAAAATGGTGCTGCCGGGCGGGATAGATCTTGGTACATTACTGGCTTCCTGCAAAGGAACCTTGGAGCTCACCGACCTCAGTCTGGAAGTGGAGAACGCAGTACACGTGGAGAAGCAGTCTTGAATCCAGACGCACCGCCGATCAATGTCGATCTGAAGGGACGCACCCCGCCAGCCTACATCGCCATAGAAGGCCCTATTGGCGTGGGTAAAACCACACTGGCTAAACGGATGGCCAGTACTTTCAACTACCAGACACTGCTCGAGGACGCTCAAGACAACCCATTTCTGGAGAAATTCTACAGCAACCGCAAGCAAGCAGCGCTGGCGACCCAGCTATTTTTCCTATTTCAACGCGCACAGAAAATTCAGGATTTGCGTCAGGCCGACATTTTTGAGCCCGTGCGTGTTGCCGACTTTCTGATCGAGAAAGACCCGCTGTTTGCCCGGGTGAATCTAGACAGCGACGAGTTTCAGCTCTACGAAAAGGTCTATCAGCAGCTCACAATAGATGCGCCGCGGCCCGACCTCGTCATCTATCTTCAGGCGAGTACCGATGTGCTGCTATCGCGTATAGAGAGCCGGGGAATCCACAGTGAACGCTCGATAGATCATGACTACCTGGAGCGCTTGAACGAAGTGTACAGTGAGTTTTTTCTATATTACGATGGCGCTCCTTTACTGATCGTGAATGCCAGCGAAATAGACTTGGTGAATGGCGAGCGGGATTACCAACACCTCGCAGACTACATGCTGGACATTCGTAGTGGTCGCCACTACTTCAATCCCACCTTTTTTGGATAACAGCGCTATGGGCAAGATTACCATCAGCACCCTGGACAAGATGAAGGCAACTGGGGAGAAGTTTGTCTGTATCACTGCCTACGATGCTACCTTTGCGCGCCTGGTCAGTGACGCTGGTGCCGAAACCATCCTGGTGGGGGATTCCCTGGGTATGGTGCTGCAGGGCTATGACAGCACCATTCCAGTCACAATAGACGACATGGCGTACCACACCGCCTGCGTAATGCGCGCCAATCCCCAGTCTTTAGTGATCGCCGATATGCCCTTCATGAGCTACACCACGCCAGAGCAAACCATGGCGCATGCTACCGAACTTATGCAAGCCGGCGCACAAATGGTCAAGATGGAAGGCGGCACCTGGCTTAGCGACAGCATCAGTATGCTGGTTGAACGCGGCATACCTGTGTGCGCTCACCTGGGTCTCACACCGCAGTCGGTCAATGCGTTTGGCGGCTATCGCGTACAAGGTAGAACACCCAAAGAGGCAAAATCGATTCTGGCAGATGCAGTAGAGATCCAGGATGCTGGAGCGAGCTTACTGGTACTGGAATGCGTCCCAGCGCCGCTAGCTACCGATATCAGCGCCAAGCTCGATATCCCTGTGATTGGTATCGGCGCAGGTCCCGGCACGGACGCTCAAGTGCTGGTTCTGCACGACCTACTGGGGCTATCTGAACACACCGCCCGATTCGTTGAAAACTTCATGGAGGGTCAGCCCACTATTCAGGGTGCGCTCAAGCGCTTTGTCGAAGCGGTGAAATCCGGTGAGTATCCGCGGGAAGAACATACCTACACCTGATATCTGTTCACACCACGAACATCGTAGTTAGCACTTACTTACAAATAAAGTATCAAACGCCCCAATCGCAGTATTCGACTGCTTCTTTCGGTAACAAACCGCGTGAATCTTTCACAAAAAGCCGTTGCCCGGCATTCTCGCTTGCGGCATACTTTTGCTCCTCTGCCGGTTTATTGATCGGCAACCCAATAAACAGCGTTGTTTAGCATCACCATTTCCGCCGCAAGGGATTAGGTAGATATGCGAACCTACACCAACAATAGCGCGCTGCAGTCTGCCATTCGTGGATATCGCGAAAATGGGCAGACCGTGGCGTTTGTACCGACCATGGGCAACTTGCATGAAGGTCATCTCGACCTTGTACGCAAAGCGCATGAGCTGGCGGACATTGTTGTCGTGAGCATCTTCGTCAATCCTCTGCAATTTGGCGCGAATGAAGACCTCGATGGCTACCCACGCACACTCGCCGCCGATAAGGAAAAGCTGTTCAGCGAAGGCGCTCAAGTGCTGTATGCACCGGACGTCACTCAAATCTATCCAGAAGGGATGGCCGCACAAACGCAGGTTAGGGTACCAGACCTTGCTGACACGCTCTGCGGCAGTAGTCGACCGGGGCATTTTGATGGTGTGACTACCGTTGTAACCAAGCTGTTCAATATCGTGCAGCCAGATGTCGCTGTGTTCGGCGAGAAAGATTTTCAGCAGCTCTCGATTATCCGCAAGATGGTAAACGACCTTTGCATGCCGGTGCGTATCATTGGCGCACCCACCGCCAGAGCCGACGATGGGCTGGCTCTGAGCTCACGCAATGGTTATCTCAGCAGCGATCAGCGTCGCATCGCCCCCCTGATTCACGAGACACTCGCAAATTGCCGCGAAGCCATCGCCTGCGGCTTCGATAACTTTCTGCAGCTTGAATCACACGCACGCATGCGACTGCTGCAAGCCGGCTTCGAACCTGACTATTTCGCCATCCGCGATGCACGCACATTACGAGACGTGACAGACGAGACGGAAGAAATCGCCATCCTGGCGGCCGCGCGGCTGGGCAAAACACGCCTGATCGACAATGTACGCCTCTCGCTGAACCCTGTCTCTGACTGGGGTATGCTGGCAAGTCACTAGCCGCAACGCGACGCCTAAGCTTCTAGCAACACGTCACCATCCCGATCTACTTCCTGTTCGCTTGCGCCTGCGAACCGGGTCAGTATGATCTCTAGAATAAAGTAGATAAGAGGTTCATCCATGTCTGAGTTCCCAGTACACCCTATACCCGCTGGCTTTGCAGACGCTCACATCAGCCCCGATGACTATCGTGAGCAGTACGCACGCTCGATTGCCGACCCTGACGGATTTTGGAGCGAGAAAGCCACTGAGTTTCTCGACTGGGACCAACCCTGGGACACCGTCGTGAACTACGACTTTAGCCAAGGGAAAGCCGAATGGTTCGCCGGAGCTAAACTCAACGTCAGCTACAACTGCATCGATCGCCATTTGCCAGCACGAGCGGAGCAAACCGCACTGATTTGGGAAGGCGATGACCCCAATGACAGCAAACACATCACGTATGCCGAGCTGAAAGAGGAAGTCTGCCGACTGGCCAACGCATTGACAGCCCGCGGTGTTAGCAAGGGCGACCGTGTGTGTATCTATATGCCAATGGTGCCGGAGGCCGCCTACGCGATGCTTGCCTGCACGCGTATCGGCGCTGTCCACTCCATCGTATTCGGCGGCTTTTCACCAGAAGCATTAAAAGATCGTATCCTGGATTCCGATTGTCAGACGGTGATCACAGCCGACGAAGGCGTGCGGGGTGGCAAGGCTATCCCGCTCAAACAAAATACGGATGCCGCATTAGCATCGTGTCCAAATGTGCATACGTGCCTGGTAGTGAAACGCACGGGCGGCAATATCGAGTGGCACGAGACGCGAGACGTCTGGTATCACGACGCCACACAGAATGCAGAAAGCGACTGCGATCCAGTATCGATGGGCGCGGAAGATCCACTATTCATCCTGTATACATCAGGATCTACCGGCAAACCCAAAGGCGTTCTGCACACCACCGGAGGCTATCTGCTGCAGGCCGCCATGACGTTTAAATACACTTTCGACTACCGCGAAGGCGAGGTGTACTGGTGCACCGCCGATGTAGGCTGGGTAACCGGCCACACCTATATTGTGTATGGACCACTCGCCAACGGCGCAATCTCGTTGATGTTTGAAGGCGTACCCACCTACCCCGATGCTGGACGCTGCTGGGAGGTCGTAGACAAGCACAAGGTAAACACGTTCTACACGGCGCCTACTGCCATACGCGCCCTGCACGCAGTAGGCGATGAACCCGTGAAGCGCAGCGCGCGCACCAGCCTGCGGCTCCTGGGAACGGTGGGAGAGCCCATCAACCCCGAAGCCTGGGAATGGTATTACAACGTTGTGGGAGACGCTCGCTGCCCCATTGTTGATACCTGGTGGCAAACCGAGACCGGCGGCCACATGATCACGCCCTTACCTGGCGCCACTGCGCTAAAACCGGGGTCGGCTACATTTCCATTCTTTGGTGTGGAATTGGCATTGCTCAACGAAGATGGCAGCGAGATCGACGGACCAGGCGCCGGCTACCTGGTTATCAAGCGCTCCTGGCCCGGCCAGATACGCACAGTCTATGGGGATCACCAGCGCCTGATAGATACCTACTTCAGCCACTATGACGGTTATTACTTTACCGGCGATGGCGCAAGCCGCGACGAAGACGGATATTACTGGATCACAGGTCGTGTGGATGATGTGCTCAATGTATCTGGGCACCGCATGGGCACGGCCGAAGTTGAGAGCGCATTGGTATTGCACGAGGATATTGCTGAGGCCGCGGTAGTGGGTTACCCACACGACATCAAGGGGCAGGGAATCTACTGCTACGTGACACCCATGCAGGGTGTTGAACCGAGCGATACCTTGCGCGCGGAGCTGGTACAACTTTGCGTGCAAGAGATTGGCGCTATCGCCAGACCCGATGTAATCCAGTGGGCCCCGGGACTACCCAAGACTCGCTCTGGCAAGATAATGCGACGGATTTTGCGCAAAATTGCGGAGAACGAGATTACCAACCTGGGCGATACCAGCACGTTGGCTGATCCCGCCGTGGTCGACCACCTGATAGAAAATCGCGAGAGTCAGTAACGGCTCGGGAGCTTGTACGCAAATAGCGTACATTTTCAGCAGACAAAAAAAAGGAGGGTTCGTCTGAACCCTCCTTCTCGTTTACCCAGCGATACTACCAGACGTTACTCGCTGGCAGCTTCAGCTGGCGCATCATTCTCAAGCAGTTCCTTGATGGAAAGCTTGATGCGACCGCGCTGATCGACATCGAGTACCTTCACATCAACTTCTTGCCCTTCGCTCAAGTGGTCGGTTACGTTCTCAACACGCTCATTAGCGATTTGAGAAATATGCACCAGACCATCCTTGCCAGGCAGGATGTTTACGAACGCACCAAAATCGACGATGCGAGCAACCGTACCTTTGTAGACCGCACCGACCTCAGCTTCAGCCGTGATCTCTTCGATCATTGCCACAGCCTTATCGCGAGCTGCCATATCCTGACCGAATACGCGAACCGTGCCATCATCATCGATGTCGACGGTAGCGCCCGACTCTTCGGTAATAGCGCGAATCATCGCACCGCCCTTACCAATGATGTCGCGGATCTTGTCGGAATCGACTTTCAGTGTAGTCATGCTTGGCGCATTCTCTGACGTAACCTCACGTGCTGAAGACAGCACCTGGTTCATTTGTCCCAGAATGTGCAAGCGAGCCTGCTGAGCCTGTTCCAGAGCAATTTCCATGATCTGCTCGTTGATGCCCTCGATCTTGATATCCATCTGCAGGGCTGTAACGCCATCGGCAGTACCAGCTACTTTAAAGTCCATATCACCCAGGTGATCTTCATCACCAAGGATGTCAGTGAGTACTGCAAACTGATTGCCGTCTTTCACCAGACCCATCGCGATACCTGCAACCGGCGCCTTCAACGGTACGCCTGCAGCCATCATAGCCAATGAGCCAACACAAACAGACGCCATTGAGCTTGAGCCATTGGACTCAGTGATCTCTGATACAACACGAATCGTGTAAGGGAACTCTTCGTTGTTCGGCAGAACCGCTGCCAAACCGCGACGTGCCAAACGTCCATGACCCACTTCGCGACGGCTAGTAAAACCAACGCGGCCAGCTTCACCTACTGAGTAGGGAGGGAAGTTGTAGTGCAGCATAAACGGATCGCGGCGCTCGCCTTCGAGTGCATCAATAATTTGTGCATCGCGGGTAGAACCCAGAGTGACTGCACCGATAGCCTGCGTTTCACCACGGGTGAATAGCGCAGATCCGTGTGCTTTTGCCAGCAGATCAATCTCACAGGCAATTGGACGTACTGTGCGGGTATCACGGCCGTCGATACGAGGCTCGCCTGCCAGAATGCGCTTGCGCACCAGATTCTTCTCAACGCTCTTGAAGATGTCCTTCACTTCATCTGCCGACGGACCGCCGTCAACAGCCAGTGCTGCAACACAAGCATCGCGTACTTCGCCAACACGCGCGTAGCGGTCAGACTTCTCGGTGATACGGTAAGCTTCACCAAGATCTTCTTTAACCTGCTCTTCTACCGCTGTGAGCAGAGGCTGGTTTACTGCAGCCGCTTCCCAATTCCAGCTAGGCTTGCCCGCTTCAGCAGCCAGTTCGCGAATTGCGGTGATCACAGTCTGCATTTCCTGGTGAGCAAACAATACAGCTCCCAGCATCTGGTCTTCGGTCAGCTCTTTCGCTTCTGACTCAACCATAAGAACCGCGTCTTGCGTACCGGCAACAACCATGTTCAATTTGCTGCTTTCCAACTGCTCATAAGTTGGGCTCAGGATGTAACCATCTGCGTCAGTGAAACCAACGCGCGCACCACCGATAGGACCGTTGAACGGGCAACCGGAGATAGCCAATGCCGCTGATGTACCAATCATTGCTGGAATATCAGGGTCGATATGCTTGTCGGCTGACACAACAGTACAGACAACCTGTACTTCGTTCATAAACCCATTAGGAAACAATGGGCGGATAGGACGGTCGATCAATCGAGAAGTCAGTGTCTCTTTCTCACTTGGGCGTGCTTCACGCTTGAAGAAGCCACCGGGGATCTTTCCTACTGAATAGGTCTTCTCTACGTAATGTACTGCCAGCGGGAAGAAATCACGGCCTTCGCGCTGAGTTTTTTCTGCAACCACTGTGCATAGCACTGAGGTATTTTCCACGGTGACCAGAACGGCACCTGAAGCTTGTCTGGCGATACGGCCAGTCTCCAGTGTGACCGTTTGGCCACCATACTGGAATGTTTTAGTTACTGGATTCACAATTATTCTCCAATTCTTAATATAACTACCGGGGCCTTTTGCCCCGGTAATGAAAGCGTTCTTATCGACGCAGACCCAAACGCTTGATCAATTCAGCGTAACGCGCCACATCTTTGCGCTTGAGATAATCCAGCAGCTTACGGCGCTGGTTTACCATTCGAATCAAGCCACGACGTGAGTGGTGATCCTGCTTATGCGATTGGAAGTGTCCCTGCAGCTGTTCAATATTCGCTGTCAGCAATGCAACCTGGACTTCCGGTGAACCTGTATCGCCTTCACCCTGTTGGTAGTCTTTTACGATTTCCGCTTTCTTTTGTGCATCTAAAGCCATTTTCATTTCCTCATTCAATCTGCCTGAGTGCAACGCACCCTTCGTGAATAAAAGAGCCTGTCCGTGCAGATTTACAGACAGGTTCGTGTCGTCTTTAGACGACTATCAGTCGACGTGGCGCGATTCGCCCGTCATCTAATATTTCTGCTAGCCCCAGAAAATCACCGTTCTCCAAAGCGACGCGCACCATACCATCACGGGGCGCATTTGGCACCCGTACTGGTTGACCCTGGCGCAGGTAAAAGCCACCAGATTCACTCAGTTCGACCAGGGGCAATCCCTGTAATGCCGTATCTTGCGGCTGCAGCAATGCATCCATTGCTGCCAGCTCATCTTTGTCTCTTAGCGCCTCCAGCGTCTGGAGGGTTATCGCGTCCGCTAAAGTAAACTGCCCAGCACGAGTGCGGCGCAATCTCACGACATGGCCACCCACACCCAATGCGGCACCAAGGTCTGTCGCCACCGAGCGAACATAAGTGCCCTTGGTGCAGTCCATGGACACATCCACCTGTGCGAGCGCGCCTTCTCTAAACGCCGTCACCTCCAATCGGGAGATGGTCACCTGACGCGCCTTGCGTTCAACTTCCTCACCCTGCCTGGCCAATTTATACAGGGGTTGACCGTTTTGCTTTATCGCCGAGTACATCGGCGGCACCTGCTCAATTTCGCCCCGAAATGCCGCCAACGCAGCATCTACGTCAGCCATTGTCAGGTGCGACGCATCAGCAGTGCTGATCACCTCACCCTCGCTGTCGCAGGTGTCTGTGGCCTGACCCAGCACGAATGTGGCGTCATAGCTCTTGTCTGCGTCCAGCAGGTACTGCGAGAACTTGGTTGCCTCACCAAAACACAGAGGCAACACGCCAGTGGCCAAGGGATCCAAACTACCGGTGTGGCCCGCTTTCGCCGCAAAGTACAGACGCTTCGCCTGCTGCAATGCATGATTGGAGCTCACGCCACCCGGCTTATCCAATACCAGGATGCCATTAACCGGCCGACCACGACGACGCCTTGCCAAGACTACGCGCCCTCGTCCGGGTCTGAGCCTGTATCATCGTGTTTGCGATCAGACTCAGATGCCCTGCTAATGAGGTCTTCCATATAGCGGCCGCGACCGACGCTATTATCGAAGTAGAACCGCAGGCGCGGCACACTACGCATGCTGCTGTCGCGCGATAGCTCACTGCGCAAAAAACCCGCTGCTTTGTTGAGCACCTCGGTCGATTGCTCAGCCTCAGCACCGGAGTCTGCCTCCATTAGTGTGTAATACACCTTGGCGTGACCCAAGTCGCGACTGACATCAACGCCAGTAATGCTGACCATGCCAAGGCGAGGATCACGCACCGCGTGCTGTATCAGACCCGCCAGCTCGCGCTGGAGATGGTCTGCAACACGCTGCGTACGACTGTATTCCTTGGCCATGGCAACTTCGCACCCTTACAGGGAGCGTGCGATCTCCTTCACTTCAAATACTTCGATCTGATCGCCCACTTTCACATCGGTGTAATTCTTCACGCCGATACCACATTCCGTGCCATTGCGTACTTCATTCGCGTCATCTTTAAAGCGGCGCAATGATTCCAACTCACCCTCGTAAATCACCACGTTGTCGCGCAGTACACGAATCGGCTTGGATCGGTAGACCGTTCCTTCGATAACCATACAGCCAGCGATCTGACCAAACTTCGGTGATCGGAACACGTCTCTCACTTCGGCGATACCAACAATCTCTTCGCGCAGCTCTGGTGCCAGCATACCCGTCAGAGCCTGCTTCACATCGTCGATAAGGTCATAGATCACATTGTAGTAACGCAGGTCTACGCCTTCGCTCTCTACCAGGCGTCGCGCTGCATTGTCTGCGCGCACGTTAAAACCAAATATCACGGCTTCGGAGGTCATGGCTAGAGTCACATCGGTTTCGGCGATCCCACCAACACCGCCAGAGACTATGTTCACCTGAACTTCGTCATTACCAATATCGAGTAACGCGGTTTGAATCGCTTCCAGCGAGCCTCGTACATCGGCTTTAACCACCACATTGAGACGCTTCTTCTCGCCAGCCGTCATGCTCTCGAACATGTTGTCGAGCTTGGCTGCCTGTTGACGCTGAATCTTGGTGTCGCGGCTCTTTTCCTGGCGGAAGTCGGCCACCTCTCGAGCACGGCGCTCACTCTCTACGGCAGCAAAAACGTCACCGGCGTCTGGCGTACCATCTAGTCCCAGGATCTCCACAGGGATGCTGGGACCAGCCTCGTCAATTGGCTTTCCGTTCTCATCCAGCATCGCACGAACGCGGCCAAACTGAAGACCTGCCAGAACGATGTCGCCTTTGCGCAACGTACCACTTTGTATCAACAAGGACGCGACAGAACCACGACCCTTGTCGAGACGTGATTCGATCACAATACCTTGAGCTGGCACATCTCGTGGTGCGTTCAGTTCCAGTAATTCTGCCTGCAACAAAACAGCATCGAGCAATTCATTAACTCCATCACCGGTGATCGCCGATACGGGAATAAACTGCGTATCACCACCCCACTCTTCGGGAATCACTTCCTTGGCTGAAAGTTCATTCTTAACCCGCTCGGGATCCGCACCTTCTTTGTCCATCTTGTTCACAGCAACAATCAATGGCACGCCGGCAGCACGTGCGTGTTGCACCGCTTCTTCGGTTTGTGGCATCACGCCGTCGTCGGCTGCCACCACCAGAATCACGATATCCGTGCTCTTGGCGCCACGAGCACGCATAGCGGTAAACGCCGCGTGTCCGGGAGTATCGAGAAACGAAATCATGCCGTGATCGGTTTCAACGTGGTAGGCACCAATATGCTGCGTAATACCGCCGGCTTCGCCTGAAGCTACGTGGCTCTTGCGGATGTAATCGAGCAGTGAGGTTTTACCATGGTCGACATGACCCATCACGGTTACAACCGGAGCACGTGGCTCATCGGTTCCTTCATGCAGTGACAGTGTTTCTTCAAGGCTTTCTTCCAGCGCATCTGAGCTCACCAACTTAACGCTGTGCCCAAGCTCTTCTACAACAAGAGTAGCCGTATCCTGATCGATCATCTGATTGATCGTGGCCATTACGCCCAGCTTCATCAGCTCCTTGATCACTGCGCCAGATTTCAGCGCCATTTGCTGTGCCAAATCGCCAACCGAGATTACATCGGGCAGTTCAACCTGAGTGATCTTGCGCTCAGTTGGCATTTCAAAACCATGCTTGGAGTGCTCTGCGTGCGTGGCCTTGATCTTCTTGCGACCACCCCGTCTGCGACCAGAACCGGACTCTGCTCGCTCCAGATCAGACAGTGACAGGTTGTGTCCACGCTGCTTACCCCGACCGGCAACATTGGTGCGGTCCAATCTGCCTCTGGCAGGTTTCTTACGATCAGTTTCTTTGGCGGCAGGCGCATCGTGCAGACGCTTAGGCTTGCGGGCCTCGGTCTCTTTCGTGCGGTTGACCACATCTGTCTTCGCTGCAGCAGCGGCTTCTTCAGCTGCTTGTCGCGCGGCAGCTGCCGCCTGACGGGCGGCAATGTCATCGGCTTCTTTCTTCTTACGACGCTCAGCAGCGCGCTGACGCAAGACTTCCGGATCAAGATTGGCCGGATCTTCTTCAATAACCTCTTCGACAAACTCAGGCTCGGGAGCTGGCGCAGCCTCAACCACTTCTGGTTCGGGCGCAGCAACCTCGGCTACCGCCTCTTCTACTGGCGCAACCTCAGTTACCTCAGCGTCTACTGACTCGGCCGCTTCTTCTGCTGCGAGTTCTTCGGGATCACGCTTTACGTAGGTACGCTTTTTACGCACTTCAACGTTGACGGTCTTTTTACCCTGCGAGCCGCTGGTGCGCAGCGTACTCAGCGTTTTGCGCTTGAGCGTTATTCGCTTAGGCGCTGCCGTCGATTCTCCATGGCTGCGCTTCAGGTGGGTAAGCAGAGTCTGCTTGTCCTCTTCGGATACAGCTTCTTCTGCTGCACCGTGGGGCAGACCGGCCTCTTTCATCTGTGCTAACAGACGATCTACCGATGCTCCCACTGTTTCAGCGAGTTGCTGTACTGTCACTTGCGCCATTCTTTATCTCCTCAATACCCTGTTGGTTTGCCCAAGACGTACGACCCGATCCGTTCGGGTTATTCCGTCTCCTCGGCAAACCAGGGTGCGCGTGCGGTCATAATCAATTCACCCGCACGCTCTTCTGTCATATCTTCAATATCTATCAGGTCATCAACCGCCTGCTCGGCAAGGTCTTCCATCGTAACGACACCGCGGCTCGCTAGAATAAACGCCAGGTGCTTATCCATGCCGTCCATCGTTAAAAGGTCTTCAGCCGGCTCATTGGCACCCAGTTGCTCTTCCGATGCAATTGCTTGCGTCAACAAAGCGTCCTTGGCACGAGCACGAAGTTCCTCAGCGATATCCTCGTCGAAGCCTTCTATTGCAGTCATTTCTTCCAATGGCACGTAGGCGACTTCCTCTAGAGTGGTAAAGCCTTCCTCTACGAGGATATCCGCAACATCTTCGTCAATGTCGAGCTGCTCACAGAACACCTTGATGACTTCGCCAGCTTCCGCCTCATGCTTATCGGCGGCCTCGTCGGTGCTCATCACGTTGATCGTCCACTTGGTGAGATCTGCCGCCAATCGAACGTTCTGGCCAGAGCGACCAATCGCCTGAGCGAGATTATCCTCTGACACAGCAACGTCCATCGTGTTGCTGTCTTCGTCGACAACGATCGACTCCACTTCCGCCGGCGACATGGCATTGATCACCAACTGCGCAGGATTGTCGTCCCACAGCACAATGTCTACACGCTCGTTATCCAACTCATTCGATACGGCTTGAACACGAGATCCTCGCATGCCTACACAGGCACCGACGGGATCAATACGCTGATCATTGGTTTTAACCGCGATCTTGGCGCGCGAACCCGGATCACGCGCCGCAGCACGAATCTGGATGACCTCTTCTGCAATCTCTGGCACTTCAATCTTGAACAACTCGATCAGCATTTCCGGGCAAGCACGGCTCAGGATCAGCTGCGGCCCGCGAGTTTCCTCGCTGATTTCCATCAGAATTGCGCGTACGCGATCATTGACACGGAAGGTCTCGCGACCGACCAGTTGCTCACGTGGTAAAAGACCTTCGGCATTGTTGCCTAGATCCACAATGACGTTGTCTCGAGTCACTTTCTTAACCGTACCGGCAACGAGGTCGCCCACACGATCAGCGTATTGCTCTACAACTTGCGCACGCTCGGCGTCACGCACCCGCTGAACAATCACCTGCTTTGCGGTTTGCGCAGCAATGCGGCCAAACCCTACGTTCTCAATTTGCTCCTCGAACACATCACCGGGCTTGAGAGACTCTTCTTTCTCGATTGCCTCTTCGGTGGTGAACTGAGTACCCAACAATGCCATTTCCTCGTCAGGCACTACCAACCAGCGACGCAGGGTAGTGTAGTCACCCGTCTCACGGTCAATCGTCACTTCGATATCAGCGTCTTCGTCGTAACGCTTTTTGGTAGCCGTAGCCAAAGCCAATTCAATCGCCTCAAAAATGATGTCCTCTGACACCCCTTTCTCGTTCGATACCGCTTCCGCTACTAACAGAATTTCTTTTGTCATTTCTAGCCTCGCCAGTTCACTTTCCGCGTCTAGATACGCGGCTCTACACGCGCCTTATCGACCGCGCTAAAGGGGAGGAGGTACTCGTGATCATCCACATGGACCACCACATCCTCACCTTCAATTCCTTTCAATATGCCTTTAAATTTGCGCCTGCCCTCAAAGGGCGTGCGAAGACGCATTTCAATCTGTTCACCGATATAACCGGAATATTGCTCAAGCTTGAACAACAGTCGATCCATACCTGGCGACGACACTTCAAGCGTGTACTCGCCGGTGATCGGGTCCTCAACATCCAGAATCGCACTCACCTGCTGGCTTACCGCGGCGCAATCTTCCACCCCGATGCCATTGTCCGAGTCTATGTACACGCGCAACACGCTGTGTCGACCTTGCGAAATATGTTCAATACCCCACAGCTCGAACCCCAGTGCCTCAATCGTGGGCTCGAGCATGATCTGCATCTTCTGCTCTTTACCTGCCACTCGACCTCCGATCGATTCATGCTTTTGCGTCACATACGAAAAAGCCCCAATAAGGGGCTTTTCGTCGTCGTATCGCCAGGTCATTGGAGCAGGCGATACGGTATTGGTAGCGGGGGCCGGATTTGAACCGACGACCTTCGGGTTATGAGCCCGACGAGCTACCAGGCTGCTCCACCCCGCATCAAAACTTCCTCGTTACAAAGGCCCCTTTGCGCCTTGCAATTGAGCCTATTCCAAGAATTGGCCCCTAATCGAGGACGTGCATTATAGGTATCCGCCTATGCGGGGTCAACAGCATGCCAAGGTTATATTTTCTGCGCCAAAAAGGCAGATTTGCCGGTTATCTTCGGGCCTGGTTTCTGCCTTCCCTGCCAAACAGTTCTCTGAGCTCTATCGAGAGCGGATAACGACCCTCTGCTCAATTGCGCCAAAAATTGACTGCCCGTTGGCGTCGTGCATTTCCAGCCTCACGACATCACCGTCAGTCATAAACTCGGTGTGCGGTTTACCTTCATTGATGGTTTCGATCATGCGAACCTCTGCGAGGCAGCTGTATCCCAACCCCCCTCCTGCTATCGACTTCCCGGGTGTTCCGTCGGCATCCTTATTGGATACCGTGCCCGAGCCAATAACAGCGCCAGCACACAATGCACGCGTTTTCGCAGCATGAGCCACCAAGGTAGGAAAGCTAAATGTCATATCGACACCAGCATTGGCCTCGCCGAACACCTCACCCCGATAGTGCACCAACAAGGGTCGATGCAAGCGGCCGTCACGCCAGTCGTCTCCCAACTCGTCTGGAGTAACGCAGACCGGGCTAAACGCACTGGATGGCTTCGACTGGAAGAAGCCGAAGCCCTTCCCCAGCTCCGCGGGAATCAGGTTGCGCAAGGAAACATCATTAACCAGCATGACCAATCGGATCGCTGCAGCAGCCTCCTCTTTCGTTGCGCCCATCGGCACATCGTCGGTCACGACTGCTACCTCACCCTCAAAGTCTATTCCCCAAGCGGGATCGGCCATCACGATATCGGAATGCGGTCCCAAAAAAGTATCCGAGCCTCCCTGGTACATCAGGGGGTCAGTCCAAAAGCTTTCAGGCATCTCGGCGCCACGGGCCCTGCGCACCAGTTCGACATGGTTCACATAAGCCGACCCATCTGCCCATTGATAAGCGCGTGGCAAGGGCGACGCGCATAGAGCCTCATCAAACGCCTCTCCTTCTCCAGCATTAACGCGCACGTACAGCGCATTGAGCACAGAATAAGCACTGCTCCAATTGTCCAGCGCTGCCTGCATTGTCATATCTGTCGTTAGGTAACGTGCCAGATCGCGCGAAACCACCACCAACGCGCCATCGCGCCCCGTGTTCAGTGATGCCAATTTCATGATTTCTCCCGCGCCTGCTCGGCAAATTCCCTCTCATGCAGCCAGGCGGCGTGGCGCGGTGCTTTTTTAGTCCGCGACCACTCCTCGATCATTGCTGGCGCAACATCGCGCAGCGTGTCCAAATCACCGGGCAGATCAATATTCGCCGCCAACTCTAAACGATGGCCGTTAGGGTCAAAAAAGTAGATGGATTTGAAAATGCCATGATGGGTAGGTCCCAAAACCTCAATTCCGTGCGACTCTATCTGGGACTTGGCCGCTAACAGCGCGCGCTCATCTTCCACCTCAAATGCAATGTGCTGTACCCATTCCGGCGTCGCTTCATCTCGCCCCATTTCCGGCGAATTGGGTAGCTCGAAAAATGCCAGGACATTGCCCATGCCGGCATCCAGAAAAACGTGCATGTAGGGGTCGGGCGCTTTGGTCGACGGCACCTGATCCTCGGCAATCGCCAGCACCAGATCCATATCCATCACGCGTTTATAGAATTCGATCGTTTCTTTGGCATCACGACACCGATAGGCCACGTGATGTATGCGTTTGATATCCATAATCTGCCTCCTCGCGGATGAGAGACAAAGTATAGGCACTGTAGAATATAGTTACAAGTGAAACTACTTAAGTGGCCAAACCGGCACAAAAAAGGCCATTCACTGAAATGGCCTTACTACGAGCGCGAGACAGAAAGTTGATTCACTATCCCTGCCCAGCTTGCTGGGGAAAAAGCATCCGCTCTAAAACGGATCAGGTACCGCGAGAATCGCCGCCTCCGCATCCACGAGACCATGACCCGATTCGTAATTGAAACCGGGCCGACCCTCAACATCCTCAATGGAATCAGTAAGCAAAAATCCGCCAGATTCGTCATCGTCATATCCAGCTTCACGCAGACTCACTGGGCGAGAAGTGTCACTTAGTATCTGGTAGATCTGCTCGGGAGAGAGCCCGGGGTTCTTTTGCAGCATTAGCGCTGCCACTGCAGCCACGTTGGGCGCAGAGGCAGACGTACCGAAAAAGTTGGGCAGCTCATTCTCAACCTCATCCAATTCCGGGGTTACAAAAGTGCTAAATGGGCTGTTCTTGCCGTTATCGTTATCATCATCGAAGCTAGAATCAAAACCAAAGAAAGATGTATTCGAGCCATCCACACCGGTAAACCTGGGGTTGTCCGGAGTTAAGGGTGTATCGAGTCTTGAGCCAAATTCGTCCAGCAAAATTGGAATGTTTCCTGTAGAGCTGAAGTCCTCCAGGCACGCAGAGCTATCTACAGTACAAGAACCAGTCGGGATGCGGGTGATGATATCCTCATTACCATCGAAAGCCTCAGTAAAATAGAAAGCGGCCGCTGCTACTGATGCAACATTTTCTCCATTGGAGTGGCCATACGCTGTGCCACTTTGGGTGTCATGCTCACGGAGCTGAATACTTCCAGCAAAATCAAAAGGCACCCACTTGATGCGACCCGGCGCATCGCCGCCTGACACAACGATGCTGATCTGAAACTCTTCCGGACCCTTGTTAGGCTGCCCCGCGTAAACCAAAGCTGCAAGCTCTACTGCGTCTCCACCAATATTGTTCACTCCTGTCAACTGACAGGTAATTCCAGCAGCCAACCCAACTTCGGGACAGAATGGCACCAGAATGCCGTTGCGATCATAGATGAGGAAATCAACATCTGACGTTGCCGCAGCGGCGGGTGTTTGCGAGTCGCCCGCTAATGCCAGAGCAAAGCCAGTCGAAGTCACATGGGGCTGATCCCACTGAAAGCTGAACACTGTGATAGCCGCACCGGTTGAATCGGGAATAGCCAGAAAACTCAACGTGTCATCCACACCGTCCCCTGGGTCGAAATCATGGCGCAGCGACTCGCTGGGTCCTGATGTTCTTCCCTCTTGAAGCTTTCGGCCATTGTTTCCGTAGCGGACTGCTGGCTCGAAGTTCGATTCATATGAGTTTTTCGCATTGTTTCCGGCTGACGAGAAGTAGGGAACCCCCTCCTCGGCTACCTTGTTTGCGGCCTGCGCGACCACTCCTGGAGAGAACATAGGTTCGACAAAGTAAATTACATCGTCGACAATCACATCAGATTTTTGCTGTGGTATGTCGTAAGATGGAGCATCAAGGCCTTCGACGCCATCACTGAATATTGTGGGCACACCAGCAAGCTCCAAGATGCCCAAACCAAAGTCTAATCGGCTATTGAACGCGGTATGAAATGATTGAGGAGACCCGGGCGCCACATCTTTTATCAGGTTGGCCATGCCGCGACCCTCGTCTGAGCCTGGACAACCACCGTTGTCCAATACTTCAACATCAGGATCGATATCCTCATTGGCCTTATCTTCTTCTGGCGTTGCATTGGGTGCGCCGGGTTCAAAAACGGTACCGCACTCAAAACTGTCAGACAAAATTCCAATTCTGACACCAGAGCCGTCATACCCGGAATCCAGCGCTCTTGCTGCTGGGGCATTCACACCTAAGTCTCCCTGACCAACCACTTGACCTTGCGACGCGACCCGTGTTCTCGCTACCGATGGAGTGGCGTACCGAAGACTCTCCGCGCTACCCAGCTCGCTGAGAGCTGAAAGTGGCAGATTCGCAGAAAAGTAGTTCCCTATACGCCTGACCTCATTCGCTCCAAGCGATGTGAGTAGCATCTGCAGTGCTGGACCATCATTCGCAATGCCCTCTAGGCTAACCATGCCATTCCTTAGTCTCACTGCAGGCAGTTTGGTTTCGAGGGAGGTAGACGCAGTCGCTTTCTTTCCCCGCGATTTTTGTGCTGCCAAATATTCGCCGTTGAGCGCGGAAAGCCACGGGCCTAGTTTCCCATTTGAACCCGACTTAGCTTTCTCCAGAGTCTTTCGCTCAGCAGCATCGCCAATTGCCGAAGAGGCAACCAAAGGCGTAAGAGCAGCGATAGACGCACAACTGATAGCAACTATCCTTTTGATTTTCATACAAATTTCCTATATTAATTATTGGCTGAGGCAGGAATACGAAGTACTAATAAAGCCAATTTCCATCCTCCAAGATTGCGGATGAGTGCAATTTTGAGCGCGACAAATACACACAATCATTTGAGCGTAGGCCATAAAAATGAAATAGCAAACGCTCTGGCGAATAAGGCCTGCGGGGCATCAATACCTGCATCATTGCGCCGCTACTGAGGTTGGCCAGCCACGAGTGAAACAGCCAAGCGCGTTAAACTACTCCCGACCGAAAATATTGAGCGCGTAACCCACAGCAAAGAAACTAAATGCGATGAGGCTTACGGGCGGCAGCCCGCCATGCCAGCTTGCCGGGTTAAGCCAACCGGCGTATCCCATTAACGCCAAATGGAAGCCACCTAGGGACAGAGCCACCATCAAGACTCGCCTGGATGTGATGATTGCGATGAATGCCTTGTCTTCGCGTAGATTAGTTTGAAAGCTCAGATTGTAGGCCCAAAGAAATACGAAGCCCAGAATACCCGCCAGCATACTGATGCTCGCCACTCCGGTTAATGTGCCGTTGGCGGTAAAGAACTTGGGATAATATGACGATGAAAAAAGCAGAAAGCTAACGAACACGTGAATCAACACGAGTAGGAACCCTGTCATGCCAAAGGCCTTGCGGGCATCTAGCCACGAGCCAGGCACAGCCAGCCCCAGACTCTTTGCCGGCCCAAGCGCAAAATTAAGTGTAAGCAGAATAAACGCCGCTAAGCACAGGCCCTTGTTCAGGATAAAAAGTGAGAAGTCTTTCCACGGAACGTTACCTGCCAGGTGATAACGCAAAACAGCGTAGCCAACTGCCAACAAAATGACGGTCGTGATTATTCTTGCGCTTGCGTTATCTGGATCTACGCCCTTCATGGAACTCACCCGTATGAACACCTGACAGATCGAGTATATGTGGGATTAGCCCGCCGGGCAGCTTAAAGTCTCCAGTTCGCCGTTGGAAGGAGCCGCACAAAAAAAAGGGCCTTCCGTATGGAAGGCCTTTTTTGTTTGGTGCCGAAGGCGGGACTTGCAGCCATTCGGTAACGTATTGATTCGGCGAAAGCGCTGACGCAATCGCACGTTGGGCAAAACTTGATCCGAAAAAAGCGCCACTTTCTCAGCCATGCGGCGCAGCAAAGCAGCCATTAGCGATCATGTCAATGCGTGCAGGCCGCGCTAACGGGTAGAATTTGGGAGGACGCAATGTTCGTCAAAGAACCGTTTGAGGGACGACTGTTCTTGCCAAATATTTCACCAAAATCGTGGTGATGGTGTAAAAATGTTTTCAATAGATCCGGGTGAAACTTTGAGATGTCTGTGCGCTCGTCACCATTGCACATAATATCTATAGCGGTCGCGTGATCCAGTGCTTCCCTATATGGCCGACTGGTCCTTAGGGCATCATAGACGTCAATTATAGCAACAATCATTGCTTCAATTGGTATCTGGTTGCCCACAAGCCCACAGGGGTAGCCAGTCCCGTCATAATTTTCATGGTGGTAATGGGCTATTTTTGCACCGAGTCGCATTACGGGGCTTTTAGATACAGAAAGAATCTGGGCACCCTGCGTCGTATGCGACTTCAGGCAGTTAAACTCTTCAGAGGTAAGAGTCCCTGATTGATAGAGAACTGTGTCTGGAATACATATCTTGCCCACGTCGTGCAACGGCGCAGCCAATCCAAAAATAGAGCAACGCTCTTCTGACCAACCTAGCAACTCCGCCATCCGCACCGCATACTGGCCAATTCGCTCTAAGTGTGCGACAGCGCCCGGGTCTTTATATTCAGCGGCATGTGCCAAGCAAAACACAGATTCTCCCTGAGCCTCAGATAGCTCTAGAGAAAGTCCCTCAATCAATTTCTCTTTCTCTGCGAGTCTGTTATCTAGCACCGCCACTTGGCTCTCTTGTGATTTGCGTCTGCTAGTTTCGCTTTCTACTTTGTATAGTGCGGCCTTCAGAGGAGCGATACGCAAGGGTTTGAAGAGAACGTCAGTAACACCGGTTCTCAGCAACTCTACGATGACATCTGCATCTTTCGAGCCTGTCAAACAAATTGCCGGCAAAGACTGAATGGCCATCTCAGGGTTGTGGCGAACCTCCCTAATCAGATCCAAACCTGAAGTGCCTGGCATATTGAGATCAAACAAAATAAGGTCTGCAGCTCCACCGGACCTGATATATTGCAATGCTTCCTCAGCACACCCTGAGTCAATGCAGTCATGGCCGAGTGAATCGAGCAGTTCCGAAACCTCTTCTCTTGTCGATTGGTCGTCTTCCACAGTTAAAATATTCATCTGTCGTACTCAGTAGAACGCAATATAAAGCCAGCTGTAACGATTAGCTTAGAGAAAGAAAATGAAATGGCCTGCACACTTTTAATTAGAATTATTTAACGAATCTCATTGCTAGTGGAGCGCAGCCGTGGCCAATTCGAACAGAACGCTCGGGATGAAAAAATAGAAGAAGGTGGCGTGATGTCTAGCGTCGCTTTCTACTTTGGCTGAACATCCAGGCTTATTACACTCGTCTCTCCGCTCTCGTCAGACGTTGTTTCCACACAATTTATTAACACGGTGTGACTATAAAAGTCCCCTAGCTCCTCAAGTATTCCTAGAACAAATGGAGTAAAGCCCTGACGATGACTTTGGTAGGTGACTCGATAATCAAATTCACTGACATGCTCGATCGACATGCTCGGCGGTAAATAGTCTAAAAATGAACTCGATATTTCTTTATGCATCAAATTAAGATTCTCTAGCAGTGAGAAAAAATTGCCTCCATAACTGTCTATAAGGCCAAGATAATCTTTCAAAGCTACTCGACGAATCCAAAATCGGCCAAAGTTGGTGAGTTGATTATCCATGGGATCACCTGTCACGCTAACAGCTGCCTTAACGACATCAAACGTGTTTTGATCACCATGATTCACCAGTTCAATAAAAACGTCGTCGTGAACCCCTGCGACTGCTAACACTTCTGTCCAACAATCCTGACCATACCTTTCTTGCACATATTTCTTAAACGAGTTATTGATAATTCCGTACACGAGTCTCACGCCTCATTACAATATGATTCCAAAAGATAAAATTGTCTAAGCGATTGATGCTTTTGAAAGCTCCAACTCACCTCGAAATTCCTTTAGTATAATCGTGACTCTAAGACCACTGTCAACGTTGTCCGCTATCATAGTTCCTCCCATTTCTGTAATCACTCCGTAGCTTATGGAGCCACCCAAACCTGTACCTTCACCACTGAGTTTGGTTGTCCAAAAAGGTTCAAATATCTTGAAAAGGTCGTGTTCTTTTACGCCGCCACCATTATCTTGAACAATGATCTTTACCTGCCCGTTCTCCGCGCTGGCTTTTATAAAAATGCCTGGGTTCTCTGAGTTCTCCAGAACCGCGTCTCTTGAATTAGAGATGAGGTTTATGATCACTTGCTCCAGCTTCGTGACATCAGACATAACAAGCAACCGAGCATCTCCGGTTTCTGTCCTTACACTAACACCGAGAATTTTTAACTGATCCTGCGTCATTGTCAAAGCGCCATCTATTGCCTCTCGAGCGTCAATAAGCTCGAGCTTCCCCGTATCTACTCGACCGTAAACCCTCATGTGATTGATAATGCGCGAAGCGCGATCTACGGCTGACTTGATGCGGACAGTTTTTTTCATTGCCGCTTCCTTGTCGTAAGCTGGTGACGCAAGCATCGTACGGAGGCTGGCTTGGCATATTGAAATAACATTCAACGGTTGATTCAATTCGTGGGCTATTTCTGTGGACATCTGCCCGAGAGTTGCAAGCTTGGAAGCTTGAGCAAGCTGCTCGTCTTTAGTGTTTTCTATAGTACGGTCATCGATAATGATCCAAAATCCATTTTTCACTCCGCGCCTAACCTTTCGATCTACTGTGAAAATATCGAGTTGATGTACGTTTCCATCGCCACAAGTTACCTCAACCTCTCTTCTATTGCCTTGCTGCTCTTGAGAAATTTCCTGACCTATCCTTAAGATCTCATCTAGTGCCACAGCACTAAGTCCACAGATTGCGGCCAACGCCTGGTTGGAATAATCTCGCTGACCTTCCTCGTCAACGATCATGATGCCCACAGGAATCTCATCTAGGAAAATTCTGTAGCTACTGATGGTATTTTGCATTTCATAATTTAGATCTCTAATTTGCGTCGAAAGTGTGCTTAACGTTTCTTGAGCCGTGACTGCTTCAGTTATCATGGAGCGACGTATCGCAGGCGTCTCGTAATTTGGCGTGGAACTGAACAAGGCCATAGTGTATTCAGAATAATCGTTCGTGTACTCTTTTTGTGGCTCCAGCGCGTGCCGGACGAACCATCCAAGAAACCAGACAATTATACTTAAGAGTAAAAAACTCCACACGGTGGTCGTTATGAAAGGCAGATATAAGGCGTATATGAGGGGCCAGGCATCTGCGACGGTGACAAACGACCATCCTTCACCTTCTTTCATGCTGAGGCTCGATTCCTGCGGGAACATTATGGAAGAATTTGCGAGCGCCGAGAGAAGGTATGTATCGCCTAAATAGCTGTCCGACTCAGTCCAAACAACCACATTATCATTTTCGAACAAACTAAATTTTTTGAATCCTGGTCTTGTTGTACCACTCTTTTGGAACGTCTTTAACAGTACTTCTTTTTCAGCATGAGACTCGAATAGGATTATGCTCAAATCCTCGGTGGACAAATAACTCGTTAAGTCTTGCTTGCTGTCGAAAGACAACATCATTACACCGGCTTCTCCAAAGCTAGAAAAAAAGTACCAGCGAGGATCGCCTGATTCACCAGCTTGGGTGACAGCAAAAGAAGAGGAAAGCGAACGCAGCCTAGACAACGCGTCCACGATTTCATAGTGTTGTTCTGATAGTGACTCCCTTGCATCAAGTGATGGGAGTTTAATAACCCTAGCGTCCGTAACGCCGTAGCTAGAGTTTATCTCCTTTGCATCATCAGACATTTTATCTTTTACATTATATCTAATCGCTCCAAGAGTCCGCGCAACTTTCTCTCTGACGAGAAGACTATGCTTCGCTTGTATGTCGTCCATAGCCGCCCCAACTGACCCAGCCCATGAGGAGTGAACCTGTACCAGTTCAAACCCAACAGTAATGATCACCATGCTCGCCAAACTAACTGATGTCAGCGATTGAACAAGTTCCTTCGTGGATAGCGTTCTTGGAATTAATGGAATTTTGTAATCTAGCAACGGATTTAAAGCGACGGCTGTTTTATCGATGACGTTAAATATAACAATACAAAAAAGTGCTTCAATCAACTTTCTTGCAGCCTGCAAAGAAATCAGCGATACGTCGCCATGGGCAGAATAAAAAGCGATTACTGTAATGGGTATGACGAGATAATAAGACAGAATTACACATTCAGTTACTGTAGCCAGCTTATATCTGACAGCTATCAAGCGTATAGTCGATGCCTGAATGATGAATATCGCGCAAAGAAAAAAGGGCGAAAATTTAAAACCCGGCACTAGAATAACAGTCACGCTGAATGCCAGAAATACAAGGCACAGTTTCCTAAAGGAGATATGACAGTATAAGAAGAAAAGAAAAGCTTCGGCGACAAATATTGGCGTACCGAAGATGACAATTGGATATTGTAAGCTAGCTGCTGCCAGTACTGAAAAAACGCAGATCATAACGTTTTCAGCCAGATTGACTGATGCGAGATAACTGGAAAGCTTTGATCGCTCTGTATTTTTCAACGAGCTAGGCGACATCATCGACTTTTTCTCTGGAAACAGAAGGCAAAGTTACAAAGAAGGTGGTTTTCCTACCATACGATTCAACAGTAATACTTCCGCCCAGCTCATTCACTAGTCGGGCGCAGATTGACAAACCCAGCCCCATGCCTGAGTCATCTGACCGTTTCTTCGTTGTGAAGAAAGGGTTGAATATTTTGTTGACCACTGCTTCAGGTATCGTTTCACCAAAATTACTAATGGCAATCAATGTTTTAGAAGATTGACTCACTGTTACACATATTTCTTTGACTCTCAAACGATCAGCATCGAGCAATATTGCATCTCTCGCATTAATTATGATGTTTGACAGTACCTGTTCCAGCTTGGTTTTAGACCCAGCAGCTTGAATTCGATCTCTACCTATCGTGACTTCGAGAAGAATTCCCTGAAGCTCAAGTTGTGGCGATAGCAAGTGAGCTACAAATTCGACAGCGTCATTAATATCAAACAAAACTTCCTGCTCTCTCTCTGCAGTTCCATGACCCTTGATGCTTGTAATCAGCTCTGCAGCGCGTTGGACCTGGTTTTTAATTTTGTGCAGCCTTTTAATAACTTTTTCTTTATCTGTAGCGTCAGATCGAAGTAACACTTCACAGTTTTCTGCTGCCAGGGTTATTACATTGAGCGGTTGATTCATCTCATGCGCCATGCCTGCTACAGTTTCTCCGAGTAAAGTTAGTCTGTCAGCGTGGTCAGCTTGCGATCTCGCTAAGACAAGCTCATTAATGTTTCTTATCCAAACCATAATCCGATTGTGGTAATCTCCACTTTCCGCATCTAGCGCCCTGTGTTTATGCAGTCCAATCAACCAGTGAGAGCTCTCTTCGTTGTTGTTGATTGGAGAAAACTCTTCTTCGAATTTAATTAAAGATGCATCCCTCTGGAGTGTCTCGCATTGCTCTATCACCCTAGCCAACAATATGTCTGAACTTCTTGGTGGAGTTTCTGATGCAACAACATTGATATTCATGCCTTGTTCCACACTCAGTAGTTCACAAGATGATTGGTTTGCTACAATAATTTCACCATCCTCAGCAATGAGCAGAACTGAAAATTCTCCTGCAGTGTCGAGCAATTCGGTTAATTGGCGATGCTCTAAAAGTAGCAATCGACCTAGTTCCATCTTCTCCGAAGTTTCAATGCGATAAGCTTTAGCCGCCGTTTGGATTCGTCTAAAAAGTTCGTTAATTTCTGGTATTCGAGAAAGATTTACATCTAGCTCATAATTTGTATCCAAATACCATCGTTCTATTCTCGCCAACTGCTGTGTTACTCTTTTCGTGAAAAACGCCACACAAACAAAACCCACGACTTGCATAGCGAGCACAAGAAGCAAGAAAATCTCAAAAGCTTTATAAGCGTTAGACCGTATCTGCAAAAGTTCGTTTCTAATTGATGCGTAGACCGTTACGCTCCCCTCCTTAACATGTTTTAATTTTTTTGTCAGACGAATTCCAACCTCCGGAAATTTGCCTGCCGTAACTATCCAAGCTCGCTTGTGTAGATCATTGCCCGCTATGTCTCGCTGACGAAAAATATCTGCATCAAAAAAATATTTCTCTTCCAGATCATCTGCGCTTTTAAAAATCACGACTAAATTATCTTTTTTTAGGTTTATAACATAAGGTAAAGAAACGGTTGTCCTCAGATCCTTATAGTCTCCGTAGGTATAAAGATAACCTAATGGTCCAGCGTTGGTTTTATAATTATAACCTTCAGAGTTCATTGCAAATTCGCAGCTAAAAACATTCGCTATACAAGGAACAACAAACGTAGTCGAATCATTGAAATTATTTTGTTCTTTGTCATCACGCCCATATATTAGGTGAGACGAAACTTCACTATCTCCAATTCTAATTTGATTAACTTGTGGGGCGGTTACACTAAACATCTCGCGGTCTAATTGCGAGTAGGAAATTTCCCCCATTTCTCGAACAAAGTATGTCTGTTGTAGGGCGAAGTGATTCATAGATGAAAAAAAGCGTGCTATGTCTTCAACAGTATCTTCTGCTTCGATTTCTAGACGCTTTTCAATGGAATCAACTAGACCATCGACCTGATTTTGAATTGTCAAACTGGACAAAATAGTGAAAATTAGTACAGCTGCCGCGAGTACGCCTACAAAAAGATGTGAAAATATACTACTTTCAATTTTCTGCTTTCGCCAAGCATAGATTGAGTCATCGGGTAGCGTTATGTAGATAATGTAAACAATCGCGAAGGCGAATACATCAATCGAGAGACCATATACTGTTAAAAGCTCTAGAGCATTACACAAGGCGCCAATAATCCTGACACCCAGCAAGTTGAAAAATAGTCCGGCAACCAACATTATCGAAGCGACTTGCGGCCATGCAAAGCGGACCGGTTTTCTCATTGAAATTTCAATCGGAATACAAATCACCACAATCGTCAAGTAACTAAAGATGTGATTCGAGTATTCTGTTGCCAATGATTGCAAGGCTAGTAAAGATAAAGTGGTGACTAGGTGTAAAGCAATAAAAGCTATTGCATACCAAATCCCAATAAATGTGAGGAAGTAGAGCCCTCCTAACACCAAAACGAATTCGTTTAGTAGAACGAACACGGTATGGTGGTTTGCTGCACCTCTCGTAAGCAGGACGGTGCACAACATAAGCGCAGCAGAAACAAGAGCGAAGTTTATCCCCTTCGTGCTTGGCGAAAAAGATCGCAACGCTGGCTGATCTTGAGGGTGCAAGCCCATTGAAATTCCCGTGTAATTAGATTTTTTAAATATTGCACTTAGAATACTCCAAAAATCTGAATCTTTGTCTGGAATTAAATAAATTTAAACATACTACTTGATCACTTCCAGTTAGACTCTTGGAGTCAATGAAAGAAGGTTTTTATACAGTGATTTTAGTCGTAGATGATGAAGAAGATATCGCCGAAGAACTTTCGGATTTATTACAGTCAACAGGAAGAGACGTGATGTACAGGACGAGCGCGTTAAGCGCTCTTGATCTCGCAAAGAAGCATAGTTTTGACTTAGTGATAACAGATATGCGCATGCCTGAGATGGATGGCACTGAACTCATTAGAAAAATATCTGGTATTAGTTGTCATAGCAAGACGCCTGTATTTATCGTAATTTCCGGTCACTTGGGCGCAGAGGATGACTTGTCGCATCTTCATGATATCCCCTACCACCTCGTCCCCAAACCAGTAGATTTAGATATACTGTTCTCTCAAATAGAAGCAGCAGAACAAGTGCGAGACCTATGAAAGAGAAGCAAGTTGTCCTAATTCTGGAAGACGATAAAGACCTCGCAGATGAAATCAGTTTCGCAGTTCGTCAAGCTGGATTTGAAGTTGCAGTATGCCATTCAGTAAAAGAGTTTTGGCAGTATGTGAAGCATCGAGAGGTAGATTTGATGATTGTAGACCTGGGATTACCGGACGGCTATGGAATCAATGTTATTCGAGAAGTGCGCTCCAACAGCGATGTGCCAATCATCATCACGTCAGGTAGTTCAGCTGTAGAAGAACGCGTGGCTGGAATAGAAATCGGTGCCGATGACTATTTGGGAAAACCCTACAACAGTCGAGAGATAATAGCCAAAATTAGTCGTTTTCTATCTAGATCTCGTGGGTCGCAGTTTTCTAGCCGCATCAGCCGCTTAGCCGGCAGAGCAGCGTATATTTTTGCTGATTTCGTCCTCGACACCCAGGCCATGTCGCTGTCATCTCCAAGTGGTGAGGACATCTCGATCACAACCTACGAGTTCTTGGTGCTAAGATCGCTCGTGGAGCGTCCAAACACAGTTCTATCGAGAGGCTCGCTAGTCGACTTTGTCTATACTGACAATACCTACGGATCAGAGCGAACTATAGATAATTTGATTAGCCGTATACGCGCCAAATTATCAGCTTACACGGAATTGAATCTAGTAAAAACTGTGCGTGGCGTGGGCTACGTTTTTACTGCAGACGTCGAATCGCGCTAGCATACTGATATTAAACGAACGAAATTTGACCGTAGGCAACTGCCCAAAGAACACATTCCTGTTACCCGACCTTTTATCATCGCTTCTCTGATTTCAGCGGCGAAGAATAATGATCTACTTTATGTTCGCGGAAATTGACTCCATGCTCATGACCGCACATCGAACATTTTGGCCGACCAAAATAGTCGCTGTTATCTCTGAAGCCAAAATGCAATTTTGAAACACATACCGGACATTTAATCGTGACGAACGACCAGGTAAAAGCTAACGTCCTTTGTACAAGTGTGAGTGCTTTTTTCTTTTTCATCTTTCGTTTCCACATCTCGAGCACTATCCCATAAACGGCGAAAATATTGCTTTTACGCTTGAGCATATTCGTCTTGCATAGATCCGAATATTTCGTCGAATTTCCAGTGATTTTCCTTAAAAATTTGAAGAATCTCAGGAGAAAAATGCCTAGCCTCAGTCCTTCCGTCGCCATTAATTAAGATGTCACACGATGTTTTGTGATCCAATGCTGGCTTATATGGTCGCTTCGAGCGCAGCGCATCATATACATCTGCTACCGCAGTTATAGCAGCCTCAACAGGAATATCTTCGCCGCGAAGACCATTAGGGTAACCAGTACCGTCCCACCGCTCGTGATGAGCTAACGCTATGTTCGCGGCCATTTCTAAAACCGGGCTGGTACTGCGTGACAGTATTTCATACCCTATCGTAGAGTGACTCCGCATGATTCTTACCTCGATATCGCCAAGTTTACCGGGCTTCAACAGTACTGAGTCTGGCGTACCTATTTTCCCAATATCATGCAGTGGGGCGGCTAGACGAATCATCTCTATCTTTCGATCTGACCAGTTCATCAGGCCCGCGATTAGAGCAGCATAGCTTCCAATTCGCGATATATGCTGACCTGTCTCTGGGTCTTTGTGCTCAGAAGCAGTTGCCAGGCAGTAGGTAAGTTCAGCGTAGGACGTATCGAGGTTTCCCAGCAAGTGATTGATTCGTTTGTCTCGGGCGACGACCTTTTCCCGTAATAGATTTTTCGCGCTTATTTCTTTGTTATGGTCTGTAATCTTCTGCGCTGCGTTTCCGACAGCCTTCAGTAACTCTAACTCGTTAATAGGTTTGGACAGGAACTCTGCAACGCCAGTGCGAACAGCATTTATCGCCTCATCCCTACCGCCGTGCCCGGTAACCACAATAAATTCGAGATGGCGCTGTATCGACCTTGCAGCTTCGATAAGCGCAAAACCATCCTTCTCGGGCATGCGTAAATCAGTGATGACCAGGCGTATGTCTTCGTCTGATTGCAGAATCTCAAGCGCTTTATCGCAACTAGCACAGTCGTAGCAACTGTATCCATGAAGCGACAGGTACTCGCCTGTTTCGGCACCTATCAATGGTTCATCGTCGACTATTAGTATTTTCATAGCATCACCAAGTTCAATAACAAGTTTAATAATTTCACTGAAATGCAGCCTTAGATTAGCTACGGTTGACTAACGGGCGATCGACGAAATGCATACCGAAGCCGTGGCTTAGTTCGTGCGCCATGTCTTTTTGGCAGGTTGGCCCCGGCGTCACGAAGATATTCCTGTCAAACAGGATGCACGCCCGTATGTCTCTTCCCCCGTCAAGAAATTTTCCACAGTTTTCAGATATTCCCTGGCTGTCTACAAGGTGGACTTCGAATTCCTTGGTTTCTCCAACATGCGTATAAGAGTAAAGGCCGTCCGACTCACACATTTCCGCGACCCCATCATCACCCAACCAAACTGGATAACTAATCGACGAGCAGCCTGACATAATACATGCTGCAAAAAGTGACAAAGTCACTCGACTCCAACGCGATAAGCTAATTTCAAATTGCATCCAGTTCATGTCCTTGTCCTCCTGAAAACCCTAAACATGAGGTCACTTTACACATGGAGTATTTGAAGAGTGTCATTGGAATTTTTAAATATGTTAATTCATAGAGATGTTAATGGAGTATCGAGATTAGCTTGTCATCCAGAAAGTGATCGAGAAAGCTAAGGTCGTGGATTCAGTCTTGAGTAGTGCCTGCGGTTAGTACCCGACAAAGCGGGAAATGCCCTCGTTCAGTTTCTCGAAGGCGTGTTGGCGTGTTGGCGATGCATGGGGCTAACACAAAGATTTAGACAATTTTAAATAACGAAGGCTGCGATTATTTCAGCAATACCGTGTATCATTTTCATTAGGATAGAAACCGTCAAACTGACACGATATGACACGCTCGAAGACGCCAGACAAAAACAGCAGGGTTGAGCAGCTTCTAGAGCAATTCGAACCCAGTAAGCGCGAAATCCGAGATGCCAACAAAAATACCACTGAAGACGGAACCTGCATTGACCCGCCCGCAACGTTCGGTGAAACCCTTGAACGGACTACTCACGCATCCTTGGACGTCACCGGACTCCTCGCAAGTTTGGGTTGTGTGTTATGGGATCACCGAGTAAATCGTGAAAAATTCGTCTCTCAGGAATATGCAAAAATTCACGGCTTCGAGCACGCCGAATACCTGAAACGCGTCAGCAGCATGGCTGACTATATTGAACTCATTATTCCAGAAGATCGTGAACGGTATCTTGAATACGAACTCCAATTTGCAGAAACTAAAAGTACTGAAACATCATCTGTAGAGTATCGCATAGTTACTGCGGGGGGTGATATTCGTCACCTTAAACAGCTAAGTCAGTTTGACCTCGATTCATTTCAATCACTGTGCTTACTCCAGGACGTTACGGAGCTCAGACAAGCAGAGGCAGACCTATCGGAAAGAAGCCTCGTCGTAGAGGACAGAGAGCGCATGCTCGCTCTAACTGCGAGTATGACAAAAGTCGGATACTGCGTTTGGAATCCGAAGGAACATCATTATATATCAGTGTCTGACGAATGGGCGGCGATTTTTGGGTACGGCAAAGACGAATTCGTATCAAAGTTTCGCTTAGAATCGCAGGACGATACCTTGGTTCACCCATTAGACATCGATCGATACCGATCCTTTTATGCCGACGCCATAACCAGTAAAGATGAAACATACGCTGATATTGAATACCGAGTCTTTCGCCGAGACGGAGAAATTAGGCATGTTTTAGAGAGGATTGCAGTGACTGACATGTCCAGTCAATCTGATAGAATCCTCATTACGTTACAGGATATAACGGATCGTAAACTCGCAGATGCTAAGATCTTCCAGGCATCGAAGCTTTCCACACTGGGAGAAATGGCGGCGGGGCTTGCTCACGAGATAAACCAACCGCTAAATACGATTACTTTGGCGGCGAGTAATATGAGCGGTGCACTTTTGCAGGAACCGCTAGACATAAGTTTGCTAAACACCAAGTTGGCGCGAATAAAAAATCAAGTAACCAGAGCAGCCGCAATCATAGGGCATATCCGAACTTTCGGCCGTGAGGCTGTTGAGGGTGATCAGCTCATCGATCTCTCATTAGTGACCGAAAGCGCTATTGACCTGATGAGAGAGCAACTCAGGATTTCGGGAATACGTATCGAGGCACAGTACGATGATAGGTGCCCCTCCGTTTTAGGGCATCCGATTCATATGGAGCAGGTTTTGCTAAACCTGCTTAACAATTCTCGTCATGCAATAACAAGCATCGAGCGAGATAACAAAATGATAAGCATTGATATTGAACGGCAGCCGAACGGCGATGCGATATTGCGTGTGAGTGATACAGGCGGCGGTATCCCTGATGAAATAATTTCCAAAATATTTGAGCCATTTATTACAACCAAGCCCTACGGGGAAGGCACGGGCCTAGGTTTGTCTATAAGTCATGGCATAGTTAAACAAATGGGTGGAGAAATCCGCGCTCGGAACATTCCTGATGGTGCATTATTCGAGCTTACTTTCCCAGCTGCTTCCTGAAGGGTGCTGGCAAGTTTGCGGGCCGAAATTGCTAAACGCGGCCCATGACCACCTACACACGCCACCGACTCCCACCAGATATTATCAGCTACGCCGTCCAGCTCTACGATCGCTTCAACCTCAGCCATCGGGATATTCAAGATCTGCTGGCAGAGCGAGGCATCACGGTATCCCGATAAGCGTTTCGCCTTTGTTGCATCAAGTTCGGCGCTATATACCTGCGAACCCGCCCGGGTGTGCAGTAATTTTAGCCATCCATGATAATCCTTTTAATCCACGACATACGCATCCCCGTTATCAAACTCGAAGGTCACTTGCCAGTTGCCGCTGACACTGTCCGGTCGCTCAGATTAGACGTTCCCGGCCAGCACTCATTGCTTCACGGTACCTGACTTCGGCACTACGAATGTTGGTGTCAAACCAGTATGCGGTTGCCAGGCAAGGATGCATCTGGCCACACCACCTGCGACTGTTCTTACTCGCCTATTTTCTAGGCAATGTAGGTATATGGTGCCGAAGGCGGGACTGCTATTCGGCTGGGAGCCTCTTATCTATGCGGGATTCAGAGCATTAGGCCTACGTATTAACTTTTTCTTAACCTTTGAAAAGATTACTGCACTTCAAGGCAACACCGCCCTCACATCAAGCAGACCCAATCACGCACCATTGGCGCCAAGTGGCTGTAGCAGGTAAGCGGCAGCGCAATACCATCTAATGCAGAAGTAGTTAGGGAAGCTCTACACGCTTTATAGACAGTAGCGACTTATGAACCAGAACTGACCCTGCCAACTCTTAATCCAGCGGGGTCGAGCGTTGCAATCTGTATAGCACTTCAGCTTGGTGAGAGGAGGAGAATAAGCCCAGAAGTCTCTAAACTCATTCAGCCCACTTTTACTCCCGCTTATCTCGAATAGCCTTGATTAGCGGCAAGCTCAGCCCAGATTGACCACTTGTATTCTCGTCCTGAGCCGATTCGCTCCGATTAGGATCGTATGGATAGGCATCTGAATTATCACCGACGCCGTCACCGTCCCAATCAGACGACTCAGTAGAATCGTTAGGGAAAGCGTCGGAATTGTCACCAACACCATCGCCATCTGAGTCCTTCCATTCTGATGGGTCATTGGGAAATGCGTCGACGCTGTTCTTCCATCCGTCCCCATCACTATCGTCGGGAGGGTATTTAGTGGTCGCTGCCACGCTATTTGATGGCAGGCTAGAACCCACACCATTAACAGCTGTCACGGAGCAGGAATACCTGGAACCATAGGCAAGGCCGGCAACTATTATCGGCGACGTAGAGCTACTTCTGGTCGCTCCGTCACAATTAGCGAGATAATATGAAACTGGCGAACCACCAGTAGCCCCAGGGGAAAACGAAACAGAAATCTCCCCTACACCAGCAGACGCGCCTGTAGCAACGGGCGGTTCCGGCGCAGCATTAGAATAGATGTTGGCATAAATACTTCGGACATTGTTTATGGCTCGTGCGGCATCGCTATAGCCATCAACACCGCAGTAGTAGCCATTACAACCCGTCATTCGGGGATTCGAAAAGCGACCAATTTCAGGATGCAGGTATGACATGACAGTGCCGAAAGTGCCGTCAATACCATCTCCATAGGCATAACTGTAATATGGAGTATGGCTGCCAGAGTTTTCATAATCATGGGCTACGCCTAGGTTATGGCCAAGCTCATGTGCAAGAGTCTCATCGCTGCAGTAGTAACCATTGCTTGATGTTCCGCGTTTAACTACGCTAAATGACATCCTGCGGGCTTCAGAGGCGTTCATCGAACCACCATTGGACCCCGTCAACCATGCTATCCCACAGTTTCTATCGGCATAGAAATCGTATGGGCGAAGGAAAACCACCATGTCAGCGCGATGAATTTCTCTTAGCGAAGCAACGCTTGGATTCTGCGTGATGTAGTTCAGCGCTTCCACAGCCTTCGCACTTCCATAGCTCAAAGGCTCAATCGCTGCTAATTCAAACTGAACTTGGATATCGCTATTTCGGTAGATGTCGTTTGTTCTACTCACTAAGTAGTCGACAGTGAGCGCAGCGTTTGAAATAGATGGCTCATATAAAACCATCAGTGAAATAGTAGATATTGATGATGAGTTAGCTGCGCCGACATTGCTTTCAGACGCTACGGCTGAAATTGACTCTGAGCCAACGTCAGATGATGCCGGCGGGGCTTGTAGTTCATCGATAATAGCATTTGCCTCGAGTCCGGCTTCCGCTGCTGAAATAGCCACAGCCTCACCTTCGGACTCATCCAGCAGATATTGCAACCCTCCTGCTTGAATTTGACCCCTCAACCCACCAGAGGGGGAGAACATTACCCGGGCGAAGCTTTCATCGACACTACCTTTCGCTGAGATATATCGGTTCCCGCCCTGACTTTTTTCTACACTAGTGATCGAGAACACATGCACCACGCCATTAGCAGCATGAAACTCAAGAGAATCTCCTTTTTTCGCGCTGGCGAGCTTGGAGTTTACCTTTACTCTCGTGTGTCCAAGCGGCATGGGCTTTCCATTAGCCCGTAACTTAGGCTCACCCTGAACTGGCTCGAATAGTTTGAAGGCCTTTCTGCCAGGGGCTGGCTTTTCAGCCACCTCGCCCGTGGTATCAACTCGACTCGGCGAACGTTTTTCAGCGCCTGTAACGGGCATTGCAGCAAGCGAATAACATATCAAGATGATCGCTAAAAGTGTTGGCATTCTGTTCTTCATATTCATCTGCATCCTTAGTAACCGGCAGGCACGTCGATGTCAGCACCGATGTTGACTGGCGCGGATGAGGTGTCCTGATAACCTTCCATTCTGTATCGATCGTCGACAGCCAGATCTGGGCCAATATTCACCGTTGCGCCAGGTTCTTGGTAAGCCATCGAATCCACATCCAGTTCATCACCAATACTGACTGGCTCCTCATAAGCAGTGTAGGAATCCACGGCGTCTACATCCAAATCCTCTCCGAAGTTTATGGGCTCTTCGCCATTACCAAAGTCTTGGTAAAGTTCGTCAGCGTCCAGTTCATCCCCAATGTCGATTACTCGATCGCCGTGGAATGCCTCTAGCCCACCTCTGCCCCCTTGAGCAATTTCAGGCTCAACATTTTTTGCAGAGTCAATGCGGAATAAGGCAGGTTTCTGCTCGGGAGAGTTGAAGCTATCTTGAGTGACTCTCTGCACCTCCAGACTAACGCCGCTAGAAGCCAACCCGGCGGGCTCTGAGTCAAATAGCCGAAGCGCTATCGACCCTAGCATGACTAAAGTTACCAAGCTGCAGAGAGGTACAATGAGTGATCTTGAAGAGAGCATTACTGTGCCTTTTCCTTAGTTGGGCAGATTGTCGATGCGCTGCGCGAAGCAGTATCCGTTATGCTTCTTTGAGTCATCAACCCGGATGCCAACCTTGGTTCCGGTCATCATCGCCAGCTGCGCTGCCTCAAGCTTCTGATAGCCGATTTCTTTAGAGTTAAAATCACCTGAACAACTGAAGCTTACCCAGCCGGCCTTGCAATCCAGCCCTTTCGTTTCAGGAAAGGGTGAAACTAAAGCCATACAGCTTCCATAAGCCACATCATCTACCAATGTCTTAGTTACTGTGGCCGAGTAGTACGCATTGCCCGCAAAAGCTGAGCTACCAAATGAAATTGCTAGAAGAGCCAAAATTGGACGTAACATAATCTTTCTCCTTAGAACCTACTTTCATGATTTAGGATAAAGTTACAGACAGAGCGGGTTTCACGAGATGGCCGTACGCGACAATCGCATGACCAATTACGTCATTTCCTTGTTGGCGATAGCATTTAACGGAGAGGGGCAGGAATAACCGCCAAAGACAGTAATATGTGGCGCAGCACATTGACCGAAACGCGATTAAAGAGCTGTGAGTCGCTCTTCAGGAGATAACTCTTCCGAGCTGCAGCCCGCTAACTGACGGATACGCTCTGTTTTTTTCTGAGAAGGTGTCGCGGTAACAGCCAGTTGTTGTGAGTGGCTCATCAGATTCTCCTAATACCCATTCTGATGGACCGGTTGTCAGCCCAGAGTTCATCTAGCGTCTGGGTAGTATGTAGTTTGCCGGATGCGTCGCAACTCACCCCGGCGATGATCGGCTCTGGCTTCTTGGGCTCACCGCTGGGCGCTCGCCCAGGTGGAATACGCATCATATAATTTGCGAACAGGCTTAGAACGTCAATCTGGTCGTCGAAATAACCAGCTCCCTCTCGGGGAAAGGTGGAAATTTCGCGTTTTAGCTCGCCCACCCACGGACCAGCCTTTGTGCGCACGCATCCCATGCGCGCCAACCCTTGAAAAGCGATTGCACGTTCAAGTTTTGATTTATTGCCGGTGGGGATTTCTCGCGGCACGATAACTTGCCCCGATTGGAGCGCCATAACCCGCGCTAACCGGGCAAAGTATTTAGAACCTAGATCGTTATCGACCAGGTACTCGATGGGGTCGTATTTTTTGCGGATTTCACGCAGCTTGGTTACTGCGTCCTCGGGATTTATCCGCTCACGAAACCAGTCAACTATCCAAAGGTTACGCTCATGGTCCACGCCAATAATTCCGATGCAGGTAAAATCTGATTTAGCTGAATCTGAGGTCGCCAGGTCCATTGCACAATAAATGCTCAAGTCCTGTAGCGCGGGAATGGTGTCGTGAACGGTAATTGTTTCGGGGTCTAACCAGTCACCGGCTGCGTCCATTGGGCGCTGCTGGTAGAGCGATTGAAAGCTAACCGGGTCCCTTTGTACTTCCAGAATTCGCTGGGGCGGGAACGCATCCCATAGGGGCTCGCCCAGCTTGCGTTTCATTACATCGTTTTCGGGGTCGGTACAGAGCAGCGGCATCTCGATCAAGTGCCACATATTGCCCTCAGATTCCAACAGACGACCTTGCAAGTCGTCGACCCACCATCTCGTTCCGATAAATAGCTCTCGCAGCACTGAGCCCCGTTCTAGTCGAGCCCGGGTCCTGGCTTCGTCGATATACCACCGGAACATCTTGTCGCGCATGGCAGGGCTCGATGCTTCCTCAGCCGAAGCTATAGCATCATCGGTAGCGAGGAAGTCACAACGCTTGCCGGCTATGCCCTGCCCCACCGATGCCGCGCGCATATATCCAGTAGGGCCGTAAGGGATGAACTCGGGCGCGGTCAGTTTAGGGTCGGGAGAAACACCCGACAGCAGCGACCACTCGGGGCTTGCGAGTATCTGCCGCCGCTTACGGGCGAAATCAATAGCGAGGTCCAGGCGGGCAGAGATGCCTAGGATTCCCCACTCGGGATGGCGTGCTGCAAGCCAGCTAAGGAATACGATATTGGCCCAATGGCTTTTGCCGTGGCCGGGTGGGACCGTAATCATTAAGCGCTGTATATCGCCACGCTCCAATGCCTCCAGTGCATCCAAGATGGGTACATGGTGAGGTGCCGGCTCGAAATCGAAGAACGGCAACCCACTGCGCTTCATCCACTTTGCATAGGCAGCAATAGAACTAAGGGCAGTACCCCTATCGTGATACTCCTGGAGTAAGCCTAATTCCGATTCTGAAAAATTATTTAAACGGAGTCTGGATTGGCTGCCCTGCTCAACGTCTTCGACTTCAGAAAGGGTGCCGGGGTCGATGTTTTCTCCAGGGGTTAGTCCCGTTATCGGGCTTGTACCATCCTCGTAAGTGTCTGATTCCAATGGGGTATTCTCATTGGTGAGGTCAGACAAGTTCATACGCCTGATACTTCTGCGTATTCGGCTGTTATATCAGCGCGATCAAGTAGCTGAGCTACCTGCTGTTCGAGTACGTCTTTTGCTACCGCTTTGGGCGTAGCTACGTTGTCTCCCATAGCCTGTACCGCAAGCCTGTCTATCGGCTTCCCGAGCGCATAGGCACACAGAAGCTCGAAAACTTGGGTTCTCTCCCTCACTGGCACAGCCTGGTCCTCTACCGCCTCTACCATCTGGGGAAGTAGCTCGACCACATGGGCGCGGCACGCTTCCTCGAAGGTGCGCACCCGCTCCGACTTGCGGGGCCGGCCACCGGGGTTGCCACTCTGCCCTTTTGACCAATTTCCCCGATGTAAGCTCTTAGGCCCTCGTTTTGCCATAGTTCAATATCTGTTCTGAGATTTACTCCGACCCTATACCAACTGTTGAGAAATACCATGTAACGACTCTCCCACGGCGTACTTATCGCCGCGAGAGGTCCACTAGGGAGGTGAGTCTGTTTCTACAGCTCTCACCCCCGTAGGGGGTAGAAACGTAGAAACGTAGAAACAGAACATAATCAATGACTTACGAGCCACGCTTTCCTGTTTCTATCGAGGGTGCGTAGAAACACCCCCCCAGATAGCCCCGCAGCCCTTGTAGTCACTGAGTTTCTACGGGGTGGTAGAAACACAATAGAAGCGTAGAAGCACAATTAGCCCTCCCGCTTGATTTGGTACCGTTTGAGGTTCTTTTCACCACTCTCCTTATCGAACCAAAAGTAGTATTCCTCGCCCGCATAGATCACAGGAAGCGCTTTCCCCTCTCCCTCGGGCCACTCACGCAAACGCTTAGCTAATGTCGATTGGGCGATAGGCTTTTGGGGGTTGTCGGCCAGCACTCGGCACAGGTCACGCATATACGGCTCGGCACCAGTGATAGTAAAGCTGGGCGGGATAGCATCGGCACCAATACAACGCTTGGCGACAAGCTCGGGAGTCCACTCCATCTTTTCTTCCTCGGGCCGCTCTTTTAAGTGAGCCCGAACAGGTACACCCACGCGCTCTATCGTATCGGTCCCGGTATCGGGGCAAGTGGCGGGTATTTCTACCTCCTGCATCTTTAACCAGGTCGCGCGCTTGGCTGGTGGTGCGTAGTTCTTTTTCCCATCATCCAAACGTATATGCAGGTGGGCATCATCCTCGGGAAACTCGAATTGTTTAGCCTCCTGCGTGGTCATACGGGAAAGCCCAAAGTTTGCGCGCACTGAATTAACCACCGATGTAGCTCCCCGCGCATTATCGTCGGGGCTATCTGCCTGGGCTCCCTTACGCGAGTGGTGACTGAGCAGCACGCCAACATTCCCACGCTTGGCTACCTGGCGTAACGGGGTCATTACCAACTGCTCCATAGAGTTGTTATCGTTTTCCTCCACATCATGCAGCGATACCAGCGGGTCCAGCATTACTGCGTCGATAGCATCCGATCTGCACAGGTCCACTAGCTCGCCGGTAATTACCCTACCCTCCTGTGCTGCGATGCGTAGGTGCTGGCCGTAACCAGACTGATAACAGATGCGCTCGTGCATGGCATCTATAGCTTGCTGGTCCAGTTCGTGTGCCGCAGCAATCGCGGCCAACCGCATATCTAGCTCGGGGTAGTCGTCCTCATTATTAATAATCAACACGCGTCGAGGTCGTAACTGTTGCCCCAGGTCCAATAGATCACGGCCCAGTGCCAACCCAACGCCCATGGTTAATGTCGTCACGCTTTTACCTGTACCGCCCGGGCCGTTAATCATTGAGACATACCCACGCAGCAACATATCGCCGTAGAGCCTATCTCGGGCTATTGGACGCAGTGCACGCAGTTCTCGTGATACCCGCCTTGGCTGGAGCAACGAGGGGCGGGAGCCTGCTTTGAGGAACGTAACGGGGTCGGAAAATTTATCCATATCAGCGCCGGCAGCTTTGGCCGCAGTGTGAACGGCAGCATAAGTAATCCCACCAGCACGAACCGGGTCGAAGGTCTGCCACTTCGCGCGCAGTTCTTCGGTGCCTGGATAACCCGGGCCCTGCTTACTCCAAGCGTCCCACAGTGCAAAGCCCGCATCACCGCAGCCATTCTTTAGTGCCATGCCGATTGGGAGCCACTGCATATAGTCTTGCGGCGGTGGGCCAATACAGTCCAGGTGGTAGCGTGCCTCTCGTATCGGCACCATCCCAACGCTGGCAGGATTGGCCGGGGCAGCCTCCACCACTGGCGCATCTTGTATGTCGATCAGTTCATCTAACGGCGCGCCCTCTACTGTGTCGTGCTTCAAGTCTGGTTGTAGTTTTACCTGCCCAATAAAAAACCCTTGGCTCAGCGTGTAGCTGGCGGCATCAATACCAGGCCCCAATACCCGCTCCAGTTCTTCTACAGCGCGCCTACGCCAAGCACGCATTTCTGCCTCACTCCCAACGTACTCTCGGGAGAACGGCGCTATCACTCGCCACTTGGGTTGCTGTGGTGTATCGGTGGGCGTGGTGTACACGGTGCACGCTATCTCGGCAGCGGCTAATAGCTGGGCCGCCTCCAGATGGTTGAGAGGGCTCTTATCGTAATCAACCTCAGCGCCAGTAAGTGCGCGCACGTTGCTATCATGGCGAAGGCAATCACGGTCTGTACGCTTCTCGCCAAACAGCGCCATCTTTACCAGGGGCAGTGCTGCCTTTGAATCGAAAGCTAATTCGTGATCTAACAAGCTCCCGGGCCAATCGGATACGCTCAAGTCTTTACCGTGACGATCTGAGAACACGGTGCATCTAGTCATTTTATTACCTCGGAAAAAAGGGGGCCGCAGCCCCCGTTATTATTATTTCCACCAATTAGCTGGCGAAGTCTGGAATGTCGTCCTCGAAGGCACGCGCCCCCGCTCGATCAACTCGGATTGAATCAACAATCTTCGTCCCGAACGGTACCTGGGTGGCGTAGAGGTCTACCTTCTTACCCTTCCACTCGTCAGTGTCGTCGCCGTACATTCCTGCCATGCTCATTGCGTTGGTTTTATTGAGAACCAATCCGCGCTGGTCCTCGCCCTCGAAATAGCAGACAAGTTTTTCGTCGCGCTCTTGGCCGACCAATTCCTTGTAGACCACTTTGATAGTCTCGGTAACTGGTGTGGGGTAGTCGGCAGCTTTCTTGAATTTGCCGGGAAACATTTTAGATACTTTCATTTTGGTGCTCCGTTAGATTTAGTTTTGGTTTTGGTTCTATCTGCCTGTGCCGGCTGATACTTTTTCTGCCGATATTCGGCGTGGAGTGAACGGCACAAGGGCCGCGCGATGAATTGGTCGAAGCGAACAATAATTACGTTACCCACGAGACTGCCTCCAATGCTGAGAATGGAGGGTTCACTGCTTCTTCCAGGTCCTCCAGGTAGGGGCGCAGTTCGCACTCGGCTTCGTAAAACAAGTTCGCCGCTGCGGTACTCGACTCACTTGCGCCTTTCAGCGCTTTACAGATAGCGTGCCTCTGCCATTGGCCGGGAAGGTTTAAGTAATATTCCTCCGAGAAACTCTCGAAGGCGCTAAGGGCCTCCTGCACTTCTTTGCAGTGCCCCGCTATTACCTCCTGTATGTGTTGCAGGTGTTCCAGTTCATTTTTCATATATACTTCGCTCACGTTAGATTGAATTTTGGCCGGCTTACCTCCGGCCATTTTTTTATTTGGCTGCCGCCTTCTCGTCGTCTTTTCTCCGTTTGTTCTCAACCAACCTTTCCTTGCACTCCTGGCAGCGGTAGCCGTCACCAGGGGAGCCGGGGAATAGTTCGAGTTGAACAGGGATCAATAGACGATATTGGTGACAGCCAGAGCAGGTGTCCTTGGACCCTTTCATGCTGCTGACTCCTCACCATCCAAGATTCGGCGCGCTCGGCTAAACGAGAATCGACCAAGGTGGATGGGTATACCGTTGTCCACGACGAACTGGCGCATCGCTGTCTGGCCTAGCCCGAAAACTCGGGTGCCTTCTTCGATGGTGCCGGCATGGGCGTGCTTTAGTTCTTCGTTACTTCGTCGGCGCTTTGGGCGTGACATAAAGTGTTACCTCCGTAGTACATTGCTTTGTTTCGCCAGCTTGTGTGCTGGCTTACAAACAAATTACGGCAGGTGGGGAGGGGCGTTAATTACAGATAAAAATTAATTATCTGTCAGGGCGAAAGTGGATGCGCGAACCAGGTAGCAGCCGCTTTTTCCACTTAGCTATCTGGCGGGATACTTGAGAATCGTCCAGCGGTAGCTCCCCGCCGGTGACTTCGAGGATGCGCTGTGCTTCGGGGGATTGGTGGAGGAATTCACGGACTTCGCTTGGTGTCATATAGGGCCAATCTTGGCTGCACTCGGCTGCCATGACCCACGCATCATCTGAGCCCACACGCTCCTTGCGACCAGGTGCACGCAGAGGTGCAGTCTCATGGTCCATAAGGCGGCGCAGTAGATCGGCCAGTGTAGGGTCGCTGCTACCTGCCAGCGCTTTCTCCACTGCGTCCAAGGTACGGTCCAGCTCTATACGCTGGTAGCCCGATATGTTGTCGGCATTACGAATAGCCCACCGCATTTCAAAGACCCAATTGGAAGCCACTACGCAATCCTCATGGAAGGTACGGCAGCCCGGGCTCTGTCGTCGTTACGCTCATTATAATTTTTTTCAATATATTCGAGGCTGGTGTCGTATTCCTCGGCAGCCTGGCTTGGGGTCATGCCATTTAGGAGGACGTAGGTAATAACGGAGTGCCGCAAGCTATACATGGTTTTCCACTTCGCGTGGTCCTCGTGCCTCTTACGGAAGTTGCGGAACACTTTGCTTAGGTTAGTTTCCTGCCACGGCTGCTTGGCCTTGTTGGTAAATACCGGGTCGGTGGGTTCCTTACCCTCTATCTGATCGGCGAAGAACTCCGCTGCCTCGTCGCTAAGGCTGGTGTAGTAACGATGGAAGGCTTGGTTGTCGTCGCCCTTGAGGGAGGTAAACCAGACTTTACGGCCCTCCAGGTCCACATCCTCCACCACCAGCCGCCGAGCCCCCACAGGCCGACAACCTGTGTACAACTGGCAGCGCAATATCGGCTGGAGGAAATCGGGAGCGGCCTCGATCATCTGAATACAGTCTGGTATCGGAAACTTGGCCCGGGGCGCTTTTGGCTTTTTGGGCTCTTTGGCGCGCTTGGCACCTTCGAGCGGCTTAATCTTTAATTTCTTTTCTTCCACTGCCCAGTTGATAGCAGCACGTACTACGACCACGGTGCGGTTGATCGAAGCTGGTTCCATCTTGGCGGCGAGTTCCCGCTGCATGGCTTGAATGTCGCCCTTCTCCACTTCAACCAGCCGCAGCTTGGCTATGGCGCGGGGTACTAGGTCGTCACCCTTACGTACAAACAAGGCGTTGTTGGCACGCATTCTGGAGTTGCGGGCCCAGTTCGGGTTCTTCTTAGCGTCCTTGTGGGCTTCGATGTATTCGTCCACGGTGCGGGCCACAGTCCAGCCGCGCACGCCTCGCTCCCCCTTTCCGACTGCCTTACCGTCCAAGTCGGCATTACGGTCCTTGGTCAGCTTCTCCAGTGCTTCTGCATGGCTGAGGTCTGCCACATTGCCGAGGGCTATCTGTTTGTTCTTGCTGTCCTTGCGGTAACGACCAAGCCACGTTTCGGCTCCCGTACCTGGTGAGCGCCGAAAGCCCAGGTATACGCCTGTGGTGACTCTCTCGAAATAAGGATTGTTGTCGGCCGGCAACTTCTTGCGGCTGGTAGGTGTGCGTAGATTTACTTCAATCTCGCGCTTTTGCCCTTTAGCCATGTATCTGAACTCCCATGCGTGAACTTTTTATTAACTTTTGAAGTTCATATGGGACAAACGAAGATAAGCCCACACGAAGCGTCATGTGGGAATAGTAAGTATTTCAGTAACTTATGCAACCCGTGTGGGTCCGTGTAACGTTGTAATGGTGCCGAAGGCGGGACTTGAACCCGCACGAGCATAGCTCACCACCCCCTCAAGATGGCGTGTCTACCAATTCCACCACTTCGGCAAATCTGTTATTGCGTCTCCGGAATATCGTCTGCTTCCGAGCTAACTGCTGCAGGCGTCGCGTCGTCCACGACCGGTAGGTCAGACTCCAGTACAGGCTGCTCAACCTCAACAGCGGCCGGGATAGCAAGACCGATATCATCAACTACAACTGTCTTCTGGGTGGCCAATAGCGCAAGTCCAAAGCTGCTGGCGAAAAACAGAACCACCAGCCAGCCTGTTGCACGCGTGAGAACGTTACCGCTGCCATCGCTACCAAATAATGTCTGCGACGCACCAGCGCCAAACGAGGCACCCATGTCTGCGCCCTTACCTTGCTGCAGCATAATGAGGCCAATGATAGCCAGTGCTACAACCAGGTGAATTGCTAAGATAATCTGTTCCATACCTTCCAAGCCCGCAGGCTTCCTCGAATCGAATTATGCAGCCGCTGCGATGATACAGGCGAATTCGCCGGCATCCAGAGCTGCGCCGCCCACCAGGGCGCCATCTATATCTTCTTGCGCAAACAACTGCGCAGCATTACTACTCTTCACGCTACCACCGTACAGTATGCGCGTATCCTCTGGCTCAGCACCTGCTATCGCTGCAAGCTGCCCGCGAATGAAGGCGTGCATCTCCTGGGCTTCGGCTGGTGTAGCGGTCAACCCGGTTCCTATTGCCCATACCGGTTCATAAGCAACAACCAATCCGGTCAGATCCGGCTGCACACCCAATGCACCCATCAACTGCCTGGCTACAACCGTTTGCGCTTCACCGTCCTCGCGCTCCTGCTGCGTTTCGCCCACACAAACAATAGGCTTGAGTGAGGCCGCAACCGCTGCCTTAACTTTTGCTGCAATCAGCTCATCTGACTCCAGGTGGTATTGTCGACGCTCTGAGTGACCAATGATCACCCATTCACACCCAAGATCCTTGAGCATTGGCGGCGACACTTCACCCGTGAACGCACCACTATCCATATGGCTACAGTCTTGCGCTCCTACGGAGATGGACGCGCTAGCGGTTAGCTCCAAAATCTGCGTAAGGTGCACGTAGGCAGGGCAAACCGCCACATCGGCTTTGCCAGCTATTGGCTGACCGACCAAATCGGTCAACAGCTGCCGAGCACTGGCTTGAGAACCGTGCATCTTCCAATTTCCTGCAATCAGGGGATGACGCATTCTGTTCTCCCTTCAAAAATGCGGCGGCAATCTTAACCAAGAACCCCTGCACTTACAAGACGATAGATTGGCAGCTTGTTAGCCCAGAATGGCCGCTACTTGCTCGGCCAGGTCGGTACATAGCGCGGCAACCTCTTCAGGGTCTTCGCCTTCTATCATCACGCGCACCAGCGGCTCGGTACCTGATGGGCGCAATAACACCCTGCCACGATCGCCCATCTCCTGCTCTACGTTGGCAACAGCTACATCCAGCTCGGGAAACTTCGACAGATCGGGTTTGCCTGACACGGGCACATTAATCATCGTTTGGGGATACTTGGTCATGCCCGACTTGAGCGTCGCCAGATCCGTTTCCGCCGCTCGCAGGGCGAGCAGCACCTGCAAAGACGCAACAATGCCATCGCCCGTGGTTGTAACATCGGAACAGATTATGTGCCCTGATGATTCGCCACCGAGAGCCCATTTGTGAGTCTCCATTAGTTCCTTCACGTAGCGATCGCCCACTTTGGCCCGCAGCAATTGCAGACCTTGAGCGCGTAGCGCCACTTCCAGACCAAGATTGGACATCAGCGTGCCCACGACGCCGGCGTCTGACTTACCCGTGGCAAGGCGATGCATAGCGATGATGTAAATCAGCTCGTCGCCATCGACGAGATCGCCGTTATTGTCGACAAATAGCACGCGATCGCCATCACCATCGTAAGCAATACCCAGGTCAGCGCCTTGTTCTACCACCCTCTCTGCGAGCAGGTGCGGATCAGTAGACCCAACGCCTTCATTAATATTGAATCCATCTGGCTCTGCACCAACCGCTATCACCTCCGCGCCTAACTCACTCAGCACGCTCGGTGCTATGTGATACGTAGCGCCATTGGCACAATCCACAACAATGCGCAGCCCGCGCAGAGTAAAACCCTCGGGTACCGTTGCCTTGCAGAACTCGATGTAACGACCTGCTGCATCCACCACCCTTAAAACCTTGCCAATATCCTGCGAAGGGACGACGGTCAGCTGCTTCTCAAGCTCCTCCTCAATAGCGTGCTCAATACTGTCGGCTAGCTTGGAACCGGACGCAGAGAAGAATTTGATGCCATTATCATAGTAGGGGTTGTGTGAGGCACTAATAACAATACCCGCTGCCGCCGCCTGCGTACGGGTCATCAATGCGACCGCCGGTGTGGGCATTGGCCCCAACAGTTTTACGTCGACACCGGCTGCAACCAGACCTGCTTCCAGAGCAGATTCGAACATATAGCCTGACACCCGTGTGTCCTTACCGATGATCACCGTACTGCGGCCGCCACCCGCCTCGCGCGCAAAAACACGCCCGGCGGCCCAGCCCAATTTCAGCATAAAGTCCGGCGTGATCGGGTGCTCGCCCACGGCGCCACGAATGCCATCTGTACCAAAAAAACGTTTACTCATACCTTTCCCAATTGACGCAACGCAGCAACCATCGCAATAGCATCCGCCGATTCGCGGACATCGTGCGTTCTAATAATTGTCGCACCGCGCTCAACGGCCAATACTGCCAGTGCGAGGCTCGCGGGTAAACGCTCTCCAACCGGCCTGCCCAGTAGCTTACCAATTAGCGATTTGCGCGACAGACCCGCAACGATCGGCAATCCCAACTCCTGCAGCTGAACCAGCCCGTCTAGCAGCTCGAGGTTATGCGTCACAGTTTTACCAAACCCGAATCCTGGGTCAATGAGAAGCCGCTCTCGCGTGATCCCTGCACCCGCGCAAGCCGCTATACGTTCGGCGAGAAATTCACTCACTTCCGCAACCACATTTTTATACTTTGGCGCAGACTGCATGGCGTCGGGCTCGCCTTGCATATGCATCAGGCAGACCGGCAAACCGGTCTCTGCTGCCGCTTCAAGCGCGCCTTCCCGGCGCAGTGCCCTGACGTCGTTGATCAAATGCGCGCCGGCTGCTGCTGCCGCGCGCATCACTGCAGGGGAGCTGGTATCCACCGAGATAATCGCGTCAAACTCGTTGCGTAGTTTCTCTACGACAGGCACCACACGATGCAGCTCTTCTTCCAGCGGTACCGGCTCCGCACCCGGGCGCGTCGACTCACCGCCAATATCGAGAATCGTAGCACCGGCGGCCACCATTATTTGGGCACGCTCTAGCGTTGCATCAAGTTGCAGGCGATCGCCTGTGTACAGTGACCCACCGTCGGAAAAGGAGTCGGGAGTTGTATTGATTACCCCCATGATCTGGGGCGTGGAAAGGTTTAGAGGCATACCGGCGCAATCAAGCGCCGGCATGCTGTGCTGCAATGTGTTCAAGGCGAGCTGCTTAGTGCTCGCCTGCGGGTCCACCGATAGGGCTGGCAGGGTCGGGGCGATCGTCCTTGGCGCTCACTTCGCCTGCATCATCGCTGCTGCCAGCGTCGTTGTCGGAATCCCAGTCGCTGGGCGGACCAGGTACACGCCCGGACATAATCACGTCGATCTGAGCCGCATCGATAGTTTCGTACTGCATTAACGCATCTGCCATTAGGTGCAGCTTGTCCACATTCTCCTCGAGAATACGCTGAGCAGACTGATAGCAGTCATCGATAATCGTGCGGACTTCCTGATCGATTTGGCGCGCAGTATCATCGGACATTGCCTGATGCTGCTGTCCTGCACTACGACCCAAAAATACTTCCTCGCCGCCCTCATCGTATAAAAGCGGGCCCATCTTCTCCGACAGTCCCCACTTGGTTACCATGTTGCGGGCGATTTCGGTGGCTCGCTGAATATCATTAGAGGCACCCGTCGTAATCCCGTCACGACCCAGCGTCATTTCTTCGGCGATTCGCCCGCCAAACAAACTACAGATCTGACTGACAATGTGACGCCGACTATGGCTGTACCGATCTTCTTCGGGGAGGAACATGGTGACACCCAGCGCTCTACCGCGAGGAATGATGCTCACCTTGTAAACCGGGTCGTGCTCGGGAACCAAACGTCCGACGATAGCGTGCCCGGCCTCGTGATAAGCCGTATTACGCTTCTCGTCCTCAGACATAACCATGGACTTGCGCTCTGCGCCCATCATGATTTTGTCCTTGGCTAGCTCAAAGTGCTGCATTCCCACCGTGCGCACATTGGCGCGCGCTGCAAACAATGCCGCCTCATTTACCAGGTTCGCCAGATCTGCACCCGAAAAGCCGGGCGTGCCACGCGCGATTTTGCTCGCATCAACGTTTTCTGCCACTGGCACCTTGCGCATATGGACTTTAAGGATCTGCTCGCGACCGCGAATATCGGGGAGGCCTACCACCACCTGACGGTCAAAGCGACCGGGGCGAAGCAATGCCGGATCCAGCACGTCAGGGCGGTTGGTTGCCGCAATGACAATCACGCCATCGTTACCTTCAAAACCATCCATCTCGACCAGCAACTGGTTCAGTGTTTGCTCGCGTTCGTCATGTCCGCCGCCAAGTCCAGCGCCACGATGACGACCCACTGCATCTATCTCATCAATAAAAATGATGCACGGTGATTGCTTCTTGGCCTGCTCAAACATGTCTCTGACGCGTGATGCGCCAACACCCACAAACATTTCCACAAAATCCGAGCCTGAGATAGAGAAGAAAGGTACCTTCGCTTCGCCGGCTATCGCCTTGGCCAGTAATGTCTTACCCGTGCCTGGCTGACCCACCATCAGAACACCGCGGGGAATACGACCGCCCAGTTTCTGAAAACGGCTGGGGTCACGCAGGAACTCAACCAGCTCCTGCACATCTTCTTTAGCTTCGTCGACACCTGCCACGTCGGCAAAGGTCGTCGTTATCTGGTCTTCGCCCAACAAACGCGCCTTGCTCTTGCCAAAGCTCATCGGGCCACCACGGCCGCCGCCACCGCCTTGCATCTGGCGCATGAAGAACATAAAGACAGCGATAATAATCAGTATCGGGAAGCTGGCGACCAAAAGCTGTGTCCACACACTTTGCTGCTCTGGCTTGCGGCCTTCAACCTCTACCTTGTGCGACAACATGTCGTCCATTAGCTTGGGATCTTCAACCATGGGACGAATGGTCTCGAACATCGAGCCATCATAGCGCTCCCCACTGATCGTTAATCCGTCGACCACAACCTTCTTCACCTGGTCGTTCTGGACTTCCTGAACAAAGTCGGAGTAACCCACCTGCTCGGTTGGGCTCTGCATATTGAAGTTGTTGAATATCGACAACAACACCGCGGCTATCACGAGCCATAAAAGTAAATTTTTTGCCATATTATCCACTGCTGCTACCTCACAAAGACACCGCCCGAATGGCGGGAGTGACAGCTTCCTACTCCTTGATTATAGCTGGAATTTTCACCGGTAACCGCCAGCTAATGCGGTTACGGCAGGGACCTGTTATGCATCCCTAAAATCTTGATACGTTCATTCGCGGGAAACTTCTCACCGCAATTTACTACACTTGGGTCGGCCACTCCATTTTTCAACCCCCTTTGAAGTCTCTAGCCACAATGTAAACTTCTCGGGAGCGGGCCCGGGATGCGGCAGGCTTGCGGGTCACCACCCGGCCAAACCCGGCGCGCGTGTCGCTCATAAGGGCATCAAAACCTTCGCCATGGAACACCTTGGCCACAAATGACCCGCCCGCAGGCAGTACAGCGCGGGCCATATCCAGTGCCAACTCTACCAGATACATCGCCCTTGGCAGATCGACTGCCGCCATACCACTCATATTAGGCGCCATGTCCGACACCACCACATCTACCGGGCTGCCGTCCAAGCTGGCCAAAATCTGCTCAAACACAGCGTCCTCGGTGAAATCACCCTTTATGAAATCCACACCCGCCAGTCCGTCCATCGGCAAAATATCTGATGCTACAACCCGACCGTGATGCCCCACCAGCTCAGCAGCTACCTGCGACCAACCTCCGGGCGCACTCCCAAGGTCGAGAACCGTCATACCGGGCCGTATAAGCTTGTCGCGCTCTTGCAGTTCCAACAGCTTGTAGCAGGCACGAGAGCGATAACCTTCGCGCTGCGCCTGCTGCACATACATGTCGGAGTGATGCTCCTGGAGCCACGCCTTACTGGAGGATTTCTTCTTCGCCATGGGATATCAGCTTTCAGTTTCGGGACGGAGCGCGCTTGTGTACACTACGCGCCCCCGGAATGGTCCCATTGTAACGCGGAATCAGCATGAGCAAGAGTGGCAAACAAGACATCAAACAGCTAAGGGCTATTGGCCATAAGCTACGACCTGTTGTTACGGTCGCAGGAAAAGGGCTTAGCGATGGTGTGGTAAGCGAAGTAGAGCGCGCGCTTAAGGATCACGAGCTGATCAAGATCAAACTTGCGGTCGGCGACAAGGCGGCGCGAATTGCTGTAACTGAAGAGCTGTGTGAGCGCACCGGGTCTGAAGTGGTGCAGAGCATCGGCAGTGTCATCTTGGTGTTGCGCCGCACAAAAAATCCCGATCCAGGTCTTTCAAACCTCATCCGCAGGCTTTGAGTGGCGGCTGCTTCACGCAGCCCTCTGCAGTCGCTATGATCAACCCTATATCAACACGCGAGACATGGCGCTATGGGAGAACTGCTCGAGTTCCCGTCACAACAAGCACAGGGCCTAGCCTACCTCGACCGACAACTGCGGTTGTTACTCGCCGCTAAGGGCGCCGATCAACAACTCATAGACTTCGCCGTTTCCCAACTTACCGACACCTACACGGAACTGAGCGAGAGTGAGCAGTACAGTTTTAAGGTTGAGCTGCCAGAACGGCTGACACAAGAAGAGAGTGACGCCCTGGCACTGCAGATCAATGAAGGGCTAACGGGATTAAGAGCGGAAAACCATGCACTGATGCTTAAGCTGGTTGCCCAGTTGGTACTCGCAGAAGTTCGCCTTTTTCAGCACGAACGTCCGGACTGACTATCAGCCTGCTACCACTTCTGGCTACAGGTGTTGCACCTGATCGATCTCGTATTCGATATCACCACCGGGCGCTTTCACAACGACCACATCGCCCTCTTCCTTGCCGATTAACGCGCGCGCAATCGGAGAGCCAATAGATATCAGGTTGAGCTTAACGTCGGCTTCGTCCTCACCCACTATCTTGTAGGTAACCGTGTCGTCCGTCTCTAAATTGATGAGGTCGATGGTAGTGCCAAAAATCACCTTGCCGGTTTTAGGAATCGTGGTCACGTCGATAACCTGAGCGCCGCCAAGCTTGCCCTCGATCTCCATGACTCTACCTTCGTTAAAGCTCTGCTGTTCACGCGCTGCGTGGTACTCGGCATTCTCTTTAAGATCGCCATGCTCCCGCGCGTCGGCAATAGCCTCTACGATGCGGGGTCGATCAACCTTCTTGAGGTGCTCAAGCTCCGCACGCAGAGCTGCCTCACCTGCTACTGTCATAGGTACCTTATTCATGCACCGATACTCCCATGAAGATCCTGCAGACGACGGACCTTCTTGTCGCCCTCTCGTCTTAACGACATACAAATTGCCTCTGCCGCGGCAAGCGTTGTGGTATAGAACACACGGTGGGCTTCAGCGCTGGCTCGAATGGGCGCTGAATCAGTAATCGCTCGGCGGCCCTCGGTTGTATTCACAATAAAATCAGCTTCATCGTTCTTGATCATATCCACAATATGCGGGCGGCCTTCCAACACTTTGTTTACGCGTTTCACGCTAAGGCCAGCCTCTTCCAGAGCATCAGCAGTACCGCGCGTCGCCGCCAGAGAAAACCCCAGGGCCGAGAGCTCACGCGCCACTGCAACTGCACCGGGTTTATCAACATCGCGCACACTGAGTAACACGGTGCCAGAACGTGGTGCTGGATCGCCCGCGGCCAACTGAGCTTTGGCAAAGGCATCGGCGAACGTATCGCCGGTACCCATAACCTCACCGGTAGACTTCATCTCCGGGCCCAATATTGGATCCACGCCTGGGAATTTGTTGAACGGCATGACCGCTTCTTTGACGCTGAAGTAAGGTGGCACGATCTCGCGGGTAAAGCCCTGCGAGACCAGCGACTGACCTGCCATGCAACGTGCTGCAATCTTGGCCAGCGAAGTGCCTACGCACTTCGAAACGAAGGGCACCGTTCGGGATGCCCGCGGATTCACTTCGATCACATAAATTTCGTTGTCCTGCCACGCCAGCTGCACATTCATCAGGCCGCGCACACCCAACTCCAGTGCCATAAGCTTAACCTGCTCTCGCATTTCGTCCTGTACTTCAGGTGCGAGGCTGTACGGTGGCAGTGAGCACGCAGAATCACCCGAGTGCACGCCGGCTTGCTCAATGTGCTGCATAATCGCGCCGATAACGACCTGCTCGCCGTCACTGACTGCATCGATATCAATCTCAATGGCAGCGCTGAGAAAGCTGTCTAGTAGAACCGGGGCGTCATCAGAGGCCTGAACGGCATCACGCATGTAGCGCAACAGGTCTTCCTCGCGATACACAACCTCCATCGCCCGACCACCCAGTACATAAGATGGCCGCACAACCAGCGGATAACCAATGGTTTGCGCTGCCTCTACTGCCTCCTCGGTACTGCGCACCGTGGTATTGGCCGGCTGCTTCAGGCCCAGCCGCTGAATCATCTGCTGAAAGCGCTCACGATCTTCGGCGCGATCAATGGCATCAGGGGTGGTACCGATAATTGGCACGCCTTCTGCCTCCAGCGCCCGCGCCAGCTTCAATGGAGTCTGCCCACCAAACTGCACAATCACGCCCTTGGGCTTCTCAAGATCGACGATCTCGAGTACGTCCTCAAGAGTTACTGGCTCGAAGTAAAGCCTGTCTGAGGTATCGTAGTCAGTAGAGACGGTCTCGGGGTTGCAGTTGACCATGATGGCCTCGTAACCATCTTCACGCATGGCCAGTGCCGCATGGACGCAGCAGTAATCAAACTCGATACCTTGGCCAATGCGGTTGGGTCCGCCTCCCAAAACCAAAATTTTGTCTTTGCTAGTAGGTGCAGCTTCACATTCCTGTTCGTACGTGGAATACATGTAGGCTGTGGCAGACGCAAACTCTGCTGCACACGTATCCACCCGCTTATAAACCGGTCGAATACCCATCGCCTGACGATGCCTGCGCACCTCTTGCTCGGGCTGCGCCAGCAGCACACCCAGACGCGAATCCGAGAACCCTTTGCGCTTTAGCGCGTACATCTGCTGCTTGTCGATGGCCGCAAGCTCAACCGACTTCAAGCTATCTTCGGTAGTGATGAGGTCTTGAATCTGCACCAGAAACCAGGGATCCACACCGGAGTACTTATTGACTTCCTCAACGCTCATACCAGCACGGAACGCGTCGCCCAGATACCAGATACGATCGGGGCCGGGATTCGTCAATTCCGAAATCAGCTCGTCACGCAGGTCGGGGTTGTCGACATCCATCATGTGTTCAAAACCAGACGATCCAACTTCCAGACCGCGCAGTGCTTTCTGCACAGACTCCTGAAAGGTTCGTCCAATCGCCATCACCTCACCCACTGATTTCATCTGGGTGGTGAGACGCGGATCTGCCGCGTCGAATTTTTCAAATGCAAAGCGAGGAATCTTCGTTACCACATAGTCGATAGACGGCTCGAAAGACGCTGGTGTTGCACCGCCAGTGATATCGTTCTGCAGCTCATCCAGCGTAAAGCCTACGGCCAATTTGGCCGCAACCTTGGCGATTGGGAAACCGGTGGCTTTGGATGCCAGTGCCGACGAACGACTCACCCGCGGGTTCATCTCGATGATCACCAGGCGACCTGTCTCGGGATCCTGCCCAAACTGTACGTTGGAACCACCTGTCTCTACCCCGATTTCGCGCAATACCGCCAGCGAGGCGTTGCGCATAATCTGGTATTCCTTGTCTGTCAGCGTTTGTGCAGGTGCAACAGTGATCGAGTCGCCCGTATGCACACCCATGGCGTCAAAATTTTCAATCGCGCACACGATAATGCAGTTGTCATTCTTGTCGCGCACCACTTCCATCTCGAACTCTTTCCAGCCAATGAGCGACTCGTCAATGAGCAGCTCCTTGGTCGGCGAAAGGTCGAGTCCACGCGTACAGATCTCTTCAAACTCATCACGGTTGTAGGCAATACCCCCACCCGAACCGCCCATGGTAAAGGAGGGCCTGATGATGCATGGAAAACCGATTTGGTCGAGCACCTGGTGTGCTTCTTCCATACTGTGGGCGGTTGCAGAGTTAGGCGTATCGAGGCCTATCCGCTTCATGGCATCATCGAACAGCTGGCGGTCCTCCGCCATGTCGATCGCTTCCTTGGTGGCGCCGATCATCTCTACGCCGAATTTTTCCAGTACACCTTCGCGCGCCAGATCCAGTGCACAGTTCAGTGCCGTCTGACCACCCATCGTTGGCAGCAGTGCGTCGGGCTTTTCGACTTCGATGATGCGACTTACCGTGCGCCACTCAATGGGTTCGATATACGTCGCATCGGCCATGGCCGGGTCAGTCATGATGGTCGCAGGATTCGAATTCACCAGTATCACCCGGTAGCCTTCTTCACGCAGGGCTTTACAGGCCTGAGCACCCGAGTAATCAAATTCGCATGCCTGTCCTATGACAATAGGACCAGCACCGAGTATCAGGATGCTTTTCAGGTCAGTTCTCTTGGGCATGGCGGTTAACTCTGTCCTGCTCTGGAATTAATGAGGTCTATAAAGTGGTCAAACAATGGGGCAGCGTCATGCGGTCCTGGGCTCGCTTCGGGGTGGCCCTGGAAACTGAACGCGGCCTTATCTGTTCGGTGTATCCCCTGTAGGGAGTCATCGAAAAGCGATTTATGAGTGACGCGTAAATTGTCGGGGAGTTGCAATTCGTCAACCGCGAAACCGTGGTTCTGGCTGGTGATCAGCACGGTACCATCATCGAGATTCTGAACCGGGTGGTTGGCACCGTGATGGCCAAACTTCATCTTCACAGTCTTAGCGCCACTGGCCAATCCCAACAACTGGTGGCCCAAGCAGATGCCAAATACTGGAAGATCGGTTTCGAGGATTGTCTGAATTGCCGCAATTGCATAGTCACAAGGCTCAGGGTCACCGGGACCGTTCGACAAGAACACACCGTCGGGTGCCATCGCCAGCACCTCTGCGGCGGGCGTCTTGGCGGGTACGACGGTTAATCGACAACCGCGGTCCACCAGCATGCGCAGAATATTGCGCTTGGCTCCATAATCGTAGGCCACCACATGCCAGGGCAGATCGGCACTGGCGGGGCGGGCATAACCCTCACCGTGCACCCAGCTGCCTTCAGTCCACTCGTAGACCTCAGCTGTGCTGACTTCCTTGGCTAAATCCAGACCTTTGAGTCCGGCAAACGCCTTTGCTTGTGCCAACGCCGATGCTTCATCAATGTTGTCCCCTGCCATCAGGCAGCCACTCAGTGCGCCCTTCTCGCGCAGAATCCGAGTCAACCTGCGGGTGTCAATATCGGCAATGGCAACGATATTGCGTGACTTCAAATAGTCGCTCAGGGATTGTTGATTACGATAATTGCTTGCCACCAAGGGGAGATCGCGAATGACGAGCCCGGAGGCATGAATCGCCGAGGATTCGTTATCCTCCTCATTGGTGCCCGTATTCCCGATATGGGGGTAGGTCAGGGTAACTATCTGGCGGGCATAGGATGGATCAGTCAGAATTTCCTGATAGCCGGTCATCGACGTATTGAAAACCACCTCACCAACGGATGACCCGTCAGCGCCAATTGCCAAACCACTGAAAACGCTACCATCTTCAAGAGCCAATAGAGCTGGACCGAACAAGCATACCTCCAAGTATCAACAGAAATGTCGCTCGCGCGCGCCCGTAAAAAAGCGAGATGGGAAACCGCATCTCGCTTTTTGTCATAGTTGGTCTGCTCTGGTTTTACCCTTAGGCACACTGAACTCGGGGCGCTATCCGAGTGTGTGGAAACTGGCCGCAGATTGTAGGTGATCGTCCTTATCGTGTCCAGAGAGATGCTGTCCCAACAGTGCAAATTCCATGATAAAGCACTTGCTTTAATTGAGACTTTCCCTATGCTAACGATCCTCTCTTTTAAGGCAACTTTGCTATGAGCTATTTTGGCGGTAAACACGCGGTTATCACGGGCGCCGGATCCGGTCTCGGCAGGGCTCTTGCCCTAAAGCTGAACGCCCGGGGTTGTTCACTCTGGCTTAGTGATATCAACGAAGACAACCTTGAGCAAACCCGCGCCGCTTTGAGCAAACCTTCATTACCAGTGGATACGCAGACAGTCGATGTGGCAGATCGCGATGCGGTCCACGCCTGGGCACAGCGCGTCAGCGAGACCACAGCCCATGTCGACCTGGTGGTCAACAACGCAGGTGTCGCTCTGATGGCCACGGTAGAAGACAATAGCTACGAAGACCTGGAGTGGTTGATGAACATCAACTTCTGGGGTGTGGTGCACGGCACGAAAGCGTTCTTACCGCTCTTAAGAGCGTCCAAACAAGGGCATCTTGTCAATATTTCCTCGGTGTTCGGTATGATCAGCGCGCCGACTCAATCGGCCTACAACGCTGCCAAATTTGCCGTTCGTGGTTACACCGAAGCCCTACGCCACGAAATGGCTGATACCAATGTTCACGTGATGTGTGTGCACCCGGGAGGCATCAAAACCAATATCGTCGCCGGCGCCAGAGGTATTGCTGACGCTGACCGCCAACAGGCCAGCGCCGATTTCACGACTTTTGCTAAAACTACGCCAGATTCTGCCGCACAACAGCTACTCAAAGCCTGTGAAAAGAAGAAAAAGCGGCTGATGATCGGCAACGACGCTCGCTACATTGCCCTGCTAACCCGACTATTTCCCGTGAACTACGCAAAATTCCTGCCAATGAGTGAGCTAAAATAACTGATGCAGGCAATCATCAAGCTCCAGCAATGGCACCACCGCCAATGAATCAACCTGCGGGTAATCCGGATACACGAGCCACACTGCTGCATACCGCACTGCACCTGTATGCGCGTGAGGGATTGCACAGCGTTTCACTGCGCCGTATTGCCACAGAAGCCGGCTCGCGCAACTCTGCCGCGATGCACTACCATTTCGGAGACAAGCTAGGCGTCATTGCAGCGCTTGCGAGTATGATCGCCGCGCAGATGGCTGAGATTGCTCAAGATATACGCAGCAACGAGCCCGCACCAAACTCCCTTCATGATGCTTTTCGCAACGCCCTGCGCCCAGTCACAGAGCTGCCCCAGCACTGCAGCTGGGGCAAGGATGCCGTTCGCTTTATGTCATTGGCGATCAGCGAGAACAGCCCAGAGATCGCAGCGATCATGAATCCTCTTTACACACCATTCTGGCGCAAGGTAGACACCCAGTTGACGCAGCTGCTGCCTGAATTGCCACAGCAAACTCGCCAACTACGACTCATGTTTATGAGCGTCAATGTATTTCACGGTGCCGCCGAGGTGGCGTCGCTCGCACACACGCCACTGGGTGACATGAGCCACTTAGATCCCGACACGCTGCTCAACGAACTGGTGGACTATCTGATAGGAGGCCTGCGAGCACCTACTGGAAGCCGTCAAAATGCTCCAATGAAAATCAACGTTTCACTGCAATAAATGAGGTTGTAACCGACATGAATGCTCCCGCAGACAACGCGCTCTTTGATCTCACACTAACTGATGATCAGCGCATGAACCGCGAAACCGTACAGCGCTTTGCCCAGGCTGACATAAGACCCCACGCAATGGCAGCGGACGTGGATCGCACCACGCCAGCGGGTTTTTATGACAAGACTCTAGAGCTGGGTCTGACTCTGATGCCAATTCCTGAAGCACTGGGTGGCGCTGGCATCGAGCGCTCACCCGTCTCGAATGTTCTCAATATAGAAGACCTAGCTCACGGCGACCTGTCTTTAGCATTGGGGGCGATCAGCCCGCTGGCGTTCGTGAATACGCTGATGGATCAAGGTACCGACGCGCAGAAAGAAAAGTACCTGCCAGGTTTTTGCGGCGAGTCTTTTCAGGCGGCAACCACCGCACTGCTGGAGCCTCGTGCCACCTTTGACTACAACGAGCTGCACTGCGCAGCTACAGCTGTAGATAATGGCTACGAGATCAGCGGTACTAAAACATTGGTACCACTCGGATTGAGCGCAGAGCTGATGCTCGTGATTGCGCAGCTAGACGACGCGACGCAGGGTGCGTTCATTATTGAAGGCTCTCCCGAGGGTTTAACGCGCACCGCCGAAACCCACATGGGGCTGGCATCACTTGAGGTGGCGCGGCTTGAATTCGACAAAGTTCATGTGGCCGCCGATGCCCTGCTAGGCAATTCTTCACTCAACGTTGAACGCTTCATCGATTTATCCAATCTCGGTATTTGCGCATTGGCAGTGGGTACTTGCCAAGCCGTATTGGACTACGTCAAAGAATACTGCAACGAGCGTGTAGCATTTGGCGAACCTATCACCAATCGCCAGTCAGTCGCTTTTATGATTGCCGATATCGCCATTGAGCTAGAGGCGATGCGCCTCATGACGTGGCGCGCCGCGGCGCGTGCTGAAGCTGGGCAGTCATTTCATAAAGAAGCCTTTCTTGCCAAAACCTTCTGTGCCGAGCAGGCGATGAAAATTGGAACGGACGGCGTTCAACTGCTTGGAGGTCACGGTTTCTGTCGTGAGCACCCAGTAGAGATGTGGTACCGAAACCTCAGAGCTATCGCCATTCTCGATGGCGTGGCCAGCGTTTGATCAAGCAGGGAGACAAACAATGATTAATCTCGAAATTTCTAAAAGTCACGGTGAAATACGCAACGGGCTGATGCAGGTATCTGAGCATATGATCCGGCCAATTTCACGCAAATACGATCGCGAGGAACACGCCTACCCCAAGGAGATGGAAGAGGTCGCCAAGTTGCTCAAGAGCGCGCGCAGCGGTCGCGGGGCTGGCGGCAGCGAAAAGCCGCCCGCTGAAGGCGTGGTCAACGCGGGCAATCTGGGTGCTGTAACCAGCCTCGAAGCGCTTTGCTGGGGTGATGTAGGTTTGTTCCTGGGTATGCCAGGCAGTGGCCTGGGCAATGCGGCCATTAACGCCGTAGGCACACCAGAGCAGGTTGAAAAATACGGCAAGTCTTATGCCGCGATGTGCATCACCGAACCGGGCACCGGCTCTGATTCTGCCAACATCAGCACGACCGCAGTAGCCGATGGCGAAGAGTGGATTCTCAACGGCGAGAAAATCTATGTCACCGATGGCGAGCGTAGTGACACACTTGTTGTGTGGGCCACACTAGACAAATCACTCGGCAAAGCGGCTATCAAGTCCTTTATCGTCGAGAAAGGGACGCCCGGCTGTGAAGTCACACGCCTTGAGCACAAGATGGGCATTAGAGCATCGGATACCGCGGCCATCAGCTTTAACGATTGCCGCATTCCACGCGAGAATGTGCTCGGATCTGCCGAAGTAGCAACGGATGCAGAAGGTCGCAAGAAAGCATTCGGCGGCGTGATGCAAACCTTTGACAACACACGACCTCCAGTGGCCGCCATGGCTATTGGCGTGGCTCGCGCTGCACTCGACCTGGCGCAAGAGCTGCTGCAAAAAGAGGGCGTAGAAATCCAGTACACGCGCAAGCCGGGCAACAGCTCTGCCATTGAAGCTGAGTTGTATCGCATGGAGGCAGACTGGAACGCTGCGCGCCTGCTGGTGCAGAAGGCTGCCTGGATGGCAGACAATCGCCAGCCCAACTCAATGGAAGCGAGCATGTGCAAAGCCAAAGCCGGCAGAATGGGGAACTATGTCACGCTTAGATGTGTCGAGCTCTGCCAGGGTCTGGGTTACAGTGAGGAATTCCTGCTGGAAAAATTTGCCCGCGATTCCAAGATTCTCGATATCTTCGAAGGCACGCAGCAGATTCAGCAGCTCATTGTTGCCCGTCGCGTTCTGGGCAAGTCATCAAGTGAGTTGAAGTAGCCCACTCACCTGTACGAGGCGCCATGACTGCGAGACTTACACGGTATCAGCTGTCTGTTCTGATAGTCTCGCTAATGGCGACCGGCATCGGCCAATCTCTGGTCTTTGCCGTTTTGGCGCCGCTTGGGCGCGAGGTAAATCTGGGTGAGCTTCAGATAACCTCAATCATAGCGGTCTCTGCGCTGGTTTTTGGCGTGTCTTCTCCCCATTGGGGACGCCTCAGTGACAGGGTTGGGCGCAAGCCCATCATCATCACTGGGTTGATCGGATACACCATAGGCACGCTGATGTTCACCAGTGTTTTCTATGCGGGTTTATCCGGCCTTCTCAGCGGCTTTACACTCTATATAGTGGCCCTCATGGCCCGCTGCAGCCAATCTGTGGTGATGTCTGCAACCAACCCTGCCAGTACCGCCTACGCAGCGGATCACACCAGCCGCGATGAGCGCACCAGCACTATGGCTAAGCTGGGTACCGCAAATAGCATGGGCACGATTCTCGGTCCGGCCGTCAGCGGAGCGCTGGCAACTTTCGGCTTACTCGCTCCATTGTATTTTGCAGGCTGCCTGAGCGCATTGGCGGCAATACTGATTTGGCGGAAGCTGCCGTCCACCCCACAGGAAGACCTGGTCAGTAGAGGGATGCGTGCACGCCTGCGCTGGCGCGATCCTAGACTGCGGCTTTACTTGATGAGCGCCATAGGGTTGTTTGTGGGTTTCTCAGGCATTCAGCAGACGCTGGGATTCCAGCTACAGGACAAGCTGTCCCTCACCGGCATTCAAACGGCGCAAATGACCGGAGCGGCACTCATGGTATCTGCCTCGTTCACTTTCTTGGTCCAGGTGACAGTGATGCAACGGCTAAAACTGAAGTCTTTGCAGTTTGTGCGCCTGGGGCTCTTGTCGATGATGTTTGGGGCGGGAACGATTTCGGCCTTTGAAACGTTCACGGTGCTGGCCGTGGGAATGGCGTTTCTCGGCACCGGTCTGGGGTTGTGCATGCCGGCTATCTCTGCGGGTGCCTCGCTGGCGGTGACACCAGAAGAACAGGGTGGCGCGGCCGGGCTCGTAAGTGCTTGTCCGGCCATCGGCTTCATCGCCGGGCCCATCACCGCGGGTGCGCTCTATCAGATCGACGGCTCTTTTGCGCCACTGTTTAGCGCAGCTGTCTTCTTTATTCTGTTGGTGACATTGGTGCTTAAAGACCGCTAGGCTGATTTCACCAAGATGCGTTCCAGCGCGGCGCGAGTCTGCTCAGGTATAGGCACGGACTGATTGGTGGCTCGCTCCACAAACACATGAACGAAATGGCCATGGGCAACAGCAGAGGCTTCACCCTGTTTAAATATGCCGATTCCGTATTGCACAGAACTGCGCCCAAGCCGATCGACCCGAACGCCTGCCTCAATCTTCTGCGGATACATAATCGGTGCGTGATACTCGCAGCCAGAATTAACTACAAAACCAACGATCGGGGCGTCGGGTAAAACCAGTCCGCCCTCTTCTATCAGATAATTGTTGGCCGCCGTATCGAAGTAGGCGTAGTACACCACATTGTTTACATGACCGTAGATGTCGTTGTCTTCCCATCGGGTTGTGATGGGGTAAAACGCGCCATAGTCATCACGCGTAGGAATAACTGCTCGACTCATTGAGACTGCCCGTAGGCGGCGCGATAGACCGAAAGCGCATCGTCGTACTCTACATCGCGAGGATTATTAATCAGCAGGCGCTGCTGCAACATCGCATCGGTAGCCAACATCTCCAAATCGGATTCCTTTACCCCAGCCTGATGAAGTGTGGCTGGAAGCTCTACATCATCTATAAGAGTGCGCAACGCCGTTATCATCGCTTGGGTTTTTGCCTCATCGCTGCCAGCAACCGGACTACCGATAACAAGCTCAGCGAGTTCGCCATAAAGACCGCTAGCGTGTGACGCATTAAATTCCATCACGCTGGGCAACACCAGGGAGTTACTGAGCCCATGAGGAATATGGTAGTGACCTCCCAATGGGTAGGCCAGAGCATGCACCGCCGCGACCGGCGCGTTGGCAAAAGCCTGCCCCGCCAGCATCGCGCCAAGCAGCATATTGGCCCGCGCTTCCCGATTACTTCCGTCGAGCACAGCCGTACGGATATTGCGTGACAGCAGGTGCAACGCCTGCCGCGCGAGATTGTCAGATAGAGGGTTTTTCTTGTGCCTTGAGGTATAAGCCTCGATCGCATGCACCATCGCATCGACACCTGTCATTGCGGTAACAGCCGGTGGCAACCCCAGCGTGAGGTCAGCATCAAGCACCGCAATATCGGGTAACAAAACCGCCGATGAAACGCCGGCCTTGGTCGTCTCGCCGGTGGTGATAACAGCCACTGGAGTCACCTCTGAACCGGTGCCCGCCGTAGTTGGCACCAGAATCAACGGTAGCCGCAATCCACTTACCTGATCAACGCCATACATTTCCTGCAGGGTTTGATCGCCGCCCAATACTGCGGCAACCACTTTAGCCACATCCATGGAGCTGCCACCGCCCACTGCAATCACGCCGTCAGCGCCTGTTTCGCGCGCCTTTTCCACAGCGGCTTCAACTGTCGCCTCCGGCGGATCTTCGCGTACCTGATCAAACAAGGTGACCTGCAGTCCAGCCGATTCGAGTGCAGCGGCTACCGGTTGCACCAGGCCAATTTTAATAAGACCTGGATCAGTAACCAGTAGCGGATGCTTGATTCGAAGCGCGGCGCAATGTTCCGACAAATTCAGTGCAGAACCAGCAGCACTCACGACTCGGGCAACGGTATTAAACGTAAACGACTGCATAACTCTCCACTGTTTTCATTTGATCAGATTGTCGCAAATATCACGTGGTAAGAATAACTTTACCCAGTGCGCGACGCTCTACCATGCAATTAAACGCATCAGCATATTGCTCTAAAGGATACACATCGGTTACCACCGGGTTCAAATCCCCAGCCTCGAACATATCCCAGAGCTCTTTGATGTTCTGCGCATTCTCGGCGGGTTCTTCCGCGGTAAAACGACCCCAGAATACGCCAACCAGCGAGCATCCCTTAAGCAATGTGAGATTGAGCGGAATCTTGGGGATAGGACCACTAGCGAAACCGATAACCAGGTAGCGTCCATTCCACGCCATGCCTCGGATAGCAGGTTCAGCGTAATCTCCACCGACCGGATCATAGACCACGTCGACACCCTTACCACCCGTGAGTTCCTTGATGGCTTCCTTGAGAGGCGTATTACTATAGTTAATTACCTCATCAGCACCCAGGCGCTTGCACAGCTCTAACTTCTCATCGCTGCTGGCCGCTGCGATAACCCGCGCACCCATCTGCTTGCCCAGTTCCACGGCCGTAATACCCACACCACCGGCGGCGCCCAATACTAGCATTGTCTCGCCAGCTTTCAGGTTGGCGCGTTGCTTAAGGGCATAGTACGACGTGAAATAAGTCACGCCGATACCGGCTGCCTGCTCATAACTCAGCTTCTCGGGCATAGGCGAAACACCTGCCTCATGTGCCGCCACTTTCTCTGCAAAGCTGTTGTGGCCTGTCATCGCAATGACCTTATCACCCACCTTGTAACGCGTAACCGCAGAGCCAACTGCCAGTACGTCGCCCGCACACTCTCCGCCTGCAACAAATGGCATATCTGGCTGCATCTGATACTTACCCTGAATCATCAGCACATCGGGAAAGTTCAGTCCCGCTGCTTTTACGCCGATTAATACATCGTGCTCACCCACTTCAGGATCTGGCCAGTCCGTTGCCAGTTCCAGCTTGTCGGCCATGCCGTGTTCCTTACAAATGACTGCCTTCATGATGATCTCCGTAACCTGTTAATTATAGTGGCACCCGGTAACCCCGCAGTGCCTGAAACAAACACGGCGCCCTCAGGCGCCGTGTAAAGTCAATCTGGGTAGTTTAAGCAACCTCGAAGAGGCCAGCTGCTCCCATACCGCCACCTACGCACATGGTTACTACCACATACTTAACTCCGCGACGCTTGCCTTCGATCAGCGCGTGGCCAACCATGCGTGAACCACTCATACCATAGGGGTGACCGATAGAGATAGCGCCACCGCTGACATTCAGCTTGTCGTTATCAATGCCCAGCTTATCGCGGCAGTATAGAACCTGCACGGCGAAGGCCTCATTCAGCTCCCACAAGCCAATATCACCCACCGACAGACCATGCTGCTTGAGCAGCTTAGGAACAGCGAAAACCGGACCAATACCCATCTCGTCGGGTTCACAACCGGCTACGGCCATTCCGCGATAGATACCCAGTGGCTCCAGCCCTTCTTGCTGAGCAACCTTTGAGTCCATGATCAGCTGCGCGGATGAACCGTCAGATAGCTGCGATGCGTTGCCCGCTGTGATGGTACCGCCTTCAATAACAGTCTTAAGACCGGCCAAAGCTTCTGGCGTAGTGGCGCGCAGACCCTCATCTTTGGACACGGTGCCCTGTGCTTCAGATTGCTCGCCCGTTTCCTTGTTCCAAACGATGCGATCGCACGTGACAGGCGTTAGCTCTGCATCGTACCGACCTTCTTCATAGGCCGCCGCAGTGCGTTGCTGTGATTGCAGACCGTACTCATCCATCGCCTCGCGGGTGATGCCATAGCGCTTGGCAACCACTTCAGCGGTTTGCAGCATGGGCATGTGGATATTCGGATGCATCTCCATCAGTTCTTTGTCGACCATTCGATGCGTGTTCATGTGCTCGTTCTGCACCAGCGAGATCGAATCCAAGCCTCCGCCAATAACGCAGGTCATGCCATCTTCTGTAATCTGCTTGGCCGCAGTCGCTACTGCCATCAAACCAGATGAACACTGGCGATCCAATGTCATACCAGACACAGTGACTGGCAGGCCTGCACGCAGTGCAATCTGACGGGCCACGTTACCGCCGGTTGTTCCTTGCTCCAGCGCACAACCCATAATGACGTCATCTACACGGGCCGGATCGATACCGGCGCGTTTGACTGCTTCGGCTACAGAGGCTGCGCCAAGGGTCGCACCCGACAGGTTGTTAAAGCCACCGCGGTAAGCTTTACCGATAGGCGTACGTGCTGTTGATACAATAACTGCTTCACTCATTTTCTATCTCCTTTGCCCGCGCTGTTACACAGGCTGTCAGTAATCTTTTAGTCTAGTGAAATACCCAGGCCAGCGGCGGCCTTGCCGGTAAATTTGATGGTTTGTTCAAAGCCTGCCGTAGGCACTTTTTCACCTTCGACAGCCGTAATCTGATCCCAATGTGCGGCAATGCCTTCGGGTGTTTGCTCTTCAACCGGCAGCCAAGCACCGTCTGTTTCAACAATCTTGGACACGGCGTAAGCGCCTGCACCGGCACAAAGAATTGTCTTGTTTGGCGCATCTTCGCTTACCAGATACAGAACGCCAGGCGTTACTGTTTCAGGGGTGAGCAGGTCGAACGCTTTTTCGGGGATCAGGCCTTCGGTCATGCGTGTGCCCGCTGTGGGCGCCAGACCATTTACGCGAATGTCGTACTTTGCCCCTTCCTGTACCAGCGTATTCATCAGACCGATTACGCCAAGCTTTGCAGCACCGTAGTTGGTCTGACCAAAATTGCCGTACAGACCCGAGGACGATGTGGTGACAACAATACGACCGTAGGCTTGCTCGCGCATAATGTCCCACACAGCCTTGGTGCAGTTTACGGTTCCCATCAGATGCACATCGAGCACTAGCTTGAAATCATCCAATGTACCTTTGGAAAAGCTCTTGTCGCGCAAGATACCTGCATTATTGATCAGGATGTCGACGCGGCCCCACTTGTCCATCGTGGCTTTCACCATGGCTTCAACTTCATCGTACTTGGCTACGTTAGCACCATTGGCCATCGCCTCGCCGCCAAGCGCTTCAATTTCAGCCACGACGGCCAAAGCGGCATCACTAGAGCCACCGGTACCATCTTTTGCGCCACCCAAGTCGTTAATCACAACCTTGGCACCGCGCTTGGCCAGTTCAATGGCGTGACTGCGACCGAGTCCCTGCCCTGCGCCAGTAACGATGGCGACTTTACCGTCATAACGGATTGTCATTGTTCAGTTTCCTCTAACACTATTACGTATCTATTGGACGGGGCTTAGCCCGCGAAAAACATGTTGATCCACTCAGCGACCAGCGCCGGTGTCTCCTCGCCCTCGATCTCTATCGAGATTCCCTGCTTAACGAGGAAGCGATTCTCATCTTTGCGATCGACGTCAAGGATCTCCACGTGCGCACGCACTCGCTTGCCGGCGCGAACAGGCGCCAAAAAGCGCACCTTATCGAAACCGTAGTTAACACCCATCATGAGGTTCTCCGGATAAACACCGCACTCCTCAACGAGTTTGGGCAACATCGATAATGTCAGCAGTCCATGGGCAATCGTGCCACCAAACGGTGTCTGTGCAGCCTTTTCCTCATCAATATGAATAAACTGATGATCTTCGGTACAGTCCGCAAAGGTGTTGATCCTGTCCTGCCCGATGGTTATCCACTCGCTGGGCTCAAACTTGGTACCTTTCTGGTCGACCATCTGGTCTTTGGGAACAACAACTACGGCCATTGGGGGCTCCTCTCAATTGGCATCGATGGAAAAACTCTCACAGTGTAGTTCAACGTTTCACTTTCTTCGATTTAACACTCGAGTACTCACTACCCACCCACACGAACGATCTGATCGGCACGAACTAAGGTGGAATTGACCGCTGACACTGCCTGCAAAAACGGATTTGAACATACAGTATGTATTTTTATCATTCAAGTATTTTTCCGCCGGCCATCACCGCAACTCAGAGCCAACATCCTCTAACACCGCAGATAAAAAAGACCAGCCAATGGCTGGTCTTCTTCAACTCTCATTCACGCTCTTCACCCTGCGGTAAGCTCAATGCCCACGCCGGTTGCGGGGCTATCAGCCATCGCGGAAAGTGGCGTTGACGTCGTTGACTTCCATGTACTTTTTGAACTCATTACGGCCCACCACCATGCGGTGCACTTCATCGGGGCCATCAGCCAGTCGCAGCGTACGCTGAGCGCAGTACATGTTGGCCAACGGCGTATCCTGAGACACACCCAGAGCACCGAACATCTGAATAGCTTGATCCACAATGCGGATGGATATATTAGGCACTGCGGTCTTGATCATGGAGATCCAGATGCGGGCTTCCTTGGGGTCAACATTGTCCATCATCCAGGCTGTTTTCAATGTGAGCAGACGCGCTTGTTCGATATCCATACGGGCGTTGGCAACAATATCGATGTTGCCCCCGAGTCTTGCCAGCGGCTTGCCGAAGGCGGTACGTGAAACGGCACGCTCACACATTAGCTGCAGCGCTTTCTCAGCCGCACCGATTGCACGCATGCAATGGTGAATACGGCCTGGCCCCAGGCGACCCTGCGAAATCTCAAAGCCTCGGCCTGCCCCGAGGATGACGTTCTCTTTGGGTACGCGGACATTGTCAAAACGCTGATGCATATGCCCATGAGGCGCATCATCCATGGCAAATACATTCATGGGGCGAATATTTTCAAAACCCGGTGCGTCCATCGGCACCAGAATTTGTGACTGCTGCTTGTGTTTAGCGGCTTCGGGATCGGTCTTCACCATCACAATCATGATCTTACAGCGAGGGTCTCCAGCACCGGATACGTAGTGCTTCTCGCCGTTAATCACCCACTCATCGCCATCAAGCTCGGCGTGCGTGCTGATGTTGGTTGCATCCGAAGACGCCACCTTGGGCTCGGTCATGGCATAGGCAGAGCGAATCTCTCCATTCATCAATGGCTTCAGCCACGTCTCTTTTTGCTCTTCACTACCGTATTTGTGTAGCACCTCCATATTGCCAGTATCAGGCGCGGCGCAGTTGAACACCTCTGCTGCCATATGGGATTTACCCATTTCTTCCGCCAGGTGGGCGTATTCAACCGTATTCAGGCCAGACCCGGTATCGCCATCCGTCAGAAAGAAGTTCCACAGGCCCTTTGCTTTCGACTTCTCTTTGCAGGCCTCCATGATCTCGGTTTGACGCTCAGTAAAGGCCCAACGGTCACCTACACCGATTTCGTCAAAATACTCACCCTCCACCGGCGCGATCTCGCTTTTTATGAACTGCTTCACTTCCTCAAGAAGTGGCGCTACGTTCTTGCTGACACCCAAATCCATTGTTGAATCCATCGTTTACTCTCTCACTGTCTATTCAAATTAAGTTCATAGATGTCCTGAGCTGCTTCAAGCAGGCCAGAACACTCTTAAAGGTGGATCAGGCTGCAGTCAGTGCTTCACTGTACTGCGCCTTCAACTCCCGTTTGAAAATCTTGCCGGAGGCGATTCTTGGTAACTGCTCGTTCCTGAACCAGACATGAGCAGGTATTTTGAATGACGCCAGATGTTCACCCAGATACGCGTGCAATTCCTCTGTTGTGAGGCTCGCACCTGGCTTGAGAACCACTACCGTACCCACGATTTCTCCCAATCGCTCATCAGGCAATCCAAACACGGCCGCTTCCAACACAGCGGGATGAGAGTAGATTGCCGCCTCAACCTCAATGCAGCTGATATTCTCCCCCCCTCGAATAATAATTTCCTTGATCCGATCGACTATATAGATGTATCCGTCATCATCCATGTACGCCACGTCGCCGGTATGGAACCAGCCATCAACAAACGCCTCGGCAGTTGCTTCAGGCTTATTCCAATAGCCAAGTACATTCGCGGGCGATTTCATGCACAGCTCTCCGCGCTCACCCACGGGGAGCACCACCCCTGCTTCATCCATTACACAGAAGTCGGTCACTGCCGGTACTGCTCTGCCAGTACTGTGAGGATTGGCCAAATAGAACGCACCACTGTTTACCGCGCCCAACGCATTGGTTTCAGTGAGACCATAGCCAATACCCGGCGCAGATTTCTTGAACGTGCCAGCCAGCTTTTCTACCTGATCTGGTGGTCTTGCAGCGCCGCCGGAAAACACTTCAGCTAGCGAAGAAATATCGCGATCAGACTCTGCCGCCGCTGCTTGCAGTTCTGCGGACATTGTCGGCACACCGGTGAACCAGGTGATCTTTTCCTTCTCAATGAGTCGCAGTGCCTCTTGGGCATCCCACTTGTGCATGATGACCAATTTACGACCCACGATCACTGACAACATGAACGCTGAATGACTGGCGGTGCAGTGAAACAGGGGAACCGTAAGCAGACCCGAGGGGGCCAGTTTTACAGCGTCTTCTTCCGGGGGTTGCGCCACTTTGCTCGCAGTACCCATGAGCATCCAGCTGAACAAGGCCGACAGTATTCCCCTATGAGACGACAGAGCACCCTTGGGATGCCCAGTTGAACCAGAGGTATACATGATGGTGGCGTAGTCATCTGGCCCGACTTCTACCGCCGGCATCGCGGCGCCTTCATAGTCCTTGATAAGATCGGCAAAAGGTACGGACTCCAGTGCCAGACCACTGCAGTCATCCAGCGCAATGACCTTTAAAGCGTGCTTGTCGGCTATAGGTTGCAACCGCTCTGCGCGCTGACAATCGGCAAATACCACTTTACTTCCGCTGTCTTCAAAGCCGTAATCGAGCTCTTCAGTGGTCCACCAGGCGTTCATCGGCACGGCCACTGCGCCCACAGACAGACAAGCGATAAATGCGATCATCCACTGGGGGTTATTGCGGCTCAAGATGGCAACACGATCGCCTTTGGCCACACCGTAGCGATCTACCAATGCAGCCCCCATCTCGCAGGCCATCTGATACGCCTGCCCGAAGGTATACCGTTGATCCTGGTACACGGCAAAGTCTTTATCCGCATGCCCCAGCATAAACTGGAAATAGGTATTGAGATTATCGGGCAAGCCCTTGTAGTTCCGATAGCTAATGCCGTTGACTTCAACGGTGTCCAGCTCAAACATTTGCCCCGCTTCCGTCATGCTGGCAACAATGTTGTCGAATGCTTCGAGTTCAGGATTCATATTCTTATCTTTTCCCGTTACGTTGAATCAGAATCCGTTCAGAGACGCAAACCGATCCAGGTGATAGTTGTAGTCGCCAAATGTGTGCTGTGCAGCACGCGCGCGTTTGATGAAAAATCCAATCTCATGCTCGTCGGTCATACCAATACCGCCGTGCATCTGGACACCTTCATTCGTTGCACGCTGAGCCACTTCACAGAGCTTGGCCTTGGCCGCGCTAGCGAGCACGGGCAGCGACTCGTCACCGCTGTCAATCGCCTGCAATGCTTTCAAGACAATTGAGCGTGCAAGTTCCAACTCAGCAAACAATTCAGCTGCACGATGCTGCAAGCCCTGAAAGGATCCAATGACCTGGCCAAACTGCTTCCGCTCCTTGAGATACTCCACGGTGCGCTCGAATGCCTCGGCAGAGACACCCAGCAGTTCAGCCGCTAAACCGATGTTAGCTATATCAAGCGTACGATTAAGGCCGGCGGCCGCTCCCCCCTCACTGCCCAATAATGCACTAGCTGCGACTGAAACATTGTTCAGCGTCACTACACCCGTGTTGAGGTTGTCGACCATCGTGCGCTGCTCGACAGCAACACCATCTGCCTTGGCATCGACTATGAACGCGCTAAGGCCATCAGAATCACCTGGCTCGCCACTGGTGCGAGCGATAACCACGAACGTGTCGGCCACATGCGCATCCAATACCAGGCGCTTGCTGCCGTTAAGCACGTAGCCCTCGCCACCAGCGACAGCCGTTGTTGCTATATGATTGGGCGCATGATGCGCACCTTCTTGCAGCGCCAGCGTTACGATTGATTGTCCGGACGCTATTGCGGGCAGAAACTGTTCTTTTTGGGCCTGATCACCCAGCTCAGCAATGATCGTCGCACCGATCAATACGGATGATTGCAGGGGCGATGCTGACAGGTTTCGTCCCACCTGCTCCAGAACCAATCCCAAACCGGTGTATCCATATCCCAAGCCACCAAATGCTTCATCGATGGCAATACCGGCCCAGCCCATGTCGGCCATCTCTTTCCACACATCCTCCGAAAACCCGGTAGCGTTACCGCTGTCACGCAGCTCACGCAGGTGCGCCACAGTCGCTTTTTCCGCGAGGAAACCGGCCGCCGCGTCCTTGAGCATGCTCTGCTCTTCATTCAATACCAATGCCATTTCTAGATTCCTTATGTCGTCGATGAGCTCAAGCGTCCGGGAGACCCAGTACACGCTTGGAGACAATATTCAGTTGCACCTCAGTTGTGCCCCCTTCGATCGAATTACCTTTGGAGCGCAGCCAGTCGCGCACGACCTGCCCACCACGATAAGCCTCACCCTCCCAGCCGAGGGCTTCTTCACCACCGACAGCCAGGTTCAGTTCGTTGCGTCTTTTATTGAGCTCGGTACCGTAATACTTAAAGATCGACGAGGCCGGGCCTAAGCCTTGGCCTGACTTCACTTCGTCACCAATTCGCGCCATGGTGGCACCGAATACAACAGTATCCAGCTGATACTGGGCGAGATTCTGCCGAAGAATGCCATTGGACAATCGTCCCTGCTCATCGGCGCCCATCATTTCAACGGCGGCCTCTCCCAATGACTTTTTGGGCGCGCCGCCCATTCCAGAGATCATCTCGCGCTCATGCGTGAGCAGATATTTAGCAATGGTCCAACCTTTGCCCTCCTCCCCAATCAGGTTAGCCTTGTCGGCGCGGGCGTTGTCGAAGAACGTTTCACAAAATGGCGAAGAGCCGCTGATCAATTTGATAGGGCGGGCCTCTACACCTGGCTGGTCCATATCAAACAGTACAAAGCTGATGCCTTCGTGCTTGGTGCCAGTATTGTCGGTGCGCACGAGACAAAAAATCCAATCGGCCTTATCGGCGTACGATGTCCAGACTTTCTGGCCGTTGATCAGATAGTGGTCGCCCTTGTCTTCAGCGCGAGTTGCCAAGCTGGCAAGATCAGAACCCGCATTAGGCTCAGAATAACCCTGGCACCAGCGTATCTCGCCGCGACAAATGGGTGGTAGATGCTCCAGTTTTTGTTCCTCGGTACCAAACTGCAGTAATGCTGGCCCAAGCATGGAAATACCGAAGCTATCCAATGCCTGGCGTGCACCAATCCGGGACATTTCCTGCTTCAGTACCTTGACCTCCTCAGCACTGAGACCGCCGCCACCGTACTCCTTGGGCCAATGGGGTACCGTCCAGCCTTTTTCAGCCATTCGGTCACACCAGACTTTCTGGTCTGGGTGGTCCATTTCGGGAATACGCCCGCCGTTGTAAATGTCTTCAAAGCCTGAGACAGGCTGGCGCATTGGTTCGGGGCAGTTGGCTTCCAGCCAGGTTCTGGTTTCCTGGCGAAATTGGTCTAGCTCGCTCACTGGACATACCTCTTTGGTTTAAAAGAATTCGAGACGCGGGTCGTCCCAGCACGACACTGGGGCTCTATCAGGTTAAGCAGCAGCCCAATAGGCAACGACGGCAACGTCAAAATCGGGATTTGAACATACAGTATGTTTTGCTGTCTCTCAAGTATTACCCGGCTCGCTATCGTAGCCAGAGTGCCTCAAGGATAGTCAAAGTCGCGACAATCGCGAATCAGTACAGCAGCGAAAGTCCGTAGGTAACTCAGTCGGGAGCCTGGCTGGCTCGGAGGCAAAGGCTTAGTCGCACTCCGCCGAGGGGGTACTTGCCACAGGATCAACACCAATCCGTGTTGATCCTGTGGGTTTGGTTTAATCAGGCGCTGAGCTTGCTCGCGAGACGGCGGGTAATAATTTCCTCCGACTCCGTCATAATGCGATCGACCAGCTCCTGGCAGGTTGGAATATCGTGAATCAATCCGGCCACCATTCCACAGGACCAGGCGCCGATTTCCATCTCACCTTCCATCATGATTTTCGGGTAGACACCTGCTACCTCCTCAATGATGTCCTTAAACTCGATATCTTTGCCCAGCTCCTGCTCCTTTTGCAGAATTCTCTCGACTGCGTCGTTATTCAGCACCCGCTCTGTATTACGCAGCGGACGCATCACCAGGCGTGTGTCCAATTCAGAAGCGGCAACGATCGCCGCCTTCACATTGTCATGTACCGGCGCTTCCTTGGTCGCAATGAAGCGCGTTCCCATATTCATCCCTTCCGCGCCCATCGAAATTGCAGCGACAAGAGAGCGAGCATCTGCCATTCCACCAGATGCTACAAAAGGAATCTCCAGCTCATCTGCCGCACGCGGCAATAAGATCATATTGGGAATGTCGTCTTCACCCGGGTGACCACCACACTCAAAGCCATCAACCGACACGGCGTCACATCCAATATTTTGCGCCTTGAGGGAATGGCGTACCGAGGTGCACTTGTGAATCACCTTAATTCCAGCGTCCTTCATCGCGGGCATATACTGCTCGGGGCTTCGCCCCGCGGTTTCCACAATTCTCACACCACCCTTGATAATCGCGTCGATATACCCGGGATAGTCAGGCGCATTCACCGTTGGTAAAAACGTCAGATTCACTGCAAAGGGCTTATCTGTCATGTCATTACACTTGGCGATCTCGTTGGCGAGATCTTCCGGTGTTTTCTGGGTGAGGCCTGTAATGGTGCCAAGCCCCCCCGCGTTGGACACAGCAGCGGCCAGCTCCGCAAAGCCCACATAGTGCATGCCGCCTTGGATAATGGGGTGTTCAATATTAAATAGTTCAGTGATTGCTGTTTTCATGCGCTCTTCTTCCTCGACCAGATAAGGGTTTGGTACCCCAAGCAACGCTCGGGGATTCTCAGGGGGTACAAAAACTAGGCCAAACGGGCGCTCAGATCAAACGCTTTTTTCTCGAGTAGCCAGCTCAGGCAGATGGCCGCAACCAGATAGGTGACGACCACGCCCTTTCCTGAATCGTGGCTGGCAAATCTGCACGCGGGGAAACACCGGCCCGAATAGCGTCCCAGGTGGACCAACGGCAGGAGGGGTTTTCCAAGGCGCGCACGTAATAAAACGACTCAACGGAGGCGTCAAACTCCGGGTCCTGCCAGAAAGTCTTCAACTCATTTGAGCCTGTAGTTCTGTCTACCGAACAGTCATCCAAACTGACTGTTGCTGCATTGTCCGGACAACGATGCGTGACAGGGTCTACCGTACTACCCTCAGAGCAGGCGACGTCAAATACGCGCTCCATGGGTTGGCCATCTTGTAGCCAGCCTTTGATAACCTGCACCCGCTGCAAGGGGGTGCCATCAGCTTCAGCCGCCGCCCAAACCAGAAACCGCGGTGACTCTTGCGAACCACCCAATTCACCGCCCATGGCTGTACCCTGCTGATAGGCCGTGCGGACAAGGTCTGTCGCTTCCAACATCGATTCCTCAAACGCGTGACTGGCGAAAAAGCGCACCATGAGGCGAGGGCCACTGGTCGCAAACGTCTCTTTGCGGCGAAAGGCCTCATAAATCGATTCACGAGTATTCTCCTGAGCCCACACACCGGCCAGACCGGATGCAGACCAGTACTCAAATGACGAACTCTCGAGATAAAGCTCGCCGTCGACTTCTGCCAACAGTTCTGGATCGCGATACTTGAGATAGGTTCCGTACAGCCAAGGTGCTGGAATCGACCCACGGCGCTCAGGCGTGCCATCGAGCAAGCCAGCCTTGGACGAGAAGGTTTCCTCATCTTGCGATGTGGCCCCCGTGTGCGTGTCGCTGGAGCCAATCAGCCCAAAACGATAGGGGTTCATCACCCCGCCTGCCTGAAGTGACAACCCACGCAGGTACGCGTCGCGCACGTAACCCCCGGCCGGCTCACTATAAAGTTTGGTGGCAACCCGGTAGGGCGCAATCTCAAAATTGGCCCATTCGTCATTCTTTGACAACATTGGATGCGTGTCAGAAGTACCCTTTACCTGGGTCACTTCAACCAACGGCTCGTTACGCAATCGACGCTCGACATAGGCATCATCCATCGGGTTGCCCGCCCAGTCAGTCAGCTTAAACATCTGGCCATTAGAGCCGTTGCTATTATGAGGAATTGCCAGGCTCTCGATACCCTGCTCCCGCAAGCCATCCATCCAAGCCCACAAGCCCTCTGGGTTTTGAGAATTCAGTCGCGAAAACGGAATTGCTGGGAGCTTGTCCGTATTCCTAAATATTACATTGCGATGTAAGTTACCTCGACTATCGGTCGAGGTGGTGTATTCATAGGCTGCAAATGTGGTGAATACCCCAGGAACATAAGCTTCATCGGCGGCCAATATGCTGTCGGCCCAAACCGACCTGGTGACGGCATCTGTGATCGTGCTATCGATGCTGCCATCAAGCAGTCCATCAAGAAAGCTCGGGATAGCCTGCCTGAATGCTTTGCTTCTGGGCAGAAGACTCAACGGGCCAAAATTGTCCGGCGCATTAACATTGTGTAGAACTTCTGTCTCTGGGTACTGGGCAAACTTTGTTGTCGTGTCCGCAGCCTCCTTGACCAAACCCATAAATACCGCGTGATCGGTTACCGCATAGAAATCCAGAGGACGACGCAGCTGCATCTCGAATCCCGAAGGGTGCGCAAGGGACTGGCCCTTTGCGTATCGATACGCATCAGCGGGCGTTGCCACAGTCCCGAACACATAGGCATCAAATGAATTGGCGGTATGAACATGCAGGTCGCCATAATAGGCATTGCGATCGGGGTTAGGCGGTGCTCTACGTGTCAGGATTTCTGTGTTAACAGGGAGCAGGCGATCTTCGCTATTACCGCCTGCAATGCCACTATTTTCATCAGACTGCATCTGCGAACCGGAAAACTCGTCATCACCGGAACAACCGATCAGAGCAAGCGTTACGCAAACTGCAAGCAAAGAGGTTCGCATTAAAAATACTAAGGGCTGCTTACGATTAATCATACAAACCATCCAAATGATATTTATTGTCTTCAGACTTGCTGTAGTTGTAGAAGTGCAAGGTAGTTATATACCACCAAACCCCAACTAGGCAAAAAAGTGGCTGGAGTATTCAACGGACACGTTTTAACCTGAGATGAACTTCTAACCGAGCGCTGTTTCGATGAAATTTATCTCCTGCCTCTTCGCCTGCCTTTTTGCTTGCCTACCAGCGGCCTATGCTGATCAAGCTTCAGCAGACGCCAAGGCAGTGTCCCGCCCACAGTTTCGTTTGACAACAGATCAAGCGTACGATTTCTCGACACTTAAACCCTATCGACAGGAACACTCTGGGGTTTACCAATACATCGATCAAAACCTCGATCAACACTTGGCGAATATTCAGCGCTGGCTGCGCCAACCGTCTATTTCGGCACAAAATATCGGCATTATCGAAATGGCCGAAATGGTTCGCTCTGACCTGTCTGGTATTGGCTTTAAAGAGGCCGCGATTGTGCCAACGGATGGGCATCCTGGCGTATGGGGATACTTCGATGCGGGCGCTGACAAAACGTTGGTGGTGTATTTCATGTACGACGTGCAGCCGGTCAACGAAGAGGATTGGGACAGCCCGCCGTTTGAGGCGCAATTGGTGGACCACGAGCTCGGGCGTGTGTTGATGGCCCGCGGCGCTACAAATCAAAAAGGGCCACAACGAGCATTCCTCAACGCGTTGGAATCGATAATTGCCGTAGACGGCACACTGCCGGTAAACATAATGATCACCGCAGAGGGTGAGGAAGAACTTGGCTCGCCGCACTATGGGCAGATCATCGATGCCTATGAGCAGCGCCTGCAAAGCGCCGACGCAGTACTGTTTCCATTCAATTCACAGGATCCAAGTGGCAAAGTCGGATTCATTCTTGGCGTAAAGGGCATCCTCTACTTCGAAATGATCGCCCAAGGTGGTCAATGGGGTGGACCAGCGAATGCCGAAATACACGGTTCATATAAGGCTATTGTGGATTCGCCTGTGTGGCGCCTGACTCAGGCACTGGCGACATTAACGTCGACCGACGGAAATACAGTAAAGGTACCTGGCTTCTACGACGGCATACGCCCTCCCAATCAGGAAGAGTCGCTGCTAATCAATGCGGCAATCATCAAACAAGACGATATGGCCATGCAGCAGCAGCTGGGGGTGAGCCGCTGGATCGATGATAGAACTGGCGTCGATGCGATGCTCGACCTGTTGTACATGCCCACATTGAACATCGATGGAATTTGGGGTGGATATACCGGTGAAGGCGTTAAAACCATACTGCCTCATAAGGCGTCAGCCAAGGTTGACAGTCGCCTGCCGCCGCCGCTGGATCCGGATAGCACCTTAGCCAAGATCAGATCTTATCTGGATAGCGAAGGATTTAGCGACATTGAATTGCGCAAGATGTCGGGTTATCCAGCTGCGCAAACATCTTTTAGTGCGCCGGCAGTGCAGGCCGCTGCCTCGGTGTTTCTAAAATACGCATCTGATCTGGCGGTCTCGCCACGTATCGCAGGTAGCGCACCTTTTTATCAGTTTACCGAGCGTTTGAAACTACCCCTGATCCCGGCGGGGATGGGATTTGGATCGGGTGCTCATGCCCCAAATGAGATCATGCTAATTCAACCTGCCGAAGGCGTGCCAGTGGCAGGGCTCGCCGACATCGAAAAAGCCTACGTCGACTTCATCTATGCATTGGCCAAGAGCGAATAAAAAATTGGCAAGATCCAACTGAATACCACCCGGAAAGTGTGGGCGTGGGACCTACTCCACGTAGGTTTCGTTGGTTCTACGCCAATAAAGTATTGAGTGAACTAACCCAGAATCAGGTTTGCCAATGCGACAGAGCACAGTATCCTCCTAACCTAGAATCACGGGCTAGAAGCAGGCAAAAAAATTTTGTTTGATGATGCTGGTGGAAACACGCCAATAAGAAAGAAAAGAAAGGAGGCGAACAATGTCCCAGCTCTCAGAGAAGCAGGCCGACGAATACTGGCGTCGCAATGTGTCATTAATGATCAAGCTTTTGATCATCTGGTTCATCGTCAGCTTCGGCTTTGGCATCATATTGGTTGATGTGCTCAATCAGTTCAGGATAGGTGGTTACAAACTGGGATTTTGGTTTGCGCAACAGGGCTCAATTTATATTTTCGTCATCCTCATTTTTTACTACGCAAGGAAAATGGCCGCGCTGGACAAGGAGTTCCATGTTGAGGAGCACGACGAGGATAGTCACTGATGGATCTACAAACGCTGACTTACCTCGTCGTTGGCGCAACATTTGCCCTCTATGTGGGCATCGCTTTCTGGGCGCGCGCCAGCTCAACTGAAGAGTTCTACGTAGCTGGGGGGCATGTGCACCCCGTGGCCAACGGCATGGCAACCGCGGCCGACTGGATGTCTGCGGCGTCGTTTATCTCCATGGCTGGGCTGATCGCTTTTATGGGCTATGGCGGTTCAGTATTTCTGATGGGCTGGACCGGCGGCTATGTCATTCTGGCGATGCTACTTGCACCTTACCTGCGCAAGTACGGCAAGTTTACCGTGCCTGAATTCATCGGCGATCGCTTCTATTCCAAAACCGCCCGCGCGGTAGCTGTGCTTTGCCTCATTATCTGCTCGGTGACTTATGTCATCGGTCAGATGAAAGGCGTGGGTGTCGCTTTCTCCCGGTTTCTTGAAGTGGACTACGACACAGGGCTCTACATCGGCATGGTGATTGTTCTGTTCTACGCCGTACTGGGCGGAATGAAAGGCATTACCTATACGCAGATTGCACAGTACTGTGTACTGATTACAGCGTTTACTATTCCTGCCATTTTTATCAGCTTGCAGCTCACAGGCAACCCAATACCCCAACTAGGATTGGGTAGTACTCTGGCAGGCTCCGACACCTATCTCCTCGATCGTCTCGATCTGATCGTGACAGACCTTGGTTTTAAGGAGTACACAACCGATACGCGCCTGTCTGGCCTGAACATGTTTGCGTTCACTCTATCATTGATGATTGGCACAGCGGGATTACCCCATGTCATCATCCGATTCTTTACCGTGCCCAAAGTGAAAGATGCGCGCAGCTCAGCAGGTTGGGCCTTGGTTTTTATTGCCATTCTCTACACCACAGCGCCAGCGGTTGCCGCTATGGCGCGATTGAATTTGATGGAGACCATAGAGCCTCAACCCGGACAATATCTAGCCTATGAAGAGAGGCCTCAATGGTTCAAAACCTGGGAGACAACAGGACTACTCAAACACGAAGATAAGAACGACGACGGACTGATTCAGTACAGTGCAGATCAGAAGCAAAATGAGATGGTCAAGATAGACAACGATATCCTGGTATTGGCAAACCCCGAGATTGCGCGCTTGCCCAACTGGGTCATCGCGCTTGTTGCCGCGGGAGGGTTGGCAGCTGCCCTCTCTACCGCCGCTGGTTTGTTACTGGCTATCGCCTCGGCCATTTCTCATGACCTCCTCAAAGGCATCGTGATGCCCGGCATCTCCGAAAAGCGAGAACTTTTGGCCAGCCGAATTGCAATGATTGTTGCTGTATTAGGCGCGGGTTATCTTGGCCTCAATCCACCTGGCTTTGCCGCGGGCACGGTCGCCCTGGCCTTCGGGCTTGCAGCCTCGTCTATTTTCCCAGCGCTAATGATGGGGATTTTTTCCAAGCGAACGACAAAAGAGGCGGCAATAGCAGGCATGCTGGCCGGTATTGGCGTCACCTTGTTCTACGTCTTTCAGCACAAGGGCATCATGTTTATACCAGGCACCGCGTTTTTGGGTGACATGCCGGAAAACTGGTTCCTTGGCATTGAGCCCAACGCATTTGGTGTGGTCGGCGCTATCGTAAACTTTAGCGTTGCGTTTATTGTCACGCGCGTTACCCAAGCTCCACCGCAGGACGTTCAAGACTTGGTAGACAACATTCGGCTACCCATCGGCAGCACGGAGACGCATTGATTCCTTAGAACCCTGCTCCCACGGTTATGTAAACCCAAAAGGATTCGCTGGCGTCACCCAGTGGAAAGCCATGCAGCAGCAAGTCAAAAGGGCAGGTCTGGAAATACCCGGCACCGAAAGCATTGCCACCGTGGACAGATGTTATTCGTTAGCACCTACCATCTTGGTATTGCCCTTAAATGGCAGATCACTTTCCTGGTCGGGCAGCAGCGGTAGCGCATCGTCACGCCACAGTGGCTCCCAGCAGTGATGCCGCTGCAGCAAGTCTTTAGCTGCGGTTTGTTCATCCACTCCCAGCGATTGAAAGTGCGTTCGCAGCTCTTGTAAACACCAAACCCGATAACGTGAATAGCGCGCCCCTCTATAGGGCACACCATCGATATCTGCATCAAAGCGTTTTTCCCCCGCGCTGACCGCCTTCACGTTAGCACACAGGTAGGGCAGGTACGCTTTGCCGATTTCATCAAGTATCGGCCCGATATCCTCAGGAATACCCGATACCAACGTGCCTTCACAGTCTGACAACCGGGTGTTCCACAGCCGGGCCACCCACTCCAATACCGCCGGCGCTCTTTGGCGAACGATTTCCAAAGGAACCGGGTCCAGCGCAAAATGCCGAAAGAACGGACCTGAAAAGCCAACGTCAGCCAATGACGGCTTGTCGCCAAACAGGAACGGCCTTACTTCAAAAATGGTCTGCAACTGCTCTAGCGTTCGCAAGAAAATCGCCTCTACACCCGGCACACACTCCTGGGTAATGCCATCACCACTCGTGTATCCATTGCGCTGCCGTTTGCGCAAATTCCACCGTTTAACCATCCCTGGAAGAGGTAGATTACCCATCAGTTCGTCCGCCAGATGGCGGCTTTGTAGATAGGCGCCCTCAGGGTAGTACCAGCGATAGTGCATCGCAGGACGCCAGAGCCATTCGTCTGCATAATCTTCGAGCAACAGGCTAAAGAAACGTTGCAGGGGGTCGACGGGTACTACCGGATAATCGGGAAAAGCTTCTTCAAACCATTGAATCATTTTGGTGGAGTCAGTCATCCATCGACCGTCGGCCAGCTCCAGTGCCGGTATCTGCATTACGCCCGTGTTTTCTTTTACTCGCTTTTCATCTTGCGGAAACTGCATGCCGAGCAAGGTGTAATCCAGGCTCTTGAGTCGAAAGTAATTTTCCATTTTTCCTGAAAAGTAGGAGACATTTGAGCCATACAGTGTGGCCGGGAACAAGTTACCACTTGTCATGTTGTCTCTCCCATTTTCGATGTGTCAGTTTGCATATCCACAAAGTACGACCGTGAGCGAAGGAAAGCTACAGGCACTATTGTTAGTATAAAAACGCCAGCCAAGACTAAAAAGCTATCGCGAAAACCCATAGTAAGCGCTTCTGACTCAATCATTTTATGCAGTGATTCTGTCGCCCAATTCAAGCTCACAAGGTCGGCAAGACCCTCGCGATGCATCATATGACTGAGTTTATCCAACGCTTCCATGGTGCTGAGATTATCGTAGCTCTGCGAATCCGCCAGCGCCTGAAAGTGAAAACTGGTTCGCCGGTCTAGCACGACAGAACTAAGGTTCACACCGAAAGCACCTCCAAGCTGACGCATAAAGCTGAAGGCGCCGGAGGCGGCTGTCAGTAAGGCTATCGGTATTCCCTGAAGCGCCGCCATCTGTTGCGCCGGCATCACCAAACCTATTCCCACTCTACTTAGCGCCACCCAAATAACGAATGTCACAAAACTTGTACCTACATCAGCGCCGCTCATAAGCCAGAATGACGCAACGAAAAAGCCAGCACCAATGCTGAGCAATAGACGCGTGTCCAATGAATCAGAAAGCCGTCCAGACAGTGGGAATATGGCGACCATCAGAAAACCCGCAGGCATCAACAAGGCCCCCGACTGGGTAGGCGTAAGATTTTGCACGAGCAGCAAGAATAGGGGTACGAGATAGGTTGAAGCATAGAGCCCGGCGCCAAACAAAAAGGCGACAATCGAGATGAGAATAAATTGTCGCTGGCGAAAGAGGCTTAGCTCCAGCACTGGATGTATCTGATTCATCTCCCAGTAAATGAATGCCACTATTGATACGAGGCAGGTACCCCACAATCCAAGAATATAGTCTGAGTACCAACCCTCGCGCTCGCCACTGCCAAGCGCCAGCAGCAGCGCAGTAATAGCAACGGAAAGCAACACCAGCCCCACCCAGTCAAGGGGAAGCGGTCGTGCAGCTTTCAGCTTTGGCAGAAATATTGCCGTTAGTAGCAGAGCAAATGCAGAAAAGGGAATGCCAAAGAAAAAAACATAACGCCAGCTGAACGTGTCGACCGCGACACCGCCTAGCGTGGGTCCGATGGCGGGCGCAAGAACAATGCCCATTGCGCTAATACCCATAGCCGTACCCTGACGACCAGCTGGAAACACCTGGAAGATAATCGTCATCGACAATGGCGCAAGCAGTCCCGCGGGAATACCCTGCAGAATGCGAGCGAAGATCATAACCTCAAGATTCGTCGACACCCCACCAAGAATAGAACCTGCGAGAAACAGAAACATGCCGGCCGCCACGGTACCTCGCAGTCCCAGCGTCTGAACACTCCAGTGACCACAGAGCATACCCACGGTTGCAGCAGCCAGATTTGATGTAGCAAGCCACTGCGCCTGATCCTGCCCAACGCCAAAAGCCCCCATAATAGACGGAATAGCGACATTGATGATGGTGGTGGCCAGTACAGCCGCGATGTTACCTGCGATGACGGCCGAAACAGCATACCAACGATAGGCCACGCCATAGCGTTTAAAAAACGCGACAAACTCTTCATTGGGCTGCAGCTCATCTAGATACGCTGAGAGCTCACTCGAGGACAAGTGCCACCTCTACCATCATCCCTGGCCGTAGTTGCTGCCCTTCCTGTTCGATCGATATCTTAATGGGTATTCGCTGCGTCACTTTCGTGAAGTTTCCACTGGGGTTGGAACTCGGAAGCAGTGAGAATTGGCTAGTTGCTGCGCCGCCGATCTCGTAAACCTCGCCCTCGAGCTGCATATCCGGATAGCCGTCCACCTGCAGATTTGCCCGGGTACCCAACTGGATATGACGAATCTCGGTTTCCCTAATATTCGCGGCAACCCAGATTTTGTCCGGATTATGAATGAGCACAATTCTCTGCCCAGGCAAAACGTACTCGCCTTTTTCAACAAAAGACTTATCCACAATTCCGGATTCTGGCGCGAGGATCATCAGTTTGTTCACCAGCACCTGCTGGCGGCTGATACGCGCGCGCACGCGATTCTGCTCGTGCTCTAAAGATAGCAATTCCTGCGCAAGTACATCGAGCTCGGCCTGCTCTGCCTTGGCCTCCATGACCGAGGCCCTGGCGCTGGAAACATCCGCCATTGTTCGCTGCATATACTGATCTGCCTGCTGTTGCACATTGCGCGCGGCCTCCCAATCCTGCTCAGAGATTATCTTTCGCTCGAGTAATGTTTGTGCGCGCTCCCATTCAATTTGCTTTAGCTCCAGATCAAATCTGGCGCCCTGCTGCGAGGCCAATGCTGCCTGCAACCTTGACTGCGCCGCTTGCAAGCGCCCACCTGTGCTTTGCTCGACTTGCTCCATACGCGCAAGCAGCTGCTGGTAGCTGGCAAGTTGGCTTTGCAACTCACTGCTAAGTTCCGCCAGTATGAATTGAGCCTCATCACTGTCTATCTGCGCGATCAGGTCTCCTTCGGCAAGTAGCTGGCCTTGCACAATGGGATATGCGACAAGCTGACCGGGCGACTCTGCGCTAACCTCAATCATCCGGGAGGCAATACGCGCATCATCTGTGTAGACATGTGTTGCTCGCTGATAGATCCAAAAGCCAAAAGCTATCACCGCAACTAACGACACAAGTGCAATCGACGCTTTTCGCGCCGCATGGGTTTGCTTGGTCTCAGGAAGTTCAGACACAAAGGTACCTTCTTGTTGGCTCGCAATGGGTGGTGAGTTTGAACCCGTCATAACGGCATCCTTTCGCACAACTGTGCGCGCACTAGTCTCAGGTCCGCGTCCAACCGCTCTCTTTCGAGAGCATCAATGCACTGGAAAAGGCGCGCATGGCTTGCTTCAACCTCAGATCGAATACTTTCCAATTGGGGTAATTTGGCCGGCATGAGGCTCAACCGCTTGATACGCCTGTCGTGGCTATCGGGTGCTCTGCATACCCAGCTGGCACACTCCAGTTGATCTATCACTTTTCCGAGTGCAGCGGGCGCAATACCCAGACTTTCAGCAAGATCCGATTGCGCCAGATCACCGCGAAAATACAGCGCGCTCAGTGCGAACCATTGGGAGCGAGAAAAGCCAAATTCACGCAGCCGTAAGTCAAGTCGCTGCATCAACAGGCGATCACAATCGAGTAACAGCCAGAGCACCGTTTCGTCGCTGCTTTCAAGCTGAACTCCAGCCGTAAGCGTACGCAGATCATCCCGAAGCCGGCGCAATGAGAAAATTATCTCTGCTTGTGACAGTTGACTGAGCGTATCCACCAACGACATTTCCAGCGCGCTGAACTGGGCCTTGATTTCCTGAATGACGGGAGACGCTTTGGTTGTGAGATGGACCTTCTTTGCCCTGCGATCACTAGCATCGCTACTACGTTCTATCCAACCGCCTGTCTCAAGCTGATCGATAGTCGCACCCACCGCCACTTTGTGCACAGATAATAAGCTACTTATCTGTGACTGGGTGAGATCGGAAATTTCTGATAAAACACCAAGAATACGCCAACTCGCCTGCGCAAAGCCGAGGTGACTAAGCTGCGAGTCCAGCGTTGCGCGCGCCAGCTTTGCCGAGTCGTGTATGAGGTACGCACCGACTTCTTTAAATCGAGTAGTGACCACCGGCATCTCTATAGTAAATAAGAATTATTATATACTCTATTTACTATTCTGCACTTAGCACCGACTTTTCACTACTAAGGCTAGCTCAGCCCACTAGTACGGCTCACCACGAGATTTGATCAGGCCAATAAAGCCCTGCCGGGAATAGCGCTGAGCAAACTGCGGGTGTATTCCTGCTGGGGATGTTCGAACAACTGCTCGCCCGTACCCTCCTCCACCAGCTCTCCTTTGTAGAGCACCAGTATGCGGTCGGCCAAATGCCGAACCACCGCCAGGTCGTGAGACACAAACAGCATAGTCAGCCCATACTCGCGGCCCAACTCCTGCATCAAGTCGAGAATCTGCGCCTGAATGGTCACGTCTAGAGCCGATACCGGTTCGTCGGCCACGATGAACTCCGGCCGTGTGGCCAGAGCGCGGCCGATGGCGATGCGCTGACGCTGGCCACCGGAAAATTCGTGCGGATACTTGCGCACAAACGCTCGCGCCAGTCCCACGTCATCCATCAATTTGAGTACTCCAGCAGTCACCGTCTTGCGGTTTTCGATACCGTGCAGAAGCAATGGCTCCGCCAGCGTGTCAAATACGGTCATGCGCGGGTTGAGGGACGCAAAGGGATCTTGAAAGATCATCTGCATGCGCCGGCGCATATCCTTTAGCGCGTTACCGTGCAGCGCAGTGACATCGGTACCATCAAAACTTACCTCGCCCGACGTGACCGGAACAAGACGCAGCAATGAGCGACCAATAGTTGACTTACCACTACCCGACTCGCCGACCAAGCCGAGCACCTCGCCACGACGGATATCAAAACTCACATCATTTACTGCTTTCACAACGGGCTGTTTGCCACCCTGAGAAAACCACGTACATAGGTTACGAACCTGAATCAATGGTTCCGGCACTTCTGCCATCGGTGTTTTGCTGTCACTGGGAATAGCAGCCAGCAGCTTTTGTGTGTACGGATGGGATGCGTTGCTGAAAATTCCCTCTCGATCCCCTGCCTCAACAATCCGGCCTTGCTGCATCACAACGATCTCATCGGCGATATCTGCGACCACGGCCAGGTCGTGACTGATGAATATCACGCCAATGTCGCGCTTGGTTTGTAGATTAGCGATCAAGTGTAGGATCTGCGCCTGAATTGTAACGTCCAGGGCAGTGGTAGGTTCGTCCGCAATAAGCAGTTTGGGCTCGTTGATCAACGCCATCGCGATCATGACTCTCTGTCGCATACCACCGGAAAACTGGTGTGGAAAATTGTCGATAGTAGACTCGGGTTCGCGAATACCCACTTCATCCAAGAGTTCCAGCGCGCGCTCACGCGCCTCAGCTTGAGAGACCTTGTGATGGTAGATCAACGGCTCCATCAACTGCTTGCCGACCGTCATAAAGGGGTTGAGGCAGGTCATAGGATCCTGAAAAATCATGGCGACATCCCGACCGCGCACTTTGCGCAGCTCACTCTCACTGAGCTGCAGTAAATCGCGGCCTTCGAAAACTGCAGTACCGCCGTCGATCCTTCCGGGCGGCATGGGTATCAATCCCAGCATCGAATAGCAGGCCACTGATTTACCGGAGCCTGATTCGCCGATAATCGCTGTGATCTTGCCAGATTCAACGGAGAAGCTTATGCCATCTACCGCCTTGTTCACCCCGTTGCGGGTGACAAAGCTCACTGCCAGATCGTTAACCTCTAATAGAGCCATCAGTTAATCCCTCGATCCGCGTACGTCCAGCGCATCGCGCAGGCCATCGCCCAAAAAGTTTAGTGAGAACAGCGTTAAAGTAAGCGCAAGACCGGGAAAAATAAGTAGCCAGGGAAACTCTTCCATGGTCTCGGCCCCGTAACTGATCAACAATCCCCACGATGTTTGCGGCGGCTGAATACCCAAGCCCAGGAAGCTGAGGAAGGCCTCCAGCAACATCACGCTGGGAATGGTGAGTGTGGTGTACACAATGATTGGGCCCAAGGCATTGGGCACAATGTGACGCCGGATAATCGTGGCAGGTGACAGGCCCAGGGAAACGGCAGCCTCTACAAATTCCTGCTGCCGCAGCGACTGGACCTGGCTGCGCATAATACGTGCCATGGTCAGCCACTCAACCGCCCCGATAGCCAGAAACAGCAGCAACATATTGCGCCCAAAGACCACCATCAACAATACAATAAAAATCATAAATGGCAGGGCATAGAGAATGTCCACTAGACGCATCATCACAGCATCGACTCGCCCGCCAGCATAGCCTGCGATTGCACCCCAGGTGATACCGATCACCAAGGCAACCGCTGTCGCAACAAAACCAACGGCCAGCGAGATCCTACCGCCATACATTATTTGGGTGAGCATATCGCGGCCGAAAATGTCCGTGCCCAGCCAGTGCGCAGCAGAAGGTGGAGTTGCGCCCAGATCCAGGTTCTGCGCCTGATAGCTGTAAGGTGCAATCCAGGGTGTGATTAGTGCAATCACAATGAAAAACACCAAGGTCACCAGCCCAATAACTGCCAGTCGGTTTTTGCGCAAACGCAACCAGGCATCCTTCCAGAGCGAGGTGCCCTTCTCAGCTTCATCAATATCCGAAATTATTTGCGTAGTCATCAGTGGTCTCCAAACTGAGCACGCAAGCGGGGATTCATCCACGCCGCGAGAATGTCTGACAGAAGATTGAAGACCACGATCAGTGTTGAGAGGAACACAGTCGTTCCGAGAATCATGGTGTAGTCGCGGTTAAACGCAGCCTGCACGTAGAAACGGCCAAGACCGGGTATCTGGAAAATAGTTTCTACTACAAAGGAACCTGCCAGAAGTCCTGCGAATGCGGGCCCCAGAAACGCTACCACCGGTATCAAGCCGCCACGCAGCGCGTGCTTCACCACTACCTGCCATTCGGGCAGGCCCTTGGCTCTGGCAGTACGGATATAATCCTGAGACATCACCTCCAGCATGCCTGCACGACTCAACCGCGCTATGTAAGCAGCATAGGCGGAACCCAGCGTAATTGCGGGTAACAGTTTGTCGCCGGGGATATCCCCCCAGCCCGACACCGGCAACCAATCAAGATAGATACCAAATACCAGCACCAGTAGCGGCCCTAGCAAAAATGACGGCATACAGATTCCAATCATGGCCGCCGTCATCGGCACATAATCCTGCGCGGTATTGGGTTTCAACGAGGCGAGCACGCCGGCAAGCCCGCCAATAATCACGGCCACCAGCAGCGCATAGAAACCCAGCTCTGCCGTTACGGGTAGACCCGCAGCAATCAGTTCGTTTACATCACGGCCGGGATACTTAAAGGATGGGCCCAGATCGCCTTGTGCCAGGTCTCCCAGATACGCGAGATACTGTTGGAACAGCGGTAAGTCCAGTCGATACTGGGCCTCAAGCGCGGCTTTTACCTCAGGCATTACAGCCTTTTCGCTAGAGAACGGTCCGCCAGGGGCAACGCGCACAAGAAAGAAGGTGACCGTTATCACCGCTAAGATCACGGGTATGGATTGCAGTACCCTACTCGTCAAAAAACGCCACATAGTTTACTCGTCCTCGCTCGGCCACTGCCAGACACCCGCGTCGGGGTCCAGACTCACCTGCTTGAAATTTCGATACTCAAGAATATTCGGGTAATACCCTTGCACGCTTGGCTGCACCAGGTGCTTTCCATTGCGGTTATACAGTGGAATCACCGGCACTTCTTGCATAAAAATCTTCTCAGCTTCGCTCATAAAATCAAACCGCAGGTCACGCGATTTGGCCTTGGGGGCGATTTGTTGTATCAGCTCATCATACCGCTCGCTGCTAAAACCGATGCGATTGCTGGCTCCGCCCGTGACGAACCGGTCAAGAAACGTACCAGGCCCCGGAAAGGAGCCAATCCAACTCATACGCGCCATCCTGAACTTTCTGCTATCGACAGTATCAAGATAAACTTTCCATTCCTGATTTGTCAGCTCAATATCTAGATTGAGATGCTCTTTCCACATCTGCTGCGCGGCAACTGCAATCCTGCGATGATTTTCACTGGTATTGTAGAAGAGTTCCAGACCAGGCCACCCCGCACCATCAGGATAGCCAGCCTCAGCCAGCAACTCACGAGCGCGATCAGGGTTGAATACTGCATGTTGCTGGGCAGCGTAACCAGGTATACCAGCGGGAACCATTGAAGCAGAGGGCCTCTCGGTGCCCAGCAATACCTTCTCAACCAGTAGGTCTCTATCTATCGCAAGCGACAGCGCTTCGCGGACACGGATGTCATCTACGGGCGGGCGATCAATATTGAACAGATAATAGTAGGAGCCCAATAGCGGCGCCTCAACATAGGGAGAGTCCACCACTGCTTTGTAGGCTGGTATCTTGGTAACGGGCAATTGATAAGTCACATGCAACTGTCCGGCACGAAACATTTTCTCTTCTACTGTGTCGCTATCAACCGGTTTGAACACAATCGCGTTCAAAGCTACATTATTTGCATCCCAATACGTCTCGCTGCGCTCTACACGCAAGAATCTATACATCTTCCACTGCGCCAAGCGAAAGGGTCCATTGCTGACCATGTTTTCTACGCGCGTCCATTTGGTGTAGCGCGCCATCGGCGCTCCGTGAGCCTCTATCGTCGGCCTATGCACCGGAGCCGCTATTGGGGAATCCAACAAAGAGAATAAATGGGGGGTTGGATTTTCCAGCTCTACTTGCAATGTATGTGGGCCCAGCGCCCGTACGCCGAGCGCCTCCGGGTCTTCAATCAAACCTTTGGAATAGGGTTCGGCATTTTTGATTGGATACATGCTATCAATCAAAACATTCCCCATGGCGGGGTGCAGGGATCGCCGCCACGACCAGACGAAGTCCTCAGCTGTAACAGAGTCCCCGTTACTCCAACGGGCCTGAGGGTTCAAATGAAAAACCACAGTCATTCCGTCGTCGCTAATATCCCATGATTGCGCCACGCCAGGCTCTGGCTGCATCGTTTCTGGGTCGTGTCGAATCAACCCTTCGAACAACGCACCACTGATTTCCCAGGCGATCGTGTCTGATACAACATGAGGATCTAGCGTTTGTACTTCCGAGCCAATACCGTAGTACAACACGCCAGTGCGGTTACCCAGCGACACATTCGACTCAGACGGAGAGCACGCTGCAAGCACCACCATGGTGGATACCAACCATGAGAAAGAGATGAGCCGTTCAGTTCTGATGTGCAAACTGATCAACTCCTGCATCATTATTTCTGCCTCAGCTCCGGCAGTTTCTCTTCAGGGTCCAGCCAGACATACTTGAGATTGAGCGAGTCCATCAAGTTCGAGGGCATACCTTTCACACTGGGATGCACAAGGTGTTTGCTGGTGTAGGTATAAATTGGAATGATGGGCATCTGCTCCATCAATCGCGTCTCTGCCTCATAAAACACCGCATAGCGTTCTTCGCGCGTTTTAGCCTGAGGCGCTTTGGTGCCAATCAAATCATCGTAGATTGGATCGGCAAACCCCGTATTGTTGTTGCCACCGCCGGTAAGATACAGGTCGAGAAAATTATTGGCATCCACGTAGTCACCAATCCAGCCGCGGCGCGCGATATCGAAGTTCATTTGCGTCACTGAATCCAGGTAGACCTTCCATTCCTGATTCGCGATCGTAATCTCAATGTTGAGTTCATCTTTCCACATTTGCTGCAAGGCTACAGCTACCTGCCTATGACTTTCAGAAGTGTTATAGATCAACTCAATACCAGGCCACCCTTCCCCGTCGGGATATCCCGCCTCGGCCAACAAACTGCGGGCTAGCTCTGGGTTGTAGTCAAACAGCTTGGGTGGCTGATACCCCAGCGTACCCGGCGGTGTAATACTGTAGGCAGCAACCGCGGATTCTTTGAGCACAGTATTATTCAGAGAATCGCGATTGACCGCCATGGACAATGCCTGCCTGACCTTCACATCATTCAGCGGCGGACGTTCGGTATTCACCAGATAAAAGTATGTCCCCAGATAGGGCGCCTGCACATATGGCGTATCTTCCATCGCCCGGTATACAGGTATTTTGTCGAGCGGGATGCTCTGTGTGTAATGCAGCTGTCCCACCCTGAACATGCGCTCTTCGCTCACCAGGTTTTCAGTTGGATAGAACACCACTCCGTTGAGCCCAACTTTATCTTTGTCCCAGTAGGTGGCGTTTTTTACCATGCTGATACGACGGTTGAGTTTCCACTCAGACAATACAAAGGGCCCGTTGCTGACAATATTCTCCACCCGAGTCCACTTGGTAAATCGATCGGTTTTCTTACCAAATTTTTCGATGGTAGGACGATGAACAGCAAACGTGCTGTAGTGGTCCATAAGTTGAAGGAAGAACGGAGTGGGCTCAGTAAGGGTTACTTCGAGCGTCAGGTCATCCAGTGCCTTAACGCCTACGTCGCCAAAGTCCTCTAGCTCCCCGGTTGCATACGCCTGTGCATTGTTTACCGGGAAGAGCATATAGGCATAGAGATTACCCATTGCCGGATCAAGCGCGCGACCCCACGACCAAACATAGTCATGCGCCGTGACCGAATCGCCGTTGGACCAACGCGCGTCGGGGTTGATATGAAACGTAATTACCCGGCCATCTTCACTGAAGTCCCAGCTGCTTGCGACGCCGGGTTCGGGTTCGAGCGTATAGGGGTTCTTTACGGCGAGCCCCTCGAACAGGGCTCGAATCAGCTTGTTTTCTGGTACGCCTGTAACAACATGGGGGTCCAGACCCTGGGGCTCCGAGCCGTTGCCATAATGAAGGATGCCCGCGCGATTACCCTGCTCAACATTAGACTCGCCACCAGTACAACCCAGTAGGGCCAGCACAAGCGCGATAGTGGCAAAATTTTTGGAAACCAGAGGACCGCTCCTGACAATTAACGTGTTAAACCAACCACGGTCACTGTACAGAAGTGCACGGGAAACACCAGCTCAGGGTGCTAGCTATTGCACGCTACGAAAGTGCGTGCCTATTGAGTTTTCGTGCCTGACCCTTAAAGTCTATTCAGAACGTGGCGACGTACGCGGCAAGGTTTTCAATGTCGTCACCACTTAGCTGCGCCGCCTGACTCCACATCAATGCACTCTGCGCGCCCACGGTCTCCCCGTTCTTGTACCGAGTGAGTTTGTCAGCGATGACTTCCATCGCTTGTCCGGCCAACTGTGGCCCCACGCCACCTTCTCCGCCTGCACCATGACATGCCACACAGCCAATATAGGCCAGCTCGCCCAGTTCGGCCGGTGACGCCTCGGCCTTGGCAGCCGCCTTCGCAGCCGAGACCGCTACAACACCACCGGTCTCTTCTTTCCATTCCTCGTAGCACTCACCAGAACAGCCATTAATATCGCGACCGTCATAATCATTGCTCTGCATTGCCCATAGCGGCAACCCAAAGGCAAAACAGGTAAAGAAAATTATCGCCAGGTTGGTTCCGTTCACGTCTCACTCTCCACATCAGAGGGATTTATCAAAGAAGTGCTCACTTTACGGCCAGAGAGTCGAAGCGGTTTCGATTTCAGGCGCTGCCCACCAACAGCGCCTGAACAAAGACTGGACGTCTAACTTGTGCGGCGGACACACGCAGATCAGCCGGTGTTGCGCATACCTGCTGCAATCCCTGCGATGGTGACCATAATTGCCCGGTCGAGCTTGTCCTCCTGCGACTGCCGGTTACGTTTCAGCAACTCAGCCTGCAGGAAATTCAGTGGGTCGGTATAGATATTACGCAGCCGCATGGATTCTGCAGTCCATGGCTGACTGGACACCAACGTGTCCCTGCCAAGAATAGACAGTACCGTCTCGGTATCGCTCTCCAATTGCCCCCTCAACTGACGCCCAATACCCTGAAGCGCATCGGGTACCAATAGCTCATCGTAATAGGCAGAGAGGCCTGCATCTGCCTTAGCAAACACCATCTCCAGCATAGAGAGCCGAGTGGCAAAAAATGGCCAGTGATCAGACATCTCCCGTAGCAACTCGCTTCCACCCCTCCTATCAATTGCCTGGCGCAGTGCAGCTCCGGCGCCCAACCACGCAGGTAACATCAAGCGATTTTGCGACCACGCAAAGATCCAGGGGATTGCCCTCAGACTCTCGATTCCACCGCCACCCTTTCGGCGTGCAGGACGTGAACCCAGTGGCAACTTGGCCAGTTCTTGTTCAGGCGTCGCATGCCGAAAATAGGGGACGAATTCAGCCTCGCCACGAATCACATCACGATAAGCGGCACAGGAATCGTCCGACAGGAAATCCATCATTTCTCGCCACTCGGGCTTAGGCGCAGGCGGAGTCAGGAGGTTAGCGCGACAGATTGCGCCGGTATAAAGAGCCAAGGTCTTTACGGCTAGTGACGTCCAACCGAGCTTGGTGCGAATCATCTCGCCCTGCTCTGTCACCCTTAACCCATTCTTCAGTGAGCCCGGAGGCTGGGACAACAATGCATCTCCTGCTGGGGCGCCACCACGTCCTATGGTGCCACCGCGGCCGTGGAAGAGCGTGAGCTGAACATCGTACTCGGCGCAGATTTCCAGCAATGACTCCTGCGCGCGATATTGAGCCCACGACGCAGCGAGCACGCCCGCATCTTTGGCGGAATCAGAATAGCCAATCATCACCATGAGTTGGGAATCAATCTGACCCCGGTACCATTCGTTCTCCAGCAGCGTCGCAACGACCTGCCTGGCCCGAGACAAATCGTCCAACGTTTCGAACAGTGGCGAGACTGGTAGGGGTTCACCCACCCCGGCATCCTGCAACAGCAAATGCACGGCCAATACGTCAGAGGGCTGCCGGGCCATCGAGATGACATAGGCCCCGAGAGCATCAGGTTGTGCGTTGGCCGCTACAGCACAGGTATCCAGAACCTCCTGCACATCTGCCGACGGACTCCAATGACGGGGCACGAGTGGTCGTTGACTGCTCAGTTCATCGAGCAAAAATGCTTGTCTTCTAGGCTCATCCCAGGTGTCGTAGTCACCCAGGCCCAAGAAAGAGGTGATCTCTGACAGCGCTTGCGTGTGGCGCGCACTGTCCTGGCGTATATCGTGCTTTACCAGATGCACGCCAAAGCACTGTACTCTGCGCAGCACATCAAGCAGCGCACCTTTGGCTATTAGCTCCATCCCACAGTCCATCAAGGACTGGTAGCACGCTACCAGGGGCTGCCGTAGTTGCTCGATGTCAGATAATATTTCAACTTCTGGTGGCAGCTCGCCCTCCAGCTCTGCCTCGATGGCGCTGCGCGTACGTCGTAGCAACGCTCGCAATTCTCGTAGCACCTGACGATAAGGTTCATGAGCGCCGCCTGAGAGCTCACGCAACTGCTCGTTGCAGCGCGTCATGGAGAGTTCTTCCAACAGGTTCATGATGTCTGTCAGATAGAGATCCGCTGCCTGCCATCGACTCAACAACAACACTTCACGAGTAATCGTTGCCGTAACATTGGGGTTACCGTCTCTATCGCCACCCATCCAGGACACAAAAGACACTGGCGCAGCATCAAGGGGAAGCCCATGCCCGCAGTGTGCGAGCAATCCTTTATCGAGCCGGCGCAGGAATTCAGGCACTGCTCGCCACAGAGATTCCTCTACAACGGCAAATCCCCACTTGGCCTCGTCAACAGGGGTTGGCCTCGCCAGACGGAAATCGTCGCCGTACCAGATTTGTATTATCAGTTCTCGCAGGCGCGTCTGTAGCATGTCGCGCTCGCGCTCAGTTAGGCCGCCCAGCTCCAGCTGACCCAGGCAACGCCCAATCTCACTGTGCTTGTGGATGAGCGTACGCCGGGTAATCTCTGTGGGATGTGCCGTGAGAACCAGCTCGATTTTCAGCTCGGCAATTGTGGTCGCTATATCTTGCTTGGACACGCCTTCTTCAGCGAGTTCTCGCAAACTGTTATCAATATTGCGCGACGCTGATAGCAGAGGATCCATCTCGCGGGAAACCAGATGATGCTGGTCTGCGATATTGGCCAGGTTGAGAAATTGAGCAAACGCCCTGGCTACTGGCACAAGCTGGTCGTTATCCAGCCCGCGAAGCTCCTCCAGCAAGGCCGCTCTTTCGTGCGTCCCTCCCTCTCGGGCACCTTTGGAAAGACCTCGAATTCGCTCGATCAGCGCGAGAAAATCTTCGCCCTCAGCGTCGGCTATTGTATCTCCCAGGATTCGCCCCAGCAGACTTACATTTCCTCTTAAACTGGCATAGTCCGACTCGGGTATCTCATTACTCACCAACGATCTATCCTCGCTAGCAGGTCACAAACTCGTGAGGAGTATCCCCACTCATTGTCGTACCAGTTCAACACGCGCAAATAGCGATCGGCAGTGACAGCACTAAAGCCCGCATCGTAAATTGAAGAGTGAGAGTTTCCGATAATGTCCGAAGACACCACAGGGGTATCTGAGTATTGCAAGATACCCTGCAATCGATCTGACTCGGACGCCTCGCGTACCACCGCGTTAACATCCTCAGTTGTAACCGACTTACCTAACTTCACAAATAGGTCGACAACCGAACCGTCAGGTACAGGAACACGCGCCGCAATACCGTGTAACTTGCCTTTAAGCTGTGGCAGAACAACACCCACTGCCTTGGCGGCACCTGTTGAGGTTGGAATAATATTTTCTGCAGCGGCGCGACTTCTGCGCCAATCCGAGTGAGGTACATCGGCCAATCGTTGGTCATTCGTGTAAGCGTGCACTGTATTGATCACACCTTCCTCAATGCCAAACGCATCGTTCAATACTCTGGCCATCGGCGCGAGACAGTTGGTTGTGCAACTGGCGTTGGAGATAATGCGGTGGCCCGGCTCCAGCCCGTCTTCATTCACACCCAACACTACCGTGTAATCAATCTCATCCTTCGCCGGCACTGTTAGCACGACATATTTCGCGCCTGCGCTGATGTGCTGCTCAAGCTGCTCGCGAGAGCGAAAAACACCGGTTGCCTCTACAACCACATCCACTCCGAGTTCACCCCAGGGTATAGCCGCTGGGTTGCGTTCGTTGAGCAGCTTTACGCGGCTTTTGTCTGTGACAAAATGATCGTCTTCCAGCGTCAGGTTACCCGGAAACGGACCCATAACCGTGTCATAACTTAAGAGGTAACGCAGAGCGTCGTTATCGAACAAGTCATTGATGGCGACAACATCAACACCTTCAACATTCTCCAGTACGCGGAAGACAGAGCGTCCAATACGTCCAAAGCCATTAATGCCAACTCTCATTACGCAGCCTCCTGTTGTTGATCGAGTTTGCTGTAAAGCCTTACCACATCCAGCAAGCGCGCAGCATGCCCCAGACTTTCGTACCAACTCAGCGTCTTAATCGTATTCAGGCCTGCTTTGATCGTGCCCTTGGTGTCAAACACCAGTGAATGTGGATTGCCAATCACGTCAGACGACACGATGGGATCTTCAACCACTTCAAGAATGCCCGGTAACTTCCCGGCTGCTGCTCGCATAACCTCATTCACATCTTCAGGGGTAACAGAGGCGTCGCTCATCACCAGATTTACATCCAGCAGACAGCCTTCTTGTACCGGTACGTTAAGAGCAGAAGTCAGAATTTTGCCCTCAAATTCCGGCAGGATAGACCCCAGCCAAAGCGATGCCTCATGACTGTTAGGAATGATGTTCTTCGCCGCAGAGCGACTGCGACGAAAGTCACTGCCCGCATAATCCTGAACCGGCTGGTCCGACGTGTAGGAATGAATTGTTGTCATGCTGCCACAGTCGATTTTGAAAGACGACGAAAGGCTATTCAGCAACAGCGCGAGCGCACTGGTGGTGGCTGAACCTGCCGAGATCATGCGGTCATCGGCCGAGGCAGCAGAAGCATTGATACCAGGAATGACGATTCGGTCGATATGATCGGTGGGTAAAGTGCGTAACAGAACACGCTGAGCGCCATTACTCAGGTGACCTTCCATATCGTGTCTATCGCGATACTTACCCGTTGAGTCGATAACTACATCTACATTGAAGATATCCCAAGGCATTTCTGCTGGTCGATCGATCTCCATCAGTCTGGCGCGGAATCGATCATTGACCAGAAAATTACCCTCGAGCCTGTGTCGCTCTGGCTCATCCACTTCTGAGCACAGCAGGTAGTGAAGAATTTCACGCTTACCAATATCGGCGATCGCGACTATTTCAACATCGTCACTGCGTGAAGCCAGTTCAAATATCTGCCGCCCGGTTTGACCAAAACCCATAATTCCCACTCGAATGGGATGCTGCTGTGCCATCTGTCCTCTCCTTTTTATCTCTGCAGTCGGACGCTCAACCCACCCAGCCTATGATGCTAATTTTTTAGCCTTCAATAGGATGCAACGCTGTGGCCCGATAGTTATCTGTACTGAAGCTGCCTTTCAAGCGCCCATGCACTGACCAGAGTGGCAATAGGCAAACGCCCGCGCCTTGGGATCGAAGAAAACCTAACGATGCTAGCTTTTTTGGATATCGGCGGTCTTGAACGCTATAGCAGAGCCATCACTTAGCCTCAAGAGAGACAAGACTCTGAACTCCCTATGATAAAAGTCCTGAGCGCCAGCATCAAGGGTAGAGCAGAAAATCCTCGAAACTAGCCGCTATTACTTACCAAATTCGGCAGAAATAGCGGTTTGCGAACACAACTACCCTGAAGGAGACGAACTTTCCCTTTGCCTTGTTGGTAAATTTACCTAAGCTTCAGAGTCAGAAGACTCACACCTCCCATCACTCGACTGGCTGCTGATGTTGATCGATCTCCTCAATGCTTTGTTCGTCGCCGGTCTGCCGATGTTTTTTCTATCTTTTGCGCTGGTGTCATGGGCCCTGCATGATGGCAAATTGGCGGGAGAGACAGTAACGCAATTACGGGGCAGCATTGCGTCACTGAGCAAGGCGCACAAAGGTAAGGGGCAACAGCAGAAAGCAGATCCCGCACTGCGCCACTGGTTTCGCTTTGGTGGCGGCTTCTACGGACTCGTTGCACTCTATACGTGGCTTCTTATAGAGGCGGACGATCTACTGGGGTTCTTTGGTGGTCTGGCTAACATTGTGGTCAATCTTGACCCAGGTGCGCTGCTCGGACTCCTGATAGAAATATTCGTTGAATCCCTCATCAACTTTGTGGCCGCTATCGCGTGGCCCTCGTACTGGCTTAGTGCCTGGAGTTCACCCTGGCTGCTTCTGGCCGCGGCCTACGCAGGCTATTGGCTGGGAATTAAAGCGGCGCGAAGAGCAACACAGCACCCCCAACTCGATGCTTCAATCAAGAAGATACTTAGTCCTTTCCGCGGACGTTCTAGGGAGGCCAGCTACAAAGACGAACCGCCACCTAAATAGTAGGAGCGGACTTCGAAGCTGTTAGATAACGATTCTCACGATAATTAGGGTGGTCCGTGCTGGATTGATGATAACGCCCGAAGGGCCGTTATCACCCTGCGAGCGCCTTCGCTTTGCTGCGGCGTCTAAAACGCTCCTTTGGTCGCGTTTTGTCGAACCGCGCCTCGAAGAACCAAACCAGCGCGGTACACGGTACAAACAAAAAAGGCCCACCTTGTCGAGTGCTTAAGAGAATGTGGTGGAGAGTGCTGGATTGATGATAACGCCCTAAGGGCCGTTATCACCCTGCGGGCGCCTTCGCCTTGCTGCGGCGTCTAAAACGCTCCTTTGGTCGCGTTTTGTCGAACCGCGCCTCGAAGAACCAATACAGCGCGACACACGCTACAAAGCAAAAAGGCCCACCTTTCGGGTGAGCCTTTTTGCTTTGTATGGTGGGCCGTGCTGGATTCGAACCAGCGACCAATTGGTTAAAAGCCAACTGCTCTACCAACTGAGCTAACGGCCCCAGAAGGAGGTGGGTATAGTACGGATTTAGCGATAAACTTCAAGCGCTTTTATGGCCAAATTTGGCGAGGTTACTGGGTGTTAAAGGACGTTACGGCCGATTACGAATAGCGTGTTGAATCCTCGACGCCGGCATCTTCAAAGCCTTCACGACGCAGTCTGCAGCTGTCGCAGCGCCCACATGCTAGACCCTCTTCTGTGGCCTGATAACAGGACACTGTCAGGCCATAATCCACACCCAATGCAATACCTGCATTGATAATGTCGCCTTTACCCATACTCATCAGAGGTGCATGGATAGTGAGCTTCGTACCTTCTACCCCCGCTCGCGTCGCCAGGTTAGCCATGGTCTCGAATGCCGCGATGTATTCAGGCCTGCAATCTGGATAGCCTGAATAGTCCACCGCATTCACCCCAATGAAAATGTCCTGAGCACCGAGCACTTCGGCCCAGCCGAGCGCTATGGACAAAAATACGGTGTTACGCGCTGGCACATAGGTTACCGGGATTCCTTCTGTAGCCTCCTCGGGCACGTCGATACGCGTGTCGGTGAGTGCTGAGCCACCAATTGAGTCAAGATTTAGTTTTACCACCTTGTGCTCAACATCACCCAATGCGAGCGAGACACGCTCCGCGGCAACGAGCTCTGCACGGTGACGCTGGCCGTAATCGAAGCTCAAGGTATAGCAGTCATAGCCTTTGGCTTTGGCCATAGCCAACACCGTGGTGGAGTCCAAGCCACCCGATACCAAAATAACTGCACGTGGATTTTCTGCCATTGATCAGTGTCCCGGAGCGTCGTCCCACAGAAGTTTATGCAGTTGTAACTGCAATCTTACCCGCAGATTATCGGCTAGTATCCACTCGGCCAGTTGCCTACCAGACAACTGCCCATGGCTGGGAGAGAACAGAACATCTGAGACTTTCGCGGACAAGTCATACTCATCTATTTTAAATCGAGCCCACTCGTAGTCAGCTCGGTCGCAAATCACGAATTTCACCTGGTCATGTGGGTTCAGATGCTCAATATTAGAGTAGTCATTACGCTGCACCTCACCCGAAGCCGGGGTTTTAAGATCCAGTACCTTTACCACCCGCGCATCAACCTCTGACACTGGCATGGCGCCGCTGGTTTCCAGAGACACCTCGTAGCCTTTATCACACAAAGAAACCAGCAATGGCAGGCAGCTGCGCTGAGCCAATGGCTCGCCACCTGTTACCGTCACAAACCGCGGTTGATAATCCGATACTTCACTGGTTATCTGCTCAATAGACTGTAAATCGCCACCCGTGAAGGCGTACTCCGTATCGCAGTAAACGCAACGCAAGGGGCATCCGGTAAGCCTGACGAATACCGTGGGCAAACCAACTGTGCGCGCCTCACCCTGAAGTGAGTAAAAAATCTCAGTGATACGAACTGCGTCGGGGTTGTGGACTAGGTTTTCGGACATGACAGGACCGCCTCGCGGCGGTCAGTAGTTCTGGTCAATAAAGTCCTGCGCCAGCTTGGCGGCGGAACTATCGGATGAGCCGTACTGTGCAATAACCCGATCAAAGTATTCACGAGCACGCTCTCGGTTACCTTTCATGAAGTGCACCCTTCCCAACTTATACAACGCGTCGGGTACCTTCGTATTATCCGGATATTGGTCAATCAACAGCTTGAACGACTGTCGCGCAGATTCGGGGTCTGCTGGTTGGATCACCAGGTAGAGCTCGCCCAGCCAGTAGTGCGCGTTAGGTGCATACCGACCGGCGGGATAGTTCTGAAGAAACTGTTTGAATGCCGGCACGGCCTGATCAAACTGCTGGCTGCGCACGAGTGCGTAAGCCGCGCGATAGGCATCACCCTCACCGGGTTGCTCGGCTACCTGAGAGTTACCCGCACCGCTACCTACCGGAGTCGCATTGCCAGCATTGGCGCTTGCACTGCCGGCAGCAGGTGCTGCAACCGCTGCCCCACTGGACATTGCAGAAACCCGCTTGTCCAGATCGACATAGCGCTCAAGACTCTGTTCTTTCAGGCGACGTAATTCATTGGCCTGCTCTTCCACCTTACCATTGAGCAGCATCACTTCCTGTTGCAATTGTTGCAGCTGCAACAGCATATTGCTGGCGCTCCCTCCCCCGGCAGCTGGCGGATACCCACCTTGTTGCGGCTGCGGCGAAATGGTCGCCGCACTCGCTGGGGCATTGTTCAAGCCATAGCTAGTGGTGGGATAACTCTGAGCGGGTGCTGTATTGGTCGATGCAGGTGGCTGGTTAGTCGCCGGCTGCACTGGCGTGCTGTACGGGTCGGACTTGGGTCGAGTGGTCTGCTGATTACCTGCAGCTCTCTCTGCTTCTACGTCGACGTAACTCTGTGCCTGGGTCGTTAATGAGAACGGGCCAGCCATGATGGCCAGCCCGCTTACCACAAGCAGTTTGCTTATGCGTTGCATGTGTTACCTACTACTTAAGTTCTACTCGGCGATTCTGCACCCAGTTGGTCTCACCCGAACCATAAGCAATTGGCTGTTCTTCGCCATAGCTCACTGTTTCGATACGGTAGCTGGCAACGCCATTCACGACCATATAATCGCGAACAGAGTTAGCTCGACGCTCGCCTAGAGCCATGTTGTAGTCGCGAGTACCGCGCTCATCAGTATGACCTTCCAGGCGTACTGTTTTCTCTGTACCTTGCAATAAAGCAATGTGGGCATCCAGAGCACGCTGTGCTTCAGCAGTCAGCGTTGAGCTGTCGTACTCAAAGTAAAATACATTCCCAACTGCGGCAGCGGCTTCCTGCAAACGCATCTGACCTTCGGCCTGCTCAGCAGCGGCAGCTCGTTGAGCCTCCGCAGCAGCAGCGGCAGCAGCGGCGGCTTCAGCAGCAGCGGCTTCCTGTTCCTTCGTGTCGTTGCTGGTGCAAGCAACCAGGAACGCTGCGGTAAATAGCAAAGTCATCACCTTACCGGCAACAGCAAATTGTTTCATAGCAAGTACCCTTTATTACGCAAATAGTTGTTTGTTGTTATCACAGCCGCCAAACGTAATGCTAGCGACGCATATAAGGCGACCAAGCAGGCTCTCTGACATCCCCGTCACGGGCGGGCAATCTGAACTTCACGCCCCCGTCAACGGACACCGCCGCCAGAATTCCTCGATCTCCATACTTCGTAGCGTACAATACCATAGAGCCATTGGGTGCGATACTGGGACTTTCATCCAAAGCCGTGGAAGTTAGCACTTGCGTGCGCTCCGTCACCAGATCCAATATCGCAATATGAAACTGCCCGCTGCGCTGGGTCACCAACACCACATTCCGACCGTCCTGGGCTACCCTGGCTCGCGCATTGTAGCTGCCATCAAATGTTACCCGATCCGTGTTCCCTGTCTTCAGATTGTAACGATAAATTTGCGGGCGACCCCCTCGATCGGAGGTAAACAGCAGTGACTGCCCGTCGGGCATCCACGTGGGTTCGGTGTCGATGGCGTAATGGCGAGTAATCTGGGTAAGGCGCTTGGTTGCGAGATTCATAATGTAGACATCGGGGTTGCCATCCTTGGATAGCACCATCGCCATGCTGTTGCCATCAGGTGACCAGGTAGGCGAACTGTTGAGCCCACGGAAATTGGTCAGCTGCTCGCGAGCACCGGTTCGCAGGTCTTGTCGGTAGATCGCCGGGCGGGACGTCTCAAAAGACACATAGGAAATCTGGTTACCATCGGGCGACCACGACGGCGACATCACCGGCTCACGAGACTCCAACAGTACAATTGGTCGCGCTCCATCAGAATCGGCCAGTGTAAGTCGGTAATAGTCTTTACCGGTTGGATTACGGGTTACCGATACATACAACAGTCGGGTAGCGAACGCGCCAGGGATACCTGTCAGCTGCTCGTAGACTCGATCGCTAACACGATGAGCGAGCATGCGAGCTTCATTGGGCGAACCCTCCTCCACGGCACTAAAGACCTGCGTCTGGCGAGTAACATCGTAAAGCTCGTACTCGATGCGCATCTGCCCGGCGATCGATACCCGGCCAATCAGAATGTACTCGGTGTTCAGCGCACGCCAGTCACGATAGAAGATATCTTTCTGGACGCTAGGGAAACCCAGCATGTCGCGCCGGTCGACAGGGGAAAATTGACCTGAGCGGGACAAATCGCTGTTTACCACACCGGCTATATCTTCAGGCGCCGTACCCGCTCCCTGCCAGGCAAAAGGTACCACGGCGATAGGCGTGGGGTTATCTACCCCCTGGGTAATCTCAATAGTCAATTGGGCGTGGGCGGCTGACATCGCAAGCAACAAGGTAAAGCCTGCCATCACCTGGCTAAAACGGTTCATTAGTAACGTAAGTCCTCTGGTCTAAATAGCAGACGAAAGCGCCTGAAGGTCCGTTCAAATTCAGTGGCAGGCAGATTACGAAGCTCCGGAAAGCTGCCAGCCTTCTCTACGGCATTGATGGCCGAGCGATCAAATGCAGAACTACCACTGCCTTTAAGCACAGTGACGCTAACCACTTCACCCGTTGGGATCAACTGAATTTGCAGTAGTGTTTCCATGCCATTGCGGGCACTAGGCGGTCGGCTCCAATAGTTCACTACTGTCTGCTGAATGAGCGACGCATAGCTTGCCGACAACTCGCCAACGCTGGCGACAGCCATCTCCTCTTCCTCAGCCGCAAGAGCCTGCGCCATTTCCGACCGGGTTATCGCTGCCAGCTCCTCCTGCGTGAGACGCGGCTCGGGTTTTGGCTCAACCTTCGGCTTGGCTTGAGGTTTGGGCGTCGTCTTTTTGGGAGTGGGTTTTGGCACCACCTTTTTCGGCGCGGCCTTGGCCACCGGCTTTTTGCGCACTGGCGATGTCTTGGGCTTAGGCTTGGGCTTGGGTTTCGGTTTGAACTGCTCCATATCGACTAACGTGGCGTTAACGATAGCGGGCTGCGTCTTGGCGACTATCGTCTTTTGTTCAAAGCCACTCCAGTTCGCTGTTAGCGCAAAAACCATTATCGCATGCAACGCAAGGGTCGCCAGAAGAGGCCGCAATATAATGCGGTTACCCGGAGACTTGGCGTAGGCTGAATCACTCACTGCGGATTCTCAGTCACCAGCCCAACGCTCGGCGCGCCCGCTTCCTGCAGAGCCGCCATTAAGGTGACCACCTGGCCATAGGCAACCGCTTTATCGCCCCAAACCAGTACCGGCTTATCTGGGCTGCGGCGAATAACGGCTGACACACGCTGCTTTACCGTAGCCAGTGTCAGGGCTTGATCTTCCTGCGACCCAACATTCAGAAAAAACTGCCCAGATCTGTCTACTGAAACAATCAGGGGCTCGCTGTCCTGATTTTCTACCGGCTCCGTGTTGGCTTCTGGCAGATCCACTTCCACACCCTGCATCAACATGGGTGCCGTCACCATAAAAATGATCAGCAAGACCAGCATCACATCGATGTAGGGCACTACATTGATCTCGGCCATCGGCCTGCGTTTGTTGCGTGAGTTGGCCATTGCGGGTATCTCGCCTTATTTCTCTTGCGAACGCAGAGCGTAGGCTTGACGGTAGAGAATGCTGGAGAACTCATCTACAAACGTATCGTAGCGGTTGCTGAGCACATCTACCTTGGACGCAAATCGGTTAAACGCTAGCACTGCAGGTATCGCAGCGAACAGCCCCATCGCCGTTGCGATAAGCGCCTCTGATATACCCGGCGCAACAGTGGCGAGTGTCGCCTGGGTAGCATTAGCCAACCCGCGGAAAGAATGCATGATCCCCCAAACGGTACCGAACAAGCCGATATAGGGACTGGTTGACCCCACCGAGGCCAGGAAGGCGAGATGGCGGTCGAGCCGCTCTTCTTCGCGCAATGTCGCCACCCGCATGGCACGGCGAGACCCCTCGATAACAGCTTCGGAGTCCATTTCAGACTGCTGAGCCAGACGGGAGAACTCCTTGAACCCGGCGCGAAAGATGCTCTCCATGCCTAGCATCGTGTGGCCTTCGGCGGCACGCTCATTGCCCTCTCGATAGAGCTGTGACAGATCAATACCCGACCAGAAGCGCTCCTCAAACTGAAGCATCTCCTCGCGCGCATTCCTGAAGTACAGATACCGGTTCACGATCATGTACCAGGACATCATGGAGGCCAGCATTAGCGTGGCCATGACCAATTGCACGGTGATCGTGGCCTGGAGTACCAGATCAATAAGACTTAGTTGTTCTTCCAATGGAGCTTCCCTCAGTTCCCGATACCCTGCGTTGCTCGCAGGGCAGTTATCATTTCACGCGGCATTCGTTGCGGCTTGAGCGCATCACGGCTTACACACGCTATGGTGATTTTGCCATCGGCCAACATCACGCCGCCTCTTCGTACGGTCTGCTGCAGGCACATGCTCGCGCCACCCAGCGTTACGATACTGGCCGAGACCTCCAGTTCGTCGTCGAGTATCGCAGGCTCGCGATACTGTACATTGACGTCACGCACAACAAACATCAGATCACCGTTGAATATTCCCTGCTTCCCAAAGCCCGCAGCGCGCATAAACTCGGTTCGCGCACGCTCCATAAACTTCAGGTAGTTCACGTAATAAACGATCCCGCCCGCATCTGTATCTTCTATATAGACTCGAAGCTTATACGAAAATTCCCCTCCACTCACGATTGGTTCTCGTCTTGTCGTCCAAGTGGCGAATTTATATCGGCATTACCCGTTGAGTTGGCAGATCCGCTGGGAGCCGGTAGCCCAAAATGAAGATAGGCATTGTTGGTGACCATCCTGCCCCGCGGCGTTCGCACCATAAACCCTTGCTGGATGAGATAAGGCTCCAGCACATCCTCAATGGTTCCACGCTCCTCTGATATCGACGCCGCCAGGCTGTCTACCCCCACCGGGCCGCCATCAAATTTCTCAATCATCGCCAGCAGCAGGCGGCGGTCCAGATGATCGAATCCCAGCTGATCAACGCTCAACATATCCAATGCCCGATCGGCGACGCCCTGCGAGATATGGCCATCCGCCTTTACCTCAGCATAGTCGCGCACCCTGCGCAGCAAACGATTGGCGATTCGCGGCGTACCACGAGCACGACGAGCGATTTCAGCTGCTCCCGAGACGTCGATTCCTATCTCCAGAATACGACCGGAACGCTCAACAATATGCGCAAGATCGGCATCATTGTAGAACTCGAGTCGCTGCACAATGCCAAAACGGTCGCGCAGTGGTGATGTCAGTAAACCTGCTCGCGTAGTAGCGCCCACCAAGGTAAAAGGCGGCAGATCCAGTTTGATCGATCTGGCTGCCGGCCCCTCCCCAATCATTATATCGAGCTGATAGTCCTCCATGGCCGGATACAGGATTTCTTCAACATAGGGGCTCAGGCGATGAATCTCGTCAATGAACAATACGTCCCCGGGCTCCAGGTTCGTCATCAATGCAGCGATATCGCCCGCCTTCTCAAGCACGGGACCCGACGTGGTTTTTAAAGAGACGCCCATTTCATTGGCAATGATACTGGCAAGCGTTGTTTTTCCCAGCCCGGGAGGGCCGAAAATTAGAGTGTGATCCAGAGGCTCGCCTCGCCCACGAGCCGCCTGCAGGAAAATCGACATCTGATCGCGTACGACCTGCTGCCCCACATACTCATCCAGGGTTTTGGGGCGGATAGCACGATCCAGCGCGTCCTCACGTGGACCCTCAGGCTCAGCAGCAATCAAACGATCGGTTTCAATCATGAGCAATTCCCACCCTGATAGCGTCTTTCTGTGGCACTCATCGACTAACGACCGATTTCAGGGCCCGACGAATCAACTCCTGACTGTCCTGCACGGTATCGTCATTCACAGCAGATATCATACGACCTGCATCTTGCGGCTTGTATCCCAATGCAATCAACGCGCCTTCAGCGTCTGCCACACTGTCGGCCACGGGTTCCGAATTTGCTGCACCGGCCTCAACACCTGCGGCCTCTGTCGAACCCAGCCAGTCCTTAAGTTTGTCACGCATTTCTATCAGCAATCGCTCAGCCGTCTTCTTACCCACACCGGGAAGCGCCACCAGCGCCGCCACATCGTCCTGTTGTACACAGCGGGCAAAGTTATTGGAATCCATGCCTGAAAGAATCGTTAGACCCAACTTAGGACCCACGCCGCTCACTTTGATCAAATGACGAAACAGCGTCCGATCACGCAAGTCGATAAAGCCATACAACTGCTGAGCGTCCTCGCGCACCACGAAGTGGGTAACAAGAGACACTTCGCTGCCAGTTTCAGGCAACTCAAACAAGGTCGATAATGGCACCTGCAGCTCATAGCCTACGCCTCCGACTTCCACGAGGATGTCGGGGGGCTGCTTGTGAACCAGTACGCCGCGAATTCTGCCGATCATATGAGTACGCTTCCTACCTGAGCCTGCGGCGTCGCACCGACGTGGCGCCAGCCAGATTGATCATGCTTTGCTGGGTGTGGGCATGACACAAAGCTGCCGCGAGTGCGTCAGCAGCGTCTTCCTGTGGCACAGCCGGCAACTTGAGGAGAACCTTTACCATGTGTTGAACCTGCGCTTTGTCTGCCGCACCAGTACCCACGACTGATTGCTTGATCTGGCGCGCTGAGTACTCTGCCACCAGCATCTGCTGGGCAACGCAAGCAACAATCGCAGCGCCTCGCGCCTGCCCAAGCTTCAGCGCTGAGCCCGCGCTCTTTGCCATAAACACCTGTTCAATGGACAGTTCCTGGGGACAGTGAAGCTCAACAAGCTCGGTAACGCTCTCGAAAATAATGCCCAGACGCTCCGGTAGTTCCGCTTTGGGAAGGCGAATGACACCGCTGGTCACATATTCGCTGCGACCACCGTTGTAACTGATAACTCCAAAGCCCGTTTTTTGAGAACCGGGGTCTATCCCAAGGATGACCGCCATAGTCTGACCTGCCCCGTCGCTGTGGCTCTTGTTATGTATGAATTTACAGTATTGTAGGCAGGTGTGGCCGCAAATAGCCACACCCAGAGACCCGAATCAGAGGCCAGCCAGTACGTCTTCAGGAATTTCCACATTGGAATAAACATTTTGCACATCGTCCAGATCTTCCAATGCATCAACAAGGCCCATCACTTTTTCTGCGCCACCTGCATCTACTTCTACCGTTGTGGCGGCAATCATGGTGACTTCGCCTTCTTCGGGTATCAGATTTGCCGTTTCCAGCGCCTCTTTTACCGCTGAGAAGTCCTCCCAGGCAGTGGTCACTTCAAGAGACCCATCATCATTGGCGATGATGTCTTCAGCACCTGCCTCTAGCGCAACCTCCATGACCTCATCTTCATCGACTCCCGGCCCGAAGGTAATATGACCTTTGCGGGCAAACAGATATGCCACTGAGCCATCTGTGCCCAGATTGCCACCGCGCTTGGAAAACGCATGGCGCACCTCGGCGACGGTTCGGTTGCGATTATCTGTCATGGCTTCCACAAGAATAGCAATCCCGCCGGCGGCATAACCCTCGTAGGTCAGCTCCTCCATATCGTCGGCATCGTTGGTACCCGCGCCGCGGGCGATCGCGCGGTCGATTGTGTCCCGGGTCATGTTCGACCCCAACGCCTTATCAACCGCTGCGCGTAGCCTGGGATTATCTTCGGGTAGAGGGCCGCCTTGCTTTGCTGCAACCACCAATTCGCGGATCAACTTAGTGAAGACCTTACCTCGCTTGGCATCCTGCGCTGCTTTGCGGTGCTTGATGTTGGCCCATTTACTATGACCCGCCATAAAGTCTTCCTTCTATCTATACGCCCACATACTCAGAGGGCAACTATCGCTACTCGTTGGAAGTATCCGGCTCTACCGTCTGGCGCAGTCTGATATTCAAGTCACTCAACTGTTGCGCGTTGACGTCACCCGGCGCGTCTGTCATTACGCAATGTGCACTCTGCGTCTTGGGGAATGCAATCACGTCGCGAATCGATTGAGTACCAGTCATCAGCATCACCAGCCGGTCTAACCCGAATGCAAGGCCACCGTGAGGCGGCGCGCCGTATTGCAATGCGTCCAGCAGAAACCCGAATTTCTCTCGCGCTTCGTCTTCTTCAATACCCAGAATAGTGAAAACCGTGGCCTGCATATCGCGCTCATGTATACGGATGCTACCACCACCCAATTCACAGCCATTAAGAACCATGTCATAGGCGCGCGACAGTGCGTCGCCTGGATTAGCCGCCAGCTCTTCAGCACTGCACGAAGGGGCTGTAAAGGGGTGATGAAGCGGCGTCCAACCACCTTTGCCATCCTCCTCGAACATGGGGAAGTCAACAACCCAAAGCGGCGCCCAGCCTTCATTCACCAAACCAACATCATGAGCAACCTTAACGCGCAGGGCGCCCAGTGCCTCATTAACCACTCGCGCACGATCAGCGCCAAAGAAAATGATGTCGCCATCGGCAGCCTCCAGACGCGTCATCATCTGCTGCACAATATCGTCGGGCATAAACTTGAGAATCGGAGACTGCAGCCCCTCAACACCTGCGGCGAGGTCGTTCACCTTAATCCAGGCAAGACCACGGGCACCGTAGATAGAAATATACTTGGTGTAATCATCGATTTCTTTGCGACTGATGGTGGCACCGCCCGGCACCTTAAGCGCCGCTACGCGGCCGCCTGGATCATCCGCTGGCCCGCGGAACACCTTGAAATCCACTTGCTGCATCAGATCATCTACTGACACCAACTCGAGCGGTATTCGCAGGTCAGGCTTATCAGAACCAAATCGCTCCATCGCTTCGCTGTAAGGCATATGCGGAAAGTCACCCAGGTCAATGTCGAGCACGGACTCAAACAGGCCGCGGATCATACGCTCGGTAATGGCCATAATCGCATCTTCGCCCAGAAATGCGGTCTCGATATCAATCTGAGTAAACTCCGGCTGCCGGTCGGCCCGCAGATCTTCATCCCGAAAACACTTCGCAATCTGATAATAGCGATCGAAACCAGACACCATGAGTAACTGCTTGAACAGCTGCGGTGACTGCGGCAACGCAAAAAACTGGCCCGGGTGCGTACGACTGGGCACCAGGTAGTCTCTCGCACCCTCGGGGGTGGCTCTGGTAAGGATGGGGGTTTCGATATCCAGAAACCCCTCACCATCGAGAAAGTTGCGTACCGCATTCGTGATACGCGAGCGCAGAATCAGTTTCTCCTGCATCTCCGGTCTACGCAGATCCATATAGCGGTAGCGAAGCCTCACTTCCTCACCCACCGCCGTATGCTCATCGAGCTGAAAAGGCGGTGTAGCCGCAGCGTTAAGAATCTCCAACCCCTTACCCAGAACCTCTATCTCGCCAGTTTTCATCGCTGGATTAATAGTGGCTTCGGAGCGGGCTCGCACACGTCCGGTGACCTTAAGAACGTACTCGCCACGCACACGGTCAGCGCGCTGGAAATGTTCATCGGTATCGGGGTCAAAAACGACCTGAACAATGCCGTCACGGTCGCGCAAATCAAGAAAAATCACGCCTCCGTGATCACGCCTACGGTCTACCCAACCGCATAGCGTGACGGTCTCATCGATGTTCGCGGTACTCAGGGCGCCACAATAATGACTGCGCATAGTTAAATTCTCTAAGTTAGGAGCGGCCCTGGCGAAGGGGCAATCAGGCCTTGGTTTTGGTATCTGAACTCTTGGCAGCAGCGCTGTCGGATTTGCCGCTTTTGCTACTTTTGTCGCCAGCTAAGTTCTTCTTGTTCCCGGTTTTGAAATCAGTCTCATACCAGCCACCGCCTTTCAACCTAAAGGCTGCCGCAGACACCTTTTTCTTCAGCGTCGGCTTCCCGCAAGCGGGGCAATCTGTAGCTGGTGCATCGCTAATCTTCTGCAGGACTTCCAGCGACTCGCCGCAATCCTGACATTGATATTCATAAATAGGCATGGGACCTCAACTCATCACAACCTGCGCATCAGGGTGAGAAGATTTTTCGAGGCGCGGATTTTACCTTAAGCAACCACGTAGGCCAAGCTGCTGAGGAATACTAGAATTTTGGGGGTAGCAGTACCCTGCACCGTAACGTGCTGAGCGAAAAAATTGACTGACTCCGCCCACAGCTGCGAGCGGAGCCAAAGAAAGCCGCTAGGAGGTAGCGAATTCCTTCATCTTCTTCAAAGGACGCACCTTCACAGCAACGCTGGCTGGCTTGGCCTTAAAGACAGTTTCTTCACCAGTAAAGGGGTTGATACCCTTGCGCGCCTTGCGAGCGGGCTTCTTTACTGTAGTGATTTTCATCATGCCCGGGATAGTAAACTCACCAACTGAACGCTTCTTGATGCTGCGCTCAATAAGAGTATCCATCTCGTCCATCACAGAAACCACTTGCTTCTTGGTCAGACCCGTACTTTCCGCAATGCCTGCCACAATCTGGCTCTTGGTCATCTTGGCTTTAATAGCCGGGGCCGCCTTCTTGACGGGAGCTGCCTTTTTAGCCGCTGCTTTCTTCTTAGCAGGTGCCTTCTTAGCTGCTACCTTCTTCTTGGCTGGAGCTTTTTTCTTAGCTGCTTTTTTGGTCGCCATTTTAGTTTCAACCTTCCTTCGTTATGTAAAAAAACATCCACTCAACCCGCATCGCCCGCTTCCCCTAACCGCTGAAATCACGCTCCCGCAAGCCTCATTGCAATGTATAATCCATGAAACACTGTAATACAAGCGTTTTTGCACCTCGAAACGAAAAAAATCCCTATTTTTACAGTCTCGCAGCTCTATCGGAACCACCAAGTAGACGTAAAACCAAAAAACGCTGCGCGCATGCACTCTCTTGCGCTTTGTTAGCTGTACCCCCACTCACTTGCCACGTAAACTAACCCACCTGTTTTGGACTCATCGAGCGACACCGTAAATGCGCACCAGCAACTTCCTTATCGCAACACAGAAAGAAACGCCTGCCGACGCAGAAGTGATTAGCCATCAGCTTATGTTGCGAGCCGGGTTGATCCGCAAACTCGCAGCGGGACTCTATACCTGGCTGCCGCTAGGCCTGAGAGTATTGCGAAAAGTTGAAGCCATTGTGCGGCAAGAAATGGATAAAGCGGGCGGACAGGAAGTGAGCATGCCCGTGATGCAGCCAGCCGAACTATGGCAGGAGTCGGGACGCTGGGAACAGTATGGTCCCGAGTTGCTGCGCATCCAGGATCGTCATGATCGGGACTTTTGTCTCGGGCCCACGCACGAGGAAGTCATCACGGACCTGGTTCGTGATGAAATTAAAAGTTATAAGCAGCTCCCGCTAAATCTCTATCAGATTCAAACTAAAGTGCGTGATGAAATACGTCCTCGTTTTGGCATCATGCGCTCGCGTGAGTTTGTGATGAAAGATGCCTATTCATTTCACAGTAGTCAGGAGTCACTAGCCGCTACTTATGAGGTTATGCACGCCGCGTACTCTGCAATTTTCACCCGACTAGGACTGGATTTTCGTCCGGTTATCGCCGACACAGGCAGTATAGGTGGCAGTGCATCGCACGAATTTCACGTGCTCGCCAACTCTGGCGAAGATGATATTGCCTTCAGCGACGCCAGTGATTATGCGGCGAATGTTGAGATGGCTGAAGCGATAACCCCTTCGGGCAGCCAACCTGAGGCTACGGCAGAGCTTGCGGAAGTTGCCACTCCTGGTGCTAAGACCATCGATGATGTCGTCAAACACCTGTCGGTACCGATAGAGTCCACTGTGAAGACTCTGCTTGTTGAATCGGAGGAAGAAGGCAAGCTCGTCGCCTTGATCGTACGCGGTGATCACCAGCTCAATCCGCTGAAAGCTGAAAAACTGAGCGGCATCGCCTCCCCCCTGACTATGGCAGATGAGAGTGCGGCTCGCGCCGCCTGCGGTGCGGGCTTTGGCTCCCTCGGTCCCATTGGTTTAGACATTGACGTGGTGGCCGACCGCAGTGCTGCGCACCTGGCTGACTTCGTTTGTGGAGCCAACAAGGATGATACTCACTTCACTGGCGCGAACTGGGGACGTGACACTGGTCAGATTCGTATAGAGGATATTCGCGACGTAGTAGAGGGTGATCCCTCTCCCGACGGCAAAGGCCACATACAGATAAAGCGCGGTATCGAGGTAGGCCACATTTTTCAACTTGGCACCAAGTACAGTGAGGCGATGAACGCACGCGTACTGGATGAAAATGGCAAAAACATCACTATGACAATGGGCTGCTACGGCATCGGTATCACCCGTATTGTGGCCGCTGCCATAGAGCAGAATCACGATGACCAGGGCATTCTATGGCCCGACTCCATCGCGCCGTTTCAGTTGGCGATCGTGCCGCTGAATATGCAAAAATCGCCAGAGGTGGCGCAGTGCGCCGAGTCACTCTACCAAGCCTGCCTGGATCACGGCATAGAGGTGTTGCTGGATGATCGTAACGATCGCCCGGGTGTGAAGTTTGCAGATATGGAACTGATAGGTATTCCTCACCGCGTTGTCATTGGCGATCGCGCGCTTAAGGAAGGCAACGTTGAATATAAAGGCCGCACAGATGCCGACTCGCAACTCGTACCGCAGGGCGATATCGTCAACTTTCTCACAGCCAAATTTGGCTGAGGGCGTGCTTGCCGGACTGATACCGAAATGGCTTTGATAGTAGAGATTCTACACCTGTGTCCTCAGTAGCCGTCAGGGCATTGGCGATACTCTGGCTCGCCCTAAGCGCCGCAGTCACTGCTCAACCGACAGATCCACTAGAGAGAGCGGAGCTCAGATCGTTCCTTGAAGAGGCTATCAACAACGCCGAAAGCTTTGAGGATCGTTACGACGCTGAGGTCTGGCTGGTGGATATGTCCTCCCGTCTTGCCCGATTTGTCGATGACCCGGCGGAGCGTCTCGAGCTACTGCACCAGATTCATGCCGCGGCAGCGAGCGCCGAATTGCCACCAGAACTGGTGCTGGCGGTTATCGAGGTAGAAAGCCACTTCAATCGCTTTGCGATTTCCCGAGTCGGGGCGCAAGGTATGATGCAGGTGATGCCATTTTGGAAGAATGAAATTGGCCGCAGCGACGACAATCTGACCGATAATCTCACTAACTTTCGATATGGCTGCAGCATCCTGCAGTTCTATCTGCGTCGCGAGAAGGGTAATCTGCATAAAGCGTTGGCAGCCTACAACGGCAGCTCAGGCCGCAGGGTTTACAGCGACAAGGTCTACCGCGCATGGAGCAACCGCTGGCGTACACAGCCGCTAGACTGGGCGGACTAAATTCGAAGCACTCAATTCGCTGCAGAGCCGTTGACATCGTGCTACCCCCTCCCCACACTCAGTGCAGGTTACTAACGGCAGCGCAGCGACCACGCATGACCGATATACAACAACTCAGCCGATGGAATCGCGACGTTTCCCGAGCAATTGCGGCTTTGGGGACGGACGAGTTCTTCCCGGCTCTCATTGAAGCCGTACGCGGTCAGGTGGCTATCGACTACCCACAGATCTGGCTTTATCACCGCGACCTGCCACCGCAGGTGCTGTATCACGAGATCCCTCCTGCAGCGATAGCCTCTCAAATTGATCAGTATCTGGACGGCCCCTATCGGGAGGACCCGTTCTATCAGGCGTCTATGAACCAGCCTAAGTCGAAAATTTATCGACTATCGCGAGTGACCGCAGGCAAGCTGGAACAATCGGATTACTATCACAGCTACTACTCAGATACAGGCACAGTCGATGAGGCGGTCTATCTCTCTCGTCTAGGCTCAGGCAGCGTCATAAACCTGAGCATGATGCGTCTGCCCAAGCACTACGAATTTTCAGACGAGGAATACGAATCGCTCTATCTGCTGGCGGAGCCTGTGTCGGAGCTGCTGAAGTCACACAGCTCGCATGATGATTTTGCGGCTACTCATCTGATTCAACCGGGCATTGACCACCAGATTGATGTGGCTTTCAGAACCTTCGGTCAATCCATTTTGTCGCCGCGCGAGAAGGATGTTCTGGAACTCATGTTACGAGGATATGGCACGGATATTTCGGCAGAGCGGCTGAGTATTGCCCTAGAAACCGTCAGACGACACCGCAAGAGTATCTATCGGAAGCTGGATGTGAGCTCGCAAACTGATCTGTTCTCACTATTCATCAATTCGATGTCATGTATTGGCGAAGCTGCCGGTGACGACCCACTGAGTATTTATATGTCGCCCCGCTAGACAAGTTTGTGTCCAAGCTGCCCTAGTTGGGGCATTGAGTAAAAGCTGGTTAACAACGATAGTGTGCACTTACCGAAATGCGCACGGTGCAACATGTCCCAAGAAGCGGACTGGTTCCTCAGAGCTCACCCCGAGATCACCACAATTGAAGCCCTATTGCCCGACTGCAATGGCATCATGCGTGGGAAATGGCTGCCCCGCCACAAGCTGGGCAAGATCTACGACGGCGAGCTAAAACTGCCCAAAACCGCACTCAGTCTCGATATTTGGGGGCGTGATGTGGAAGAGTTGGTCTTCGCCTCTGGAGATGCTGACGGCATCTGCAGACCTGTGGAAGGCTCACTTCTCCCTACCCCCTGGTCTCCCAATGCGCAACATGGCCAGATCATGCTCTCCATGTTCGATGGCGACGGGACACCCTATATGGGCGATCCGCGGCACGTACTGAAACAGGTCGTCTCGCGCTTTCAAGAGGCTGGATGGACACCCGTGGTTGCCGCTGAGCTCGAGTTCAGTCTGGTCACTTGGGATGAAGCATCGCTACCTCTCCACACCTGCCCCTCGCCTGCTGGCGGCTCACCCGTTGGCGGTAATATGTACGCCCTGGATGTCCTCAATCAGCACCAGGAAATGATGGAAGACTTACGCATCGCCTGCGAAATTCAAGACCTACCTTTTGATGGGGTTGTGAAGGAATCCGCACCGTCTCAATACGAAATCAACATGCACCACGTCGATAGCCCAGTATTGGCGGCAAAACAGATCATGATGATGAAGCGCCTGATCAAAGGGATCGCCTCCAAGTACGGCCTGATCGCTAGTTTTATGCCCAAACCGTTCGAAGATGAAGCTGGCAATGGTATGCACGTGCATTGCTCGGTACTGGATGAACAAGGCAACAACATCTTCGACGATGGTACCGAGCGCGGCACGCCGCTACTGCATCACGCCATCGCGGGCTGTCTGAACCATATGGCAGACTCGGTCGCTATTTTTGCGCCCACCTATAACGCCTATCGCCGCTTCCAAAAAGGGTCTCACGCGCCCACCTCACCCAGCTGGGGTTACGAAAACCGCACAGTGGCCGTTCGCGTGCCCGCTGGCAATCACGCAGCGAGACGACTGGAACACCGTGTTTCAGGAGCCGATGCCAATCCTTACCTGCTGTTCGCAGTGCTACTGGCCTCTATGCTCGATGGCATTGAGAATGAGCTAAAGCCCAGCAAGCCCATCAGTGGGGACGGCTACGCGCAGGAGAAAACGCCTCTACCGGTGTACATGCACGATGCCCTCAACCGATTTTCTGAATCGGAGTTTATTCGCGCAGCACTCGGCGGTGAACTGCAGCGTATCTTTACGCTGACCAAGCAACAGGAGATAGAAGAGTTCCGCCGGCGGGTCACTGCGCTGGAATATCAATCCTATCTCGAGCGTCTATAGCGCCGTTTTATTGCGCGCCCGCGCACCGCGGCCTAGCCAGTCACACTGGCTAAAAAACCATCAATTGCGATATACTAATGAAACTGATGGCTATTTATGTTGTCTTACCTAGACACCCCTATCCTTCTGATTATGTTGAAGTTATTTAATATCACAGCTCGTGTGGGCCGACTCTGCATCTTGCTATGCGCAGGAGTATTGGCTGCATCCATCGCGTCTGCCTCCTCGCTCGAGGCCAGGCAATGTGCGGACTCACTTGGCCAAACATCAACAAACGAGGAGTCGGTGCTTGGCCTTGAGCTCAAGGTGCTGTCATGGAATATACAGAAAGCCAGTAACGAGGGTTGGGATATTGATTTGAGCGAACTGGGGGAACATGTCCAGCTCGCGTTCATTCAGGAAGCCTCGCTGCAAGCACCCATCGCCCAAACCTTGCCAATGCCGCTGTATCAGGCCTTTGCCGCAGGCTATACAACGGACAGCTCAGACACTGGTGTAATGACTCTTAGCACTGGATACCCCAGCCTTGCGTGTAATCTCACCGCATGGGAACCCTGGCTCGGCACCCCCAAGGCGACCAACATTACCGAGTACCCATTGGCCGGGCGCGAAGATCGCCTGCTAACGATCAATATGCACGCGGTAAACTTCACCGTGGGATTAGACAACTTCAGAAAACAGATTCACGCCATCAGTGCCCTGCTGGAACGCCACCAAGGGCCTATTATCGTGGCTGGTGACCTCAACACCTGGAGTCAGGCCAGACAAACGCTGGTAGATGACTTCATGCAGAAACACCAGCTGGAACCCGTGAGTTTCGAGCCCGACCTGCGCACCACTGCATTTGGCAAGGCGCTGGATCATATGTATGTTCGCGGAATCACCGCCTACTCCGCCCGGGTCGTTCCCGTGTCGTCATCCGACCATAATCCGCTGCTGGTGAGGTTACAGATACTGTGACAAAAAGATCACTGGCAGGCCTGTGTGCGCTGGTATCCGCAGTTTGGGTCTGGCTGTTCCTACCTACATCGATGGTCCACGCTGCTCCCTCTCAAGCGCCCACCGAAATTGAACACCTATTGGTATTTGTTGCCAGCAGCGGCTGTACTTTTCATCGCAACGGTAGCGATCACGAGTCGGCGGACGCTGCCGATCATCTGCGATTGAAATACAGTCGGGGCAAACGCTACGCAGATTCAGCCGAACATTTTATCGACCGGCTCGCCTCAAAGAGCTCATGGACAGGTAAACCGTATACAGTTACCTGCGCCAATCAAACCGAGCCATCAGGTGAGTGGTTAAGCCGGGAGCTAGAACGCTACCGCGCTGCCTCTATATCTTCGCCGTCCGGCGAGACGGAAGCTGCAGCAGGCACATAATCACGTTCTAAGCGATTCACCAGAGCAAACGCTGCCGCCATAGCGACCAACCCGAACAGCGCAGCACCCACCACCTCACCCGCTAAAACGCCTTTAGCGCCGTACCAGGACGAACCCAGATAAACAGCTGGCACTATGCCCAGTAAAACCTTGCTGAAGTTGGCTACGGTAGCCCAGCGAGGGTGACCTAAGTTGTTGAAGCTGGCATTGGCAACAAACAGGCAACCGCTGAAAAAGAACGAGCCAACAAGAAATTGCACATAAAAACGGATCAGCTCTTCGGCCTGAGTAGAGGCGGAGAACACACCCACAATCAGATCGCAGGCGACTAACAATATTAGCCAGACCACCAGCACATATACCGCTGTAAAGATCACCGAATCACGCAAGGTTGAGCGTACTCGCCCATATAATCCGGCACCCGCATTCTGGCCGATAATAGGCCCGACAGCCGCAGATAGCGCAAAAATTGCCGCTAGCGCAACCGGCGTGATACGCCCCATGATTGCCGCACCAGCCACAGCGCTGTCGCCATACTGAGACATTGTTCGCAGTACATAGCTATTGCCGATAGGCGTTGCAAGATTGGTCAGTACAGCAGGGCCAGCAATGGCTAACAGGGGAACCAGGTCTGCACGGAACTGCCTGTAACTTACCGGCTGAGGTAGTTTATGGACCCCGACTAGCGCTCTCCACGCAGCGATCAATACTGCAATCCGGGCCACTACGGACGCCCAAGCAGCACCCTCCAGACCCCAGTCGAAGCCGAAGATAAAAATGGGGTCGAGTATGGCATTGACGATAGATCCAATCAGTGTTGCCCACATAGCCCGGCGCGCATCACCGATAGCGCGCACTGCCGCTGCAGCACTCATGCCAATCACTAAAATGGGAATGCTAGGCAACAAAATACTACCGTAGCGTATGGCGAACTCCAGCGTTTGACCGCTGGCACCCAGTAACGCCAATAACTGTGGTAAGTAAAACCAGCCAACGGCACTGATGACCAAAGCAGTCAAGCCATTGAATACCAATGCGCTGGTACAAAACTGGCCGGCTTGATCCCTACGATGAGCACCTTCCGAGCGAGCAACCAACGCACCTAGTGCAATCTGCAACCCTATGCTGATCGACACCAGGAAAAAGATCAGCGTACCGGCAAAGCCAACAGCTGCCACCAGCGCCTGTTCGCCCAATAATGTCAGGAAGTACATGTCGATCAGATCGACGCCGAACATGGCCAGCAAACCAGTGGCACTGGCAGCTGTCATTGCAAGCACATGGCGCATGGTTGAGCCGCGCGTAAATACGGCCTGACGGCTGGTGGTCATCAGGGAGTTTGAATCAAGCGAATCATGTAGCGATTTCGCCTGTATGAGGCTGGCATGGCTATCCCGATGGGCATAAAACGAGTTGCATCATACTGTAAATCAGGCACCGGGTGTGTGCCTACCGCTACGGCGACGGCTTCCGACCGGTGCAGCGACGAAGTGGCAATGGCGGGACAAAAGTACCCAAAAGGGCTATGATTCGCTCCTCACTCAAGCGCAAAGAACTGCTCTTATGGATACATCTTATGACGCTGCGAAAGCTGGCGCCAAGCCCCCTCTGGATATGACCAATATGATCATCTTTGCGGGCTTGCCAATTGCCACGCTGATCCTGGTTCCTGCCTGGGGCGTTTACCATGGTTACGACGGCTTCCAATGGGGCTGGGCAGTTGCCTTTTTGTATCTCAACGGCCTTTCAATCACTGGCGGCTATCACAGATTGTGGGCACATAAATCCTACGAGGCAAAACCGGCGCTAAGGTGGTTCTTTGCATTCTGGGGCGCAGGTGCTTTGCAGAACAGTATATTGATCTGGGCATCTGATCATCGTCGACACCACCGCCACGTGGATGACTTCGATGAAGATCCTTATTCTGCGAGCCGCGGATTGTGGTTCAGTCACATGGGGTGGATGCTGCGCAAGTACCGCACCAATACTACGGATTTCAGCAACGTGCGCGATCTTCAGCGCGACCCAATCGTCGTGTGGCAAGACAAGCACTACGTGATGCTAACAACCTTTATGAACGTGGCACTACCGCTGGCACTGGGCGTATGGCATGGAGATATCATCGGCACCATGCTGCTAGTGGGTCTGCTGCGACTCGTGGTCAACCACCACGTTACGTTCTTCATCAATTCCCTGGCACACTACTGGGGTTCGCGGCCCTACACAGAATCAAACAGCGCCAGAGACAATGGCATTTTGGCGTTTCTCACCTACGGCGAGGGCTATCACAACTACCACCATATCTTTCAAACAGACTACCGCAATGGCATACGCTGGTGGCACTGGGATCCCACCAAGTGGATGATTAATCTCTGCTCTCACGTTGGCCTGGCCAGCAAACTGGTGCGAGTGCCAGACTTCAAAATACAGCGCGCTATCCTGGACACTGAATTCGAACGGGCGCGCAATGAACTGGGCGCTCACGAGGGCAGCGATACGTTGCGCACCATTCTTGAGCGCGAGTATCAGCTGTTTACCGAATCTATCAATCAATGGAAATTGCTGCAGTCAAAGCGCGTGGAAGCTAAAGTAGCGCAGTTTGAAGGCGCACTGGAAGAACGGCGCCAGCAGTTACATACCCGCTGGGAGAGCGCAGCACTACCTAGCAAACTCAAAGAGCTTGAGTATTCGTTAAAGATGCAGCGCAAGCGATTAACTCTGCTCATGGAGCAGGTGCGGCATCAACAGATGCAACCGGTCTGAGCGACAACCCCCCTATCTGAATAAGAGCGTACCTATGAGCCAAACCGTTTATGACTTCAGCTGCCAGACTACTGGCGGCGCGGGCCGTGACCTTAGCGAATTCAAAGGTAAGGTATTACTCGTCGTCAACACCGCATCCAAATGCGGCTTCACGCCTCAGTTTGAGGGCCTGGAACAGTTGTATGGTCAATATCGCGATCAAGGTCTGGAGATACTGGGGTTTCCCTGCAACCAGTTCGGTAAACAGGACCCGGGCAACAACGACGAGATTCAGGAGTTTTGCCAGCTGAATTACGGGGTGAGCTTTCCCATGTTCGGAAAGATCGAAGTCAATGGCGGCGGTGCAGACCCACTTTTCAAGCACCTCAAAAAGGCAGCGCCAGGCGCACTCGGCACGCAGGCCATCAAATGGAATTTCACCAAATTCCTGATCAATAAGGACGGTGACGTCGTAAAGCGCTATGCACCCGCTACCAAGCCCGAGGATATCGCGGCCGATATAGAAGCTCTACTGGGCTAATTGGGGGGCGACTCCTCGCTCAGCGATAGGCTCAGTGCTCTCGCGTGGCACAAAACTCAATGTCCGGCCAGCGCTCTTCCATCAATGACAGATTGACCCGGGTAGGCGCCAGGTAGGTGAGGTAGCCACCGCCGTCTACCGACAGATGCTCTGCCGCTTTTTTGCGGAAGTCTTCCAGTTTGCGTTCGTCATCACAATACACCCAGCGCGCGGTATACACATTGACGGGCTCATACATGGCTTCGACTTTATATTCATCTTTAAGCCGGTAAGCCACCACATCAAACTGTAGTTGCCCCACTGCACCGACGATGAGATCTGAATTGGATAGCGGTGTGAATACCTGAGTAGAGCCTTCCTCTGACAACTGCTGCAGGCCTTTCTGTAATTGCTTGGCTTTCATCGGGTCTCGCAGCCTGATACGCCGAAACAGCTCCGGAGCAAAGTGAGGTATACCAGTAAACTGCAGATCCCCGCCCTGCGTGAACGTATCGCCAATCTGAATCGTGCCATGATTGTGCAAGCCTATGATATCGCCCGACACGGCCTCCTCCACTAAGGAACGCTCCCCTGCCTTGAATGTCACTGCATCGGCAACTTTCACATCCTTGCCAATGCGCACATGACGCATCTTCATCCCTTTTTCGTACATGCCCGAGCAGACTCGCATAAAGGCTATACGATCGCGGTGACGCGGGTCCATGTTGGCCTGAATCTTGAAAACAAAACCGGAGAAGTCGGCCTCCCTGGCATCAACCTCGCGCTCAGTCGCTAAACGATTGAGAGGCGGCGGCGCCCACTGAACAAAATCATCGAGCATTTCACGCACGCCGAAATTGCCTAGCGCAGTACCAAAGAATACCGGCGTTAGCTTGCCGGCCAGAAACGCATCCAGATCGAACTGATGGCTGGCACCTCTTACGAGCTCGATCTCTTCCAGAAAAGCGTCGTAATCTTCCCCAAGCAAATCGCGCACATCACTGCTGTCGAGTCCCTCAATACGATGGTCCTCAGCCAACACACTGCCCTTGCCCGCGGTATAGAGATGCACCACATCGGTATAGAGGTTGTAGACACCTTTGAAATGGCCGCCCATGCCGATTGGCCAATTGATCGGCGCAGCCTCTATCGACAGGACTTCCTCAATTTCATCAAGCAAGTCGATGGGCTCGCGAATATCGCGGTCCATCTTGTTAACAAAGCTAACGATAGGCGTGTCGCGCAAACGACACACATTCATCAGCTTGATTGTGCGCGCCTCTACGCCTTTAGCCCCATCGATCACCATAAGCGCAGAATCTACGGCTGTCAGCGTACGGTAAGTGTCCTCTGAAAAGTCCTCATGGCCCGGCGTATCGAGCAGGTTTACCGTGCGGTCGCGATAGGGAAACTGCATCACGGATGAGGTAACCGATATACCCCGCTCCTGCTCCATGCTCATCCAATCTGACGTTGCATGAGGTCCCTTTTTGCCCTTTACCGTACCAGCCACCTGAATCGCACTACCCAATAGCAGGAGCTTCTCAGTGATCGTGGTCTTGCCGGCGTCGGGGTGCGAGATAATCGCGAAGGTACGCCGCGCGTCGATGGCGTTGCTCAGGTCTGACATGGTTTTGGCTTACCGCTAAAAAGCGCGGATTATACGCAGTTTCTTGCCGCCGCGCAGTGCATGAGCAGCGCAGCGAAAAAAGGTGGGTTAGCTAACACCCTCGAGCGTCTGCTGAGCAGTTGCAAGTAAGCTGGCGCCTACAGCGTCGATATCAAGTGGCGCGTCACCCAAACACTGCGCCATGGACGTGACCCGCAGGCCCTCGTAGCCACACGGATTGATGCGTGAAAACGGCTCCAGATCCATATCCACGTTCAATGACAGGCCATGATAGCTACAGCCTTTGCGAACACGTAATCCCAACGACGCAATTTTACTGCCATCGACGTAAACGCCGGGAGCGGCAGGCTCAGGGGCGGAATCGATTCCATACTGCGCCAATACCGCCACCAGAGTCTGCTCAATAGTATCCACCAGCTTGCGGACGCCAAGATTGCGGCGCCTCAAATCTATCAGCCAGTACATAACCCATTGCCCGGGGCCGTGGTAGGTTACCTGCCCACCGCGATCCACCTGAATCACCGGGATATCGCCGGGCGCTAACACGTGCTCCGCTTTACCCGCCTGCCCCTGCGTGAACACCCTTGGATGTTGCAACAGCCAGAGTTGATCCGGAGACTCAGCAGTGCGGGTGTCAGTGTACTGCCGCATCGCGGCCAGCGTGGAAGCGTAATCCACTGTGCCCAGATTACGAGTAGTGATAGCAATCAAAACGGGGCCTAAATGACCATGTGCACCAACCCCGTAGCCATCAGGTCCTGATGCAGTTTAGTTAACTGCTCCGGACCTGTTGCGGTGATGGTAATCGTCATCGAGATAAACGTAGCCTTGCTGCTGGTCTTGGTGGCAATGGCATTGTGATCAAAACCGGCGGCATGGCGCTCAAACACCGCCAGCACCGCGGGCGAGAATTCATCCACATTCTTACCCAGCACCTTGATCGGGTACTCACAGGGAAACTCAATCTTCGGGGGTTCTTGCTCTTCAGTCATGTGCTTCTTACGTGTCTCAGGCACTAAATAGCTTGGCAAACCACATCAGCAAAACATCCCACAGGCGGGCGAAGAAACCACCCGGCTCCACGGCCTCAAGGGCGACGATAGGCGCGCTGTAAACCTCTTCACCATCCAACGTCATAGACACTTGCCCGACTTCATCGCCGATGGCGACAGGCGCAACCAATTCTTCCTGCAGGGTAATCGCGGTCTTGAGATGCTTTTGCTTGCCTCTTGGCAGAGTAACCAGCGCTTTGTCAGCGATGCCCACGGATAGATAGTCCTGCTGCCCCTTCCAGATACGCGGTTCATCCAGTGTCTCGCCACCTTCAAACAGCGTAATCGTTTCGAAGAAGCGGAAGCCATAGTTCAGCAGACCACGGGTTTCGTTTTTGCGTGCATTGGGACTCTTGGTACCCAGCACAACCGAGATGAGTCGCATGCCACGGCGCTTTGCCGAGGCAACCAAACCGTAACCCGCCTCTCGGGTATAGCCGGTTTTGAGACCGTCCACAGAGGCGTCTTCGCCCAACAGCGTATTGCGGTTGTACTGGCGGATATCGTTGTAGGTGTATTCGCGCTGCTTGTAGACCGCGTAATGCTCAGGGAAACGGTTGATAAGTGCCGCTGACAGGATGGCCAGATCGCGCGCTGTGACCACATGCTGAGGATCGGGCAGGCCGTGCGAATTCACAAAATAGGAATCACGCATACCCAGTGCCTCCGCATGACCATTCATCATGTCTGCGAAAGCACTCTCGCTTCCCGCCAGATGTTCAGCTAATGCAACCGTGGCATCATTACCTGATGAGATAACCACGCCTTGCTCCAGCTGACCGACTGTGACGTCCTTGCCAGGCTCGATCCACATGAGCGATGAGCCATTAAAGACCGGGTTCTGCGACCAGGCATTCTCACTCACAACCACAAGATCATCACGGCCGACACGCCCGGCAGCGAGCTCACTTGCCAGAACATAGCTGGTCATCAGCTTGGTGAGGCTGGCCGGGGGCAGCGGCATATCCGCGTTACCTTCTGCCAGCACTGCGCCACTATCAGCATCGATCAGCAGGTAGGCTTTTGCACCCACCTGTGGTGGTGCAGGAACAATATCTGCCGCGGAGACAGGAAAATAAACAGAGGCCAGCAGCGCGGCCAGAATAAAACGCTTCATAAATCAGAAAACCGGTCGTCAATCCAAGGGGATGCGCGCGATGTTACCGTAAGCGCAATGTCAGCGATACAATTCGACATAATTCGATGGCTAGGGCAATGGCTGGGCATTGGCATAACCCGCATCTCTCAAGCTCGCCATCACTGTATCCAACTGGGCTTGATCCTCGAGTGGCCCAACCCGCACGCGATAGAGCATCTTTCCACCCGACTCGACCGGGCTGATAAACACCGGAACGGGCAGCGAGGGCGTAAGTTCATCGCGCAGCGCCTGCGCTCTGGCCTCACTGCCGTATGCTCCCAGCTGCAAGAAGCGATACTCGCCATATGTGGTACCGCGCCTGTCATCTACTCCCGCTATATTGAGCACTTCGACCTCGACTGGCGCCGTACCCTTCTCCATGTAACCGAGTTTCACCGCCGCACCATAAGACAGGTCAATCAGGCGATCATCATGAAAGGGGCCACGGTCATTCACCCGAACAATGACACTGCGGCCATTATCCAGATTGGTCACGCGCGCGTAGCTGGGAATGGGGAGAGTCTTATGTGCGGCCGTGGCGGCGTAGAGATCGTACAACTCGCCATTGGATGTCTTACGGCCATGAAACTTAGTCCCGTACCAGGATGCGATGCCGCGCTCCTTGTAATTGCGCGCGTTGTCGAGGATGTCGTAAGTTTTCCCATTCACCTCATAGGGTGTCTTGTTACCTACCGACAGAATGGGATCGGCGCGGGGTACCGCGTCCGCTACATCTTCCGGTTCAATGTGACGCAGTGGCGCGCCATCACTAATCTCGGGATCCAGCGACGTGGATACCGGAACCTCGCTGCAAGCGACAGCGAACGCCACTAGCGCGCAAGATAGAACTAGTCGTATCACTGGCTGACACCAGCTGCTATGCGCTGGCTCAATTGATAAACGCTCATGGCGTACATTGCGCTATGGTTATAGCGAGTCGTTACGTAAAAATTGTGCAGACCCAGCCAGTACTCATAGCCGTCCTCCAATTCAAACTTCATCGCGACGGCGCTCGCGGCCGGATCCAGATCGTCGGTCGTGGTGATACCTGCAGCCTCAAACTCCGCTACGGTAAATTTGGGTTTGAGATCGGCCCGAGTCCTGACAAACCATTCTTCTCCAACATCCGGCTGTGCGGTTGCGGCAGCAACAACCTGCCCTCCCGTGCGCCAACCATGGCGTTTAAAATAGTTCGCAACGCTGCCAATAGCGTCAACCGGATTACCCCAGATATCGATCAGGCCATCGCCATCAAAGTCGATTGCGTACTCTCGATAGCTACTGGGCATAAACTGGCCGTAACCCATAGCACCTGCGTAAGAGCCCTTCATGGCGAGCGGATCTAGACCTTGATCGCGCGTCAGCATCAGATAGTTCTTAAGCTCCTTGGTGAAGAAAGGCGAACGCCGGGGGTAATCAAATGCCAGCGTCGACAACGCATCAATAACACGATAACTACCGGTGATCCGTCCGTAGTAGGTTTCTACACCAATGATGGAAACAATGATCTCAGCGGGGACGCCAGTCTCCTGCTCTGCTCTTGCTAGCGTTTCCTTATGCTCTGCATAAAACTCAATTCCCTGACGCTCCCGCTTGTCAGTAACAAATATCTTCCGGTAGTCATACCAAGGCTTGGTTTTCTCGGCGGGACGATCCATTGCCTTGAGGATACTGTCTTTGCGCTGCGCGTCATCGAATACCGCCTCTAATGTAGCGCGGTCAAAACCATCTTCCTCGACCAATTCATTTATCAGCTCCTGCGCAAGAGGGTTAGCGCCATAATTATCGTCGGCCCAGGCCCCAAATGAGCCGCACAGTGCCAGTGCAGCCGTCACGTTCAACAATTTTTTCATTCAGGTGCTCTCTCTTATGGTGCGTATAACAACACAGTAGCTAGTCAGTTTATCCAAGGTCAGCCGGTACCCACGGCACGCCGCTCCGTTGCAACGGCCATCAGCAGACCAAAGCCCGCCATCAGCGTTACAACAGATGTGCCACCCGCGCTCACTAATGGCAGCGGAACACCAACAACAGGCAGGAGGCCAGCAACCATTCCCATGTTAACAAAGATGTATACAAAAAAGGTGAGTGTCAGGCTGCCCGCCAGCATTCTTCCGTAACTGGTTTGGGCTCGAAGGCCGATCCAGAACCCTCGCAGCAAAATCAAAATATACAGACTGAGCAGAAGCAGCACGCCGCGTAGCCCAAACTCTTCTGCGAGCACCGCGATAATAAAGTCGGTATGGCTCTCCGGCAGAAAGTCCAGTTGCGATTGTGTACCTTGAGTCCAGCCTTTACCTGCCCAGCCGCCGGAGCCGATGGCGGTTTTCGATTGAATGATATTCCAGCCCGCACCGAGCTTGTCACTCTCAGGGTTAAGCAACGTGAGGATCCGTTGCTTCTGATAATCTTTGAGCACAAACATCCACGCAGGCCACATGGATGCGCCCGCGAGCACCACGGCCCCCAAAATATAACGCCAGCCAATGCCTGCCATAAACACAACGAACATGCCGCTGGCGGCAATCAACAGGGCGGTACCAAGATCTGGCTGCTTGAGTATCAACGCAGCTGGTATGCCAATGATCACTAAAGAGCCCAGAATATATTGGAATCGCGGCGGTAAAATACGCTCCGCCAAAAACCAGGCGACGGTCATCGGTACCACGAGCTTGAGAATCTCCGATGGCTGAAATCTGAAACCGCCCAGGGATAGCCAGCGCTGGGCACCCTTGGCGCCAACACCGACAAAAATAACTGCAACGAGCAACCCAATGCCCACCAGATAAAACCACGGGGCCCATCGCATGTACTGTGCCAGTCGGATCTGCGCAGCAACGATCATTACCACGTAACCCACCAGGAAATAGCGTCCCTGACGTACCACGGCGCCGGCGTCTGATCCCGAGCCGCTATACAATACCGTTAGACCCAGCGCGGTAAGCGTCAGCAGCAAAACCAGCAATGGGACATCAATATGAAAGCGAGATGCCGTGCTCGGCGGGCGAGCCAGATCGCTTGACCCGTGCGGCAGCTGGCGTACGTAATCACTCATTAGCCAGCACTTTCATCTCCGATGAGCCAGGTATCCATCACTTCACGGGCAATGGGGTAGGCCGCGCTGCTGCCGCCGCCATTTTCAACGATCACAGCGATCGCTATGGTAGGTGCTTGCAGCGGCGCAAATGCAATGAACAGACCGTGATTACGGTGCCGTTCAGCCACATCCTCTTCTCTATAGACGGCATTCTGGGCGATGCCAATGACTTGGGCAGTGCCTGTCTTACCTGCAACTTCATACTGTATGCCTTTGGCGATTTTGCGAGCAGAGCCGCGCTCGCCGTGAACGACAGCGCGCATGGCCTGATGTACTGAGTCCCAATTTTCCGGCCGCGCCTCTACCTGACCCATCAGCGGCGCGGCGACGGGCTCACCGTCAACCTGCGACACCAGACGCGGCTGGCGCAATTCCCCACGCGTTGCCAGCACATTGGTGGCAACCGCTAGCTGCATCGGTGTGGTCAACATATAGCCTTGACCAATACCGGCGCTGAGTGTCTCACCTGGATACCAAGGCTGCGCCATTGCCTCGCGTTTCCAGCGGGTAGAGGGCAGCACACCTCGGCGCTCATTCGTTGTGTCGACCCCCGTTCTTTCTCCGAGTCCATAGGGGTGCATGTAGTCGTACATACGATCAATGGTGAGGCGGCGGGCCAGGTCATAAAAGTACACATCGCAGGACTCCGCGATGGCCATATTCAATGCCACCTGCGGTGCATGACCGGTACCCCGAATTTTAAGAATCCAGTCACGGTAGCGCCGCGAGTCTCCCGGCAGCCGGTACCAACCCGGATCAGCCACAGTGGTCTCGGGTGTAACCAACCCCGACTCCAGGCCCGCCATGCCCATGATCGGCTTGACGGTAGAACCAGGCGGGTACTGTCCTTGTACAGCCCTATTAAAAAGGGGCACGTCTGGTGAATCGCGCAACGCGCTGTACTGCACTGAACTGATACCATTCACAAACAGGTTGGTATCAAAACCCGGTGTCGACACCAGCGCCAGAATACCCCCCGTCGCAGGATCGATTGCCACAACGGCCCCACGTTGCTCGCCAAGTGCTTCATACGCGGTTTTTTGTAAACGGATATCCAGATGCAGTTTAAGATCAGCCCCGGGTACGGGGTCAAAACGCTCCAGTACGCGCAGAACACGTCCATGCGCATTGGTTTCTACATTTTGATAGCCAACTGTGCCATGTAGGGTGTCCTCGTAGAACTTCTCGACGCCGACCTTGCCAATATGGAAGGTGCCTCGATAGTCCGTCTCATCCAGGTCCCAGGTTTCCTGCTCATTGATTCTTCCCACATACCCTAGGGCATGTGAGAACAGGAAGCCGTGCGGATAATGACGCAGCAGTTGCGCATCGACGACAACACCCGGCAGATTGTGGCGGTTCACGGCCAGTTGTGCGCGCTCTTCTTCGGTTAAGCGAAAGCGCAGTGGAACCGCCTCATAGGGCCGACTTCGCTTGAGTTTCTTCTGAAAATTATCCAGATCGCTTTCTGAAATGGGCAGCATTGTCTGTAGCTCAGCCAACGTCGTATCGAGATCGTTCACACGCTCGCGCACAACAGAAAGGATATAGCTGGGCCTGTTATCTGCTAGCAGCACACCGTTGCGATCGTAGATAAGTCCGCGGCGCGGTGGCAGTGGTTGAAGTTGAACCCGATTGCGATCTGACTGCGTGCGATAGGTATCGAAGTGGGTTATCTGCAGCGAATAGTAGCGCCCCAGAATAATCGAGAGCAGGCCAAAAACGATCGCAATTGCTGTGATTGTGCGCGCACTGTACACCCGGGTTTCCCGATGAGAATCCTTGAGTGCTATGTACTGGGGCATTCGAACGACAGCCTGGCCTGGGGGTTACAAACTACTCGCGATGATACGGGTGGTTCACTGTGATTGTCCAAGCCCGATACAACTGTTCGGCTAATAAAATACGTACAAGAGGGTGTGGCAGGGTCAGATCACTCAGCGACCAGCGCTGATTGGACCGTTGCAATGCCTCTTGGGATAACCCATCAGGGCCACCGATCAGAAATGCGACGTTTTCTCCGTTCATCTGCCAGTCGCGTAAATACCCAGCCAATTGCTCTGTCGACCAGGGTTTTCCCTGCACATCGAGGGCTATCACGCGGTCGCCGGCTGGAATAGCTTTAAGCAACTGCTCGCCTTCCAGATTACACAGTTGCTGTGGCGTGCGGTCGCCGCCTCGGCGCGCCAGCGCAATCTCGCGAAATCCGAAATGGTACTCTTTGGGCAACCTGCGAACGTATTCATCAACGCCCTGCTCAACCCACGGCGGCATGCGGGTACCCACCGCCAGCGCGGTGAGGCGCATTATTGCTCTACGTCAGTGTCAACCCAGAGTCGTTCCAGGTCATAGAAATCACGCGTTGCCGGCAGCATCACGTGCAGCACAACGTCGCCGAAGTCAACGAGAACCCACTCGCCAACATCATCCCCCTCTACCCCTAGCGGCGGTATACCTGCCTTTTTGGCCTCAACCACAACATTAGTGGCTAGTGATTTGACGTGACGGTTTGATGTACCGCTGGCAATAACCAGGCAATCCGTAACATCCGTCATACCAGTAACGTCCAGGGCAACGGTATTCACTGCCTTGAGATCATCGAGGGCATCTGTCACTAAGGTTTTCAATGCGCTTACTTCCATGTGGATCAGTAACACTCCAGAGGGTTATTCATGCGGGGTTTTCCTTTTGTCGGTAAAGCTCGTGCTGATCAATGTAGTCCAGAACCGGCTCAGGCAGCAGGTAACGCACCGATTGCCCCAATTGTAACAGGCTACGAATTTCGGTGGAGGAAATTGCAAGCGGTCGCAGTTCTTCCACGTAAACGAGACCAGAGGCCTGGCGGTGAAGTTGAGCTGGGTCGGTACAGCGATGCACCTGCAGCCAGTCAGCAACAACGCCTTCTGCTGGCAGCGTCCAGCCCGGTCGCGCGATGACGATTACGTGAGCAACATCGAGCAGCTCGTGCCAACGATGCCAGGTCGCGATAGTCTGAATCGCGTCACAGCCCATCACCAGACACAAACCACGCTGCTGTCCAAGGTCCTGCCGGATATCCACCAGACTGTCGTAGCTGTAGGAAGGGCCCTCACGCTCAAGCTCGCGTCGATCGCAGCCCAGCCGGGGCTCGCCTGTTACAGCCAACTCCACCATAGCCGCACGGTGCTCCGCACTGCAGCCGGGCTGCTCCCTGTGTACTGGCTGGGCGCACGGCATCAGATCGAGGTGCTGAAGTTGTAAATGCTCAACAAGCTCTATGGCCGAGCGCAGGTGTCCATAGTGTACGGGGTTGAATGTTCCACCAAACACGGCCACCGCATTGCCCGAATCCGCCTGCGTTGATGCGCGGGCACTCAAGTGCGAATCTGCCCCTCGCCAAGCACCACATATTTTTGCGATGTCAGCCCCTCGAGACCCACGGGGCCGCGCGCATGCAATTTGTCTGTGGAAATACCAATCTCAGCACCCAGGCCATATTCGAAGCCATCAGCAAATCGGGTAGAGGCGTTGATCATTACCGAGGCGGAGTCGACCTCGCGCAGGAAACGCATCGCTCGCGGGTGGTCGCTCGTCACGATAGAATCTGTATGTTGTGAACTGTAGCGCGCAATGTGATCGATCGCCTCATCGAGCCCGCTGACGATACGCACCGACAGAACAGGCGCCAGATATTCCGCTGACCAATCCTCCTCGGTAGCCGCCACCGCAACAGGCACCAACGCACAGGTTTTTTCGCAACCTCGCATTTCCACCCCAGCATCGCTGTAGGCCTGTGCCAGAGCTGGCAGCACATCATCGGCCTCAGCTTCAGCAACGAGCAATGTCTCCATCGTATTGCAGGTGCCATAGCGCTGGGTTTTGCTGTTCAGTGCTATCGCGTGTGCCATTTCCAGATCGGCACCCTGGTCAATGTATACATGACAGACCCCATCAAGATGCTTGATCACCGGCACGCGCGCGTCGCGGCTGATACGCTCGATCAGTCCTTTGCCACCGCGCGGCACGATAACATCCACAAACTCGGGCATGGCGATTAACTCGCCTACAGCCGCGCGATCAGCAGTGGCAACAATCCCAATTGCCGCTTGCGGCAACCCCGCAGCTGACAAACCCTGAGCAACACAAGAAGCGATAGCCCGGTTGGACCCAAGCGCCTCGGAGCCCCCGCGCAGTATGCTGGCATTACCGGCCTTCAAGCACAGGCTCGCCGCCTCGACAGTCACGTTCGGTCGCGATTCGTAAATGATGCCAATCACACCCAGCGGCACCCGCATGCGCCCTACGGTAATACCTGAAGGCATGGTGTTCATATCAGTAATGCTGCCCACTGGATCGGGTAGAGCCACCACCTGCGTCAAGCCCTCTAACATTGCATCTATACGAGAAGGTGTTAACTCCAGTCGATCGAGTAACGCGGGTGCAAGTTGATTGTCACGGCCCCGATCCATGTCTAACGCATTGGCCTGTGCCAACTCAGTTCGAGCACCATCTATAGCATCGCGCATGGATTCAAGCGCCAGGTTTCGTACAGCAGTAGAAGAGGCAGCCACCGTGCGCGAAGCCTCTCTTGCGGCAGCACCCAGTTCGGCCATATAGGTCGCAATGTCGATGTTCGTGGTCATGTCGATGCCAGGCCATCCAGCCAGAGAAAGCTGGCGATTATACCTGATGGTCTGGCGTGGTGTGCCAAGCCGTTACGCGAAAAATCACCGCGACCCGGTGGCGTCCACGAAAGCGCGCTATGCACCTCACCAACGTATTTGCCGCGCAAGCACGCACAGACGACACCCGCATAATCCCAACGAGAATCTTATTGACAATCATTCTCATTAGCATTAACTTTGAATCATCAACAATTAAATGTAATCGACGGGCCGCAACATTATGTACGTCTGCATCTGCAAGGGCATTACCGATACCCAAATCCGCGCTGCGGTTGAAGATGGCGCCAGCTCGGTTAGCGATGTCCGCAATACTCTAGGCGTTGCAAGCCAGTGCGGCAGATGTGGCGAACTGGCCAGCGAGATCGTTCGCCAATCCCTGCACCCCAAGGTCGACAACCAGTCGCTGTTCTACGCGATCAGCTAGCGCATACCCCCTCACTTGCCTACATGATAATCGTAACGATTATCATTAATGTTTTCCTTTATTATCAAACACTTATGTTGACTTGGGCGCGTTCCGAGGGCACCATGATCGGCGTTTATACAAGGAGACTAAAATGAAAGGCGATCCACAGGTTATTGCTCACCTCAACACCATTCTTGGCAACGAACTGGTAGCCATTAACCAGTACTTTTTGCATGCGCGCATGTACAAGGATTGGGGCTTACAAGAACTGGCCGACCACGAATATCACGAATCGATAGACGAGATGAAGCACGCCGACAAGCTCGTTGAGCGCATTCTGTTCCTGGAAGGATTACCCAATATGCAGGATCTGGGTAAATTGATGATCGGTGAGAACACTGCAGAGATGCTGGCCTGTGACCTGAAACTGGAGCATGTGGCACACAACGATTTGCGAGCTGCTGTCGCCTATTCAGAGTCAGTTGGCGATTACGTGTCGCGCGATCTGTTCGTAGAAATCATGGAAGCAGAAGAAGAGCATATTGACTGGCTGGAAACCCAGATCAGCCTGATAGACAAAGTCGGCCTGCAGAACTACCTGCAGACCGCCATGGAAACCGTCAAACCCGCCTGAGTAGATCCTACTCGTCGCTCTGCGACGCTGCAGCCGTGTCCTTGATCAGCGTCTGCAGCTCTCCTGACTCGTGCATTTCGGTCACGATGTCACAACCGCCAATCAACTCGCCGGCTACCCACAACTGTGGGAATGTCGGCCAGTTCGCGTATGCCGGTAGATTGGCGCGAATTTCCGGGTTGGACAGGATGTCGACGTAAGCAAAGCGCTCACCACAGGCCATCAACGCCTGTACGGTGCGAGCCGAGAAGCCGCACTGGGGCTGATTGGGCGAACCCTTCATGTAAACCAAGATGGGGTTAGACGCTATTTGCTCTTCGATGGTTTCAATAATTTCCATTGTTGTCTCTGCTCTCCTGTTGCCAGCTCACTCCGGGGCATCCCGGGCGCGCCATTCTAACGACTTCGGTCGCAAAAATCGCGTCCAGTTGCCGGGAATTGCCAAACTCCTGTTTCGGCGATATGCTCTGTCTTTAATAGGCAGCCACAGCTGCCTTTTTGCGTTTTTGGGAGTAGCTCAACATGTCAGGCCTGATGCCTACCTATGCGCCTTTACCGGTGACATTCACCCACGGCGAAGGCCCTCACCTGTTTGATACGTCCGGGCAACGCTATCTGGATGGCATTTGCGGTATCGGCGTGACTAATCTAGGCCACGCGCACCCGCGCGTGACGGCGGCAATTCATGAGCAGTCTTCCCGCTTATTGCACACGTCCAACCTTTATCATATCGCAGCACAGGAACAACTGGCCGAAAGCCTCACACAGATCGCGGGGATGGATAACTGCTTCTTCGGCAATTCCGGTGCAGAGGCCAACGAGGCTGCGATAAAGCTGGCGCGACTTTATGGCCATCAGCGCGGCGTGGAGCGCCCGGCCATCATCGTGTTGGAGCACGCTTTCCATGGGCGTACGCTGGCAACCTTGACAGCCACCGGCAACCGCAAAATACAGGCCGGTTTTGAACCGCTAGTTAGTGGCTTTATACGCGCGCCTGTTAACGACATTCAGGCTATAGCACAAATCGCCGCGAACAATACCAATGTCGTTGCTGTTTTGCTGGAACCCATCCAGGGTGAGGGCGGCGTTCGCCCGCTAGACACCGACTATCTGCTCGCCGTGCGCCAGCTTTGCGATGAACATAACTGGCTGCTGATGCTGGACGAGGTACAAAGTGGCAACGGGCGCACCGGCACTTACTTCGCCTATCAAGGCCTGGGGTTGTTGCCTGATGTGGTGACGACGGCCAAAGGTCTGGGCAATGGCGTGCCGATAGGCGCCTGCCTCGCCCGATCCGCCGCGGCCCAGATTTTCTCAGGTGGAAATCACGGCTCAACCTATGGCGGCAACCCGCTGGCCTGTGCGGCGGCACAGGCCGTGATCGACACCATAACCGAAGAGGGTCTTGCGACCCGCGCTACCCATCTTGGTAATGTTATTCGCACCTCACTTGAAGAAGCACTTACTGCAACCGAGGCGGTAGTAGAGGTTCGGGGTCGCGGCCTGATGCTCGGAATAGAGCTGGCACGACCTTGTACTGAACTCAGTGCACTGGCGCTGGAAGCGGGCTTGCTAATCAACGTGACAGCCGGTAACACAATTCGGCTGCTACCCCCGCTGATTCTAGAGGACGAGCAGGCTGCCACTCTGGGTCGCGGCGTTGCCTCCCTGATCAATCGCTGGGCCTGACCCAGTCCCATTTTTTTCGACCCGCTACTCACTAAATGGAGCGACCTATGGCTTCCCCCAAACATTTTCTCACCCTTCTCGACTTTTCTCCGGCGGAGCTAAGTTCATTGCTGACGCGAGCGATAGGCATGAAGCGCGCCCACCGGGCCAATGAGGACCAGCGCGTATTTGGTGGCAAAGTACTGGGGATGATTTTTGAGAAATCTTCAACGCGAACCCGGGTCTCTTTTGAGGCAGGTATGTCGCAGTTGGGAGGTCACGCTATGTTTTTATCCCCCAGCGACACCCAACTGGGGCGAGGTGAGCCAGTCGAAGATAGCGCTCGTGTGATCTCCTCTATGGTAGATATCATCATGATTCGCACGTTCGGCCACGATGTCATCGAACGTTTTGCCGCCAACTCCAGCGTGCCGATTATCAACGCGCTCACGGATGACTATCATCCTTGCCAGCTGCTGGCAGACATGCAGACGTGGCTTGAACAGCGAGGACCCATGGCAGGTAAGCGTGTCGCCTGGATTGGCGATGGCAATAATATGTGTCACTCCTATATCAACGCAGCCCGCCAATTCGACTTTGAGCTCGTGATCAGCTGCCCCAAAGGCTTCGACCCTCAGGCCGAACTGGTGGCAAATAATCAGGACCGGGTTCACATCGAACGCGACCCCATGGTCGCCGCCAATGGCGCAGACCTGGTGGTAACGGATGTTTGGGCCTCCATGGGCCAGGAAGACGAGCAGCGTGAGCGGATGCAACACTTTGCGAACTATCAGGTGAACGAGGCACTGATGGCACGCGCCAACAGCGATGCGCTCTACATGCACTGCTTGCCCGCACATCGCGGAGAAGAAATCAGCCAAGAGCTGATGGACGCACCCGATACTGTAATCTGGGAGGAGGCCGAGAATCGGTTGCACGCCCAGAAAGCTCTAATCGAAACCCTTCTGCTTGCCAATCACTAGAGCGCGGCTGGTCCCATCGTAGGCCGCTGCAGGCAGCGGCTGCGATCTCCATCGAGTACAAATAACTCGATGATCTATTGCCCAGGGTTTTTATAGAAAATTATTCGTAAGAGGCACATTTTCACTGACTTTTGACCAGGCATAAGCGCAAAACCAAGCGCTCATCGGTGCTGTCCGGTAAGTACACACCTACCCTCAACAATATGCACATGTTATCCACAGAATAAACCCAAGCTAATGCCCTTGCATTGTCGTGGGTAGCGCATTATCTTGTACCTGTGCCTCCCAACCACCCCAACATATGGGGTAAATTGAGGAAAAACGCACCTAGAGGCCAGAAGAAGGTTCTCAGAGCGGGCATTAGTACAGGGGACACCAATAATAGGAGTTCGCAACACCAGCACGAAGCCCTAGACCATGGGGATTCGGTTGCGCCAAAAGCGGCGGTGTTGTGGCCTGGGGGAATAGTCAAGCCTCTCGTTGAGAGTTTCGGACGGTCATTCCGGCTCGTCCATGCGCTCACGGCTTCACTGACGACTGACACCAGTCGCACTCCTATAGAAGGACGACTCCAAACGCGCCAGCCAATGGCAGGAAGCGGCATCCAAACAAGAATAAGGCCAGCACTACAACTCGGAGTAGACATGCAAACAGAGACCAATCCCACCGGAACTTCAGCTGAAGCCCCCGCACCAACGCCGGAACAAGCACCAGCCAGCGCAGCATTAACCGCCACTGCCCCCGGGCAGATGCGCGTCATAAAACGCAACGGGACCGTAGTGCCCTTTGAAGCGAGCAAAATCTCGGTAGCCATCACCAAGGCGTTTCTCGCGGTTGAGGGCGGCACAGCTGCGGCCTCAAGTCGAATTCATGAGACCGTTGCAAAGCTGACCGATCAAGTAGCGGCAACATTTCAGCGCCGCATGCCTTCTGGTGGCACGATTCATATTGAGGACGTGCAGGATCAGGTAGAGCTATCGCTGATGCGCGCCGGCGAGCACAAAATCGCGCGTGACTATGTGATCTATCGAGAAGAGCAGTCCCGCAAGCGCGCGGCCAAGCAGGCACTATCACCGGCTACTCAGGAGGCCGCTGTTGGTATCAACGTGGTTCAACCAGACGGCTCCCGAGCGCCATTGGATATCGATCGCCTGCATACGATTGTCAGTGAGGCCTGTCAGGACCTCAGTGATGTCAGCGAGACCCAAATTCTGGACGAAGCGCTAAAGAATCTCTACGACGGCGTGACTCACGAAGAGTTGAGCACTTCGTTGGTTATCACCGCACGCACACTGATTGAACAGGAACCCAATTACAGCTTCGCTTCAGCGAGATTGCTGTGCGACAACCTGAGAACAGAAGCGCTGAATTTCCTCGGCATAGCAACCAACGCCACGCAGGCAGACATGACTCTGCACTACCCGCGCGCATTAGCCACTTACATCGAGCGTGGCGTAGAACTCGAACTGCTTGCACCTAATCTGAAAGGCTTTGATCTGGAGCGCCTCGGCGAGGCCCTGTTACCCGAACGAGATCTGCAGTTCACCTATCTGGGCCTGCAAACACTGTACGACCGCTACTTCATTCACAGCGATGATGTTCGCATCGAACTGCCACAGATTTTCTTTATGCGTGTAGCGATGGGTCTGTCGGTTGAAGAAGATGACCCTAATGCAAGGGCCATTGAATTCTACCGGTTGCTGTCTTCGTTCGACTACATGAGCTCTACACCCACGTTGTTCAATGCTGGAACGCTGCGGCCGCAACTGTCCTCGTGCTACCTGACAACCGTACCCGACGACCTGCACGGCATCTATGGTGCAATACAGGACAATGCGATGCTGTCCAAGTTTGCCGGTGGCCTTGGTAACGACTGGACACCCGTGCGCGCACTGGGAGCCTATATCAAAGGCACCAATGGCAAGAGCCAGGGTGTAGTGCCCTTCCTGAAGGTCGTGAACGATACTGCAGTAGCGGTTAATCAGGGCGGCAAGCGCAAAGGAGCCGTCTGCTCTTACCTGGAAACGTGGCACCTCGATATCGAGGAGTTCGTTGAGCTACGCAAGAATACCGGTGATGATCGCCGACGAACTCACGACATGAACACCGCCAACTGGATTCCCGACCTGTTCATGAAGCGCGTCTTCGATGACGGCGAGTGGACACTGTTCTCACCGAACGATGTACCCGACCTTCACGACCTGTATGGCGCAGCCTTCGAAGCGCGCTATCAGCAATACGAAGAGATGACGCGCAGCGGTGAGCTCAAGCTGTTCAAGACGCTAAAAGCTCAAACTCTGTGGCGCAAAATGTTGGGCATGTTGTTCGAGACAGGGCATCCCTGGATGACCTTCAAGGATCCCTGCAACCTGCGCTCGCCGCAGCAGCACACCGGCGTGGTGCACTCATCCAACCTGTGTACAGAGATCACGCTCAATACTAATGCAGACGAAATTGCTGTGTGTAACCTGGGCTCGGTCAACCTGCCCCAGCATATTGATGAGAATGGCCTCAACCTTGAAAAGCTGGGTCAGACAGTACGCACTGCCGTGCGTATGCTAGACAACGTGATCGACATTAACTACTACTCGGTGCCGCAGGCCCAAACGTCCAACTTCCGCCATCGCCCTGTGGGTCTTGGCTTGATGGGCTTTCAGGATGCGCTGTATAAGCAACACTTGGCCTACGGATCGGACGAAGCCGTTGAGTTTGCCGATCGTTCCATGGAGGCGATCAGCTACTACGCGATCGAAGCCTCCAGTGCACTGGCAGAAGAACGTGGTCGCTACTCCAGCTATGAGGGTTCATTGTGGAGCCAGGGCGTCTTCCCTATCGACTCACTGGACATTCTGATCGAGCAACGCGGTGCAGACTATATTCAGGTGGACCAGAGCAAGACCTTGGACTGGGACAGCCTGCGCGACACGGTTAAAACACGCGGGATGCGCAACTCCAATGTGATGGCTATCGCGCCAACGGCAACAATAGCCAACATCACGGGCGTTTCGCAGTCTATAGAGCCGACTTACCAAAACCTGTACGTGAAATCCAACTTGTCGGGAGAGTTCACCGTCGTGAACCCCTACCTGGTGAACGACTTGAAAGCGCGTGGCCTGTGGGATGGCGTCATGGTAAATGACCTCAAGTACTACGATGGTAGTGTGCAAGCTATTGATCGTATCCCGGATGACGTGAAAGCCATCTACTCCACTGCGTTCGAGGTAGAACCTCGCTGGTTAGTCGGCGCAGCCAGCCGGCGCCAAAAGTGGATAGATCAGGCGCAATCTCTAAACCTGTATATCAATAACGCGAACGGTACAAAATTGGATATTACCTACCGTATGGCATGGTTCAGTGGCCTCAAGACCACTTATTACCTGCGCTCGCTCGCCGCTACCGGTACTGAAAAGTCGACTATAGACACCGGCTCGCTCAACGCAGTTTCCAGCGAAGCGGCGGCACCGCAGCCCGCTCCGGTGCCAAAGGCGTGCTCTATTGATGAACCGGATTGTGAAGCCTGTCAGTAAGCTGACGGGCCCACCAAAGACAACTAAGCAAGCGCTGAGGCGCAGCAACAAACAACAATAGCCAGACCCTATAGAGGCTTGGCAGAGGAAAAGAGGACGATTATGTTGAACTGGGACGATTACCATCAGGAAGACACCGCGCCGGCGGCAGCTGCAGCAGCCGTAGCGCCCCCGATACCCGAAGAACCTGCACCGGTAGTAGCAGCTCCTGAGCCCGCGCCTGTTGAGACAGGCATACCGGCTGTTACCAACGATCGCATAGCCGACGCTGCTCGCAGTGTCGCCACTATGGATGTGGCACCTGGACTGGAAGAGCTGGAGATGGGCGCAGCTCGAGTTTCAGTCGATGAAAAAGCGATGATTAACTGCCGCGCCGACCTGAACCAACTGGTTCCATTCAAGTATGACTGGGCCTGGCAGAAGTATATTGATGGTTGCGCCAACCACTGGATGCCGCAAGAAATCAACATGACTGCAGATGTTGCAACCTGGAAAGATCCGGAGGGCCTGTCTGAGGATGAGCGCCGCATCATCATGCGCAGCTTGGGATATTTTTCCACGGCTGATTCTCTGGTCGCCAATAATCTCGTACTGGGTCTGTATCGATTGGTCACCAACCCTGAGTGCCGTCAGTACCTGTTGCGTCAAGCATTCGAAGAGGCTATCCACACGCACGCCTACCAATACTGTATTGAGTCACTGGGAATGGATGAGGGCGAGGTCTTCAATATGTACCGCGAGGTGCCCTCGGTTGCCAAGAAAGCAAGCTGGAGCATCAGTCACACGCACGAGTTGTCCGATCCGACCTTCAAAACTGGCACACCCGAGACCGACCAAACGCTGCTACGTAACCTGATCGGTTTCTACGCGGTCACCGAAGGCATCTTCTTCTACTGCGGCTTCACCCAGATACTGTCGATGGGTCGTCGCAACAAGATGACCGGCGTAGCCGAACAGTTCCAGTACATCCTGCGTGATGAATCGATGCACCTGAATTTCGGCATCGACGTGATCAACCAGATCAAGCTCGAGAATCCGCACCTGTGGACAGAAGAGTTCCAACAGGAAGTGATTACGATGATCCTCGAAGGTACTCATATCGAGATAGAGTATGCTCGCGATACCATGCCGCGCGGCGTGCTGGGCATGAACGCTGCAATGATGGAGGAATACCTCCAGTTCATCGCCAATCGACGCCTGTCTCAGCTGGGTCTGCCGGAGCAATTCAAGGGCGTTACAAACCCGTTCCCGTGGATGTCGGAGATCATGGATCTGCGCAAAGAGAAGAACTTCTTCGAGACTCGAGTCATCGAATACCAGACAGGTGGTGCACTGACCTGGGATTAATCAACGCGCCGGCGGCGATAACCGCCGGCCAGCACCCGACCCATCATTGGCATTGAAAGCTGTTCCTTACGAGGGATCGACCATGGATAAGAACGATAAGAACCCCAGCGAAAGCGAGACCATCCTGATGGCTCTGGATCAGATCAGCCAGACTATCGATGTTATGACCAGTGTTGTCGGTCGCCTGCGCACCTATGTGCAGGAGCAAGATGCCGCCGCGCACGATACACGCAAGGAGTTACAGGAAGAGATGCGCAGCGACCGTATTCTCCACTAACTCCTCGCTATAGCAGGTAACAACCTCCAGCCGGCGCTGCTCCGGCTTTAGTCTCCCCTCCCCTATTGATTTAGCCCACTGTTTACCCAGTAACACCAAGCACCTACTTCATTACCAGCTCTGGCCAGCGAGCTGCCGCCGTCCCAGCCGGTAGTGCGCTCCAAAATCTGCCAGAACCGCCAGAACTGCCAAGGTTGTCAGTCTGTATTGGCAGCGCGCCGCCGGCGGTTTATGCTGCATCACCACGCCGATCGAATTCGGTAAAAAACGATAACAATAAAGCTACCTCTATACGGAGCGCTTCGATGCCACTTAGTCTGATCAGCGAGACCTATACTCCCGAGGCGGAACCAAGCGCGCCTCGTTTTGACCGCACCTATCCGCTGGAGCCACCGTTCAACCTGCAAGACACATCTGCGTTCACAGCCGGCCAGCCATTTGCCGCATTCAAAACCATGCGCGAGCAAGCACCTGTGATGTGGCATCCTGAGCAGGATGGTGCCGGCTTCTGGGCACTAACGCGCTATGCCGATGTGCGCGCGGTAGATCTGGATGTTAAGCGCTTCTCCTCTCAGCGCGGCGGCATCATGATGACTTACGGTCGCGATGACGCCCGCCACCCGCTGCTTCATCGAGCCTCGCTTGATACGCTAATCTGTCTGGACGAGCCTTACCACATGCCTCTGCGGCGAGAGCACATGGGCTTCTTTACCCCCGCGTATATCAATGAGCTGCGTAAATCCGTAGAGGCAAAGGTAACCAGTCTGCTCAACGATATGGCTGAACAGGGACCGATAGTGGACATGGTGGCCCTCTTTTCAGCTGAGCTACCACTACACACACTCTGCGAGATGCTGGGCGTACCTGAAGCGGATCGCGCGCGAATAGTGCATTGGATGCATTTCCTCGAACTCGCCGGCTACATGATGCAGCAAGAAGACCTGGGCAATATCGACCCTGAGACGATCAACGAGTTTCTGCAGGAGGTTCAGGCTATGTTTGATTATGGCCGCGACATTCTGCTCGATCGCAGGAAAAACCCTCGCGAAGACCTATTGAGCGCGATCGCCAATGCCCGTATTGATGGTGAGTTATTACAGGACGAGTTCCTTGACGGTTCCTGGCTACTCATCATTTTTGCCGGCAATGACACCACCCGTAACTCTCTCTCAGGAACCATGAAATTGCTCACTGAGTTTCCGCAGCAGCGCGCCAAGCTGATGGAAAATATGGAGCTCATGCCCAATATGGTCAATGAGGCAGTGCGCATGATCAGTCCAGTGATGTACATGCGACGCACGGCCGTCGAGGACGTCAACGTCGGTGGTCAGGAAATCGGTGCAGGTGAAAAGGTGGTGATGTACTACGGCGCGGCCAATCGCGACCCCTCTCAGTTTCCAGATCCCGATGTATTCGATATTGAGCGTGCCAATGCCAAATCACACCTGGCTTTTGGTATCGGCCCTCATGTCTGCCTTGGTCAGCGTGTTGCAAACATGCAGTTAGAAGAAGCCTATCGGCAGATCCTGACCCGATTTCCACAGGCCCGCTGGACAGGTAACGGTGAGATTGCACCAAATAATTTTGTCCACGCGATCTCACGACTGGAGATAGATCTGGGCCCGGAGGCTTAGGTCGCTCGGCGAAGAGACCGCCTGACCAGACCAAATCCACAACTACTGACTCGGAGACACAGAATGCTCACCAAAGGCGACGACTATCCACTGCACCAGACCCCCGAACCAGTCGCTTACTCAGGCGCTGACCGTAACTTCTATGATCGCTATTTCTTTAACGGCTATAGCCCGGACGGCGAACTGTTTTTTGCGGCGGCATTGGGCGTGTACCCCCAGTTAAATATTATGGATGCTGCGTTCTGCCTTGTTCGCGATGGTGTACAGCACAACATCAGAGCGTCTAAACACTTGGGCAGTGAGCGCCTGGATCTCAATGTCGGGCCCATTACGCTGAGCATCGAGGAGCCGCTCACAACACTTCGTTTGCAAGTGGAAGACGACGCCAGCGGCATTTCAGCCGACATCACCTTTAAGGCTCGTCATGCACCGGTGGAAGAACCGCGCTTTACCTTGCGCAATGGCGCAAGGATGATGATGGACTACACCCGCATGACCCAGAACGGCTGCTGGTCTGGGACTATCAGCCATGGCGATCAAACGATCACTTTGGACCCCGCCGTACATGTAGGCACCCGCGATCGCAGCTGGGGCATACGCCCGGTAGGCGCAAGTGAATCGCAACCTGCCAGCCCCGACCGAATACCTCAATTTTACTGGCTATGGATGCCGTTCAACTTCGACAACTTCAGCACTTTTTTTCACAGCAACGAAGACGAGCGCGGTTTGGCGTGGAATCAACGCGGTGCTGTCGTTCCACTGGCATCGCCCGGCGCCGGCGATGCGACAGAATTTTCACAATCCAGCTACGCGCTCAGCTATGCCAGCGGTAACCGCAGGGTGAACACTCTTGAGGTTGATTACAGTGCGTCCAACGGACCCAGCATGAACGTTACGCCTGGCGGAACGCTATTTTATATGTCTGGCCTGGGCTATCTACACCCGCACTGGGGGCACGGCATGGATCACGGCCCACTGGAGACGGCCTACGACACCATGGATCTTAGTAGCGATCCCGCGGGAGATCCGTTGCGCTTACACGTGCAGGCATTAGCTACTGCGGTACTGAGTATCGAGGGGCAACAGCACAATGGGATGGGTGTGATAGAGCAGCTATTCCTGGGCGAACACCAGCCCAGCGGATTGACTGGTCTACTCGACCCCTGGTCCTGATATGTCGGATCTTCCACTACGCCCGGAGGAATTTTCCACACACTGGCTTGAGTCCGTCTTTGACGCGCCCAAGGGCAGTCTGGCGTCGGTGCGTTTTGAGGCGGTGGGAACAGGGCAGATCTGTGATAGTTACCGCTTTACCTGTGACTGGCAGAACACCGACCGCCCAGCTACATTTGTCGCCAAGTGCCCAAGCGCTGACGCCGATAGCCGAGCCGCTGCAGCAATGTACCAGCTCTATCGTAGTGAGGTGGGCTGGTATAGCGAGTTCGCCAATGACAGCGGAGTCAACTGCCCGAAATGCTACTTCGCTGCCATCGACGATAATGGAGAGGATTTCGCGTTACTGCTGGAGGATATGGCACCCAGCCAACAGGGAGACCAGATAAAGGGAGGCTCCTTACAACAGGTTCGATCGGCTGTCGTCGAACTGGCAAAACTAGGGACACACCCTATCAGTGACACCCGCCGGAGTCAGATTGATTGGCTCAATCAGGGAACCGACAACCGAGAGCAGATCCGGGTAGCGTTGCCCATGATGTATCCCGCTTTTTGCGAAATATTCGCGAGCCGTCTATCCAGCGAGGTACTGCAACTTGGGGAGGAGTTGATGAGTCGCTTTAGCGCTTATCTGGATATTGAACCCGCTCGTGAATGCCTCACGCACAATGACTTTCGTCTCGATAATATGCTGTTTGACATCTCGGGCCAGCGCGCAGTAATCGTCGACTGGCAGACCGCCAGCTGGGGAAGCGGCATCTCAGATCTGGCTTATCTTATTGGCACCAGCTTCGATAGTGCCGATGAGAGGGCTGAACAAGAACACAATTTACTGTCGCTATATCTCGATACTCTGCTGGAACGCGGTACGAGCCTCGACTACGAATTAGCCTGGTTGGACTATCGCAGAGCGGCGTTCTCTGGGCTGATAATGGCCATCAATGCATCTATATTGGTGGAGCGTACAGAGCGCGGTGATGAAATGTTTGCCAAGATGGCCGAACGCTCTGCACAGATGGCAAGCGATCTGCAAAGTATTACCTCGTTCTAACCCATAAGCGCAGAGCCAAAAGCGAATCACACTCAGCGATTGCCCTAACAACCAACGGCAGTTTATCCTGTGGCTTACTGAAAACACTTGTCCCTCTTTGATAAGGAATAACCGTGCGTCTGATCATTGGTTTTCTCGTTCTTCTCTGTACGTCACCTCTCGTTCTGGCCCAGTCTACGCTCAAGATAGGAATGTCGCCCGATTACCCTCCTCTGCAGTATAAAGACGGCGAGCGCATCGTTGGGGTCGAGGCCGACAATGCCCAAGCGGTCAGCAAGATTCTCGGCAAACGAGTTGCCCTGTTCGAGTACAGTTTTGATGAGCTGATTCCAGCCCTGGAGCAAGGTAGCATCGATGTAATCATGTCCGGCTTCAGCGTGACTGCCGAACGCTCGCAGCGAATCGCTTTTGCTGACCCTTATCTTCAGGTAGGTCAGATGTCGATTCTGCACAAAGACAAACTTGGACGATTTTCCCAGCCCTGGGCGGTCTATCGGGAGGGCGTGCGAATTGGAGTGGAGCCAGGCACAACGGGTGCGGCGTTTGCCAAACGTGAGCTGACTGACGCGCAAATCAGCTTTTTTGCCGACCCACCTGCTGCATTCGCTGGGCTACGCGAGGACAAGATTGACCTGTATATTCACGACGCCCCCACGAGCTGGCGTCTGGCCAGTTCCGATGCAGACGACGACCTAATCAGCACGTATAAGCCGCTCACCAGCGAATCATTGGCCTGGGCAGTGCGCAAGGAAGACACGGCATTGCTGGCTGACCTGAACCGCGCCCTCGCGCAGATGCAAGCTCAGGGCACGCTTACCTATATCCTCAATCGATGGATTCCGGTGCAGGTCAGCGTTGAGTAGCCCCTAAGCTGGGGACCATCCCCACAATATTTACACTGAACACATTCCATCCTGCTCGTCGCGGCGCTACAATAGCGCCCCTCTCCCGATCGAGGTCGACCTCTTTTCTGTCGACCCTTGGGCCAATCCCGACCGCAGCAGGTAATTCATATGATCTATCAAAGCGACTCGCTGACCGTGTCTCGTCACGATGGAGGCATCGCGGAACTCACCTTCGATCTCAAAGGCGAATCCGTTAACAAGTTCAACCGAGCAACGGTTGACGATCTCGGCGCTGCTCTGGACGCCATTACAGCCGAAAAAAGTATTACGGGGCTGTTAGTCACCAGCGGCAAGCCAGTATTTATTGTTGGCGCAGACATCACAGAATTTACCGACCTCTTTGGTGCAGATGCCGACACCATTAAAGGCTTCACGCGTCAGAACAATAACAATTTTAACCGCCTGCAGAATCTGCCCTTTCCCACTTGCGTGGAAATCAATGGTTTTGCGATGGGCGGCGGCCTGGAACTTTGTCTGGCCTGCGATTTTCGCGTAATGAGCACAGCGGCTAAGATTGGTCTGCCTGAGACCAAACTCGGCATTTTACCGGCCTGGGGTGGCACGGTTCGCCTGCCGCGCATGATTGGTGTTGACGAAGCAGTCATGTGGATTGCCACAGCCAAAGAGCAATCGGCTTCCAACGCCTTGAAAGTAGGCGCCGTTGATGCCATCGCCCCAGCGCAGGAACTGCGCAAGGTCGCTCTCGCAACGCTGCAGGAAGCGGTTGACGGCAACCTCGATTTCACTGCGCGCCGTGAGGCCAAGAGCAATCCTCTACCGATGAATGACACAGAGGCCATGCTGGCCTTTTTCACCATGAAGTCGATGGTGGCGCAGCAGGCCGGCAAGCACTACCCCGCCCCCTTAAAGGTCGTGGAGGTGATAGAAGCCGCTCGCACGGTGAACCTGGAAGAGGCACTGGAGATTGAGGCCGACGGCTTTGCCGCGCTGGCCACCACAGATGTGGCAGCTGCACTCGTTGGCGTATTCCTGTCGGATCAGCTTTTAAGCAAAAAGGCCAAGCAATGGGAGAAGTCGTCCGACAAGCGTGTCGAGCATGCTGCCGTGCTCGGTGCCGGCATTATGGGTGGCGGAATCGCCTACCAATCGGCTTACCGTGGCGTACCGATCAAAATGAAGGATATCGCCCAAGAGGGCCTGGATCTGGGACTGTCTGAGGCCAATAAGCTTCTGGCCAAGCGGGTGGCGCGAGGTCGCATGACAGCCACAGAAATGGGTCAGGTACTTACCAGCATCGACCCGATGCTGGAATACGACCGCTTTGATGAAGTCGATATCGTCGTAGAGGCCGTCGTGGAAAACCCGAAGGTCAAACACGCAGTTTTGGCCGAGACCGAAACGAAAATCGGCGAAAATACCATCCTGGCGTCCAATACGTCGACCATCTCAATATCCTACCTGGCAGAAGCCTTGATGCGCCCGGAAGATTTCTGCGGAATGCACTTTTTTAACCCAGTGCATGCAATGCCGCTGGTTGAGGTCATCCGAGGCGAGAAGACCTCGGATCGCGCTGTAGCTCGCACGGTTGCCTACGCCAATAAACTGGGTAAGAAAGCCATCGTAGTTAAAGACTGCCCTGGCTTCCTTGTAAATCGCGTGCTGTTCCCCTACTTCGACGGCTTCTCCAAGCTGCTGCGCGATGGTGCTGACTTTCAGGCTGTTGATAAAGTCATGGAGCGGTGGGGCTGGCCGATGGGCCCGGCCTACCTGATGGACGTGGTCGGCATAGACACGGGCGTCCACGCCGCTGGCGTGATGGCCGAGGGCTTCCCCGATCGCATGCTGCTGGATTTCAAAACGGCAACCGAAGTGATGTTTGATAACGATCGCCTGGGTCAGAAAAATGGCAAAGGCTTTTACGACTACATTACCGACAAGCGAGGCAAGCCAAAGAAAACCGTATCGGAAGAAGCGTATGCACTGATAGCACCGATAACCGGCGAGCGCACCGAGTTTGAGCGCGAAGACATCATCGCGCGCATGATGCTACCTATGGCGACTGAAATGGCGCGTTGTCTGGAGGAAGGCATTGTGGAGTCGGCAGCAGAAGCCGATCTGGCACTGCTCTACGGACTTGGCTTTCCGCCCTTCCGCGGTGGCGTGTTCCGCTGGATGGACGCGGTTGGTCTTGCGCATATTGCCGAAGCATCACAAAAATTTGCACACCTGGGTAAAGCTTACGAGCTTACGCAGGGCATGCAGGACAAGCTCGCCGCTGGCGAAACTTACTACTAACAACGGGTGATAGAAGGAGAAGGACTGTGAGTTTGAATCCAAGAGACGCAGTAATCGTAGACTACGCCCGCAGTGCAATGGGGCGTTCCAAGAACGGCTGTTTTCGTAATGTGCGCGCTGACGACTTGTCGGTGGGCGTTATTCAGGGACTGCTGGCACGCAATGAGAAGCTGGACCCGGCAGAAATCGACGACCTGATTTGGGGTTGTGTACTACAGCGCGGCGAACAAGGTATGAACCTGGCACGCACACTGGTTTTGCGCGCCCAACTACCCTTTACCGTACCTGCTCAAACCGTCAACAGACTCTGCGGGTCGTCGATGTCAGCACTACAAACGGCTGCGGCAAACATCATGGCCGGATTGGGTGATGTGTACCTCGTGGGCGGTGTTGAGCACTTGGGTCATCTGCCAATGATGGACGATGTCGACATCAATCCAAAGCTGGGACTGAATGTGGCCAAGGCCGCAGGCATGATGGGCATGACCGCTGAATACCTGGCATTGATGCATGGGATAGGACGCGAGCAGCAAGATGCCATGGGACTGCGTTCACACCAGCTGGCTCACAAGGCTACAATTGAAGGCAAATTCTCCCATGAGATCATCGCGCTCGAGGGTCACGATGAGCACGGCGCCCTGAAGCTAATCAGCGAAGATGAAACCATTCGACCCGAAACCACGCTCGAGGGTCTGGCCTCGTTGCCACCGGCGTTCAATCCGCAGGGTGGCACGGTGACAGCTGGTACCTCGTCGCAAATCTCCGACGGCGCATCAGCGATGCTGATGATGTCTGCCGAAAAAGCGGAGCAACTAGGCCTAGAGCCTATCGCGCGGATTAAGAGCATGGCGCTGGCAGGTGTTGATCCCTCCATCATGGGCTACGGCCCTGTGCCGTCCACGCAGAAAGCGCTTAAGCGGGCTGGGCTGACCATAAAAGATATTGAGATGGTGGAACTGAATGAAGCCTTTGCGGCGCAGGCAATACCCGTACTCAAAGACCTCGAACTCCTGGACGATATGGAAGAAAAGGTGAATGTTCATGGCGGTGCGATTGCACTAGGGCACCCGTTTGGATGCTCGGGTACGCGTATCACCGGTTCATTGTTAACCGTTATGCAGGACCGCGATCTGACACTGGGTGTCTCCACCATGTGTATCGGATTGGGTCAGGGCATCACCACTGTTATCGAGCGCGTCTGAGCGCTGATCGTAAAGGTGGGTCAGGGACCCTAGCCATTTTCCCACTGGCAGTCCTGATCCACCAACTTAACTCTAGAGCAAAACAGTCAAGTCAGTAGACACCAAAACTGATCACGCGCTGCTTTGCTCGCCATATGAATCGCACAATAAATTGCATTTTGCGATTCGATCGCAAAATGCCACTCATTCGCGACGCTAGCCTCCCTCTGTCTTCTCGCTGGCTGCCTCTCTTACACACTGAAGGCTCCTCAAAAACATACTCTCGCTATTCACCCTGTGACCCAAGTCACAGAAATACCTTCTTTATCATCAGGAGAAACCCAGAGAGGCAATATTGGCAGCGCCTTTGCAATTAGATAATCGACTATGTGATGACACGCCCCTGGCACATTACGTAGCGACTTATCCAATCATTTACGACACTTTTGTAAAGGAAGCTATCAAGATGAACATCAAACAAACAACCCTGGTTTTATCACTTTCGACTGCGACAGTGGCAGTAGCAATGGCTAGCAACTCAGCATTGGCAGCACAACAAGGCACTCAAGGCGCTTCTAGTACAGGATCGACCGACGTTTCGCTGCAGGTTAACGACTCCGTAAAAATTACGGGTATTGAAGACCTAACCATCCCGGCTGTACTACAAACAGCCACAGGAGGCACTCAGGAGGGAGGCTCATTTTGTGTGTATAAAAATGGCGGCGACTCGGTAAAAATTACTGCATCGAACCCAGCAAGCGGCGCAACTGAATTCGCACTGGTAGGCGCAGCAGATGGCGACATCATTCAATACACTGTTGCTCTAGAGACTGGCGTCGACGCATCTTCCACTGCCACCACTGCGTACAACACCGCCAAGACACTGACCGGTGCAAGCACTGAATTCGCGTGCGGCGGCAGCGACACTCACTCCTACGAGATATTTATCGCGGAGCAAGAAGTTCGGGAGGCCACCACCGGCGCTTATTCTGGAACTTTGCAGTTCCTGGTTGAGCCGATCTAAGCCAAACAGCCATTAAATATAGAACTAAATGGATGCAATAACGTGCTTCAGACTGTAAACGCGTTATTGCAGTTCCTTCTTTTATAAATGCAGCAATGCATCAACTGCCTAGGCCAGCGCGCTGAGGGATAACATTAGTCATGTCTGCTTTGCCAAGGTATCTCTACAGTCTCACGGTGCTCGCGATGACCTTCAGTGCTACACCCACATGGTCTGCGGACGACTTTAATATCTGGGCTATACCGACTATAGATTTTGGCACGTGGAATGACGCAGGAACACTATCAACGACAACAGCCGGGTGTATCGACTCATGGGACAACAACAACCCCAAGGACTACAGACTTACACTTTCAAGCGCCAGCAACAACAGTGACTTCTATCTCTATCGAAATGGCGATACCAGCCAAACTGGAAACAAGCGTATCCAGATTGATATTTCCAGTCGAGACATCAAGAGCTCACCAAATTACAGACTGTTTTTGAACGAAGAGGCCATACACAAGCGCAGAGGCCAAAAACAGAACTGCCCCAATGGGGACAACGGTGAATTAAAGCTAACAATCCTGCAGGGCGAACTGACTTCAGCTATCGCCGGAAACTATTCCGCAAGCTTCACATTGTCAGGAATGGGCGGTAAAGGGTACCGCAGGAGTGACTCTCAAAATTTTCAAGTCTTCCTCAGCGTGGAAAATCCACAGGTACAAATCTCCGGGCTCGATGACATCAATCTGACTACTGACCCCCTAGCCACCGGCGGTATTGAAGTAGACGAAAATTTCTGTGTCTATGCAGCCTCGACAGACTATCGCTTGACCATCACTTCAACGCAGTACAGTGCGGGGAACTTCTCTCTGGTTAGCTCACAAGGGGATGAATTGCCTATCAATCTGCAATTTGCTGACAACATCGCAGGCGCGTCTATGCAGAATGTCCAGGTGGCATCTTCGATGAACGGCACCGGAGACAACTCCTCTAACTCATGCGGCGGAGAAGATAACGCAACGCTGCGCATCTCTGTTAGCGAGTCAGGACTTAGAGAAGCCTCAACCGGCAACTATGGAGCGTCTCTCACTCTTCTGGTCGAGCCGATATGAGTAAAGTTAGTAGGTTATTCGAGCTGGTTAGAAAGCTGGCAGCGGTCATTGGCTCCAGCACTATCCTGCTGTCAATTGATGCCGCCCAATCAGAGACAGCCGGAGAACTGGGCTCTCGCTCCGTCGGTACCAGTACTGTTTTCATATCGATCGTTCAACCGGCTAGATTTTTTGCCCCTGCAACTTTTTCCATGGCTCCCGAGGGATCCCGCAGTAGCAGAGCGAATGCTATTTCCGCAGTGCCCGAAAAATCGCTTTCAAATGAAACGAAGCCTCTTGCTCCGAGCGAGTTCTATCTCAATGATCCTAAGACACAGTATTCGCTGTCAAGACAACTCTCTACCACCGGTAGTACCGATTTTTCACTTTGCGTACCCAAGGGCCGAGGTAACGTCACCCTGCTTGGCTCAAACCAAAAAACAGCGGTTTATACCGCCAACACCGAGACTGGAGTGCATTCGTTTAGCGTTAGCCTCACCCAGGGTAAAAATGGTCGATCAGCAAGCTCCGATGCAGGCTGTCCGGGTGGCGGGGAGACCGTGGTTCAGATTTCCATAACTGGCTCAACCATAGACCGCCTACGCGCCAAGCCCTCAGCGAATGAACAAGAACGAAGCCCGGCAGACCGCTTCGCAAAGATCGAACTGGTCGTCGTTCCAGAATAAGTCCACACAGATTAACCATGAATATAGCTACGAGGTTTACTGCAATGCATATGAAAAGACTAGGATTCAGCTGCTACTTAATGATTGTCCTGACAACACTAACCGCTTCTGAAGTAGCCAAGGCAGACTTGTTGCTAGACAAGGTCGTGGTGATCTTTGACGAGTCGAAGAGTACCAAGAAAGATGTCTCTGTGATCAACGACGATTCAGATGAGCGTCTTTTCGTGAGCGTAGAGCCTTTTGAAGTAGAAGCACCAGGCACTGAAGACCAAACGCTTAAAGCTGTAGCGATTGATGACAACCCCGCCTTCTTGGCAACGCCCAGTAAGCTCATCGTCGAGCCTGGCTCGAGTTCCGTTGTCAGGCTTCTGAACCTGCAGCCAGAATCAACGCAGGAGCGCGTCTACCGCATAAATTTTTTGCCGATACAAAAGCCGCCAGAGATAGACAATGACGTAAATGACGGCGTAGCACCCATGGTCGAAATCCTTGTTGCCTATCAGGTTTTGGCAATCGTGCTGCCGCCGAACCCAGAGCCCAAGCCTGTAGTGACGAGAACTGGAAACGTCATCAGTTTCAGCAATCAAGGCAATGCCAATTATCTTCTAACGGATGGCAAGCAATGCAACCCCATTGGTTCAAGCAAGTGTGTCGATCTTCCCGGTCACCGCGTCTATGCGGGATCAAGTTGGTCAGTGGAGCTGCCTTTCGATGGGCCGGCGCAGTATGGCCTTAGAACTCAATCCGGTACTCGAGCGCTAATAGTCGAATAGACGGCGCCGCGGACTTCAGCTGAATATCTTCGTATGCACCTGCACCTGCCAATATCTATTGTCATGTTCGCCAACAAGCTGGTAGACGAGCTTACCCGACGAATAACCGTGACTACTGTAGCGAAGATACTGTGGGCATCATTGCTAGTGTCGAGTAACAGCTACACACAGCCGCAAACTGCAGATTCCAATATTAGTGAAAAGATAATCACCGCAGATAGTGATTCAGCCTGGATTCCTGAGGGATTTGAATCGCTCGACGAACCCCAAGAGACTTTAGTCGATGTCTTTTATGGCGGTTACTTCTTAGTTTCCGTTCCGGCGAGATTCACTCCTACCTTTATTACGCTTCTGCAGACGGAGCCCGTAGCAGAACTGATCAATGACTTGACTGATCCCGAGAGCTTCAAGCAGCTTCTCGCTTTACCACTTAGTACGAATGCCTCGCTAGTGTGTAGATCGAAATATTCAACTGACTGTGGCCGTATGACTACTAGTAAGGTTGGCGTCATTTTTGATGTCTCTACATTGAGGGCAGAGCTCTTTTTGGGACCCGATCTGCTCAAAACCCGCTCTCTGGATCAGATAAATTTTCTGCCTCCTTCGGATGCGGGGCTGTCGCTACTCGACGACTTTGCCCTTTTTGGCAGTGGTGGCACTGATATCGGCGCGGCCTACAACATGGCCAACTCGACACTGCTTGGGTATCAGGAAAATCGAGTTCGACTCGATTCCAATTACACTGATTCAGACAACTTCTCTATCGACACACTCGCTTTCGAGCGTGAGAAAAATGGACTGGACTACAAAGCAGGTCTATTCAGGGTCAACGCTGGAGAGTTTGTGTTCATGCAGGACCAGCAATTTCTGGGGGCAACATTCGAGAGCTCGTTAGTGACACGACAAGACCTCGAGTTCTCACTTGGTAGCACGCTCGCAGTCTTTCTTGATTCACGTAGCCTGGTTCAACTCTTCAAAGATGGCAGACTGGTAAACTCTGCCTACTACGACGCCGGAAACCAGGAGTTAAATCCAAGGGGTCTTCCAAGCGGTTCTTACGAACTTGAAATTGTAATAACAGACTCGGCCAATCGCACTCGCACTGAAACGCAGTTTTACTCCAAGTCCGCCAGAATACCTCCTGAAGACCAACCGCTATATTTTATTCAAGCTGGTGAGTATGCAGAAACAGAGGCTGACCAGATTTTACCCGAGCTACAAGGCGAACATTTCGTCAGAGCTGGCATAAACAAACGCCTATCTCAATCCTTAGCGGGTCGGATGGGAGTGTCGGTAAACAATGATTCTACTATGGCCGAAGTTGGACTTTACCATCAGGGAGTGAGCTACGAGGTTCAGGCGACCACTGCTTACGATGAATACTCTACATCGGCCCTCGAGTTCAGAGGTCGCTATAGATACTCGCTAGGAGAGATCAGCGCCTATACCCGACAGATATCAGCCGGTGACATTCCCGCCGGGAAGGAGTCACAGCTGGGTACTGATACCCGTCAAACGAATATCAGCAGTAGCTTTCGTACAGACTATGGAACGCTGGGCGTGTTCATGAATTACAGCGAGAACGAAGAAGAAGAAGAAAATAAGAACTATGGTATCCGCTGGAGCGCGGCCAATTTCTTCGGACTGGATAACGTCGGGACAAGCTTTGAACTGTCCAATAACAATGGCAGTAATCTAGCCTTGATCCGACTGAACTATCGCACAAGACAAGGAGCATGGAGCAACTCAGCCAACGCTGAATACAAGAGTGAAGAGATCAACGGTCGTTCCAACGCCAACGACATCAATGGTAGTGTATCAACAGCCTGGCAAAGCGATCCGGGGCGCCCCAATAGTTATCAGGCAAGCATACGGGCCGACAAGCAGGAAAATAGCACGATTGAATCTGGCTTCGAGGCAACTTCCAAGCACGGTCGAGGGTCTGTCACGACCAAACATAATATGGATACTGACAGCTGGGAGTACACGGGAGCTGTGCGAACCAGTTTTGCGGCAACGACCAGCTCCGTTGGCTTTGGTGGCAAATCACGTGCAAATTCGGGCTTTCTGGTCTCAGTGCTGAGTGACGGAGACTCTGACATTGAGGTAGATGTCATGGTCAACGGCACCAGGCAGGCTACCATTGGCCTGAATTCAGAAGTATTCATCTCGGCCACCGCGTACGAAGTGTTTGAGCTTGATTTCATCCCAGTAGGGAATTCGCTTGCCACCATACAATACAAAGGCAGACCCTTAACGCTGTACCCGGGGAACGTGATTAGCGTAGAAGCTAAGCTGCAAGAGGTGGTCGTTGCTATAGGCAGAATTGTGGACGGCTCGGGGAATGCGATTTCGAACGCACTCATCAGGGGCATAGAAGGACTGGCTTTAACCGATGAGTATGGTTATTTTCAAGCCGAGATGAGCAAAGGCGTGCAGGCAATTACGGTAGCGAAGTCGCAAAACACCTGCACCGTAATGCTGCCGGAATTTGCAGTCGATCAGAAAGTTGTAATGCTGGGCAGCCTAAGTTGCAACCCATTGTAAGATCACAAATTGCTCGCAGCACCGCAGGTTGGCTGCTCACCATTTTTGGCTAATTTGGGTTACCCGAGGGTCTACCTTCCTGCTGTGGGTAACTCGATAGCAAACGGCGGCAGGGAAGCAAGAATCGCCTTGCCGTAGCGCTTGGTTAGTACACGCTTATCCAGAAGCGTCACCCGACCAGTGTCCTGTTCCGTGCGCAGCAACCGACCACTGGCTTGCACCAGCCGCAATGCGGCGTCAGGTACGCTAATCTCCATAAACGCATTGCGGCCCTGGGCTTCCACCCACTCCGCCAGCGCTGCCTCCAGCGGGCTATCAGGTACTGCAAAGGGAACCTTCGCTATAACGACATGGCGACAATAGTCACCGGGAAGGTCCACGCCCTCGGCAAAACTGGCCAGACCAAAGATGATACTGCCCTGCCCCTGATCAATACTATCGCGATGCCTGCGAAGAATTTCCTGCTTGCTGAAATCGCCCTGCATCAGCACCTTCCCACCAAGCGCGACGTTCGAGCCGTGATACACATCCAACATCTGCCGGCGCGACGAAAACAACACCAAGCTTCCCTCATCCAAATCCAGCAACTGGGGCAGCAGTGCAATAATCTCTTCGGTATGAGCCTGCGCATCCCTTGGTTCACAGTCCATAGCAGGCACGCTGAATATCGCACTGGCATAGTCGAATGGACTCGCCACCACCTTGTAGATAGCGTCCTCGGGAGACCCGGCATGCAAGATAAAGCGATCGAAGGAGTTCAGCGCTGTAATCGTTGCAGAGGTAACCACAACACCCGCTGCCCGCGTCCACAGGTAGTCCTGTAAAATATCTGCGGCCAGAATGGGGCTACAGCGCAGATCGAATCCAAACTGACCACCACTGTTAAGCATGGTGATCCAACGCGCCTTGGGAGGCACATCATCCTCGCCGGTAACCGCGAACTCCTGCCACAGTGCTAACGTGCTGTCGGCGCGGCCGCTCATAGCACCCACATTGAGATGCCAGGTTTCTATATCGGATTTATCGAGCGTCACGAACTCGTCTTCCAGCGCATCTTCCAGCTCTTTTTCCATGCGGGCCAGATGCGACGACAGGCTCTGGAATCTCGCCTCCAGGGCAGCAGCGACAGGTAGCAGCGCGGCAGGTACCAAGCCATGCTCAAAGCGAAGCTGTGGATCATCTCGGGCCTCTTCAAGATCCACTTCCTCGAACAATTGGGCGACAGTTTGTTCTGCTACCTGCAGCGACGCTACCGCCTCTTCCATCTCTCCCGGCAGCAACTCCAGTGGCCGCTGCAGCGCCGGCAGGCCCGATAGCATCGGGGCAGCCTGAGCAAGCAGCTTGCGTGAATCCTGCAGCCACGAAATAGTGGTATGCAATCGGCAGAACGTTGAAAAATGCGACAAGGCTTTGTCGGGTAGGTGGTGACCCTCATCGAAAATATAAATGCTGTCCTCCGGTTCCGAGAGGATGGCGCCTCCACCCAGCGCGAGATCCGACAGCGTAAGATCATGGTTGGTGACAATGATATCGGCATTTTGTAGCTCGTCACGCGCGCGGAAGAAACTGCACTGGCCAATATTCGGGCAACGCCGGCCACTGCATTGGCTATGATCGGTCGTTACGCCAAACCAGACGTCTTCGGGGATATTGTCAGGCCAGTTATCGCGGTCGCCATCCCACTGGCCGCGCGCGAGAGCATCTATCATGGCGTTATAAAACGGCATGGCGTCTGCCCCGGTGGCGGCAGCCACCTCATCCGGATACAGCGGCAAGAGGGCAGTGTCGCCCTCACTTTGGGCCAAGTGGCGGTCAAGCTTGGATAGACAGACATAGCGACGGCGCCCTTTCGCCAGGGCATAGCTGAATTCCAGCCCACTGCTCTGACGGATATCGGGAAGATCCTTGTTAACAAATTGCTCCTGCAACGCCACTGTCGCGGTTGCAACTATCAGACGCTTGTCCAGCGCCTGGGCTATGGGAATCGCGGACACCGCGTAGGCAATCGTCTTGCCAGTGCCGGTACCTGCCTCTATCACGCAGACTGCAGAGCCTTCGGTTTTGGTCTCGCCCGGCCCTGGTATACGCCCCAGCGTGTTGGCAATCTCGGCTATCATCTGTCGCTGACCCCAGCGAGGTGTTAGCGACTTGCTTTCAATAATAGCCGTGTAGGCTTCACGAATTGAGTCTTTCAGTGCATCGCTTAGCAAGAGGGGTCGGTGGCGTCCTCTACACCCGTCGCTGTTTTAATTTTCTGTGTGACCGCGTTGGCGTAGATCGCCAGCGCAAGCGGGCGCAGAGGCGCAGCCATGGCATCAATGCGCTGTTGGAAGTCTGCCTCACTGACCGCTCCTGGCTCGAGATACAAATCCGCGGCATCAGGCGGGTCACACTCATGCATGCGCCGGTAGGCATAAAGATTGGTTGGATGCAGACAGTAGTCCTTCAGAATCTGACGATCAACTTCGGCCGCTACCTCAACCGCGTTGTCAAAATTAGCATCCAGTGGTTGACCAAAACTCACATGCACACTGCCCTTGGCGCCCGCGATGCCGCGACCAATAGACGCAACATCTTCCTGCTCTGCTTTCTCGTATGAACCAGTTTCTGCGCGCTCATGTAACTCGCCAGCTTTCAACTCATCACAGGGATCCAGCTCATAGGAGATCGCAACGGGAACGATATTGAGACTCGCGATATGCTCGCCGAACGACTGCTCGCTCTTGTTGCGGCTCATCGACAGCATCTTGATAACGGCTGGCTCCGTTTTATCGAACCCATCTTTGGCGCGCCCCTCTCGCTGGGCTATCCAGACCGGCGCACCTTCTTGCGTTATGGAAAACTGGATATAGGCCGAGAGGGTCTTTGCGGCTGCCAACAACTCTCGCGGACCATTAACCGAGCGTTTCACAATAAAGCTCTTGTTCAGCCTCATCACGTCTGACACCCAGGGCTTGGTGAGCAGATTATCGCCTATGGCAATACGAATGGTGTCATGACCGCCGGTGTGCAGTGCATAGTTGGTAAACGCCGGATCCATAGCGATGTCGCGATGATTACTCATAAACACATAGGCTTTGGCGGGATCCAGCGCGTCTAGGCCCGATACGGTAAAGCCGCCGGTTGTCTCCTCGATCATACGATCCATATAGCTCTTTACCACCATCTGCATGTCATGCACGGTGGCCACACCGCGCAACTGACGCCGCAAATACACTCGGGTCAGAAAGCGCCAAACGAAAGGCAATACGCTGGCCAACTTGCCAGCGCGCAATCTGGCCAGAGCATCTAAAAGCTCCGGATCGTACAGAAGCCGATTCAGTACCCCAGCGACTTCCTCGTCACGATAGGGCCTTATCTCGGCAAATGGATCGCTCACGCGTCATTCCTTGTACAGTAAAGCGCCACACGATACCCAAATTACCGAGGTACGTCATCCGTCATACCCGATCAGAAACCGAGCGCAGTCAGGGAGCCTTCAGTGAGTACCCGGATTTCTACGATAAATTCCGCGCAGCTGGGCACTGACTGCACGCCCACTTTCTGCTACCCTGCCCCGCTTCAATATTCGACCTTTATTCGGCCGTTAGGTCGTCGCACGTATTTGGAGGAAACATGGACGCACCGAGCGCAGCACTCCTGGTGTTTGGCATTGTTGCCCTGCTGGCAAGCTGGGTAGTTTTGCTGATCGAATCCTGGAAAGAAGACTACAGTTGGGGTATGTGTACATTGCTGATGCCGCCCTTGTCCTATCTCTACAGCTTTTCCCGGCTGGACAAAGCCGGACAGTCTCTGCTGCTTGCAGCGGTCGGCTGGATACTTGTCTGGCTCGCGCTAGGCTGATCCCTGCTATGACCGCCGCGCGCGGACTTCTGATCCTGTCGCTGACACTCCCGGCGGCATTCACTGTCTATGCTGCCAAACCGCTCAGCATCCAGTTCCTGGAGAACAAAACAGGTGAAGACGGCGCCGCCTACACGACCTATCAGTTGAAGTGTTCAAACGGCAAGAAATACGTGCTCACCTCTAGAGACAACAAGGCGCGATGGTGCATTGGCGAACAGAACAGCGACGGGTGCGAAACCCAGCAAATCGCTGCCGCTAAAACAGCCTGCGCGTCCAATCAATCGGAGGTAACCCAGCCGGACCCGTCAGCCTCGCAGTGACCGAATGTAAACGCTACGCCCGAACGAGATAGCGGGTGCGCAGCTCAGTCAATTCTTTTTCACCAACGCCTAAAGCCTCCTCCAGGTAGGTCTCAAATGAGGAATATTCCTGATTGATGGTGTTCAATGCCATCGTCAGATAGTCCTCGTGAACCTCTAGCACCGGCATTATCATCTCATCGGCGGCAGACTGCATTGCGTATTTTTCGCGTAAGTAGTCAATTTCATCCTCTGGGACAAAAAACTGCTGACTCATTAAGTAGTCACGCATCACGATAGCCTCAGGCACGCCCAGAGCAAGTAATATAATGGCCGCAGCATACCCGGTCCGATCCTTGCCCGCCGCACAGTGCACCAGGAAACGTGCATCATCGACCGCCAGAATTTCCTCGAACATCGACCGATACGCGGCATTTTGTACCAGCGCAAAGTCCCGATTGATGTCTACCATAAAGTCAAACATCGCCTGACGACCACCACCATTTCGCTGCGCTTCCTCAAAAAAATTCGCGTTACTACCCGGCACAATGGGCACGCTGGCCAAACGGGGGCGATGCTGTGTGGGAAGCCGATTAGGGGCCTCGTACTGTTCTTCTTCTCGACGGAAGTCGCACACCAGATCAAGCTGCAGGTTGTCCAGCAGCGCAAGATCAGTATCGGTCAGGTTGGAGAGCTGTCCTGAGCGGTACAGGAAGCCCCACTGCACGCGTTCGCCTGAGGTTGTGCGATAACCACCAAAATCGCGAAAGTTGGGGGTGCCCTCCAAGCCGAGTTTGCGCTCAAACACCAAATCGGCGTTGCCATGCTGATCACGCACCTGAAACCCGTGCCTGCGGTCTCGCGGCAGCCCCTGCACGCGAGCGCGCACACCTTGCGGTGAATCGGGGTGATAGGTTACCTGATGCGGGCCCCTGTGCTCGGGCGTTATTTCTACCTGCGTCTCCGGATGACTGGCTTGCCACTCGATGTGATGCTCGCCCTCCGCTGAGCGCCAAATATGAATGCTTTCGATGTCCAGTGCCATTACCTACCCCCTGCGCGAATGCGGCAGTATAGCGTGTACACCCAGCGCCGCCACAGTGAACGGCAACGCCAGCAGGAATGCGGTTTGGAGCGACATAAGGGGGGTTCTATGCGGTTGACAAGGTCTGGTGAAGTGTGAATAATCTCGCCTCCTGATTTTACACCCTATTTGAGGACTACACCGTGGCCAATTCACCACAAGCAAAGAAGCGCGCACGCCAGTCAGAGAAGCGTCGCACTCACAACTCCAGCCTGCGATCGCTGGTACGTACCAACATCAAGAAGGTACTCGCTGCTATCGAAAGTGGCGATGCCGAGCAAGCAAAAACGGCTTACGCATCTGCCGTCCCGGTGATCGACCGTATGGCTGACAAGGGCATTATTCACAAGAACAAAGCTGCTCGTCACAAGAGCCGCTTGAACGCCCAGGTAAAGGCACTGTCTGCCTAAGCCAATAGTAGCTTTCACAAAAAAGGCCGGCTAATCGCCGGCCTTTTTTTTGCCCTGAAAAACCTATCGACCGATCGGGGTAGCCACTGAGTTAGCTGTCCACTGCACTTTCGCTATGCTAGGCCTTCTCCCTAAGGCTGTGGATCTTGATCATGACGGACGCAAGAAAAGCCAACGAGGTAAAGCCTTGTCAATATGGGGTCATTTATGGCCAAATAGGGCATGCCTAAAGCCACAACTCCCGCACAGTATGTTCTGATTCTCATCGACATGATCGAGGAGCAGGGTCACTCCCGTGATTCCCTGCTAGAGGGCACATCGCTTCAGGACACAGGTATATCGGGAATTGGCGCCAGGGTAGGAGAGCAGGACTTCTCACGACTCGTGGAGAATGCGTTTACGCTGACCCGTGACCCCGCGCTGGGTTTGAAACTTGGGCTGAGGCTCAACCTGAGTGCTCACGCAGTGCTTGGCCAGGCATTTATGACCTGCAGAGATCTGCGCCAGGTAATGGAGCTATTTCTTAAGTACTATCACTTATTGTCTCCAGAGCTGTATCTCGAATTTGAAACCGTTGGGCAACGGTGCATCCTCACAACAGTCTCCACCCCGCAGCAAAACAGCGTGGAGTTTGCCTATGAACTGATGTACGCGGCGATTCTCAATACGTTGCGAGGCCTGCTTAACCTCGACGACCTCCAGTTTCATTTGGAGGTCCCTTATCCGCGCCCCGCTCACGCCGAAGACTATTTCACCGTGCTTGGAGACGACGTTGTGTTTGACTGCATTCGCGGCCGCATCAGCTTCCACAGCGACTTGTTGGATATGCCACTACCCTCGTCGAACACGGCTTTACGTGCCCTCTATGAGTCGGAATGCGCACGACTGCTTGCAGACCTTGAGGAAGAGGATTCTGTCGCAGAGCAAACACTGAGACTGCTGCGCAAGCTGGAAGGCCAGTACCCACAAATGCCAACAATCGCTCGCATGCTGAATTTCAGCCCGCGAACATATCGCCGTCGACTGGAGCAGGAGGACCAATCTTTCCAGGCTTTACTGGACAAGGTACGCGCCGAGCATGCGACCCGCTACCTACAAAATACGCGGCTACCGTTATCATCCATTGCGTATATGGTGGGCTTCAACGACGCGTCGAATTTCCGCCGCGCCTACACCAAGTGGACCGGGCATACACCTGCCGAGGTACGCAGTGGCCACTAGAGCTCTAGCGGTTCATCTTGGAAGAAATGCGGCCAGGCGGATCGCTGACGGAGGGTGGTCCCCCGACCACTTTTCGCTGCTGCTAGGTGCATCCGGAGGACCCAAGTGGTTCGTTTTGGGACAGCTAGACAGATTTCTGTTCGGCGACTTTCTCGCACGGGGAACCAGGCCGCTATCGGCGCTGGGATCATCGATCGGCTCCTGGCGTCATGCCTGCCTCGCTATGGACGACCCCATCAGCGCGGTTGCCCGGCTAGAGCACGGCTACCTAAATCAGCGCTATACCGACAAGCCTGACACCGCCGAGATCAGCGAAGTCAGCCGCGGCATTCTTCAGGATATGCTAGGTACAGACGGCGCTAGCCAGATGGTGACGCATTCTCGCATCAATACACATATTGTGACCGCGCGAGGCCGAGGGCCCGCCGCGTCATCGTCACAAGCCCTGCTCGCAACCGGTATGGGCGTTGCCGCGCTTGGCAACGCAGTCAGCCGAAACCTGCTTAAGCTGGCGTTCCAGCGCGTGGTCTTTTTCAGTGGCAGCCAACACAACCCCGGCCTGGCTCTGGACGACTTTGACTGCGAGTATGTCCCTCTGGAGGCGGATAGTGTTGCACCGGTACTGCACGCGAGCGGAGCGATTCCATTTGTTCTGACAGGCGAGCGAGACATCGCCGGAGGGCCGGCAGGGCAATACTGGGACGGCGGCATCATCGACTATCACTTCGACCTGAGCCAGTATCAAGGCGACGGCCTGATCCTGTACCCCCATTTCAAGGCCAGCATTATTCCCGGGTGGTTCGACAAATTCTTACCCTGGCGTGAGGCTGCGATCTCGGAGATCGACAACCTGGTACTGCTATGCCCCAGCGAAGATTGGATCGCCAGTCTGCCCTACGGCAAAATCCCCGATCGCAACGACTTCCGGCGACTGGGAACAGATGAGCGCATTCGCTATTGGGAAGACTGCATAGAGTGTAGCAAGGCGCTTGCAGAGGAATTTGCGCAATTGGTAACCGGCGCGGACCCATTGGCCCACACCCACCTGATCAGGTGATGTACTCGTCCAGGTAACGCTCGACTTCTTTCTGCAGTACACCCTTGAACGCGGAGGCCAGCAAGCCCAGTTGCACTGACACATCGATCAGACCATCGTGAAAAGAGAGCTTACCGTCTACCCCGGCACCCTTTATTCGTACCGTATCCCCTTCCCAGCGCGACCTTACCCCGTGCTGCTGCTCGAGAGTCGCGGCCAGACCCTGGGCGGCTTCACGCAATTCCTCCTTAGGCATGGTGTACGGCTTGGTAACGCGAAAACTGGCCATTGTTATCCCTGATCTATATCGTCAGTCGAGTGTGGACGATCGAGTATAGTTCAGGCCCTACCTCGGTGCATCACCAGCGCGTTACCTACCAGCACCAGGCACAATCCACCAGCCGCTATCCACGTCCAGCTATATCCCTCCAGCAGCGTGCTGATGGCCAGCGCTACTATAGGAAATAGTAATGAGGTATACGAGGCGCGGTCTGCACCAATGCGTCCGATCAGGGTGATATAAGCCCAAAATGCCACCACTGAGCCAAACACAGACAGGTAGACCAGCGACAACAGATAAGCAGGCTCGACGCTAAGCGTAATGCGATGCCCAAGTAGCAACGCCGCGACGTAGAGTGCGAGCGATCCATACAACATGCCCCAGGCATTGCAGGTCAGCACACCAATACCGTGGCGCTGGTTACGAGCAGCCACGATATTCCCCAGGGATGCTGACAGCGTACCGGCCAGACACATCAACAGAGCTCTAAAATTGGCATCACTGAGGTCAAGTGCCTGCAGCTCTGGCAGAAATACCCCTGCCATCCCCAATAAGCCTACGGCGCCTCCCAAGGCAACCATTGGACTCATAGGCACCCTGAGAAAAATCGCACCGTTCACCATATTCATTATGACCATGGTGGAAAAGACAACTGCCACCAGACCGCTGGTGAGCTGAGCGGTAGCCGTGTAAATGAATACATAATTGGTACTAAAGAGGCACAAGCCCTGTAACGCGATAAACAGATGATTTACCGTGGAGACGCGCGTGAGCTGTCGCCGTAGCAACAGATAAGCAAAGATCAACACTGCAGCCAGCATGAAGCGGTGAGCGATGGATACCAGCGGCGACACGTCACCCAACTGATACTTGATCCCTATCCAGGTTGACCCCCAGATAAGCACCGTTGCGATGTAGAGCACAAGATTGTTCACCCGCTGCCCGCCCCAAAAAGGCGGCACTGTAGCATACTCACACTACAACCCTCTGGCTGCGCCCCTGCAATTATCACCCCATGTCTGCAACTTTTAGCCATCAATCGATTACACTAGCGCCATGAGTGAATCCAACATTAGCGCAACCGAATCGACCGACGATATTGCTAGACGATTCCTGTTTGAACAGGCAGATATCCGCGGAGAAACCGTGCATGTGAATCGTGTACTGGAGGATATTCTTGCTAATCACCAGTACGCGCCAGGCGTATGCGTGTTGCTGGGCGAATTCGTTGCTGCAGCGGTGCTACTGAGCTCCACGCTCAAATTCGAAGGTAAACTCATCCTGCAGGTGCGCAGTGAGGGACAGATTCCACTACTCATGGTGGAGTGCAACAACCATTTTCAGGTGCGAGCTATCGCACGGGGTGCCCAGGAGGCAACAGCGACTGAATTTGATCAGCTGCTAGCAGATGGACAGCTCGCTATCACCATCGATCCTGACAAAGGGCAGCGCTACCAGGGAATCGTACCTTTGGTAAAAGGCTCTCTCGCACGCAGTTTGGACGCGTACTTCGAGAATTCCGAGCAGCTACATACCCGATTGTGGTTGGCGTCTGACGGCAGTTACGCGGCAGGCATGTCACTACAGCAGCTACCCGCACAAGTGGTGAAGGATCCGCAACAACGACAGGAGCAATGGCAACATGTGTGCTCCCTGGCGGGCACGCTCACCAATAGGGAGCTATTGGATCTGATCGCTCAGGATATTCTGATGCGATTGTTTCATGAGGACCCTGTGCGCTTGTTCGAACCTCGTGGTGTCACGTTTCACTGCACCTGCTCGCGTGAGCGAACGTTTGGCGCACTGGCGTCATTGCCGCCCGGGGAAGTGCGTGAACTACTTGAGGAAATTGGGCATATCACCATGGATTGCGAGTTCTGTAATCAACAGTACCTGTTTAGTGCTGATGACCTGAAAGTACTCATTGAAGGCGAAGACCCCCACACGCTGCACTAGAGCCCCTCAAAGCTGCCAAATTGCAAAGCCACGGGTGGTCCGATTATTTCGCCAATCCGGTTCGCAACCTGTTGGGATTCTGACATAATGCCTGCCCCCAAACCCCCTAGAATGAGGTGGAGCGAGCCCACACAGGACAGCGCTCTACCAGCCCTACAGGACACACCATGACTGCTGATTTGCAAACAGCCCAGGAGTACACCGATCTGGGATCCTCACAATTAGTTGAAGAGTCCCTGCGTCGAGATGAGGGCATATTGGCCGATACCGGCGCATTATTGGTAACCACGGGCAAGCGCACCGGGCGCTCTCCAGCAGACCGGTTTATCGTGCGTGAGCCCAGCTCCGAAGATGCCATCGATTGGGGCTCAGTAAACCGCCCGATCGACGCCGGCAAGTTTGACGCCCTCTGGGATCGAGTCGAGGCCTACATCAGCGAGCGTGATCGCTTCGTAAGCCACCTGCACGTTGGCGAACACGTAGATCACTACCTACCCGTCAAGGTCACCACCGAGACCGCATGGCAGGGTCTGTTTGGTCACAACATGTTTATTCGTCCAGATACCTACAATTCCGGCCGCAAGCCTGAGTGGAACATCCTCAACGCAGCAGGCTTCGTCTGCGATCCCGAACGCGATGGCACCAACTCTGATGGCGTGGTCATCATCAACTTTGGTCAGCGCAAGATTCTGCTCGCAGGTATGCGCTACGCAGGCGAAATGAAGAAAGCCATGTTCTCAGTGCAAAATTTCCTCTTGCCGGAGAAGGATGTCATGTCGATGCACTGCTCCGCCAACGTAGGTGACAGTGGCGATACAACACTGTTCTTTGGCCTGTCGGGCACCGGTAAGACCACGCTCTCTGCCGACCCGGATCGCTATCTGATTGGCGACGACGAGCACGGCTGGGCAAAAGGCTCTGTATTCAACATCGAAGGTGGCTGCTATGCCAAAACCATTGACCTTAGCCAGAAGAATGAACCCGTAATCTGGGATGCCATTCGATTTGGCGCCATTATCGAGAACGTGGTGCTCGATGACCATCGCAACGCGGACTACTGCGACACCAGCCTCACTGAAAATGGACGGTGCTGCTACCCACTTGAACACGTTGATAAGCGCACAACCTCCAATGCGGGTGGCGAGCCCAAGTGTGTAATTTTCCTGACATGCGATGTATCCGGAGTACTGCCACCGGTGTCGATCCTCTCCAAGGAGGCGGCGGCATTTCACTTTCTCAGTGGCTATACGGCTCGGGTGGGTTCTACAGAACTTGGCGCGGAGGCAGGTATTCACCCTACATTCTCCACCTGCTTTGGCGCACCTTTCATGCCGCGCCCGGCTGGCGACTACGCCGAGCTGCTGATGAAACGAATAGAGGACTTTGACAGTCAGGTCTACCTGATCAATACCGGCTGGGCCGGTGGCTCAGGCGCGCCAGGCGGCACGGGCGCCCGCTTCCCGATTCCTGTTACCCGCGCAGTGGTCGCCGCGGCGCAAAGTGGTGAGTTGTTAAACGCGCCCACCGAGCACCTCGACACGCTCAATCTGACATTCCCAACATCGATTCCCGGTGTAGATGCGAAATACGTCAACCCACGCGCCAATTGGGGAGACAACGACGCCTATGATGAGCAAGCCACCAAACTGGCGAAGCTGTTCCAAGAAAACATCAAGAACTTTGATGTGTCGGACGCCATCGTTCAGGCTGGCCCTTCAGCCTGATGCCCGCGTAATAGGCATCACCTGACTATAGAGCCCGCGATAGCGGGCTTTTTTTTGAGTGTTCGACCCTGCTTTCTCGATTGGCCAGATTCGACTGTAGTTCTTATCCGTTTTTAGTATGCCTATTCTAATTTTTATCCCTAATCTTGCCTTCATAGCGGGCTTATCCGCAGACCCCAGTAAGACCAAGGAGAAATATCATGGCTGAACAAGCTAAGACAGCACCAAAGAAGACTACTGCTAAGCGCAAGCCTGCAGCAAAGACAGCAGCCAAGAAAGCGACTGCCAAGCGCAAGCCTGCAGCACGCAAAGCTGCTCCCAAGAAGACTGCCAAAAAAGCGGCACCTGTTTTCTCAACTCGCGCGCAGGAAGCTTACCGCAACGCATTCCTGGCCAGCCTCGGCTTCTACGGCAAGGCTTTCGACCAAGTACAAGAGCAGTTCAACACTATGCAGGACCAGTTGGAAGCTCGTCGCAACAAGACTGACAAGGCTTACAAAGAGCTGGTCAAGCGTGGCACCAAGGTCGAGAAGACTGCCAAGAAGGCAATCAATGAGATCGAACTGCCCAAGTTGGAACTCGACAACCTGACTGATCGCAAAAAGCTGGACGCTCAGCTGAAGAAGGCAAAGGCACGTTTTGAAGAGCTCAAGGACACACTGAACTTCAAGGCTGCTGCTTAAGCAACACCATCCAGGTCCACTTATCCCTGCCTGACAGGGACTATTCTAGGGGTCACATTGTGACCCCTTTTTTTTGTCTGCCAATCTGGTTTAATAGTCCGCCCGACCCACACCGTACTGTGGCGGCGCGTCGGCTAGAAATCGGAGGTCCCCATGAGTGACGATAAGAATAAAGTGACCGATAAGGCAGGTGAGATTGCCAAGAATATCTGGCTTGCAGGCGTTGGCGCCTATGGCAAAGCCGTTGACGAGGCGCAGGGACGGCTCGAAAAAGCCGGGGTTGAGAGTCCCAAGCTTTTCAAGGATCTGGTAAAAGCCGGCACTCTGCTTGAAGAGGAGGCACGAGATGCGTTGCGCGCTAGTGCAACGGCTCGCAGCTCGGTAGAAGATCGAATCAATCGCGTCAGAGAGAATTTCAATCTGCAGCGGCCTGCTCGTGGTGAAGACCTGCTTGCACTGCACGAGAAGATCGATCGCTTGGCAAATCAACTCGAATCGCTAACTCAATCCCTGAAGGATCAGGGCGTACTAAAGCCAGCTTCGAAAACCCGTGCGCGCAAGAAAACGCCGGTAAAAAAAGCACCAGCCCGCAAAAAGCCGGCAGCCAAGGTGGCGAGCAAAGCAAAGCCCAAGAAAGCCGTTAAAGCACCCGCCAAATCCCGCAGCAGCGCGCGAAAGGGTAAGAGTTAACCTTACGCGGGCATGAAAACCCGAGACAGAATACTGGTTGTCAGCCTGTCCCTTTTCAACGAAGAGGGAGAGGCCGATACGACCACTGTAGACATAGCCAATGAACTGGATATCAGTCCCGGCAACCTCTACTACCACTTCAAGGGCAAAGACCAGATCATCGCGGAGCTGTTTCAGCAGTACTACGTGGCGCTATCTGGCACTCTGACTGCGGCTATCGAACAACCTCTCAGTGAAGGCGATGGCCAGGTAGAAGACAACTGGTACTACCTCTACGTGGTCATGGAGGAGATGTATCAGTATCGGTTTCTATACCACAACCTCGACAATCTCCTCCAGCGCTACCCCGAAATGCGGCGAGGCTTTCGTCATCTTCTGCAACTCAAGCGCGCAGCCCTGTTCGCGATCTGCAAGAGCCTTATGGATCAGGCAGTTATTGCAACGCGGGACCAGCAGCTGGTGGGGCTAGTCGATAACATGACGCTGACGCTGACGTTTTGGTTCAATTACGAGCACTTGCTGCATGAATCGCGCTCTCCTCAAGTCACCATACATCAGGGCGTACTTCAGTTACTGACGATGATCGCCCCGTATCTGGGTGACGAGCAGCTGGAGTTCTACCGCGATTGTGAAGCTATCTACGAGCGCCTGCTGGACGCACCACCCGCCGATTCCTAGCGGAGTTTACCCAGTAAAATCACATCACTGCCTTCGAAAGCCACATCAGCATCATGCTGACGTGCCCACCATTGCCAGGTTTCACGACTGAAGAAACAGACATGCGTTGGATCATTCTTGTAATGCCACTTTGCGAACGCATGCTCATCAATCACAAGCTTGGTCATCACGCCCAGCACACCACCCTGGCGTAGTATGTTCCATAGCCTGTCCAGCTCGGCGCCAGGTTTGTGCAGATGCTCGACCACTTCAGTGGCACTGATAAAGTCGTACATACCACTCATCGCACTATCATCAGGATGATAGAAACTATCGTAAAGAGTTACCTCAAAGCCCGACTCCATCAACATGTGGGCTAATGCGGGTCCCGGACCGCACCCAAAATCCAGGCCACTGGCCCCAGCGGGCAGACGCTGCACCAAAGGGTCGAACAATCGACCTAAGAACTGTCGGTAGCCGGGATCATCAACTGCATTCTCGTGCTTGTCATATTCTTCTCGCTCCAGCTCGCGAGAAAGCCTGTACTGCACGGGCACAAAGACCAATAGACACTGCGGGCAGCGCAGATAGTCCCTGCGCGAGTCAGAAGAGAACAACCGGCATTCCGCCGACCCACACAGAGGGCAGTGCGGATCTAGCTGCATCTGCTATTATTCCGATTCATTTTCTGAAGGTGGCTCTTTTGATGGGACACTTTCAACTCAAAGCACTCAGAAGGAGAACACAATGACCGTACAAGCTGGCGACAAAATTCCTGCCTGCACCCTGAAAACCATGGGTGAAAAAGGACCCACCGACATTACCACGGATGAGATATTCTCTGGCAAGAAAGTCGTATTGTTTGCAGTACCTGGTGCCTTTACGCCTGGTTGTTCAATGACTCACCTGCCCGGTTATGTAGTGAATGCCGACAAGATTAAGGCCTCTGGCGTAGATAGCATCGTCTGCATGGCCGTGAACGATGCCTTTGTGATGGATGCATGGGGTAAAGCCCAAAATGCAGAGGAACTCCTGATGCTGGCAGACGGTAACGGCGAGTTTACCGCTGCGCTGGGCCTTGAGCTGGATGGTAGTGGTTTTGGCCTTGGCCATCGCAGCCAGCGATTCGCTATGATTGTCGACGATGGCACGATTACTGCTCTCAATGTTGAACCCGGTCCGGGTGTAGACGTGAGCTCCGCAGAAACCATAATGGCGCAGCTTTAACCGGTCGTTAAGACACATTATCGATAAACGTCTGCGAGCCGGCTATCCTGTCGTCGGCTCGCATTTTTGCGCCTGCTCCAATTAACGGCTCAGATAATGTTGCGTAAGCCGCTTCAGCCTTTATTTGTCGATGCACCGCGCAAAACCGTGCTCGTGGCGATTGAGAACAGGCAATACGCCAGAAAGTAATAAAATCCCACTTCCAATTGGGCAGTCATTAGCAATAGATCGCCAGCTTGCCCAGTCGCATTGCCCGCCATAAATGCCACCAATAGGGCCATCACAAAGACGTCCACCATCGACCATTTGCTCAGCACGGCATTGAGCCACAACAAACCTTCGCGCCATTGGGCTGCGGGGATGATTAAGCTAACCAGTTGCAGCAAAAGTTTGAACACGGGAATAATCAAGCAGAAAAAAACGATTAGAAATGCCACCGGCAGATTACCCGTGCGTGCCAACGCGTCCACCGTGCCCCAGATCGAGCGAGTATTGCGGTATGCCTCCAGCTGACCCTGTATCTGATCGAGGCCCAGCATGCTGGAAATCATGCCCAGCATGGAGCGAGTCTGTTGATCCGCCCCCTCCCCCGCAATCATGTCGATGCCAAGTTCGGCTATCTGCGATTTCTCGATCTGCCCTGTCAGTGTCAGTATCGGTTGCGTAACACCGGGGTATAACAAGCCCAGTGACGAAATGATGAGTAGTAAACCCACAATACGGCGAGAAGTGCTCATAGCTGTCCCAGCAGTTCAGTCATCAAATTAACTCAGAGATAAGTAGCAAACAGTACCTATCACGAGCACACCCAGCAGATTTAACATTACACCCTCTCGGGCCATGCGCGCCGTAGTCACCAGACCACTGCCAAACACGACGGAATTGGGTGCGGTGGCTACAGGTAGCATAAAGGCGCAACTCGCACTCATAGCCGCAGGAACCATGAGCATCTCGGGCGGCAGCCCGGCCGCCAGCCCAGCTGCCGCAAGTACAGGCATAAGCAGCGTGGTACTTGCGGTGTTAGAGGTTGCCTCGGTCATGAAAGTGACGACCAGACAAACAAGGCCAATCAGAAGCCAAAGTGGAATATCAGTCATCTGGGCTAACCAGTTACCCATTAAGTCACTCAATCCTGAGTTGACGAAGCCCTTGGCCAGGCAGATACCGCCGGCAAATAATAACAACACACCCCACGGGATTGTGGCCGCACGCTCCCAGTCGAGTAACCGGCGCCCCTTGCCCTGACCGCTAGGAACCAGAAACATCACCATGACGGCTAACAGCGCTACAGAGGCATCATTGGCGTAAGGCAGATCCAGCCATGCGCGCCAACCACCGAAAGGCTCGCTGCGTGTAATCCATGCCAGTGCGGTCAGCGCAAACACAGCCATCACACGCTTCTCGTCGGACTTCCATGGGCCAACCTCAGGCAGTTGCAAATTCAGGCGCATGCCAACGTTACGTGTCAGCACCAATGCCATCAATGGGACCATGATCACCACAACCGGAATGCCCCACTGCATCCACTGGGTAAAACTGATCGACCGCCCAGTGAACTCCTCGTACACCTGCATAAATATCAGGTTAGGTGGAGTACCGATCGGGGTACCCACTCCACCCACGCTCGCCGCATAGGCCATGCCAAGCAGCAGAGGGGGGGCCAATCGCTCTCTATCCTCTGCGCCATCAAGCACCGCCAACGCAACCGGTAACAACATCAGCGTGGTGGCCGTATTCGATATCCACATGCTAAGAACGGCCGAAGCCACCATGAACCCCAGCACGAGTCTGCGCCCACTCTGCGCTCCGAACAGATTGACCATCCCCAGCGCAATCCGTCGATGGGCACCGGAATGCTCCATGGCCTTGGAGAGCAAAAAGCCACCGAGCAGCAACAAAATCAACGGAGAGCCATAGGCCTGCCCCACCTCTGCGGGTGTCAGGACGCCCAGCAATGGCAATGCGGCCAGGGGTAGCAGAGAGGTCACCGGTATAGGCACGGGTTCGAATATCCACCACACCACGCACACTACTGCCACAAAGGTGACAATCGCCATTGCGGAGTCGTAGCCGCTAAACAGCAAACTCCAGGAGGCCAGAGCCGCCGCCAGTGGCCCTGCCCACAAGGCCACAGTTTTTACATCTGTCATCATAATTACGTGTTACAACTCAGCCACAGGTGTTTGCGCTACCGGTCAGCGGGAAAAAGGAATCTTGATAATACGATCACCCACATAGGAGCCAACATAGAGGAGCGATCCCACGTCGATAGCTGCGGTACCTGCACCCATCGGAGGCCCGTCTCGCGCAACCAACTCGCGGATCTTCAGCGTTTTCGGATTCACCTCAACAATCGCAAACGGCAGCAGACTCGGCTCTTCATTACTCTGCTCAAGTGAACCAGCCACCTCGAGTATGCCGGCTTTATGCGACGCTACGAGTAGCATGCCGTTCTGGCTCCAATTGGAGTTGTCCGGTTTGTCTATCTCGACCTCCCCCAACTGCTCACCGCTTGCGATATCAATCACTCTCAATCGACCGGCGATATACTCATTCATATACAGGGTGCTGCCATCCGGGCTAACGGTCACGCCATTGGGAAATCGCCCCTGCGTGCCAGGCTGCTCAGAAAAGCCAAGATCAGGTCTCCAGCGATACACAAAGCCGCTATCGATACCCATCAAAGCCAACAATAGCGTGCCCATACCCGCGCTGGCAGACGTGGGCTGGCTGACGACGAAGCCGCCATCAGGCAATGCTGCCACATCGTTTAAACTGCTGTCGCCTGGGGGTTCAACACAACCGCGCCAGATCGCCCTCAGATCACCCGCTTGTGTGGATTCAATCTCAAAGAACTCCACCGACTCACGACCGCCATGATTCACCGCTAGCAGCTGCCAGCGTCCGTCGGGCCTGGCGGTTGAATCGAGCCCGTGCAACAGCCATTCAGAGGGCGGCTCAACGCACGCAGGATCACCCCAGCCGGCCTGTGTCTCCACCTGCAGTGCGCCTGGTGATGTCAAGTTAAGCACTGCATCGTTACGAGTATCTAGCGCAAACAACCCCCCCGGAGCGGCCATCTGGCCAAATAGTAAATGCTGCGGACTGGGGCTGCGCACAACATCCTCTGGTGCGACCAGAGAACAGATAGACTCTATCCCATCAATCGTGTCACATGACGCCGACGCAGCAGGCCAAGGCAGCATGAACACACACAATATGGCAGAACCATAAAATGCTCTGCGCCTGGCGCTGCCAAGCTCAAATCCGCCCAAATGTCTTGAGACCACTTTCAATGTGCTCTTCCCCCGTGAAAACCCTAATCCTGTCGCAGCAGCACAGCCCTGTAAAGCTATCTTGAGATAACCTGCCATCACCCGGGGCACTACGACCGTGCATTTCACTGGCATTGAACGGCACTAGAGTCGCGGCGCGCTTACCGCTACACTGGCGAAATGCCTGAAAATACCAGCCAACTGATAGACGGTTTTGGTCGTCACATTGACTACGTGCGCCTGTCCGTCACCGATCGCTGTGACTTCCGCTGTGTGTACTGCATGGCAGAAGATATGACCTTTATCCCCAAGCCACAGGTCCTTAGCCTGGAAGAAATCTCGCAATTGGGGCAGGCCTTTACTGAATTGGGTGTGCGCAAACTGCGCCTGACGGGGGGTGAGCCGCTCGTGCGCAACAATGTACTGTCATTGGTAGAAAAACTGGGCGCTTTACCGGGGCTTGATGAGTTGGCCATGACGACTAACGCCTCACAATTGCAGCGGTTGGCGCTGGATCTTAAAAACGCGGGCGTCAATCGCCTCAATATCAGCCTGGACAGCCTCAACGCTCGCAAATTTCGCCACCTCACGCGTTATGGCAACCTCGACCAGGTGGTGGCTGGAATTGATGCCGCTGTCACCGCCGGTTTTGACAGCATTCGCCTCAACGCCGTGATTCTTAAGGGGCGAAACGACGACGAGGTTACACAGTTGGTTCAGTTTGCCTGCGACCGGGGCATTGATATTGCGTTTATAGAAGAGATGCCGCTGGGGCAGATACAGGAACATGATAGAGCGCTTAGTTTTATCAGCAGCGCAAGCTTGCACGACACACTGAGCCGGGAATTTGCCCTGGAGGCGCTCGGTGATCCGGCAAGTAATGCCGGCCCTGCCCGCTATCATCGGGTAGCGGGATACGCGTCGAAAGTTGGCTTTATCTCGCCACACAGCAATAATTTCTGCCATCTGTGTAATCGGGTTCGGGTTACTGTGGAGGGTCGCCTCTTGTTGTGCCTGGGCAATGAACACAGTGTCGACCTACGACAGGTGTTGCGCGACCCTAATGCTGATCTGCAGCTACTCAAAAATGCTATCAGCCAGGCAATGACGCTCAAGCCCGAGAAACACCACTTCGACAATAACAGCGAACCCGATATTGTCCGATTTATGAACATGACTGGCGGTTAGTCCCACGCCGTCCTTCGTATACAATGGCGCTACGCCATCATGAGGTCATCCCTTGAATACCCTAGATTTTCCCCAACTGGCATCAGTTGAAGCTATACAGTCAGGCTTTGAGTCGTACGGCTACATCTGTAGCAAGAAAATAGCGACCGCAGTATTCCTGGCGTTTCAACTGCGTAAACCTATTTTGGTTGAGGGTCCGCCCGGGGTCGGTAAAACGGAGCTGGCAAAAACCACAGCCGAGATGTTGGCTCTGCCTCTGATCCGTCTGCAATGCTACGAGGGACTTGACGAGGCCAAGGCACTCTACGAGTGGAAATACGGCAAGCAGTTGCTCTATACCCAGGTTCTTAAAGAAAAACTCGGTGACTTGCTACAAGGCGCTCAGGGACTCGCAGAATCAATAGAGCGCTTGCACCAGTTTGGCGATATTTTTTACTCCGAGGACTTCCTCGAACCGCGCCCACTGCTAAAAGCCATGCAGGAAGACGAAGGCGCTATCCTGCTGATCGATGAAATTGATAAGTCCGACTATGAATTTGAATCTCTGCTGCTGGAAATATTGTCCGACTATCAGATCTCCATACCCGAGATAGGCACGATCAAAGCTCGCACAGCCCCGATGGTGTTCCTGACTAGTAACAATACGCGCGATATCAGTGACGCTCTCAAGCGCCGCTGCCTGCACCTGTACATTCCTTTCCCCACGGTTGAACTAGAGGAGCGAATTGTTCTGAGTCGGGTACCTGACGTAGATGCTCAACTGCGCCATCAGCTGGTTGATTTTGTTCATTCCGTCAGAGATCTGGACTTGAAGAAAACACCCGCCATCTCCGAAACGATCGACTGGGCGCGCAGCTTGCTGCTGCTGCACGCCGATCATCTGGATGAGGAACTCGTGCGCTCAAGTCTCAACGTATTGCTTAAATTTGAAGACGATATTGAGACCGCCGAGGCAGAACTGCGTGTTTTGGTAAAGCATGCGGTAGAGAGCTAGAACAGGAAACCGGCCAGCATGCAATCCAACCTCGTGAGCTTTATTCAGGTGCTACGCAGCCACGACGTGAGGGTGTCGCCGGCCGAGACTCTCGATGCCATGACCGTTGCCAAGGCTTTGGGTTATGCAGACCGAACGCTGCTGCGAGATGGCCTTGGCATGACACTCGCTAAAACCCCGGAAGAGGAAGTGGTTTTCAACCGTTGCTTCGACCAGTTCTTTCAACAATCACTGTCTGACTTCGAGCTGAACGAAAGCACCAATGATGGCGCTCAGGGCGACGGCGAGGACGATTCGAGTGAAGCCAACCCCAGTGAAGCCGGCGAAAACGCACAGGGAGATTCGGAGTCCCTCCTTGAACAGGCTGCCGCCGAGTCTGAACAAATACAGGAGCTGATGCAGTCAGACCTGATGCAGAATCTGGTACAGAATAATCGCACCGAACTGACCATGGCGATCGGCAAGGCAGCACAGGACGCCAACCTGCAACAGATTAAGATGTTCACTCAGAAGGGCCAATTTACCCGCAAGATGCTTGATGCGATGGGCGAAGAGCAGCTGCGCGCGGCTATCATCGACCTGGAGCGTCAAGACAGTCCGGCACTCGCTGAACTACAGCGCTATCGAGACCTTTTACGCGAACAAGTGCGCGACTACGTAGATCGCGAGTATCTGTTGAACGCAGAAGGTCAGAACAAGCAGTTCATGGAGGACATCCTCAGCAAGACCCGGCTGAGTAATATCGAGCACACCTATTTGCACCGCGTACACGAACTCGTGCAGAAAATGGCGCGGAAACTCGCAGCTCGCTATTCGCGCAAACGGATACGAACCCGTCGCGGTCAGTTACACATGGCAAAAACATTGCGCCGGGGCGTCGCCAGCGACGGCGTGCTGTTTCATACGTATTGGCGCAAGACGAACAAAGACAAGCCGCAGGTACTGGCGGTATGCGACGTTTCGGGCTCTGTGGCGGCATACGCAAAATTTCTCCTGATGTTCCTTTATGCCGTACAGGACGTGCTGCCCCGGGTACGCAGCTTTGCTTTTTCCAGCCACTTAGGCGAAGTGAGTCACCTGTTTGACGAACACCCGGTCGATAAAGCTATTGAACTGGTTAACTGGCAGTACGGCGGTGCTACTGACTACGGCGGCAGCTTAATGGATTTTTCCAACCTGGCTCTGGACGATATCAACAGTAGCACCACAGTGATTATCCTTGGCGATGCCCGCAATAATCGTGGCGACCCCAAGCTTGAAATCATGCAGAGCATTTATCAGCGCGCCAAGCAGGTCATCTGGCTAAACCCCGAATCACGTCGCGCATGGGGCAGTGGCGATTCTGAAATGCTGCGCTATCAAAGTGCCTGTCATTTCACGGCGGAATGCAATAACCTGAAGCAGTTAGAACGTATTGTCGATCAATTGCTGAAAAGCACTCGCTAGATTCTCCATGGCCTATTATTGCAATGCCTGCAGCTATCGCGGCCAGACCAGTGGTACTGCCGGCGAGTGCCCCGCGTGCGGCTCTTACGACATGAAACGTACGTTGTTGAAGCAACCGGATACGCCACCCGCGAAATGGCGCATCTACCTTCTCGTTGCTCTTTGGACTTTTTTCATCGGCCTGGTGGCCTGGAAGATACTCACCTGAAACTCTCGGCTCAGCACATCCCCTTGCCTTGCTCCGCGCTGACCTTCGTTGAGCAACTCGCTAGCAGCATGCCCAGCGCGCAATCACCGCAGGAGGCCCTCACCGTCGATGAGATCATCGGCTACTACGACTCAGCTACAGACCCGCAGAACTCCATTCTGCAGATCGTACTAGCAAGCGCTGAAGCCATGGGTGATCCAAGTCTGCCAAGTCGCCAGCACACGGCGCTCATTCACTGGCTCGACGAAACCCTTGCCTTGCTTCAGTCAAAATTTGCACTTGAACCTGAGATTCAGGAAAAGATAACCGCCCTCAAGCGTTCGCTGCTGCAGGCTGTACTGGTGGATTCGTCCTTTGCGACACCGGGCGCACATCCGTTGCATCAGTTGATAGATCTGATCCATACATCAGGCATTGGGTGGCAACGGCAGATCGGTCGCGCCGCCGCTGCCTATGAAGACTTATTGAGCGACATCGTTGATTCCGTGAGCAACCAATCAGAGGGAGAGTCACCCAACCTGCCCGAACTCATTGCAAAGCTCGCGTCCACGCATGAGCGAGATCAACAGCGTGCTAATAAGATGATACAGCGGGTTGTCGACGCAGAACGCGGCAGATTAAAAACATTGGCCGCAAGAGCGCAGGCGGGCAGGATGATCAATGACGCCACGGCCAATCTACAAGCCCCAAGCCAGATCAGCCAATTAATAACTGGCAGCTGGTATGACAGCGCGCAACTAACCTTGCTGAAATTCGGCGGTGAGTCGCCAGAATGGGAGGAAGTACATCAGGCGACAGATACCCTACTGCGCTCAATACAGCCGTTTACGGAAGGCGGAGCCGGTAGTCGCCAGGAGTTATTCGAGTTGGTCACGCAGATCCCCCGCTCACTTAGGCGTTGGCTTATCAGCTTGCAGCACGACAGCGACGCGCTCGAGTCTGCAATCGAGGGGGTGGAATCGGTACATATGCAGCTGCTGAGGCAGCAGGAGCTGGTACTGGACGCAATAGAGCCAATCGTCTTACCCGACTACGACGAACGTCCGGCTCGCGGCGCTCACTTCGACACGATCAGCACATTGCGAGCGGGACGTTGGCTGGCTTTGAAGCTCGACGGAGATTGGCTGCGCTGCCAACTTTGTCTGAACGAGGTTGCGTCGCAGCGATTGATATTTTGCAATCGCTCGGGCATGAAAGCGGCCAGCCTGAGTTATGACGAGTTCGCCGAATTGATCAACGCAAAGTCTATTCGGTTGCTGCAAGTGGGGAAGGCGTTCAGTCTTTGCCTTGCGCGAGCGGCAGGTATTGATGACACAGACCAGCTGGCTCATATATCCCAGGCGCTATGAAACTCGATCAGGTCTGAAAGAGAGGCGGCTCCTCATCCTCCATGCCCTCTAGCGTCAGCCCCATAGCACCGCCATCGTCTCCACCCTCTTTGGCGAATTTGATCTTGAGTCGCACATTGTTGGGAGAGTCGGCATTTTTCAACGCTTCATCCTCACTGATCAACCCTTCACGATAGAGTTCGTATAAGGCGCTGTCGAAGGTCTTCATGCCCACGTTCTCCGACTTGGCCATTACCTCCTTGATGCCCTCAATTTCTCCCTTGAGAATAAGGTCAGCGACCATCGGCGTGCCCAGCAAAATCTCAATCGCAGCACAACGCTTGCCATCTACCGTCGGTATCAGTCGCTGTGAAACGAAGGCCTGGATGTTCAGCGACAGATCCATCAACAATTGCGAGCGACGCTCTTCGGGGAAGAAGTTGATGATGCGATCCAGTGCCTGGTTAGCGTTGTTGGCATGCAATGTGGAGATACACAGGTGACCGGTTTCGGCGAACGCAATGGCGTGCTCCATGGTTTCTCGGTCACGGATTTCGCCAATCAGGATGACGTCCGGCGCCTGCCGCAATGTGTTCTTAAGTGCGTTGTGCCAGCTGCGAGTGTCTACTCCCACCTCACGCTGGTTTACGATAGATTTCTTGTGGTTATGCACGTACTCAACAGGATCTTCGATAGTAACAATGTGACCGCTGGAGTTGCTGTTACGATAGTCGATCAAAGCTGCCAGAGACGTGGACTTACCCGAACCGGTTGCGCCGACGAAGAGCACCAGACCGCGCTTGCGCATGAGTACTTCTGTCAGAATTTCCGGCAGCCGTAAATCCTGCCAGTTAGGAATGTCCGCCACAATATTACGCGCTACGATCGCGACTTCATTACGCTGCAGAAATATATTGACCCGAAATCGACCAAAGCCTGAGATCGACATCGCCAGATTCATTTCCAGCTCCTGCTCGAAGTCAGCCTGTTGGGTAGGGTCCATTATTTCGTAGGCGATATCTTTGATCTCACCCGGCTGCATGATGGTGCTATCGATGGGTTTAAGGGCGCCCTGAAACTTGGCGCAAGGTGGTGCGCCAGTGCTGAGGTAAAGATCCGACCCGTTCTCAGTGGCCAGTTTTTTCAGCCAGTCGTGAATTCGCATTGCTTTCTCCCCACACGATTTACAACCCTCCAGCGCTATGGCCAGAGGTGGAAACGTCGGTACCAGTTTGGTAACTCGTCGCTCTATGGCGACGTCATCGACACCGTCGCTACCAACTGTATCACTTTGCCGTGCGGGGACAACACCAGAACGCAACGAATCGGCTATTCAGCCAACTCGCTCTCGAGTTGGCGAGCCACTGCACCGGGGGCGTTTGTGCCTCGGGCAAACAAAGCATAGGCCATGGGAATCATGAACAATGTAATCAGTGTGGCCACGGTAACACCGCACATAACCACTACGCCTATGACAAAGCGAGCTTCACTGCCTGGCCCGGAAGACAGAATGAGCGGTAGAGAGCCCATTACGGTGGTGAAAGCGGTCATGACGATAGGCCGTAGGCGTTTGGAGGCACCTTCTTCGATCGCGGTTACGAACTCCATGCCGGCATCGCGCTTCTGGTTGATAAACTCCACAATCAGGATGCCATTCTTGGTCGCAAGTCCCACTAGCATGATCATCCCCACCTGACTGTAGATGTTCAGCGTTTGATCAAATAACAGCAGTCCGCCTAACCCTCCAATGAGCGCCATCGGTACGGTGAACAAAATAATCGCCGGATGCACAAAAGACTCGAACTGAGCCGCCATGACCAGGTACACCACAAGCAGGGCCAAAACAAAAATAAACATAACGGAGCTACCCGCGTCTTGATAATCAAGAGACTCACCCTTGTAACCGATAGACGCGTGCTCAGGCAGGTCAGAGCGCACGATGTCGCGCATGTAATCCAGTGCCTCTCCCAAGGAATACCCCGGCGCGAGCTCAGCCGAGAACGTCACTGCGCGTATTCGATTGTAGCGATTCAGACTACCCGCATCGGCCTCTTCACGTACCGTAACGAGGTTATCCAGTGGAACCAGCTGATTGGTGCTACTGGAACGCACATAGATATTCGTCAAGTCACCAAGCGTTTTCTGCGTCTCGAGCTCACCTTCCACAATCACGTCATATTCACGGCCACCCAGCACAAACGTTGTCACTTTGCGCGAGCCAAGCAGTGTTTCCAAGGTACGGCTGATATCCAACAGGCTAATCCCCAGATCGCCTGCCCGATTTCGATCGATCGACACCCGCAGCTGCGGCTTGGTGGGTCGCAGGTCGGTATCCACACCGATCAGGCCTGGATTCTCCGCCATACGCTCCTGCACAATATCCTGCCACTCGGCCAGCTCTTCATAGCTGTCTCCGCCAACCACCACTTGCAGTGGATCGCCATTGCTGCCGCCCAAGGATCGCGGCCCACGGATAAATACCCGAGCTCCTGCCAAACTGGCCACTCGGGCACGAGCGTCCGCCATAATTTCGCTGGTAGAGCGCCGACCGGTGTTCCAGTCGCTGAGCACCATAATGGCAAAGCCTCTGTTAAAGGACTCGCCGCCGCCCCACGATGGAGCCAACACAAGCAGACGCCTAATCTCTCCCGCGTCTACCAATGGCATCAAGCGCGCTTCAACCTCTTCAATCTTTCTCACCGTATACTCGAACGATGATCCTTCAGGCGTCGATACGCCCATAAACAGCTGACCTCGATCCTGCGCCGGTGCATATTCCTGATCGATGGCTTGAAACAGGAAAAAACACGCAGTTAGGCTGGACGCCAGAATCAACACAGTCAGCCAAGAACGGTGCAGTACAACATCCAGTAGCCTCTGATAGCCCTTCTCCATATTGTCGCTGAGCCGCTCTACGGCATCCGCCATGCGATTAGACACACTCTCATGACTAAGCAGTTTGGAGCAGATTACTGGTCCCAGGGTTAATGCAACTACGCTGGAGAAACACACAGCAATGGCCATGGTGACTGCAAATTCACTAAACAGGCGACCCAGATCACCTTCCAGGAACGTGATGGGTACAAACACGGCTACCAGAACCAACGTGGTCGCCAGCACCGCAAAGCCAACTTGTCTGGCACCGCGATAGGCCGCCACCAATGGTGATTCTCCCCGCAGCAAGCGGCGGTGGATGTTCTCGAGAACCACAATACTGTCATCTACGACCAAACCGATCGCTAGCACCATGGCGAGCAGTGTCAGTAGATTGATGCTATAGCCGAACATCCATAGGACAGAGAAGGTTGCCACCAGTGAGATCGGCACAGTAAGCGCAGGCACCAATAGACTTCGCGGATCACCCAGAAACAGGAAGATCACCACCACGACGAGAATGGAAGCAATCAGCAGCGTGGTATACACATCGCTCACTGCAGCCTCAACGAATACGGAGTTATCGAAGCTCTTCACCAACTCGTAGCCATCGGGTAGTGTTTCATTCACCCGATCAATCTCCGCGCTTACGGCACGACTCACCGACAGCGCATTTGCAGTACTCTGTTTAACAATTCCCAGCCCTACCATGGACTGGCCGTTACCACGAAACATCCGCCGATGCTCCTCACTACCCAGTTCAATACGAGCAATATCGCCCAGCCTGATCAGATACCCGTCGGCGTTGCGCCCTATCACCAGCTCTCGAAAATCCTCCGGCGAGGTATAGCTGCGCTCGATTCGCACAACAAAATCGCGCTCCAGTGAGTTCAAGGTCCCTGCCGGTAACTCCACATTCTGGCGACGGATAGCGGCTTCGATATCGGGAACGGTTAGCTGACGCGCCACCATCGCATTGCGGTCAAGCCAGATGCGCATGGCGTAAATCTGTGCACCCGAAATACGCACTCTCGAAACGCCATCAAGAACTGAAAAACGATCTTCGAGATAGCGGCGCACATAGTCCGTGAGCTCCAAAGCACTCTTGGACGGCGCAACCAGATGCGCCCAATAAATAACCGTCTCATCACTTTGGCTCTTGCGAACCTCAGGCGGCTCCGCCTCATCGGGTATATTGTTTAGAATACGGCTCACGCGGTCACGCACGTCGTTGGCCGCGTTATCAATGTTGCGATCCAACCCGAACTCCAGCGTGATATCAGAACGACCGTCGCGACTGGTAGACGTCATCGTCTTGATGCCTTCCAATCCCGACAGGCGATCTTCGATCACTTCGGTGATCTTGTTCTCAACCACGGCTGCTGATGCGCCAGGATACTGGGTGGTGATGTTGAGAACGGGCGAGTCAATGTCCGGGTATTCGCGCAATGGCAGGCGATCGAAAGACAGTACGCCAAAGGCAAACAATAACGCGCAGGCTACTATGGCCAGTACAGGCCGTTTGACGGAGACATCAGACAGCAGCATTGCTTAGCCCTCCACGATAGTGATCGAGGCGCTATTACCACCCAAGCTACCCACGCCGTCGCGGACTATGGTGTCGCCGGGGGTCACGCCACTCGTTATCTCTACCCAACCCGGGCGGCGGCCAGCGATTGTGACTTCCGTACGAACCGCACTCTCGCCATCGATCTTCCACACGTAGTGCGTGGCTGCGCGCGATTGTAAGCTCTCCTCAGGAATCAGCAGCGCAGTGCGTTGGGGCCCCTTGATAGTCACTTCCATGAGCATGCCCGGGCGCAACAGCTGATCTGCATTGGGTAGAGTCGCACGCGCAGTGATTGCTCTGGATACGGGATCTACACGTGAATCCACAGCCGCTACCGTGCCTGAAAACGTCTGATCGAAGGCTGGTGTACGTGCCGCTACTGTCTGCCCGGGCTGCAAGAAAGCCAGGCGAATAGCCGGTACGGAAAACTGCAGCCGTAGCTTGCTAATGTCGTCCAGGGTGGTTATTCGCTGTCCTGGCGTCACAAGAGCACCCTCGCTCACCTCACGCAGTCCGAGCACACCATCAAAAGGCGCGACAAGCGTTCGGTCAGCAATGCGAGACTGCACCTCCTCAATTTGGTGGCCATACACCTGCACTTCGGTCAGCACTTTATCGAGATCGGTCTGCGCTACTTGATTACGTTTGGCAAGATTAGTGAGGCGTTTCACTTCGCGCTGGCGGTCTTGCAGAGACACTTGCAGCTCGCGCAGCGTTGCCTGTTCGGCGTCCTGCTTTAACAGTGCTAGCAAATCGCCCTTCTCGACCTGCTGTCCATCTTCAAAAGTCAGGGACACAACGTTCTGGGACACACTTGGGCTGATATCCACGCTTTCCCAGGCCTGCAGTGTACCCAGTGCCGAAATCTCATCACGATAATCCCTTGTCTCCAGGATGATTGCGGAGACAGGTGTTGGCGGACGCTCGCGGCGTGAGCCATCAGCTCCACTGTCTACTATAAGCAGCCAATACAGAGCGCCGGCGACGGCAGCGATAACAAGAAAAATCAGGGCGGATCTCATCGTATTCTCCAATGCCTATACCTTCCTGCCTTTCACGGCAGATGAGCGGCGCGGGACTTTACTGCAAATATTGGATTAAGTCCCGCATATAATGCCTCTGCTTACGCAAAATTGCCCGAAAAGGATCGAATCAGCCCCATTCAAGCCGTTGGCAGTGCATGTCCACAACCAAGGAAAGCGCGGCAAGCCTCGTACGCACTGCCTGTACTCAGCGGCCCGGCAAAGCTACACTTGCGGGCGTTTGCGCAGCCCGCCTATGGGTTAAAGGCGCTTTATAACATGGTCGAAGGAGAGTTAGGTGTCACGCAAGCTTCAGGAAAATCTGGCCAGCCTAACGGCTGTAGACAAACGTGAGCTGCTTACCCATATACAGCGCGGCATCGAAAAGGAATGTCTGCGCATCGATCCCGCGGGCAAACTTGCCCAGACACCGCACCCACGAGAGCTGGGGTCAGCGCTAACGCATCCTTCTATTACCACCGACTACAGCGAGGCTCTTCTTGAGTTCATTACCCCGGTCGATCAGGGTATCGAGAGCAGCTTGGAGACGCTCGAGCAGGTTCACAGCTATGTGTACCAACATCTTGGTGACGAGATCCTCTGGGGCGCTAGCATGCCGTGTGTTGTAGACGGCGACGCTGGGATACCGATAGCACAATACGGCAGTTCCAACGTTGCCCAGATGAAGACCGTCTATCGGCGCGGGTTGGGGCATCGCTATGGCCGCATGATGCAAGCCATTGCCGGGATTCACTACAACTTCTCGATGCCCGAGCGCTATTGGCAAACTACGTGGGAAGAAGCCGGTTCGCCGGGAGAGCTCAAGGATTTTATCACCGAGCGCTATCTCGGGCTTATCCGTAACTTTCGCCGCTACTCGTGGCTACTTATCTACCTGTATGGCGCCTCACCAGCGATCTGTTCCAGCTTCCTACGGGGGCAAGACAATCATGGTCTTGCATCATTCGACACACGGGGGCGCAGCCTATATCTACCCTATGGCACTGCGTTGCGAATGGGCGACCTGGGCTACAACAGCTCGGCACAGAAAGACCTCAACGTTTGCTATAACAATTTGGATAAATACGTCGAGACACTGACCGAGGCGATCATGCAGCCTCACCCGGACTACGCCAACATACCTTGCGACGAGAACGGCGGGTACGAGCAACTAAATGACAGCTTGCTACAGATCGAAAACGAATTTTATAGCCCCATCCGCCCCAAGCGGGTAGCAGCGCCCGGTGAAACGCCACTCAGCGCACTTCAACGTGGTGGTATCGAATATATTGAAGTACGTTGCGTCGACGTGAGCCCGTTTGCGCCCGTGGGTATGGATGCGCAGCAAATCCGCTTTCTTGATACGTTTTTATTGTTCTGCCTGCTCAGCGACAGCCCTGATTGCGATGATGCAGAGCAGGCTATTCAATCAGCCAATATGGCTGCCGTGGTCAATCGAGGCCGGGAGCCTGGCCTGATCCTGCAAACCTGCGATGGCGAAGATACGCTGCAGGCGCTGGGTGAAGGGCTGCTCGAGCAGATGCGAGACATCGCTCAGTTACTAGACGACGCACACACGACTGATCAGTACACACTGACGCTGGCAGACCAGCTCACCAAAGTTGCCGATCCAGATACAACACCTTCTGCCAGGGTGCTACGGGAAATGACTGAGCAAGACATCCCGTTTTTTCGCCTGGCCATGAATTATTCACTGCAATGGGCGGAACATTTTCGTGCGCATTCGTTGGACGCACAGACCCAGAAAAGGCTGGAGCTGGAGTCGGCAGCCTCGTTGCAGGCTCAGGCCGCTGTAGAGGCCGCAGATAACCAGAGCTTCACTACTTATCTCGCCAACTATTATGCACAGTACACGGCACCTTAGCGGTCGTCTGGCTTGAACTTTCTGGCGCACTTTCATTTGGCCTGGCCGACAACAGGGCTGGTCGTGGGCGCGCTAGAAGGGGAATACTATCGCGGTGCGCTGGATGCTTCGCTGGATCAGGACTTGGCACGAGGCATAGCACTGCACAGAGCCATCGATGCATTTACTGATCAGCACCCCTACGTGGCCGAACTGCGGTCTCAGTTTCCTACTTCGCTAAGGCGCTTTGCCGGCATACTCATAGACCTGGGCTTTGATCACTCTTTAAGTAAGCAATGGCACTTGTTTAGCCCGCATACCTTAAGCGCATTCAGTAAGCAGGTTCTTGATCTACTGCATCAGCATGAACACGCACTGAGCGAGAGATCACGCGCCATGCTGGGCGGCCTGACGCAGCATCAGCTCCTCACCCGCTACGATGACTGGTCGATGGTGCCGGCCAGCGCAGAGCGCGTGGGCACCCGCTTCAAACGTGGCAATCCGCTGAAAAATATCGAACACGCGATGACGCCGCTGCGCCCACTCATCGATGATACCTTCACCCGATTTTACCCTGAGCTGCAGCAGTTTGTGGCGGCCAGGGAACCTGGTTAGCTGCTGTCCTTGCCCGAGCCCCGCGCTTGGCCTTATAGTGGATTTTTTCCAAAGTGGACATCCGACCATGCCGCACCGGCGCAGCGACCCCGCCAAGCAATTTCAAGCCGTTGATGAGCTACTTCAGCGCTGGCTGAAAGAGCGCAGAGCCCTGCTTACCCGCTATACAGAGATTGTCGTGGTGAACGACTCGGCCATCCCCGATGCCGCCCTCGTGCAGCGCCAAAAGGACCTTTGCTCCCTGCTGGTGGACTACATATCTGCTGGCCACTTTGAGGTGTTTCATGAGCTGCTTGACGAAGCAGAGTCTTTTGCAGATGGCAGTGGCAATCTGGCGGCCAATGTCATGCCGGCCATCGGAGACACAACCGAGGTTATTCTGGCGTACGAAGAAAAGTATGGAGCGGGACAGTATTATCCCGAGACATTGGAACGAGATCTCTCCGCGCTGGGAGAAGTTCTGGAATCGCGGTTCGTGATGGAAGACCGGCTGATCGCCGGTCTTCACAACTCACACAGGCGTCAGGCCGAAGACCTGGCGCCTGGCTAGGAATTAACCTTCGGCTGCTTCCTCACCTGCATCCTCTGCCTGCTGGCTCGGGATAGAGATCAACTCAACCTCAAAGATCAGCGCTGCGTTGGGGCCGATCATTTGACCAGCACCGGCACTTCCGTAAGCCAGCTCAGGCGGAATAACCAACTTCCATTTGGAGCCCATAGGCATTAGCTGCAGGGCCTCTGTCCAACCTGCAATCACCTGACCAACGCCAAACTCAACTGTCTGACCGCGGCCATAGGATGAATCGAACTCGGTTCCATCGACCAGCGTACCGCGATAGTGCACTTCAACGGTATCATCAGCGGCAGGCATCGGGCCTTCAGCGGCTTCTAGAACTTCATACTGAAGTCCAGACTCAGTGACAGTGACGCCCTCGCGCGCAGCATTCTCTGCCAGAAAGGCTTCTGCGGCAGCAACGTTTGCCTCAGCAAGTGCCGCTTGATTTGCAGCCTGTTCAGCTTCTGCCTTCTCCTGGAAGGCCATCATCTCTGCAGTGATCTCCTCCTGTGTCAGGCGCGGCTCCTTACCTTCAACAGCATCACGCATACCCGCTGCAAAAGCGTCAACATCCATGTTCATACCATCGGCGACCATACGCTGGCCAAGACCCAGGGCGATTCCGTAGCTCAAGCGCTGCTCCGGGGTTTCTAGTGCCACTTCCTGCGCGGCAGCAGCTGGTGCTTCCTGCGCCTGTTGATTACAAGCTTGAAGACCGATCATAGAGATCAGGACAAGCGGCAAAGTCAGTTTGTTCATAAATAAATTTCCATCATGTGGTTATGGTGCAGATCACACCTGGTTCATGCGGTTCATGCTTTGGCCCCGCGACACTATTGGCAAATGTAGTTTGACCGTATCAAATGAGGTGAGCGGCAGAACCTGCGACAGCCCGCGCATACTACTATTGCCTGCTGCCTCGCGCTACCCCTGTAAATCTAGAGACGAATCGGCCAACGCTGCTTCCAACTGCGCACACACTGACTCTTGTTGCGCCCTGTCCGAGCACGTTAATGCCAGCACCTGCAGCAAGTTGAATCGCAGATTGTCGTCGGAAGTGGGTTGTATCTGGGCTGCCAGATGCGCCCCCCACAGCTGCTCAACCTCTTGCTGCTCCGCCCGCAGTTCCAGCGACTTAACCTCGCGCCGTAGCGGCTCTACATCCGCCAGATCTTTCCAATCCCGCCGCAGCTGTCGTAGTGGCGCAATCACGCGTGTACGCCACGAAACCAACTTCGAGTCGAGGGCAGCCAGGCGCCGTGGGCATAGCTCACATTCTTGCTCCGCCAACCAGGCCGCATAAAGTAGTAGATTCACGTCACTACCCGCCTCGTCCTGTGCCCGCAAACAGGCGCTGGCCACGGCTTCGTGCGCGTATCTGGCCAGGGCAAACTCCCACAGTGGATTACTCATACTACTCCTGTTCTGGCGAGGGGCGGGCTCTGCGAGTACACTTCGCACCCGATGATCATACTACGCGATATCAGCCTTCGGCGCGGTGCAAAACTGCTGCTGGAACAGGCCAATACTACCCTGCAGCCTGGCCAGAGATTGGCCCTTATAGGCGCCAATGGCAGCGGTAAGTCCAGTCTATTTGCCTTATTGCTCGGTCAACTGCAAGCCGATCACGGCGACATTGAGGGTATGAACAACCTCAGGCTCGCCCATATGGCACAGGAAGTATCCACCAGCGTACTACCGGCAAGCGAGTACGTCTTGGGCGGGGATGATGAGCTGGCCCGGGTACGCGCCGAGCTGACAGCGCGCGAAAGCGCAGGAGACTTTGCTGGCGCAGCCACGTTGCATGCTCGCCTTGAGGAGATGGATGGCTACAGTGCTGAGCGCCGCATTGAGCGTCTGCTGAAAGGGCTGGGATTCGCAGCGGATGCTGGAGCAAAACCCGTTAGCGACTTCTCCGGTGGCTGGCGGATTAGGCTGAATCTGGCACGTGCACTGATGACACCGTCTGATGTCATGTTACTGGACGAACCAACCAATCACCTCGATCTGGACGCCACACTGTGGCTGCAGGAGTGGTTGCGCTCTTATCCGGGTACGCTGCTAATGATCTCTCATGACAGGGACTTCATAGACGCTACGTGCGAGCGCGTCATGCACATCGAGCACTGCCAGTTGCACACCTACAAGGGAAACTACTCCGACTTCGAGCAGCAACGGGCTGAGCGCCTGGCCAATCAACAGGCTTTGTTCGAGAAGCAGCACCGGAGAGTGGCCGAAATCGAAGACTTTGTCCGCCGCTTTCGGTACAAGGAAAGCAAGGCAAAACAGGCCCAGAGCCGCCTCAAAGAGCTCGAAAGAATGCAACAAGTGGCGCCAGCCCACGTCGACTCACCCTTTGACTTTGCGTTTTTAAAGCCCGGTCGTAGCAGCGACCCACTCATGACACTGGACGCTGCCGCACTCGGGTACGATCAGGCTCAACCGGTTCTTTCTCGCGTTGAACTTACTCTGCGACCCGGCGATCGCATTGGGTTGTTAGGACGTAATGGCGCGGGCAAAACGACCCTACTCAAAGGACTTATCGGAGAGCTGGCATTACTGGCAGGCCAGCGACGCGCGGGTGAGCACTGCCACGTTGGCTACTTCGACCAACAGCAGCTCGAAGTACTGGATCTTGATGCCAGCGCACTGCTCCACGTACAAAGATTAAGTCCCGATGCGCGGGAGCAGGAAATCCTCGACTTTCTGGGCGGGTTCAACTTCCGCGGGGAAGCAACCTCACAGCCAATTCGGCCCTTCTCGGGAGGCGAAAAAGCGCGTTTAGCGCTGGCACTGGTTGTCTGGCAACGGCCCAACTTGCTGGTACTGGACGAGCCTACCAACCACCTCGACCTGGATATGCGCCATGCGATGGAAGTTGCGCTGCAGGGCTTTGAGGGTGCGCTGATGCTAGTGAGTCACGACCGCCATATGCTGCGCAACAGCGTGGAATCACTGCTATTGGTACATGATGGCGGCGTCGAAGAATACAACGATGACCTGGGAGCTTATGAAAACTGGGTATTAAAGCGATATCGCGATGCAGATGTGGGAACGGGCGCTGCCACCGATAACAGCCGGAAGGAAAAGCGCCAGCAGGCAGCCGCGACGCGTGAGCGTCTGCGGCCTATCAAAAAGGCGATAACAAATATTGAGCGCGAGCTTGATCAGCAGCAACAGCAATTGACCCTACTGCAGGAGCAACTTGCCGACGCCGACCTCTATCAGGCATCACGCAAGGAGGAACTGGCTGGGTTGCTGAAGCGGGAAGGCGAGCTGAAAAACCTGTGTGATTCACTGGAAGAGCGGTGGCTGGAACAACAGCAGCAACTGGAAGAACTGACTAGCGACTGATCAACTGGAGCTTTTCTGCTCTGGACAGTCGCTTGATCGCCGCTTCGCGCTTGAGCGCAGTACTACGCGAGCTTTCTTTGCATGACCAGACCAGAGTGACGGGCCGGCGACCGCGCGTGTACTTGGGGCCGCCCGCGAGCTCTCCATTATGCTGGCGCAGTCTGCGTGATACGTCGGTGGCTATGCCCGTGTATAGCGAACCATCCGCACAGCGCAAGACGTACACGTGCCACGCAGATTCGGCATTAGCTGTCTCAGAGCTAGCCACGATTCCAGCGATGATAACGCTCCACCCATGCCAATAAGCCTTCCGGCTTGCGTGCTTTGCGCCATTCTCCCGCCAAAAACTTATTGCTTTCACTGAGCGTTGGATAGATATGGATCGTGCCCAATATTTTGTTAAGGCCAATCCCGTGTTTCATGGCCAGCACAAATTCTGTAATGAGTTCTGCCGAGTGATAGCCAACTATTGTTGCACCCAGAATGCGATCCTTACCTGGCACCGTAAGCACTTTCACAAAACCGTGTGCCTCACCGTCGGCAATGGCGCGGTCGAGATCGTCAATGTCATAGCGCGTCACTTCGTAGGCTATGTCTTGCTCTTTGGCATCAGATTCATTTAAACCGACCCGCGACACCTCTGGATCCGTGAACGTTGCCCAAGGCACTACAGAATAATCAACGCGAAACTTTCTGAATCGACCAAATAGCGCGTTGACCGCCGCATACCAAGCCTGGTGGCTTGCCATATGGGTAAACTGATAGGGGCCGGCGATATCACCACAGGCATATATTGTAGGAATACTGGTCCGCAGGTAATCATCTACTGCTATCGTTCCGCCGGGGTTAACCGCGACGCCCAACTCATCCAGCCCCAGACCCTCTGAGTTTGGTGTGCGCCCTACGGCAAGCAGTAGGCGGTCAAACTCGAGGCGTTGTTCCCCTTCCGCACTGTCAAACAGACCAAACTGTCCGACTCTCGCGCTTTGTTCATCCGCTCCATCGCCGCAGGTGCCAAATTGCTTGGGCTCGTAGCCGGTGAGTACTTCGATACCCGAGCGGGCAAATGCACGTGCCACTTCCTCCGACACGTCTTCGTCTTCCCGAGGCATGATGCGCTGCGCATGGGTTACCAGCGTTACCCGCGTGCCCAGGCGGGCAAAAGCTTGCGCCAGCTCGCAACCGATAGGCCCTGCGCCCAGCACCATCATTTTGCCTGGCGCATCGCGTATGTCCCACAACGTATCCGAAGTCAGATAATCGAGCTGTTCGAGCCCATCAATTGACGGCACTCGCGCCCGGGCACCACTGGCTATAACAATATTGCGTGTTGTGATTGTTTTGCCGTCAACTTCCACTTCCCACGGCGACACGATGTGCGCCTGACCCTGTACACAATCCACTCCCAGGCCTGTGAAGCGCTCGACAGAGTCATGGGGTTCAATCGTTTTTATGACCGACTGCACTCGCTCCATTACCCGTGGAAAGTCGACCTGCACATCCATCGTACCAAGCCCGAACTCATTGGCTCGCCGTGCATAGTCAGCAACACGCGCCGAGCGAATGATAGCCTTGCTGGGTACACACCCGGTATTGAGGCAATCACCCCCCATCTTATGCCGCTCTACCAGTGTGACCTTTGCTTTCACCGTTGCCGCGATCAAAGAAGCCACCAGGCCTGCAGAACCCGCGCCAATAACGACCATGTTGGTATCGAAGCTTGCCGGCTTGCGGTACGCCTCCAGTGAGCGACGCTGGCGTAGAAAATCCAAAATGCCTCTGGCCACGAATGGAAAGACGGCCAGCAGCACAAATGATCCCAGCAAACCGGGCGAGACTATCCCCGCCAGACCATCCAGTGCACCCAGTTGCGTACCTGCGTTAACGTACACGGCCGTTGCTGGCAACATACCCAGTTGTGAAACCCAGTAGAAGCGTCGCGCGCCTATTGGCAATAGCCCCATTAACAAATTAATCACGAAGAACGGAAACAGCGGTACCAGTCGCAGAGAAAACAGGTAGAAGGCACCGTCTTTTTCAAAGCCCTCGTTGACAGCGCGCAGCTGACGAGCGAACCGGCTCTGAACCCAGTCTCGCAACAGGGCGCGCGACACCAGCATCGCTAACGTAGCACCAATACTACTGGCGAACGACACCAATATCAGACCGGTCCAGAAACCAAAAAGCGCACCGCCGGCTAAGGTCATAATTGCCGCGCCAGGTAGCGAGAACGCAGTAACCACAATGTATATCGCCAAGAACGATAGTGCGGCCAACAGCGCGTTTTGGTCTCGCCACAGTGCTAAATCGTCCAGACTGGACTTCACTGTGTCCAGCTGGAGGAACCGACCCAAATCCAGCAAAAAAAAGGCCGCCACTACAGCAACTACCACGGTGAGTATTACAATTTGTTTGAGGCGCACGATTCAATCTCCGGTTCGTGAGGTGGATGAACTGGCTAGACAGGAGCAGGGTCCAAAACTCCTTGCGCAGTGTACGTGTTCAAAAGAGGCTTGGCTCGTGGAAAAGCGGTTAACAATATAGCGAATACATCTATCGTCAGAGCGAAAAACTATGTCACAGCCGTTGTCCCGTGCTACCGCAGTGGTATGATTGCCCCTCGCAATATGCTGGGTATCCACCCGCAAAGTAACGGAGAAAACCATGAGCGACCAAATCGTGCACGTTGGCGATGCCACATTTGATAACGAAGTACTAAATTCTGATCTGCCAGTGCTGGTGGATTTCTGGGCCGAGTGGTGTGGCCCCTGCAAGATGATTGCTCCGGTTCTGGACGAACTCGCGGCTGAGTTCGAGGGCAAGCTGAAAATTTGTAAAGTGGATGTAGATGCCAACCCGGACATCCCGCAAAAATTTGGTATCCGCGGTATTCCCACTCTAATCGTGTTCAAAGGTGGCAATGCAGAAGCAACAAAGGTAGGTGCGTTGTCTAAAACCCAGCTCACTGAATTTGTGCAGGAAGTCATCTAACTAGCAACGATACGAAGAAAGCACCCGGTTCAAGCGGGGTGTTTTCTTCAGATTTTTTATTCCCAAAGCGCTAGACGCGTCATTTTGTGCGTGCTACATTTCAACCAACTGCACATTTCTGTGCGGTAAAACCAACCCAGAACTTCAACATTATTTTACACTTCGTGACCAGACGTCGGCACAACCGGCCTTCTGTTTCACCTACCCATACTCTTTCCCGCCTCAAATCAACAGCCCAAAATACTCTATGAATCTAACTGACCTGAAAACCAAATCCACCCAAGAACTGATCGACATAGCCAAAGAGATCGGCTTGGATAATATGGCGCGCTCGCGCAAGCAGGACATCATTTTTGCGATCCTGAAGCGCCACGCCAAGAGCGGTGAGGATATCTATGGCGACGGCGTTCTGGAGATTCTACAAGACGGCTTCGGCTTCTTGCGCTCTGCAGAAGGTTCATATCTGGCGGGCCCAGATGATATCTATGTGTCACCCAGCCAGATCCGCCGCTTTAATCTGCGCACAGGCGATACGATTTCCGGCAAGATTCGTCCCCCAAAAGACAGCGAACGCTATTTTGCGCTGTTAAAAGTTGGCGAGGTTAATTTCAATAAGCCGGAGAATTCCAAACACAAGATTCTGTTTGAGAACCTCACCCCATTGTTTCCAGACGAGAGACTGACACTGGAAAAAGGCAACGGCAGTTCAGAGGACCTAACAGGTAGAATTATCGATCTGGTCGCGCCCATCGGTAAGGGCCAGCGAGGGCTTTTGGTGGCTCCGCCCAAGGCCGGTAAAACCATCATGATGCAGAGCATTGCTCAGGCCATCATCAGCAACAACCCCGAATGCTACATCATCGTGCTACTCATAGATGAACGCCCGGAAGAAGTCACGGAGATGCAGCGCTCCGTGGGCGTACGAGGTGCCGAAGTCGTTGCCTCAACATTCGACGAACCACCCTCTCGCCATGTACAGGTGGCAGACATGGTGATTGAAAAAGCCAAGCGACTCGTAGAGCATAAACGCGATGTGGTGATTCTGCTCGATTCCATCACCCGCTTGGCTCGCGCCTACAACACGGTTATCCCCAGCTCAGGAAAAGTACTCACCGGTGGTGTCGATGCTCATGCACTGGAGCGCCCCAAGCGCTTCTTCGGTGCTGCCCGAAACATTGAGGAAGGCGGCAGTTTGTCAATCATTGCCACCGCACTGATTGATACCGGCTCCAAGATGGACGAAGTGATCTACGAGGAGTTCAAAGGAACGGGCAACATGGAACTGCACCTCGATCGCAAGGTGGCAGAAAAACGCGTTTATCCCGCCATCAATATCCGCCGCTCTGGCACCCGCCGCGAAGAACTACTCACGGGTGAAGAAGAACTGGCTCGCATGTGGATACTGCGCAAGCTACTGCATGGCATGGAAGATACACCTGCCATCGAATTTCTGTTGGATCGCCTCAAAGACACAAAGACTAACGATGAATTCTTCCTGTCGATGAAGCGCAAGTAAATCCAGTAACACGCCCCCGCCACCAAGCGCGCTATACTGTGGCCTCCTGATCAATGGAGGCTAGGCATTGGCAGCACATTACACCGACCTGCGCGACTTTATAGACGCACTGGAGAAACGCGGTGAGCTCAAACGCATCACCGTTGAAGTAGATCCAAACCTTGAGATGACCGAGATCGCAGATCGCACCCTGCGCGCCGGTGGACCCGCCCTGTTGTTTGAAAATCCCCGCGGCTCAAACGTGCCGGTGTTAGCCAATCTATTTGGCACCGAGCATCGCGTCGCGCTGGGAATGGGGGCAGAAAGTGTGTCTGCGCTGCGTGAAATCGGCGAACTCCTGGCCTACCTGCGTCAACCTGACCCACCCAAAGGCATGAAAGATGCCTGGGACAAGGCCCCCATACTCAAACAAGTGATGAACATGGGGCCCAAGATTGTACGCAATGCCCCGTGCCAGTTTCATGTTCGCGAAGGCGCTGATGTCGACCTGTCGCGACTGCCCATTCAAACCTGTTGGCCGGGTGACGCCGGCCCCCTTGTGACATGGCCGCTGGTGATCACACGAGGGCCGAACAAGGAACGGCAGAATCTAGGCATTTATAGAATGCAGGTGATTGGCAAGAACAAGCTCATCATGCGATGGCTATCGCATCGCGGTGGCGCGCTGGATTATAGAGACTGGCAACTGCAGAATCCCGGCAAGCGCTACCCCGTTGCAGTCGCGCTGGGCGCTGACCCGGCAACAACGTTAGGTGCCGTTACCCCTGTACCAGACAGTTTGTCAGAATACGCCTTCGCCGGTTTGTTACGGGGCAGCAAGACGGAGCTCACCGAGTGTGTTACACCGCTATGTCGCGAGCACGGTCTTACGGTACCTGCAACTGCGGAGTTTATCCTCGAGGGGTATTTGGAGCCGGGTGAACTTGCGCAGGAAGGCCCTTTTGGTGATCACACGGGATATTACAACGAGGTAGAGCGCTTTCCCGTGTTCACCATCGAGGCCATCACTAGCCGCGAGGCGCCCATCTATCACAGCACCTACACCGGCAGGCCACCAGACGAACCCGCCATACTGGGCGTGGCCCTCAATGAAGTATTCGTGCCGATCTTGAAAAAGCAATTTCCCGAAATCGTGGATTTCTATTTGCCACCCGAGGGTTGCAGCTACCGTATGGCCATCGTCACGATCCGCAAGGAGTATCCAGGCCACGCCAAACGTATCATGCTCGGGGTTTGGTCATTCCTGCGCCAGTTCATGTACACCAAGTTCATCATTGTCACCGACGAGGACGTGGATGCCCGTAACTGGGAAGATGTAGTGTGGGCAATGACCACCCGCATGGACCCGCGCAGAGACTGCACGTTTGTCGACAACACGCCTATCGACTATTTGGATTTCGCTTCACCCGTTGCAGGGCTGGGTTCGAAGATTGGTATGGATGCCACCAACAAATGGCCGGGTGAGACTGATCGCGAATGGGGAAAGCCCATCGTTATGAGCGATAGCGTAAAACAGAAAGTGGACGAGATGTGGGAGCAACTGGGGCTCTAAACCAGAGCCCTATTGACTTCAGCTCCCGGACTGCCGCCCGGGCGGCAATAGTTTATCTGGCATTGGCAGGTCAGGAAGATCAGCCTCTCTCAGCAACAGGCCTTCGCGATAGTAAGCGGCAGCAACGCCAGGCTCACCTAATGCTGTTAACAGGCGTCCAAGTTCGGCGCACACTTCACTGCTGCGCTGCTGCTTATAGGCGCTCTCAAAGTAATCCCGAGCTTTGCCCCACAGCTTGTTGCGGGCGGCGAGCCGACCCAGCGTCAATTTCAATTGCGCACTGCTGTCGTGCTGGGCCAACCATCCCTCTGCCTGGGCGAGTTGGCGGGCAGGGTTTGCGCCTTGGATAAGCCCAAACAGCAACGCCAGCTGATCGCTCCACTCATGCTTGAGCGAACGTATGGTTAACTTTTCAGCCTCATCAAACGCTTCCAGCTCGATCAAACGCGCCAGGTAGGTTTGCAGTAAGTCTGGGTCTTTCTTCAGATTGGCAGACAGCGCCTGCCATCGCCCTTGTACATAGTCCAATCCGGTTTTGTCTTTATCCGCTGGAGATTCGATCAGCAACTGAGTCTGAGCATCGTGCTCTAGTTTATCGAGCGCGTCCGACGACAGGATGCGATGCTTGCGCAGCTCCGGTAGTAGTTCCAGCAGGTTCAACCAATCACCCAGACCGCTATAAGCCTCATGCAAAAGTGTCAGAACCTGCGGATGCTTGCCCGCATTGCGACGGGCACGCGTAAGAACACTAACCGCCTGCTCGTAATCTTGTGCCGCCAGCCTAATCTGGGCCTCTGTAATTTCTACGGCGACTATCGCATTAGAGTCGGCGGCTTCAGCGGCGCCAAGGTATTCGCGCACCTTATCTGGCTCATTCATCGAATCGCTCGCACGCGCCGCCGCCAGATAGTTCATTAGTGGTGTTTCGCTGCCTTTCACGCCTTTGAGCAACTGTTGACGAGCTTTGCTCCAGTTGCCCTCTATATAGTTGATCAGCCCTCGGGTAGTAAGACGCGCTGACCGCTGGCTCTGACGCCCACCAAACCAGTTGACCAGCGAGCTCTGACCAGCGAGCAAACGGCGTACCAGCCTGACCACGGCATACACCAGCAAGGTAAAGACCAAAAACAGCAGGAGGCCCACCCAGAGACTGGTCTCCAGCGTGTAATTGCCATAGGAAACGAGTACATAACCGGGGTCGGTTTCAATGACGGCTACAACCCCAACCCCTGCTAGCAGGGCGATTAGCATCAGAAAAAACAGACGACGCATACTCAGCTACCTTCCACGCGCGACAGACGCGCCTCGATGGCCTTGTCTAGCGCACTTAGAGATCGAGAAATATCCGGAATCTCAACGGCTACGGGTTGATCCAACAACAAGCGAATTTCCCGGGCCATGGCTTGTGAGGCAGCTTCATCAGATTCAAAAAATTGACCCACCCAGTACTCGGCGCGTTGCAGGCTCTCGCGATAGAGTCGTGCGTTACCTGACAGCAAAGCCACCTGAGCCTGTTCCATCAGCATGCGCAGATTCTGACGCACCAATCCCTCCCATTGAGGATCCATCAATGCTTCCATGGGAACATCGCGCCGCCGGATCACAATGTAGTCCGACAGTTTTTGCAATGCAGCTTCATAGCCCTGACGCAGTCGGCCCTGCCAGTCATCGGCCGGTGCCTCGGCGATACGTTCATCAACATCAGGTAGCTCAAAAATAACTAAACCGCTCGCCTGCTCCGTTAACGCAGCCAGCCGGAGGTACAGGCCCTGAGTATCGATTCGAGGTAGCGCTCGTATCGCAGCCAAATCGGCTGCTATCGCAGCCCGCGCAGAATGCAGGCCCACATCATCGAGCTCCACCAGGATTTCATCTGCGCTAGACATGAGTTTCACGGCAGAAGCAGCATCGCCGGTCATAATCAATCGCTGATTGGCGAGCCGCAGCAGATACTCCGCTTCGGCCATCAACCAACTCTCTCGGTCGTTACTGGAAAAACGTGCCAACTCTGCACGCTGTTCCGAGAGCATATTATCTAGCTGTGCAATACGAGCATCCAGCTCAGCATTACGACCCTCAAGCGCTGCGATACCCGTGCGTAACTGACCATCCAAAGTTTGACCCAACTGCGCAAGGCTGTCTTCTTTCTTATCGGTGATGGATTCCAGCACGATAAGCCTGTCCAGCAAAGCCACTTCCCGCTTCTGGGCTTCCTCTACTGCCAGCCAGGCAACAACAGCCATGCCGATCACCAACAACAGCGCGAGCCAGCCGATCATCGAACCCGACCGGCGCGGTTTCTCGGCAGGCTTAGCTGCTTCTTTTACCGCCGGTTTTGGGGGCTTTGTTGCGACGGATTTCTCTGGCTCAGACGCGCCTTCGGACTTTTCCGCGGCGCCCGACACAGCGTCAGATACGCTATCGGCTGCGGGGTCGGCACCATCGCCTGCTGCTTTGTTTTCGTCCCGCTCACTCACTCACAGTTCCCTCATATTTTTCTGCCACTGCAGTACTGCTTCCACAATAGCGGCATCCGATGCATTGCGCGCGACTCGGACATGCCTGAATCCTTCTTCTCTGGCCTGATCGGCAACACGCTCTGACGATACCAACAGTGCCCTAACCTGTAAGTTAGTGGTTTCTTCCGGGCTAAGCAATGCCAATAAATTAGCCAACCCCTCGCTACTGGTGACAACCAGGAGCCCGGCTGACGCGTTATCCATTGCTTTCAGAAAGCTACCCGGGATATAGGCGGGACTGGAGCGGCGGTAGCAGGGAAGATCGTCCACCCTTGCCCCCCGCGCCAGCAATGTTTCGCGCAGCGTAGTACGTCCGCCCTCACCTCGCACTATTAAAACGCGATCGCCTGCCACCGACTGAAGCGCATCCATCTGCAGCAATCCCTCGCTACTCATGTTCTGGGGTGGAAACGCAGCGACTACACCAAAATCATGTAACGCAGCAGCCGTTGCGCTGCCCACGCTATACCAGTGCAGACCTTGCGGTAACTGCGGCCAATAATCGGTGATGAGCTCCATGCCAAATTGCACGGCGTTGAGACTAACAAAAATGATGTGCTGGTATTCATCCAGCGCCAATACCCGACTACGCACCGTCTGCGATATCTGAGGCAATGGCTCTATCACCAGCAGCGGCTGGCTGATGACTTGCACGCCTGCTTGGGCCAATGCAGCAGATAACGCCTTGGCCTGCCCCGTAGGGCGCGTAATACAAACCGAGTGCTTAGACGACATTAACTTGGGCCAATATCGCTCCCGCGCCCTGCTCCAGCAATTGAGTCGCCACAGCCACACCGATAGCTTCACCTTCTTCAGGATCGCCCGTTGCTTCTGCACGCAACACCTTGCTACCATCCGGGCTTCCCACGAGTGCCCGCAGATACAACGCGCCTTCTGCGGTGAAATCCGCGTAGCAGGCGATGGGCACCTGACATCCACCCTGCAGATGTCGGTTTACCGCCCTTTCTGCGCGTACTCGCTGCGCGGTGGGCTCATGGTGCAGCGGTGTCAACAGATTCTGCACCCGCTCGTCTGACATGCGCAGTTCGATACCAACCGCCCCCTGACCACCTGCAGGCAAAGAATCCTCCACGCTCAGCGCTTCGCGGATCCTCCCAGACATCTCCAGACGAATCAGCCCGGCGCTGGCGAGTATAATCGCGTCATACTCCCCATCATCGAGCTTACGCAATCGCGTATTCACATTGCCTCGCAGGAATTTCACCTGTAAGTCCGGTCGCCGCGCTCGCAGTTGACACTCACGTCGCAAACTTGACGTTCCCACTACACTGCCGGGCGGTAGCTCGGACAAGCCAGAAAAATGATTGCTCACGAAAGCGTCACTGGGATCCTCTCGCTCACAAATAACGCTCAAGCCCAGGCCCTCGGGGAATTCCATTGGTACGTCTTTCATCGAATGCACGGCAATATCAGCGCTACCATCCAGCAGCGCGGTTTCCAACTCTTTGACAAAAAGGCCTTTGCCGCCCACTTTTGCGAGTGGTACATCCAGCAGTTGATCGCCCCGCGAAGTCATGCCAAGTAGAGAGACTTGTAAACCGGGGTGCGCTTCCTCTAGACGAGCCTGCACATAGTTTGCTTGCCAGAGGGCCAGCGGGCTTTCCCGGGTTGCGATTGTGAGATTTGAGGGCATGAGATGCAGCCTTGCTAGGTGTAGCAGTCAGAAGAGAGGATTATACCAGCGCCATTACCGAACTGTCGTCGCCCGCAATGAATCAGCGTTCCAGGAGGCGTGCTTTTACCTCCGCCAGATGGCGACGGCTCACCGCAGGGCGCACTGCTACCCCTTCGAGCTCCACGCACCAACCTTCGTCTCCCTTGGCCAGTCGTACGATATGCGCAAGCGATACCAGAGCGTTGCGATGTACACGTACGAACTGATCGGGGAACTCTACTTCAAGATCTTTTAGCGTGTCGGGCAGCAATAACTCCTGATCGGCGCTATAGGCGGTCACGTACTTCTGCTCTGCCAAAAAACAGCGTACCGCTGTCACGGGTAACGATTCGATACCGCGGTGAGTCTGACTGCTAACCGTTGTTCGAGCATCCGCAGACTCATCTCGTAAAGCTGCCAGCTGCACCCGATTGACTCGGCCAGCGCTCGCCAGCGCCCGCGATAAGTCGACCTCCCGAATTGGCTTCAACAAATAGGCTACCGCCTGATGACGCAGCGCTTCCAAAGCGTACTCATCGTAGGCCGTACAAAATATGATTGCTGGAGGCTGATGCAGTGCTTCTACCCGCGTAGCTACCTCTATCCCATCCATGCCCGGCATTCGGATATCCAGCAATAGCAGGTCTGGTTCATGGGTGGCGACAGCAAGTACAGCGTCCTCACCGCTGGATGCCAGCAGACACTCCGCCTGCGGCTCGATCTTACCTACCAGACGTTGCAAGCGCTCGCGCGCCAGTGGCTCATCGTCGACAATCAGGATTTTCACAACTCGCCCTGCGCAGGATAAGACATGGTGACCGAGTATTTATCCTGAGCTCGCTCCACCTCCAGCGAAGCACTCGACTCGTACAATCCTGTTAACCGCTGCTCTATATTCGTGACCGCCATATGGTGCCCGCTGCTGGGCGGCGTCGCAGCGGGCAAGGGGTTCTGTACCTGCACACAGATATTGCCCTCGCTAGCGCTGATTTTTATGCGTACCGTGCCGCCAGCGGGAATCTGTGCGATACCGTGATAGATCGCGTTCTCAACCAAGGGCTGCAAGATAAGTGACGGCATGGGTGCATCGCGCACATCCTCTGCCACCTGCCACTCAACAGACAGCCGCTCGCCCAGACGAAGCTGCTCTATACCCAGGTAGAGTTCGCACAAACGGACTTCGTCGGAGACAGTTGCGTCAATTTCCGCCTCCTGCAGGCTCGCGCGAAATAGCTCCGACAGATCCTCCACGGCCTGCTCAGCTGCAGCAGGTCGCGATTCTATGAGGCTGGCAATGCTATTCATGGTATTAAAAAGAAAATGGGGGCGAATGCGATTGCGTAGTGCATCAAGACGCGCCTGCAACTCAGCCCGCTCTTTCAGCGTGATTTGCTGCTGTAAATAGAAATAGCGCAAGACAACCCCCGACAACACCAGAGCGATCATCACGTTGCGTGCTAGCCACCAGTGGCTTTGCGTGAGTGTTGTGTAACCCGGAAAGAAGGTACGAGCCGCCAGGCTGCTGACAATCGTGACAACAATAACGATCAGGAGACTTCCTGCGCTTGCCGCCAATAGGCTTTGCCGAGAGAACGCTTCGCGCAGCAGGCACAGAAACGCTGCTGACAACAACACCACCCACTGCACAAAGAGTGACGACAGCGCGAGCACGTCCCAGTTGAAACGGGGTAAGTCACTTACGGCAAGCGCATAGACCAACACCATCAACTCAGACAGCAGCACCATGACAAATACCTGTCGTGGTGCGCACAGGTTCGGGATAAAAAACTCTCCCGAACTACGCGGATCACTAACAGCAGACCTGTTCCCTTGCGAGGGCTGCATTCAAACGCTCCCAGTAGCTTTGCTGGTATACTTGCACTCTTGTGTGGCACGAACAAGCCAAAAAAACGGGCGGCGGGATTTAAATAAGTTATGAGCGAAGAACAAGACACCAGCAAACTCTGGGGCGGCCGTTTTACGGAGGCCACGGACGCATTTGTCCAACGCTTTACAGCGTCGGTCTCCTTCGATCAGCGGATGGCAGAGCAGGATATCGACGGCTCAATGGCGCACGCTGCAATGCTGCAACAGGTCGGTGTACTGACCGAAGCAGAACTGGAGCAGATTTGCAGTGGCTTGACCCAGATTCGGCAAGAGATTGCCCAAGGCGATATGCATTGGTCGATTGCGCTCGAAGATGTGCACATGAATATCGAGGCCAGACTTACCGAACTGATCGGTAGCACCGGTAAAAAATTACACACAGGACGCTCACGAAACGATCAGGTAGCCACAGATATCCGCTTATATCTGCGCTCGGGTATTGACGCGATTGCGGCGCAACTCAGCCGATTACAGATCGGAACGATAGCGCTCGCTGCGCAGCACACCACCACAATCATGCCCGGGTTTACGCATCTACAAACGGCGCAACCCGTTGCATTTGGACACCATTTGCTCGCGTGGAATGAGATGCTGGAACGGGATTACGGCAGGCTTATGGATTGCCGTGCCAGAATGAACCAGAGCCCACTGGGGGCAGCAGCCCTGGCTGGTACCACCTACCCTATCGATCGCGACATGACGGCGCAGGCGCTGGGGTTTAGCAAGCCTACTGAGAACTCCCTCGACTCGGTATCTGATCGCGATTTTGCTATCGAGTTTGTCAGTTTTGCGGCACTGCTGATGACGCACCTGTCACGAATGTCCGAAGAACTGGTGCTGTGGACGTCGTCACAGTTCAATTTTGTCGAGCTGCCCGATCGCTTCTGTACCGGCTCTTCGATCATGCCACAGAAGAAAAATCCCGATGTACCTGAGTTGGTAAGGGGCAAAGTGGGACGCGTAAATGGCCATCTGGTTTCGCTGTTAACACTAATGAAAAGCCAGCCACTTGCCTATAACAAGGATAATCAGGAAGACAAAGAGCCTCTATTTGATACGGTGGACACAGTATTGGATTCACTGCGAGCCTACGCCGACATGGTGCCCGCACTCAAACCACTCGTAGAACCGATGAGAGAGGCCGCTCGCCTTGGTTTCTCCACCGCTACGGACCTTGCTGACTATCTGGTGGGCAAAGGCCTGCCATTTAGAGATGCGCATGAGGTTGTGGGCAAAGCCGTGGCACACGGAGTTGATACCGGTCTTGACCTGTCGGAGATGGAACTCGCTACGCTGCGCAGCTTTTCCGGTGAAATCGGAGCGGATGTATTCGAGGTACTTACGCTGGAGGGCTCACTGGCAGCACGGGATCATCTGGGCGGAACAGCACCCCGCCAGGTTGCCGCCGCAGCCCAGCGCGCATTGGCCCTGGTTGAAGCCCGAGATCAGCGCGCAGAGCCATAGCGCGAGCTAGCCTGAAACGTCACGCCGGCGCTGTCTGCATTCCGATACCCTCAAGCACAGCCGAGACGAGGCGCAACGCAGTCTGATTGAAAAACAGTCTCCGGTTGTGTCGCACGCATTTCTGCCGAGCGGTATACTGTCGCGCGCTACGCTGTTTGGGGAAGAGAGCTAAACCATGGGACGCTGTGTTCACAAAATTACGCCATTGGCATTGGCTATGCTGCTGACCGCCTGCGGCCAGACAGGCCCTCTCTATCTGCCAGAGCCAACAGCGAACGAGAAGCCTGCGACTATTGATACGTCGAGCGAGTCCGATCAACCCGCAGCCAGCGCCGTTTCTGGTGAAACCGCGACCACACGAGAGTAGAGCTAGTCCATGTCATCGTTTCATTACCAGCAGGACCAGCTGTATGCCGAAGGCGTGCCGGTTGCTGAGATCGCAAGGTCGCACGGAACACCCACCTACATTTACTCGCGCGCGGCGATTGAGCGCGCCTACGGCGAATATGAAGATGCACTCGCAGGCTGCAGACACTTGGTCTGCTACGCGGTAAAAGCCAACTCCAACCTTGCTGTGCTCAATGTACTGGCTCAAATGGGCGCCGGCTTTGATATCGTGTCATTGGGTGAACTGGAGCGCGTCATTGCTGCAGGCGGAGACCCCAGCCGAATCGTATTTTCGGGCGTTGCCAAAAGCCAAGAGGACATGTGCAGGGCACTTCAATTGGGGATCCGTTGCTTCAATCTGGAGTCGGCGGCCGAGCTTGAAATACTCAATGATGTGGCTGGAAAAGAGGGCTGTCTGGCGCCGATTTCAATTAGAGTGAATCCCGATGTAGACGCCAGAACTCACCCCTATATCTCGACCGGATTGAAGGAAAATAAATTCGGCATTGCCATGGACGAGGCAATGGATGTCTATGTACGCGCCGCAGCATTGCAAAACATCAATATAGTGGGCCTGGACTGCCACATAGGGTCCCAGCTCACCGAGCTTAGTCCTTTCGTTGACGCACTGCACAGACTCCTGAGCCTTGTCGACAGACTACAGGCAGAAGGCATCGTGCTCACTCATCTAGATCTGGGTGGCGGTCTGGGCGTGAACTACCGCGATGAGACACCGCCCTCTATTGCCGACTATATCAGCACCATTCGCTCGGAGCTTGGCGATCGTCCGCTGGAATTAATTTTTGAGCCTGGACGCTCAATTGTCGCCAATGCCGGCATCTTAGCCAGCCAGGTGCAGTACCTGAAACACACTCCTGATCATAACTTTGCGATAGTCGATGCCGCCATGAACGACATGCTTCGACCTGCACTCTACCAAGCCTGGCTGGACATACAGCCCGTTCAACGCAGCTCAGCGGGCACGGCTGCTACATGGGATGTCGTGGGGCCGGTCTGCGAGACTGCCGATTTTCTGGGCAAGGATCGTTCTCTGTGCCTTGCCGAAGGCGACCTGCTCGCGATTTTTGGCGCCGGCGCGTATGGCTTTGTTATGAGTTCAAACTATAACAGCCGCGGTCGTGCTGCCGAGATCATGGTCGACGGTGACTCTGCGCACCTGGTTCGAGCGCGTGAAACGCTCACTGATCTGTTGCGTAACGAGCATTTACTTCCGCATGACGCGGCAGCTAAGGGCTGAATAGATGCAGCTACGCTTTACCAAGATGCACGGCGCCGGCAATGACTTCGTTGTCATCGACCTGGTAACACAGCGCGGTAGCCTGCGCGCAAGAGATATCCGCAGCATCTCCGATCGTCGCTTTGGCATCGGCTGCGACCAGGTTCTGGTAGTTGAGCCGCCAGGTCGACCCGACGTGGATTTCACTTACCGTATTTACAACGCAGATGGCAGCGAGGTGGAACAGTGTGGCAACGGAGCGCGCTGTTTCGCTCGCTTTGTCCGTGACAAAAAACTCACGAACAAGCGCGTTATTAGCGTTGAAACGCGCGGCGGCATACTGGAACTGCGCTCGCGCGATAAACATCAAGTGGAGGTCAATATGGGAGCGCCCCGTTTTGAACCTGCCGCAGTACCAATTCAGGCCGAGGAACAGCTCGACCACTACCCGCTACCGCTCGCTAATGAGACACTTCACGTGGGCGCGGTTTCCATGGGTAACCCTCATGCAATATTGCGTGTTGACGATGTTGACACTGCCGAAGTGGAAAGGCTGGGGCCGCTGATCGAAGGACACCCACTGTTTCCAGAGCGAGCCAATGCGGGCTTTCTCCAAGTGATATCACCTAAGGAAATTCGTCTCCGTGTTTTTGAACGCGGTGTAGGCGAGACACTGGCCTGTGGCTCGGGAGCCTGTGCTGCCGTCGCCCACGGCATTGCGCGTGGCTGGCTGCACGAGACCGTGACAGTTAACTTGCCCGGCGGTAAGCTATGGATAAGCTGGAAAGGTCACGGCAAGCCGGTAATGATGACAGGTCCTACCGCCAATGTGTTCGAAGGCAGTATCAGACTCTAATCAAGTGTGCGCCACACTTACTGGTCATATGCGGTAAGTTGCCAGTAACAGAGCCATACATGCAGAGCATGTCAGAACGGCCGAAGTTAGCACGATCTAATTCAATAACAGGGATCCCACTATGTCAGGCACCAACGAGTCTACAGCCAGCCAACTGCCAGAGCTCGATGAAGAAACAGTACGCGCTTATCTGAAGGACAATGCCGACTTTCTACAACGCAATCCTGACCTGCTGGACGATCTGCATGTCTCCCATGCATCTGGTAGCGCCACCTCGCTGGTAGAGAAACAGGTCAGCGTACTGCGTGAGCGCAACATTGATATGCGCCAGCGACTCAGCACTCTCACCAGCAATGCCAGGGATAACGACAACCTGTACGAACAAACGCGCAAACTCGTGTTGAAGCTGATTGAGGCCAATACACTCGCAGAAATGCAGTCAGCCTTTGCGGACTCTATGAAGAATGATTTCGACGTGGAGCATGCCAGCATGATCCTGTTCGGTGAACCTGGTAGCGAAGAAGGGTGTCGCATCGAAAGTGCCGACAGTGTGCGTATCGAAATTGGTGCACTGCTCAAAGGACGCAAGGCCATGTGTGGAGCGTTGCGCACCGAGGAACTCAGCTACCTGTTCCCGGATGCAGGTGAGGTAGGTTCAGCAGCAGTTATGCCATTGTATTTAGGTGAAGAACTAGGGGTTATCGCGGTTGGCAGCTCTGATGCAAATCGCTATAGCCGCACGATGGGCACCTTGTTCCTGTCTCATATCGCCGATGTGATCGTCAGACTGCTACCCCACCTCCCACGAAGTAGCAGCACCTAGTGTCGGACTCACTGGGGCAAGCCAGAGATCGCTATCTCGATTACATCCGGGAAGTACGCCAACTCTCGCCCCACACGCTAAGCAACTACCAACGCGATCTGGACGCGTTCGTCCAATGGTCTGAAAGTCGCGGACTAACGCAGGCGGAGAAGGTTCAGGAAGCCGATGTACGCCAATGGGTCAGCCACCTGCACCGCCGTGGCCTGGCAGGCAGCAGTATTCAGCGCAGCTTGTCTGCCGCGCGGTCACTATTTAACTTTTTGGGTCGCGAAAACGGCTACCCTCGAAATCCCGCCGCCAGCGTGCAAGCACCACGCAAGCCGCGCAAGCTCCCCAAGACAATGGACGCTGACCAGGTCGATCAGTATCTGAACTTTGAACAGGACTCTCCACTGGCCAGCCGAGACAGGGCTATAGCAGAGCTGTTTTATTCGTCCGGCCTGCGTCTGGCGGAACTGGTCGCAGTAAACCTGCAAGACATCGACCATCAGGCTAGGCTTATTACGGTAACGGGCAAGGGCAACAAAACGCGCACACTTCCAGTAGGTGGGGCTGCACTCGGCGCGATTGAACAATGGCTACAGCAACGACCGCCCATTGCCGCCGATCCGGACAGCGCCAATGCGCTTTTCACCAGTCTGAGAGGAAAGCGCATCAGTGTGCGCAATATACAAGACCGCATCAAATTGCAGGGGCGCAAGTCGGGCATGTCACAAGACGTGCATCCCCATATGCTACGCCACTCATTTGCCAGCCATATGCTGGAATCCAGCGGTGATCTGCGTGCGGTTCAGGAACTATTGGGGCATGCAAACATAGCCACGACACAGATATACACGCACCTGGACTTCCAGCATCTGGCGAAGGTATATGACGCCGCCCATCCGCGAGCCAAACGACGCAAGGAGGACTGAACCTGGCTATTGAAGTCATTACCTTCGATCTGGACAACACATTGTGGGACGTCGAACCAGCCCTGCTGGCCGCAGAAGATGCTCAGCGAGACTGGCTGCTCGCCAATCGACCCGGCGCTGTCGACCACTTCGATCACGACTCATTATGGGAGTTCAAAAAATCGGTATGGAAGCGCCATCCGCACCTAGCACACCATGTTAGCCAGATGCGCACGCAAATGCTGTATGAGATGCAATTGTCAGCCGGCTATTCACAACAGGAAGCCGAGTCCGGCGCTAAAGACGCTTTCGAGGCTTTCCTTGTGATCCGCCATGCGGTCACACTGTATGAAGAGGCTCTGGAAGTACTGCAATCCCTTGCGCTAACTTACAAACTGGGAGCGCTCACCAACGGCAACGCCGACATCTACAAAACTGACGCTGGTGAATATTTTGATTTTGCCTTCCTCGCAGAAGACGTGGGCGCCAGCAAACCTGCTCCGGATATGTTCCACGCCGCAATAGAGTACTCGGGCGTCAGGCCTGATCAGATTGTGCATGTAGGTGACAATCCCGACCACGATATTGCCGGTGCGCAGGCAGTCGGCCTCAACACCATCTGGATGAATTCCCAGAAGGAGCAATGGCCGGGGGGGCAGCCGGCTGACAGAGATATTGATAATTTATCGCAACTGGCAGCTGCCATTGAAAGCCTGAACCACACATAAAAACGCCGGGCGGACCCGGCGTTCTCGTGGCTAAGCGCAAGCTGCGATAGCGCAGCACCCTCTAGCTCTTAAGAATTTTCTTCTTGGTAGCCTTGTACTCTTTTTCCGTAATGACGCCCTTGTCATACGCTTCTTGCAGGTCCAATAGCTGCTGACCCTGGGTTTCGGTCTGCTTTACCGTAGTCGTACTGCCACCACAGGCGGTCAGACCCAAAGATAATGCCACTACAATTGCAGCCAATAGAGTTTTGTTGCTCATTGCGTTCTCCTTTTAAGCACTACTGAATATGTTCGCCAATTTAATACGTTTAAAGTCGCGGCTTGGCCTAAATCGCGTCTTCGCCGGTTTCACCGGTGCGGATACGAATAACCTGCTCCATTGCAGACACGAATATTTTACCATCACCAATCTTACCTGTGTTCGCGGCATCTATGATGGCCTGTATCGTACTCTCTACCTGCTCGTCGCCTACTGCAATTTCCAGCTTCAACTTCGGCAGAAAATCCACTACATACTCTGCGCCACGATACAGCTCAGTATGACCTCTTTGCCGGCCAAATCCCTTCACCTCCGTGACGGTTATTCCCTGAATACCAATATCCGACAGGGCGGCACGCACGTCATCCATTTTGAAAGGCTTGATAATCGCTGTGACCAATTTCATCGCGGGGTCTCTCCTTGCCGATACAGCCAGACATTATGTATGGACTGACCAGAATGGCAAGTGCAAAAAAAGGGGGCCAAAAGGCCCCCAAAAACGCATCAAACAATGCGCCCGCAAGTCTATTTCGACATGATGAACTCTGGATATGCTTCCATGCCACACTCGGAGAGATCAACACCTTCGTATTCCTCTTCCTCGCCGACGCGAATACCCATCACCATTTTGATAATCATGAATACAACCAGGCTGCTTCCAAACACCCATCCAAAGATAGTGAGTGCGCCGACAATCTGGCCTACAAAAGAGGCATCGCTATTAGTCACTGGTACTAACAGCAGCCCCAGCAAGCCCACCATACCGTGCACGGAGATCGCACCAACGGGGTCGTCAATCTTGAGTTTGTCGAGTGTCAGAATAGAGAACACAACCAGCACGCCGCCAATACCCCCAAACAGCGTTGCCATCAGCGGAGAGGGCGTATCCGGACCAGCCGTGATAGCCACCAAACCCGCGAGGGCACCGTTCAGGGTCATCGTGAGGTCTGCCTTGCCAAACAGAACACGTGCGGTTACCAGCGCTGCGATCAGGCCGCCGGCCGCAGCCGCATTGGTATTCATGAACACCACTGCAACGGCATTCGCAGAATCCACGCTCGCCGTAGCCAATACAGAGCCACCGTTGAAGCCGAACCAGCCCATCCAGAGGATGAAGGTACCCAGCGTCGCCAGAGGTAAATTAGCACCCGGAATCGCATTGATGGAGCCATCCGCGCCATATTTGCCTTTGCGCGCACCCAACAGGAGTACACCTGCGAGAGCCGCCGCAGCGCCTGCCATATGTACGATGCCAGATCCCGCGAAGTCCAAGAAGCCAAGGTCAGCCAGTGAGTAAAGTCCAAACACCGGATTTCCACCCCAAGTCCAGCTACCTTCCATCGGATAGATAAACCCGGTCATTACCACAGCAAAAATCAGGAATGCCCAAAGCTTCATGCGCTCTGCCACTGCACCCGAGACAATAGACATCGCTGTAGCGACAAATACTACCTGGAAGAAGAAATCTGCCGATGGCGCATAGGTCGCCGGTTCTTCAGCGCCGGCAACTCCGTCACCGGTAATCGTGCTCAGGAGAATGTCGCCCCCATACATGATGGCGTAGCCACACACCATATACATGGTGCAAGCAATCGCGTACAGCGCCACGTTCTTGGTCAAAATTTCGGTGGTATTTTTGGCGCGAACCAGTCCCGCCTCTAACATGGAAAAGCCAGCGGCCATCCACATCACCAGCGCACCGCATACCAGAAAATAAAAGGTATCGAGTGCGTACTGCAATTGAAAAATATCGTTTTCCATAGGAAATGCTCTCTCTAAGTAGACCCTGCCGTGTGCGAAACGTTTAGATGGCTTCTTCGCCAGTCTCGCCGGTACGAATTCTGATAATCTGCTCAAGTTGCGAGACAAATACTTTGCCGTCGCCGATCTTGCCGGTGTTTGCAGCCTTGGTAATCGCTTCAATAGTCTGGTCGACCATACCGTCTGCTACTGCCGCCTCGATCTTCACTTTGGGTAGAAAATCCACGACATATTCCGCGCCGCGATACAGCTCGGTGTGGCCTTTCTGCCGACCAAAGCCTTTTACTTCTGTCACTGTGATGCCCTGGACACCGATCTCGGAAAGAGACTCGCGTACGTCATCCAGTTTGAATGGCTTAACAATCGCCGTAATTAGTTTCATGAAACTCTCCTGGTATTAGATCGAGCGCTCCTGCAGAGCGCTCATTTGTCTCAATTCGAGCGTGCTTACATGCTCTTGGAGATAGTGAAAATTGCCGCGTCATCACCCCAGTCGGTGCCGAACACGTCATCGTCGTCGAGATCGGTGCCCACATAGGCGATAGACCAGTCCACAGAAGCCCAGGCTGCCGTCAGACCCACGGAATAATCGACATAGGAGTCTTCATCGCTTGACAGGAAACCGCCATTTTTTTCCAGGTCGTTGTAGCCAATGTGCAGATCCAGACTGATCATGTCGTTGAATGCGTAGCTATAACCGGCGTGGTAGTAGAAGAACTCATCGGTCTCTGCGTAGTAGTCGTCGGAATAGTTAATACCTACACTTAGGTCTCCCCACGAAACGCTGCCGTAAAACTCCTGATAGTCGCCTTCCAGACCGTCATCTCCGGGGTAGTCGTAATAAAGGTAGCCCACATCAATAGCAAAACCTGAATCGCCAATGTCGCTAGCCCAGCCCACGTAATAATCGAGTTCCAGACTCCCGTCGACGCCGTCATTGCTATCGAAATCGACTGTAGATCCCCAGGTACCCACGTAGATGCCGTTATCCCAGCTGGCATCGAATCCACCCTGGATAGCAGGACTCTCGTCCGACTGAGAAATACCGCGGAACTTATAGTCGCTGGTCAGAGCAACGTTACCGCTGATCTCCATCTCGGCCTGCGCAGCGCCTGCCGCTACGAGTAAACCGGTAGCCAACGCTGCGGGAAGCAATTTTTTGTTCAGCATGTTTCATCTCTCCTTACTGTTGCCCGTGCCCCTGTCTACAAAGTCGCGACAGGTAAAAACACGTGCGTAATTTTGTGAAATCTGCACCTCTCCCTAGCAGACCGTGTGCCAGAAGAGTTTTATTGCATATAAATTAATGAGTTAGGTGGTTTTAGCGGCCTGAGAAGAGGCGTAAAGAGTCAGTGACTCAGATATTGGGCGCACCTTTGTGGTGCGTCGCACTGGCTTGGGGCGCTGCGCTGCGCTGTGCTCTATCGCCTAATTGCTCTACAATTTGTCACCTGCCTGAGTATCAACAATGGGAACAAAAAAATGGCTGTTAAACCGCCACCTCCACCCTGGGAAGTCCTGCAGCAAGTCGGTGAAATGGTCGGCGGAAGTGGGCTTAAGGGCGAAGTCGACAAGAGTGTAAAAGCGCTGGCGCAATCAGCGCTGCAAAAGCTTGAGGTTGTCAGCCGCGAAGAGTTCGATGCACAAACTGCAAGCCTGCGACGCTCCCAGAAACGCGTTGAAGAGCTTGAATCAGAGTTAGAGCGCATGAATCAGGCACTGGAAACGCTAGAAAAAAAGTAGCACTAAGCCGGGCCAACACAGACCGGGCCGCCTGCAACCTCCCTCGCTCAAGGAAGAGTCGTGGACATTGCAATTTTACACAGCCGCGCCCAGTGCGGTATCGACGCGCCGCTTGTCCGCGTGGAAGCGCACCTTGCCAATGGGTTGCCCGCATTCAATATTGTCGGGCTACCGGAGACCGCTGTTAGAGAGAGCAAGGACCGCGTTCGCAGCGCGCTCATCAATTCCTACTTCGAGTTTCCCGACCGCCGTATAACCATAAATTTGGCTCCTGCGGATCTCCCCAAATTCGGCGGCCGCTTCGACTTGCCAATTGCTCTGGGAATACTGGCCGCCTCGGGCCAATTGCCCGTACAGCTGCTGCATGAGCATGAGTTCGTTGGAGAACTAGCACTCGATGGAAGCCTACAGCCCATCAAAGGCACCGTGCCCGTGTCGATTGCTTGCACGCGTGATAAACGAACCCTGGTAGTACCTGAAGCATCGGCTGCACAAGCTGCGGCTGTTCCGGGCAGTTCAGTCGTCGCCGCACCCAACCTATTAACGTTATGCGCCCACCTCAACGGCAACGCTCCTCTGCCAAAGGTATTGCCGGCGAATGCAAGTGCGGAGTCCGCTTATCCGGATTTAGAAGGGGTCGTGGGCCAGGACTTTGCCCGCAGGGCTCTGGAGATAACTGCAGCAGGCGGGCACAACTTGCTACTGTCGGGCCCTCCTGGAACAGGGAAAACACTGCTGGCCAGTCGATTACCGGGTATTTTGCCGCCGCTAGAACCCCAAGAGGCAGTCACGGTGCTGGCCTTACGCAGCCTGCTTGACAGCGCGTCAACAGAAACCAACTCCAAGCGACCATTCAGAGCACCACACCATAGCGCCTCCACGGCTGCTCTTATAGGTGGGGGCCGCATACCAAAACCCGGCGAAATCTCTCTCGCCCACTGCGGCGTGCTATTTCTGGATGAACTACCTGAATTTCCGCGTCACACACTGGATGCGCTGAGACAACCGCTGGAGGAAGGCTCCGTTAGCGTGAGCAGGGCTCTGATGCGTGCGCGCTATCCCGCCCGCTTTCAGTTGGTTGCCGCCATGAATCCCTGCCCCTGCGGCTTTAATGGCGACCCACAACGACACTGCCGCTGCACTCCCGCCGTAGTACAGCGTTACACCCAGCGCCTCTCGGGTCCGCTACTCGACCGCTTTGACTTGCATGTTGTTGTACCGCGAATTCCAGCAGATCAGTTATTGGCGGGGGGTAGCGGTGGCGAGTGTTCGGCAGCAATACGGGAGCGGGTTATCGCGTGTAGAGACATTCAGCAGTCAAGGCAGGGGGTAGCAAACGGCGCGCTTGAGCGCGAGCAGGCACTGGAGCACGCAGGACTGACAAGCCAGAATCAGGCTCATTTGGCAGCAGCAGCAGAACGCTTTGTGCTTTCTGGCAGGGGCGCATATAGAGTTTTAAAAACGGCGCTGACTATCGCAGATCTTGCGTCAGCGCAGCGAGTGGAGAGGTGCCACATTGACGAAGCGCTGGCGTTCCGGCTACCCGGCTGGAGCTGTTAGATCACGATCAGGATGTCCGATCTCCACGTAGACGTCGCCGATAGTTAGTACGCGCTAGATGCTGCATATCCTCGACAGTATCACTTTCGTCCATAATCTCGCGCCCGAGCAGAGTTTCCAGCGCGTCCTCTAAAGTCACAATGCCAGCCGTCTGGCCAAAGTGATCTTCAACCACAAATTGATGCTCTCGGCGCTTGAGAAACAGGTCGAGTAATTTTAGTACGGGTAACGCCTCGGCCACACGATGCGCCGGTACCAGATAATCCTGCAGCGGCTGATCTCCCTTACCTTCGTTCAGCGCCTCGAACAACATGGTTTTGAAAACCAACCCCAGCACGTTATCCAGATCCCCTTCATAGACGGGAATGCGGGTAAAAGGAATATTCTTCAGCGCTGCCGCAGCCTCCTTCACGGTTTGTTCCGAATCCAAAGCCGAGACGACCGTGCGCGGCGTCAAGATCTGCTCTGTCGTGCACTCCCGCAAAGACAGAATGTTTTCCAGCAGTTGCTGCTCCTGGTTGCCCAGAGCACCACCCTGTCCACCCAGCCTTGCCATGGCCGCCAACTCCTCCCTACTGATGGCAGCTCCTTCACCCTTGCCAAACAAACGGGTGAGGCGCGCCGACACCCAGACGAAGGGGAACAGCAGCTTAACCAGTATCTGGATAACATAGGCCGCCGGTAGTGCCAGCCGTTTCCAGTAGGTTGCACCAAGCGTCTTGGGAATAATTTCAGAAAAGTAGAGTATGGCCAGCGTCAACAGAAACGCGATCAAACTCTCCCACTCAACGCCAAATACCCTCGTAGCCTGCGCACCAACACCGGCTGCCCCCATAGTGTGGGCAAACGTGTTAAGAATAAGAATGCTCGAAATTGACTCATCTAGATCGTCTCTGACTTGCTTCAAGGCCTTGGTGCGTCTTGGTTTTTGGGCTTGCTGGCTCTCCACATAGCCCGGGGTTATCGATAGCAATACCGCTTCGAGAATCGAGCACAGGAACGACACTCCGATGGCGATGAATAGATAGGTGATTAACAGACTCATAATGGGGGACCTAGGCGTTGCGTACCGTGACACCGCCATCGACAGGGATGACAGCGCCGGTGATGAAACTGGCGGCCGGGAGCGCCAGGCTCAACGTGATTTGTGCTATCTCCTCGGGATCAGCGTAGCGTCTCAGCGCAGTGCGACGGTTAGCAAAGGTCTGCTTGTCCTCGTCAGAGATCCCGGAAGTAATGTTCGTTTTTACCGGCCCCGGGCAGACACAGTTTACGGTAATACCTGCTTTACCCAACTCAACTGCCAGAGCGCGGGTGAGACCCAGCGAAGCATGCTTGGCCACCACATAAGCGCTGTTATAGTTGGTCGCCCCGAGCGCCTCGGTAGAAGCAATATTGATAATACGAGCATGGTCTGACTTGTGCAGCCACGGTAGCGCAGCGCGGATGACCCACTGCTGTGCACTGGCCATCACCGCTATCGATAGATCCCAGCTGTGATCATAGTCATCGGCACCAAACGCAGCGGGAACCACCAGCCCTGCGTTGTTCACGACGATATCAATCGCTCCAAAGTGCTCGCCGGCCTGCTGAACCACCGCAGTAAGTTGCGCTTGATCCGAGCAGTCAGCCACCAATGGCAGTACTTCGCCGCCGGCAGCCTCTATAGTGGCAGCCACGTCAGCCAGCGCATCACCGTTAATATCGATCAGCGCCAGACGGGCACCCTCATCAGCAAACAGAAATGCGGTAGCGCGCCCCATTCCACTAGCTGCACCCGTGACTATCGCAACACTACCTTCAATCGATCTACTCAATCGGCTCAATCTCTTGGCATTGCTAGCGCTGCTGGACTCACTCACGTTCTATTCTCCCTTAAGGGTTTCACTTTTCGACATTTAAAACACAGTAATGACTACAACACCAGTCACTTGCACCAGAGCATGTGTGCTAGCATTTACCAAACGAGTCCAAAGCAACCACCCTACACTCAGCTTGCTCCTGAACTCACTCACTGATTTATGACGCCACTCATACTACAACGATGGGGCGGACAAAAAAGTCACCAGGGAGCCCGCCCGGAGCCACACCATGTTAGAGCAACTCCAACCAATACTCGCAAAGCTCACTGAATACGGCAGCCTTATCGCCTCCGGTCTACTCATCATGTTTGGCGGCATGATCGCCATCCTGGTGCTATATCGCCTCGTCGCTAAAATTATCAGGCCCAACGGTACCTATTCCCGCGTGATCAAAGTGGTTTTCGGCGCTATCTACGCCATGATTCTGGTACTGACGATCCTGTTGGCGGCTGAGAAGATCGGATTCGATACATCCGGTCTTGCAGGTATTGCCATCCTGTTAGTGATGGTAGCCGCTGTCATCGTATTTTTCCTCATTCCGTTTCTGCCTCGGCTGCCTTTCGTACCGGGTGACATGGTGGATGTGCGCGGCACCATGGGTATCGTTGAGGCGATCACAGCCTACCAAACCGTGATTCGCACGTTTGATGGACACGTCGTGTTCATTCCCTCTCCCATGATTATGGCATCACCCATAATCAACTATAGCTTGCTACCGAATCGGCGGATTCAACTGGACCTGGAAATGAACGCTACAGACGACATCACCAGGGCCAAGGCGCTGACTCTCGAACTGATGAGTACAAACGAGAAGGTGCTGGACGACCCCGCCCCATCGGCCTTTTTCACAGGTATCGACGATGGAAAGATTACACTGGTTGCCTACTGCTGGGTGGAAAACGCCGACTGGTTTGGCACCCGCGACGCACTCTTTGCTCAGGTAGCCCAGGCCTTCTCACAGGAGGCGCACGTCGCGCTGGCTATCCCCAAACGAGAGATCACCCAATCCACTCCCCTGTAACCTGAGCCTGAATACATGAATTCGCTTAACCCCCGCCAGCGGGAAGCCGTGCATTACATTGACGGCCCCCTGCTGGTTCTGGCTGGTGCCGGTAGTGGTAAAACCAGCGTGATTACACGCAAAATTCAGTATCTGATTGAGACCTGTGGCATCAAGGCCAAGCATGTTGCTGCGGTGACATTTACCAACAAAGCGGCGCGGGAAATGCGTGAACGCGTCGGTAAACTATTGGGTAGCTCGCGCTCAGAGGGTCTCACAGTCAGCACCTTTCACCAGCTGGGGTTAAACATCATCCGTAGCGAACGCAAGACTTTGGGCCTTAAATCCGGATTCTCCATTTTCGATGGGCAGGATTCGCATACGCTGATTCGCGACTTGCTGATACAGGAACACGGCGCCGAAGGCGATAAAGCCGTATCAATACAGCAGCGCATTTCGGCATGGAAAAACGATCGCATCTTGCCTGAACAGGCAGTCGCCAGCGCAACCTCTCCCGCTGATATGCTGTGTGCACAGGCGTACCTGCGTTATAACCGGGCATTACGCGCCTATAACGCTCTGGATTTCGACGACCTAATCCTGCTACCGACAATCCTGTTTGAGCAATCACCCGACGTGTTGCAGCGCTGGCAGCATCAATTGCACTACTTACTCGTAGACGAATATCAGGACACCAACTCCAGCCAATATCTACTGGTAAAGCAATTGGTTGGCCATCGCAGCGGCCTAACCGTGGTAGGCGACGATGACCAGTCGATCTACGCTTGGCGTGGTGCAAAACCGGAAAACCTGAATCAACTCTCCGAAGATTTTACTGGCCTCAAGGTGATCAAGCTCGAACAGAATTACCGCTCTACCTCACGCATTCTGAAGGCTGCCAACACCATCATCGCCAACAACCCGCACGTACTGGAGAAGTCGCTGTGGAGCGAGATCGGCTACGGCGAGCCACTACGCATCCTGCAATGCGCCGATGAACAGACCGAGGCGGATCAGGTCGTAGCAGAAATTCTGGATCACCAACTGCGTAAACGCAGCCGCCTGGGTGACTACGCGATACTGTATCGCGGCAATCACCAGTCACGATTACTGGAGCTGGCGCTACAGCAGCAACAGGTGCCCTATCATATGAGCGGAGGCACATCGTTCTTCGCCCGTAATGAAGTAAAGGACATCATGGCGTATCTGCGCCTGCTGCTAAACGAAAATGATGACAATGCGTTTCTGCGAATCGCCAATGTACCCCGCCGTAAGCTTGGCACATCCACGCTCGAAGCAGTGGGAGAGTTCGCCAACCGACAGCGGTGCAGCCTGACTCAGGCATGTCGCCGAATATCGAGCGAGCATATTCCCGAAGCCAGCCTGCGACGATTGCAGGAGTTTCACCAATGGGTAGACCGAGTCCGCAGCAGTAGCGATGGCACTGCCAGCGTCTCGGCGATCCGACAGATGTTGCGTGACATGGACTACGAGGGCTGGCTAAACCAGCTCAGTTCATCTGAAGATGTAGCACAGCGACGCATGGGCAATGTGAACTTTCTTATCGACAGCCTGCAACGCGTAATGAGCGATGAGCAGGTAACACTGGATGAAGCGATTTCGCGGCTGGTGCTACGCGACCTGATGGAACAACAAGAAGAAGAGAATGCCAGCGATGACAGTGTTCAGCTCATGACGCTACATGCATCAAAAGGCCTCGAGTTCCCACATGTTTACATTATTGGCATGGAGGAAAAGCTGTTACCACACCGGGCGAGTATCGATGACGGCAACATTGAAGAAGAGCGACGCCTTGCCTATGTAGGCATTACCAGAGCTCAGCAGACATTGACCATGTCGCTAGCCCGAAAACGACGTCAATATGGCGAAACGCTTAACTGCGAGCCAAGCAGGTTTATCGGGGAGCTACCTCAGGATGACCTACAATGGCAGGGAGGGACCGAGGAGGATGAACAAGCAAACGAAGAGCGCGGCCAAGCCACCCTGGCAAGTTTGAAATCCCTGTTTGGCTAGCGCCTGTTTCTGCCCAATTGAACCTAAACGATAGCCAAAAAAAAACCGCCGGCTTTCACCGGCGATTTCCAATGTTTACTACTGCGTAACTGGCTACTGGCTACCGGCAATCATAAAGTCAACGGCCGCGTGAATTTCTTCATCAGAACAGTTCATGCAGCCGCCTTTGGCGATCATGCCCGTACCGGGGACGCCGTTGACGCCACTGGCATATAAGACATCGGTGCCCTTGGCAATTCGGTCAGCCCAAGCGGTCGCATCACCCTGCTTAGGGGCACCTGCTACTCCACTGGCGTGACACGCCATGCAGGCTGCGTTGTATACATCCTCGCCGGAGCGCGGGCCGGCATTTGCCACCACAGCGGCGCCACCGCAGCTGGTGTCGCCTTGTAGACAGACTTCGCCCATAGGCTTAATACGTGCTTCGATATCGCTGCGCTGGGCATCGGTAAGATCAACCGCTGCAACAGTGACAGCCAGGCCCAGGCCAAGCAGGGCAAATATGAATTTGGTCATGGGTAACGCTCCTTTCCTTCAACGGCGCGCATTATAGCCACTTATGCCCTCGGGGAAAACACAGGTTCTGACCAACCACTAGTGATAGCATTGACAGCCTTACAACCACCGGCCAGGAGATTCCATGAAGTTCTATACCTACGACCCCGCTCCCAACCCCCAACGCGTGCAAATGTGCCTGGATTACAAGGGCATTGAGCTGGAAACCATCCACATCGATATGATGACCGCCGAACAGCTAGGCGAAGACTACCGGCGCATCAATCCTGCCTGCACACTGCCAGCGCTGCTACTGGACAGTGGGGCCCTGCTCACAGAGGTACCCAGCATATGTACCTATTTGGAGGACACCTATCCCCAGAAGCCACTGTTTGGGCAGTCCGCCGAGGAGCGCGCCATTATCGTCGGGTGGTCACACAGACTCTATGTTTCATTGTTTCAGCCACTGGCGGATGTGTTTCGCAATGGCAATCCACACTTCAAGGGTCGCGCCCTACCGGGTCCGCTCGATATCGAGCAAATTCCAGCCCTGGTGGACCGCGGGAAAGCGCGCTTGTCCAATACATGGCCTCAAATTGAAGCCCATCTTGCCAGTTCGCAGTTTATGGCTGGTGATCATTTCAGCTTTGCTGACATCGAACTCCTGGCAGTCACAGGGTTCGCCGGCGGCATGGTGCGACAGCCTGTGCCAGAAAGTTGCAGCAACATTACAGCGTGGAAAGCTCGCGCCCAGGCAGCGCTAGCTCAGAAATAGTAGGCCAATTGAACAATTCCCGAGGGGCCCGCTGCCAGCGTGCGTCCCTCGAACATCCCTTCATCTACCTTTAAGCCGCCGAATTCGGTACCGTCAGGACCGATGGGTACATTAATAGAGCCCAGAATTTGCCAGTTCTGACCCACATCCCACTGCAGCACGACTTGCGCGAGCGCCGACTGGTCTACGAGATTTACAAAGACGTTGGGTGTTAGATTCACAAGCGGTGTCCACTCCATCTGTAATGACCCCGCAAGATAATGACGACCCAGCGTAAACAACTCACCACGCATAATTCGCTGCGTGAGATCCGGGTCACCCACAAAGTCTTCGAGACTATAGTCCGAACCGCTCAGTCCAAAACCATTGTAGTAATACTCCGATATTGCACTGACATTCTTGCCCGCCCACACCCAGGAATACGACCAGTTTACGACCAGACTGGTTATCCATTCGTTGGGCGTATCCGTCAGCACCAGGTCGGCCCGCAGCACTGCCTCGCCGAGATTTGTCACGCCACCACCGGCCAACACAGTCTCGTCAAAATGCCGTGCCACCAGTAGGTCAAACTCCTGATTGAGACCGAATCCATGAAACTTGAGCGCGGTCGAGCTGACATCTGCGCTAACATCGCCGTCATCATCGCGGCGCGCCACGGACACAAACTGCACATCACTACCGCTATCGAGCAGGTATTGCCCGTATAGCATGTCGTCGCCCAGTTTGTATTCCGTATCCACAGCCGCCGGGTCGAATGGGTTAAGAAAGTCCATAGGGTTATAGATGAGCCCATTGCCCCACGTTACTGCCTGCCTGCCAAAACGAACCACCGCTTGGTCCCGGGTGTAGTCCAGATGTAAGCGATCAAGCCGCTGCACAGCTTCGCGATCGTTTTGATCCGAGATCGTGTGGGTGAGATCCCACCAACGGCGCTCATCATCAGGCAGCGCATTAGATACCAACAGCAATCCGGGCAGTTGCCGGGCGATGTCCTGCGTGTCGCCAAAGCGGCCCAACAGCTGGTAGTCTGCGTGCGCTGACCAGGGATCCTGCTCGCCCGCACGGAAATTCAATCGCAGCTCTGTTCCCTGGTCACTAGCCACGTCACCAAGCGCATCATGAAACAAGCTGTCATTCGGATACGTACTGGTCTGCCAACGGCCTTTGGCGTGACCACGATCGAAAAAGGGTACGTCGGCGAATGAGCTCGCAGCGAAAGCGCCCGCCCAGAGAAGTACAATCTGCAATCGATATCTGCAGGTCATCATCGCTACTCAGCCATAGCGCGGGGTTCCTGCTGCTCGTCGCTAACGATTTTACCATCACGCATTTTGATTAACCGACGAGCATACCCCATGACACGAGCATCGTGCGTTGCAATAACAAAGGTCACACCGCGTTCACGATTGAGAGTGACAAACAAATCCATCAGCTGACCCGCGCTGTGGGTATCCAGATTAGCCGTGGGCTCATCGGCTAGAACCAGCGTTGGCTTGCTGGCAATTGCACGGGCTACGGCCACGCGCTGCTGCTGGCCTCCCGACAGCTCTGCTGGCAATCGGTTTTCCAAACCCGCCAGCCCTACTTCAGCCAAAACCTCCATACAGCGGCTGCGACGCTGCGCGGTAGACACGCCCTGAACCTCCATCACAAACTCGACATTTTCGCGCGCTGACAATACCGGAACAAGGTTATAAGACTGAAACACAAAGCCAATGGAATGCAATCGCATGTCGGCCAAATCACCTTTAGACAGCTGGTCAACTCGCTTACTGTCGATCCATATCTCTCCAGAATCAGGCGTATCCAAACCCCCGAGCGCGTTAAGCAGGGTTGTCTTACCCGAACCGGACGGGCCCGAAAGGCACAGGAAGTCGCCAGAATCAATCGACAATGACACGGCATTCAAGCCTGTAATTACCTGCTCACCCTGCCGGAATGTTTTGCACAGGTCACTGCAGCGAATTGCACTCATACGGTAATCATCTCTTATGTTTCAACACTCATCTTCCGCGTCCAATTCCACGCTCAGATCTTTTTGTACATTCGCCACCAAGCCTGCTCTTGCTAACGATGGTTTGCCAATGCCGTAATAGGGTCCAGGCGTGTTGCCCGCCAGGCAGGTAGCAAACTCGCTAACAATCCCAGGCTCAATACCACCACCGTAGAAAGCAACATGTCCTGTATAGCCAAGGCCGGATATAACCTTGACCCGACTGCCATCATCTCCATGCCCTGTGCCACGCTGGAAATATCTATTCCTGACTCCAATGGCTTAATCGTTAGCCAGGCAAGCGCATTCCCAAGCAACAGGCCAATCAATAACAGGTAGATACTCTCGGCTAGCAGTTGCAACACGATCAAGCCAGGGCGCATGCCCAGTGCCTGCATCAATCCGATTTCGCGCACGCGCTCAAACACCGCCATCACCATTGTGTTCACCAGGCCAAAAGATAGCGCCAGAAATACAACCACCATGAACACCAACGCAAAACCATCCTGCACTTGCAGCATAGAACCCGTAAACGCGTCGAGCGCTGGCCAGGGAAGTACTTCGGCATCAGGGCCCGCCACACCCACAAGTTGCGTGTACCAGGCGCCGAGTAAGCGATAATCATGTGAGGTTGCTGCGATCTCAGTGACTGACTCGCCAATGTTCAGCATCTCCTGCGTCGCAGTTCTACCGGCATAAATAAACTGGTCTTCACTGCCCTGCAAACGAGCTGTGTAAATACCCACGATTCTTGCGCCCCGGTCAGCCACATTGTTGGCCGGATCCTGTGACATCAACACAATACGCTTGCCCAGATCCGTTTCGAGTCTTCTCGCCAGGCTGGCCCCAATCACCACCCCTCGGTCATCGCTATCTGCCAGAAATCGTCCCTCCACGATAGATTCTGGAAGGGATCCCAACTCAGCCTCAGCGACAGGATCGATGCCCAGTAAAACCACGCCACGGCTATCGCGCTCACTGGCGACAACTGCCGGCACTCGTACCCGAGCAGCCCACGCCTCAATGGGCGGCGCTGACAAGGCAGTCAACAATTGGTCTGTTGGCATTGGCAGTCGATTGGCAACACTGGGATCACGGCGATAATCCACGTGATGGATCTGCACCTCTCCGGGTAAAAGATTAAGGCTGTTCAAAATGACCTGATCGGTCATACCACGCATCATGGCCGTCATAAAAATCATCGCCCACACACCTACCGAAACGGCCGCCAACATAATTAAAGTGCGTCGATAATTGCGCCAAAGATTTCGCCAGGCGAGTTTAAGTAAAGTATTTGTTGCACTCATCACACCGCCCTCATCGCGGCAACAGGGAGTAATCGATACAGCCTAAGTGCGGGATACACGGCCGCCAACAGTGCAAAAACAAATACGATGAGAGGGCCCCAAAACAACGAGAGAACGCTAATCTCGGGATACATACGGTCAGGCAAATTAAAACGAGCCGCCATCTCCTCCATACCAGGATAGTAAAAGCCCACCACACTAAGATAGGCCGTGAGTGCCGCCCCCAACAAAACACCGAATAGCAGCCCCAACAAAGACATCAACATCGTCTCTATACCCACCAAGCGAGCGAGCTTGCTCGGGTGCATGCCCAGAGCCAGCATCACACCAAATTCACGTGTGCGCTCTAATACCGACATCAATTGCGTGTTCAGCACGCTAAAGGCAACGAGCACAATGAGTACTGCATACATAAACCAGGCGCTAGCCATGTCCGAGGCGATCGCCTGTCTTAATCCTGGCTGCAGTGCATCCCAGTCGCGCACAGTAAGAACACTTTGGCCCGCCAGAGAGGCCCGTAGTTGCTCAACCAAGATTGGCACTGCATCGATGTACTGCGCACGCATCACGACTGCGTGGCCGTGGTCCCCCATTGCAAATACTTGTTGGAACCAGCTCAGAGGCACCTGCGCAACACCGCGATCAGCTTCATCAAAACCGGTAGCCACTATGCCAACCACAGTGGCCACGGCCGCAGCAAAGGAGCCGTCCAGCCCACTGCCCAGAAACGTGAGCTCATCACCCACCCCTACCTTCAGATTTTCCGCTAAGATCGTTCCGATGACGATTTCATCTTGAGCGCCAGCCGACAGATACCGCCCCTGGCTAACCAGCCCCGGAAAACTCGATACGCCTGGCTCAAAGTCAGGCTCAACCCCTGATATCTGGATACCAAAAGAGCGTTCATCGCTAGAGGCGAGAGCAAATGCCACAGCTCTGGCAGAAGCAGCCGCGACACCGTCCCGCGCTCGCACTCGAGCCGCCAATGCTGCCACATCGGGTACGCTCTGACGCATTTTCTGCTCATCAAGGTATTTCGCATGCTGAATCTGAGCGTGCCCAGTAAACGCGTTCAGCGTGTTGTCGATCATCATTTTGTAAGAGCCCAGCTGGAGCGAGATCAGAAAAACCAACAACACATTGCAAAATACCATCGCGCCTACGGTTAACCAGGTCCGGCGTGAATGGCGCCACAGATTACGCCAGGCGAGACGCCAGGTTACGCTCACTGGCGTGGGTTTCTCAGATTGGACAGCGTAAACACATTCTCAGGCATCTCGATATCAAACTCGACCTCAAGCGTGTGCAACTCAGTCCATTCGTCCGTCGCCCCTGCTTGCGTCATGCGCAGGATACTCGCCACCGCACGGCCTGATAGTTGTTTAACCTCTAGTGCGCTGAGGGTTTTTACCAACACGTTGTCCTGATCCCAGAATTGCTGCTCCAACAGCACCCAGTCTTCACGAATGTGAAAAATCTCTTTACCCCACACCACTGCGGCCTCCTCGTGTGGGATAGATTCAATCACGTATACCTGAAAGCCATTCTGGTCGAGAGTTTCAAGCAGGGTATGGTCGTACTGATCAATAATGTCGGTATTCTTGCTAATGTCTTTGTTTGAAAAATCGCTGCCCATCCAGTTCTGGCTCATCATGGATGACGGCACCTTGATGACTCGATTGATCTTGGGGGTATAGGTCCACATATTCCCGTCGACAGACAACGTACCGTTACCAGAGTCTTTACGCGGCTGCGTTACTCGCACCAGCGTCTCCTTATCTCCCGCAGTCCAGCCTCGCATTGTCATACTGCGCTGCCACGTGGGGCGATTAATTGTCATGGTCATGACTGAGTACGATGACTGGCCGCGATAATGGTCCATCGCTCGCTGAATCAGATCGCGAGCCGAGTCGTCGCGTGCCTGAGCGGGGCCGTGCAGCAGAATTGCTATCATGGCGAAGATCAGTGTGCGCATTGCCTAGCCTCTAGCGTGTATTGCCATACGTTCATCATACCGTCACAGGCTGGCAGCGTCAGCGCCCAGTTTTGACGAGGTCTGAATACCCCGATTCGGTGTATAAAGAGATAGGCTGACAGGACAGCTGCGAACAGTTCAACTCTGCTCAAGGAGACTCACTATTTCGCTTTTACATCGATCTCTGGCTAGCGTCTTACTGACCGCGCTGTACCTGTTTACCACGGCCTGCAGCCAGAACGACGATACCGCGCGCTATGAAAGATACCTTGATCGCTTGGCAAGGCCGCTTTCCACAGACGTCCCCCTAATCCGCGAACCGGCACGATTACGGTCACCCGCCGTCGCTGAACTCCAGCTTGCAATAGCACCTAGCAAACTGGATGCACTGGACTTCCTGTCGTTATCTGGCTGTCAGCTGCAGGTAACCGTGGGCAAGCGCAACAGTAGCCTGGGGAAATTCGCCCCGCCCTCTCAGCGACTACTTCTAGAGCTTGAATTTCTACAGTTTGCACCCGCGTGTATCGCACATTTACGCAGCCAAAATGAAACCGGGATCGCCCAGCTGCTGGAGTCCACCCACGCCGACAAGCTGCTCCAGCTGCCAGGGCGCATTTTCAATGCCACACTGGGATCACAGGAGTTTGCCACGTTCTGGCAACAACCAAACCGCCTTGGCGACTATCCTCGCAATACCAGCTCTGCGGTAATCAGCGCATTGGAGGCAATCAACGCGCATACATTGCGCTGGCTGTCGGGAGACTTTGCAGCAAACAACTTGGAATTCGAGCTGCTACTGAGCGAAGTGGCACGCGGTGACGGCGGCGCGCTCGCCAAAGCGTTATCGAGTCAGGATCTGTGGCTGAGCGGCGCCAATACAATGTTGCAGGTCACACGCGCTGCGGGCGGACTCTGCGACACTGGCTTTAAACCTGCCTCTGCCACGATTTTGGAAAACGTGGTGCGCAAATACTTCATTGGCGAGATTCAACCTGTCGCCGCCACCCTGAACCGGCGACACCACCAGTTGATACCGGCAATTGAGGCACTCGAAGAGAGCTTGTTCTCTGCTCTGCCGGATAGCTATCGCAGTTGGCGCAAGATACGCCAGGAAACGCTCACTCAGGCTGCCACAGCACCACGTCGACACGTGCAGCAGGTAAAAACCCTGTTAGACCCGTGTCTGAGGCTGTAACTGCCCAAAGATGAGGTTTAGACTAATCGGCTAAAGTAACGCGGGTACATCAAAATAATAATGAGCACCCTAATAAGGCCTGACTGGTCACGCCTGCTGCTTTGGATATCCGGCAGCCTTCTGCTACTCGCAAGCGGGTGCGCAAGCGTCGACTTCAATGCGCCCAAATCGGTTTCATACGCCGTCAGTCCTGCCAGTTATCCGCTAGAGGAGCGCTTGGCTAAGGCCGGAGGGGGCGAGCCAGGAATGTCCGGCTTTCTACTGCTAAGTGATTCCATCGATGCGCTAGCACTGCGCCTGCTGCTGGCTGAGCGCGCCAAGATATCTCTCGACGTTCAATACTACCTGATCACCGATGACCTTATTGGCAAAGTCTTTTTTACTTCTTTACTCAACGCGGCAGATCGGGGCGTTCGGGTAAGACTACTCATTGATGATATTGGAACGCGTGGCATGGAGAAGAAATTGGCCGCGCTCAATGAACATCCCAATCTCGAGCTGCGCCTGTTTAATCCATTTGCCAATCGCATGGCACGCGCCCTGGATGCATGGGATTTCCAGCGCTTAAATCGGCGGATGCATAACAAGTCATTCACAATGGACAATAAGATCACGATCATCGGGGGACGTAACATTGCCGCAGAATACTTTGCCGCCAATCAGGACTACAATTTCGGTGATTTGGATGTGATCGCCATTGGCCCCGTCGTTAACGACACTTCCAGCATGTTCGACCTCTACTGGAATCACGAACGTGCCGTACCCTATGAGCAGCTGGCAGGTAATGCATCCAACAGTGAAAGTGTACTGACCAAACTACGTGTAGAGCTGGGGGACAACTTGACTTCTCTCTCCGGCACGCCTTATGCGAAGGCGGTATCCAATTCTTATGACGCCTATATAGCGGAGGACGGCAGCGCCTTTCACTGGGCCAATTATGAGTTGGTTTATGACTCGCCAGACAAATCTGTCACCTATAGGGCTGATGATGCCGACAAGATTACGACCAAACTCGGAGAGACAGTTCTCGCAGCTCAAGAATCCCTCTTGGTTGTATCGCCCTACTTCGTGCCACAAAAAGGCGGGCTTGATGCTATCAGCGGACTGCTGGACACGGGTATAGAGATAGAGATTGTCACCAACTCACTGTCCTCCAGTGATCACTTACTGGTTTACGGTGGCTATGCACCGTCTCGCAAGCCACTGCTCAAGTCAGGCGCTCGCTTCTACGAGATAAAGGGAAACGTGGTCGTTCCCGGTTCGGCCGGATTAAGTAATCCCGATGCCAAGAGCAGCCTACACACCAAGGCCTTCGTGGTGGACAGACGTCACTTCTTTCTAGGCTCGTTCAATTGGGACCCACGCTCGGCGCATCTCAACACCGAGCTAGGCGTTATCATTGATAGTCCAGAGATGGCTGGCAATGTTGTCGATAGCGTGCGCTCGTTTTTACCCTCAATAAGCTATGAGGTCTCGCTGGATGACCGGCAGGCTTTGCGCTGGACAACCGTTGAGAATGGGGAGCAGAAGGTTTATTCCAAAGAACCAGAGACCACGGCGTGGACACGGTTTTGGGGTCGCATCGTTCAGTGGCTACCCATTAAGGGACACCTCTGAAGCTAAGCCACTAGCACACGTGCCAATAACGGCTGCTATTCTGTACACTAGCCAATTGAAATCACTTCGAACAGCAGAGCTAGCCAGAACCGGAGATCGCCAATCATGACCCTGAACCCGAGCAAATTGCTAAGTACATTCGCCATCGCGGCACTTCTTACAACGCTGGCGGCCTGTAGCAGCAGCCCACCAAAACCCGACGTAGACTACAAACGCGATTACGACTTCCGCCAGGCCAGGCAGTTGGCATTCTACCGAGAGTCTGGTGACGTAACTGGGGACAATCCTCTGCAGCTGAGTGATATGCAGAAAAATCGAATCAACGAGGCATTGCAAAGTGCCCTGGTTTATAGAGGCTTCACTTTCGTTTCCGACCCCAGTGAGGCCGACATGCTGGTCAGCTGGCATTTGGTCACGCAGAACAAAACCGACGTACGCACCTATAACAGTCCCTCCTATGGCGGGTACTACGGTGGCTATGGCGGTTACAATCGGCACAGCATGTATAACTGCTGGAACTGTGCACCTACACGCACTGAGGTATCGGTTAAAAACTATACCGAGGGCACTTTTATCGTTGACATGATCGACCCCAAATTAAAGCAATCCGTTTGGCGCGCGATGACCCAGTCTAAACTGAAAGGGAAAGTAGAAGAGGATCAGGGAAAGTACAACGAGGCGGCAGCAGCCATTTTCCTTGAGTTTCCGCCCTACTAGCGCGTGTACTGGAAGCACCAATCCGCAGATCAGCTCGGTGTATCTGCGGGGAAACCGCCGGCAGTTTCCGGTCTTCGTTACAACTTCTAGGTTCGATCGAACTCAACAATCTGTGTGCGGAGCTCCTCCGCGCGCAGCTATACGCTTGTTATTCACTACCACACGTTGATCCTACCAATCGAAGCCTTGCTAGACTTCTGTAATAACACCGTTAACGCCAGCGAGCGTAGAACGATAAAGTCATCCGTAACTTGGCCTTTGCCGCAGCTGCTGCTACTACCACACCCGCGGCTATGCGCTTCTTCACAGTCACGCTCAATTTCTCTCAGCTACACTCAGATCGAGTCGGCCATCGATCACTGGAGGACACCAATAGTAGGCCCCACTGCTTGCCTGCGAAAACTGGAACAAGCCGTCGGTAACACCATCTTCCAGACCCACCATTCTTCTCAATTGAACTTCGAATGCATCGAGCGTATGGCAGAAGGCCACAAAATACAGCCCTTGACCGTCTGCACTCGCAAAGGGCATTGAGCGACGCAGTAAAAATGCTTCGGGTGTGAAACTTTCCTGCTCAGTTCTTTTTACGTGAGCAGAAGCAGGCGCGCTTTGTATCTCCTTATTATCAGCTATGCGCCGGCCAATAATGTTGTCTTGTTGCGACTGTGACATCGCCCTAAAACGTATCAGATCGTGCTGCCACTGCTGCACTGCTACAAAGCTCGAGCCGTCCATTCCTGGTCTGCCACCACTGACGAATGCCGCTAATCCTGCAGCGTCGCCAACCGGGTTTTCTGTACCATCTTCGTATCCTGTTAAGTCTTTACCCTTTGGTTGGGAACCGTATTTAAAGCCATCTACTATTTCCGCAACCGTGAAACTACTGCCAAGTGATTCCACAAGTGAGATACCGCGATTAACCAAATCACCCTGGTCATCTCCGCGCAACCAGCACCACAGTGCCTGCTGCGTTGAGGGAGCCTGCACACCAGGCCCCGACAGCGCAGGGAAAGTTCTCAGCCCGTCAACAGCCGCCCCCCAAAATGCGAGCAAGGGCTCACCGATACCTACTGCGATGTATTCATCCACAGCAAGCGCAGCCACTGCCTCACGTGTTATCGCTGGCTCTGCGCCGGGTGTTATGGAAAAGCTGAGGTAGCGCGCAACACGCGAAGGCCCGGGTAGAATGGACAGCTGACTGTGCGTGCTCACTGACTTGCTCCCTTTGTTGAATGTGTATCGTGTCACTTTAGCATATCGACTCAATCTGGCATGCGCAGACGCACCTGGGCCAACTCTCCGTCAACTACTTACCCTCGGGGAATTGCAATAGGAAATTCGAGCAAAAAAAAGGGCCGGCTAGGACGCCGGCCCTTATCATCGTCAGAAAGCTTACGCGTTTGCTTTGCGCTCTTTCACTTCAGCAACTACAACTTCTGCCACATTCTGTGGGCAAGGCATGTAGTGTGAAAACTCCATTGAGAACTGACCGCGTCCCGAAGTCATGGTGCGCAGATGGCCAATGTAGCCGAACATCTCCGATAGCGGAACATCTGCCTTAATACGAACACCTGTCGCACCTGCATCCTGATCCTTGATCATGCCACGACGACGATTCAAGTCACCAATGACATCGCCCACGTGATCGTCAGGCGTAAAGACATCAACCTTCATAATGGGCTCAATCAGCTGGGCACCCGCTTTGGGCATTGACTGACGGAACGCACCACGCGCTGCCAGTTCAAATGCGATCGCTGATGAGTCAACAGCGTGGAAGCCACCGTCGTACAGCTCAATCTCAACATCCAGCACTGGGAATCCCGCAACGGTACCTTCATCCATCATGCCCCTAAAGCCCTTCTCAATCGCTGGGAAGAATTCCTTGGGAACGTTACCGCCGACCACGGTGGACGAGAATACGTAGCCACTTCCTGGCTCACCGGGCTTGATACGGTAATCAATCTTACCGAACTGACCCGAGCCACCAGACTGCTTCTTATGCGTGTAAGAGTCGTCGACTTCCATGGTGATTGTCTCGCGGTATGCAACCTGCGGCTTACCCACGTCCAACTCCACGCCGTAAGTACGCTTGAGGATGTCTACCTTTACATCGAGGTGCAGCTCTCCCATTCCTCTAAGGATGGTTTCGCCTGAGTCTTCGTCGGTCTCAACGCGGAACGATGGATCCTCAGCAACCATTTTACCAATCGCGATGCCCATCTTCTCGGCGCCCGCCTTGTCTTTTGGCGCAACCGCGATAGAAATTACCGGATCCGGGAACACCATGGCTTCCAACGTGCACGGATTCTTAGGATCGCAAAGCGTATGTCCGGTTTGCACGTTCTTCATGCCAACGATGGCAATAATGTCACCGGCTTGCGCAGACTCCAATTCGTTACGGTCGTTTGCGTGCATCTCAACCATACGGCCAATACGCTCGGTCTTACCCGTAAACGAGTTGAGGATGGTGTCGCCTCTATTGAGCACGCCTGAATAGATGCGCACAAAGGTCAACGCGCCAAATCGGTCGTCCATAATCTTGAACGCTAGCGCGCGCAATGGCTCTTCAATAGCTACCGTTGCCATTTCGCCAGTAGGTTCGCCTTCCTCATCAGTCAGAGGCTGGGGATCAACTTCTGTCGGTGTCGGCAGGTAATCAACAACCGCGTCCAGAATCAGCTGTACGCCCTTATCCTTGAACGCAGAACCGCAATAAGTGGGGAAGAAGTCCAGCTTGCGGGTACCTTCACGTATGCAGCGCTTGAGGTCGTCTATGGCGGGCTCATTACCCTCGAGGTAAGCTTCCATGAGGTCGTCGTCTTGCTCGACTGCCATCTCGATCAGCTTCTCGCGCCATTCCTCTACTTCATCGACCATATCCTCGGGCACATCAGTAATGTCGAACTTCTCAGGATTACCTGGATCCGGCCAAACGTGCGCCTTGCGAGACAGCAGATCCACAACGCCGATAAAGTCCTCTTCACGGCCGATGGGCAGTACCATCACTAGCGGATTCGCACCCAGTACGTTCTCTACCTGATCGACTACTCGCAGAAAGTCAGCACCTATGCGGTCCAGCTTGTTGACGAAGATAATACGCGCAACTTCAGATTCGTTAGCATAGCGCCAGTTTGTTTCTGACTGGGGCTCAACACCGCCAGAGCCACAAAACACGCCTACACCGCCGTCGAGTACCTTCAAAGAACGGTAAACCTCTACCGTGAAGTCAACGTGACCCGGAGTATCGATGATGTTTAAGCGATGGTCTTTCCAGAAACAGGTCGTGGCAGCAGACTGGATGGTAATTCCGCGCTCTTGCTCCTGCTCCATGAAGTCTGTCGTAGCAGCTCCATCGTGCACTTCACCGGTTTTATGGATTTTACCGGTGAGCTTAAGAATACGCTCAGTAGTCGTGGTTTTGCCGGCGTCTACGTGAGCGAAGATACCTATATTTCTGTACAAGGATAAGTCAGACATTGCGCTTCTCAATCAATTAACGTTTACATGCGTCGAATAGGGCGCGGAGGGTACAGCAAAACGAAGCATATTGGGAGTACTCAACCGGCAAAATTGGCGCATCAAACATGAACAAGCAGCGGCAATGGCGCCATTGCAGTCCGAGACCGGCAAAAACCGGTAAAAAGCACACTTTTGGGGCTAGCTGGCGTGGCGCACGCTCTATGGTAGAAAACAGACCCACCGAAATGACAAAGTCACACTAACCAAAGAGAATTTACAATAAAAACAACAGGTTATTGACAAGGCTAACATTGAAACCCCTCTGCATGGGCCCATGCAGGTGGATTATCAGCCTTTGCACTGCGTGGCCGTGGAACAAGCCTTCACGGTATAGCGGGCTGGGCTCACATCATCTCTCCCGCGCCATTCAAAAAGCGCCACTTGCGGTGAACCAGCGCGTGCTTGATGTACACAGCTCGCCAACCGATAGTTTCCTGGCAAGTTAAACAGGCTGTAGTGTCGTTTTTCAGGCGCAGAGGTGTTTTCACTCGCGGCCTCTGAAGCTCCGATCTTCCTGTTGCTCAGCGCCGCAGGTAATTCGCGTATCTGCATTGGCTCACTCGCCCCACACGCTGTTGCGGGGTTAGAAACGGCAAAGCCTAGCAAGGGCAATTCGTTTCCTAAAGCCGCACCGCTGGCCTTCACTTTGGCTTCTTTTAGTGTCCACAGGTCATAAAATCGAGCGCAGCGTTCAGCAGCTGGCATGGTCTTCAAAGCCTCGTACTCCTGCTGCGTAAAAAAGCGTCGCGCCAATTTAGTGAACTCGCGCTCGGGTTGGCAGTACTCGATATCAACGCCAACCGCACAACCGCCGGTTACGGCACAGGCAAGCCAGTCCCGGCTATGGCTGAGGTTAAATTCCAGGTCAATAGCTTCACTAGCAATGTGGGGTTTACCATGATCGCCCAGCTTAAACCGCCAGTCGTGGGGCGTTAAAGATGCATACCGCGATAGAATCTCACGGCTGAAGTGAGCGGAGCTCGCTACCCGCTCAGAGCGGCACAACCAAATGTGTAGATTGAAGGGCCCAAGTACATCGCTAAGCGCCACGCCTAGCGGCTCTCTTCGAGCTCCGCGCTTGTGTATCCAAAGGCCGGAAGCAGCTCGCCATCCACCATCGCATCAAGCTCGGCTACCTGTTCGTCATCAAAGTAATCGCTGTAGCCACCTACCTTGGCTTTACGCACCTTGAACGTGTTGGGGTTATTCACGTCCTTGGCCTGAACACGACTGCCACTGCGCCAGAAGTAGTTCTCTTGTTCCTTTTTGCGCATATTCTCCGCGGAAGCAAATTCAACAGTATCCTTGAGCATCTCATCATCAGGCTCGAGACCCAAAAACTCTACTATTCGCTTCATCTCCGCGTCTGGCTGCGTCCGCAAATCTTCATAGCGTACGATCAACAGGTGCTCTATGTTGGGCAATTCCCGTGCCCAGGCATTCATATACTCAATAATGCTCCCCAGGCCCTGATGCTCATTTTTTACGAAATCATAAACAGAGATATCTGCCTCATGCTCAGGATATTTGTTCATAGCCTTCTTACCCGGGCGCATACGATACTTCCACTGGAAAAACTGGGAGACGGCCACATCCTGTGGCTTGCGAACCAACAGTACCGTCTTCTTGTCGTAAAAGTCCTTCTTGGAATCTATGTTGCCGGTGTAGCCACGCAGGTAATTATCATGCGTGAAAAAAATCTTGGGTACATTGCTATTTAGACGCGTGTAGTTATCGAACCCCATGAGGGAATTCTCAGGAAGATTGTAGACCAACTGGTAATAGCGAGAAATCATCACCCGAACCCAGGTGCGCCCACTCTTACCATAAGAAGTAAAAACGTACCCACAGTGACTGAGCTTCCAGAATTCCTCACGACCCCTGCGCCAACGTTCAAGGGAGTGAGCTTTGTCCTTGGGTAACACCAGAGAAACCAGTTTTACCCAGGCAACGGTTAGCCATTTGCTGATGACATGCATGCGCGAACCACACAGTAATTGCGGGACGCCAGAGTATAGGATGGCAGCGCCATTCTCAAGAATCTGTGCTACTTTGGCCGCCCGGGCAAAGTGCATAAAAATACGGGGAACCAATCACGTTTAGGTCCATCCAACACACTGCACTGAGCGGCAAGGCGGCAGGCCAGTGTATAGTTTGCGCTGGTATTTGCTAAAATCGAACGCAAGATAGTTGTTCGAACAGCCCTGCAGCCGCAATCAGGGCACAGACTCTCAGCACCGGTAACTTTTTATGCGCTTCTCTAACTGGCAACAACGTCATTCGGCTAAATCGCTGAAACGCACCCCGCCCCTTGTGGTAGCTGCACTGCTATGCGGGCTAGGCGGCGTCGCCAACGCCGATCAGAATACAGTGACGCTTCCTCTTTGGGAGACTCTCGAATTTGAACAAAAAGCGTTTATGACTACCGCAAAATCCAGAGTAGACATAACACCCGGTAGCGACGTTAACCCAAGCTGGACACTGCGCTTGAGCAGCTCGGTTGCCAGTAATTCCGAAGAGATAACTCTGACCCTGGATCCAGCCAGCGGCCGCTCCATACAGCGATCACGGCTTAGTCGTGGAACCAAGGAGCAGCGCTACAAGGCTCACGAATACATGGATGACTACGTCGTGCGAGAGCGGCGCGTGCCCGGATCTAACCCCGAACGGCCACCTGCCGAATGGGATCTGAAAAGTCGCATGAAAATTGCCTACCCCAACCTCGAGGGCGTGCCGGTATCAGACCCCTACTTCCTGCTATTACTGGCGGGAGAATTTCAGGACGCAACCGAGGAGTACCGAAATGTACTGGTAAATACTGACCGCAACTTCTTTTCAGTACGCATGACTCACGGTACGCCATCAACGACCAAGCTCAATTATCGCGTTGTTGGACAAAGCGAGCGGGTCAAAGGCAAGCGGCCGACTCGCGCCGTATCGCTGGATATCAGCCCCGTCGAGCCATTGGAGAACAATCCGGATTTCAGCTTACTCGGGCTGAGCGGCAACATTACCGTATTGTTTGACGAAGCGTCTGGCATTCCGGTGCAGCTACAGGGGCAAGCTCCCCGGGTCGGAGCTACCAAGCTCAATTTGAAATCGGTCACTCTTCGGCCCCAAGAGACAGCCAAGCCCACGTGACTCCTGTCGGACTGATCAGCAACCCCGCAAGCGGCCACAATCGCGACCAATTTGAGCTCATACGCGCCCGTATTGAGCGCGCTCCCGGACTCCATCACGTCATCACTAACGACATTGCGCAGATCCCGTCGGCCTTGTCGGAGCTGGCCTCACAAGGTATTGGTGTGCTCGCGATAAATGGTGGAGATGGCACGTGCTCAGCAATTTTGGGCGAAATGCTGGAATCAAACATCTTCGAGACACTGCCCGTCATTGCCATACTCCCGGGTGGAACCGCCAATATGAATGCAGGTGACATTGGAGTTAGCGGCTCGCTGCTCAAGGCCACCGACCGGTTTTGCAGCTGGTTTCAGAGTGGTCAGAGTGCAGACATTGAGCGGGCCTCGCGCAGCCTACTGCGCGTCCAGATTGAAGATGACCCATTACCTCGCTATGGCATGTTTCTCGGTGCCGGCGCCGTGATCCAGGGAACTGACTATGCACACAAAGAGATTCACTCCAGAGGCCTGCGCGATGACTTCAGCCTCGCCCTGGGTGTTCTTCGCACCATTTGGGGGATATCGCGCAACGACGCGGCTTTCAGAGTAAATACGCCTGTGGAGTTGGCCATCAACTCAGGCGATACCCAGCACCACAACATGCTGATACTCGCCATGAGCACCCTCCATAGACTGGCTTTCGGCATGCAGCCGTTCTGGGGTCAAGGCGAGGGAAATATGCGCGTAACAATCGTCGAGCAGAACTGCAGCCGCTTTGTCAGAACCTTTGTCTCTATCTTGCGCGGTAAACCCAACGCCAATGCGGTACCTAAGGAAGGCTTTTTTAGCTACAACGCACAATCCTTAATAGTGGATATGGAAGGCAAACTCAACCTGGATGGAGAAATTCTTGAGGCTGCCGGATCAGTTGAAATCAGTGCCAGCCCCGCGTTGGAGTTCCTGAAGCTGTGAGCGACTACCCCTTCGTATCTGGCCCCGAAGTTGATTCCGACCCGGCATTGGCTGGCCTATTGGAGCAATTGCAGCGGCGGCACAATGGCGCTATCTGCGCGACACTGCTCTATGGGTCTTGTCTGCGCAGTGGTGACCTCTACGACGGACTGCTCGATCTATACCTGATTTGTGACAGTTACAGTGCAGCCTATGGTCATTCACTACTGGCAGCGGGCAACTGGCTACTGCCTCCAAACGTCTTTTATGCTGAACAAACGCACGACGGGCGAACGTTGCGCAGCAAAGTCACTGTTATCTCGTTGCGTGATTTCCATCGCGGTAGTTCGCCCTCTGCATTCGAGTCCTACATTTGGGGGCGGTTCGCTCAACCGACCCTCATTCTTTATGCTCGCAGCGAGACTGTTCGGCGCGACATAGAGAGCTGTTTGCTGCAGGCAGTACAAACCTTACTCCACTATGCTGTACCTGCACTGCCTGAGACAGGCTCTGTAAGTGGTTTGTGGACCAGCGCTCTTGCTCTGAGTTACGCCACCGAGTTACGCACCGAGCGCAGCGGGCGAGCGACAGAGCTGTCTCACCATGCGCAGGACTTCTATACCGCACTGACGCACAGCCAAGCCCAATCACTGGGGTTTGACGTCACACTGACTGACGTCAACGGTGAGCTGCACTATAAAAGCCGCATTAGCGCCTTCAAACGCCGCAAGACCAGCGTCGCGTGGTTCGTCCGTCGCGTGCAGGGCAAGATACTCTCCATCATGAGGCTGGTTAAAGCACTGTTCACTTTTGAAGGAGGACTGGATTACATCGCCTGGAAACTGGAACGCCACTCAGGCGAGGTAATAGTGATCCCGGACAAGGTCAGACGTGCACCGCTAATCCATATGTGGAGCTTTTTCTGGGGGCTGTACAAGCGAGGAATATTCAAGTGAACAAGGGTATGTCACTCGAGAAAGAACGTGATTTATCGCCATTTTTGCAAATGGCGCTCCACGCCGCATTAAATTATAGTGAATGCCTCTCAGTTAGCCGTTAGCCTCTACCGATATCATGAAAGCCTGCGTATTTATTCAGACCAACCAAAAGCAAATTACCGGCGCGATTGTTGCCAAGCATGCGCTGCGCCGCTATTCGCGCAACAACGACAAATTTGACGTGCAAATCATGGATAGTCGCGACTATCCATTCTTTGCTGCCCACGAAGGGGATGAATATCTGCGTGATGGCGTGAAACGCGTGTGGCTGAACGACGACCTTCAATCATTTACCCCAACCCGCTTCATGCCTCCAAAACTCATGGGTTACGAAGGCCGGGCAGTGGTTATCGATCCCGATATTTTTGCAGTCGCGGACGTATGGGAATTGCTCAGTAGAGACATGCAGGGCAAAGCAATCATGTGCCGCATGCGCTCGGGCCCCAAAGGATTGGTGGACAAGTGCATGGCAAGCAGCGTCATGCTGCTGGAATGCGACAAGCTGACCCACTGGGATGCCGAGAAAAAGTTCGAAGGCATGTTTGATTTTACTCAGGATTACCAGCCCTGGATTTGCCTCAAGGAGGAAGATCGAGACACGCTGGGCTTTTTTGAGTCCGAGTGGAACGATTTTGACAAATTCACACTGGATACCAAGCTCCTGCACACCACTCGTCGCAGAACCCAGCCATGGAAAACAGGCTTGCCAACAGATTGGCGACCGGCCGAGCGCTTCCGCCTGTTTCCACCCGCGGCGTGGGTGATGATAGCCAGGCGCAAGCTATTCGGTGAGTACGCGTTTTTAGGTAACTACAAGAAACACCCTGATCAGAATCAGGAGCACTTCTTCTTCGGTCTGCTCAAGGAATGTCTGGAGAACGGCGATATCACCGAAGACTTCCTGCGCAATGAAATGGCCCTGAATCACGTGCGTCATGATGCATTCGAGATACTCGAGCGCACAGCTCCCTTGCCGCCCGAGCAACTGCATCCGCTTACCGCCGCTTCCCAAGCGGCTTAAGCGCGTGAATACCCCGCTAAATCGGGGCGGATCATGCCACCTTCTGCGCGGCACGATGACTCGCCGCGCACCCCATTGGCCAGCACTGTGCCGCACCGGCGAAATAGCGCTACGTTGATGGGCCAGGGTATTCACAAACTGCAGGCATTGTTGCGCTCTAAAGGCATGGCCTATTGCTACGCGGTATTTATTGCGGGCTATTTCCTGCTGCCGATGGTCTCTGGACATCGGCGGCTCTATTACATTCTTGTGCTGCCCGCTGCGCTGGTCCTGTGGCGGGAGCTAATCACACTGTACCGTGGCAACACACTGCTCTACTCATTGCTCGCGTTTATCTGCTACATGATCGGCAGTCTGGTATGGAGCGCCGACTTCAATCAGGCTGAGGCATTGTGGTCAATCTGGTATAGCTTTGCAGTGCTCACCTTTTGTGCTGTTACAGGCTATCTATGGCTAGAACATCCACAGACCATGGACAAATTCCTGCGCCGCGGGCTTTATGTGGCAGCAGCTGCCGGACTAGTGTCTATTCTTGCGTGGTATTTGAATAACCCGTTTCCAAGCTCTCGCCTGGAACTGCTTGGCGTGATGAGTCAGACCAATAATGCGGCCTGCGTCTACGGGCTGTTTACAGTGCTGGCATGCCACTATTTTTTTACCACACCCACCAAACAAGCCAAATTGTCCTATATTGTCACCGCCGCAATCCTACTGAGCGTAGTGCTCCTGACCCAGTCCCGAACCGCACTTGCTGCGACGAGCCTGGGCATTCTGGCGATTGTCGGGTACCGCGCACTATGGGTGCCTGCTATCGCGCTGGGGCTGAACTGGGCATTGATGGCCGCCAACTCAACGCTGTGGACTGATCGTGTCACAACATTTTCCTTCAGGCCCGGGATATGGCGACAAACTATCGCCGATATGCAGGGGCACTGGCTGTTGGGGCGCGGCAGCCTGGTTGACCCGGAAGTCAGCGCCTACGAGCAGGTGTTCAACCACGCGCACAATGGCTATCTTGCAACTCTGCGTGATGGCGGCTTGATAGGCATCACGCTTCTTATCATTGTTCTAGGCCTGGCCGCTTTCAAGGGTCTGCAACTCTACAGGCACGCGCAAGAGCGTATCTATCTTTCGCTGCTACTGTATGGAATGACCTGTATCGCGATGGACTTTGATAGACTACTGGTTCACCCCAACGAGCTATGGCTGTTCTTCTGGGCACCCATCGCCCTGATAATGACTGCCAAACCCCAACAGAGGGAAGCCGACGAGGCGCTGCGTTACGCCCTGTCGGCGAAATGAGCTAAAGTGGCGGCAGGGTTTGAGCCATACAGCTGGCAAAACATCCGCTTGCTCGGCAGTAACGGTGCTATTGTCATGGATCAATTGCGCTTCCTGGAAGTCCACAGAGTTGGACATTGCGGACAACTGATATGGAGGTCAACATCGTCAATCGCGCCGCTTTGAAAGTCGCCATTTGTGTCTGCACGATCAGTCGTCCAGACGAGTTAATGAAGCTGATTTCAAACCTGAGAGCTATTGATCTAGGCGACTATGACCCCGCCAATGTACAGCTGATCATCATCGATAATAAGCTCGGCACCAACACCCGCGAATTTTGTGAGCAAGCGGCTACCAGTATGCCTATAGCCGTCCACTACACCTGCGAGCCCGAATCAGGTATTACCTATGCTCGCAATCACGCGCTGTCAGTGGCACTCGAGCGCGGAGCAGATGTCGTGGCATTTCTGGATGACGACGACGAGCCGCATCCGGACTGGCTCATCCGTTTGCTGGACCAACATCTTGACAGCGGGGCTGACCTGGTTTTTGGCACGTGGATACTGGACCCCAACATGCCCGAGTGGGCGAGGGAAACAGGTATTTTTCGCTCGCCCTCCAAAGTCAAAAAGGAAAACAAGGTTCGGCGCTATGGCCTGCCTAATTTCGCGTCCACCTGCAATGTTTTGGTGGGGAAAGATATCATCGAAAAAGTGGCCAGCACCGGCCCCGTATTCTCTCATGACTTTCGCTACAGTGGTGGCGAAGACAAAGACTTCTTTCTGCGTGCCTTAGCGCAGGGCGCCCATGTCACCACGGCAGAGGCCTCTATCATTCAGCGTAATCATGAGCCGGCCCGCTACACAGTAAAGGGACTCCTCAAAAGGGGTTTCAAAAACGGCTGCTCGCAGGTCAATATGGTGCGCACGCACGGCACGGTAGGAAGACAGATCAAGCTCACACTAACCTCCCTACTTAAATTTTTAGTGATGCTCGTGATCCTGCCGTTCAGCGTGTTTTCACGCGGCCGGTTTATGCATAGCCTTTATCGAATGGCCAAATCGAGCGGTGTCGTATTCAGTAGCCTCACCGGTCGCAGTATCAACTACTATTCACGACAATAGCTGCCGGATTGCCGCTGTGGCGCGCGCCAAATCTGCAGCAGATGCGCCAGCCACGCTCGAATCGATAGTAGATAACCCATCGCTCGAACGCGCTATCGTCTGGGATGTTAGCCAACTCGCCTGTCCCGTCTGGACCAGCTCGTCCTGAATCTTGCTGACATCGCGACGCATACGCCGCGGCCCAAACCACATCGCGATGCGATGACTCAGCGGCTTGAAGCCATAGTTGTGAAGCAACAACCACCAGGGCGTGCCGGTGTCTGACAGATCATAAACGAACATCGGTTTACCTCTACTGGCCGCCTCGCTGAGCATCGACATGGATTCCCCTGTCACCACGAAGGCATCTGCTACTGCGAGCATTCCGGTATAGGGATTATCGTCCCCGCTGGCGCACCGGTGACATCGATTAGGCACAGTCAACTGTGCCTGAAACGCATCCATAACTGCAGCCGGAGTCCGAGGACTATCGCTAACCAGCAGAGCGCCGCCAACCTGAGCGGCGAGCTGGTTAACAAGCCTCCCCATGCGAGCGCCTTTATCAGCCGTGAAGACAAACTTGCCGCTGTTACCACCAACCAACACCCCTATCCACGGGCGGGGTTGTGTTGTCAGCTGCGGACGCAGACTCTGCGCGCCTGCCGCTAGCTCGCTATCCTGAACCCGGTGCAGCGGCAGTGAATTGAGTACGACATTCTTTTCCATGGGGAGGAAGTACTGACCTGTCGTCACGATCAGATCCCATGCCTGTAAAGGCGCCCAAGGGCGGCCGATGTGAACCAGACGCGTTATGCCACCCGACTGCTGCTGAATCCATCGCGCGACGGGCTCGTTGCGCCGACCGGCTGTAATCACCAAATCTGGCCACGGCGCGCGCAATGGCGTGGATGCGGCCGGGTCAATACCTGCAAGCGTGATAGCAGTACCAAGGTGAACCAGCAACTCCCAAGGTCTGGCGTGGATATGCTTCTCCTGAAAGCCCCAACCCAGTTCTTCGGCCAGCGCCAGCACCTGAGTGTTGTCGCCCGCCTTTTTCCCCAGTAAACACCAGACTGTCAACGTCCGCTCCCGCGCTGCAAAATTTGCTCCAAGTATTGCTAACCCCAAGGCATGTATGACCCACTGGATTCGCGCTAGACTATCTCACAAACCTGCCGAAGGACGAAACCGCTTGAAACCCACAGTCTTTATACACACAAACCACAAACAAAAGCTCGGCGCAGTCGTGAGCCGCCACTCTCTGCGGAGAAATTCGGCTCACGCAGAAAAGTTCGACATCAAGTTCATAGAAGTTAAGGATTATCCCTCAATGCAAGAGCGCGAGGGCCAGCTATATTTGCGTGATGGCGAAATGCGCCCGTGGTTGAATGACGACTTACAATCCTTCACACCCCTCAGGTTTATGCCGCCCGAGCTCATGGGCTATCAGGGACGTGCAGTCGTTATCGATCCCGACGTGTTTTCAGTTGGTGACATTTGGGAACTGCTAAGCCGCGACATGCAAGGCGCAAGTATCATGTGTCGTAGCAAGGGACTGCGAGCTGCGTTTGCCACCAGCGTGATGTTGCTGGACTGTGAGAAGTTGAAGCACTGGCAGTTCGAGCGAGACTTCTCCGATATGTTCGAGCCAGGCAAGCGTGACTACATGGATTGGGTAACGCTAAAGCTGGAGGATTCAGCAACGATAGGCCCGCTTGAAGATTACTGGAATGACTTTGATCATCTGGATGCGGACACAAAATTGTTGCACAACACGAAACGCAAGACTCAGCCCTGGAAAACAGGATTGGCGGTAGACTTCAGACCTGCAGATAAATTCCGCTTATTCCCGCCCAGACACTGGTTCCGCCGCGGACGGCGCGCCCTCTTCGGAGACTACAAATTTGCCGGCACCTATGGGCCACACCCGGATCCAGCGCAGGAGGCGTTCTTTTTTAGCATGGTGAAAGAGTGCCTCGAACAAGGCGAGCTAACGGAGGAAGCACTGCGCGAAGAAATCGCCAATGGTCATCTACGTCGGGATGCACTGACGCTTGCTGGCGCTTGAAGAAAACCCGGGGTCACTCAGACGCAGTGGACGACGCGTAATTGAATACCGGGGCCAGCGTTGCGGCGAGCTGCTGGTCGATTGCGGCGACCTGCTTGTCATCAAAATAGTCGCGATAGCCTCCCACTTTGGCGCGACGCACCTTGAAGCTATCAGGATTTCCTTTGTCGCCAGGCTTCAGCCGATCACCTGACAGACGAAACTGGCTACTTCCTTCCATTTTTTTCATATTCTCGTATGACGAGAATTCAACCGCTGCATCTACATCAGCATCTGTGGCCTCCACCTGCATGAAGTCCAGTAGCTTGCGAAGTTCCAGATTTGGAGTTGCCCGCAGATCCTCGTATCGCAACATATGCAGATTACCGATATTGTTAGCCTCACGAGCCCACAGGTTCAAGAACTCTGAAACAGCTTTCATGCTGCCTCCGCCGTTGTCGCCAGTCACAAAGTCGTAAAGACTGATATCGGCATCGCGCGGTGGATAATCGTTAATCGCCAATTTTGCCGGCTTCATGCGGAACTTCCACTGGAAAAATTGGGATACGGCCACATCACGCGGATCGCGCGCGAGCAATACAACGCGCTTGCCGTAAAAGGATTTTTTGCTGTCAAACTCGTCAGCAAAATCCTTGATGTAGTTGTCGTGGGTAAAAAATATCTTGGGCACTGCTGCGTTGATATTGTGAAAGTTATCGAACCCCATAACGGCGTTCTCAGGTAGCTTGTACATTACTCGGAACAGGTGTGAGAGCATCACTCGCAGCCAAGTGCGGCCGCTTTTACCAAACGAAACAATCACAATATCAGCTTGTCGCAAGGTATCGACCTGCTCCTTGCCACGCAGCTTACGCTCTTCAGTCAATATCTCTTGCATTGGCCGGCCACGAAGTCGCCAATGCAAAAACGTGCGCGCCAACTTCCTGCGTGTCACCTGCAGTGCCTGTCGGATACTTTGAAAAATTAACTTCATGACTGCTCTGCCAAGGCATGAACTGCAGCAGGGTGCTTTCTACAATGGCTGTTCACGCGTTTTTCATCGCCTCATCCATCCCGTCCGCAAACATAAGGGCCGTGATCATACAAGAATCACCAGCCGCCCGCATTACAGCCCAGCGTCATCACCGCGCACCACCTTCATCTGCAAACAGTGCTTCAATACGGCTCACGATGGTACCTACATCGTCAGGCAGCTCAGCCTTTGGATCCACGAATGGTTGCCCGGCCCACACAGCAAAACCGCTATCAACCAGCATTGCGTGAAAAGCGCGAAAGTCGCGCGTCGCGCACAGCAATTTGAATACGTCTACGTGATAAACCACCATAGCAAATCCATGTCTCACGCGATCTCCAAAAGAGACTTTTCTCGCGTTGAATAACCAGTGTGCCAGCGAACGTCTGGCCTGATCTGCTCTGCCCAACACACCTGAGGGCAAAGGAAAGATCGCCAGAGGCTTCTGCAGGTAAATGACTTCTACCATCATCGAGACACTGTCGGCCGTAACAACAAAGCCATCCGCACTACCCATTAGTGCTTGATAGGGGTTATCCAGGGCTTCTGCTGACCATTGGTACAAGATTGCCTCATCTGGAAGGCTTTCCCGAAGAACATCCACTACTTCGGCGGTAGTCCGACGACTCGTTGTCACATACGGCGTACCTCCGAGTTCATCAACAACCCACCTGGCGGTCGCTACGAGCTCTTGCGCCGTCGCCTTATTCATCTTAAATGGGTTAGTTTCACCACCAACCAGTATCGCAATCAGGGGCCGTTTAAGCGCTGCAAACCTTTCGCTCCAGGCTTGCACTTGATTCACTACATCTTCGGACTTAACCCGCATCAGCGGCAAGGTCACAGGCAGATAGTTTGGCAACGGTGGCATCTGATTTTCCGCACTGGATACAACAAGCGCAAAATCCATCATATGAGCAGTGGGCTTACCTATCAGAACGATCTTTGACTTCCCACCGGATTGTTTGCGGACCCACAGTGCGGCCATTGATGGACGTCGACCAACCGTAATAATGAGATCGGGCCAGGGTTGCTCAAGAGAATCAGACGATGCCATGTCTATATGGTGGAGTGAGGGCTTATGGCGCGGCTTTCCCTTCACGTACTGGGGTCGCATATGCACGTACTTATGCACTACTGGCCAACGCAGCGATGCAACCAGTGTTTCTACCTGACGGTTGTCACCCTGCTTATCGCTCAATATCAACCAGGTTAGCGGGTGCGAATTCAATTCTCGATATCCCTATTCAGATGATGCCCAAGCGCGCAGTCAATATTTTTCTAAATCCGTCATCTATTACTATCATCGGCTGTTACCGGTGAAGGAGATTCGAGGTCGTCAGAGGAGCTGTTTCTGTAACCCCCAGACCACGTACCTGATCGCCCATTATAACCTCACGACCCGCGCTTGTTGTATACTGCGGTTTATCAGCACAGGAACACAACCACTTGATTATTGACCGCTACCTCAGCTGGGAAATCCTACGACCTTTTGCCGCCGGACTCGGGCTTCTGGTTCTGGTTTTCGTGGGTTACTCAGCAGCTCGTTATCTGAGCATGGCTGCTGAAGGACAGCTGGATATTCTCACAGCATTCAAACTGATTGGCCTTAACCTGCTGGTTACACTGGAGATCCTACTACCCACAGCATTGTTCTTCTCGGTGCTGTCTGCCGTTGGCCGACTCTATCGTGATGCTGAAATGTACGCTGTTTATGCCTCCGGAATCAGTCGCGTACGCGTACTTGAATCGGTACTGAAGTTCTCACTACTCATCGCCTTGTTCACAGGTTTTCTATCTATCGCCGGACGTCCATGGGCATTTCGCACCAGCTACGAACTGGAGGCTCAGGCTGCGGCCAGCTTCGATCTCAAAAAAATGGCGGCGGGGAATTTCATGGCGTTACTGGGCAGCGGCTACGTATTCTTTGCCAAGGATGCCGACCAGGACCTGGGGGTGCACAAACGCGTATTCCTGTACAAGCAGCACAACGAAAACTCCAGCAATAGTGGTTCAGAGTTGCTGGTTGCCGAATCTGCCTCACTCCCCATGCTGCACCCGGGGGAAGCTATGCAAGCTGAGTTTACCAATGGCTACAACTACATGTTGGACAACCGCGAACAGCGAGACCTGACGCTGGATTTTAGAGAACTGATCGTTCGCCTACCCATGGAGGAGGCGCAGGAAAGGTACCGAGCTCGCGCCGAAACCACACTGGCGCTGGCCAACTCCACCAACCCCAAAGACATTGCAGAATATCAATGGCGGATTACCACACCGCTAGCAACGGTGCTACTGGCATTGATTGCGGTGCCATTGTCACGTATGTCTCCACGCCAATCTCGCTCCCGCAATTTTTTCATTGCGCTGTTGGTCTATATCGCTCTATTTAGTACCACCAGCGTGATGCGTACCTGGGTAGAGCAGGACAAGATCGGATCAATACCGGGTTTGTGGACAGCGTATGTCATCGAGATTGCTTTGCTGATCGTTCTCGTCACTGGGCTACCGAGACTTAAGCGCCGATGATTCTTGAGCGATTTATTGCAGTGAACCTGATCCGAGGCTGGCTGGTTACGCTAGTTATTCTGGGAGCAGTCTTTGGCTTGATGGGATTCATACAGGAGCTGGATCGCACTCGCTTTGACTACAACGCCCTCGCGGTCGCGCGCTATACGCTGCTTGCCCTGCCCCAGCAAATCGTAAGCCTGTCACCAGTTATCGCCTTACTGGGCTCCATGGTGGCGTTATCGAGGCTTTGCCAGTCCCACGAGCTCACGATTATCGCCTGCACAGGATTCGGCAAGGGCCAGCTGCTGCGCGCTATTGGAATTCCATCCGTGGTTTTTATGGCGATTCTCTGGCTTAGCATGGAGTATATTTCCGCGCCGCTATTAGAAATCGCAGAGCGGCAAAAAAGTGCACTGCGCGATCGCAATACAGTCATCATCCCCGACGGCGGCCTGTGGTCTGTTGAACCCGGGCGCTTCGCACATCTAACGAAACTTCTGGAGGGAGAGGTCCCCGGCGACATTGAGGTTTTCGAGTTCGACGACAGCGGACGCTTGACCAGAGCAATCTATGGTCGCACTGCCACCATCATCAAAAACAGACGCTGGTTGCTTCAGGACGTCAGGGAAAAAGTTCTCGTTGATGACATTCTCGTTACCCGGCGACACAAGGAGCTGGAAGTTGCCAATCTCTGGAAGGCTCAAGAGTTACCTACACTCAGCATCACCAACGAAGCTATGTCGTTGTCTGCATTGCACCAATATAGTAAATACCTAGAGAGCAATGACCAACCCACGAAAAATTACCGCAGCTTGTTCTGGCAAAAGTTACTGATGCCATTGACAGTAGGTGCAATGATACTTTTAGCAACGCCGATGAGTATCAGCAGCAACGCCGGCAGGGATCGTAGCCTCGGCCTCAATCTAGCTATCGGCGCACTAGCAGGTATATTGTTCTATCTGGGTTCGCAAATCGTATTTGCTCTGGGACATCTTCTGCATTTGAGCTTACCTGCAATCGCTGCGCTTCCCTGCGTAATCGTTCTGGTATCCGCGCTGTACTTACTGCGGCGCATGCGTTGGTGAGGCATACATGACCGGCAATAATTCCGTGATCAGCGCAATGCGCCCGCTCGCTCTCTACGAAGGAAGCTCCAAATGGGTCTGATGGCCAGCTTTTTCAGAGCCTACCCCTGGCAATCGGCTCTCATGCTCGCAGCCCTGCTGCTCTCCGGTATTGCAGAAGGCATCGGGCTGTCTGCCCTGCTGCCGTTACTGAATATTGCTCTTGGCTATGACGCTACGGGAGAACTTACCGGCATTCCCTCGCAGAGCCAGAATTCTTTTGAACAAACTGTACTCGACACACTCGCTTGGATAGGCATCACACCAACACTGGGTAACATGCTGTGGATTCTTGTGATTGGTGTACTGGTTAAGAGCATATTTTTGTTGCTGGCGCAGCGCCAGGTAGGCTACACAGCGGCACAGGTAGGCACCGACCTGCGGCTGGAAATGTTGCGTGCAGTACTGCTGAGCAAATGGGAGTACTTTTTACATCAGCCCGTAGGCAAGCTCACCAATGCCCTTGCCACGGAGGCACAACGGTCATCCGCTTCCTTCGTAAACGGTGCAACGGCTATCACCTTTTTTATCCAGGCTGTCATCTACGGCGGTATTGCTTTTGCCCTGTCCTGGCGTGCTTCGCTCGTAGCGATCGTTGCCGGAATCGTGGTCATCGGGTTATCTCATTTCCTTGTGCTAGTGACCCGCAAGGCTGGCAGCAAGCAAACAAGACTCTTGGGTTCGCTCATGGCTAACCTCACTGATACCCTGCAGTCCGTAAAGCCAATAAAGGCGATGGCACGAGAGCACCTCGCAGACAAAGTGCTCGAGCGCGATACATTACGCCTCAATCGCTCACTACGCCGTCAGGTTATGAGCGCGGCCGTTCTGGATTCTGCTCATGAGTTGATGTTTACCGTTTTCATCTGCCTGGGCATTTACGTTGCACTGGATATCTTTGCGATGGATCTGCCGATGGTAATGGTTCTGGTCGTTGCTTTGGGTCGTGCGTTTACATTCTTTGGCAAAGTGCAAAAGCAGTATCAAAAGCTCGCCCAGGGCGAGAGTGCTTTCTGGTCCATAAAGGAAGCGATCGCGGCAGCAACCGATGCAGAAGAAGTACTCACTGGTGGAACCCCCCCACAACTACGGCAGGGCATCACTTTCGACAACGTTAATTTCAATTATGACCAGCATCCAATATTCAAAGGCTTGTCACTGCATATTAAGCAAGGTGGCCTCACCACTTTAGTTGGCCCTTCAGGTTCGGGTAAAACAACCATTATCGATCTAACTATTGGCTTGCTGCAGCCCCAACAGGGATTTATCAGCATTGATGACGTGCCACTTAAAGACATCGATATCAAAGCGTGGCGGCGTATGATCGGCTACGTACCACAAGACACCATACTGCTGCACGACAGTATTCTTCACAATGTCACTCTGGGAGACCCTGAACTCGACGAGGCTGCGGCCGAGCAGGCCTTGCGCGCTGCCGGTGCTTGGGATTTCGTTGCGCAGCTGACTGACGGTATGCAAACCATTGTCGGTGAGCGCGGCGGTAAGCTATCAGGCGGACAGAGGCAACGCGTTGTCATAGCTCGCGCTCTTATCAACAAACCGTCCTTACTCATCCTGGATGAGGCCACCAGTGCTCTGGATGCAGAGAGCGAAGATGCCGTGCGTCAAACAATGGAAGCGCTCAAGGGACAGCTCACCATCTTGGCCATCTCACATAACCGAGCGCTGCTGGATGCCGCTGATCAGGTGTATCAAATGCAGGACGGTGTAGCTGTGCCTGTTGAGAACCATGCCATTTCAGACCTTACCAAGTAGCGATTTTATTGCGGCCACTGCGCGCTGCATGTCCGGCGATTTTTCTGTCGCAGTGGCAATCGGTGGTTCCTCGTCCAGCCAATGTACGCGGCCTGAGTCGCGCATTTGCTTATGCGCCAGCGAGATATCTCGCGATAAAGGCTGCCAAAGCCAACGTAGAATAAACGCATAGAGAGATGCGCCAAGCCTGAAATCTGTATCCACTTTCTGTGACGTGCGCATGCCTCCAAGGTCAAACATCTGCACCGGCTTACCTGTGGCACAGGCTTCAGACAGCATCGCAATGCTGTCGCCAGTCACTATCAGACTATCTGCCCAGGCCAACATACCCACGTAGGGATTGTCGCTAGCATCCGGCCCCCAACGGTAAAAGTAACCAGGGACATCGATGCCTGCCTCGAGCGCATCCGCAGCGCCGGGATTCGTGCGCGCACTCGTGGTGACAAGCAGAGCCCCACCCGCCTCCCGGGCAATCGATGAGGCCTGTGTCGCCAGTCTGTGAGCCGCTTTGGGACCAAACGTAAATGGACCGCTGTCTCCCCCAGCCACGACCGCTATAAGCGGACGCGGCAAATTTGCAAATGCACTTGCCCACTGATCTCGCGCCTGCGCAAGCCGTTCGGGGGACAGGCCATGAAGCGTCAGCATATTGCTAACGACATTAGGTTTGTCTGGCACTCGGTACTGAGGGGTGGTGATTACCAGATCAAACGAGCTGAGTGGAGCCCAAGGGCGCCCAACGTGCACATAGCGCGTGTGGCCTCCAGATTGCTCACGTATCCATCGGCAAACAGGTTCATTGCGAACGCCGCAGGACACGACAAGATCAGGCCAGGGGGCGTGAAGCATTTTCGCCGAATTGGTAGTAATACCGCGCAACGTTGTCTGGCCCAAAACATGCGGTAACGTAACAAAGGTGCGGTAGTTCAGGGCTTTGATTTCACAGGACCAACCCAGAGCCTCTACAAGGGCGCGTACCTGGCCCCGCTCGCCTGAGCGGTAGGCGTCGATCAGCCAAACCACTGGCATTCGCGTTGCTCCATGGGTATAGTCCCTGTCTTTAAAATCGGCGTCTCACGTGTGGCGCAAGGGTAACAATGGAATGGTTGATTACCAAGAATACCTTGCCTTTATTTATTCAGCTTTGGAATCTCTGAACAAAAAAAAGATCGTGTTGTCAGAAGATACTGAGCTTGTCGGAGACATTGGGCTGAGCTCACTAGAGGTCATGGAGTTTATCGAAAAGATCGAGGATCACTTCGACATTTCCATCCCGCTGAATATTCTGCCAGACGTCAGTACTATTGGTGAGCTTGCGAAGAAAATCCATCAGTTAAATTTGTAAGGCACCACTTCATACACGCCACTGCGGGGACTCTAGACTCCATGCTTTTTGACAAATTTCAGGCAATGGCAGACTTTCGTGCAGAACTCGCTGAGCAAGACGTAGCTCCGTTCGGCGCTGTCACGGAAAAAATTCTCTCTGCCACAGAAGGCATTGTGCAGGGGCACAAGGTTATCCTAGCCGGCACAAACAACTATCTTGGCCTCTCATACGATGCCCGCTGCATCGCCAAAGCACAGGAAGCCGCCCAACTATGGGGTACCGGCACTACCGGCTCGCGGCTGGCAAACGGCTCTTTTGAGGGACACCAGGCCCTGGAAGATGAAATCGCTGCATTTTACGGTGTGAATCACGCTATCGCGTTTTCAACAGGCTACGCCGCGACGATGGGCATGTGCGCCACACTTGCGGGACCCGGCGATGTGATACTACTGGACGCTGACAGCCATTCCAGCATTTACTCTGGCGTCAAGCTCAGTGGTGCAGACATCATCCGTTTCAAGCACAGCAACCCGGATGATCTGGCCAAGCGTTTGCGCCGACTGGGCGATAGAGCAGGACAGGCCCTTATCATCGCAGAAGGCATCTACTCGATGCTCGGTGACGTGGCGCCACTGCAGGAGATCGCTGCAGTAAAGCGTGAATATGGTAGCTATCTGCTCGTAGACGAGGCTCATTCGATGGGCGTTTTGGGAGACAGTGGCCGCGGTGCGGCGCAGGCAGCCGGGGTAGAAAGCGATGTGGACTTCATAGTAGGCACGTTCAGCAAAAGCCTGGGCTCTGTCGGGGGATTTTGCGTAAGTCCTCACGCCGAGTTAGAACACATCCGTTTCTGCATCAACGCCTACATTTTTACGGCTTCATCATCGCCATCTGTTGTCGCTTCAACACGCGAAGCACTGCGTATTATCAGCAGCGAACCAGAGCTTCGTACGCAGCTCTGGCAAAACTCAAATCGACTCTATGATGGCCTGAAATCTTTGGGGCTAAAGGTCGGACCTAGCGCCAGCCCTGTGATTGCAATTGAGTTCGAAGATCATGCTAAGACCATCGCATGCTGGCAGGGACTAATGGACCGAGGCGTTTACGTAAACCTGGTCGTACCGCCAGCCTCTCCCTCGTCCAACTTTCTGTTGCGCAATAGCGTCAGTGCAGCGCACACACCTCAGCAAATCGATACCATCATAGCGGCGTATGCATCACTCAAAGACAGTGGCATGCTCACCTCGGCAGAGTACGACGCGGCCTAAACGCCCCGTCAACATCATCTGCAATGCAGCAACAGTTTGCACAGATTTCCGATCTACATCTGAGTTCTCTCGAAGACATCGACTGGCGAGACTTTCTCAACAAACGCGCGCTGGGCTATCTCTCCTGGAAACGAAAACGGCAGTTTGAGCACCAAATGCCTGTGCTGGATGCACTGCGCGACGACTTGCGACAGTACCAGTTGGATCAGATTTTGGTGTCTGGCGACCTGACTCACGTTGGCCTGCCACACGAGTTTAAAGAGGCAAGGCAATGGCTGGAGCAACTGGACGATGCTGATAACATTGCACTGGTACCCGGCAACCATGACGCATACGTGCGCAGTGATTGGCTCAAGACCTTCGCATTGTGGCAGGCGTACATGACCTCCGATAGCGAAACGCCAGGGGCGGCCGACTTTACCAATTTCCCCACACTACGCGTGCGCGGCGGAATTGCCTTCATTGGTCTCTCTACCGCCTGCCCCAAGCCGCCGCTGATGGCCTCTGGCACGGTAGGACAATCACAATTGGCAAAGCTCCCAGGGTTGCTGGCCAGAGCAGGTCGCGATGGCCTGTTCAGGGTAGTGTATCTGCATCACTCTCCCGTGGTCGGCGAGGAGAAATGGCGTAAGCGACTTACCGATGCAGCTGCGGTGACAGCCATTGTTGCCCGACATGGCGCAGAACTGATTCTGCATGGTCATGGTCACCGGGCACACCAATCAGAATTAGTCACCGACCAGGGCGCGCGACCGGTGATTGCCGTGCCATCCGCATCAGCTATGGGTTTGGGTCACGGTGATGTAGCCGCATACAACTGTTACCGCGTGGAGCCTAGAGAAACGGAGTGGCTGCTTGAAATCGAAACCCGCCACTTCGAAAAAAAGAGCGAAACCTTCGTGACGAGTCAGCCACAGACGCTAACCATCGAGCGCTGGACGAATTAGCTCAAACGGCGTCTAGATCCTCAAGGTCTTCAGCAGCCGCTTTTTCAACAGCGCCACGAACTAGTACCAGATCGGCAATCGAGTCCACATCAATAGCGGCATTGGGGTACGGTAGAACAACGGCGCGGATGCGCAGACCCAGACGCTTGCCAAGCTTGGCGAGCGCTTCCTCCAACGACAGCAAGCCCAGCCGGTAGCGGATCACTGCCCACCAGCCAAGCAAACTAATCACCACCAGAGGTTTCTTACGTTGTCGCTCGATTTTGCGCCAGAATCTGGCCGCTCTACGGCCCTCTGGCGTGAGAAACGCAAACAGGTTACAGCCGCAAAAGTCACCGTCGCTGAAGCGCAAAACTGTTTTCTTGATGCCGGGGTAAGCTTCTGTCACCAGCGCATGCGGTGCCAGTCCTACCGCCACATCTACGTCATCAGCCAGGCTTTGGCGAGCAAATGCGTCCACCATTTCGTGAGTTAACAAGGGGTGATCGGCCGTGGTAACGAGAATTGGCTCATCAGGAGGGATCATTTGCATAACATTGAATGCGCTGGTGGAAGGGCTAGCCGCTGCCTCGAGCCACCCTACCTCACCGGATTCAATCCATTGTGTCAGCATCTCATCTTTAGAGGTTTCACTGGCCTCGGGGCCCGACAGTGTGATGCTGTTGACCAGCTGCGAAGCGCGAAGCGCGTTCAGTACACGCCGCACCATTGGCAGACCATCGATATCAATCATCGCCTTGCAATCGCCATCAGACGCCTCGATCAAGGCGTCCGCCTTGGTACGATCACCCGCCAGAACAATAACGCTCAACTTTTGCTGGATATCTGTAATCAGTTGCATGATGTGTCTACAGTGGCTTCCTACAGTGACTTTTCAAAGAGGCGATAGCGTTTATAGGCTTCGCCGCCAATCGTTTCGATAATGTTTCGCATGCCGGCATTGCTCTCGAGTATCCAGCCCATCTCCACATCTTCTACACCGCGTGCATGCAGCGCTTTACGCACACCATCGATCACTAGAAAGGCCAAGGTTGGCCCTAGCCTGGAGTGCTGGTGCTCCTGACGAACACCCATCAGCGGAATTCGCGCTGTTCGCGGGTGTCGGACTTTCAGCCGCCACAATAGCTTGAGCCAACCAAAGGGGAGTAGCTTGCCTTTCAGGTCTCGGCTTGCTTCGTTGATATTGGGCAGTGCCACAATAAACGCGACCGGCTCTCCATCAAGCTCGGCGATCTGTATATAGTCGTCCGGCATGAGCTTAATCAATGTTTTGACGGTCTCTTCCCAGTCCGCCGCCGCCAGTGGCACGAACCCCCAGTTGTTCTGCCAGGCGTCGTTGAAGATATCGCGCATTATCTCAGCATCGCGAGCCAGATCCTTGCGCGATGCACAGCGCACCACTACCCGCTCGGACACTCGCTGCGCAAGCTTGGTCATCACCCTTGGCGCTTCAAAGTCCGGGCGCACATGATAAGCCAACAAGTCTTGCACAGGACTATACCCCTGCGCCTCGATGGCACCGCCGTAATAGGGTCGTGCATGACCCATGAGCACAAATGGAGGGGTCGTAAACCCATCTACGAGTAGCCCTACCTCTTCATTGATATGCAGGTTGAACGGCCCTCGAGCGCACTGCATTCCCTCGCTACGTAACCACTCTTCCGCGGCGCCAAATAGAGCCGTGAAAACAGCCGGGTCGTCGTCCGCCTCCAGCATGCCGAAGTACCCTGCCGCATCATTGTGCTGCTGCAGATGCATTTCATCGATTTGAGCAGTGATACGCCCCACCGGTCGATCGCCTTTGAAAGCGACCCAGCCGCGCCAGCGGGCATGTTGGAAGAAGTGATTGTGTGGTGAGAAGCGTTCCTTCTGTTCAAAATCCAGTGGGGCAACCCAGGCAGGATCTGACGAGTAAAGACGATGCGGCAGAGCCAGAAAGTCTCGCAATTGCTTGCGGTCAGAGACGACTTCCAGTCGAATCAGGGAAGGGCCGCTATCACTCACTCTATGGCCATCCGGTCGCGGGAGAAGATCCTAGGCTGGACGGCCTTAAATAGCGTTGCAGATTGGTCTGGAGCACCCGATATTTCCCCGATAAAGTGATTCATAAGCAAACGCCAAGTTGAGTATGTGACCTGCGCCCGCGATCTCTTGCTGAGCACCCTGATTTCAGGGGGTTACAGCGTACGACCCCTGCAGCTAGCGTCTTAGGGGTTATTATTGGAATCGGCGTCAGCATACACCCTGCACGCATATGATCACAGATTCTGAAAGTCATCAAGCGAGCTGTCGCAACCGCCGGCGATGCTCCCAAAGCGACCTCATTCCACATCCTTCAATGCCAACTGAGTTCGCTACAGTGTGCTAGGCCACTGATTACGGCGCACTTGAGGGCCTTTTAAAGTGGTATTTTTCCATATCAGCCATCTAGCTCGAAATGCTAGTCTTCGCAAAGTGGAAATAAGTGCTGAGTCACGCGACATTACGCAGACTACACACTGACACGCTGTGCAAGAATAGCCCTGCCCTTCACTTAAAGATGAATGCGGGGTTCTGACATCCATCGACGTATCTTCGAGACGCAAATGTACGTCGGAGATTCTTGTGGTTTGGCTTATAGCGCCTGACTAGCAAAAATAGAGGGACACCCATTGACACAAGCCATCGTGAAAGCCACCCCTACTCGCCATGAAACACCCTTTCGCCCTGCCGATTTTGCGACTCTCACAGAAGCCCTCGACTACGCTGCACAGGGAGACACCGGGTGCAATTTCTACTCTGGCCGCGGCTCGCTATATGCCAGCATGTCTTACACCCAATTACGCACACAGTCCCTCGAACTTGCGCGCAAGCTACTGGGTATGGGACTGGAAAAAGGCGATCGTGTAGCCCTCGTTGCTGAAACAAATCCGGATTTCGTGCTTTTCTTCTACGCATGCCAATACGCGGGACTGTTGCCCGTGGCGCTGCCTGCCTCAGTCAAGATGGGTGCACATAACACTTACGTTGCTCAATTGCGCTGCCTCTTAGAGGCGAGCGAAGCCACCATCGGCGTTGCTTCCGAAGGCTATCTACCCTTCCTGCAAGAAGCCAGCAAAGACATGAATATGCGCATGGTGGATGAACCCGCCACGTTCCATGCATTAACGCCAGACAGCCTTGAACTGCCTACGATCCAGACCGAAGACATCGCCTACATTCAATACACCTCTGGCAGCACCCGATTTCCGCGCGGCGTTGTTATCAAGCATCACACCGCCATGGCTAACTTAAGCGGTATCACGGTAGACGGACTCGACATCAAACCCGGTGATCGCATGATGTCGTGGCTACCTTTCTACCACGATATGGGCCTTGTCGGCTTTGTACTGACGCCTGTGGCAGCACAGCTTTCAGTTGACTATCTGGACACCCGAGAATTCGCCATGCGCCCACGGCAATGGCTGTCTTTGATGACACAAACCAAGGCTACTATCTCGTTCGCACCCTCATTTGGCTATGACCTATGCGCACGTCGAGTGGCTACCACAAAGCTTGATGGATACGACCTTAGTAACTGGCGCGTCGCCGGCATTGGTGCGGAGATGATACGCCCACAAACGCTGGAGCACTTTGCAGAGGTACTGGCACCGTGCGGGTTTGATCCGCGGGCATTCCTGGCATGTTATGGAATGGCCGAGTGCACTCTGGGCGTCAGCTTTTCACCACTGCAAACAGGCTTCACTTCACACTACATCAACAGCGACCATCTCGCCGACCATCACGAAGCCGTTTTCCTCGACGATGACGACACCCAAGAGCGCGGACGACATTTCGTCAATTGCGGGATTCCGTTACCCAGCTTTGAAGTCGAAATTCGTGACAACGGCAAAGTGTTGGACGATATGCGCAGTGGCGTCATTTTCCTGCGAGGCCCCAGCGTCATGTCTGGTTACTACAACTCGCCAGAAGATACGGCTAGAGTCCTCAGCGAGGACGGCTGGCTAAACACGGGTGATATTGGCTACCTGTCAGAAGGCATGCTGACCATCACCGGTCGCAAGAAAGACATAATCATCATCCACGGTCGCAACATCTGGCCGCAGGATCTGGAGCACATTGCCGAAATGCAGCCAGAAGTTCGTACGGGCGATGCCGTTGCATTCTCCGCGCCGGGCCTTAATGACGACGAGCACTGCACGTTGCTGGTTCAATGCCGTGAGAGAGATCCAGCCAAACGCAGCAATCTGGTACAACGTGTAACTGCTCTGGTACGTATGGAAATGAGCCTGGATTGCGATGTTATTCTGGTGCCCAATCACTCTTTACCACGCACTTCATCCGGTAAGTTATCCCGCGCCAAAGCACGTCTGGATTACATCGCCGCACAGGAAGCTGAGCTGTTGGAAAGCGCCAAAATGGGCGCGGCTACCGTCTCACTTTGACCAAACCCCTGGTCGCGATTACCGGAGCGACGGGGTTTATTGGCACCCACCTGTGTCTCACACTGCTAGAGCGTGGCTATGACGTCCGTATTCTGGCGAGAAACCCTGCTGCTGCGCAGCCTCTGATAAATCGAGGCGCTTCCCTGGTCGCGGGAGACTTGCAAAATTCTGATGCCCTGAGTCGACTGGTGACTGGCGCCACTTACGTAATACATGCCGCAGGCGCCGTTAGAGGCGCGTCCCAACAGGCATTTGACGAGGTGAATGTGGCGGGCACCGCTGCGCTAGTCAAGGCCGTAAACTCCCTGACCGCCTCGCCACGACTGCTGCTACTGTCGTCGCTCGCTGCGCGCGAGCCAAGACTCTCCTGGTATGCGCACAGTAAGCGGGAGGCGGAGGAGTTATTGCGCGAAGACGATTCATTAGACTGGGTTATTCTGCGGCCTCCCGCGGTGTACGGTCCTGGAGATCAGGAGATGCTGCCCATTTTTCAATGGATGGCACGCGGTGTAGCACCCGTTCCAGGAGTGCCCTCTGCACGCCTATCGCTGATTCACGTGGGAGACCTCGTGGCGGCGATCATTGCTTGTCTTGAGAGTACGGCTACCCGTCACCAGTTGCTCTATGCCTGCGACGGCAAGCCTGAGGGCTATAGTTGGCTGGAGCTCACTACAATCGCGAGCTCGTTGTGGTCACGACGTATAAGATTGTGGCAAGTGCCGCCATGGCTTTTAAACACCGTAGCGCAAATCAATATATGGCTTTGCGCTGTTACCGGCACCGCCCCCATGCTGACCCCCCCAAAACTGCGAGAGCTACGCCATCAGGATTGGGTGGTAGGCAATGACGCACTGTCTGCCAGCACAGGTTGGGAGCCAAAAATTGACCTAAAACACGGCCTTGAAGCTCTCAAAATCCGCCAAATATGACCCGAATTTTGAGTCTGCCTGCACCGGTACATAGGTTACACTTCTCGACCTATTCTACTGTGCTGATTGATTAACCTTGGCTGAATTTATCCTTGGCAGTTCATTACGCAAACTGGCTCGCGAAAACGGCCGGCTTCAGACGGTGCTGTGGTGGCTGGATTTTGCCTTCATCTGGACACTCACAAAGCTTTTCACACTGCTTCCTGTGGATACCGCGTCTGCCTGTGGCGAAAGAGTTGGTCGCTGGGTGGGGCCGAAACTTAAGCGCAAATCATTGATTTTCAAAGAAAATATGAAAATTGCATTCCCAAATCTCACAGCAATAGAAATTGATGAGCTAGTTGCCGCGGCTTGGGGGCAAGCGGGTCGGGTACTGGCAGAGTACCCCCATCTTTCTGCGATCAGCACCGATCCGGAGCGGATGACCATCGACATTCTCCAAAGCGTAGAGACTTACGGTAATCCAGCGCGCCCAAGTGTGTTCATCACCTCGCACCAGAGCAACTGGGAGCTATGCACGGGCGCGGTAGCGAGGCTGAACATTCCCAGTGCGGCTCTCTATTCACCCCCAACCAACCCCTACCTGGACAAGCTCTTGAAGGAATCGCGAATGGTGCTAAATTGCCAGCTAATTCCACGAGACAAGAGTGCTCGCCTGATGATGCGCGCCTTGAAGAAGGGACGATCGGTCGGTTGTGTGGCAGACCGGCGTATCGATGAAGGCGAACCAGTTCAGTTTTTTGGCCGTAACAAGACCTCAACTATAATGCCCGCGTGGATGGCCCTGAAGTTCAACTGCGACTTTATTCCAATGCACGTTGAGCGGGTGGAAGGCGCCAGATACCAGGTGACATTCCATCCTCCTATAATACCCTCGGATGCAAATGCAGATATCAAATCGCAGGCCATCGACATGACACAGCAAGCTCACCAGTACTTTGAGGAATGGGCGAGAAAAGCGCCAAAGGACTGGTTTTGCTCAAAGCGTTTGTGGCCTAAGAACAAAACGACAACGCCTGTAGAGGGGCCTTCGGACTCAGAGGTGGAGAGCCATGCAGCCTGAAAAACAACATCAGTCTATTCGTCTGTTCGAGAATGACTTTCTTGAGCGATTGTCCCATGTACATCCCATCACGCCGTTACTACTATGGGGACCGATTGCTGGCTGGCTGATCTGGCGCAGTCTGGTAGCGCACCAACTACCACTGCTGCCCGTACTGGGCATCGGCTTGGCCGGCCTATTAACCTGGACACTGACCGAGTATTGCTTACATCGTTTCCTATTCCATTATCCTGCGCGCAGCAAGCTGGGTAAGTGGCTGGTGTTCCTATTTCACGGCAATCATCACGACGACCCGAAAGACAAAACCCGCTTGGTTATGCCACCGGCAGGCGCTATACCGATTATGGCTGTTATCTATGTTCTGTTTGCCTTGGTTATCCCCGATCCCTGGATAGAGCCTTTCTGTGCATTTTTTATCATTGGCTATCTGGTATACGACTATATCCACTACTCCACTCACCACTTCCCTATGCGCGGTCCGGTGGCAAAGTTTCTCAAACACTACCACTTGCGACACCACTTCTCCGGGGAGAAAGGTCGCTATGGCGTGAGCTCTCCTTTGTGGGATATCGCATTTGGCACCCGACCCAAGACCCACTGATACAATATTGTGGCTGACACTTACCTGATACCTAAAAAGCTGGCGCGCAAATCGCCGGCGCTGGTTAAGTGGGTCCAGTGGTTTGAGACTAGTATTTTTTCTGGAATCTTCTGGCTTTTGCACAGAACCTCTCTGAAATCTGGAAGCAAAATAGCCGGCGCGTTGTTTGGTACTCTCGGCCCGCTGAGCCGAAAGTCAGATAGAGCTCGTAATAATCTGGCCATCGCATTTCCCACTTCAACACCACAATGGCGCAAGCAAACGACTCGAGGCATATTTCGCCATGTGGGTATTGCAGCCGTCGAATTGGCTAAACTGGATCAGATCTGGGAGCAGCAGGAACAGCGTATCGAATTCGTTATCGAACCTGCCGCGCGTGAACACCTGGCCGCTAAACGAGCAACAGTATTCGTCACTGCGCATGTGGGCCCTTGGCAAATCACTAACCTCATCGCCAAGCGCTGCGATCTAACGCTCAGTACCGTGTATGCAGCGGAATCCAGCCAGACGATGGAAACGCTTCTGTCCAAGCTACGTCAGTCGTTCGGTGCCCAACTCATCCCATCCAGCGCCGGGATAAGACCATTATTGAAAGAGCTTGCCGCTGACCACTGTATCGGACTGGCGATCGACAGCCGGCTTGATTCGGGCAAAATGATCCCATTTTTTGGCGTGGATGCGGCGACGAACACAAGTGCTGCAGGTCTGGCGCTGCGAACAGGCGCTGCTCTTATACCCATTCGCGCGCAGCGTTTACCGCAAGGCCGCTTTCGTGTCACAGTGTACGACCCCATTGTCTCCCGGAACGTCGATGCGCCTGAAATCGAACAGCGGGTCGAGTTGACCACTCTAATCAACGGTCATTTCGAATCGTGGATCAGGGAAAATCCGGAGCAATGGATTTGCCTGAAAAGGCGCTGGCCCAGAAGCGAACATCCCGAATAGTCCCGACTGCACCTACCAGTTGCCTTGCATAAATGCCTTAACATTCTTGCTATACTGCAACGCTGTTAGGGGATACGAGCAATCTATAATGACTTCAGGGCAGTACCTAAATTCAAGTGTTCTGAACAATATCGATTCGGCCGAGTTTCGCTCGCAAAACCCTTTTCCCTGGACGAACCCCCAGCACTTCATCTCACCCGATCGATATCAGCAGCTACTCGATAGCATGCCCGATATTTCTTCTTTTCAAGGGTTCTTCGGCAAACAGCGCAAACATGGGCAAGCCAGCCACGATCGTTTTGTGCTCGAGTATGAAGATGGAATGCCACTGCCCGAGCCCTGGCAAGAATTCATTCTGGAGCTGCGCAGTAAAACCTACCGCGATTTGGTCTGCCGCTTGCTAGATGTGCGCCAAGTGCGTTTTCGTTTTCACTGGCACTACACGCCAAACGGAGGGGAGGTTTCACCACACTGTGATTCCAAAGGCAAAATCGGCTCCCAGATTTTCTATCTCAACACGCCGGACGACTGGGACCCTAACTGGGGGGGAGAGACCGTTGTGCTGGACGACGCCGGAAAGTTTTCAGCTGACAGTGCACCTGCTTTTGAGGATTTTGCAGAAGAGATACCGGCTGCTACAACCGACAACCGCAGCCTGCTGTTTGGTCGACGAGGTAACTCATGGCACGGCGTGCGCAGAATTGACTGCCCCGAGGATCGGTATCGCAAGGTTTTTATTGTAGTGTTCGAGGATTATCGTACGATCCGTGTTGCCAAGAAAAAGCTAAAGCGTTTGGTAACGGGACAGCCGCTGGTCACCGAAAAAGAACGACACATGTACTGAATCAGGCTCAGTGCAAATGAAAACCACCTCCAAACCACCGCTGCTCATTCTCGGCGCTCCCCCCAGGGGCGGTAACCACCTGCTCCGTGGTTTGTTGGATGACCATCCGCAGCTGCTGTTGCCACCGGATGAAGACTACTTCATCCGGCACTTGTCGCGTAAGCCATGGCTGCGACTACGCGGCATGCTCACTTCTACAAGAAGTATCGAAACCTTCTACTGGCAACTGCAGAAAAAGGGGCACTTAGAGCGGGTTAACGCTGGTAAGGGCACGGAAGCGTTTGGAACCGAAGAGTCGCTTGACCTCACAACGTATTATAAATATGTGCGCGAGCACCATCGGCGTGGGAGTATCAATACCCTGGTCCAGAATCATGTTGAAGCGATGGCCAAGGCACTGGGACAAGTACCCGATGACAACCGACTTCGCGTTATTTTTTGTGCACTCCAGCCCAGCAATAAGGATCTAACGCGAGTCGGCCGTATGCTTGCGCGCAGCTACAACGTTAAGGGCGTGTTCCTGATACGCGATCCTCGCGCTCACCTGCATTCGAAGCTGGCGCGCAATCCGGGGCTGGACTTGCAGCGTTACTGTATGCGCCAGAACCGATATCTGGACGAAATCGAAGGATTCAGACAACACTGCGGGCCTGCACTGAAAGTGAGGTTTGAAGATCTCGTCACTGCGACTGAGCCACCGATGCGCAAGGTCTGTGAATTGGCGAATATCGATTTTCTTCCCAAGGTACTGGAGTACACACAGGGTGGCCAACCGGCACGCAGCAACTCCTCCTTCACCAGCAGCAGCGGTATCGATCAGAGCGCTATTGGGCGCTATAAGAACAATCTACCCAGCGATACCATCGATCTGCTGGAAGAGCATTGTCACCCCGAACTATTCTGGCGAGAAACGTCGGACACGCAAAACCTCAGTACTGATAGCTAGTTCAACTAATAGTAGTGTAGTGGCAGCTGGCAGTTGATGACGATGTGCCTCACTCTCCCTTGGAACGCGCAGCTGACACCCAGAGCTCACTAAACCCCCTGAAACTCGGTATAGCGTGATAGACACACCCCTTCTCACTCGCAGCAAGGTTTGGGTAACGATCCAGTAATCCCAAGATTGCCTCCTGAGCTTCTACCCGCGCCAGATGAGCCCCAAGACAAAGATGCCGTCCGCCTCCGAACGACTGATGATGGGTATCTTCCCGTTCAATATCAAAAACATCAGGGTCTGGGTATACCTCGGGATCCCGATTAGCTGCTGCTAAAATTACCGATAGAGATTCACCATGACCGACAGGGCAGCCACTAACGTGGATATCGCGATTGGGGATTCTGCCAGAGTTCAATACCGGTGATTCGTATCTCAGCACCTCCTCCACTGTATTGGCAATCAGGTTGGGCTGTGATCTAAGTTTTTCTAACTGTGCAGGGTTGTCCAGTAGTGCCTTGACTGCATTGCCAATTAGGTCCGTTGTTGTGACGTTGCCTGCAATGAGCAATAGCTGGCACTGAGACACCATCTCTTCTTCTGTAAGCGTCTCACCGTCAACGTCGGCACGCAGCATGTCGGAGATGAGATCATCACCCAAATCCTGAGAACGCCTGCCAATCTCATCAATGAAAAACTGGTCGAGCGCTTGATTTGCCGCGTCGCCCTGCTCCTGTTGTGCCTCTGTGGGAAAGGGATTAAATCCAACCTGAACCGATAGATCAGACCAGGATTTGAACTGATCATGATAAATAGCATCTATCCCAAGCATTTCAGCAATAACCACTGTGGGTACCGGCCCTGCAAATTGTTCTATGAGATCAAACTCCGTAGTACTGATTTTGTCCAGAGTCGCCTCCACGATCTCGCGAATATGAGCTCGCCAGCGTTCAACGTTCTTAGGCTGAAAAGGTTTACTCACTAAAGAGCGAAGCCGCCTGTGTCCAGGTTCGTCCATAAGAAGCATCGAGGGCTTCTCGTCACCAACTAAAGAGGGAGCCAATATTTCTCTGGAGAAAGTACCGGGATTTGCCTTGGAGGGCTCCGTGTAAAAATCGCGATCGTGCAGCAGGCTTTTTACATCATCATGACGAGTAACGAAGAAGCGCCCCATCACCTCGTCTTTGTGCGCTGGCGCTTCTTCTCTGAGTCGTTTGAGTATGTGATAAGGGTTCTCTCGAAACGCATCGTCCAGTGGCGTTAGCTGCAAACCCTGCGGCAGATCGCTCTCATCCGTGGCTTTCATTATTTACCTCACCCGTTGTCCGCCCTGCCAATCTGGCACTGCATTCCCTTTACCTTAGACCACGTCAGACAGGGCAACCAGAGCAGCGCAAAGAAATCATCCCCCCGGCATGGGCTCACGCGTCCACAATCGCTGGACCTCATCGTCACGGCCCGTCATTTCCCAGCGCAGAAGCGACAGGGGGATTTGCCCTGCCTTCATTATCGCGTCATGAAACTCACGCAGGTTAAAGTCATCGCCCAGTTGACGCTTCCGTTCGGCCAGCAAGCCCTGCATCTGCAGCGCACCCACGGTGTATCCTATCCCGTAACCAGGAGGGCGCCGCAGATAGATCTCTGCATCAACCCGCGCCACATCCGGATCCAGATAAGGCACTCGCTCCAGCCAATAAGCCACAGCTTCTGCCACGGTCATTTGATTAGTCTGTAGCCAGACATCGGCGGGTACGCGAGCTGCCCTAAAGATTCCAAAGACTTGAATAAGCTCTCTGACTCTCGGTAGATCGGCAAACAGGCCCGCTCCCAGTGCGGCTTCTTCGAGATAGGTGGCCCAGCCCTCCACACGAGCGCCACTGGAGAGCTTACTGCGTATTGGGTGATCTAGACGGGCAGCCATCACCATATCAAACCGATGCCCGGGAATGACCGCATGCAGATGGTCTGGAGAAGGGTCCCGATATTGCACTTCTTCCCAGAAATTGCGGCCACCCGGACGCTCTATCCATGGAACATTGGTACCCAATTGCCCGACATCGTCTGGCACAGTAATAAAATCTGTGTCGCTCAGGAACGTTCGTATTCTTTGGTCAGTCCTCTCAATTCGCTGCTGGTAATCTTCCTCTGTTTTGGCTGGCAGTAACTCCGGTAAATCGCGGTTGCGTTGCCGCTCGAGAGCGTAGTCCGCCCACAGGCGATCCAGTTCACGCTCCCCCAGCACCACGATCTCTGACGACGACCAGGGCATTAGCTTTACGTGGCGCAGGTACCAGTCAAGCGCTTCGGAGCCAACACCAGCAGATGCAGTCCAGGTCGGGCGTTGCTGCGTGAGCCAGCTCTCAAAGCTCGTAACGGAACCCATCGAAGTGAGTATCTCCGACACCAGTTCGGGCTGCGCCTTCTCGGCGCGAGCCAGCAAATCTTCAAACCATCCTATGACACCCGCCGGAGGGTCTGATCGGTAAGGATGGCCATGCCCTACCCCATCTGGCCGGGACAAGTTGTGCAGTGCCAAATCGGCGTAATCTGCAGCCACGTCATCAAGTACTTGCTTTGCCTGCTCCACCAATACAGGTATCGCGCGCAACTGCGCCAAAAATTCCTCGCGTGCCTCACCTGCAACTGGCAGCTCAGTAAACGTGACCTTCCACATACGATCAACATAGAGGCCCGGGTCTCGCGCCCAGGGTCGCGATACGCGCAGTAAAAACTGATACTGATCAAGCCGAGAGCGCACAGCCAGATAATCCACTCGTTGCTCGATCGGCCACCCTTCGGTAGCCAGAATATCGAGCCTATCCTGTAAGGCTTGGGTGCGTTTGTAGCGAAGTTCCACTGCAGCGGTTCCATGATTCGCTACAGGCGCTATGGACCTGCCCTGACTATCGATGAGCAGAGCAGCCGATGGCTCTGAGAAGCCATCGCGCAGTGCAATCAAATCATCAAAAACCGCCACAAGCTCGCGGTACGCTGCGTTCTGGGCATCTAATTTTGCACCTGCTTCAGAGGCGGTCGCCCCTCCTGCAAAAGGCAGCAGAGCCAGCAATAAAATGGTGAGGGGAGCATGGCGGGAAAAAATACCTTGAGAAGACAACATCTGTATCTACAACCTCCGGTCGGAACGCGTGGATTCAGTCATAGCTGGACTGAGGCCGTGTCAGACTATCCCACTCGAGAAGCCGCGCCAACCCGCCGCTGCATTGCTCGATGTTCACACCTTCCAAAGAGCTGACCGTGCTCATGCGCTTATGGGGCGAACCTGCGCAACTGTCCTTAACTGCCGGCCGGATTCTCACCCCACCGAAAGCTGGCAAATGACAAAGCCACCACTAACGTAGACAGCACCATCGACAACACCGCGGTTGCGCTCCATCCGCCCCATTCGTAGGCGGCGGTTCCCGCCCAACTACAGAGCCCTCCACCTAAAAACATAAGCACAACGTACACCGTCATCAACCGGGTTCGTATAGCCGGTGCCTGACTCAAAAAAGTCATTCGACCCGATACATCGATGATAGGACCGACCAAGTTGGTAATAACTATGGGGATCATTAACAACCACAGGCTGTACCCAAAGAAGTAGAACAGGCAGACACCCAGAAACTGAATCACCGCAAGATAGAACCGCGCGCGCCTTGGTCCCAAGCGGTCTGCCAGCCTACCCATTCTTGGCGTGGTGACCAAGTTGATAATAGAGAAAATGGCAAGATAGCCCACCACATCCACACCGTAGCCCATCTCCGCGCTAGTGAGATGCAAGCCCAATCCCAGCCATACCGTGAGGAAAATGCCAAAGTTCAACGCCTGAATGGAGCCCGATAAAAGAATCTGCGGATACACTTTCAGCATAGGACCCATCGACGCTAGCAACGCAAAGTAACCCATCTGATCCTTTCTGACGGGCTCTGGCTCCTCCGCATCCATGATCAACGGTATGACCAACGCTATAACCATCATCAGCCCGGCCGCGATGTAGTAAACAGTCCGCCAGCCCAGGTACTCGCCAATCATTCCCGCACCCGCTCGAGCCAGCAGTATCCCCAGAATCACCCCCGTGGTGAGTGTGGCTGTAACATGACCCAGGTTTGCAGGATCAACACGCTTAGACACATAGGCAGGCAAAAGATAGGGCGCGATGGTGACAAAACCCAACACGGTAGAGCCAATCAGAAACATGATGAACTGACCCGACCAGGCCATCAGTACAAGCGCCAGAAACTGGGCGATCACAAAAATAAGTACCAGCCGGCGATTGTTAACTCTGTCGCCCAACGGCAGCAACAGGAATATGCCTAGCGACAACGCAACCTGATTGAGCGCGGGTACCAGGCCAATGGTGGACGCACTCACACCAAAATCCTCGGCAACTCGCGCGATTATAGGGTGGATGTAGTAAGCATTGGCCGTAACGACTGCGCCGGCCAGCGTGAGCAGCAACAGCTCGGCTTGTGAGAGGGTGCGGGGGTTCATGCAGCGATCATACAGACAAACGTGATGCTACCGCAGTGTCGATGCCACCAAGAAGTGCCAGTTTTCAGGCCAGCAGCATCTCGCAACCCGTACCGGCTAAAAGACTATCAACGCGCGAACGGCTTGCATCATCGAGCGCCGTGTACTCCTGTCGAATCCAAGCCAGACACTTACCCTGATAGGGAAACGTGTTCTGACTCCATAGTGCGCCATCAATAGTTTTACTCCACTCCTTCTGTTTAGTCTCAAGTGCTGCAGCATTGGCCAGTAGCGCGGGTACATAGGTTTTGCCAACCTCGCCAAGAATCTCACGCAGCGTCCGAGGTAGCGATTCCACCGAGCACCAGTCTCCATCTGCTGGCTCCAGCCCACTTAAGTCCTCTGTAATACCCACCCATGCGACGGTACGCGGAGACAGCTGATGAGCAATGGTCCTGGACGTTGGATCAAATCCCACTAACTGAGTGAGCTGACCCAGTAGCGCAAAGTCGGCAGAGCCCGGTCTGGCGCCCAGCAGGAAGGGCTGTTGTTCAAAATGCGCTTCCAGAAGATTGAGCAAGCGACGGTAGCTGGCATCAATGATTGGCGCAGTCTGCTCATTCGAGCCTACAAACCCCAGTCGCCCCACTTGTCGCTCGGTAAAGTGCGCCTTCAATTGCCGATGAGTTTCTGGCGGCACAGTCAGGTTGGCCGCTAGCGGTAGCAAAGTACCGGCATTGTCAGCATCTGCAGCAAAGTGCCAGCGATAGTGAAACATATACTTGGTGCACCACTCGTCGCCAAAATCTTCGAGCAGGAAATTGATAAAGGCGAGAGCCGGATCAGCTGGAATGGCCGAGCGACCGTCAATCTGCTCCTCCAGTCGATGCGTAATCGGCGTCGAGTCGCATACCGCCTCCAGTTCTCCTGACGCGCTGGGAAACAAGAAGGTTGGCAAGAAAGGGATGCGCGGTGACTCGATACCACGCGAGGCCAAAACAGTAGAGGGGTCGCCCCAAGTGATCGCATAGGGGACTCGACGATAACGTAATAGTGCAAGCATTTTACGTGTATAAGGCGATGCCGTAGCGCCTATTAACTCGAGTGGATCGGGAATACTCATGCTGCTACCTATTGTCGATTAGTGATGATGCGATGCTGTTCAGTCTACTCTCGCCTGGGCATAGCCTTTGAGTACTACCGCACCATCCTGATTGATTGTCTCGACCGCAAAATTCGCCAATGTTCCCTCTGCGCTCTCCTCCAACCCTTCAAAAGTGGCGGAGGCCTCCAGATCATCCCCAGGCCAGACCTGGCTCGTAAAGCGCACGCCAAACTTGGTTAGGCGTCCATCGCCCACGTAGTCAGTGAGCATCGCGCCAGTCATGCCCATTGTTAGCATGCCGTGCGCAAAAACCGTTGGATACCCTGCGATATCACGTGCGTAGGGCTCATCCGTATGAATTGGATTGTAATCGCCAGATGCGCCTGCGTATTGCACGATTTGAGTCCGCTTTAAATCCTGCGCAACTTGCGCTGAATGAACCTGACCTTCTGTTAAATCTTTACCCTGCAATGCCATAGCCCTAACTCCTATTGATCCACCGGTCGCTCTGTGACAACACCCACACCTTTGGCGGTAACCATCAATTCGCCATCCTGATTGTGGTACTGCGTGATAGATTCGGTGAAGATCAGCTTGCCCGATCGCTTGCCTTCTTTCTCCCATCGCTTGCCCGGCAGTGTTGTGGCCGTGAGCACATCGCCAGCTTGGGGATGCCTGTGATACTCAAAATGTTGCTCGGCGTGCAGCACCGCCTTATTGTCCCCGCCTTCCGATGGGGTCGAGCCCACCGGATCGCCGGTCTTTATGCCCGAGGATTCGCGGCCCGACCCAAACCAGGGCTTACCTGGCTTGGGGCGAAGAAAGTAGTCAGGATCGAACTGGGCACTGGCCTGCATAAATGTTGGCGGGGCCACCACACCACCCACTTCCGTGTCGCTGGCGTAGTGGGCATCGCGATATATCGGGTTGTCATCGCCAACTGCTCTGGCAAACATCAGAATATGCCCGGCTTCTACGGGAAAATTGTCAACAGCCATCTATGTCATCCTTATTGTTTTTCGTTGTTACTGCCTATTGTCCGGCAGGTTTCATTAGATTATGGTCAGTAAAGCGCCCATGCGCCAACTCCGATAATGATATTGCGCTGGTAACACAATGAATCTTGCACAACTTCATCAAGCCGAAGCCAGTTTTCTGCAACGCTACCCAGGCGGCTTTGCAGACCCTGAACTAGATGTCATCCGTAAGCGTCACGACATCGATAAATTGTCCGCCTTTACCCGCGACAGCTTTTCCCGCGCCAATTTCAATCGCCCTGAATTAATCTGCGAGGCCTTAGTAAAGGTAATCAGCCGATCGTCCATGGTCTCTCGCTTCGAGAAACCCAAATTCCGAGACTTCGTAGCAGCATTGAACTCCCATGAAAAGCAGGCACTGTCTGCCTCTCTTGAGAAGCGCCTCTATGGCAGGCAGAAGCGTCAGGGCTTTGAAGAGATTCTCGGGATGCTGGCACACCACAAGCTTGCCCGGTGGTCCGTTATCTCAGCCGCGCCTTTTTACTTTGCGCCCACCAAAGAAGCATTCGTAAAGCCCACAACCGCCAAAGGGATAGTCAGGTTCCTCGAAGCAACCGATCTACACTATGCACCTACTCCTTCGTGGGACTTCTATCGGGGCTACCTGCGGCTGCTGAAGGAGGTCAAAGCAAATGTGGTTCCCACACTGACAGGCAACAACGCAGCAATTACCGGTTTCATGATGATGAGTCTGGAATAGCCCGCAAGCACCTGTCACAGTATCGCCCTGCTCTAACACCAGCCAAAGAGATAATTAGATGGACAGCTCCCATGTTGCAACACTGCGCAGCGAGGCCGACAAGGGTAACCCGGTCGCTGAACGACTCCTGCTGCAACACTGGTTGGCTAACGGTGAAAACGACGCCGTCAGCGAACTGCTGCAAAGTAAGCGGGCGGCGGGACACGCACTTCACGCCCGATTTCTCGAAGCGGAACTGTCTTGCTTCCACGGCTGGGAAACAACCATCGACTGGCGTGAGGTTTTACATCAGTGCTCTGTTGAAGGTCATCCTGAGGCCAGTTTTGTCGATGCACTGTACCGGGATTGGGCGACACACCTGAACACCGCTGGCACCCACGCAGAGGAGGTTGCTGCCGACGGCGACCCCTATAGCTGGCAGCTGCCAACATGGCATACCCTCGCACATCAGGAAGGGTTATCCATAGAGCAGTCCTCGCCATTTGCGCCCAAAGGATTGCTGCATTTTATTTGCTCACACCTCGGGCGTGCGTTGCAGCCTTCTGCAGTGATTGATCCCGAATCGGGGCAGCCTGTTATGCACCCAGTACGCCACAATCAAAGCGCTCAGTGGCTACCGGAGCAACTGGGCTGGGCAGGCAAACTCGTGGAACAACGGCTTGCACAGGCGGCTGAGTTTCAGGTGAACACCGGTGAGGTACTGAGTCTGCTGCACTACCAACCGGGACAACAGTACAAGGCGCACTATGACTGCCTCAGTGACGAGCAGGCTCATTCACCCCAAGGCATTGCTGAAGGTGGCCAACGTACGCTAACGGTCCTACTGACATTGGGCGATGCGAACTTTACCGGCGGCGCGACCCATTTTCCAAAGCTCGGCGTATCAGCCAGACCACAGCCAGGCGAGCTGCTACGCTTTAACAATACCGATGAGCACGGCAAAGCGCTCGCGTGTTCGCTGCACGAGGGTCAGCCGATAGAGAGCGGCGAAAAGTGGCTCTTGAGTAAGTGGGTTCGTGAATCAAACACACCCTATGGCCGCGAACTAGCGCTAACCTAACAAGGATTCTACATGTCTCACAGTCGCTACATTTTAGCTGTTGTCTCCACGATTGGTCTGCTCTGTGCACTCAATGCCACAGCAGCGGGTAAGACTCAGGTCAGCCTGGCGCAAGGCCTGCTGGAAGGGAGCCGCGACAACGGCATCGCGAGTTTTAAAGGGATTCCCTACGCTCAGCCACCAGTTGGCGACCGGCGTTGGTTGCCGCCTTTGCCAGTAGAGCCACATCTGGGTACGCGCGCTGCGATGGAGTTTGGGGCTAATTGCCCGCAAACAGAACGGGCCGGGCTGAACGAGCCTGATGCCACCATGAGCGAAGATTGCCTGACTCTTAATGTATGGTCTCCTAAGCTGGATAACGCTAAGCGGCCGGTCATGGTCTGGATACACGGCGGAGGATTCCGGTTCGGGTCAGGTGATATTCAAGGCGAGCTCATCGCCTCCGAGGACATCGTATTGGTATCGATCAATTACCGACTCGGGCCACTGGGCTTTTTTGCCCACGAAGCGCTCCCCGGGGTGCCCGCAAATCCGGGCCTGCTTGATATAGAAGAGTCGCTGCGCTGGGTACAGGAAAACATCGAGGCGTTCGGCGGCGACCCAAAGAACGTTACGGTTTTCGGCGTCTCCGCTGGCGGCATGGCAGTCAATCTACTGATGACCTCAAACCGTACAGAGAATCTATTCGCGCGGGCGATCGCGCAAAGTGGCTATGCCGCGTGGGCATTACCACGCAGTCAAGCAGCGCCCGCACCCGCACCTATGGGAGTGGGTATGACAAAGGCAGAAAGTGCGGAAAGTATTTCCTCGGCACTGGTTGCCAGCGTGACTGATGAAGCACAGAGCCGTGAGGCCTTGTACGCGCTTGATGGCATGGCGCTTACCAACGCATTACGGGGTTTCCAGGTGCCGATCGTGGACGGTAATAGCGTATTAGAAGAACCCGCTATTCTCTTCCTACGCGGTCAGCAGCACGCGGTTCCCTACATCACCGGCGGCAACAGCTTCGAAGGTTCAGTCATGGCCTATTCGGGCATATCAGAAGAGTCCTATCGCGCCACACTGGGTAGTGACCTGTCCGCTGCGAGAAAAGCCTACGCGACGGATTCGGATGAGCTTTGGTTGCCTCGCATGTTTGGTGACAATCGCTATCTGATTTCCGCCCGCCTACTTGCAGGAGCAATGAAAAAGGTAGAAGCACCTGCGTGGCTGTACTACATAGATTTCGTCCCCGACGCCAAAAAGGCTGAGCAGCCAGGAACCGCTCACGGTCAGGACGGTTATTACTTATGGGCAGGTATGCAGATGCCAGACCCACAGGTAAACACCTTCGCCAAAGCCATGCGCAGCTACTGGTTCAATTTTGCCCGTTCCGGCAATCCCAATAGCAAGCCACTACCAACTTGGCCGCGCTATGACGCGCAAAGTGATCAATGGCTGGTGCTCAAGAACCCGCCCGCCGCCAAGACGGGAGTTATCAAGCAGCGGCTGGACCTGATCGAACGGCGCTATCGCCAACGGGTGCAGAGCGCACTCAGCCAAGATGGATAAAGTCGGCAGGGATCAATTGGTTAGATCTACGATTGCCGGGATTCAATAAGATCGATAACGGCAGAGCGATCTGACAGAACCAGCAACAACGCAAGATCGCCTTCTTCTAGCCAGTCCAGCGCCGCCGCAGCACCTGCAAGAGGATCTGCGCAGAGGTTCAGTTGGGCGTCACCAAGGCCAGATTCAAGACACGTTCTGCGGATCAACTCGCTCACGTCGCCTGACTCACGTCCACGCAGGTAGTCCGGGAGCTCTACGATAACAACCTGATCTGGCGACAAAGGCATCGCACCCAGTGTCAGGTTCCGAATATCATCATCGCTGCGATCACCGGCATGGCCTAGCATCAACAGGCGCCGTTTAGCCGGTATAGAGCGCATGGTGTCTGCCACTGCCTCAATGCTGTGTGGGTTGTGGGCAAAATCCACGAACACCCGTGCACCGCTTACTGCAAACTCGTTGCAGCGGCCTGGGTTGTCCTGCGTGTTGCTGGAAAACGACGCCAGGCCCAAACGAATGGCCTCATAGGGCAGCCCCATTGCATACGACAAACACATCACGGCCAGCGCATTACTCACGTTGTAGCGAGCCGCACCGCCCATAGCAATCGGTATGTCCGCTATCGGCATCAAAGAGCGCGCGTTCGCGCCGTCGTAGAACCACAGAATGCCCTCATGCAACCAGCCGCACGGCCTGCCGCTACTCAGTGACTCTACAATGCATTCATTCTCTTCATGCAAGCTGAACCAGCACAACACCTTACCTTCACGCGCTACTTCTTCGGCCAGCGCCCTAGCATGAGCAACGAGACCTTCATCATCGGCGTTGAGTACCAAAATGCCGCCTGACGCGAGTGTACGAAACACAGAAAACTTGGCTTCTATCAATGCAGGTACTGTGTTGATGCCGTACTGGCCAAGATGGTCAGCAGCTACATTGGTCACCAGTGCCGCCTGCGCCTGCTTGAGTGCAAGTCCCCGGCGCAAAATGCCACCGCGAGCGACTTCCAGAAACGCAATCTCGGTGCGCTGGTCGCGCAATAGCATGCGCGCACCACCGGGGCCCGAGTAATCGCCCTCGTCGAGAATATCAGTACCCACCCGTACAAAATCTGTAGAGGTAACACCGGCAACTTTGCCATCTGCAGCTGCCACCGCGGATGCCAGACGCACACAAGTGGACTTGCCATTAGTACCAGTGATCATTGCAACGGGGACATTGTGCAGAGAGTCCCATTGCACCGCTGACGGTGCAGGCAGATTCGTCACTTCCCAGGTCTGCGAACCACAACCATGACCAATCGATACATGGTCATCGTCGGATAGAAAATCTACTGCGTGCTCAGCTGCTGCCTGCTGCAATGTGATCAGTGCCGGATTCGCCTCACTGATCATCACTGAGCGCAGATCATCGACCATTCGAGATTGAGGCAGAGCTTCTTGTTTGAGCAGCTCACACGCTGTGTAGTGCCAACTGGCCTGAACAACGAATATGGCCGAATAGAGCTGATCGATGGGCGCTGAAATTGCGAGATTCAGTCCATCCTCGTGTGGCCGGGAGATACAACTTTCAGCCTGCCACGCAACGGCATCAAGAAGCCGCCGCGCCCAGCCGTGCCATGTGGCAGCAACAGTATCGAGATCAAAATTCAGTGCCACGACTTCGGCAATCGCACCCGGCTTGTCCCACAAAAGACCCGGGCCAGTAAGGCGCCGACTGTCTTCCAGATACAATTCATCGCTTACTGGAAAGGGGATCGTCAGCGCTTCTTCCAGCTCTTCGACAGTCGGCCTGCTGCCCATACTCATGAGGCTCAGTCGTCCCCTTCTTCATCGCGGGCGAGACGCACACCACGCTCGTCGCTGATCAACTGTTGACCGTCGGCGAGGAACATACCCAAGTTACTATCACCGAGATTTTCTTCTTTGATATCCGGAATATCTTCTTCGCTATTGCGTTCGCCGCCAAAGTAGATGATCTGCTTCCAGCTACGGGTAATATTGTCGCCAAAGACTACCAACAGGTCGCCCTCCCCGCCCGCTTGCAACGCCGCTTCGATTGCCTCTTCTTCACTGGGGATGACACGGATATTTTCATCACTCACACCCTGGGCTATTAACTCAGCGCGCAGCAGTTGCGGCACTTCGTCCTCGCCACGGCCCCTGCGGTTGTCATCCGCTTTACAGATGTACTGATCGAAGTGACCTGCCACCATTCGCGCTGACTCTTGAATGTCTTCATCGCGCCGATCGCCCGGCATAGAAATCACACCGACCCGACGTCCGTTGACATCCATACGATCGACGGTATCTGCCACTACGCGAAACGCAGCGGGGTTGTGGGCGTAATCGAGAATGACCTTGAAGGGATGCTCGTTGTAGACGTTCATGCGCCCAGGCGCCTGGAAGAAGCTGGTATCGAACGTGCGCAAGCCGTGACGGATCTGTTCAAATTCCTTGTTCAGCGCATACGCCATGGACGCTGCAAACATCGCATTCTGCACATTGTGCATCGCCTTGCCTTCCATGGTGGCTGGAATGAGGTGCGACCACAGCAATGGCATATGCGAGCCATTGTCATAGAACGTAATCATGTCGCCGTTAATCCCTCGCTCCAGCACACAGGCCATGCCTCCAGCGCGAATATGCTCACGCACCAGCGCATTGTCAGAGTTCATCGTGACGTAGCAGATACGCTGTGCATCGCAGTAGTCCGCCATTTTGAGACAATTGATATCGTCGGCATTGAGCACTGCCACATCGGTAGCCGTCTCCACGACAACGCGCTTGATCTCAGCCAATTGCTCAAGTGTATCCACACCTTTAAGACCTAGATGATCCGATTCTATGTTCAGACAGGCAGCAACATTACTCTCTTGATAACCCAGTCCCGCACGCAAAATTCCACCACGTGCGGTCTCCATCACAGCAAAATCCACAGAGGGGTCTCGCAATACAATCTGCGCCGAGGTAGGGCCTGTCATATCGCCCTTGACCGAAATCTTCCCGTCTATCTGAATGCCATCGGTAGAGGTTAAACCCACTGTATGACCGCAGTCCTTGAGAATATGGCTAAGCATCCGCGAGGTTGTGGTCTTACCGTTGGTACCTGTGATCGCCGCAATGGGAATTCGCCCTGTTTCTGCCGGCCCAAACAGCATGTCCATAACCTTGCCGGCCACATCACGGGGCTCGCCCTCACTGGGTGCAACATGCATGCGAAAGCCCGGTGCTGCGTTAACCTCCACAATGGCGCCGCCGATCTCTTTGTAGGATCGGGTAATGTCTGCGGTGAGAAAATCCACGCCACCTACATCCAGGCCGACAGCGCGCACGGCACGAATCGCCATCTCACGATTATCGGGATGCACCACATCCGTCATATCGATCGCAGTTCCGCCGGTTGACAGATTTGCGGTGGAACGCAGGTAGAAGATTTCACCGTCATCAAGAACGGTCTGCGCATCCTTTCCCGCTTCACTGAGCAAGCGATCGGCCTGCTTATCCAGCTCCAGTCGAGTCAATACTTTCTCGTGGCCGATGCCGCGGCGCGGATCCTTATTCACACTATCGATCAGTTCTTCGATGGTACGCTGACCATCACCTACAACATGCCCTGGCACCCGCTTGGCCACGGCTACCAACTCTTTCCCTACCACCAACATACGGTGGTCAAATCCTTCTATGAAGCTTTCAACCAGAACCGCGCGACCGGTACCGTGTTCCTGTGCCTGATCGAAAGCGGTAACCACCTGCTCGGAGGTCGTGAGATTGATTGAAACCCCCCGCCCATGATTGGCGTTGAGTGGCTTTAACACGACGGGATAACCGATGCGTTCTGCCGCAGCGATCGCGCGCCGCGCGGAATAGATCATGCGTTGCTGCGGCACTGGCAGTCCAAGGTCATTGAGTAGCTTGTGCGTGTCTTCCTTATCACACGCAATCTCAACTGCGATGTGGCGCGTTTCGCTGGTAATAGTCGCTTGGATACGTTGCTGATGTACTCCATGACCAAACTGCACAAGGCTGTACTGGTTCAGACGAAGCCAGGGAATACCACGCTCCTCTGCAGCCTTGACGAGCGAGCCGGTTGAAGGGCCAAACTCTCTTTTTTGAGCACGCAGTACGAAGTCTTTGAGCTCGTCCTGAAAATCGAAGTCGTCTTCAAAATCATAGTCAATCTGGCTTTGCAGCTCAGCTGGCAGTAAATGTAACAACAGTTTGCGCGCCAACTGGCCGGCCTCTAAACCAACGTCCCGCTGCCTGTACGCGTACACCATATTGTATTGACCGGGCTCGCCAGTGGAACGGGTGCGTCCGAAGGTAACCTCAGATCCAGCCATACACTGAATTTCCAATGCCACGTGCTCCATGATGTGACCCATCCAGGTGCCCTCGTCTTCACGCAAGCGGCGCACGAAGCCCCCCGGCTCACGATAGGAGCAACCGTGCTCCTGCAAGCCAGGCAATGCGTCTACCAACGGATTAACAAACGCATCTCCTAAACGCGCCGATGGCCATTCCTCGAGCACACCCAGATCCAATACGTGCTTGATGAGGGGAAAGCTGGCCCAGGTATTGGGGCCCACGTAGACATTGGTGGAGAGAACTTTCATGTGTGTATCCTTTCTAGCACAGGGTGACTTCCCGTGATTGTGTATCGAAGAAACAGCCTTCTGCCAACGTATGCAAACGCATGTCGACCAGGCTGATTGGCGCGCCAGAAGAAGCGCTTGAACGTGACGAATGAGAAAGATCGCTGGCATCCAAAATAGTCACCACACCGTTGCCGATGACTTCGCCCTTGCCATCACCATCAATCAGGAACGCGGTATCCTCATCCACGCCAACACCGATGAGGAAGGGGTTGTACGAAAGCGCTGTGAGCAAACGACCCAGCCGATCTCGCTGGCTGAAATGCTGATCAATAATTGCCGTATTGATCAGGCCGATCCCCGGCGCTAAGTTGACGCCATCTTCACGCGGCGAATTTCCAGATGCACCGCCAACAATCATATGCTGAGACATCATGGCTGCGCCTGCAGAGGTACCCGCAATAGGAATGCCATCGGCATTGAGGCGGCGCAAACGCTGACCTACCGGTGTACCTCCTAAAATGCCCGATAAACGTAGCTGGTTTCCTCCGGTTACAAATATTCCGGTGGCAGCATCCATTTCCTCCAGCAACAGCTCATCCTCACAGTCGCCGCGCTCGTTAATGTCGGTAAACAGTGCTCGTTCGGCGCCTAAATCCATGAACAAATCACTGTACATGGTGCCGGTATCGGGAAGCCTGGATGCGGTAGGGATAACGACAATCCTCGCTTTCTCCCCACCACAGATGTCCAGAAATCGGCCCAGTATTCGCGGGTCATTACCCTTATCTTCGGCGCCACCGATGGGCATCAGATAGCCACGGCGGCCGCCGGGTTTTACGGGGGATGGACACATGCTTTTGTTCCTGTTCTGTCTTGCTTGCCTCGGTTCTAACCGGGGCTGAATTAGGTTTCGTAACTGCCCAGAACAACCTGCTCGCCGTTCTTTACATGCCATCTGCCACGCGCCATCACATGCTGCACCTGCAGGTTGTTATCCACTGCGATCATATCTGCATCCAGGCCCAGGGCAATCCTGCCCTTCTTGTGCAAACGCATCAATCTGGCTACGTTGCTGGTGCAAGCCGGCAACGCATGTTCCAGAGACAGTCCTTCAGTCTGTACCAAGTGTAGAGTCTCCAGCAGCGTTTGCGAACTTCCTACATCCAGCCGCTCAACCTCACCTTCGGCATTAAAACAGGGAAGACACCCTCCGCCGTCAGAACTCATGGTGAGATGGGTGTCAGGTAGCTCCGCTGAGTGATAGCGCAACATCGCTTCAGCAGCACTCCACCCGGGGTCATCCTGCGCCATCTCATATGCCGTGAGATCAACATAACAACCGTGCTCTGCAACAAGCTTGCAGGACTCCTCGAACAGGGGCTTGTTGCGATTTACGTGCGTTGGATGAAACACACGTGCCGGTAACTCACTGGCGTCGAGCGAACGCCGAACCAGGTCCAACCCACGCTTGCCATCACCAAGATGGAGATGCAGCACGCCCGCTTTACCCGTCATCAATCCTGCTACCTGCGCTTCACTCGCCAAACGCAGGATCTCATCCAATGTCGGCTGGCTGGAGCGGTGATCGCTAATGGCCACCTCTCCGATACCGATAACGGGGTCAAGATTGACCATATCCGAGCGGGCACTGCCGGTAAGCGTTGTCAGTGGCAGATGATAGCCGCCGGTAAAGCACCAGGCGGATAACCCCTGCTCACGCAATCCGTAGGCCTGGGTAACCAGTGTTTGGGTATTGCGGGTAAGATCGTCCGTACCCAGCACCCCAATGACCGAGGTAACACCGGCGCGCGTAAACTGGCCAAGAAAAGGAGCAGGCACGCGACTCGAGGGGCCGGATTCACCGCCCCCGCCCGTAATATGGGTATGGCCGTCAATCAGCCCCGGCAGCAGTAATAGACCCTGCAGATCAACTGTCTCCACCGATAGAGCAGGGTCGAGCGCAGGCGGCTGATCACCAATATAAACAATGGTGCCTGCGCAGGTCAGGACGCATTTCATACCCAGTGGTTCAGGTGCATAGACCCGGGCGTTCAAGAGCAAAGTAAACATGGCGGCAGTTTAGGGAACTCGACCGCTTAAGGCTAGCCAAAAGCACGGTATCGTGCAGCTGCGGATTTTCGACTAGGCTTCAATAGTCTCTCGGCATATCACGACAAATGCCATCTTATGAAGGTCGACACATGAAGCAAACCAAGAACAAAGCCGAAGCCCTCGACGGTTTGCTCCTGCAGATACGACAGTGTGATCTGTGCCAAGAGATTTTACCGCTCGGTCCGCGACCTGTTGTACAAGCCGCCTCAGGCGCAAAGATTTTGATCGCCGGTCAGGCACCGGGAGCTCGCGTGCACGAAACCGGCGTACCGTTTGATGACCCAAGCGGCAAGCGGCTACGAGAATGGCTCGGGGTAGATTCCGAGCAGTTCTACGATAGCTCATTGTTCGCGATCATCCCCATGGCATTTTGCTATCCGGGCAGGGGCCGATCGGGTGACCTGCCACCGCCACCGCTGTGCGCGCAGACCTGGCGGCAAGCCTTGCTGGAACGGCTACCCAACCTGAAGCTCACTCTCGTCATCGGCCAATACGCTCAGGCTTGGCACCTACCACAGCCGGGCCGCACACTGACCGAAACGGTCAAAGACTGGCCCAACCTCGACCCCTCGATCATGCCGCTACCTCACCCCAGCCCCAGGAATAACTTTTGGCTGCGCCGCAATCCCTGGTTTGAGACCGATCTGTTACCGCAGCTAAAAGAACGCGTGATAAATGCCCTGACATAATTGGGCATTCATCCGCGGCACCTACATTCACCAGAGCAAAAAAGATACAATTCGCTGCCTACGACTCGCTGCCTGCCAAGACCCGGCCGGTAAACCAGGACAGGACCGATGATCGTCGCCGATAAATTCGTCTATATTCACATGCACAAGACCGGGGGCCAGACACTCAGCCAAATCCTGTTGTCGCGCATGCGTGGTGCCCAGGAAGTGGGCTATCACTATCCTGTTTCATTACTGCCGGTGAGCTTATCTGCGTTACCGGTTATCGGCATGGTGCGCAATCCCTGGGATTGGTATGTGTCCTGGTATGCCTTCAACACCCGGCCTGAAATAAAAAACCCCGTGTTTCTCATTTTATCCGATGGCTACCAGAGCGACTTTACGCAGACCGTCACCAATCTTATAACGCTGGGTGACGATAGCGACCGCGCCAGGCAATATCGCCGCGCGTTGGCAGATGTGCTGCCAGACAACCTGCAAGGCAACATAGGGGTTGGCTTAAGCAAATCATGCATGACAACCCTGGGGGAATCCGGCAAAGGCTATTTCACCTGGTTGTTCAATCGTATGCACGGGAACCTGGATCGAGCCTCTACCCACATTGGCCGCTTCGAGAACCTGGAAGCGGACTTTCTGCAGCTAGTGCAACAGTGCGGCGTTGGAGAAGAAGAACTGGCTTCCCTGCAGCAGGGTTTCGCGGAGACATCTCCCAGAAACACTTCGCGCCACTCGCACTACTCGTGCTACTTCGATGACACGCTTCGCGATCTGGTTGCTGCCCGCGACGCCGATATCATCGCGCGCTATGACTACGCTTTTGAGAACCAGAGAGCGCAATCGCCAACTGAACCGCTCAACCGACGCAGCTTCGACGGAGCAACTGATGACTTTGTCAAAATGGGTGGCGAGCCCGTCAACTATTTGCGCCTGCATGACAGTATCGACGTTACGCCAATTCTCGATGTTTTAGGCGGCATTGAACCACAGACCTGGAGCCAATCGGGTCGCGAAGCACGCTACGAGGTTCACCAGGACACCTCGTCACTACTGCTGGTTCACGATGCCGACTATCGGCACTTCGAGCCCACCTACCATCCACTCTATGAAAAGTTTGCTCCCGCCCTGGCACCCATCCTGAGCATGATCAGTGAGCGTCATGGTGGCGAAGGGTTTATTGGTCGCGTTCTGATCGCCAAGCTTCGCGCCGGCGGCCGCATTCTGACACACGCCGATCATGTGTATTCGCTAATCAAGTGCAACCGGCATCACGTCCCGTTGATTACAAACGAGCACGCGGTGTTCACGATCGGTGGCGAAGACAAAGTAATGCGGCAGGGTGAAATGTGGGAGATAAATAATGCGACAACGCATTCAGTTTATAACGGCGGTGACGAGGACCGCATACACCTCATTGTCGACTGGGTGCCATCAAAAACTGTACGCCCGCAAGACCGCGTAAAGCCACAACAAGAGAGTCAGCAATCCGCGGCGAAAACCGGCGACAACGAGAAAGCCGAGAAAGTGGAGTGGGAGAACGTGGGACGTAACCAGCTGTGCCCCTGTCAATCGGGCAAGCGCTATAAACACTGTCACGGCCAGTCAGCATGAACGCTGACCTACAGCGCGCTCAACAACTGTATCAGTCAGGTGATCTTCCCGGTGCTGAGGCCGCGTTGCTTGCCATAGTGCGCGTCGACCCCAGCAATATTCAGGCGCTCGAGCTGCTGTCAGTCATCTGTACTCGCACCCGGAGACTAGAAGAAGCGATTCAATACACTGGGCAGCTGGTCAAACTGGCACCAGCCACTATCGCCTACGCTGACAGGTTGGCAGCGCTTTTGGAAAATGCAGGTAAATTCGAAGAAGCTATCGTCTGCAGCCAAGAGCTGGTCAACCAACATCCGTCAAACGCAAATATTCGCTACAACTACGCGGCCCTACTCAAACGGGCCGGCCGGTTGGACGCAGCGCTAGAGCAGTATTCCAAAGCGCTGCAAATGGGCATCAGTCAACCAGAGGACGTGCTAACCAATATCAGCGTGGTGCTGTCTGACTTGCATCGACACCACGAGGCCGAAAAGGCGCTGCGACGCGCACTTGAGCTCGCACCCAACTATATTCCTGCGCTTTACAACCTGGGTGTTGTCATGGAGGAACTAGGCGACTGGGACAGTGCTCGCGCGCTGTTTGAACGCATTCTGGAGATCGACCCGGCGCATACAGAGTCGCTTACCCATCTGGCCAATGGCAGACGGTTCGATGATCCACGCGACCCCATCATTGTGAAGATGCAGAATGCCATCACCACCAATCTCGGAAATGATATCCATGCGCGCACAGCCATGCATTTTTCGCTGGGCAAGGTACTGGATGATACCGGGCAATACCCGCTGGCTTTTGAGCAGTTTTTCCAGGGCAACGAACAGTGTAGAGAAATCATCGGCGCCTACGATGCTGCTGCGCAGGAAGCGCAGTTAGCCGCGTACAAAAACATGCACCATTCAGGTTTTCTCGGCTCGATAGAACCAGTATCCGAAAAACCATTATTCTTTATCTGCGGCATGTTTCGATCCGGCTCAACCTTGCTTGAGCAGATGCTGGCATCTCACGCACAGGTTACCGCCGGCGGCGAGCTGAGCTACTTCAATCAAGCGCTACCGACGGATGCCACACAGCCGATGGAGGTTCATCAGCTGCGCGACATTGGCGAGGGTTACCTTGACTACCTGAAGAACAACTTTCCCAACGCGGCCCACGTAACCGATAAACGCCCTGACAACTGGCAGTATCTGGGTATTATTCGCGCGCTTTTTCCCAACGCGAAATTTATCAATACCGGACGACATCCGCTGGACAACTGTCTGTCGCTGTTCTTCCATCAGTTTGCAGGTTCAATGTCCTATCACACGCGCTTACTGGATATTGGGCACTACTACGCACAGTACGTTGAATTTATGAACTTCTGGCGAGATGTCGCGCCTGAGAATATTTACGAACTTAACTACCAGTCGCTAACAGCAGCGCCGCGAGAAACACTGGAGCCAATGCTGCACTTTCTCGGCTTGAATTGGGATGACAATTGCCTGCAGTACTACAAAGCAGATAATCGGGTTCGAACGGCGAGTGTGTGGCAGGTGAGACAACCCCTGTATCAAAAAGCCAAGGGGCGTTGGCAGAACTACGAAGAGGCGCTAGAACCGCTCAAGCAATATCTAACGCGTCAAGGTATTGACGTTTAGTCGCTTGCCATTAAAGGCACTAGCGCAGAGCCATCTATGCTTCAGACCAGCATCGCCTCAGTAACATCCCACAGCCGCTGTGCGCTATCTTCATCCACGGCGTGAGCCGACACATCGCTATAGCGGGGTGAATCCTCTGTTGCCAGATCCGCTACATCGCAGTCCTCACAATACAGCCCGCCAGTGTTACTCAGCGCGGCGCTGGTTGCCGCCCATAGACTGGTGGTACAGCCTTGTGTTGGCGACTTGAACATCGCCTTCACGCGCTCCGACATCTCGCCATTTTCATCCAGCCAGCCAAGCGCCTGCATTTCTTCTTGTGGCAGGTGACGCTGCAGAGGCGTCATGATGCCGCCAGGATGCACCGAAAAAGCCTGCAGGCCTTGATCACTGAACTTCATGTCCAATGCCAGCGCAAACAGGGCATTGGCTGTCTTCGCCTGACCGTAGGCGGCCCATTTCTCATAAGGTTCTTTCGAGAAATGAATGTCATCCCAACGAATATCCGACACCCGATGGGCAATAGATGAGAGACAGACCACACGCGCCCGATCGGCCGCCAACAAATTCGAGAGCAGCCCGTTGGTCAACACAAAATGTCCCAGATGGTTAACCGCAAACTGCGACTCCCACTGCGGGCCAATACGCGTCTCGGGACACGCCATGATGCCGGCGTTATTAATCAACAGGTCCAGCTTGGGTTCGCGAGATGCCACCGACGCGGCATAGGCTTTCACACTCGAAAGGTCAGCCAGGTCCATTGCGTCCACTACCAAATCACCCGAAAGCCCTGCGAGGTTCTCACTGGCTTTGGCCGGCGTTCTCACGGGTACATACACCTTCGCTCCGCAATCCAGCAGTGCTCGTGTGGTCTCCAATCCAATACCAGAATACCCTCCAGTAACCACGGCAATCTTGCCCGCAAGATCTACGCCGGCCAATACCTGTGACGGCTCAGATTTTGCCGGAAACCCGGAGTTAATTTTCTGCTGAACTCTGTGCGACATACTACCCACCTCGTTTATTGACGCGCCTTTCGGCTGAACTGCTATCGAACCAGAGTTGTACCACCATCAATGGGAATAATCTGACCTGTAATAAAGGCGCCCGCCGCACTCGCCAGCATTATTGCCACACCGCTGATATCGTTCTCTTCTCCCCAACGATGCATAGGAATAAACGCAATTTCTGCCTCATACTGAGCGCTATCCTGGCTGGCATACTCGGTCATTTTGGTGAAGAAACGACCCGGTGCAATGGCATTCACACGGATATGCTGGTCTGCCAATGCCACCGCCAGATTACGGGTAACCTGGTGAATCGCAGCCTTGCTTGGAGCGTAGCTGAACGTATCCGTAGCAGCTGCTATGCCGGCGATCGAACCGATATTTATCACACTAGCTGTGTTCTCATGGCTGGCTCCAGCGCTCAGTAGAGGCGCTAACTCGCGGGTGAGGAAAAACGGCGTTTTGACATTCAAATCCATCACCTTATCCCAACCGGCTTCCGGGAAATCCTCCAACGGAGCAAGCCAGCCAACGCCGGCATTATTGACCAGCACATCAATGGAAGATTCGCGCTCATTCAAGGCCGCTACCAATGCAGAGATCTCGTCCATGGAGCTGATGTTCCCTGGCAGGGCGATGCATTCACCCTTACCCATCTCCGTCAGCTCCTTTGCAGCCTCGATACATTGCTCAGCCTTGCGCGCGGTGATATAGACGCGGGCAGCACCAGCATCCAGAAAGCCCTTCGCCATAAAGTAGCCAAGGCCGCGTGAGCCCCCTGTAACCACACAAATCTTACCTTCCATTGAGAACAGGTGTTCCAACATTGTATTTCCCTTACCTAGTGACAAAGACTCTCAGGATAGCATCGCTTTTCCCTGAACGCCTCACCTCAACCTCAAACCTCCAAGCAGAGCTCGCCATGAGGTATACTGCTCCGCCTGAAAAGCGAGGTCCCAATGAACAGTAAGATACAAGTCGACGCCCCACTGGTGGTGCTGCATGGCGACGAAATGGCGCAGGTCGCCTTTGAGCGCATGCTGGAACAATTTGTTGCCAGCCGGCTGGATATTCCCTTGGTCGAGATTGACCTGTCTGCACAGAAGCGCCTGCAAACGAACGGAGCCGTGGTACGCGAAGCAATAGCCGCGCTGAAAAAACATGGCGTCGGTATCAAGAATGCAGGCATGACGGTCAATCGCGACCAGTTGGATGAGTTGTTGACCAAGTATCCCGATGTTGAAGAAGCCACCCTGGACAAACTCGCCACCAAGTCACCCAACGGCGCTATTCGCAAGGGCATCGGCGGCAATATTACTCGCGAGGACATCCAGTTTCGCAATATTAAAAATACCCCGCCGCAGTGGATAGGACGCGATATCGAAGTCGATACCATGGAGCATGGAGGGAATAAATCCAGCTACAACACGCTGTCTAACTCAACGGGGATTGCCAAGCTTCTATTCGTGGGCAGCAGTGGCGACCCTGTAGAGCTTCATCGCAGACGCCTCAATCTGGGCGACCCTTACATGCTGGCAACTAATGACTACACGGCAGTGGGCGCATGGGCCAGGCAATTTTTTCAGCGCGCCCTGGATGAAGAGCGCGACGCCTACGTTGGCCTCAAGGATACCGTGATACCCGGCTATGACGGCGTGATGCGCACGCAGATCGAAGACATCTATCACGCAGAGTTTGAGGATAAGTTCGCTGCGGCAGGACTTGCCTATCACTACGAACTGATCGATGCTCAAGCCGCCCGACTGGTTTCCAACCCACCAGAAAAAGCCTTGTGGGGCGTACCCGACAACTCGACCGGCCGCCGGCTCTACAAGCTGGTTAGGACGCTAAAGAAGTACGGCATTCCCGACCGCAAATTCCACGTCTCCATCTCCCGCATGAGCGCCGGTGGTGGTGATCAATACGGCAGCTTCAACATGGCTGCGCCGGAAGATGGCATCTTAAAGATCGTGGTTGATGGACAAGAAAAGCATGCCCGTGAAATAAAAATAAACGACCCAATCATTTTTATGTCCAATGACCGCGAAGCGATTAAAGACTGGGTGTTACAAGTTTTTCGCGATGCCTCTCTGAACGACAAGGAGGTGTACTTTGGCCTCAAGCGCGAATACTTCGAGTACGATGAGGTGTTTTCTGACGTAATCAACGAGGTTCGTAACGAACTGGTTGCCGATCACACCGAGCCACCCTCTTTCATGATTATGCGGCCGTCTAGCCAGCTAAAAAAGATGATTGCAGACCCACCACGAAACGCACTCTACCCTGCCCAGAATCTAGATGGCGACATTTTTTCTGATATTGCAGCAGCGCTTGGGGGCAGCCTTGCCACCGCGAGTTCCATCATTGAAAGTAAGGATGGCACGATGCTCTATGAGGCGCCTCACGGTACAGCGCATGATCTCTATCTGCGCTATCAGGAGAGTGACGGCAAGGAGGCTATCTTCAACTCCTCGGCACTAATCTACGCGCTCGGTAATGCACTGGAAACGCTGGGAAGACGCAGTGACAACGATGAACTCGTGACCTACTCCACACAGCTGAAACAGGCGCTAATAGATACAGTGGATGCTGGCATTATCACTGGCGACATCAAGGGTAAAACGACCGACCCCGAAAACGAGAAAGTCGTTGATATGTACGGGTTTCTCGACGCCATCGAAGCAAGGCTATAAGCGCTGTGTTCACCTACCTGAACCCCGAGATACGAGAACGCCTGATAGATGGCGGCAAACTCAAACGCATTGATGCGAAGGGAGCGCTACTCGACCCACGCCAGCCTCCACCCACCGACCAGTTGGCACTGAACCTATTGGGCCCCATCCCCTTACCAACCGGTCGCGGCGAAGAGCAGCCTACCGCAGACTGGTACGCGGCAGTACGCAGCAGCGAGTTGACTGAAGTCGAGTCACTAGCAGGCACTTTACGCGACAGCGGCGGCCAACACCTGTTCTCCACACTTGTCAGCTCGATGTCGGTCAACAGCGTTTTAGTTATCGGCAACCCTGAGGCCTCGGCATCACCGCTAGTGCGTGTGCATTCAAACTGCTTAACCGGCGATGTATTCGGTTCGCGGCGCTGCGAGTGCGGCCCGCAGCTTGAAGCCGCTATGGATGAAATCGCCCGGGACCCCGCTGGGGGCTATCTGGTTTATATGGCAGGCCATGAAGGCCGCGGCATCGGCCTGTGGGCAAAGGCCGCTACCTACCTTTTGCAGGACGAAGGCGAAGATACCTATCAGGCCAATCGTTCTCTGGGCCTTCCCGATGACTCTCGAGACTTCAGTGATGCCGCGGCATTGCTGCATCACTTTGTTGGCGACAAACCTATACGCCTGCTTACCAACAACCCCAAGAAAGTGAACGATCTGGCGGAGTTCGGGCTCACAAATGTTACCCCGGTTAAACATGTGGCTGGCGTCGATGATGCCAACCGGCGATATCTGGCCGCCAAGGCCGACTGGGGGCATCGCATCAGCCCAGAGGACATTGACTAAAACCATGATCGACTTGCGAAGTGACACAGTTACGCAGCCTACGGCGGCCATGCGTGAGGCGATGCTACACGCAGTAACCGGTGATGATGTCTATGGCGAAGATCCAACGGTAAACGCACTGGAGTCACTCGCAGCGAGTATGACTGGTAAAGAGGCCGCTGTGTTTGCCAGTAGCGGTACACAGACCAACCTGCTGGGTATTCTTAGCCACTGTGAACGTGGCCACGAATATATCGTAGGTAGCACTGCTCATACCTATATGTATGAAGGTGGTGGCGCAGCAGTGCTGGGCAGTGTGCAGCCTTGCACAATACCGTTTAATGATCGCGGTGAACTGCCACTGGATGAGGTGGCTGGTGTACTCAAACCCGACGATAGTCACTTCGCTATCAGTCGTTTGGTGTGTCTTGAAAACACCCAGGCCGGCAAAGTCCTGTCGCTGGATTACCTACGACGCTACAGCGAGTTCGCATTGTCCAAAGGCCTGCTACGGCATCTTGATGGGGCACGCGCATTCAATGCTGCCGCGGCGCTCAATGTGCCCATCTCCGACATCTGCCAGTATTTCGATTCGGTTTCACTTTGCCTGTCCAAGGGATTAGGGTGCCCCGTGGGGTCGGTGCTGGTGGGTGATGCAGCCACCATCAAGAAGGCCAGACGCTGGCGCAAGATGCTGGGCGGCGGTATGCGTCAGGCCGGCATTCTGGCCGCAGCCGGTATTCATGCACTGGAGCATCACGTGGGAAGATTGCATGAAGATCATGACAAGGCCGCGCAATTGGCCGGGGCGCTGGATAGTATGCCGGGGCTCAAACTGGCTGCTGCGCCGCAAACCAATATCGTGATGCTGCACCCCGATGTGGACGCGGGAATGCTCAAGGAATTTCTATTGCAACGGGGTATCCGTATCAGCGGCCACCGCTGGGTTTTTCATCAGGACATCAGCACCGCGGATATGCAAGAACTGCTTGCGGCGTGCACAGACTACAGCGCCAGCATCGCCTGAGAGGGCTTTTAGCCAGCAGGCACCAGCACGAGCGCAACCCCCATTATCAGCACAGCTGCGCCGAGCAATGTGGCGACGGTGCCCCTGGGCACACGATCCAAGTGCACACCCATACTCGTGGTTTTTCGTGGCGACACCAGTGACATTACCAGCGCAGGAACAAGCCCGGCCACCAGACCCGCCACATTCCACCACAGCCAGGACACGCCCGGCAGACCCAGCCAAAGGTAGAGATTTACCAGCAAACCAAAGCCGAAGCCGATCAGGGCTGTGCGTTGCCCCACCGACGGCAACAGCAACGCGGTGGCAAACAATGACAGCAACGGGCCGTTTGCCATAGAGCCAATCTTGTTGATCGCTTCCAGCACCGTAGGTGCAATGCTCTCCACCTGAAATGAGAATACTACGGCGAACAGGCCCCATCCCAGCGTGACAACTTTTGACAACAGAAACAGCCGATCTTCAGATACATCCACGCCGCGCGACAGAAAATCCTCTACCGTGCTGGCAGACAAGCTATTGAGCGCCGAATCGATAGAAGACATGGCAGCAGCAAATAGGCCGACGATAGCGAGCCCGGCAAGACCTGATGCAAATTCAGCCGCGACGAAAGCCGGGAAGACCAGATTGAGATTAGGTTCGCCCGCATCCGTTTGTGGCAGGTTGCCGATGAAGTCGGCATGATCCAGTGCGTAAGCAGCAAGCCCCAGACCAACAAGGCAATAGGCCAATACCAGCGGGAAACGCAGCAGCCCATTGATCAAGAGCACCCTCCGAGTGGCCGCCTCGTCGTGCGCAGAGAGTAACCGCTGCGCCTGACTCTGGTCGCAGCCATAGTACGCCACATAGAGAAAGAAGCCACCGATCAGCATGGGCCAGAAACCGTAGTTGTTACCACTGGTGAGCCCCCAGTCATTCACCAACGCTGGAGTACGATGCGACAGCTCGGCAAAGTGCACCGTGAGCGGTTCGTACAGCCAAACCAGGGCCGCGGCCACTGCAGCGGTCAGTAGCAACATCTGGATTACATCGGAGACCACCACCGCGCGCATACCACCCAACACATCGTAGGCGATGGTAATTCCCATCAGGATGACAACGGCCCAGGTGTACGAAAGGCCCGTTACCAAACTGACCACCGAGCCCACGCCGTATACCGTTACGCCCGTGGCAATACCCCGAAACACCAGGAAGCAGCCACTGGCCAGCACGCGACTCTCTTGCCCCAGACGCTTTTCAAGATACGCATAAATTGAAATGACGCCTGAGCGGCGGATAGGAATAAACAGGGCACACAATGCCAGCATCGCCAGCGGCACAGCCAGCTCATACTGCAACCACAGCATGCCGCCAGCCGCAGCGAAGCCCACGAACGCGGGGGCGCCCAACAAGCTGTTGGTAGAACACTGGGTGGCCACCACCGAGGTCGCCAAGGCCCAACTGGGTAACCCGTTCCCACCCAGATAGTAGTCTGAGCGCGAGTGTTGCCTGCGCCCGAGATAAAGCGCGAGCAACAACATGCCCGCCAGATAGGCTGCGATGACGACCCAATCCAGATTGCTGAGGTATGATCCCACCTACACAACTTACACCAATCCGCAGGAACATCCCATACAACCGGTAGTCCAATCCAGAGTGCGACCCAATGTCGTATCATGCAAACACGCGGTAGAGCAGACTGAACGTACCAATGAGCCACGAACACCCCGAACATAAGGAACAAAAGCGAATAGGCATGACCATGCAGGCTCTGGCGTGGCTGATATTCCTCGCGCTGGGTGTGGCCTTTTTCAGTGACGTAATAGAAAAGCGGTTCAACCCCAACCAGGATCCCGCTACCTATATCGCCGAGGATGGCGTGCGTGAAGTGGTGCTCAAACGCAACAGGGCAGGACACTACGTTACCGCCGGCGCAATCAACGGACAGCCTGTAGTGTTCATGCTGGATACCGGCGCTACTGGCGTAGCACTGCCTGCGAAAATAGCAGACCAACTCGGCGTTTCGCGCGGGCGGGCCTACCCCACGCAAACCGCCAACGGCGTCTCCACCAGCTATGCGACCTCGCTTGACTCCGTTAGCGTCGGTGACATTGCATTGGCCAATGTGCGCGCTGGAATAACGCCCGGGCTGAACACCGAGCAGGTGCTATTGGGTATGTCCTTCCTCAAACACATTGAGTTCACTCAACGTGGCGACACCCTGATTTTAAGACAATACCCTCAGGGCAACCGATAAGCAGAATTGAGCTAATGCTGCCAGTCTGGGGTGGGATACAATTCTGCAGACAGCCCCACCTCAAGCGCATTAGACCCATCCTTGCCCGGCTGACCTACCATTTCATCGTAGGCACTCTCCTGACGCAGTACTAACTCACCAAACGGGAGACCTGAAACTGCTTGCTTCATATCTAACAAGTTCCGCGTCTTCAATGTGCTGCCATCATTATTGGTAATCAGACATTCATCACCGGCCACCTCGGCTAGCGCAATGTATAAGCTAAGATCCATTGATCGAATCACCAGACGATCGATGTGCCCGCCAGAGGCTAGATCTTTCAGTGTGCGCTTCATTTGTTCCTGCCTCCCAAAACCCGCATTGTAGTCTCAAAAAGCACGCTTAACCTAAATTGGTACGCGACAAACTCTGGGCAACCCCACACTCTCAACCCATCATTTTCCAACAATGTGAACAGTCTTAGCGCTGGCATCCGCGCCAGTGCCAGTCTAAGCTTGCTGACAATTACGCAGTCTCTGAGAATACTATGAAGCTCTCCGCCTTCGGCGAGAAATTCCAGCACGGCTCCGGCATCGTCGAACTCATGGACGACTTGAGTAGTGCGCTGGGAGACAATCCCGATATGATCTTCATGGGTGGCGGCAATCCAGGGCGACTGCCCGAGGTCGAGCAAATATTTCAGCAAAAGTTAACCGATATTCTCGCCGATCCACAACGAAGACACGCCCTATTTGGCGTCTACCAATCGCCGCAAGGCGACAAATATTTCCGCGAGCAAATAGCAGACTTTCTGAACAAACAATGTGGCTGGTCGCTCGGGGCAAATAACATCGCCGTTAGCAACGGCAGTCAATCAGCCTTTTTTGTACTCTATAACATGCTCGCTGGACGGATGCCTGATGGGAGCCAGCGCAAGATACACCTGCCGTTGTCGCCGGAGTATATCGGTTACGGCGACATCGGGTTGTCGGACAACTTTTTCTCGGCAACCGCTCCCAGTATCGAATTACTGAACGACCACCTGTTTAAGTACCACGTGGATTTTTCAAAACTCGAGCTCAAAGAAGATGTTGCAGCGCTCTGTGTGTCCCGGCCTACAAACCCCACAGGTAATGTATTGACCGATGCGGAGATAGAGCATCTCGACGCCGTTGCCAAGGGTCGCGACATTCCTCTGATTATTGATGGTGCATATGGCTTGCCCTTCCCCAACATTATGTTTGAATCCGCAAAACCATTGTGGAACGAGAATATTATGTTGGTACTCAGCCTATCCAAACTGGGGTTGCCCGGTGTCCGCACAGGCATTGTTGTCGCCCGTGAAGACATCATCGAAGCTTTCACCAATACCAACACGGTTGTCAGTCTGGCCTGCGGCACGCTGGGCCCCGCACTTGCATCATCGTTATTGAGCAGCGGCGAGATGCTGAGTTTGACAAGAGACTACGTCACCCCGTTCTATCGCGAACGCTCGCAGCAAGCTGTGCAATGGTTTGTTCAGGCACTGGGTGATCTGCCATTTCATATTCATAAACCAGAAGGTGCAATATTCCTTTGGCTTTGGTTCGACAACCTGCCGATCACAAGTCAGGAATTGTATGTACGTTTGAAAAAGCGCGGCGTCCTTGTTGTGCCTGGTCATGATTTCTTCGTGGGCCTGGACAGCGACTGGTCACACAAGCATGAGTGCCTGCGTGTTTCCTACGCACAGGATGCCGATGCCGTGAAACGAGGCATTTCACTAATAGCCAGCGAAGTACGACGCGCATACGAGGCCCGCTAGACGCGTCTGAATCAGCGATGCTAAGCAAGCTCTCGGCATCACAGGAGACAAAATCGCTCCATTTCCCGCTACCGCCCCCCTCGACTCGCGCATATTGCAGTGCTTTTTGAGTCGCAATATGCAATTATAAAAAGTTAAGCCTATCGGCAATCTTGAAAAATTGTCAATAATTCCCAAATTTTACAATTTTATCGATATTTATCAATAGCTTACCAGTTTACGCAAAATGCAACGCATTGCTCCCAAAATGGCATAGATCGTGAATCTGGAAAGGCCAAGCGTTGATCCACTGATTTTCCAGAAGGACGAATAACATGCAAAGCCCCATCAAAGTGCTAATGGTTGAAGACAGCATTTCGCTGACCGCCGTGTATGAGGCCTACCTAGAGGGAAGCGACTACCAGATTGTTACCGTTGAAACACTGGGCCGCGCGCACGCGGTTCTTAGCGCATTCCAGCCAGACGTTGTGCTGCTGGATATTGAGTTGCCCGACGGCAATGGCATGGACTTCTTGAGTGATGCCAACAGCCTCGACTCTCCGCCCAAGGTAATCGTAATGACCGCTCACGGTACGTCAGATATGGCCGTGGAAGCGATCCGCCGTGGTGCATTCGACTTTCTTACCAAACCTTTCGATGCCGCGCGCCTACGCGTCACTCTCGACAACGCGGTTGCACAGCTAGAACTCGGGAAGCGCGCAACCGCACTAGCCGCACTAGAGCGCGATCACTACTGCGGATTTATAGGCAAGTCGCTGGCCATGCAATCGGTATACAAAACCATCGACTCACTAGCAGCCAGCGACGCCACCGGCTTTGTCGTTGGCGAGAGTGGCACCGGCAAGGAGTTAGCAGCCGAGGCAATACATCAGCAAAGCGCACGCAAGCAGGCAAAGTTCATTGCCATCAACTGTGGCGCAATTCCCTCGGAGTTGATGGAAAGTGAGCTGTTCGGGCATGTAAAAGGGGCATTCACCGGCGCCAGCAACCACCGCGAGGGCGCGGCCACCGTTGCAGACGGCGGCACCCTGTTCCTTGATGAAATCTGTGAAATGAGCCTGGAACTACAAAAGAAGCTCCTGCGATTTATTCAGACTGGCACGTTTCGAAAGGTCGGCAGCAACACGCTCGAGCAGGTAGACGTTCGCTTCGTCTGCGCCACCAACAGAGACCCGATCACTGAAGTGAGAGAAGGCCGCTTCAGGGAAGACTTATTTTACCGTTTGCACGTCATCCCTGTCCGCATGCCTCCCTTGCGCGAGCGCGAAGATGACGTGGCATTGATCGCCAATCACTTTCTCCAGTATTTTGCCGAGCGAGAACACAAGACCTTTTCCGGTTTCAGCCCGGATGCAGAATCTGCCATTGGGCGCTACCCCTGGCCGGGCAATGTTCGTCAGCTGCAAAATGCCATGCAACAGATCGTTGTGCTGCATCAAGGCGACGAGGGCATGGTAGAACTCGATATGCTACCAGATGGCATGACATCCGGTGCACTCGAGTTTGGCCAGCCTCAGGGCGCAGCGATATCACCTTCCCACTCCCACATGGAGCCTCTCGACGTTACCGATAAACAGCAAAGTCACCACATAAGGCGCGCGCAGATTGAACCTTTATGGCTGACAGAAAAGCAGGCTATTGAAACAGCGATAAACGCGTGCGACGGCAACGTCAATCACGCGGCAGGCCTACTGGAGGTTGCGCCCTCTACACTTTACAGAAAACTCCAATCCTGGAAACAGCTGACCGCTTAAGCACAACAGAAGGACAAGCCCTGATGTACGGACTCATAAATAGCTCTCTCAGAGAAATGATCACCCAACAATTTGGCGAAGATCAATGGCAAAAGGTGCTGATAGCGTCTGGTGTTCCGGAGGATTCGTTTCTCACGATGCGCAGCTATGACGACACCATCACGTTCTCTCTGGCTGGCGCCGCATCCGAGGTATTGGGCGCGCCGGTAGACGCATGCCTTGAGATGTTTGGCGAACACTGGGTAAAGGAGACCGCATCAAAATCCTACGAAATGTTGATGGATGCGACCGGCCAAGAGATGATCGAGTTTCTGGGGAACTTAAACGCACTGCACGACAGGATAACGAGTACCTTTCTGAATTATGTCCCACCCGAGTTCAAGGTTCAGGAGCTTGGTGGCGGTAGACATCAGATTGACTACATCAGCCAGAGAGAAGGCCTTACGCCCTTCGTCGTTGGTCTACTTCGCGGGCTGAGCAAACGTTTTGGCAGTACGCTAGTCATTAACGACCAGCGCAGCCAAGAGGTGAGTGTAGGCGAGCACACCGTATTCGACGTTACCGTAACGCCCGCATGAAAACTCACCCGTCCGCGCTCGATTGGGAGCAGGCGCAGAGCCTGTTTTCCATAGTGCTATGCATCGACCAGGAATTTCGAATTGTTGATGCAAGTGACACACTGAAGAGACATATCGATGGTTTAGACCTGCAGCCGCTACTGACAGAGGCCTTCGACATCAGTAGGCCATCCAATGTTACAAACTATGAATCTGCTCATGGTTACCTAGATTCGATTTTCCTTATGCTTTCCAAAGACAGGCGATTTGCTGTGCGCGGTCAAGTCGTGGAAACAACTATCGACAGCAAAGCCGCGCTCTGCTTTTTTGGTGCACCCTGGCTGTTCTGGATCAATAGCAATTGCCCCGATGTGCGCCTGGGACTCGGCGACTTCTCACCACAAGACGTACAACTGGATCAGTTGTTTTTCATGTCTACTGAGAAAACAATGGTTAAAGATCTGGAGCAACTAAATGGCGAGCTCACTCAGGCCCGAACGGAGCTAGAAAGAAATCAAGCGGCCAAGAACGCCTTTTTTACCCAAATGAGTCACGAGATGCGTACACCGCTCAATGGCGTAGTGAGTGCCTTAACCCTGCTTCAGGATCAAATGCTATCTACCGATGCGAATAAATTGGTTACATTCGCTCGCAGCTCGGCGAAGAACCTAATGCAGGTTACAAACTACGTGCTGGACTTATCCAAGATAGATGCGACTGAGGGTGTAGCAGAAAGTGAACCTTTCGAGCTTGAAGAACTGGTGACTAGTGTTCACAACATAGTAGCTGCAAAAGCAGACGAGAAGCACATTGACTTTATAACGGTCTGCCAGGCAGGTATGCCCGCTTACTTTCTTGGCGACCTGCCGCGCCTGCGCCAGAGCCTGTTGAACCTGTTAATAAACGCTATCAAGTTCACCGATGAAGGTAGTATCCACCTGAAAGTCAGTCAAATAAATCACCCAGACTCCAATCAGGAAATGGTGCGGTTTGCTGTCATCGACACAGGAATCGGCATTCCAATAGACCTCCAGGAGCTGGTGTTTGAGCCGTTCTGGAGCGGTGACGCATGTAGTGATGGCCGAGACAGGGGCACCGGCCTTGGCCTGGATATCGTACGCAGGAATGTGCAACTAATGGGTGGTCATATTGAATTGAAATCGAGTGTAAGCAAGGGATCTACCTTCACCATTGACTTGCCATTGCCCAGACATGTACCGGATTTCTCGGCCAATTTGGGACACCGCAAGCCCCCCATTGAGAACGCAAAATTTGCGGCCCACGTGCTTCTAGTAGACGACAACGAGACCAATCTCATGCTCGGCGCGATGATTTTGGAGTCACTGGACATAACCGTAAGCAAAGCCAATAGCGGCCTCGCTGCTGTTAAACTAGCTCGGGAGCTAGGACCCGATCTGGTGCTGATGGATATCAGCATGCCGGACATCGATGGATTTGAGGCAACCCGCAGGATTCGTGATTTTGCGAGTGCACAGCAAATGCCCATTGTGGCGCTGACCGCATTTGAAAGTGAAACCGAGCGACTGCTGAGCCGCGAGGTGGGCATGAACGAATACCTCACAAAACCGATAGACCGGCAGAAACTGGCAGAACAGCTTGTCAATTGGTTACCGACCAAAGCGATGATCGATGACAATACCCAGGGCGCAAATGTAAATCACGATGGTCTTGTTGAACTGAGTATTCTCGAGGAGCTGCAAAGTCAAATTGGCAAGAAGAACCTCGAGACTGTTATAGGCAAGTTTTTGGACGAGGCCGCGCAGCGCTGGGAGCTTCTCAACGATGCGATTGCCGCTGAGAAAACTAAAGATTGCGCCCGGCATGCCCATACCCTTGCGAGCACGTGTAAAAGTTTTGGCCTAACACAGGCTGGAACACAGCTGGCAGCCATTGAGCAGTCCATTTTAAGTGATGGCCTATCAAATATGGAACCTATTGAGGAGGCACGCGTGATGTTACAAAACAGCGTAGCTCGTCTTCGAAGTAGCGTAGAATCGCTCACCTAGACAAGTTTATAGTTGGGCACCCAAAGCAGGATGAGTAGACTTAATCTGCGACCCTTACAGATACAGTTCAATCACACAAATCGGTAGGCTTTGCTATTGTGCACCAGTCACCCAACACATAAGGCAGTATCACCATGGCTCGGTTTCTAATAATTCTCATCGCAATTCCACTGATTCTGGTGTTGATGGTCGCACTACTTTTACCTCTTCTGCTGGATACCGAGAAGCTCGTCAATGTTGCTGCTACGCAGCTCAAAAAACAGACGGGTGCGACTCTGGTTGTAAACGGAGAAGCGAAACTGTCCCTGTTTCCCACATTGCGACTGCAGCTTAGCGATGCAATGCTTACCGCGCCGGGAGAGCAAGCCGCTGAGCTTAAAGTGGGAGCGCTTGAAATTGGCGTGGATTTGATGCCACTTCTGTCGAGTGAAATCGAAATCCAAACTATAGGTGCAGAGTCTGTCGCCATCACCATGACTGCCCCTCCTGAGCAACCGGCCATCGACACCACTAACTTGACCGACGCCCAGCTCGATGCTTTCTATGAGAAGCGCAAGAAGGCCATTGCCAAAGCCGCAGACGAGGCAAGCACAGGTGCCGCCGCGGCGCTTCCATTGGCCCTTAACGTACAACGCTTGTGGCTGCGAGATGTCACCGTAACAATCCTTGGTGAAGGCGATGACAACGACAGTGTGGTTCAACTTGTCGAACTAGAGGCAACACAGCTGAATCTAGACGATCGACCCATTCCGCTGCAAGCTATCGTCGCGCTGCCAGATCAGGCCATCACCATAGCGCTTGCCGGCAATGTTAGCGTCAATCAGTCAGCCGGCGTCGTAGCATTGGCGCCGCTAAGTGTGACAATATCTGGCGTATTGGCAGACCCGGTAGCACTCACTGCCAACGGCCAGGTCAATATCTCAAATCAAATCGCCGACGTGCAGCTGACGGTGGAGACCGGGCCCACCAGGGGCGATGGCAGGCTACGCTATGCCAGCTTCGAGAGCCCCCAGATCGACGCTGTTTTGGCGCTGAACCAACTCAATCCGGCGCTGCTCGCACTGGCCGGTCCCGAGGCTGCACAGGAAGCCGATGCGCCAGAGGAAACCTCTGACAGTAGCGGCGATGAGCCCCTGCCCTTAGATGCAATACGACCTATCGATACGCGCGCGCAGCTTTCGGTAGAGAGCGTTATCGTAGACGTGCACACCATCACCGACGTAAAAGTTGATGTGAGGGCCGTAGAAGGGGTAATCACGCTGAGCCAACTCAGCGGCACAGTGCATGAAGGTCGATTGGCGATGGACGCCACTTTGAATGGTCGCCTATCGACTGCCACAGTAGATATGCGAGGCGCGCTCACCGGCCTTAATATCGCCAGTGCGTTAGCGGCTATGGAGGCGGAGCCCATTGCGAGTGGCCTGGCAAATCTCGACTTCACCCTTGCAGGTAAAGGCGCCACGCAGAACGCGTTGATTGAAAATCTGGCAGGGCCAATCACGCTCACTACCGAAGCTGTTGAGCTTAAAGATATCGGTGTGGAGAAGATGCTGTGCCAGGCAGTGGCACTGGTGAATCAGGAATCACTAACGGCAGCACTACCTCAGAATAGTGCGTTCAAGGCCTTGAGAGCAGATTTGGCGCTGCAAGGAGGCAAACTGCGCCTGAATCCGTTGACAGCTGAACTGGAGGGTGTGTCGCTGAAGGGCGATGGTAATGTAGATCTGCTGAGCCAGAACCTGAAAGCCGTGTTTTCAGCGCGCCTATCACCGGATCTAGAAAAGCTGGACCCAGCGTGTCGAATCAACGACCGCTACACCGGCATCGACTGGCCGGTGAGCTGTGAGGGCAACTTAAGCGGCGACCCCGCCAAATGGTGTGGTGTGGATACGACCGACATCATAAAGAGCATGGCAACGAAAGAGGTGGAGCGCACCCTGCAAAAAGAAGGTGGGAAGTTCCTCGATAAATTGTTTGACCGCTAATACATCGATCTATGCAATCGCGACTGCGGGTCTAGTTGATCCCTAGACCACAGTTGCCGTTTGCAATATCCATCAGCGCTGTAACATTGTCAGTAGAGCGCAGATTCGTAAATTCCGTCTGACCAGCCTGATAGTCTTCCAACGTGATAGCGCCATCGGGCAATTCAGCTCGGTTGATCTCGTTCCATGACAGCCACAGGTTAGTTCGCGATAAATCCTGCACACGCTGTTCTGCCAAACCCGACACTACAAACCCTTTGCAGTATCCATATCTGACATCTGCGGAGTCCTGCCAGGGCCATTCAAAGGCCTGTGCCGGTAGAGCTACTACGGCCATAATCGCCAGCACTCGTTTCATGGTATGTCTCCCTTTCTGTAAGGCACCTACAGTAGTCGTACGCACGGGTTTTGCCAAGCCCCCTACGCGTAGTTACGGTAATTCTGCCAACTCGGTTTGAGCAGTCTACAATGTCTGCATGCGTTCTCGTTTCTTCCTCGTTATGTCCCTGGTCCTGGGGTTAGTTATCTGGCTTTCGCCAGTCCCCGACGGACTAGCGCCAGAGGCCTGGCAGCTGTTTGCCATTTTTGCTGCAGCCATCGCCGCAGTCGTAAGCGGTGGCGCTACCATCCTTTTGGCCGCAATTCTTGCGCTGGTTGCCGCGGTGCTAACCAATACACTGGAGCCCTCCGCTGCCTACAGTGGGTTCAGCGAAGGTTTCATACTATTGATCGTTGTTGCCTTTTTAGTGGGGCGCGGCGTCGTAAACTCCGGATTGGGTGCTCGTATCGGCTATCTGCTGGTACGTAGTTTCGGCAAGTCATCACTTGGCCTCGCCTACAGCATGGTCGCAACCGACGCCCTAATCGCACCCGCGTTTCCCAGTAACACTGCGCGCTCGGGCGTGTTGTTTCCCATCGTTTACTCGCTGGCTGAAAACAGCGGGTCTCATCCCTGGGAAGACTCCAGACGCGACATGGGCGCCTATCTGATGCTGTGCAGCATGGCCGGATTAGGGCTTTCATCCGCGTTATGGCTTACCGCTATGGCGGCAAATCCTGTGGGAGTCGCCATGGTGGCCCGCCAGGGGTTCGAAATCACATTCGCCAGCTGGTTCATGGCGTCCAGCGTACCCACATTATGTGCCATGGCACTTGTGCCCTGGTTCCTCTACAAGATATTCCCGCCAGGAATCACACAAACCCCACACGCACCTGCAGCCGCCGCCGATAAACTGAAGCAGCTCGGACCAATGTCATCACCCGAGTGGATAACTTTAGGCACCTTCGTGGCGATGGTTACTGGCTGGGCTCTGGCTGGCGTATTGGGGCTGGATGCAACCGCAATCGCATTCTTTGGATTGGCCGTGCTGATGATATCCGGCATCTTTACCATGGATGACATCAAGCATAGTGGAGATGCGCTTGAAACGCTGATCTGGTTTGCCATTCTTTACACACTCAGCACTGAGCTGGACCGGCTTGGCTTCATGCAATACGTAGGCGATCTATTGGGTAGCTCAGTAGACGGCTTAAGCTGGCCCGTAACCTACGTTGCTCTCACGTCTCTCTACGTACTCATCCACTACCTGTTCGTGAGCCAGACCGCTCACTTGCTTGCGCTGTTCGGTGTATTCATCGGACTATCCCAGCCAGAGGTACCACTACCGGTAATGGCCATGATGCTGCTGTTGGCCACCAATTTCTTTTCGGTCATCACACCACAGGCATCCAGTTGCAATGTGATCTTCGTCGGCAGCGGGTATGTGACAGGCGGCGAGGTCTATCGGTACGGAGGGCTCACAACCTTGCTATGCCTGGCCATTTACCTGGTAATAGGCACACCCTGGATCCTCTGGGTATTCAGTGGTCAGGCGGGCTAGCGACCTACGCTCAATTCAAAACGCGGTAACCCCGACCCCTTAAGCAATTTTTTACCACTTGCACCTCTTCGCGCTCGCCCTGGGCAACGCCCTTGGCACCACCGGTTACTGCACCCGCGCCTGCACCGCGCTGTGCATCACGACTATTACCTACCGCGGCACCGATAAGACCACCGACGACCGCACCGGAGGTTGCACCCCGCACGGCCTTTTCACCCGTCTTTACTTCTTGCGAGTAGGTCTGACATTCGGCAAGGTCCGCATCATACTTGGTCATGTTTACGCCGGATTTATCGATGATGATCTCATCTGTAGTGGTGCAACCTGTCAGGAGCAACGCTGTCGCGAGAGTCAGTGGGAACGTGATTTTCATAGACGGGTTACCTCAAATAGAAACACCCCCGGCACGCTAACGTGCCGGGGTGAAAAAAACAGGGGATGTTAATTCAATCAAGATCAACTTTCATCCTGTGATCCAGAGCCATTGCGCTGCCCTTTCTGTCCCTTGCCTTGCTTGCCATGGCGCCCGCCTTCGCGAGGGTTCTGCTCTCGCCACTCTCGCATCTGACTGCGCTGATCATCTGAAAGCACCGCCTTCATGTCCTCGCGGCTACCGCCATTACTGCGAATCTCACGCATCTGAGCAAACTGGTCATCAGTAACCCCAAACTGCTCCTGCATGTGTTGCCGGTGTTGCTGACGGCGCTCGTCCTTGTCTCCCGATTCAGCAATGCTGACTTGCGACAGCAACAAGCTGCCTGCAATCATTGAGACAACTATTCCAGCCCTTGCTGCGATGGTTTTAATACTGTTTTTCGTTTGCATCGGTATTTCTCCTGCCTGTGTTGATGTCAGGTGCTATTTGATCAAAGCGCCGCGTAAACGTGGGCAGTAATGAAGTAAAGAAATGTAAATCACTGTGATGCAGCTGCTTCAGTTTTCTTCTGAGCTGCTACCAACTCCCGCACATCCAAAAGCAATGCCTTTGCATCGAATACGATGCCATCTTTTATCGTGTAGCGAATTCCTCCAGTCACTTCCATCGCGCCGGTTTCGCGGTTCAGCCTGCGGTGACCCGTTCCATAAAGCACCTTAAAGTTGGCAAGTGGATTTTCATCCACAATAACCAGATCGGCCTTCTTGCCCATCTCCACAGTACCAATATCATCAGCCATACCCAGCAACTCGGCTCCGTTTAACGTTGCAGATTGCAGAACCTCCAGGGGGTGGAAGCCCGCCTCTTGCAGCAATTCAAGTTCCCGGATGTAGGCAAATCCATATAGCTTGTAGATGAATCCCGCGTCCGAACCTGCAGTGACTCGACCACCGGCATTTTTATAGTCATTTACAAACTGCATCCATCGACGAAAATTACGCTTCCAGGCTATCTCATCCGCTGTTGTCCAATCGAAGAAGAACGACCCATGAATGGCGGGATCAGGCTCAAACGCGCGCATGATGTAGGGCATGGTGTACTGCGCGTGCCAATCTGCATTGCGGGCTCGCATTACATCCCGACTGGCTTCATAAATGGTGAACGTTGGATCAAGCGTAAAATCCAGCGACAGCAACTCCTCGATGGTTGCATTCCAGGTCGGCGAACCTGGCTCCGCAGCCTGCAACCACAGTCGTCCAGCCTGACCGAAGCGGTCCTGCTCATCGCTGTAATTGTAATCGTAGGGATAGTCCTGAATGCGGCGATCCTCAAACATCGCCTCCGGCAATCCGTACCAATGCTCCATACTATCGAGACCTAGCCGGGCACTATCCAACACGTTCATACGTACCACCGACAACTGTGCATGGTGATACGCTGTGCGCATATCGAGTTTTTTCGCCTCATCCATCGCCGCTTCGATCAACTCTGGCGAGGCGCCCAGAAACTTGAGTCCATCGGCCCCTTTCTTGTTTACCGCGCGCACCCAACCCCTGGCGTCATCGGCCGAATCGAATTGGCTTGGAAAGCGCGCATGCACGACCATGCGCGGTGCCGAGATTTTTCCTGCTGCACTGAGGGCCTTGTGCTCAAGCGTCCAGTTGAGTCCCATCATTGCGCCAACATCACGTACCGTGGTGATGCCATGCGCCAACCATAATTTCGATACGTACTCCGGGTCCGTCAAGGAACCGGCGGCCGCATGAGTCGGGGTACCCAAATGGACATGTGCATCAACGAATCCCGGGAGAATATACTTGCCGGTAGCATCAATCACTCGCGTGCCGGCTTCAGGCACCTGTGATTGCCCATGCAGACCATCGGTGCCAGCGCCACGAATATCAACGATCCGATCGTTACGGATTTCGATAGTCACCGGCCCCCTTGGCGGAGCACCTGCCCCATCCACCAGAAAACCATTCTGAATGATAAGTGTCTCGAAAGGTCCTTGCGCCTCTTCACCACGCGGCGGAGCAATCTTTGCTGGCGCCACGCCACTGGCCAGCACCATCGTGATGGTTTCCTCACCTGGCTCCACCGCTGCAAACGCATTGGCACAAACCACTAGCGAAAACCCTGTTGCGATACTCAGCAGGTTTCTGGTGGTTGGAACAAACCAACCATGGGCCCATGTGATTATTTTCTGCATTCGATAATCCCTTCTCATATTCTGGAGTATGAAGACTGCTCACTATAGCAAACCGCAACGCGGTCAACGGTGCTAAACTCACCACTGGCAAGCTGGTGGCATCATGCCATACCTTGCGATGGGCAACGGCTTACCGAAGACCCGCTGACTCAATAGAAACACATCCTAGCGAAAGGAATCAGACCATGCGTTTATCAACTGCTCTAGCCACACTTAGCCTGATGCTTGTAGGCGCAGGGCTCCCACACCTGGCGGTGGCTCAACCCTCTGAGCAAGCAACTGCAATCATCGAGGAGCTTGGACTGCGGCAGGCAGACAAACCAATAGCAGACAATCCCAATTGGCAGCCCAAGCGCGTTCTCGTTACCTTTCCCGCGAGGCTGACTACCCCACTGCCCGGCCTGGAGGAGCAGTTTCGTGCTGCTGCCGGTGATATGGAGATCGTATTTGATAAATCAGGCAGCTTTGTGCCCGCAGCAGAACTTCTGGAAGGTACCGATGCCGTTGTCGGCGTTTGTGCTCCACCCACCTTGCAGGCAGCCGGCCCGCAGCTGTTATGGATTCACAATTACTTTGTCGGTATGGATCGCTGCGTGGGTATGAGTGACACCCAGAGAGAGGCGATGGTTTTTACCAACAATAAGCGACTTTCGGCACCGGCCATCGCCGAGCATACGATCGCGATGATGATGTCGATTGCTCGCGGGCTTCCTGCCTACTCACGAGCACAAATGAAAAGTGAATGGGATAACTCACTGTCCACTGCAATTGGGTTCGGTGAGATCAAAGGTAAAACCATGCTGGTTGTAGGGCTGGGCGGGATTGGCACCGAGATCGCCTGGCGGGCACACGGATTGGGAATGCGTATCATCGCAACACGCAATTCCTCGCGCACGGGACCAGACTATGTGGACTATGTCGGACTAGCCGATGAGCTAACCAAACTGGCTGGCGAGGCTGATGTGATCGTCAACGCATTACCACTTACAACTAAAACAACAGGGGTTTTCAACAAAGGCTTCTTTGATGCCGCCAAACCTGGCGCGATGTTTTTGAGTGTAGGCCGTGGCAAGAGCACGGTTACAAGCGACTTGATCGCTGCATTGAAGTCAGGGCAGATCTATGGCGCAGGTCTGGATGTGACAGACCCCGAACCGCTGCCTGCCGACAGCCCACTCTGGCAGATGCCGCGCGTTGTGATTACACCGCACAGGTCAGCTGCCGGTGTCGACAGCCTACGCCGCATGGCCACTATCGCGGTCGAGAATCTTCGCCGCTATGCTAACGGCGAGCCCATGCTGAATATCGTCAACATCAACGCGGGATATTAGTCCCGCTCAGCTGAGTCTGGCTGCCAACCTTATAGTGAGGCTTGGCTGTCAGGCGGCTCGTAGTATCCTGCCCAAAGGCTGTGAGCCTAGCGTCTGAGTAAACTCGTTGTTTTGCCACACGCTCTCGCCCCTGATCAACACTTGCGACACAACACCATCAGAGCGATTAACCATCTGATCGTGTTCAAACAGTTCTCTGTACTCCATGGTGCGCGAGCTATCGGTATCCCAGGATTTGAGCGCTTCTGGATTAACCATCGTGATATCAGCCTGCGCGCCAATGGCCAGCGTACCCACGTCGAGGCCAAAGAACTCCGCCGGCTCGCTGGTCAGCCGCCTAACAATCTGACTCACGGTACCCAGTCCTTGCTCCTGCGCTAACTTTAACGACATGAGATTAGCATCGAAAAATGCCATGTTCGTAATATGCGCACCAGAGTCATTAAAGCCCGGCAGGGTATTTTTGTGCAGGAGGAGTTCCAGTGTAGAGCGGTTGCCCTCATTGCCAACATCCACCCAAAAGCGAAAGCTCTTATCGTAGGTGCGCATCATATGCAGCATAAAATCGGCGTCATCACCCAGTGGTTTAGGGAACAGTGCAAGAGCGGCATTCTCGGAATCTGATCGCGCCTGACCAGGAGTGCCATGCTGAAAGCGTTTTACCCTGTCATACACTTGCTGGAGTGTCTCCCCATCCCACTCTGATACGGGGGCGCCATCGAAAACCATCAAGTGTAGATCTCGCATCACCAGATGATCTGGTAAACCCAGTTTGGTCTTCATGGATGCCCAACCCTTGCCGGTCCGTCCATGATGCCAATCGTGGCGAAACTCATCGACGAAAGCCGGATCATTCAAGAGCGCGAGTCGACCCTCCGTGTCGTCGTATTCCTTAGCAATCAATTTACAGGTAGAGGGCAGCTCCTCGAACATCGGGCTGACAATCCCATCAGACCACATCCGAAAATTGGTACCTAATGCCTGGAAGTGCAAATTGCCCTGAAAAAACTTGCTGTTCATCAGGCTGGCAAAACCCAAAAAGCCCTTGGCCGCTTTAGGTGCCAACACTAATTCCACAGCGGTCAGCGCAGACGTCTTAAGTGTTTTACCAAACAGGCGTCCACTGGTGAGCGCAAAATACTGGAATGCCTTCAGCCTGTTTTCGATAATCGGCGTGGTCTGCCACACTCGACCCCGCTCTCGCACAACTTTCAGCAATCGCTTGAGCTCACCAAAGCTGGCGAACTGGGTGGGGATACGCTTGTCGGTATTAGGATCATTGGACAGATAGTGAAATGGCAAGCCATCGGTACTCATGCCCAGATAACCCTCGTCCATGGCCTTTTCCAACAAGCCTTCCATTTTTTGCAACTCGGCTTCGGTCGGTTCGCGACTCACGCTCTCTTGCAAACCCATCACTTCGATGCGCAGCATTGAATGCGGAATGAACGCACCCACGTTGGGGCCTAGCGGCATTTGATCGAAGTGATCCATGTATTGGGCTGTGTCTTCCCAATCAATCACGTCCACACACTTACGCAACACCGACTTGGGAATGTTTTCAACCCGGGTGAAGCAGTCGACGATGGGGTCCTGATCGCCCTCGTGTTGCTTACCAAACGCCGTACCCAGACTGCAGTTGCCTACTAACACCGTGGTTGTGCCGTGGCGAACAACCTCCGGCAAGCGCGGGTCAAGGTCGACCTCAAGATCCAGGTGTGTGTGAATATCGAGTAGGCCGGGCATTAACCACTGGCCCTCACCCTCTATTACACTGGCAGCTTCGGAGCGAGGCAGATTAATGCCACGCGCCGCAATTTTTCCATCTTTAACTGCGATATCCAGTTGCTGCGGCGGCGTGGCTGTACCGTCAAATACAGTGGCCCCGGTAATCAATGTATCCCAGGCTGAAGAGCTCATAGTGGTCACCCGTTTGTTGCTTTGGATTGGATAGTCTATCTTGGCCGAACATGCGTAGCGATACATGTAAAACCTCAACCCGTAAGCTTAGACCAACTAGCGACAGGAAAACATGGCCAACCAACACCCTATTCCGTTCAACAACACGTTCGCACGCATGCCAGAGCATTTCTTCAGCCTGCAAGCGCCCACCCCGGTGTCTAAACCCGCAGTGCTGGCCGTCAACGGTGCGCTCGCAGAATCACTTGGGATAGACCCCGAGTGGCTGGGCTCTACCGAAGGTATTGCCACCGTAGCCGGCAATACAGTGCCTGCTGGCGCTGAGCCGCTCGCCAGCGTTTATGCGGGCCACCAGTTCGGTAGTTACAATCCTCAATTGGGGGATGGTCGCGCAATCCTGCTGGGCGAGGTAGCCACCGCGAGCGGTCACCGCTACGACATTCAATTGAAAGGCTCCGGACCCACCCCGTATTCCCGCGGTGGCGACGGGCGCTCCCCACTTGGCCCGGTGGTGCGCGAATACATTATTAGCGAAGCCATGCACGCGCTGGGCGTGCCGACAACTCGCGCGCTGGCAGCTGTGACGACAGGTGACCAGGTGGTTCGCGAAAAATTTGAACCCGGCGCGATTCTGGCACGCGTGGCCAGTAGTCACATTCGTATCGGCACGTTCCAGTACTTTAGTGCGCAGAAAAATAGTGATGCGCTTAGCGCTCTGGTGGACTACACACTGGCACGCCACTTTCCAGATGCAGTTGGCACTGGCAATGATGCCCAGGCTCTGCTGCTTTGTGTCATTCAGGCGCAGGCTAAACTGATTGCCCACTGGCAATTACTCGGCTTTGTACATGGCGTAATGAACACCGACAATATGTTGCTGTGTGGAGAAACTGTTGATTATGGCCCCTGCGCTTTCATGGAGTCGTTTCATCCGGACACTGTATTTAGCTCTATCGACCAGGGTCGGCGCTACGCCTATCGCAACCAACCCGGCATTGCGCAATGGAACCTGGCTTGCCTTGCTCAGTCATTACTTCCGGTTTTAGCTGACACCGAGGACGCCGCCGTTGCGATCGCCCAAGACGCCGTAGACCAGTTTCCAAACCTGTTTATGGAAGCGCACAATCGCGGACTCAGCCGTAAACTGGGTTTGCTCGAGGCGACTAGCGAAGACACCGCACTAATAGAGGATCTGTTTGGCCTGATGGCCGATGCCAAAGCAGATTTCACGCTCACCTTCCGGTATCTGGCGGATCAGGCCGCACCCGATAGTGGCAGCGCCAAAGTCGGCGAGCTCTACACACCACCGCAGTCACTGACACCTTGGTTACAGCGTTGGCAAGAGCGGTTGGCGGTAGACAATGTGTCACCGGCTGACAGACAAGAATCTATGTATCGCGCAAACCCGGTTTTCATTCCACGCAACCACCTGGTGGCACAGGCCATCAGTGCGGCAGAGAATCATAACCTCGCGCCTTTTCATGCGCTGATCGCAAGAACGGCACAACCCTTCGTCTATGATGAGGCCGATAAGCTGCTCGCTACACCCGCGCACGCAGGTGAAGAAGTACGCCAAACCTTTTGTGGAACGTAATTTCAGTTCTGCTATGGTTGTCCCTTATCTCAGGGGGTAGAGATGAGCCTGTTCGAAGAACTTAGAAGGCGAAACGTCTTTCGCGTAGCGGTAGCTTACGTCGTGACTGCATGGCTACTCATGCAGTTTGCCGATCTTGTACTCGACAATATCGGTGCACCTGCCTGGGTTATGCAAACCACATTGTTACTGCTCGCCATCGGATTTCCGGTGGCGGTTTTGCTGGCCTGGGCATTTGAGATAACCCCAGAGGGCATCAAACGCGAGCGGGATGTTGATCGCAGCCAGTCGATTACCTACAGCACAGGCAGGAAACTCGACTTCACGATAATTGCGCTTCTTCTAGGTGTGGCGGTTTACTTTATTTGGGAGGCTCGTTTCGCGGATCAAGTCACTGAGCAACCTTTAGAAACAGCCGCCTCGCCAGTTAAGAGCAACAGCTCCACAACATCATCAAGCTCCGAAAGCGCACAGTCTCCAGTGGTCGATGATACGTCTATCGCTGTACTGCCTTTTGTCAATCTGTCTTCGGATCCAGAGCAGGAATTCTTTTCCGACGGAATTTCAGAAGAACTACTCAACGTGCTGGCCCAAATTCCAGATTTGAGAGTGGCTGCGCGCACATCATCTTTCCAGTTTAAGGGTGATAACCGTGACATCAGCGAGATCGCGAAACTCCTGAAAGTGAACCACGTGCTGGAAGGCTCTGTGCGTAAGTCAGGAACACGCCTGCGCATCACAGCGCAGTTGATTGAAGCTGACAACGGCTATCACTTGTGGTCGGAGACTTATGATCGCGAGCTGGAAGACATCTTTGCAATACAGGACGACATTTCGGCGGCTATCGGTGACGCACTAGTGGCGCAGCTGGAGCTTAATGGCGCACCCGGTCAGTCAGCTCCGCGCGTATCGGAAGCCGCCAATCCTGCCGCCTATGAGGCCTACTTACACGGTCGCCACCTCATCAATCAGCGCGGCAACAGGGCCATTACAGAGGCAGTGCATCATTTGGAAAGAGCACTTCGACTTGATCCAAGCTATGCGCCAGCACACGCCCAGCTTGCCATCGCGTATTCTCTCTTAAGCGATAGCGCTAGCTCTTACGGTGACCTCACGACCATCGAGGTTAATGCCAAAGCGCAACCACATATTGATAGGGCAATGGAGCTAAATCCCAATTTACCAGAGCTTTGGGGCGCTAAGGCACAGCTAGCCGGCGTCAATGAGGATGGCGAAAATGCGTTGCTGTTTACCGAGCGTGCGCTTGAGTTAAACCCCGTGTACGTGGACGCACTCAACTGGCGTTTCAACACAGCAAACTCTTTGGGTATGTTTTCAATATCCGAAGAGTCCATACGCAAGCTCATCGAAGTCGACCCCTATTCTATTGTGGGTCGATTAAACTATATCTCCAATATACTGGTGATAGAGGATATCGATGCCGCCGAGCGTATGGCGAATGAAGTTGTAGAAGTGAATAAGTGGGCAGGCTATATCGCAAAATCTTTCGTTGAACAGACGAAAAACAATATGGCCTCCGCCACGAGATGGGCACTGCTGGCGTATGCAGAAGACCCTCTTGATCGATTTTCAAACGAGGCGCTGGTTTATCTGTTGGGAACTACCGGGCTTTTCGATGAAGCAGTGCGAATTTCTGCTAACTCGCAAGTCGCAGCCCACTATGCCGCCGCTAAATTCCTGGAAGCCGCAATATTGTCTGAGACCGCCCTGCAATCAGACCCGGATGATATGGAACTACAGTTAGATACTGCCGGTTACTTTTATGCTGCAAAGCGCCCCGAGCGGGCGAAAGAACTCTACGAAATCGCTTTCGCGGCGCTTGAAGATAAACCTGTCATCGACTCCGCACAACGCATGTCAACAAATCTGTTCTTCGCACAGCTTTTAGAGAATTCGGGAGAGATTGAACGCGCAAACCGAATTGTGGATAACACTGCGGCACTATTAGAATCCGCGAAGGGTACTGTGGCGGAGCATGGATCTAATGGCTACTTCGACAGGGCATTGGTGAGTATTTTCCGGGGAGAAGAAGAAGAAGCTATCCATTTGTTTAAGAAGTCGCTCGAAACTTATGTCAACCTGGTTTCATTCGAACTACCCATATTTGATGGGTTAAGAGGCAACCCTGAATTTCAGAGGCTACAAGCGCAAACCAAACTGGCGGTTGAACAACAACGCGTTCTGACAATTGACCTGATCTGCAACGACAACCCGATACCGGATGCCTGGCTCCCCCTTCCCAGCACCTGCCAATCATCCGTTGCTATCAATGACGTTGCGGGTAGCTAGTTACCCACACCGTAATTAGCTAAGCAATAGCTTCATTAAGCCGAACACCAGCAACCCAAGGGCTATGGTTAGAAAGAGGTGTCGCGTGACCAGCGCGGTGACAAACGCGGCTACGGCCGCAATTGCATGAGCATTGGTTAAAGTTAGATCGAGCTCGCCCCCACGTATCAACGTGGTCTGGGCAATGATGGCTGTTAGCACGGCCACCGGCACAAAATCGAGACCGCGTTCCAGCATGGCAGGTAACTGTACCCTGCCCGCGAGTGCAAACGGCAGATAACGTGGCACAAAGGTAACCAATGCCATAAGTGCTATCAGTAGCCAATCATTCATCGGGCAGCTCCTGCGCACTCTCTGGCCTGCTCATCCACAGCCCCACAGCAATAGCCATCAGGGAAGAGAACAGCAACCCCGACTGATGCGGCCAGCTATGGGTAAGCAGTGCGGAGACAAAGGCAACAGCCGCGCAGCCCCAATCGGCACGACGCTTGAGCGATGGCACTACGATACCGATGAAAGCCACAACCATTGCAACATCTAAGCCCCAGTCTGCCAGGCCCGGAATACGCTCGCCGAGCGTATAGCCCAGCACGGTTGATATCTGCCAAAAGCAGTACATAAACCCGGCAGAGCCTGCGTAAAACCAGCGTAAGCCTGGCTCACCCGGATGGCGGTTATTGCGGTCAGTGACTGCTGCAAAGGTTTCATCCGTCAGGAAGAACGCCAATGCAGCGCGCAATGGCTGCGGCCAATGCTCTACATGGTGCATAAGATTGGCTGAGTACAGCATCTGGCGGAGATTCACTACAAATACCGTAAGTACAATCACCGGTAGAATAGCGGCGCTGGCTATTAGCGTGACCGCGATAAACTGCGAGGAACCAGCAAATACCAGCGAGGACATACCTACCGACACAGCAAACGATAGGCCGCTGGCGTGTGCCATCGCGCCAAACACGATGCCAAATGGAAAGGCCGCCACCACCAATGGCAGCGTTTCCAGAGCACCTAGCCACATCTGTTTCGCGGGAGCGTGCATAGTAAAAGCGATCTCCGGTGGCAGGGAGGAAGGGCCGAGCAGACACTAGCGGTCATGCAATGCCAGAACGATAAGCTCAGGCGGCAATTGTAGACCACCTAACAACGCCAGTATAATTGCCGCCACCCAGAATGCCGGCCCACCGCCAACCTAGAGCGTGCAATTGACTACAGAATTCTTTGGTAAGACCCTCTCCGGCCCGTTTACCGTGCCCTCAGGCATCGTGACGACAGCCACCTCCATCATTCAGTACTTCTTTGATCACGTTCCGCAGGTAGGCGTGCTCACCACCAAGAGTATCGGCCTGGAGCCAAAGCTTGGCTATCGGGAGCCTGTGCTGAGCCAGTACGCTCCAGGGTGCTTTGTTAACGCCGTGGGGCTCACCAATCCGGGTGCAGAGGCATCGCTGGAACTAATGTCTGCCCTGAATGTGCCCGATGACCGTTTCCTCCTGACCTCCATTTTCGGCGGCAGCGTGGAAGAGTTTGTCGCCGTGGCGCAAATTCTGGCACCGGTTTCCGACGGTATCGAACTCAATCTGTCCTGCCCACACGCCAAAGGCTATGGCATGGCGATGGGACAAGACCCAAAACTGGTTGCCGAGATAATCGCGGCGGTGAAGGCTGTCGTGAACATCCCGGTAATACCCAAGCTGACACCCAATACGCCCGATATAGGTGAAATTGCTCGAGCTGCCGCCGATGCAGGTGCAGATGCCTTGTGCGCGATCAATACCGTTGGTCCCGGTTACACCTCCGCACACGGCCAACCGGTGTTAAGCAATGGCTCCGGCGGCATGTCGGGCAAAGGTGTACTGCCGATTGGCTTAAAGTGCGTCAAGGAAATGGCCGAAGTCTGTGACCTGCCGATTATCGGCTGTGGCGGCGTCAGCAGCGCCGCAGATGTCAGAGCCTTTTTCGATGCCGGTGCAGCCGTAGTTGGTGTCGGCTCTTCGTTAATCGGCATGACCACCGATGAAATAGCGGATTACTTCCAGGTGCTGGAAGCCGATCTGGAGAACCACAGCAACCGCGCCGAGAAGCAAGTTCAGTACGATGTGGATATGGACTTCCGCCCTGTAACACTGGTGGACAATCACCGCGTGTGCGAGGACATCACGATCCTCACTTTCGACCGGAAAGTGAACGTGCAGGCGGGAGAGTTTATCTTCCTGTGGTTACCCGGCATTGGCGAAAAACCATTCTCGGCGCTTACCGACGACCCCTTCTCACTGGTCGTGATCGACGTGGGCGAATTCACCCACGCACTGATGGACTTACCAGTGGGCACCGAAGCGTATGTGCGCGGCCCACACGGCATCCCCGTTGATCCGGGTGAAGGCAAAAAAGTCATGGCTGTGGCCGGCGGCACAGGTCTTGCCGCGGTATACCAGATTGCTCGTGACTGGGGTAACGCGGAGGTCTTCACTGGCGCGCGCACGGCGCAACGACTGTATTTTCTCGAGGAGTGTCAGAAGATTGCCAAGGTGCATGTGGCCACCGACGACGGCAGCGCAGGCTTCCAGGGCTTTGTGACGCAGCTATTGCGAGATCGCCTACAAAACATGTCGGCCGACGAACTCAAGGACCTGGTGTTTTACAACTGCGGGCCGGAGCCTATGGTTCACGCCGCCATCGCAGTACAGCGCGAGTTCTGCAGTGACGAGCAGATTTTTAGTGCGATTGATTACATGACCAAGTGCGGCGTGGGTATCTGCGGCGCATGTGCCGCCCCTAATGGTCAACGCCTGTGCGTAGACGGTCCGTTCCTTCAGGCCGGCTGAACCTCCAACAAAAAGGCCGGCATAAAGCCGGCCAATTTTCACCAGTAAGCGCTTACCCTGCAGACCAGTTTCCGTGGAACCCAAACGGTACGCGCCTGGGCAGATGTACGGTAGCAATGGGGCCGCTCTCAAAGTCCTGAGCTTCAATTACCACGACATCACTCTTGTCGGTCGTCTTATCGTAAACATACGCCAGCACCCAACCATCGTCTTCAGCAGCATCGGCTGAGCGTGGTACGAATACCGGCTCCATGAATACCCTGTGGTCACCTTCGTTGTGCAGATAACTACTGCCGGTATGCAGGTCGTGCTTTTTGATACCACCCAGTGACACATCCGCGCCCAATCCCGCGGTGTAGCCAAAGCGGTAGGGTTTGCCGGTTAGGCGTTCATCAAGACGCGGAAACTCCTGGGACATATCGTCGAGCCGCTGTTCGTGCACGCGAGTGACCTTGGGATCTATCGTCCAGCGATCCAGGGTGGATACGCCCTCACCCGGGCCCAGCCGATCCTGATCAAACATCTTGTGATGACGAATCACGTCCAATACCACCCTACCCTGCTCGTCCTCATAGCCATTCATGGGGTGGAACACGTAGCACGGTTCTACTTCGTGCCAGGTAACATCCTCTGCACCACCTTCGCGCGGCAGCAATCCTACTCGGGCGCCATATTCCGGATGCCATTTGTAGGGTAATCCGTAGCCCGCTTCTGCCACTTCAAAATCGAGAATGACAGGGAGGTCCAGCAGGATGAAGTAATTCTTGGTAATCATGCAGTCGTGCACCATGGGCTGCCCCGGGACAGGGACATCCACCGTTTTGCGAACCCGATTGTCCGTACCAATCACCACATACTGAATATGGTTCCATAGTGGCGAATAGACCGCGCTATGCAGCTCACCAGTGTCTGGGTCCAAATGAGGGTGCGCCGACAGGCCACCGGGCAAGGTTCCACTAAAATCGCAGCGCTCGACGGTTTCCAATTCGTAGTCCAACTCTACCGGCAGGTTCCCGGCCTCCACTAGTGCAAGGGTCTTGCCTTCATGAGACATAATATTGGTATTGGCGATCCCTTCGCCCAGTTGCAATGCGCCAACCGGACCTGGCACCGGGGGCCAATCCTTCGCGGCGACCACTTTGTCATCTCTCACGTAGCGACTGCGAAACCACTCAGCCTTGCCGTCGCGCAGCCGCAGGCCATGCGCCATACCGCTGCCAAGAAACCAGTGGTGACTCTTGGGATCAGCCTCTAGAGGGTTAGGCCCTATGCGCAAAAAGCGGCCATCCAGCTCTGTGGGCAGCTCTCCTGTGACTTTCAGGTCAAACGCGGTTAGCTCATCTTCAACGGGGGCAAAGTTGCCTTCCAGATAGGGGTTGGTGCTCATCAGATTCTCCAGTGACTGCAACAATAACTGGCTGAGTCTAGCAGTAACCACAGAATCTTCCATCGCCTGAGCCGCTCGAATCTTCACACCCCTGCACAATCTCCGAACACAGTTTCGCTTGGGTAAGACTCTTTGCTAAGCTCTTCAACCCTAAATGCGAATGACAACTGAAACCAAACCAAGCAGGCACACTATGAAACCCGAAACGATAGCACTCCATGCAGGCTACGAAGGCGACCCCACCTCACACGCCGCAACAACACCCATCTACCAGACAACATCGTTTACGTTTGACAACACCCAGCACGGTGCAGACTTGTTCAACCTTGCAGTACCCGGAAACATCTATAGCCGAATCATGAACCCCACCAATGCTGTACTGGAGCAACGACTGGCGGAGCTCGAAGGTGGCGTTGGTGCCCTGGCCGTGGCTTCGGGCATGGCCGCTATTCGCTACTCGATCGAAGCGATAGCCGAGGTTGGGAGTAACATCGTTAGCACATCACAGCTCTACGGTGGCACCTACAACCTGTTTGCTCACACCTTCCCCCGGCAGGGTATCGAAACTCGCTTTGCCAAGGCAGATGACTTTGAAAAAGCGGCTGCGTTGATCGATGAAAACACCCGTGCCCTCTTCTGCGAGTCTATCGGCAATCCGGCGGGCAATATTGTAGACATAGAGCGCTGGGCCGAGATTGCTCACGCAGCCGGTGTGCCACTTATTGTCGACAATACGGTGGCAACACCGTATCTGTGCAGAGCCTTCGATCATGGCGCCGATATCGTCGTGCACTCACTAACCAAATATATCGGCGGCCACGGTACAACCATTGGTGGTGCAATCGTAGATTCGGGCAAGTTTGATTGGGCTGCTCACAACGACCGTTTCTCTGTCATGAATACGCCAGACCCCTCGTACCACGGTGTGGTCTACACCGAAGCGATGGGCGCAGCTGCTTATATAGGCCGATGCCGGGTTGTGCCGCTGCGCAATACCGGTGCAGCACTATCACCTCAAAGTGCCTTCCAAATTATGCAGGGCCTTGAAACACTTGGACTGCGAATGGAGCGTCATTGTGAGAATGCCGAAAAAGTCGCTGCACACCTATCGGCGCACCCTGCGGTGCAATGGGTGAACTATGCCACGCTGCCTGACAGCCCCGATCACGTTACTTGCGACAAGATTTGTGGCGGCCGTGCTTCTGGCATTATCAGCTTTGGTATTGTGGGCGGCTCTGAAGCCGGCGCTAGATTTATTGATGCACTACAACTTATTCTCCGCCTGGTGAATATTGGTGACGCAAAGTCTCTTGCCTGCCACCCGGCAAGCACCACTCATCGTCAGCTTAACCCCGAAGAATTAGCGACGGCGGGTGTATCTCAGGAGATGGTTCGTCTCTCGATTGGTATTGAGCATATCGATGACATCATTGCCGACATCGACCAAGCGCTAGCGGCCAGTGGCGGCTGACCCCTCGAGCACCCACCCTAATTAATAGGCACAAAAAAGCCCTCTCGCGAGGGCTTTCGTGGAACGTACCAGAGCGCTTAGGCTTTGGCAGAAGTATCTTCGTTGGCCGCGTACCAGATGAACAAGCCGAAAGCGATCTTGTTCAGCACATCAGCAAGGTTGTAGACAATGTTGAGTGTTCCAACATCGGTACCACCCGCAAGGTAACCAAAGAAATAGCCGACAGGATAAATAGCCCAACCCACTGTTACTGTCCACTTCATTAACCCGTAGGCCTTTTGGACTGCAGGTGGAGCTTCTGCTGCGGCAACCTTACTGGCTTCGCCAAAGAAGATCTCATACAGGATGTAAAACCATCCAAGCATACCGATGCCAAAGCCTACAGTAGCGTTTAGGTATCCTGCCTCGCCCATATATCCTGGGATTAACATTACCAAGGTGCCAATCAGAAGACGCCAGAATATGCCTCCAGACACCTTGGTGATTGCTGCCAGAATGAGATAGAACTCAATCATCAGCAGTGGCACTGTTAACAGCCAATCGATGTACCTAAAATCCGTCGGCGTATCGCCCGTGGCTACCCACACTTCTCTCATGTACATATAATGGAACGCAGCAATGAATGTCACTAGGGCTGATACCGTTAACGATGTCGCCCACTTGCCTCCCATTCGGAACGATTCCATGAGGAAGAATATTGTCGCAGCGGCTAGCGCCATCGAAATCAACCAAAAGGAATACCCTACAAAGTCTCCCGACGCTAGCATTGTTGAGCCATCGGCTGCGAATGCGCCGCCACTCAAAAACACTAGTGAGAGCACTGCTAAAAGGGCTACCACCAGTTTATTATTATTAAGCATTGTCATCTCCTCGATGCATAGCAAACGTATGTCGTCGAGTGAGCTAGCACCCAACGAGTTTACATAAGCACACGTGTAAACCACGAGCAACTAGCTGACCACTTTTTGACCAACTTACCTTCGGTCAATTGCCCACTGAGCTCGGAATTGAGCAAGTGGGCAAGACAATGGCCACTCTCTCTCCAACTAGGCACGAAGCCCGTCCACAGGATAAGTGGGCACGATGCCAGAAAGCTTTTCGGCCAACAGAGCTGCATTTAGCTACTTCTAACCCAGCAGCAAGGACGCTGCGATGGCAAACATGATCAGGCCAATAACAAAGTCGAGCACTTTCCAGGCTGAAGGAAGGTGAAAGAGCGGTGCCAAAAACCGAGCACCGTAACCAAGACCAAAGAAGAACACGAACGAACCAGACACTGCCCCTGCACCAAAGTGCAGTCGAGACACCCCATCGTATTGGGTAGCGACAGACCCTAGTAAGACAACGGTGTCGAGATACACATGGGGGTTCAGCCATGTGAAAGCCAGACAAGTCAGCACTGTTTTGACAAGGGTTTCCGGTACATCGCCGGCGGGATCCAGGTGGTGACTGGTTCGAAAGGCCGAAACAAAACTCTTGATGCCATACACGGTCAAAAAGAGGGCACCGCCATAGCGGGCAACGGATTCTATTGCCGGAAAGGCGTCAACCAGCGCACCAAAACCTGCAACCCCCAGACCAATGAGTACGCCATCTGACAAGGCACATATCAGGCAAACCCAAAAGACATGATGTTTCTTGAGACCCTGCTTCAGCACAAACGCGTTCTGCGCCCCTATCGCCAGAATCAGCGAAAGGCTTAGGAAAAAGCCTGCAACTGCCGACTCCATCAAGTGTGTCCCGGCAGGGCTATAGTCTCAGGTGAGAGAGTAGAAAAAATCATTCGGTCGCAGTATACAGGTTGTTCGATTTTCTGGTGATGCTGCTGCGATTGGCCAATGCTAAACAAGCCACGTGCTGGGGTATGAGGCCATTTTGAGGGCAACTAATCGCAGAGTCTCATCGCCGGTGCCTATAATTGAAGTGCCGAGAATATAACGGATGCAAATGAGCAGATCCTTAGAGAGCTGGAGGAATAGTCTCCCACTACGCTAACTCTCACCCGACGCGGGGTCGCTCGCACAGAGAAACTTGATTGGGCGCCAGAGACTGAAACAGTAATCTGAGGGGCTCTGTCTGACTTGCGTTTCTAGCAGACAAAAAAAAGGCCCTCAAGGAGGGCCCAGGTAGGGGTTCTGTACGCTTCCGTGGACCTGGATGGATGTAGCGTCTGGAAGTAACTATAGCTAAACGGGCTAGTGGGTAGCATGGCCGCGCACGACAGCAGCATGGCCGTGGGCGCCAATATTGCTTTGGTAAGGGATTAATCGGAAAAATGGCCGAAACAGGCCATGTTAGTCGTAGGCGGATTGATCGTATCGGGCTTTTGCCCGTTACGACCCCTACGGGGCGGCTTCGCTTTGCTGCGCCGTCCAATTTCCTCCTTTGAGTCGGAATTTGTGATGAAACCGCGATTGCCTCTCGCGGTTTCACCTCTTCGAGGCGGCTTCGTTTTGCTGCGCCGTCCAATTTCCTCCTTTGAGTCGGAATTTGTCGAACAGCGGTTCTTCTCCAAACCTACCCCTGCCAAAACAAAAAACCCCGCCAGAGGCGGGGCTTGTTGTTCTGGTAGGACCAGGCGGATTGATCGTATCGGGCTTTTGCCCGTTACGACCCCTACGGGGCGGCTTCGCTTTGCTGCGCCGTCCAAATTCCTCCTTAGTCGGAATTTGTCGAACAGCGGTTCTTCTCCAAACCTACCCCTGCCAAAACAAAAAACCCCGCCAGAGGCGGGGCTTGTTGTTTTGGTAGGACCAGGCGGATTCGAACCGCCGACCTCTACCATGTCAAGGTAGCGCTCTAACCAACTGAGCTATGGTCCTAGAAAGGCGGCGATTATAAGGGCGTGAGACGTCGAGCTCAACCCCCGACCTTACGGGCGCTGCGCTTCCTATTCAGTACGGTCAACTGCCACAGGTCTTTATGATCAAAATGCAGAAATGGCCGCATAGCCAGCACACCCACTCTACCGATTGATCGTTCTAAGTGCTCCAGTTCAGCAAACAACTCCTGAACATCGTCGTCGGGCTCAACCTCAAACCCGTGCTGGCGCATCATCAGAATACCTTTTGCACGCAGCGCCAGTTCAGTATAGATACGGAGATAGCAGAGCATATCCACCAACGTTGGCCCCTCAAAGCGATCGCGAAGATCGGATAAAAACTCCCCCGCCCGCGTGCGTTTAAACTCTCCCGACACAATCTGCTCGATCAAACTGGCGTCGGAATCAAAGTCCAGTTGCAACCACTCATGCATGGCAACCGCACTCTTACGAAATACCTGCACCAACAGTATCGGCAATAAAGCGACAACCAACGCCGTGTGCACCAGTGGGGAAAGATAAAACTGGTTGAACGACCAGTGCAGCACCGTGGCTACTAGTAAGCCCGGAGTGAAGTACAAAAAGCGCGTTCGCAAACTGCGTTCGCTAAACCTCTGCGCCAAGATCGCGTAAATCGCGGCAACGCCGCCGTGCATCACCGCTGTACCCAAACCACGTATCAACCAAACCCCGGGCAAAAGGTCTGGTCCCATAGCGAGAAGGTAAAGGTTCTCGTAAACCGCAAAACCCGTACCTACTGCAAATCCGAGTATCGCCGCATCTACTAAAAAGCCAATTCGACTCAGTCGAAACAAACTATAGATAACAAAACCCTTACAGAGCTCTTCAACGAAGGGCGCGCAGTAGTCCAGATAAATGGTTCGGGAGAGAGCTCCGTCAGCCAATACCCAGGCATGAATATGGAGGGCAGCCACAGCCGAGACCACTCCTGCAGCCAATACCCACAATACGGTTGCAACAGGTGTCAACCGATAGCTGTCCATATAGCGCAGCACTGACAGGAACAGAAGCACAGGTAAAATGCCCATCAATATGCCGGTCAGCAACGTCACGTTAATGATTCCGTAGAAGAAAGCGTTTAGTGTGCCAGAAATACCGGGGTATAAAAAAGGCGGCACCACGGCCGCCTACAAATGCACTCACAGGGGTACTACTCAAATTAGGGCATCCATGCCATCACTGACATTACTACTCAGTGCTCCTGAAAATCAGTGTCGTACGTTCAAGGGTGCCATCCTTGCGGCGATACTCTACATCGAGAAAACGCGGTGCATCGGTAAGACTATCGGCATTACCCACGACAGAAACAGGCAGAGCTAGCGCGATAGGCAGGGTTGTCGTCACCTCATCCTTCAACAGGAGAGTTGAGCCAGGCAAATCGCGAAGCTCCCAATCCGACTGACTGAAAGTGAGCCCCAAGGCTATCGGGGAGGCGCTAACCCCCTCTATATGCAGACTCAGACCGTCTGCATTGCTAACAATATCAAAAGCTGCCACACCACCTTCCCACTGCAGCTCCGAAGACGACAGAATGTTCAGCGGAGCAATCACTGTTCCTTTCATTTGCTCACGCATAGCTTCATCAGCTCCACCGGGCAGCAACACATTGGCACCGATGACAACGGCCACTAACAACGATGCGGCCATGGCATAACCATGCCACGCTCGGCGTGACTTGTATGGATTAATTCCGGGGGCAATTAGCGTTGTGGCAGACGGGCTTACGGTCTCGGGTATCTGCTCGAGAATACGGCTGGCAAGCCCTGGTGGCGGCTCTACCTCTGGCACACTGCTAAGCAAAGTATTGAATTCGGATACCGACTTTTCAAATGCCCGAGCTTCCAACGAATCACCCAGACGCGCACGCAGATCAGCCAATTCCTGTGGGGGAAGCTCTCCGTCGGCCGCTGCCTGCAGCAAAATTCTGTCTTGGTCGGTAATCATCAGACCGTTACTCCTGCCCGTTCCATTGCGCCCTTCAAGCGACCTCTGGCCTCAAAGAGTCTGGAGCGCACTGTTTTCTCAGGTATCTCTAGTACAGATGCAATCTCGGTATAACTAAGCTCGCCGAAATGTCGCAAAGTAATCACTGCTCTATGATCGTCGTTCAAGGTCATCAGTGCAGTCTGGACAGAGGCTTGTAGCTCACTGTCTCGCGCAGCCAACTCCGGACCAGCGCTTTGATCCGATATCGACTCATCCACATATTCACTGACTCGATCTCGACGACGATAGTTGAGGCATTCGTTGATGGCGATGCGATAGATCCAACTGAAGAAACGGAATTTGGGATCGAAGCTCTTGATATTTTCAAAGGCTTTGAGAAATGTTGTCTGTGTTGCATCGGCCGCATCCTCCGGATTCCCCAGCATTCGATATGCCAGCTTGAAGATGGTGTCCTGATAAAGAAGTATCAGCTCTTCCAGTGCTCGCTTGTCGCCATGCTGGCCGCGCAAAACGAGTTGGCCATCCCTGGCCCTTTCCATCTCCCTACCCATAAGTACTCACAGGCAGGTCAAAAGTTGGAAGAAAACCTGATAAATTTCTCTTAATAAATAATGTCCTATTAAAACAATGGGTTAGCGCGAACACTATTTGGTCGCTGGCATTACATCGAAAAGCTTGTCGAACCCGGAGTAATGAAGAATATCGGCGATGTGGGGACTAACTTCTACCAATCGCAAGCCATCGCCAACCGCCATTTTCTGCTTGTGGAGCTTCAACAGCAAACCCAAACCAGCGCTGGATATGTACTCTAGCGAGGACAGATCAAGCACCTCTGCGCCAATCAATCGCTCGAACAGCGTTTCCGCGCGAGCTGCCTGAGCAGCATCCAGCCTTCCTATCAGCTCCACCTGGCCAGCTTGTATCGGTGATACCTCAAACACGTTGATCGTTCTCCAAAGCAATAAATCGCACTGTGCTAGTGCGATTTCGATAATCGTAATCCAACGCAGTCACCACGTTAGCGACAAGGTGTAACCCCAATCCGCCGATTCGGCGCTCGCTTGCTGGCGCACTGATATCGGGCGTTGGCGCACTGCGTGGATCAAAACGCTCAACATCATAATCGGTGAGCTGAACGGCTACACCATGTTCAACCGTGTCCAGCTCCAGCGTTATTTTATCCGGCTTGCTCGGATTATGCCGAATCATATTAACGAACAGTTCCTCAGTCGCCAGATCGACTGGAAACAGGAGTGAATCCGATACATCTTGGGCCGCGAACCAAGTGTGCGTTGCCGCTACAATCCGGCTGATTTCGTCGAGATCGCGGGATAGCGAGAGCTTCATCTCTCTGCCTCATGAGGCACTGTCTTCGTAAGCGAGTGTAAAACACGGGCTCGGAAAGGCAAGCGGCTAGTCTTCGATATCACGACGAATCAGCACAATGGTTATATCGTCTTCCTGAGAGCTATCATCTCCAAAGCGCGCCAGCTCATCGAGCATGCTCTGGCCCGTCTCCGCCATAGAACGATCCAGATTCTCCCGTAGCACTCGGGCTACACCCTCTTGGCCAAATAATTGGCCCGCGGCATTACCGAACTCATAAACTCCATCCGAGATCAGCGCCATGATATCGCCTGGCGCCAGCGCCAGGCTGTGATGTGAACCAACACTCTCAACCTCAATGCTGCCCAATGGAAAAGTCGTCGGCTCATGCCAATCACACTGATCCGCGCCCCGATGGTAATGCAATATGGGGCCCTGGCCGGCCGAATGATAAGTCATTTCATGCGTCGCGGGATCAAGAAAACCCATAAAAGCTGTCACGAAACGATCTTCGGGTAAGTCTTCTGCGAGTTGGTTGTTAGTATGCTGATAGGCCTCATCAAGGCCCGCGCCTAACCGGAAGGCTACTCGCAACATGGCCTGCATCTGAGTGACCGACATGGCCGGACCGGCGCCATGGCCAGTGGCGTCACCCAGCAGAACAAACAGCCCCTGATCGAGATTGACCAGATCGAACATATCGCCACCCGTATGATTGGCAGGCCGCAATATGCCTGTCAGATCGTAACCTGGCACCTGGGGCATCGAGTCTGGCAAGATACTGAACTGGATCTCACGAGCAATCACCAGCTCTTCTTCGAGTTCACCCAGGCCGATCAGATGCGGCGTCGTGCGACGGGAAATACTCATAACCTGCTCCGGCTAATCCTGCTCCGCCGAGTACACTCTACTACCGGCCACATAGGTTGCCTCTACCCTGTTCTTCCAAATAGCATTCTCCGGCTGATCAAAGTAATTATCGCTCACCAAAATAAAGTCAGCGTAATACCCCGGCAACAAGCGACCAATCTCCTTCTCCTGATGCGCGGCAAAAGCAGCATCCTGGGTAAACAGGCTGAGGCTAGCCTCTCGCGATAGCTTTTGGCCCGGGAACCAACCCCCTTCGGGTTCGTTGTCATGGCTCTGACGCGTCACTGCCGCATGCAATCCGTAAAAAGGGTTCACAGACTCCACAGGGAAATCCGAACCACCAGCCAGCTGTGCACCGCTGTCGAGCAAGGTCGACCACGCATAGGCCGCTTTGAGTCGTTCCTCACCCAACCGGTCGCCTGCCATATTCTTATCGCTGGTAGCGTGGGTGGGTTGAATCGAAGCCACTATCCCTGCCGCTGCAAAGCGCGATACATCCTGTGGACGCAAAATCTGCGCGTGCTCCACACGATGACGCAACGCGCGACTCGCCCCCTCCTTGTTCAACATTTCGTAATTCACCAATACGCGATCATTGGCAAGATCACCAATCGCGTGGGTGTTCACCTGATACCCTGCCGCCACCGCCCGGCCCATATGATGCTTAAGCTCCTCATCCGTCAGCAACAGCAAACCTCTATGTCCGGGCTTATCAGAGTAGTCTTCAAATAACGCCGCGCCCCGAGAGCCCAGTGCACCATCTGCAGAAATTTTGACACTGCGCACCACCAGCAGCTGTGCGTCATCTTGAGATGGGCCTGCCTCCAGGTCCGCATCGTTCGCAGGATCAAGCACATCCAGCATCGCATACACTCGTACTGCCATTTCATGGGCTTTTAGCAGGCTGCGAAAGCCACGCACTTCCTGGGCGGTTATGCCGGCATCGTGCACGGAGGTGAGCCCATTTGCCGCCAAATCATGCAGCGCTCTAGCCTGATAGTCAGCAATTTGCTCATCGGAATCTACTGGCATAACGCTAAACACCATTGTCATGGCATTATCGATAAGCACACCAGTCGCTTTGCCTTGCTCATCACGGATGATCTGGCCACCAGCGGGATCGGGCGTGTCATCGGTAATGCCGGCAAGCGCCAGCGCACGAGTGTTTACCCAAACAGCGTGCCCATCCACACGCCCCAATACCACTGCGGCATCACCGGAAACAGCATCGAGGCTTTGCCGTGAAGGAAACTCCTTACTCGGCCAAAGCACCTGGTTCCAGCCACGGCCTTGAACCCACGTATTCTTGATGGACTCAGCTGAAATGAAATCCAGCACACGGGCAACCGCAGCCGACTCGCTGTCTACGCCCACGAGATCAACCGATGCCAGAGCGCGACCATGGCTACTCACATGGCCGTGGGCATCGATCAAACCGGGCAGTAATGTCATACCCTTACCATCGATGCGCTGCGTCGCAGTCGATTGCTGCGCGTCAGATTCCGCAGAGTAAAGTCGCGTCACCTTGCCGTCATCAAACTCCAAGGCAGAAAAGGTGACAAGCTCGGGGCCGTCCATGGTGTAGCCCGACACATTGTGAACCAACGTGGCGGCCGTCACAGACGTGGCTGCCAATCCGATTGCTACTCCCGCTACCAATCTGCCGATCAACAACGCGGTGAATCTAGGGGCTCTGCGTTTCATAAACTCTCCTAAAGTTACTGCAAGAAGTTCGAGGGGAACTGATCGCGGCACTTTGCCGTGGTCCGCTCAGCGTTTGCCGTCTGATTGAGGGATCGGTGAGAATGGGCAACCAGATTACAAGCGAGTAGTTGGTAGGGCACTTCATCTAGCACGGTATTGCCAACCCTGATCGCACGCTCGTGGTCACCCGACCACTGAGCCATCTGTGCCACAGACAGTCGCTTGAGGGCGGTGACCGGCGTCTGCAGAACTGTCGGTGGCAATTTCTTGTCTATGCGTGCCAACAGGTACCCCGTGGCATCACGATACAGGGGACGCCAGCGCCCTGACTCCTGAAAAGCCTGTAGCTTTTCCTGACCACCGAAGCGTTGACTAGGCCACATAAACAGCTCGGCACCGGTAGCCTCCACAGCTTGCAGCCAGCCTTGGTCGCCTCTGAGCACTGAGACATACTGCAGATAGTTCTCATCGCTATAAATGGTATCAGCACGACCATCGATATAAACCTTCAGCACACCATCGGTGCGCCAGTGAATATAGCCACCCCAATTGTAAAGCGCATACACCTTGCCGCTGAGGCCATTAACCTCTACGTAGTTCAACATCTCCTGAGGATAGCTGTACTCTGCCGTCAAGTAGTGAAATGCGGGAGCCGATACAAGTGGATACGGTTGCATGCGAACAATACCGAACACAGCGACGATGGCCACCAGCGCCCACCCCGCTCCTTTAAACCAGAGCTGTCGCAATACCAAAGCGACGAGCGGAGCGAGCAAGAGTGCTAGAGAGATTGCGTAAATGGTGATAAACCGGCGACTGGTGAGCGACATGGCCAGTGTTAACCCCGTAAGTGCTATGCCCTCCCATGGCACGCCGGTCTGTCTTCGCACCCACGGAATCAAGTAGGCAATGGTAAGCAGCGGAGCCCACATAAAGACAAAGTAAAGTGGCGAGACAATGCCACCGGGCTGAAACGGCGACAGCCACTCCGCCAGCTGCTTATAAGGCGATGTTTCATCAAACGCATACTTAAGCGGATAGAGAAAAGTACCCAGCCCGGCAGGATTCAGAAAGCACACCGCTGCGCATACCAGACCGATTAGCAGCGCACCCTTGAATGAGTCCATCGTCAGTTCCCGCCAGGGGAACACCAGAATACCCAGCGCCATTAGGCCGAAGAAAAATCCACCATGCAGATTTACCCACAACACAAAGTATCCGGCCAGTAGCCATAGCGGCTGACGACGCTGCAGGAGTAACGCGATTAAGCCTGCAAAGAGCAATAGAGTGTAAAGGTGAGGCCGCACATCAATGAAGGGGGCTGCTATCGCGGCAGCCAGACCGGCGCAGATAGTTGCCGCTGCTGCATTGTCCGTTTGTCGCCATAGCGCAATTTGTAACAAGCTGAACGTAGCTATAACAACCAGCCATTTCCAGTACACCAGCGACGCGATACCAAACGCATCTACCCACAACCAATAGAGCACATCCGCGAACCATTCATGATTGAGCCAGTCGTGACCCGCTGCAGAATAGGACCAATCATCCACCATCCAGACAGTGCCGGTCTGCAACAGCTCACGCCCGGCTGCAACATGCCACCACATGTCTGAACCGGCCATTTCGGTATAGCCATAGGATAGAAATATCACCGCCCCGACCAGCAGCCACGCAACGTTTTGGGCTCGCTGCAACATCGAACTTTGCGCCTCTGTCATCAGTGCTCTGACTCCTTGAGGGAATGCGCCGGATGGTATGACTTCACGAAGTACAAAGAGCGTGACTTGGACTCATTATATGTTCGAGCCAGATATTCACCCATAATGCCGATGCAAATGAGCTGAACGCCGCCAAGAAAAAGAATAACGACCATAAGCGATGGGTAACCCGGTACTGGGTTACCAAACAGGAGTGTCTTGATGAAGAAATACACGCCATAAATAAACGAGCCTGTTGCGGTTAAGGCTCCAAGGTAAGTGGCCAGTTTGAGGGGTACATCTGAAAAAGACGTTATGCCTTCCAATGCAAAGTTCCACAAACGCCAGTAGTTCCATTTGGTAGAGCCCGCATCACGAGCCTCGCGCACATAGGGAACCGCAAGCTGGGGAAAGCCAATCCAGGCATACAAACCCTTCATATAGCGATGCCGCTCGGGCAGCGATTTCAACGCATCAACGGCGCGGCGGCTGAGTAATCGAAAGTCCCCTGCATCCGGCGGAATCTCGACTTCAGTCAAGGCATTGAGAATTCGGTAGAACCACTTAGCAGTGGTGACTTTCAACCACGTTTCACCCTGTCGCTCTGTGCGCCGGCCATAGACTACATCGTAACCTTCACGCCAGTGGGCAAGAAACTCGGGAATCAATTCCGGCGGATCCTGCAGGTCTGCGTCAATAATAATCACCGCGTCGCCGATGGCTGTCTCCAGGCCCGCAGACAATGCGACCTCCTTTCCAAAGTTGCGACTTAATTCGATCAGGCCAATCCGCGAATCCAAGTCACGCAGCCGCATCAGCTCCGCAACGGAGTTATCTGTACTGCCATCGTCGACAAAAAGTAACTCGTAGTCCTCGCCTATCTCCTGGAGTATCTGGTGCGTACGCTCAAAGAATGTAGGCAACACCTCAGCTTCATTATGTACAGGCACTACGACAGACAGCATAACGACATTATCCACCCGCCCCGGGCGACTCCTTTGTTGTAAAGACCCATAATTGGGCCAACGAAAAATTCCAGATCAATACAGCCACCAATGCGATGGCCTGCGCCAGCAAATAGTTCAATTGCCAAATTTCACTGGCCAACCACATCAGCCCACCGTTAATCGCAAACCCGCAGCTTATCATTACCAGATACCGCGCCAGTGTTGGGCCGTGTGGGGCAGTCTCACCGAAGGTCCAACTATAGTGCAATAGATAATTACAAATCACAGCGATAACAAAACCCACGCTGCTACCGAGCGTTGCGTTGATAGCCAGAAATTCTACGCAGAGATACAAGATACCGTAATGAATGACCGCAGTTACGCCGCCCACAATGCAAAAGCGAATTAGCCTGAGCAGCACGGGTTTGTTGCGCACGCGAGCTACACGAAGGCTATCAAGAGATAGCCAACCCCCGATAAACCTGCCGCTATAAGCGCATAAGGCAACTGGGTAATCGCATGCTCGTAAGGCCCACAACCTGCTCCCTGCGCAGTCAATACAGTAGAGTCGCTGTAGAAACACGCCTGGCTGCCAAAGCCGCTGGCTGAGAAAAGGGCTCCGGCAATCAACGGAATACTCACCCCAATTTCCTGCGCAAGCGGAAAGACCACTGGCATTGCTATCGCAAACACTCCCCAGTTTGACCCTGTAGTAAAAGAAACAAAAGCCATGGTAATAAAGGTGAGCACGGGTAGCATTCCAACCGTCATGTAAGGCGCTACGGTGCGAATAATATAGTCGGTCATCCCGATGGCATTGTTTGCCTCTATGAACGTGAAGACGGCGATCAATATACACAGCACCGGCACCATCACGCGCACGCCTTCGATGAGCGTATCGAACATCTCTGCCGGGCGCAGCACGCCCTGTACAAAATACTGCACCAAGGTAATCAAAATGCCCGCCATCACACCCATCAGAAGATCGATTTCAAACCAGACGGTGAACCCCACCAGGGCAACGATAGGTACGAAAAATAGCTCTGCAGTGGCCGGTTTGTCGCCATCGCGGGCTTCATAGGTATCGCGTATCTCGAGATGTTCCGAGCCCGGAGGAATCAATTGGCCAGTTCGCTCGGCGCGCTGTTCCGCGTCACGCATCCTACCCAGGAGCGGCACAACACCCATAATCACGAGAGGCACCAGCAGTACCGCCAGAAAAGGGTAGAACATATACGGAATAGACTGAATAAAGATATGTATACCCTGCCCCTGCTCCGCCACACCATTTTTTTCTAGAAGACCTGCAAAATAGACGGCCCATGTAGAGATCGGAATAATGAGGCAAATAGGCGCTGCGGTTGAGTCCACTACATAGGCCAACATTTCCCGGGAGGTCCGGTACTTGTCGGTTACCGTTTTCATCGTAGAACTCACGGTGAGTGAATTCAGGTAGTCATCGAGAAATATCACCAGCCCTAATACCCACGTCCACAGCAATCCACCTTGCTTGGACGAGACTCGACGTGTGACCAGTGCGCCGAACGCCTGAGCGCCGCCTCCTTTTACAAGTAGCGCTATGAACGAGCCATACAGAGCGCACACCAAGAGTACCCAAGCCGTATCCCTATCCTGCATCACGGTCAGCACGGCTTCAGACAGGGCGCCCAGAAAGCCCCATTGGGACGTAATAATAAAGGCAACGAGTGCGCCGGCGATCACCGACTCAATCGTTCTGTGTGTCCAGATAGCCAGCACCAGCACAACTGCGGTGGGCAACAGACTAACGGCTCCGTAATCCATTCATTCCATCCTTGAATACTAATCAGCGGGCATTGTACTGGAGAGCACTGCGCGTCGCGATGCTCCCATATTGCCCCACTCCAGTTTCTTTTAAGCACGAGCTTCAGCCGATCTTGTCTACACAGAGTACCTCGAAGCAGCTACACTCTGGCATTATCTGCGCATAGACTCGATTCTGTGCCTATCTGCACTCCAGAGGTTTACTTTATGAAGCTCATCATGACACTCGCCATTGCCTTCAGCCTGGCATTACCGGCAATTACCCTGGCCGAGCACCACGGCGATAATCTTGCCTCTATACTGTCGCAGCGCAGTGCAGAAGACCAGGCGCGCGACGCTGCGCGCCATCCTGCGCAGACACTAGAGTTTTTTCAGGTCCAGCCGGGCATGACTGTGGCAGAAGCGCTGCCCGGGAGTGGCTGGTATACCAAAATTCTGGCTAGTTACCTTGGGCCCAAAGGCAAGCTATATGGTGTGAACTATGTGGATCGCCTATGGCCACTGTTCGGTCTGTTCAGCGACGAACAAATCGAGGGGCGAATCGCGGCTACCGGAAAATTCCCGCAACAAGTACGCGGTTTCACCGACAATGGCATTAAAGCAGAAGGGTTTACTTTCGGCACAGTGCCTTCTGAAGTTAGCGGCACCGTAGATCGGTTTTTGTTGATTCGCGCTCTGCATAATCTAAACAGATTTGAGAAAGACGCGGGAACGCTGAGTCAGGCCTTAGCCGCTGTGCGCGCCATGCTCAAGGAAGACGGGCTTGTTGGCGTGGTGCAGCACAGACTTCCTGAAGGCGCCCCATTGGAGGGCTCGGACGGCAGTCGCGGTTATTTAAAGCAATCCCACGTAGTCAAGGTGTTTGAAGACGCCGGTTTCGAGCTGGTTGCCAAGAGTGAGATTAACGCCAACCCGCAAGACCAACCAGGTCCAAGCGATATCGTCTGGCGCCTGCCCCCGTCATACAACGGGAGCGCGGATGACCCGGCGCTGAAAGCTGCCATGACAGCAATTGGTGAATCCGACCGCATGACGCTGCTGTTTAAAAAGATCCAGTAAATAGCCTGCCGGTTCAGTCGCTTTAAAGGATGACGGCCTTACGCAGGCAGATAGCCTGACGTCATCTCTGAGGCGACTTCCCAAAAGCGTGCAGCCATTGCCATATCCGTCATGTGATGACTGCCGCCTACCACAACCGGATTGCAGTCTTCGAAATAAGCACCCGATACGCCCGCCACCGCTGCACTACACCCGGCATATACCTGTGTTGCTGCACCTTCCTCCGGTGTTTTGGCAATGAGTGGACCGAACAGATCAAATGCGCCCCGCAAGATGGCAGGAGCGGTACGGGCAATATTGGTTTTTACCAACCCGGGATGAATGGCGGTAGATGTAACTCCAGAACCCTGCAGTCGTTCCGCCAGCTCTAGCGAAAACAGTGCATTGGCAAGTTTTGATCGGCCATAGGCTTCGCCCGCATCAAATGCCTTTTCTCCACGCAAATTGTCAAAGTCGATCCCTACAGCAGGCGCCTGCCGGTATCCTGAGCGGCTGGACACATGGACGATACGACCCTTATCTGCAGCCACCATAAAGGGGAGCAACTGATTGACCAACACAAAGTGTCCCAACACATTAACCACGAATATCTTCTCAATCCCATTGACCAGTTCCAACTCGCCAAAGGTATTAATGCCGGCATTACAGATCACGATATCGAGCGGCTGACCCATCGCCTTGACTGCGTCAGCACACGCCACTGCAGACGAAAAGTCTGACAGCTCAAGCGCGAGCGGTGTGGTCAAGCCCGGCACACTAGCACACGCATTACTCGCCTTTTCAAGCGTGCGTCCCGTACCGATGACATGTGCGCCGCGCATTGCCAGAACGCGCATGGTCTCAAGCCCAAGGCCTGAATTACAGCCTGTCACCAGCGCCAGCTTTCCTTCAAGGTCCTGACCCTCGGTAACCTCCTCGGCGGTGGATTTAGCGCCAAAGGGGCCTTGTATGTACCGGGTATCCGGCGATATGGGGAAGTCATCCCCACTGCAGGCTGTCACGGAGACCGGCACGGCGGCGGCCGCCGAAAATTGCAAAAACTGTCGTCGACTCACTGACATGAAAGACGCTCCATGAGGATGTTGAGGCTTATGTAGAGGGAGCTCCTAGTGTAACCCCATATCAAGGAACTGGCTAAACCCACCAGATATAACCACAGGTAATTAAGAGAAATAATAAAATATCATGGGGGAATTTCTTGCCGTGCATCAACGCCACTCTATACTCAAACGGTAGCAGCGAGAATGTGGCCACAGTCATGGGGTGGGCAACGTTCGAGAGATTTGCCGCTACTTGGGGGAACACGCAATCGTGCATTTTGTCAGAGGTGCACCAAGGCCGGGGGACGAATTTTCCGGCAGCGAGCCGGCCAGTTTGACCGGGCGCAAAACCAATACCGCATTACCCCGCTTCGCGCCGCACTCAATTTTTGAGCGCGGCGTTATCTTTTGTGCGTGGGATATTCCCACTGCACGCACGTCTGCCACAAATATGCGCTATTCTTCAGCAGCCGGCCCACAATCGGCCGATTGTTGTAGCATGCACCCGACCCCAGACTGGAATTATTTGAATGGCAAGCGTAAAAGACCTTCTTAAAAGCATACATGCCGCGCCCGATGGGCCCCAAACTGCTGCCATCTTCGACTTCGATGGCACCATCATTGCAGGCTACTCAGCCACCGTCTTCATCCGCGAGCAACTCAAACGAGGCGATCTCTCACCCCGGGAATTTGTAGAGCTGATGAGTGCCATGACAAACTTCGGACTGGGGAACATGGGTTTTTCGGGCATGATGGCCGTCAATGCCCAGTTTATGCGTGGGGTGGACGAAAGTACTTATCGTGACGTTGGCCAAGAACTCTATGTCGATCAGATTTCCAGACTTATCTACCCGGAGTCGCGGGCACTGGTAGATGCCCATATTGCGAAGGGTCATACCGTAGCCATTATTTCCTCTGCCACACCCTATCAGGTGGAGCCGGCTGCTGCCGATCTGGGCATCCATCATGTCCTTTGCACCCACCTGGAAATTGAAGATGGCAAATTCACCGGCGGCGTCGTCAGCCCCACCTGCTTTGGACAAGGAAAGGTCGATGCAGCTGAAGATCTCGCGAGCAAAACTGGCGCAGATCTGGACAACAGCTTCTTTTACTCCGACAGTACCGACGACCTCCTGCTGCTGGAGCGCATCGGTCACCCGCGGGCACTGAATCCAAGTACCAAGTTGCGCAAGGTGGCAAGAGACAGAGGCTGGAACGTGGCCAATTTCGGTAGCCGCGGCCGGCCCAGCCTGGGTCAATTTGTACGCTCAGTTGCGGCCACCGTTAGTCTTGTGCCCACGTTCGCCGCAGGCCTGCCGATCTATGCGTTAACCGGCTCGCGTAGAGACTCTACCAATTTCTCAATGTCGCTTTTCGCAGACACGGCAAAGGCACTGATAGGCCTGGACCTCAACATAAAGGGAGAAAAGAACATCTGGTCACACCGTCCAGCGGTGTTTGTGTTCAACCATCAGAGCAAGGCCGATGTGGTTATTATCGCCAGCTTGCTACGGCGCGATCTCGCCGGCATTGGTAAGAAAGAGATCAAGAAAATGCCTGTTATCGGTAAAGTGCTGGAGATGGGCGGGGTTGTCATGATAGATCGTGAGAATGCCGGCAGTGCCATTGAAGCAATGACGCCCTTAGTTGATGTTATGCGCGACGAAGGTAAGTCTGTGGCGCTGGCACCGGAAGGCACCCGAAGCATTGGTCCGCGCCTCTCCACCTTCAAAAAGGGCGCTTTTCACCTGGCAATGCAAGCCGGCGTACCTATGGTTCCGATCGTCATTCGTAACGCGGGGGATGTCGCGCCTAAAGGCGACTTTGTGTTCAGACCCAGCACAGTCGATGTGGAGGTTCTGGAGCCCATCGATACTAGCGCGTGGCAGGTAGACACTATCGATGAACACGTACGAGATGTGCGTAACCGGTTTCTCAAAGTTTTAGGTCAACCTGAAGAAAAAGCCTCAACGGGCCGAAAATCATCAACAGAGAAAAAGACCGCAAGCACGAAGAGCCGTGCCAAGCCTAAAGCAAAGACAAAAACGAAAACCGCGACCAAAGCTGCGAACAAGGTCACTAAAAAGGCCAAGCCAAAGGCAAAGGTAAAAGCACCTACAAAATCCCAAGCGAAGGCCAAGACTGCGACAAAACGAAAAGCCAAGCCGAAGGCCATAACCAAGCGGCCAGCAAAAATTAAAGCCAAACCCAAATCGGCGGTCAAACCTAAACTTGCACGAGCTAGCAAAGACTCATGAGCGCACTGAGCCTGGAAGATAAACTTCAGACCAACCCCTGGCCCGCCAATGAAGGGCATGGCGTCCTGTTTATTCTGGATGCGCGCAACAGTCTCGAGGAAGATGTTTTGCGGCGCTGGGTGGGTCAACATCAACCCGAGTCCGCAGACAAACCCGTCATTGCCTGCATGGACCTCGGTGACGACAGCAAAGGAATAGACACAACAGAGCTTCTCAAGCGTATCGAGCTGCCAATAGACACAGTGGTAGCACCACTGGGTATAACCTGGCTGCCGAATGAAGAGGCAATAAATTCCGGTCCCCGCCTTCGCGACTTCCTCATGGGAGATCCGCGCCGACCCTCGCCCAAGCGCGGTCAGACCATTATCGATCGAGCGCCAAGCCGATTTCATCTCTTGGTCGGCGAGCCGGACTCACTGGAAAACCTTCAAGGTAGATACCGCCACAAATACGGCGTTGACCCATCGTCCGTGCTGCAATCGTTTTCCAAATTCGTGGCGCGCCAGGCAACCATCGTGCTGGGAGTGTCTGAACGTCATCTCCAAGGCGGGCGTTACAAGGTGCCGCGATATGTGGCCGAAAGTCTGCAAGCCAACCGAGGCTTCAACGAAGCGCTTGATACCCTCTCCGCAGAGGAGGGCAAACCAAAACCAGAGCTAATGAAAGAAGCTGCGGTGTACATGAAGGAAATGATCTCCGTCCCCCGCACGTTCTGGCTGGATTTTTATGCAAAGTTCAACGATTTCTGCCTGGGTCTGGGCTACGAGTCCAACATTGTCTACGACCGCAAGGAGATAGATGAGCTAAGAGATGTCGTCAGAGACTACCCTTCGCTGCTGCTCTGGACCCACAAAACCTACCTGGACGGCATGGTTGTGCCCAAGGTGATGTATGAAAACGATTTCCCGATGCCGCATATGTTTGGGGGCGCAAACCTCAGCTTCGCCGGCCTAGGCTTTCTGATTCGACGATCAGGCGGTATTTTTATTCGCCGCTCATTTCAGGACAACGCGGTCTACAAGCTCACCCTAAGGCACTACATTGGCTATCTGATGGAGAAGCGCTTTCCGATGAACTGGGCATTTGAAGGCACCCGTTCACGCATGGGCAAGCTGATGCCGCCACGCTATGGCTTACTGAAATATGTTCTGGAAGCGTGCCACACTACAGATGCACGCAACATCCACATCATTCCGGTATCTATCAGTTACGACCTAATTCGCGATGTAGAGGAATATGCTACCGAGCAAACGGGGCGTGGCAAGGGGCCAGAATCCCTGCGCTGGTTTATTGGTTATATACGCAGCCTGGCTCGTCCGATGGGCAAGGTCTATATGGATATCGGCAAGCCGGTGGTATTGGATCGCGCGCCCGATCCAGATGACAAACTCGCCCTATCCAAAATCGCATTCGAAGTCGCAGTTGAAGCAAATCGCGTCACGCCGATAACATTCCCATCACTTGTGACAATGAGTCTTTTAGGTGCAGCTCCCAAGGCTCTGACAGAAGAAGAAGTGATTGCCGACTTAAGGGCATTGCTAGCGTGGGCTGAGGAACGCAACCTGCGCATTTCCGACGACTTCGATCGCGCCTATGCAGATCAGATGGACGGATTACTGGGCATCATGATCGATGAGGGCATTGTCACTCGCTATGACGAGGGGCCAGAAATCGTCTACGGCGTAGCCATGGCACAGCACCCGGTCGCGAGCTATTACCGAAACACCATCATCCACTTTTTCGTCAACAAGGCGATTATCGAGCTGGCACTGCTAAAAGCGTGCGAGACCATCAATCCTGACGCACTCGAGGTGTTCTGGTCTGAAGTCGACTACCTGCGTGACCTATTCAAGTTTGAATTCTTCTATTCACCCACTGAAGAGTTTCATCAGCAGATCCGCGATGAGATAGATCGCTATGGGATCGACTGGAGCACACTCATTACCGAAGGTCCCATTGGGTTCCAGAAAATTCTCGGATCGCTATCGCCGATTATTTGCCATGTCACATTACTCACGTTTGCCGAGGCGTACTCCGTCGTCGCCGATTTACTGGCAGGCATGGATCCCTGGGAATCCCTGGAAGAACAAGACTGCATTCCCCAAGCGCTAAAGCTCGGTCGCCAAGCCTATTTGCAGCGCCGCATCAGCAGTGAATCGTCTATTGGTAAATTGCTATTCAAAAACGGACACCAAATGCTCAAGCATCGAGAGCTAACTGAAGGCGGCGCAGATTCTCGCAAGGAAGAGCGCATCGCAATGGCAAAGGAACTGCGAGACGTCATTCGAAGGTTAAACCTGTACCAGGCCATTGGCGTGGTTGGACGCAGCGCTGCTTGAAGCAGAATAAGAGGATCAGTAATGAATAATCTGAGAGTGGGACTACTGGGCGGAGGCTCGTGGGGAACGACCGTGGCATCACTGGTGGCCCGCAATGCACCCGTCACCCTGTGGGCTCGCAACGCAGATACGGTTAATGAGATAAATCAGCAGCACACGAACGAGAAATACCTGCCGGGAGCAACCTTACCCGAAGCTTTGCAAGCCACTCACGATATCGGTGAGTGTGTTGGCAACGCCGATGTCGTCATCATGGGCATTCCATCCCACAACTTTCGCAGTGTATTACTAGAAGTAAAGCAGCACGTTCGTGCCTGGGTACCCATCATCAGTCTTACCAAAGGCTTGGAGTTGGATACGCGAATGCGAATGACTGAAATCATCAACGAGGTATTACCTGGGCATCCTGTTGGCGTTTTGACAGGACCGAACCTGGCGCGCGAAATTATGTCGGGACAAGCAGCCGCGTCTGTGATTGCCATGGAAGACGAGATCATCGTACGCGAACTGCAGAACCTGTTTAAGAGCGGCTTGTTTCGTGTTTACACCAACACCGATGTAATAGGCTGTGAACTGGGCGGTGTACTCAAAAATATCATTGCGATCGCGGTAGGCATGGGCGACGGACAGGGGGCCGGCGACAATACCCGAGCAGCATTGATTACCCGGGGTCTGGCGGAGGTCACCCGACTCGGTGTTGCCATGGGCGGACAATTAGAAACTTTTTCCGGTTTAGCCGGTATGGGCGACATGATCGCCACCTGCACCAGCGCGCAGAGTCGCAACCGACATGTTGGTATCGAATTGGGCAAGGGGCGAAATATGCAGGAGATCATCGATGAGATGGTTATGGTTGCAGAAGGCGCTAAGAGCGCGCCGGCTGTGATGGCACTTGCTGAGGAGTACGGTGTAGAGATGCCAATCGCACGCGATGTCTACCGGGTTGTTAGTGGCGAGACCAATGCGCGCGGCGCTTATCGAGGCCTGCTACGCGTATCGGCCGGCGCCGAGCACGAACCGGGTTAGAGCCCGACCACCAATACGCGGGGTGGGCTTTCGCACACTTCTCATGCAGAATGTACCCTGTCGGCAAATTGGGGTTGCCGGCGTCATCTGGAAAAACGCCAGAATGAACGGGGTGAACACATGAAAAGAATACTAATCGGCTGGCTCGCGGCACTGCTGCTGGTGCCAGCAAGCGTACTCGCGGCAAGTTCGCAATTTACAGACCTAAAAGGCAATCCCGGGCTGCGCTCAGCCTCTGCAATTGTATTAGATTCTAATGGCTACGTGATCTACGGCAAAGACGTAGACACCGTGCGTCCGATCGCGTCAATTACCAAACTCATGACAGCGATGGTCATCCTCGACGCCAGACTCGATCTGGATGAAAAAATCACCATTACCAAAGCAGACCGCGACCTGATTCGTATGACTGGTTCGCGACTGGAATACGGTGCTCGCTTAACCCGACGTGACCTACTACTGCTGGCGTTGATGTCATCAGAAAATAGAGCGGCAACCGCACTGGGCCGTACTTTCCCCGGTGGAATGCGTCCCTTTATAGACGCCATGAACGCCAAAGCGGCATCTTTGGGTATGAGCCACAGTGGTTTCGCTGATCCGGCAGGATTGAAGTCGCAGAATGTCTCCACAGCAAAAGATCTCGCCCTGATGGTCGCAGCTGCAGATCGCTACCCGCTCATTACCCAGGCAACCACTACCAAACGCAAAGAAGTACGCCCCTACGCACAGCGCGGTCCGTTGACTTACGGCAATACCAATCGCCTGCTGAAAAACGCTAATTGGGATATCGAACTTAGCAAAACGGGCTACATCAACGAGGCAGGCCGCTGCCTGGTGATGCGCGCCAATATCGAGGGCGAAGAGGTATCTATCGTACTACTCAACTCCTTCGGCAAGCTCACCCCTTTCGGTGATTCCAACAGGTTGCGCAAATGGATGCTGGCGACCACGTGAACAGGCACAAGCACATGGCTTTTCAGGCAGATGGAGAGAATATGAAGCCATTGGCTGCACTGGCACTTACGGCGATTTTGCTGGCGAATGTTAGTAGCGTCTCCGCAGAGGATGAAGAACACCCCAAACTCATGCAGGTTTTCCTGGGCAGCTTGCAACTGGATGACCAGAGCGGCCGCTGGACTAACGGCTTCGATGAACCCGTTGACCTCGAGTTCCCATCATCACTGCCCAGCGGCGGTATGGAAGGGGAATATGTGTATGGTGAAGGCTACGTGCACTGGGGAATTAACCCCGGGGGTAGCATCGCCTGGAAGAACAGTGGAACCAAGATCTCTGGGGGTTTCACCGGCGACTCCGGGGCTGTCATTCGCGTCAATCTGGATAACTCGCTATTTCTGGGAGAGCTGCACTTGGGCGGCTTCGTTCGTGCAAGACTGGGGCCGAGGTTCACTGCGTATGCGGCTGCCGGCCCAATGATCATGTACGGCTCACATGAGGTTGAAGATGGTGAGATTCCAGAGGTGTCGCCCAGCAACAATACCGTTGTGATTGAAACCTCAGACGAATCAGACTTCGGCTTCGGCGCCTACGCCCGAGCTGGCATCGACTACCGTATCCAAGGCCAGCAACGGCTGGGCTTTGGCGTCCGCTACATGTATACAGAACTGGACTTCAACAATACGGTTGGGAAAGTGGATATCGAGGGCCCTCAGTATGTGCTCGCCTACACCATGCCCTTCTAAAAACAACGCAATACTCACGCAATCATTACCTATGGCTGGTTAGCCAATCAGACTGCATTGCATTAATATCTTCTTCTGAACATACCAATGCCTGTTTTACCTGTCAGAGAGATACACTATGAATAAGCGACTGCTATCCACTGCCACCCTGCTAGCTCTGGGCCTGTCTGGTCCCACGTATGCTGGCGGACTCTGGTTGAACCATTTCGGCGACTTCGCGGCGGGCCGAGCCAGCGCCGGTGCTTCTGCTGGTGTTGATGAGGCAAGCACCATCATTCACAACCCTGCCAGTTCCTTGCAGCTTGATGGCAGTCAGCTGTTTGTCAACGCAGGGGTGATTTTGGCGGACATAGAGTTCGATCTAGAGGAGTCAAATCCAATCAATGGCTTCGATTCCGGGGGCGACGCGGGTCTCGATGCGCCTATCGCTGGTTTTGCATATGTCCACGACACAGGATCTGAAAAGTGGAGCGCGGGTATTTACTCCGCAGGCATGTCAGGTGCAGGTCTGGACTACAACAATGATTGGGCGGGTCGGTTTCAGACCACCGAGGTCGAGATTTTGATTCTCACAGTGGCTCCGACTCTCGCCTACCAGCTAACCGATAAGCTTTCCGTTGGCGGTGCTGCACAACTTTATTACGGAACACTGGATCTCGAATTGGCGGTCCCCAGTATCCGCCCCGGCGTTGAAAATGGCACAGGTACAATCGATGGCACAGACACGGGTTTCTCATACGCGTTGGGTGCAGTTTACGAAATTTCCGAGTTAACTCGTCTGGGTATCAACTATCAGAGCGAAGTTGACCTCGATTTTGACGGCGATCTGAAAGTTCCCGCCGGCAGTATCAAGGTTGATTCAAATACGGAGCTACCACTAGCACAGACGATCAGAATTAGCCTGCACCATAGTCTGGACGAGCAGATCGGATTCGATTTCACTGTGGGTTGGGACGACTGGAGCACTCTGGGTGCGGTCTTCGTTGCATTGCCTGAGCAAGACGCGAGTCTGCAGAAAAACTGGGAGGATACTTACCACTACGCCGCCGGCTTCCAGTATGCTGCGACGCGAAAATGGGACATCACGGCTGGCATAGCCTACGACACGAACCCCGTCAGTAGCACTGACCGAACAGCTGACCTTCCCGTCGACAGACAGATCCGATACAACGTCGGCGCACGCTATGCTCTGCGCGACAACTTGAACCTGGGTGGCTTCGTGAACTATACAGATTTAGGCAGCGCCAAGATTCGCAACGACTTCTGGAGCGGGGAGTACTCCAGCAACGCGGTGGTCGAGTTGGGTGTCTATGCCAACTGGCGTTTGTAACGCGGCTTAGTTGGACAAGCATTTGCAGGAGCAGCAATCATGCTAGACAGACGGAGTCTACTGCAACTCGGGGCCGCAGCAATGGCAGTGCCGTCACTCGCGCTGGGTGAATCGAAGATGAACCCATCGACGCGCGCAGCAACAGGGCCTCTCATTTCCCGCCCAATACCTAGTAGCGGTGAACAGCTTCCGGTCATCGGGATGGGCACCTCGCGTACATTTGATACCGACAACGACCCTGAATCTCTGGCGCAACTCACCGAGGTCATGCAGCTGTTCTTTGCAGCAAAGGGATCGATCATCGACTCATCCCCAATGTACGGTAAAGCCGAATCTCGAGTAGGGGATGTTCTAAGGGCAATGACACCTCGCCCACCTGTATTTGCAGCAACCAAGGTCTGGACAACGGGCAAGGAAGAAGGCATCGCGCAAATGCAAGAGTCAGCGAAGCGCATGGCTGTCGATACTTTCGATCTGATCGCGGTACATAATCTACAGGACTGGCGCACTCATCTGGACACACTTAAGGCGTGGAAGTCCGAAGGTAAGGTACGTTATATCGGTATCACCACATCACACGGTCGCAGCCATGATGAATTTCTAGAGGTGATGCGCAACGAACCAATCGATTTCGTACAGTTCAGCTACAACATAGAAGATCGCACCGCAGAACAGCAGATATTGCCCACAGCACAAGACCGCGGCATTGCAACCATGATCAACCGGCCTTATCAGAAGGGGTCGATATTTGCCAAAACCCGTGGCAAGGCGCTGCCGGAGATGGCGAGAGAGATAGACTGCGATAGCTGGGGACAATTTTTCCTGAAGTTCATCCTGTCACACCCTGCCACCACCAGCATTATCCCTGCCACTTCGAAAACTCATCATATGATCGATAACATGAAGGCCAATTTCGGCCGCGTACCTGATGCGGGTCAGCGCCAGGAAATGATTCGCTTATTCCAGAGTCTCTAAACTCATGACAGAACCCACTGCATCGCCCGTACAGAAGCTACTGGCGAAAGCCTGCGATATCCATCCCGAAGAGGTACGAGCCACCCTCGCCTCCTTCCTGCTGGTACTCGTACTGATGGGGTCGTACTACATCCTGCGCCCACTTCGCGACGCGATGGCGAGCGACTGGACCGACGCCGAAGTCAGCTGGTTGTGGACGTTTACTTTCTTTTTTAGCGTCATCGCCGTCACACTATACGGTGCTATGGTTACCCGCATCCGGTTTAGATTGCTCGTACCCTCTGTGTACACATTCTTCGCCGCTACGTTCGTGCTGTTTTACGTAGGCACCCAGGTGCTCAATGATCGGACGCTACTGGATAAGTCGTTCTACGTTTGGATCAGCGTGTTCAGCTTGTTCCATATCTCGGTGTTCTGGAGCTTCATGTCGGACACCTTTTCCAAACCGCAGGCCACGAGACTCTTTGGTTTTATTGGCGCAGGTGCCAGCATCGGGGCGATTGTTGGCCCTGCAGTTGCCGCGTATCTGGCCGGTGAAAGCGGCACGGATCCACTGCTCCTAATTGCCAGCGTGCTCATCATGCTCACTTTGCCGATCATCACCTGGGTACAGCGACTCAAGCATGAGGACATGCGCAATGAGGAAATTGGCGTTACCGCCAGCGAACTCGAGTATGTCGGTGGCAACCCGCTTTCGGGCTTTATCGAATTCATGAAGAACCCTTATCTACTGGGTATCGGTCTGTTTATCTTCATGTACACGTCCATCAGCTCGTTTATCTACTTTGAGCTCAAGAATCTACTGGCTGATTACGATCGAGCAACACGCTCACAGATCTGGGCAATGATGGACTTGACTGTCAACACACTCACGATCGGAATTGCGGCCTTCGCCACCGGTCGCATCGCCAAGAATATGGGGTTGTCATTTACTCTGGCGCTCGTGCCCGTATTGATTGGCGTTGGCATGCTTATTCTGGCTGCAGCACCCATGGTTAGCGTGGTGGTAGCAATACAGATCGCCAGACGAGCCGGCAACTATGCCATCTCCAGACCCGCACGAGAGATGCTGTTCACCGCTGTTGATCGCGAGACCCGCTTCAAAGCCAAACCCGTAATCGATATCGTAATCTATCGTGGCGGTGACATGCTTAATGCCTGGAGCTTCACAGCCCTGACACAGGGCCTGGGCCTGGGTATGGCCGCCGTGGCAGGTGTCGGTGCGATAATAGCTGCTATTTGGGCTGCCATCGGAATATATCTGGGTAGGCGGTTCAGAGAGATGCAGGGAACAATCGCCGAACACGAGCCATAAGACGCGTATGCCGGCTCGGCTTCGCGCCAACAATAGGTACGCCGGCGATACTGGTGAACTTTTCGTGGCAAGCTGGCGTCGAAACACCAACGGAAAAACGAACACGGGTGGCCCGAATATTGTCTTACAGGGGCTGCATGTGGATGAAAACAGGAGAGGCTAGCTCATGAAAAAATTTGTGGTTCTACTAATGAGCGTTGGACTATTGAGTGCCTGTGCTACCAGCCCCACAGGGCGCTCTCAGTTCATGCTAATTTCGCCCGATGCTGCGATCGTAGAGTCTAAAACGGCCTATCTGAGCACCGTTGGAGAACTGGAATCTGACAATAAGCTCGTAGACGATCCAAGATTGACGGACCGCGTAGCCACGATTACTGGCCGACTCGTCACCGAAGCTATTACCCTCTATCCGAGTTCCCGGGATTGGGAATGGAGTGTTGCAATCATCGACGGCCCGGAGACCGTTAATGCCTGGTGTATGGCGGGTGGGCGTATGGCTGTGTATACCGGCTTGTTCGACAAGCTTGATCTAACTGATGACGAATTCGCCCAGATCATGGGCCACGAAATTTCACATGCTCTGGCCAATCATACTGCTGAGCGCATGTCGCGTGCGATGGCCACTACACTGGGCGTGGTAGCTATCGGAGTGGCTGCTGACAACCATGGAGCGGCACTGGTAGGCGCTGCCGCAGCCGCAAAGGTGGCGCTGGAGTTACCCAACAGCCGCACCGCAGAATCCGAAGCCGACACAATAGGTATCGAACTCGCTACATTGGCAGGCTACAAGCCAGAAGCGGCTGTTACTTTGTGGCAGAAAATGGGTGCGCAGAGTAATGGTGGCCCCCCGGAATTCCTAAGCACACATCCGGCGCCGGGCAATCGCCAGGCAGCACTGGCCTCGCTGGTGCCAGAGATGAATGCGCTGAACCCTAACCGGCAACTCGCGGCGGTCCATCCTGTAGAAATCGTCCGCTAACAAAAACGGGGCCTTAGGCCCCGGTCTTCATTCTCTTTCCTTCTGCCGTGCTACATCACGAACCGCTCAAGCACAGCCGCGCGCAGTAACTCCGGCGGCAACAAGCCCTGCTCCAGAATGAAATCGTGAAACTCGCGCTGATTGAAGTCATCACCAAGCACAATCTCTACCTCAGTTCGCAGTCGCATCAGGTTCATATAGCCAAAGTAGTAGGACGTGGCCTGGCCCGGCATTCGGAAGGCATACCGCTCTGCTTCGGATGTCGCCATTGGCCGTGATAGCGCGGTTTGCTCCATCATGAATTCAATAGCTTGATCTGGCGTTAGTTGCCCCGTATTTATCATCGGATCAAGAAACATACGAGCCGCTCGCATAAGCCGTGTAAACAGATTGAACAACTGTGCTTCCTGCGGAAGATACTCATGCATGATTGTTTCCGCATACAGGCCCCACCCCTCAGCATTGGCTGAATTAAACGCAAACAATGCTCGGGTAAGCGACGTGCCGTTCTCAATGAGGCTGGCAAACTGCAATTCATGGCCGGGGCGCGCCTCGTGTACGGTCAGAGCCCACGTGATTGCATCGTGGCTCCAGTCGTCCATTACGGCATCACCTTCCATCGCCGGATTGCTCTGCACGAGAACGAACTCGCCATACTGCCCGGTATTGTTAATCAACTGTGGAGGACTCATGAATGACGCTGGGATAGCGGCCGATTCAGCCTCTGTAGCCAAACGGATAGCCGCATCACGTTCAGGCATGGTGATGATATCTTCGCGAAGAATAATTTCTTCGATCGCAGCCAAGCGCTCCTGATATACGCCCAAGATCTCATCCTGTGGGATTTGCTCTTCTTTAAGCTTGCGCATCACCGGCACCAGTCGCTTGTCTTCCCAGCCCCGATCTTCTGCGATCTTCCAGGCCAGCGCCTTCATCTCACTGCGAATGAACTGGTAGCCATATTGCGCTTCCTGAATCAATTCTTCCGGTGTGGCACGCACGCCAAAGTTCTTGAGGTTATTGGCATACACAGCTGCTGGCAGCTGATTATTATCGCTCGCTCGCGGCAACATCTCCTTCGTAAGCCAGTCTGTGTAATCTGCTAACTGCTGTTCCAGCAGTGCGAAATCCTCTTCCCAACCCGTGAGCTGAGCGCGCTCAAACATCGACTTCAAGCCAGCAACGAATCGCGGAGCATCATTGAGGTCAACTTCAAGCTCGCCAATATAAGGACCCATCAGCGCCTTGTTACCAAACTGCTCTGAACTGCGGGCCTTCGCGAGTTCAGTGATTGCGGTGTAGCCGTCTGCCTCACCAGTATATTTTTTCAGTCGCTCAAGAGCAGCGGGATAGCGGCTTGCATCATTGCGGGCATCAAGCAATGCGTTAAAGCTACTGAACAGTGTGCGATGGATGTTGAAGTACGACAGCATGTACTGGCTGTTGATTCTGCGGGTTTCGTTTTCGTCTGCCAATGCCTGAATCAGGATCTGTAGATCCTGCTTTACCTTGGGATGAGCCTCTTCTTTGAGCCGCGCTTCCAGCTCTTTGATCAGCTTATTATTATTGGCGGTCTGGCGTTGACGATAGTTCTTTTTCAGATCCAATACATCGCCGTCGTATTGGCTAAGGCCTTGGTTGGCTATGCCTTCTGGTTGAAATGCGGCCTGGCTTTCCAGCACCAGCATAGCGCTCTTGTCGCTCTCTTCTATCCAGTCAGCCGAGGCCGTACCAGTTAGCAAAAGACCTGCCGCAAGGCATAAGAGTCGGTGGGTAATAGACATTGTATATTCCTGGGTGAATTTTGACCGCGCAAGCCTAACAGGCAAGCGCGAATGATTCACCCCGGATTGCGGAAACTGCGACGAAGCGAGTGATCTGCGAGATCAGGCGCTCGTTTGAAAAAGGTCCTCGCCAGCGGCCCAGGTCGCGTGAAAACCTGCGGGCACACGGTGCGGCATTCGTAACCGCGCCAAGGGGCCTTGGGTGATATCCCGGGCATCGAAGACCAAGCAGTCAGATGTCCAATCTCGGGTATCGGTAACCAACGTCAGCACGTAGCCATCGTCTTCCTCAGAGTTGCGGTCCGCGCCGGGCTTGGGTGCAAACACAGCCTCACTACCAAACACGCCAGGACCATAGTCCCATTGCTGCGACTGACCCGTGTCGTTGTTGTACTTCACCAGGCCTGTAAAGCGCAGCGTATGACCGCCCTCATGTAACAATGGAATGCGCTGGTGATAGGAGTAGCGGCTCTTCACCCCATGAAAAATGGGGTTGGACTTATTGAACTCGGTATTAAGATCGTCGATATCGCCTTCACGAACTTCGCCGGTCACGAGGTTAAAACGCCAGCGGTATGCATTGGCCTCGAGTCGCATATACGCCAGCATGTGAGACAGCTCTCCTTCATTGCCGTGCGCGGAGGGCATAGGATTAACAGAGCGACAACCGTCCATCACAACCCAGTCGCCCTCTTCCCAGCAATTGGTTACATGCAGGATGTAACAGGGTTCGCATTCGAACCAGCGAATATCGCTACTCTGACCGCGACGGGGAATGATGCCAAAGCGGGTAGGAATATCCTTGTAGAAGCTCAGCACCCGTAGATTGTGCTTACGAAGTACATCCATGTCATGGAAGAACGGTAAATCGTGCAAGATAGCGTACTGTGTGGTGAATCCTATGTCGTGTGGAAGCCGGGCACCGGGTAAATCAATCTCCACCTCATGCAGCAGACGACCCTGAGTATCGGCCACGCCAAACGTCATGTAGGGCGGCTCGTCACCATAATCAAAGAACAGCAACTCACCCGTAGCCCAATCGACCTTCGAGTGCGCAGACAGGCGGCGATGCTTGCGGCCCTCCAACTCAAAATAACCCCGTGTTTCGAGTGATTGCGCATCGACACGATAGGGGTGCCCGGCGTTGTACCACAGGGTCATCAGATCGCCCGCGTACCAAAACAAATCGGTATTAGAGGTGTCCTTAATGCCAAACTCAGACACCGAGTAATCGAAGGGTCCCATGACACCAGGCGAGGTGGACTCGCCGGCAGCGGCCTCTTGATCAAACGCTACTGTGTGCACATAGCGATTACTGTAGCTGGCCACACCATCGCGGAAATACACACCGTGCACCATGCCGTCACCATCGAACGGGTGGTAGCGATTTTGCGGCTGATGAACCGGGTTAGGGCCATTGCGGAAATAAGCACCGCACAGGTCCTGCGGCAATTCACCCTCGACTACAAGATCTGCCTGCTCCACCTCATTTGATGTGGGCGCATACACACCGTGCAGATAGGGGTTATCAATCTGGTAGATCCACGGTTGTGTATCGTCAAAAACCGGGGCATCACCCAGACACAGCTCAGTGGTGGGAAAGTGCTCGCGAGTCTCGGCCAGCGCCATGGTGATCTCCTGAAGTGACAGGCTAAAAGTAAAAAGCAGCGCTAGAGTATAGAATCCTGTTTCTCTAATGCAAGCAGCCCTCTGGCTGCGGGATAGAGGCTTTTGAGGCGCAGGCTTGCCATGCCCCACAGCGTCCTCTAGTCTTCAGGTCTCGTTTAAAAACCGCCTAGCACGCTGGCCGGAACGTTGTTTCACTCGCGGAGAAATGAACATGACAGATATCTACATTCTGGGCGGTAGCCAATCGGATTTTGCGCGCAACTGGTCGCGCGAGGGCCTGGAACTCTACGATATGTTCGCCGAAGCCTTGCAAGGCGGTATCGCTGCGGCAGGTATTGAGCCTGCACAGATAGAGGTAGGCCACGTGGGCAACTTTGTTGCCGACCTCTTCGCTGGACAGGGGCTGATAGGAGGCTTTTTTGGCCAGCTGTATCCGGAGCTGGCAAATCTGCCTACATCCCGTCACGAGGCCGCATGCGCTTCTGGTTCTATTGCGGTGCTCTCAGCAATGCGCGATATCGAGGCGGGGCACTACGATGTGGCCTGCGTATTGGGTTTGGAGCTTATGCGCAATGTAGATGGCCGCACTGGCGCTGAACACCTCGGTGCCGCGGCTTGGCAAGGGCATGAGGCTACCGAGTGTGAGTACCCCTGGCCGCATTTGTTTGATCGCATCACTCGAGAATACGACCAACGCTACGGCGTAAACAGCGAGCACCTAACTCGCATCGCGGAGGTCAACTTTGCCAACGCCAAACGCAACCCCCAGGCCCAGTCGCGAGATTGGCAGTTTCCGTCTGGTTGTTTTTCTGACGATGACAATCTCAATCCAGTCATTGATGGCAGCGTACGCAAGCTCGACTGCGGTCAGATAACCGACGGCGCTGCATGTGTGATTCTGGCAAGTGAGCGAGCAGCGCGCGAGCATGCCGCGAAAACCGGACAAACTCTCGCGGACCTGCCTCGCATCAAAGGCTGGGGTCATCGTTCTGCACCGATCCTGCTGGAAACCAAGCTGCAATTGAGCAAGGATCAGCCGCTGATGTTTCCTCACGCTCACACCACGCTTGCGCAGGCGAGACAGCGTGCAGGCTTTGCCAATACTACCGACCTGGATGGATTGGAAACTCACGACTGCTTTACAATTACCGAGTACATGGCTATCGATCACAGCGGCCTTACCGCGCCGGGTGAGAGCTGGAAAGCAATCGAAGAAGACCGGATCAGCCGCGACGGTGATTTCCCCATTAATGCTAGCGGCGGGCTCATCGGGCTGGGCCATCCGGTGGGCGCAACCGGTGTCAGAATGCTGCTCGACTGTGCCAAACAGGTAACCGGTCAAGCCGGAGATTGCCAGATTGAAGGCGCCCGCAATATGCAGACATTCAATGTGGGCGGCAGTACCACAACGTGTGCCAGCTTCGTCGTCGGGGTTGGCGGGTGAAGGATGTTTTTATCTACGACGCCATCCGTACCGCCCGAACCAAAGCCAAGACCAGCGGTGGCCTACACAATCTGACGCCACAGGAGCTGCTGCGCCAGCTTTACCATCACCTTGAAACTCGCGTGGGGCTAGACCCCAATCTGGTTGATGAAGTCATTCTCGGCTGTGTTACCCAACACGGTGAGCAAGCGGCGAACATTGCCAGAACCTCGGTACTCTATGCCGGCTGGCCCGATACATTGCCTGGACTCGCCGTTAATCGCTTTTGCTCATCCAGCGTCGACGCAATCAGCATCGGTGCCCTTAAAATTGCGGCGGGGCAGGCCCAGGCTGTCGTCGCTGGCGGCGTTGAGATGATGTCGCGTGTGCCGCTGCTGTCCGATCAGGCGCGTATTTTCACTGACCCTCAGTTCGCTGCGCAATGTCATATGCTGCTCATGGGTAGCGGCGCCGATCTCATTGCGACAAGGTGCGGTGCCACTCGAACCCAGATAGATGCGGTAGCCTTGCAGAGTCAGCAACGAGCCTACCGAGCACAACAGGAAGGACGTTTTACTTCACTGGTAAGCATTAGCAACGAAGAACGCGGCGAATCAATCATGCACGATGAGTGCATCCGGCCAGAACTAACCATGGAAGATCTGGACGCGCTACCGGCGGCATTTGCAGGCATTGGCGCAGCCGGTGCTGATAAGCTGCAACTGCAGGCCTATGACGAACTCGAGCAAATAGAACACGTACATACAGCGGGCAACTCGCCTGCCATGTGCGACGGAGCTGCAACAGTTCTGCTTGGAAATGCTGAACTGGGAACCGCACTGGGGCTTACACCGCGAGCCAGATTGGTGGCTGCCAAAACCGCCTGCGCGGAGCCATTAGAGGTCTTGTCGGGCTGTATCACAGCAACCCAGGCGCTACTGTCTGAGCAGAAACTCACCCAGTCAGATGTCGATCTGTTTGAACTTCACGAGGCGTTCGCCGCGACGATCATCAAGGCAGAGCAAACACTGGGCATCTCCAGTGACAGACTCAATGTGAACGGTGGTGTGATTGCACTAGGTCATCCCATGGGTGCTACGGGGGCAATGATGACGGGTTCGCTACTCGACGAGCTTGAACGATCTTCTCTGACGCGGGGCTTGATCGCTGCCAGCGGCGCGGGCGGCAGTGGCAGTGCTCTACTACTTGAGCGCTGCTGAAATGCGCGGGCGCTGGACTACAGTCCTACGCTAGTGCCTACAACTTCAGGCTCAGAAACAGCAGAGGCACGTTCGTAGTCTGTCTCTGGAACTTCCTGAGCCAGAGTGCGCTGCAGATAACGCTGGGCTGCACTGCGTATGCGCTCATCAGCACCGAGCTGCGCCTGAAAAAAAGCCGTCACAACCACCTGTGCGATCATCTGCTGCCGAAGTACATTCAGCGCCTGGGGTAACGGATCCATCACACACAGGTCATTGGGAAAGTCGGCATCTACGCCTTGCTCCGCCCCACCCAGAATCTCACCCCAATCCACGCTCTGCCCTGAATCTATGTTGCGCAGTACGACAGCACATCCCAATGAATCCGGATTATTCATCCATCTCAAACTGGCGGCGGGCCCTGCAAATGCGGTATGCGAGCCATTGCGCACGGTCACCAGCTCTGCACCGGCCTTTTTCTGAACAACGGGCGCCGCATTGGTTTGATACGGTACCAGCGCATCAATGTTACCCGCCAACATCATGAAAGGCGCATCCGTGGTGGTGAAAAAATGCGGGGTGAACTGAGCCGTCGGACCAGCAATCGATAATGCAGCATTGATTCGAGAATCACGCATATCCGCATGATACGTCACTAGCGTTGTTGTCATACCACCTAGAGAAATACCCGTAGCGCCAATTCGCTTGGGATCAATCATCCCGGCCAGCATATGGCCTTCTGTACTGTTTTGCTCGAGCACGCGATCAATCATATAGCTTATATCCGCAGGCTGATTCACCACATCTTCGACTGCAGGCCCACCAGGCGCGGAGAAGCTGGTCAGGGGATAGTCGGCCGCCACCACGACATAGCCATGGCTGGCTAGATGTTCTGCAAGGTAAGTACCGCCCTTACGGGTTGAGGTAAAACCATGGCTATACATAACCAGTGGATAGGGGCCTTGGGCGCTGGACGCAGGGTGCCAGACCGTGGCTTCTAGCCGACGCCCTGCACTGCCAGCAAAATCACCATTGGGGTTGGTGTTGCGGGAAGTGTCGATAAAGAGTTCTTCATGCGAGTGCACCTCGAATGGACCGGGGTTAAGCCGCGCGGCGCTTTCACTACCGATGGGGAATGACGAGGGTTGCTTACCCCACAGCAAAAATGCACCTGAGCCTGCAACAAGCATCACTACTACAAGCAATAACCACAGCAATTTTTTCACGACACGACCTCAAGCCAAACCGATTGACGAAGCGCTCGATTATTCATCTGCCGCCTGCGAAAGCAAGCTCGCGGTTAGATCCAATCGTTATTAACTGCTCAGGGGAAGATTAAGCTTAGCCAGCACCTGCTCCGTGTGCTCTCCGAGCATAGGCGGCGGGCGGCGGTCATCAACCGGCGTACGAGACAGCTTAATCGGGCTGCCAACAAGTTCAAGTTCAGGATTGAGAGGATGCGGCACCTGCACGCGCATTTGCCTTGCAGCGAGCTGCGGCTCATCGAACACCTCTGCCACCGAATTGATCGGCCCGGCGGGTACACTGACCGCTTCCAGTCGATCTATCCACTCCTGCTTGGAATGCTCCAACATCTTCGCTTGCAAAGGCGGTATCAATTCCTCCCGATGTTCCACGCGCTTGCGGTTCGTTGCAAACCGGGTGTCATCCGCCAACTCCGGCAGCCCAAGCTCTGCCACAAAACGACGAAACTGCGCGTCATTACCCACAGCTACGATCAAATGTCCGTCTGCACAGACAAAAGACTGATAAGGCACCACATTAGGGTGCGCGTTCCCCAGCCGTGTGGGATTCATGCCACCCACAAGATAATTGGTCGCCTGATTCGCTAGGGTCGCGGCCGTGACATCGAGTAGCGCCAGATCAACGTGCTGCCCCAAACCTGATTGCTCACGCTCGGCAAGCGCTGCAAGAACACCGATCGCGGCATACAGGCCTGTCATGATATCTGTGAGCGCCACTCCCACTTTTTGCGGGCCGGCGCCTGGTTCACCGTCTTTCTCGCCAGTAACACTCATCAAGCCGCCCATGGCCTGCACAAGAAAATCGTAGCCGGGCCTGTCTTTCAGCGGACCGTTCTGGCCAAAACCTGTAATAGAGCAGTACACCAACCGGGGGTTGAGCTCGGCTAACGAGGGGTAGTCCAAACCAAAACTCGCAGCACCGCCTACCTTGAAGTTTTCGATAAGAATATCGCTGTCGGCTGCGAGTTGGCGGATGATCTCCTGGCCCTCGGGGGTTTTCATATCAATGGCAACCGATTGTTTACCGCGGTTGGTACAAAGATAGTAGGCCGACTCCGATGTGGGTTCACCGTCGCTATCGGACATGAATGGAGGACCCCAGGCGCGAGTGTCATCACCGTGCCCGGGGCGCTCTACTTTAATAACTTCAGCGCCTAAGTCCGCCAGAATCTGGCTTGCCCAGGGACCCGCCAGCACACGAGAAAGATCGAGCACACGAATGTGCGACAGCGCACCCACTGTTAAAACGCCGGGATATCAGTTTGGGTCCGGCCCAGAATCAGCGCATGTACGTCGTGCGTACCCTCGTAGGTATTAACCACTTCCAGATTCACCATATGGCGCATCACGGGGTACTCATCGGAGATGCCATTCCCGCCGAGCATATCCCGCGCCGCGCGCGCGATATCAAGTGCCTTGCCGCAAGAGTTACGTTTGATCAACGAAATTAGCTCCGGCGCGATTTTGCCGGCGTCCATCAGTTCGCCTGCTCGATGGCAGCCCTGCAACCCCAAACTTATCTCGGTTTGCATATCTGCCAGTTTTAACTGGACTAACTGCTTGGAGGCGAGCGGCCGACCAAACTGGGTGCGTTCAAGGGTGTAGTTAAGTGCCGCGTGCCAGCAGGCTTCTGCTGCGCCCAGCGCGCCCCAGGCAATGCCATAGCGCGCATTGTTAAGACAGCCGAATGGCCCTTTGAGGCCTTCCACATCGGGGAGCAAATGTTCCTCCGAGACAAACACCTCCTGCATCACGATTTCACCGGTGATAGATGCACGCAGCGCAAGCTTCCCTTCGATTTTCGGAGCACTCAGACCGGGCATGCCCTTCTCAAGCACAAAGCCGCGAATCTTGTCGTCATCGGTCTTGGCCCAGACCACAAACACATCGGCAATGGGGCTGTTGCTGATCCACATCTTCGCCCCAGTGATGCTATAGCCGCCATCAACACTGCGTGCGCGCGTAACCATGCCACCAGGGTCCGAACCGTGATCTGGCTCGGTTAAGCCAAAGCAACCAATCCACTCGCCGGTAGCGAGTTTAGGCAGATACTTTTCACGCTGGGCCTCAGTGCCATACGCGTAAATCGGGTACATCACCAACGACGATTGCACACTCATCATCGAGCGATAGCCAGAATCCACACGCTCCACTTCGCGGGCTATCAAGCCGTAGCTTACATAGTCAACTCCCGGGCAACCGTAGCCCTCGATGGTTGAGCCCAGCAAACCAAGGGCTCCCATTTCGCGAAAAATTTCCGGGTCAGTCTCTTCTTTACGAAAGGCCTCCTGCAGCCGAGGCTGTAATTGGCCCTGTGCATATTGACGCGCGCTATCGCGCACCATGCGCTGTTCGTCGGTCAGTTGTTGTTCCAGCAGGAAAGGATCCTGCCAGTCCAGCTTCTGCCATTGCTTACCTTTACTCATGATCACTCCCGATATCGCGCATAAACAGACACGCACAGTAACAAAGCCTGTCACATTGATAAAATATATGTTTTCTATCATTCGGATATTTTTTGTATATTAGAAACATGGACTTTCGCAAATTAGAGATTTTCGCCGCGGTAGCTGACAATCACAGCTTCAGCCGTGCCGCGCATCAGCTACACATGGCTCAACCGGCCGTGAGCATCGCAGTACGCAAGCTTGAGGAATCGCTGGGGCTTAAGCTGTTGGATCGATCAGGTCGTGATGTCATGCTGACCGCCGAAGGCGAGGAGGTACTGCGCAGAACCCGGCGCATCCTGCAGGAGTCCTCTGAGCTGCTCGCTACAAGCTCCTCTCTGCGAAACCTGATACAGGGTGAACTGAATATTGCGTGCCCATCCATGTTGGCCACCTATTATCTGCCCGACCTGCTGTCTGCCTTCCTCAATGAGCACAGCGGCTTGAGTGCCGCCGTCACACAGGCAGGCACAGAAAGAGTGGAAACCCTGCTGCTCGAAGATAAAGTGGAGATAGGTGTTACCCACCGCACCCAGCATTCTGATGAACTCGACCTGATACCCCTTGTGCGTGAAAAAATGGTGCTTTGCGTTGCCGCGAATCACCCCTGGGCCAAACGGAAATCCGTCACTATCCAAGATCTGCACGACCAGCCCATGGTGCTGTATGAAAGCGGTTACTTTATTCGTAGCAAGCTGGACGCACTTTGCCGCGACACCGACACCACACTGAACCTGCGCCTGCAAACCAATTTCCTGCCGCTATTGATGCGCATGGTAAAACAGGGTGTAGGCATGACCGTCGGTTTGCAGATGCTTGCAGACCAGGAGCCGGGTATTGCGGGCATTCCCATCCTGGGTGATACATCCGTTGACATGGCGCTTGCCAAACGTAAGGGACGAGCGATCTCACGCGCCAATCAAGCATTTTTAGATTGGGTGGCAATCACGCTATGATGACGATCCTGTGGCGACACGCCCTATTCCCAAAAACAATTTAGCCTTGAACTATGCCTGACCTCGCCTCCTACGCCAGCTATAGCCAACACTTGGCCAGACTCATCCCGTTGGTGGGCCAGGAAGGTTTTGCCGAGCAGCTTATAGCAACGCTAAAAGCGGTTATCCCCATTGATGATGCCACCGTCATCGTGTATCCGCGCGGTGCCATGCCTATAATTGAATACTTTGAGGAACCGGCGGCCCCAGGTACGTCAACGCTGGACCGCTTCGTGAAAGGTGCATTCCTGCTGGATCCTTACTACCTCGCCGCCGAGCGAGATCAGAACTTCGGGGTTTTCCGTTTGCGCGACTTGTCTCCCACCGGCTTCAAGGACTCCGAGTATTATCAGAACTGGTATCGCAATTGCGGCTACCGCGACGAATGCGGCTATGTGTTTCCCGTAATGGAAGACGGCTTCATCAATATCGCGCTGGGAAAAATCACCCCGCGTACCCGCTTTTCTGCAACCCAGTTCGCCATTTTGGCAGCGATCGCGCCCACTATCGAAGTCCTTTGTCAGCAGCATTGGGCATCACACACCTCCAGCGCGGCATCACAGAATCTGCGAGCGCAGTTGCATGGCGCTCTCACTGCCTTCGGTTCCAGTTTGTTGACCGAGCGCGAAGCCCAAGTGATCAACCTTGTGCTACACGGTCACAGCACCAAGACAGTTGCAGAGAAGCTATCCATCTCAATGGAAACCGTAAAGCTCCACCGCAAGCACGCCTATGCCAAGCTGGAAATCTCCTCACAGGCCGAGCTGTTTTACCTATTTCTGGATTCCCTGATGAGCGCACAGAACTACGCAGGTGGCGATACCCTTGTAGCCTATATGCAGCCGCCTCTCTCCAGGCAATGAGCGTATTGCAGTCACATGGAGCCGCTACGCATATAGCCCCCGAACCCTCGGCACTCAGATAGCAGATTCGACTATGACAAAGCGCTCCCCCGCCAAACAGGCCCCTTGGATGCAGACTACGTTGAGAGAAGGGTTCAGCCACCTCTCGGCTGGCCGCCTGAATGAGGCTGGCGACTGCTGCAGACGGCTACTGGGCGCAAAGCCTGATCTAGTAGAGGCACATTTCCTGGTCGGCTTGATCGCACTGGAACTAAAGCAGACATGGAACGCTGTGCAAGCGTTTGGGTCAGTTACCAAGCTGCAGCCTGATCACGGCGCGGCGTGGGCCAACCTCGCTCGCCTTTTCGCTCAGGCCGGGCAGCCCGGCAGAGCAGACAAGGCGTTGGCGCAAGCCGTGGCAAATAGCGATGACAACCCCATCGTCGACGACCTGATCGGTACTGTCTACGGACTGATGGGAGATCAGCCCGAGGCAGGCAAGTGGATCAGCAAAGCGCTCAACAAAGAACCCAAGAGGCTGCAGTTCCTTGTTAATCAAGCCAACAACCAGATGTTTCTGGACCATATGGACGAAGCAGAATCTCTGTTGCACAGAGCACTGGAGGTACAGCCCGGCAACCCCAATGCCCATTGGTTGCTCTCCGGCCTGAAAAAGGCCAAAGATCGCAGTCATGTCGTTGAGCTGGAGCGACTCGCACAACAGGAAAACCGCAATCCAAAGGGTCTAGCGTTTCTCAACTATGGCTTGGGTAAGGAGCTGGAGGACCTGGAGGATTGGGACAACGCATTTGCCGCTTTCTCCCGCGGCGCAGCGGCCAGGCGCAGCACCATCGATTTCGATGAACAAGCCGAGATCGAGATGTACGATGCATTCCGCGATACGTTTACCCAGGATTGGATGGCGAAAGGCAACACGGGGCACGATAGCGCTGCACCGATATTTGTAGTGGGACAGCCCAGAACGGGGACGACACTGGTCGAACGGATCATCACTAGCCATTCCACCGTTTTCTCGGCAGGAGAGTTGAAACAGTTTGGCCAATGCATACGGAGGCTATCGGACTACAGGGAACCCAAACACCAATCTGCGAAACTAGCGACCCTCGGGGCCAACATTGAACCAAAACAGCTGGGGGGTGCCTATTTGCAGCTCACCGCCAAGCTAAGAGGCAACCTGCCACGATTCGTCGACAAACTACCACCAAATTATCTCTACATTCCCCTGATTCTAAAAGCGTTGCCAAATGCCAAAATCGTGCATCTGCGAAGAAACCCGATGGATGCGTGCTTTGCCAGTTTCAAGCAGCTATTTGCAGATGCCTACCTGCACTCCTATCAGCAGGAAGAGATGGCGAGGCACCACGCCAGGTATTTTCATTTAATGGCCACTTGGCGTGAACGTTTTGGTGATCGCTTCTTTGATATCTCATATGAAGATACGGCAACTAATCTTGAACCCAATGCCCGCGCTTTAATCGACTTCCTCGAGCTACCGTGGGAGGACGCTTGTCTCAATTTTCATGAACAGAAGGCGGCAGTGACCACGGCCAGTGCGGTGCAAGTTCGCCAGCCTGCCCATACCCGCTCCGTCGGCAGATGGCGTCGCTACGAGTCGCAATTAGCACCGATGCGCCAGACACTGGTCGATGAGCGCGTCCCCGAGAGCCTGCTGATCTAGAGCGTTTGTTCGAAAGTCCGCCAGCAGCGCGAATTGATCACCGCGACTGAAGCTGTCGCGGGAGCACCCAGAAGCTAAAGAACGCACATACCATTGCAGGCCACGTCGATTGGCGGTAGCCTCTTGCTAGGTGGTTAACACTTTTGGGGGATGTCGAAGTAGGCATCAGCGTGACAAGCTACGGTTAATTGCAGGTGGCTAACCAACGTGTCAATAGCAATTCATATCAGCTAACGCAGAGGAACAATAATGAATAATCTTCCCAATAATAAGCTGACGCACACACCATCCAAAAAACCTCGTGTGGGTGCACTGAAGCGCACCACGATGGCGCAAGCTGTATCGATTGCTTTGATGGCAGGCTTTACTGCTGAGTCATTGCAGGCGCAACAGCTTGAGGAAGTGATCGTCACCGCAACAAAACGCGCTGAATCGGTGATGGACGTGCCGATCGCGATCACAGCCATGTCAGGTGATGCAATTCGCGCGATCAACCTGAACGATATCAAGGATTTGATTAGCTTCACACCCGGCATCAGCGGCAACAGTAAAGACAGCTTCCTGGATTTTGTCAGTGTTCGCGGCATCCGGACTATCGACTTTGGCAACGGCGGGGATCCATCGGTCAGCCTCTATAAGAACGGACTCTATCAGGGCAGAAATGGCGCAGCGGTATCCAGCCTATATGATATTGAGCGTGCTGAAGTACTCCGCGGCCCTCAGGGGTTTCTGTTTGGCCGTAACTCCGTCAGCGGCGCGATGAACATTATTACCAACAAACCCAACGTCTCAGAAGTCGAAGGCTATGCGGAGCTGGATGTCGGTGAGCGTGACATACTTGTCTTCGAAGGTGGCGTTAACTATCCAATTACTGACAATCTCGCGGTACGCATCGCCGGCTATCATTCCGAGGAAGATGGCTATGTCAAAAATCTGGCCGGTGGCCCCGATCTGATTGATCACAAAAACCAGAGCTTCAGGATCACCACGCGCTATGAGAATGAGCGCCTAACCGCTGACCTCATGTTCGAATATGATGATCGTGATCAGTTCGGCACCGTCTATCGCGCTACAGGCAACGGCGACGCCTTCAACATCAACCAGACGCGTATCAACGGCGGCGTGCCCATTCCGCTGTCCAATGACAAGTTGACGGTAAACAACGACAACTCGCTGAAGCCCAAAGATGAAGCAGAAATCTACTCGGTGGGTTTGTTGATCGACTATGACCTGGGCTTTGCGACACTAAGCTCGCTTACTGGCTACAAAGATCACGATTATGGCTACGTCGAAGACTACGACGGCTTGCCAACACGCACGTTCAATTACGGACAGGAGCAGAGCGGCGAGTACATTGAACAGGAGTTTCGCCTTACGTCTAACGACGAAGGACCATTAGGCTGGTACGCGGGCGCCTCCTATTACAGTGAGGACATCGATACTGTATTCCTTGGTCAGCAGGAAGAAGATGTTTATTGCCTGGGGTATTGGTCCACTGATTGTGCTGGACTGCCTGATTACGTAGCCTATCTCGATGACTACTACTTTTATTTAGATCCGGACTACTATGGATCGAGTTATATAACTGACATTTATTTTCCCGGTGGCCTCCCTGACGAATGGAATTCATCACCCGACGGCAATATCAACGACCGCAACCGAATTAAGGGCAAGTACGAGGGCTATTCTGCTTACATTGATCTGAAATACGGGCTCAGTGACAGCTTTGATATAGGCGCGGGCTTACGTTATAGCTACGATGAAAAGGAATTCTCTCAGCAGGTGCTTCCGGATTCATCTTTGCTCGCATACAAGGCGCAAACGGGCTTCACCACACCAGAAGGCGCCTTGAAGGATAAGCAGGATTGGGATGAAGTTACCTGGAGATTAGTTGCAAACTGGCGGCCAGACGACGACACACTGATCTTCGGCAGCGTGGCCACAGGCTACAAGCCCGGCGGCTTTGGCAGTTTCAATATCGAAGGTCCGGGGGCGGATGGTTGCGCGTTCGGGACCTGCGTTGGGCTTCCGGGGTCTGAGAGGCCAGGCGATTTTGGCCCGGAAACAGTCACATCTTATGAAATAGGGTATAAATCTACGCTGTTCGGGGGACGTACCCAGGTAGCGACAACTGCTTTTTATTATCAGTACGAAGATTTGCAGGCGATATTCTCAGAAGGTCCACGTCAGGTTGTCGATAATGTTGGCGAGCTGGATGGATGGGGCCTTGAAGCTGAGGTCAATACTGCAATAACTGACAACCTCACACTGCGACTAGGCGCATCATGGTTCGACTCCGAAGCAAACGATGTACAAGCGTTTTGTGGCGCAGGAGAGGTACTTGACCCTGTAAAAGGCGCTAACGCCTGCGAGGGCAACTCAATCCCGTGGGCCCCTGAGTACACTGCATTTGCTGTCTTAAACGGTGTCTTCCCGATAGGTCAGAGCGGTGGCGAGGCCTTTGGTACCGTTGCCTGGTCCTGGGAGGACGACTATCGAGGTGATTGGCCCGATGAAGGGCTGATTTATCAGCGTATCGAGGCACTCAATCAGACTGATATCATAGCGGGCTATCGTCAGGAGAGCTGGAGCGTCAGCGCTTACGTTGAGAATGTCTTCGACCAGGAGTGGTTCGATGGCGCCTACGCTGATGATCCCACTGAGACCAATATCTATGCGCAGCATACATTTGGGCCATCAAGACCAAGAACTGCCGGTGTACGTCTGGGCTACGAGTTCTGAGTTGTTTAACGCCTCGCAGAGGCGCCTCATACCCCGCTTCTAGAGTGGAGTATGGCGCCTCTGTGAACGCATGACCCGCAAACTCTCAAGGCGCGACTTTGTCGGCGGTATAGCGCTGGGGGCGGCAGGCTTGCACTTGTCGCCTATGCAGGCGGTCGCTGAAGGCTTACTGCCCGCCGAAGCGATAGGACCGGAGTACTATCCGCCTTCGCTTACCGGTATTCGCGGCAGCAACGACAGCTCTTTTGAAGTTGCTCACGCCATAGCCCGTGAGGGCAAATCCTTTCCATCCCCGCGCCAGCAAACGGAAAAAACCTATGACCTGGTTGTGGTTGGGGCAGGCATTTCTGGCTTGTCAGCCGCCAAGTTCTTTCGTGACCGCAGCGACGCCAACAGCCGCATCCTGATACTAGACAACCATGATGACTTTGGCGGGCACGCGCGACGCAATGAGCTGGATGTGGATGGCGATACACTTCTGGGCTACGGTGGCAGCCAGACCATCGACACACCCTCAGCGTACTCCGATGTCGCCAACCAGCTTCTGAAAGATGTTGCTATCGACACTGATCGCTTTTATGAATTTTTCGATCAGTCTTTCTTCAGTAACCGCGGCATGGATGAGAGCATCTATTTCGATGAGAAAACCTACGGCACGCGGCGCCTGGTCGCCAACCCGCTTGAGTCCGACAGTCTCTCGCCAGAGCAAGTGGCGGCAGCTATCTATGCAATGCCCATTCCCAAGAGCGATCAGGAAGCATTTCTAAAGCTACTGGGAGAGGAAGTAGACTATCTGCAAGGTATGGATAGCGACAAGAAAGAAACACTTCTGCGCAACATAAGCTATCTCGATTTTCTCGATCAATACGCCGATGTGCCCGAGTCCGTTCGCCAGATTCTACAAGATTCCTTTTTGCCCATGATCGGTGTGGGCTGGGAAGCTGCTTCCGCGTGGGAAGCAAAGGAGTATGGGTTTCCAGGTACGTCGCATCTTGGGTTTAAAGCATACGCATCATATGAAGAGCCCTACATTCATCATTTTCCTGATGGCAATGCAGGCGTTGCTCGCTCACTGGTGCGCGACCTAATTCCTAAAGCCGTTCCTGGCTCCGATATGGAAGACCTGGTAACCGCACGCGTCAATTACGCTGCCCTGGATACGGATGACAGTTTCGTGAAGGTCCGTTTGAACAGCACTGTGGTTAGCGCGCGCCATAGCACCAATGGACAAGAAGTTGACGTTACCTATGTCAATAACGGCACTTCCTACCGGGTTCGTGCGCGGCACGTCGTTATGGCGTGTTACAACGCTATCATTCCGCATCTGTGCCCGGAAATGCCGCAGCCACAGGTTGAGGCAATTCGTTACGCGACCAAAATTCCATTCGTGATAGGCAGCATCGCCATTCGTAACTGGCAGGCCTTTGCTGATGCCGGCCACTACATGATGTATTCACCTGGCGATGTCATGTTCAAGCGGCTACGCCTGGATTTTCCTGTAAGCATGGGCGCGTATCAGTATGCGCAGAAACCCGATGAGCCTATTGTGATCTCTGCATGGTATTCGCCGACAGTTCGCGGGTTAGACAATATGTCACAGTACAAAGCAGGTCGAGCCAAGTTATTGCAGATGAGCTACTCGGATTTTGAGACAGACATCTATTCGCATTTTGACGGCATGCTGGGGCCTCACGGTTTTGATGCGGAAAAGGAAATTGCAGCTATTACTCTCAACCGCTGGCCGCACGGCTACGCTTATGAGTTCGAAGGTATCGGCGTTCCTGCTGAGTACGATAGGTACAACGGGCCTCATATACTTGGCCGGACACGGATGGGGAGAATATCAGTGGCCAACTCCGACTCCGAGGCTTACGCCTATGTAGATGGTGCCATCGACTCTGCTGACCGTGCTGTGAATGAACAGTTAGCTCTATAGCTCGAGAAATTTTCTATATCGCAAATTTACAAACAGAAAATTCACTGAAAAAGGGATCAATCGATGAATAAGCTGATGTTAACACTGGCGTTGCTAGTACTCGCAAACGGCTCGTTTGCTGCAGAGAACGACACTATAGTGCCTGCCAAGATCAACCGAGCAGACATAAGCGGTGATATCTTCAAGCATGAAACAATGATCAAAACGACTCATGAAGATGGGCACACCACACTCGACGTTACCAGCTTGCTGTCTAGCGACAAAAAGTTTGCATCGGGCATGTACCAGTCTGGCAAGACTCGTTCCGCAATCACCGAACCCTACGGTGTGGATGAGTTTATGTACTTTACGGAGGGCAGCGTTACGCTGACATCAAGTGACGGTAGTGTACAGACTATAAGTGCTGGTGAGGCTGTCACTATACCCAAGGAATGGACCGGCATCTGGGAAACAGATGGCTACACCAAATTTTGGGTGATCTATTCGGCAGACGGCTCGGGACTATAGCCAACCGAAAGACATAAATCGTACTCTGTAGGCCGGTGGCATGGAGAGCCATCAATGACAATGATGCAAGCATTTTCCAATGAAGTAGATCCCGCAGCGGTTGTAGCGGCATTGCTACAAGACGGTGCCGTCATTGTTGAACGGCTAGCCTCTACGCAGCTTTTGGACACCATATCTACAGAATTGCAGCCGCATTTTTGCGCAGAAGGGGATAAATTCAAGAATGATTTCAATGGCCACAATACGAGACGCCTGAGCGCACTACTTGCAATATCTCACCACTCTGCGGATCTCATCGCACACTCACTGGTTCTCGCAGTAGCCGACGCCGTACTCAAACCCCACTGCGATAACTATCGAATCGGCAGTACCACCGCCATCGAGATTCATCCGGGTGAAGCAGAGCAAGTGCTACATCAGGATGATGACTTTTACCCCCTGCGTATTCCAGATGTAGAGTTTCAACTGGGTGCAATGTGGGCATTGGATGACTTTACGCTTGAAAACGGCGCTACGCGACTGGTGCCCAAGAGTCACTGGACTGCGCCAGACAATAGTCACAGGGGAGGCGAAGTTCAGGAGAGTGATATTACCCAAGCAGTTATGCCCAGGGGTTCATTGCTACTGTATTTTGGCTCTACTTGGCATGGTGGTGGTGCAAACTCCAGCGACAAGCCACGTACCGGACTAATCAACACCTACGCCTTGGGCTGGCTTCGCCAGGAGGAGAATCAGTATCTTTGCGTACCCCGCGAAATCGCAAGAAGCTACCCCGATAGCGTGCAGAGATTGATGGGGTATCAGGCCCATGGCCAGTACTTGGGAGTTTTTCCAGAAGACCCGGACGGCTATTGGTACGACGCATGAGAAGGTCAGACCAATGAGAGGATGCCAGTACCATGCCTAGCCAACGTGCAACCCTTGTCTATCACCACACAATATTTGATGACTGGCGTACCATTGCGATGGCCGTCTATATGGCTTTGGCGGGATACACCGTCATGGTGGGCATCCCGGTCATCAGCACGGCCTGGGTTTCGCTTTTAGGGTTTACAGAAGTACAAGTAGGACGCGTCGCGGGGGCCGACCTTGGAGGATTCTCACTAGGCGCTGTCGTGATCTCACTCTTTATCGCAAGAGTTAACCGTCGCGTACTGGCTATATATTCCGCTGCATTGGCTATCACCGGAAACGCATTATGTATGGTAATGCTAAGTTACGAAGAAACCCTTTGGCTACGATTTCTTGCAGGAATCGGCAGTGGTGCATTCACTGCCATTGCCATCGCCACACTGGCTGGTACGTCCAAACCAGCGCGAGCATTCAACATACTGCTGTTTTCCTTCGCATTTTCGCAAGGCGGCGAACTGTATTTGCTACCCAAACTAACAATGAACCAGATCTACCTATTCTTTATCGGAACCTACATCGTCGGGTTGCTGTTTCTACCCTGGCTACCCCCGCGTCCTATTGAGAAGAGCCTGAACGTAGAACTCGATATTGAAGACGAGAGTCACTTGCACCATCCGGAACAAGTTCAGGTTCCCAAATCCGTACCTTGGCTAGTCCTCGCAGCGGTGTTGTTTACCTATCTTAATATAGGCGCCTACTGGACCTATATTGAGCTAGCTAGCGCGGCCTCCTCGGCCGATCCCCAGTGGGTTGGTGAGCTACTCGTCTACACATCGATATTTTCTGTTATTGGTTGCGCCTGCGCCACATTAATCAGCAATCGCTATGGACTTGCACGCCCACTGCTCGCCACACTGATTGCTCAGGCTGTGATTGTCGGGATGCTCGCGAATGGCATCAACAACATCAATGTCATGATCAGTATGTTTGCCTTCAACTTTTGCTGGATATTTGTAGATGTCTATCAGTCTGCGACCATAGCCAATATCGACCACTCCGGGCGGTTTGCCGCATTGATGCCGGGCGCTCAAGGGCTGGGGCAAATTCTGGGGCCCAATCTTGCCGCTTCTATACTGGCGCTGGGGCTTGGTTATGGCGGTGTATTCGTTATGTGTGCGCTGGCTTCGCTGATCGGTTTTGCAATCTACCTATTCATGTATCTACGGCTACGGAAAATTATTCCAGCGCTGGCAGATGCGCCGTAGGGAACCTCGCCTTGCCTCAGGCAGCTTCCTGGATGCGCTATGCCGCCCAGCCTACTTCCGTTTCATCAACCCACATAGCGAGATAAACGACAGGCTCATTCCCACCACCAAAATGCCAAGTGACGCAATGTCACGATAGGGTGTGAAAACTGTCCATATCTGTTCTCTGTCGAGCCAGAACAGAAAATACATTGCGATCAACCAGGGAATCAGGGCAACCACGCTAACAATGACTAACCGCATAGTCTCTTCCGTAAAGTGCAATGAACCAGAATCACTTCTCGTGATAGCGAATCTGCTACCCTAACATGGTGCAGATAGAATTTTCTCTCGTCCTATCGGCACGGATGTAGATGGTACAGCTGGATGCGACACTTTCCAGCAATTGGATTTATAGCGACATCACTGTAACTGGGGGTAATCCCGTCTGACGACTCTACTTCGATACAGCACGCTAAATGGCTGGGCGCTTTTCGGCATTGTTGCCTTTCTGATTTCTGTGCTTGTCGTTACTCATATGCTTGCTGTAGACCTTTCGACAGGAGAAGGAATATCGGCAATGATCGGGTATTCCGTTCGGCTTGCCATTCCATTTATCTATCTGGCAATGGCGGCCTCGTCCTTCAACATTCTTTTCCCTTCAGAGCTATCACGCTGGTGGTTACGTAACCGCCGCTATATAGGTCTGTGCTTTGCCGCCGGAATGGCGTGGCAGGCCGTTTTCATTTTCACCCTGTCCACTACCTACAGGACCTACTACGCAGAAAGTGTTTATTACTTTCGCGACGAACTGGAAGGTAGTGTCGGCTACATATTTCTCGGCGCTATGGTGCTCACCTCATTTGCGCTTGGTCGCAAGCATGTCAATCAGCAGCAGTGGAAGATCATCCAAAAGGGCGGCATCTATTGTCTTTGGGCGTACGCATTTAGCGTTTATTGGTGGAACCTTTATTACTATGACGATCCCAGGCCGATTGACTATTTATACTACTGGGGCGGATTTTTTGCCTTTGCCCTGCGCATTGCAGCCTGGGGTAAACAACGTCAAAAAAGGAACGACTCCCATAATTCTAAAACAAGCAGCGCAATCGTTTACAGATTTTTGGGGGGCGCAATAATTGTCTTCGGTGTGCTAGTCGCCGCAACCGGATTATATTGGCAGGCCGCTGTTACGGGATTCCTCACATCGCCGGAATGGTCTGCCGAGCTAGAGCTCTGGCTACCCTTCTGGCCGTTTGAGCCCTTTTTGCCTCTTCTCGCAATCGGCTTGGGGACAGCGGTCTTTACGAAGTCACCTATAGGGGTTGGCAATGTCTCACAACCAGTTTGATGCCATTGTTGTAGGCGCAGGCCACAATGGGCTGACAACGGCGAACTATCTGGCCATGGGCGGTATGAAGGTGTGCGTTCTTGAGCGTCGGCACGTTGTCGGCGGCGCTGCTGTGAGCGAGGAATTCCACCCGGGCTACCGAAACTCACTCGCTTCGTACGTGGTCAGCTTGTTGCGTAGCGAAGTAGTGAGGGATCTGGAGCTGGCACGTTATGGCTATGAGCCTTTGTTGCTGGAGAATTCACTCTACCTAAACTCGGGCGGTGACTACCTACTGCTAAACGGTGACGAACATCACGACCGGGCCGAGTACGGTAGGTTTTCCGATAGCGATTACGATGCCATGCTCGCCTTCGAAGACAGCATCGACAAGGTCGGCGAGATACTCTCTAAGCAGTGGCTTAAGGCCCCTCCAAAATTACATGGCGGCGGGCTGAACGACTTACTGGAAAGTGTGAAGCTGGGGTTAGACATTCACCGACTGGACAAAGATAGTCGCTGGAGGTTACTGCAATTTTTTATCGGTGCACCTCAGAGCATAATAGAGCGCTGGTTCGAAAGTGACAAAGTCAAAGCCATGGTTGCAGCGCACATTATGCCTGCCAACTATGCTCCACTGACCCAACCCGGCGCTAGTTTGGCCATGCTGCACCACGCTGTAGGTGAGATTGGCGGACGCAAGGGTGCGTGGGGTCTTGTGAAAGGCGGCATGGGTACAATTACGCAGGCTATGGCGAGCTCCGCACGCGACAAGGCTGTCACAATTCAAACTAATGCCCCGGTGGAGCAGATCCTCGTCGAGGGTGGTTCGGTATCGGGCGTGAGGCTGGAAAGTGGCGATACGATCCGCGCCAACGTGGTAGCCGCCAACACTGATCCCAAGCGTACGTTTCTGAAACTGCTCGGTAAAGAGCATCTGTCCACCGACTTTGCGCGCGACATTAGCGTATTCCGACAAGAGTCGGCGTCACTGCGTATGAATCTCGCACTGCGCGGACTGCCTGACTTCAAAGCAATACCCTCCACAGGCGTGGGACCTCAGCACCAAGCCAGCATTACCCTGATAGAGAGCATGCAGCACCTTGATGAGGCCTATATGTCTGCGCGCTCGGGTATACCTGCGCACCCACCGATCATTGAGGCCATTATCCCCAGCACCGTCGATAGTAGTCTCACTGACAAGCCTGGCACTCACGTAATGAGTCTACTATGCAAATATATGCCCTACGACTTGGCCAACGGTGAACATTGGGATGACAAGAAACCCAGTGTGGTAAAGAATATCCTAGAGCATGTAAGTCGATTCATTCCGAACCTCCCCGACATACTGGTGCACACGCAGTGCCTGACACCGCTGGATATTGAGCGGGTGTTCGGTATGACCCGAGGTGATATCTGTCATGGACGTATGGAGCCGGATCAATTGTACAGTGCTCGCCCTCATCCGGATGCTGCGCAGTACGCAACACCAGTACCGGGTCTCTACCTCTGTGGGTCCGGTTCACACCCCGGTGGCGGCGTGACCGGGGCGCCAGGACACAACGCGGCTCAGCGTATCCTAAAAGACAGACGCTAGCGTACTGCCTCGACCGCGAACGGTGCTGTCATAACGGTAGAGAACCTAGCGGTCTCGCAGTATGGCGTTGGCTGCATTGTGCCCGGGTAGACCGCTGACACCACCGCCCGGATGCGCACCAGACCCGCACAGATAAACTCCCTCTACTGGCATCTTGTAGGCAGCGTGCCCTGGAATCGGCCGCATGGAGTAGAACTGGTCAAGGTGTAACGCGCCGTGGAAAATATCGCCTCCCACCATGTTCAAGTCACGCTCTATATCTAGCGGGGTTTTTATTTGTCGCCCGACGATCGACGCTTTGAAGTTCGGCGCGTATTGGTCAATGGTATCAACAATAACGTCGGCAGCCTCTTCTCGGGCCTCATCCCAACTACGACCCTCTGGCAAATGGCGCTGAAAATGTTGGCAAAAAAGACTGGCCACATGGCCTCCCGATGGGGCCAAAGAATCGTCCTGAGTTGAGGGTACCTGCATAGATATTACTGGCTTGCGCGACCAACCGAATTGCCTTGCATCGTAATACGCATTCTGGATATAACCGAGTGAAGGACTCACCTCAATCGCACCCATGAAGTGGTGCTCGCCCCGACCCGCCATGCTCGTAAAACGAGGGAGCTCAGACAAAGCCACATTCATACGAAACGTTGCGGAGTGACTCCGATAATTTTCTATTCTGCGCTGATCAGGGGGATCAAGCATGTCGCTATCGAGAAGGTTTTGCAGCAAAATTTTTGGGTGCACGTTGGCCGCAACGAATCTGGATGTGAGCTCTCTGCCATCAGCTGTAAGTACTCCGCAGGCCTTACCATCGCGTGTCAGGATTTTGTTGACCGGTGAGCCAGTCTCTATTCGGGCGCCCTTACTGCGGGCAAAGGAGGCCATCGACTCGCTAATGGCGCCCATTCCGCCTCTGGCAATACCCCAAGCACCTGCGCGACCCTTTACCTCTCCGAACGCGTGATGCAATAACACATAGGCTGTACCGGCATGGTAGGGCTCTGCAAAATTTCCGATAACGCCTTCCAGCCCCAGCACACCCTTAAATGCCTCACCCTCAAACCAGGTGTCCAGGTAATCACCTAACGAGCGCGTCATAAGCTCCGCCAACACAGTCTGGTGATGAGAGTCCAACTTGCGCAGGAGATTACCAGACTTAAGCAGGCTAACCGCGTCTCGCCAACCTCCACCTATGTTGGGAGGCGCTTGCACCGCGAGCTCTCTTAGCGCCATTGCAACTGTGGCAATACCCGAGTCAAACTCTTCCATACGCTGCGCATCACGGCGGGAGAATCGCGCTACTTCGTCGTATGCTTGGGCGTTGTCCCTCGTTAACAACAGATGGTCGTTTTCCAACAAACTGAGCGTACCCGCGGGTCGCTCCAGTATTTCCAATCCATGCTGCTCCAACTCCAGCTCGGCAATAACCTGAGGGTGTAGCAAGCTTACAGAGTATGAGTACACAGAATTTCGAAAGCCCGGATGAAACTCTTCAGTCACGGCTGCGCCGCCTACAACGTCCCTCGACTCCAGCACTAAGACTCGCAGCCCAGCGCGTGCAAGATAGCCGGCACAGGTAAGTCCGTTATGCCCTGCACCAATAACAATAACGTCGGCGTCCGTCGCCATACACTGGTCTCCCGTATTTGATCATCTAAGGCGGGCCCATAGATTATCCAAAGTATAGGCAGTAGCCGCTCAAACTGCCTCCGCGCCGATGGGCTAGGAAGAACTGCCTGCTCCTGTTATGTTTCACTCAAATACGATTGGCACTTTCACGACAATTCAGCCAAAAAATCTTTTCCTCAAGGAGACAGAGTCATGCCAGAAATCAGCGTACAGCACGGATGTGCCGCCCTAAGCGATTTAGTCAAAGTAGAGTCATTTGGCGAGCCGGTGGGCGAGCTTCCCCTTCAAACCGACAAGGGATTCTTCGAGCAAGGCAATCTGGTTGCAGGTACCTGGGAATGCGAAGTCGGCGTTCTCGAGCTTGATCTCGATGTCACTGAGTTCTGTCACCTGCTCGAGGGGCACTGGAAATTTACATCGGATTCGGGACAGGTAACCGAGGTCAAAGCCGGTGACAGTTGGGTATTTCCACAAGGTTGGAAAGGCACCGCCGAAGTGCTGCAAAAAGTTCGCAAGGCATATTTGATGATAATGCCTGGGTGATCACTCTAAGTCCGGAGAGCTTTCCCAGGTAGGCCCTAGAGCGCGTCCTTGAGCTTGTACCAGCTCATCCCCAGTGCAAGACCGGGTCGGCGCAATAACTTTCCTCCTGGAAACGGCCAATGTGGGATTTTGGCAAACACGTTAAAACGCTCGGGTGAACCGCTGATCATTTCGGCGGTTATTCGAGCCATAATGTGTGTGGGAGCCACCCCATGACCAGAATACGCCTGGATATAACTAACGCCCTCTGACAGGTGGCCGAGCTGAGGCATACGATTGATACCGATGCCAATCTGCCCACTCCAACCATAGTCCACCTCAATATCTCGCAGTTCGGGAAATACCTTATGCATTTTGCGAGATAGAACACCGACTACATCACTGGGCTCAAGCCCGGAGTAGTTCGAAAGACCACCAAAGAGCATACGTTTATCTGCTGAAAGGCGAAAATAATCAAGCGCGGTTCGCGGATCACAAACGGCAACATCGCCCGGTAGAATTCTCTCTACCAGCTCATCAGACAAGGGCGTAGTGGCAATCACAGAACTACTGGAGGGCAATACGCGACTCGCGAGGCGACTGACTAAACCACCGAGATACGCATTGCCACACAAGATTACTTCCCGAGCGCTAACACTACCTCGCTCCGTGACAACACGGGGTTTCGCCCCGGCCACCAACTCCAGGACTCTCGATTGCTCAAAAATTTCGGCACCCAGTCGCTGCGCAGCCCGCGCCTCGCCAATGCAGAGATTTAGCGGATGGATATGCCCATTGGCATAATTGAGTAACCCTCCCAGATATTGCTGCGAATTCACGAACTGTTTGAGCTCGTCCTTATCCAGCAACGTATAGTCGTGCGTGTTGCCAATAGCCTTTTCAAATTCCTTCCACTCGGCGAACGCCTTCATGTGCCGAGGCTTGAGTGCGACATCGCAGTAGCCCCACTTCAGATCGCAATCAATCTCATATTTCTCAACACGCTCCCGAATAATATCGCGTGCCTCCAAGCCCATTTGATATATCGCGCGCACACCCTCTTCACCGATGTGTTTGATAAACCGCTCGGGGTCGTGACCTATACCGCCAATAATTTGACCACCATTACGGCCGGTAGCTCCCCAGCTAATCCGGTTGGCCTCTAACAGAACGACATTTATGCCACGCTCAGCGAGTTCAAGAGCGGTATTGACGCCACTGAATCCACCACCGACAACGACTACATCTGCATTTATATCCCCTTCCAAAACGGGATAGTCTGTTTGCCAGTTAGCACTTGCCGCGTAGAAAGAGCTTGTATGCTCTTGAGTTTCAGATGGATTCTTTAGTCCCAGCAATGAATTTCTCCAAGAAAAGGGTTCCCCGCCTGCTCCGACCCTAACCGCATTAAGCGGTCAAAATGGATGCGATCCACATTGAGGCTCAATGTGGATCGCATCCATTTTGACCGCATTAAGCGGTCAAAATGGATGCGATCCACATTGAGCCTCAATCA
>JBDXFZ010000042.1:0-3598 GCA_039990395.1 Halioglobus sp.
GCCTGGGTTTCCAGGCTTAACCATGGTGGTGAACGGCCATTAACCAGGCGGTCAACCGGACGCCAAAAGCGTACCGCTTTTGGTTCCCTCCGCTGCGCTCCGGCGCCGGTTACCTCAGCGTTATTGGCCCGGCATTCATGAGTTTTTTGCTGGTGCGGTGCAAAGGCCTTGGCACCGGGATTGGTTGTAAGCCCGCTCACTCTGGTGATCGCCAAGGCCGGAAAATTCGCTGTCTGGTTTGGTTGCCACAATGGCCAGCGGTGTTGGTATTCATGGCGTGCCCCAGTTGTGGGGTCGTCCGTCTTAAATGGTAATCGGGTCGGCGGCTTTTGCGTTCTGGTTCCTGTCGCCATCCGTCGAGTTGGTGCAAGCTGTCCGGGAGAGGGCATGCGGCCTGGGTGTCAGGCTCAACCACGGTGGTGAACGGCCATTAACAAGGCGGTCAACCGGACGCCAAAAGCGTACCGCTTTTGGTTCCCTCCGCTATCGCTCCGGCGCCGGTTACCTCAGCGTTAACTATTGGGAGTACGAGAATGGCATCAATTATCAAGAGACTAACTATTCTGGCGATTATAGGGGTGATTGTAACAGGTTGCGCTAGGTTTCAGTCTTATCAAGTTCCAAGGGCAACAGCTGACTACTCGCCAACCGTAAGTAGTGACCCAGAATTGATGACTTATTCAATAGATAAAAGCGCTACATACGGCCCGTTAGGAGTGTACGAAGAGTCTTTGATTTCTGCGATGAGACAATATGGTTGGCGCTTGAGGCAAAGCGAAGTTCCAAAAGACGGTGTTCCGCATATGTACGTGAACATAAACCTGAGCAAAGACCCTGCTGCTTTAATACCGGCAATAATAACCGGAGCAACACTATATGTAGTTCCATCATGGGAAACATCGGACTACAAGGTTACGGCACAAATTTTAAATGCTAGAGAGGATGAGTACTTTTACGAAGCAAAGGATAGGATTGTGCTTGTCCAGTGGCTGCCTATGATTCTAGCTTTCCCCGTGGCATATCCGTTCTCCGCAGAAGAAGAAACGTTAACGAGAATCTATGAAAATATTGCCATGAAAATAAATGAGGATGATGTATTAAAATAGTTAACAAATGCATCAAATTCGTTCCGGCCCGATGGGCCTCCACCGGACGGCTTTTTCTCCGCTTCGCTGCATAAAAGCCGCCGTTTATGCAGGCGTTAAATGTGGGGAAGATGACCTCGTATAACTATCCTGAACTCATACTTCAAAAGACCGCTGATCTTCCCAAGATCGTAGGTTTGTCGCTGGAGAAAGCGTTGGTTAACTACGTTGCAGATGAGTTCAATGTGCTCTATTTGAAAGCTGGTGGCCGCTGGTTCGCTGCTCAGCCTGAGATTGGTGGTGAGATTCTGGGATTTCACGAACTGGGAGCATCACCCAAAGAAAGACAAACTTCCGACGGCAGTGGCATTGTGAGTTTTGTTATGTTCGATCGGTTTATGGGAGCTCAGGTAACCGCTGTTCGGCAAATGGGTGAAGCCTGGAACGGACACGGTTTTGAGCTGAGCTTCGATGGGATCGTGGACCATACTCTGTTGGTGCAATCCATATTTACGGGGTCTGAGCCCGAAGATTATTCAGACTGTTTGCGGCTGGGGGTTGGAAGTTATGTGCATGTCGCGAATTGCATTTAACCAAACGCGTCACTCGGATGCCCTTTACGCCGCTCCGCTCTGTAAAGGCCACCGGTGCGCTCTGCGTTATAGCGCAATAGGTGTGCAGTGCTAGATTTCAAGATTCTCTATAGGCCAGGAAGTGAAAGTGGTGGATGTAAAGTTCATGAAAGCTTTTCCTGTGATTTCACGATAGATGGTAACTCCCTGCTAGAGACCATCATTCGTGCGGCTGGTGGTCACAAAGATTTTCTGGGGTGTTTCGCTCGCGGTTGGGCCAACCTAAACGAGCACAGTTTGAAGCAGCTCTTACTTAGAGAAAGCCCAGAAACAGAATCAGGCAGAAGCTTGATCTATATTTGTCCAGAATGTGCCGATATTGGTTGCGGGGCATACGGCTGTAAGATCACCAGATCCGGCGATACCTACGTGTGGAGCGATTTTGCATACGAAAATGGTTATGAAGAGCCCGACCTTATTGAGGGGCTTGGTCCGTTTGAATTCAGTGCTGATAATTATGAGAAAGTCATTGGCGAGGCATACGCGCTATAACAATCGCAGGCACAGCGACAAAGTTTCCGCTGCGCTCCAACTTTGCGCGTGCTGCGGGCGTTAGCTGGTAGTGCCCTGGTCTTTTTTGGTGGTTGGGTGCTGTTGGCCTTGGCCGAAACCGGGTAACAAAGCCTGAATCAATGGCGTTCTGCCAAGGCCGTCAAAGTCCGTCGTCTTGCTGGTAGCTCATCAGAGTTTGGTGTTGGTATGAAGGGGGGCGTTTGCGTTGCGGGGCTGTCCGCCGAAACCCGGTTCCTTGCTTACCTGCTACTCTGAAGTTCAGGTTCATTCGCCGCTTCGGTGGCGGTATTTTCAATCAAAGTGCATCGGCATATGTTGGTGCCAGGGCAGCGGAGCATGCCGTCGAGTTGTTAGCCAGGGATTGGTCTTCATCGTTACCCCCAGCTAACCAGTGCATCAAATGCGTTCCGGGCCGACGGCCCTCCACCGGACGGCTTTTACTCCGCTTCGCTGCGTAAAAGCCGCCGTTTATGCAGGCGTTAAAGGCCCAGGCTTCGTCGCTTTTGGGCTTGGTGTTCGGGCGCGGCTTGGCAGTAGTTTTCAGGCAAAACACAGCCGCCAGTCAGTCATCGGTTTTGGCGGGTAACTCGGTGTTCAGGTTGTGGGGCAATCCGGCGTAAATTTCGTGCATCATTTGCCCATACAGTGTTCCGTTTCCTAGCGCCATGGGTTGCGCTGGTGCAAAGTATCGGGAGTGGGCATTCCGCATTGGGTGCCGCAATAAATTGCCGGGGTAAACGGCATCTAACCAGGCGCATCAATTCGCGGCCCGGGGGCCGCCGGACGCCCTTTGCATTGCGGCTTCGCCTCCATTCCAAGGGCGCCGTTGTGCGCAGCGTTATTGGCCCGGCATTCGTGAGTTTTTAGCAAGTGGGGTGCAAAGGCCTTGGCACCGGGATTGGTTGTAAGCCCGCTCACTCTGGTGATCGCCAAGGCCGGAAAATGCGCTGTTTGGTTTGGTTGCCACAATGGCCAGCAGTGTTGGTATTCATGACGTGCCCCAGTCGTGGGGCCGTCCGTCTCAAATGGTAATCGGTTGGGTAGCGTTTGCGTTCTGGTTCCTTTCTCCATCCGTCGAGTTGGTGCAAGCTTTCCGGGAGAGGGCATGCGGCCTGGGTTTCCAGGCTTAACCATGGTGGTGAACGGCCATTAACCAGGCGGTCAACCGGACGCCAAAAGCGTACCGCTTTTGGTTCCCTCCGCTGCGCTTCGGCGCCGGTTACCTCAGCGTTATCACACAAGGAAGTGCATCAATGAAGCAAACGGGTAGTTGTCTCTGCGGAGGCATCCAATACGAAATTAACGGTCCACTGACCGACGTCCTGAACTGTCACTGCTCAATGTGCCGGAAGCTACACGCTTCAGCGT
>JBDXFZ010000043.1:0-2468 GCA_039990395.1 Halioglobus sp.
CTGCTCGGTGATGCCCATCTGGCGGACCAAGTCAGCCACAGGCAGCCCCATCTCAGCCTGTTTGAGAGCCGATACGATCTGTTCTGTGGAATAGCGCTTCTTCTTCATCTCGAACTTCCTCCTTCAGGAAATCCGCCAGAAAACTAACACACTTGCCGGACCACTTTTACCAGATCACGTCACGAACATAGGAAAACAGGCGCGTTTTGTCGCCGCTCAGGAAGTTGATTTGTTCACCAGGTTCAAACGGCTCAATGCGGGTGCCCGTCACATCATAAAACAGCAAAGGTTCTTTTTGACCAAGTACTGACAGTGGCTGCCAATCGCCTTCAATTTAAGCCTCAGGCTGGCCGGTTATATTGTTATCTTTCCAGGCAAAGATCGAACAGGCGGGTGTAATATCAGCTAATCAGCGAGACACCTGATTGTTAAATTATAGTCGTTCTCGAAGCGCTTCGTAAGGCGTTTTTCCATTGAAGGCGCCATGTGGTCTGGCGAAGTTGTAGAAGCGCTCCCATTCGTCCAGCTTTTCGGCCAGATCGACATCGTCTTTGTACGACAATAATTGATAGAATTCCTGCTGGTCTGATCGATGTGATCGCTCGACCTTTCCATTCAGCTGAGGACTGCTTGGTTTGATATAGACGTGCCGGATTCCCATGTCCTCGACATGCCAATGGAATTTGGCTTGGAACTCATGGCCATTGTCGGTGCGTATCTGCTGTATGCGGAATGGAAACTTCTCGACGATGTGATTCACAAAGTCGATGGCGCTGGCCTGAGTATGGCGCTTGTAAACTTTCAGGGCGCGCACCCGCGTGGCGTCGTCGATCGCCGTATACTGGTAGCGCTTGACCTTTTGCCCCTGTTTTCCTTTGAAGATCAGGAACTTGACGTCCATCTGGATGTGATGGCCCGGCACCTGTTTGTTGTAGCGCTGGGTGTGCACCTTTCTCAATCGGGTCCCGCGAGGCAGGCGGTTCAGACCGTGACGCTTGAGGGTGCGATAGACACCTGCATCTGAGACTTTGATGGCGTGATAGCGCTCCAGGTACCAGACAATCCGGATCGGCCCGAGATGATACTTGCGTCTTAGGTGAAGGATTTTCTCTTCGACTTCAGCGGACATTTTGTTTGGATGATTATGTGAGACAGAACGGGCGACGAGCAGGCCAGCCTCACCCTTGTCTGCATAGGCCTTGCGCCATCGATAAAAGCTCGCTCGCCCAATCCCGAAATACCGGCATGTCTTGCTGACATCACCGATCTTGTCGGCATGCTCCAAAACCCGAAGCTTGCGTTGAATCTCTCGCTGATCGCTGTTCATTGAAATCACCTTCCTTCCCCAGTGGGGAGATTAAAGAAGGTGTCTCGCTGAATTGTACATATCTACAATCATGTCTCGTCGGACGCCGGGGCTCGTGGTTTGAGCCCTTTTGTTAAGCTAAGGCGGACCGTGGCCTCAGTGGGGCCGCGAAAGCCGCCGTGCCGTTTTCTAATGCCAACCTCCCGATCTTGGCGTGAAGCTCCTTAACCTCGGTCTCCCGGTCGTCATTGCTGCCGCCCTTGGCGAACACGTGCGCCATCCCTTCAACAGCCTGCGTTCGGCATGGCGCTTGAACCGGTGGCGCGCTCATGCCTCACTCCAGGCGCTTACCTGTGTCGGCAGCACATTGTGCCTCGCCGCAATCTCTTGGATCGTGCGATCTCCGCGCAACCCCTCAAGCGCCACCTGCGCCTTGAAATTGTCGGTGAACTTTCGTCTCTTTCGTACCATGCTAATTATCCCTTACTCGTTCGGGATATACCTTAGCTCACTGTTCAGTTTTCTGGGACCAGTGCAGTCTCTAAACGCCTGTACATTACAACAAGTAAGCTTGCGCTGAGGAGCAAGTAATTTTCGTTCGAAAGGCGCTTGCTGACCTCCCGATACAAAAAAATGGGAGGAACCAGACATGACCATACACCTTCGCCGATTGCTACTGCTTAGCATTTCGTGGGCTGCACTAACGTCCAGCTTCAGCGTTGCCGCTGCCCAAGAGCAGCCCGTTGAGACCGAGCAGGAAACTGCTCGAAAACTCAACACTGTACTTGTTACAGCGCGTAAGAGGGAAGAATCGCTTCAGGAAATTCCAGAGTCGCTGGCGGTGATTCCGGCGGTCGAACTTGAGCAAAAAGAAATCAATAACATTGACGATATCGGCCTCAGGATCACCAACCTCAATCTTGGAACCCGAGCCGACGGCAACCCCAATGTCACCATTCGCGGAGTGGGTTCTTTCGGCAATACACAGGGTGTCGGCTTTTATATTGATGGTGTACAGATATTCACGGACGCATCGGCCGAGTTTGGAGAAATTGAACGCCTTGAAGTTCTCAAAGGTCCGCAAGGAACCCTGTATGGCGGATCAAACATTGGTGGCGCCATCAAATTCGTTACCAAGCGGCCTGAACTGGGCAGCTATAGC
>JBDXFZ010000044.1:0-1411 GCA_039990395.1 Halioglobus sp.
TCTCGCAACTCCCGCCCAGCATCATACCCTCAACTCAACCGCGATAAGCGAGAGAGAATACAACAGGATCGAGAAAGCGTAGTATACAGCCATGTTAGGTATCTCGCCCAGCAGCGAGAGGGTATACAACACTATGGAGAAAGCGATATCCCCCAACACTCGACCCTGCGGCATGATACACTCAACTCAAGAGTCAAAAGCGAGAGAGAATACCGCAGTATCCAGAGAGCGTATACAGCTATATCAAGCAATCCTCGCCTAGTAGTACTGTCGTGGTCGATCGATAGTGCCGAAACTCGATTACACCAAGCGTAAACAGCGTGTTCAGCGAGTGAGAGGGCATATCAGTACCAGACACCGCGGCATCGCCCCTCAACTGAAGAGTCAAGAGCGAGAGAGTATGCAGGAGTTTTGAGAGATATCACTCAACTATCGCCCAGAACTACTGTTGTTGTAGTGGTCGATCGATAGTGCCCATACGTGCCAGCCGGAGATATCAGCGCTTTTAAGCGGAAAACCGGCACTTCGCCGGACACTAACCCTACTACACACTCCTTGCGACCCATCTGTGCCAAGTAACTCCTCGGCACTATTGCGAGCAACCTCCCCTGTGACACCACATCGTGGTGCAAGCAAATCCGCCACCCGAAAGAGCCATATCCGATACCAAAATGGGTCAAAATGTACACCCATTTCCCGGCTCTACGGCCAGCGGGCACAGTGGCGTTAGATATCCCGACCCCGTATACTCGAGTAAGCGGTAAAGAGGGAGAAATAAAGAGATACATCCGTATGTTTCAACTCTACACACATTCGTATCTCCGGGGGGGTGCGTCTTGGTGATGAGCCCTATCCGTGCTCGGTGATTGCTGCCGCCAGACTCCACCCGCTCCAGCTGAAGCACTCCCACTAGCATTCGCCCCGCCGGCAATCTCGACCGTCTCGATTTGTGCCGCCAGTCCCCCCGTTCCCGCAAAACCTGCCCCATCGCCTAGCTGACGCGCAGCGCCTCCCAAGCCTCCCACCTCGGGTGCTCCGTGGAGAAGAACACAGTGCTCCGACTCCAGGAGAATGACATAGCAACCGGAGCAGGTCTAGAGTGTACCAGACCAAAAGCCTCGTTGCTTCAAGCTCGCGATACGCCCCGGAAGCGCCGGCCCGGGGCCGACGCAATAGCGGCAATCGCGTCTGCTGGAGGGGGTGGTAGCGGTCGGGTGGTTCTAGACATACTCTCAAGAATTTCGCGACCTGCTTGTAAAGCTTACGAGGTTTCGGGAGCGAACAGAAGAGGTGACCTCGTTGCTATACAAATTCCGAGACATTTCGATATCATCGATGGAACGAATGATCGATTTCTGAATGACAGGGTTCCTTACACATGCCATTTCGGCTTGAATAGGATATATTTCAA
>JBDXFZ010000045.1:0-1288 GCA_039990395.1 Halioglobus sp.
CACCAATAATCACAACACAGGCAAGAGAGGTTGGTAGTTTGCCAAGTGGAAGCATATAACCCCAAAACAAGTACCAGGTACAGGGTATAGAGGTTTGGTTCAGGTACGTACGTACATGATCGCACGAATTGTACCAAGTGCAGTACGTTAAAGACACAAGTATCGTACAGCAGCAGTTACATGAAGCTCGGGCATATATACCGTTGTTCGGGTATACAGCACCAGGTTCCAAAAACACACCTTTGTCTCCGAACGATCCCCATTGTTGCTGTCGGCATTGATGGCGCTGCCGGCATCAATATCGTTGTCGTCCTTGCCCTGGTCGCTCTCTTCGAGTGCTCTCTTTGTCATCACGGCGACCCGCGCGGCGATTGCCTCGCCTTCTCGTATCAGCTGGTCAACGTCCTGCTCTTGGGTCTTCTGCTGTGTTGTGCTACCAACACCAGGATTACTCACCCGCCTCGCGTTCTGCTCCTCTCGGGCAGGCTGGAGGCATGTTGTGTCGATGGCGGCTTGGGCCGCCGCCGCCATGCTAGGCGCACCGTGCCACCCCTGCTGCGCTGAACGCCCAATAAGCGCCCGACGCGCATCAGGAAACGTCAAAGCTACCGGCTTGTTCCAGACTTGCGTCCCCCAAGCAGAACCAGGTTGGATCGACGCCCGAGCTGAAACGACAGGCAGACTCGTGCCATGATGAAATGCTTGCGCCGTGCCACCCGACAAGCCGCCGCCGTGTCAGCTCGATGTTCGGTGCTCGTGTTAGCCAGGGGTGATCCGTCCCTCGTGATGGACATGATGCGGCGGCGGCGGCGAGGGTGCCGATGGAGCCTGCGTCATTCACGGTTGAGAAGGCTGCTGCTGTCCCGACTGCAGTGGTGCCTGAAATGCCACAGGCGACCCAGCTGGCACTGCAGTGCCGGCTGCTCTCGGAACCTCGCCCTGAGTATGGTGCCTCCCTATGCTCCTGTTGGAGTCCATCGCGTGCTCCCTCACGCGTTGACATCTTCTTGTGCGCCACGAGGGAGACTAAGTTTTCCACCGGTTTGGACAGCACAGACCGACAACAGGCACGCAGCAGTCTTGTGGCGTGTCTGGCCCTGTTTTATGTTCCTCTTCGCCATGGGTAGCCCATATTTCGTTTATTTGGCACCCATTTCGTTTTTTTTAAGTCCTCTGCGACCAAAAAAAAGCGAAATGTGAAAAGAGTGGTATCGGGATCTCTACTTCTAATTTTTTTGTCGTGATTAATAAAACTCACGTGCTCTTTAGTTCTGCTCTTCGTTTTCTT
>JBDXFZ010000046.1:0-10558 GCA_039990395.1 Halioglobus sp.
GATCTCGCGACGCGTCTTGCGCTTCTTGGTCTGGTACTCAGCTTCGGAGAAAGTGATCTGATCCATGGTGGCAACGAATCCTATGCGGTTGGCGATGGCCATATTATCGCTGATTTTGAGACTTATTCAGAGTCTCCCTAAGTATCACAGATTTTACTTTCCACGCACACTTAACGTACTAGCATTTATTTGGAATGAAATCGAATTAGCATCGGTATCAGATAGGCTTCGAAATGCACTGCGTTTTATAGTCACTTCAATGGTTGACAGAAACCTAACCATTAGAAATCGGTTCGTAGTCAATAGCCACAACCCAAGAGGTAGAATAAACGGGCCACTAGCGAATACCCTTTATGTTCCTGGCCTGTCCGTCGAGCAGAACCCACTCGAAGCTTTGGCTTATAAGAGTAAAGATGTCATTTCTGCTCTTAGATCTAAGAAAAGATCTGCTATCGTCTCCAATCAAGATTTATCTTCTGTAAATATACCACCAAATTCAATTGATTACATTTTTATTGACCCTCCCTTTGGTCACAATATTATGTACTCAGAATTGAATGGGCTTACCGAAGCGTGGCTTCGTGTTAAAAGTAATAGCATTAAAGAAGCTCTGGTGAGCGAGGCGCAAGAAAAGGATGTATTTGATTACACCGCATTGATGAAATCCTGCTTTAGAAAATGCTACGAAATACTTAAACCCGGACGCTGGATGACTGTTGAATTTCATAACTCACAGAATTCTATATGGACGGCAATTCAGGAAGCGATCAGCCAAGCAGGTTTTGTAGTGGCTGACGTAAGAACCCTTGATAAGAAGAAAGGGACGATAAATCAAGAGTACTATACTTCTGGATCCGTGAAACAAGATCTTGTCATTTCTGCTTACAAACCAAATGACGGACTCGAGGATCGCTTCAAATTAATCGCTGGTACAGAAGATGGGGTCTGGGATTTTATTCGTACTCATCTAAACCAATTGCCGGTATTCGTCGAAAAAAATGAGAAGGTAGAGATTGTTGCGGAAAGACAGAGCTTTTTACTCTTTGACCGAATGGTTGCATTTCACGTACAGCGTGGAGTGACCATACCCATTTCTGCGTCTGAATTTTATAGCGGCCTTGAGCAGCGCTTCCCTGTTAGGGACAGCATGTATTTTTTGGCCGAACAAGTAGCCGAATATGATAAGAAGCGCTTAACTACAAGTGGTGCTCTTCAGCTAGAGTTTTTTGTTTCAGATGAAGCATCCGCTATCCAATGGTTGAAACAGCAGATAAATAGGAAACCACAGTCTTTCCAAGAGCTGCATCCCCAATTTTTAAAAGAGCTTGGTGGGTGGCATAAGAATGAAATGTCGCTAGAGCTTTCTACTCTACTAGAACAAAATTTTCTTCGCTACGACGGAAGTGGCGCTGTCCCCGAACAGATTCACGCCTACCTTTCCAGCAATTGGAGAGAGCTTCGCAATCTCAGCAAGGACGCTCCGGGTCTCATAGCTAAGGCGAAGGATAGATGGTACGTACCTGATCCCAGCAAAGCGGGTGATCTTGAAAAGCTGCGAGAGAAAGCTCTCCTCAAAGAATTCGAAGAATACAAATCTACTAAGAGCAAATTAAAGGTTTTTCGTTTGGAAGCAGTCCGCGCAGGATTCAAAAAAGCGTGGCAAGACCGTGACTATGAAACAATCACCAAAGTTGCGGATAAGATCGCAAAGAAGGTGTTGGAAGAAGATCCTAAGCTGCTGATGTGGTACGACCAGGCAGTAACGCGAATGGGAGGCGAATAGCGCATGATTACCAAGTGGAAGGTCTTCAATTTTAAGTCGATTCGGGAAGAAACCGAACTGGACCTGGCTCCGCTGACAATCTTCGCTGGGGCGAACAGTAGCGGCAAAAGCACCTTCATCCAGTCAATATTGCTAGTCGCCCAGACGCTGTCGAATAAAGTTAGTTCAAGATCTGTCGTTCTTAATGGTGCCCTAACTAGCCTTGGTCAGTTTGACGACCTCAAATCAAGTGGTAGTGATTCTAACCAGATCTCAATCAAGTGGACCACATGTCCGCAACAAAGGCAGGATGGCATTCATGCGGGTATTGGCGAAGGGAGACGATCTTTCCTTGGACTTAGGTCAACTACATTGAAGGAGATTAGCTGCGAAATTTCTTTTGATGCAGATAGCACCGTCTCTGAAAGGGAGTTTCTTCAGATTCAGCCTAGATTGTTTGCCAGTCAGATGTCCTGCATTTCAGCTGATGAAGATGGAATCGATCAGTACGGAGAATTCTCTATAAGGCAAAAATCGCTAGACGAGCAGGAGCCTTTAGGCATCGAGGACGATATTGATGAACGGATACGCAACAGCCTATGTTTCCAGGTAGAGGGGGATGAAGCTTCCTTATCCGAGATATCTTCTCGCTATGTTTCTGCAAAGCCGATTGGCGCAATCCTTAGGCACTTTTTACCTGAAAGGATTGTTTATTCCGTCAATACAGTTGAGGAAGGGGCCAATGAAATTGCGGCCGCACTTCAAGCGGATTATAGAGAGCGTCCGTTTAGTGTGCGGCGGAATAGACGCCAAATCCGACTATCGCCTGAAGTGCTTGATGTGTTGAGAAAAATTCTTTCCAGCGCCATAGATTTTGATAGCTTTGTGAGTGGTATCGATCGCCAAGAGTCACTTTTTGATGACTTTGGAGTTTCACTGACTCTAGAAGAGTGGGATGAAAGGGTCAGGTCAGTTTCAAGATCAGATCGGCTTAAGATCGAGCAGACGTTAGGTGAATGCGACGACCTTTATGAGCGTATTTTGCAGGCGATGAAACCAGAGACTTCTGAGTCAGCGGATACATTAAGGATCGTACAGGCGCCCCCACCGAGTCAGTTTGTTCAAGCTTCGCGCTACATGGAATCATTCTGGGCGAATTCGATAAAGTACCTCGGGCCGTTGAGAGACGCACCTAAACCGCTATACCCTCTAGCTCCTGCTGCGGATCCCTATGATGTGGGATTACGCGGAGAGCATACCGCAGCTGTGTTAGATCTTCACAAGAACAAACAGATTAGATATCTCCCATCTGACGGTTTTTCGGAGCCTTCGAAAAAAATGGCTCCTGTTACCAGGACTCTTGAAACAGCAGTAACGGACTGGCTTCAGTACTTAGGCGTTGCGGATTCGATCAATAGTCAAGATAAGGGAAAATTGGGACATGAGCTAAAGGTAGGATTGGCAAGTTCTAAAGATACTCACGACTTGACACACGTTGGTGTCGGCGTGAGCCAGGTGCTGCCTATTCTTGTTATGTGCCTGCTAGCAGATACTGACTCAACTCTCGTATTCGAACAGCCAGAGCTGCATTTACATCCAAAAGTTCAAACATTACTGGGTGACTTTTTTCTTTCGATGTCGATGTGCAATAAACAATGCATCATTGAGACTCATAGTGAGTATTTGATTGATCGACTCCGATTTCGAATTGCTTCTTCGCCATCGGAGCAGAGGTTAAACGAGCAGGCGAAGATTTACTTTGTGGAAAAACCATCTCAGGAATCATCCTTTCGAGAGGTGGTCATCAATGAATTTGGAGCTATTTCAGACTGGCCGCAAGGGTTCTTTGATCAGTCCCAGCAGCAGGCCGAAGCGATTTTGACTGCAGCATTGGCCAAGAAACGGGCAAAGAAGAATAAGGATTGATATGCTGCCTCAAGATGTTGTCATTGATCCATTTTTGTTGTGTTTGCCGAATCCATGTAATTCTCTAGACCAACTAGAAGATTTCATTTCCGCAATAGTTGGATGGCGCGGATTTCTTGATAGGCCGGATACCTGTGCTCTTTTATCTGATTCAGCAAGGGTGGCGTTGAACGATGATGGTGAATTCCCACATCGGCACAGATTGGTAGAACTTATTGAAAAATTTGAGTGCACCTTTGCCGATGCAAACACGATTTCAAGAGTTGCCAATTCTATTTTGGAGAGAACACCTACACTCGAGGAACATTTCGGGATAGATGCCATCCTTATTGAGGAAGACTCGTTTGAGGTCGCTCCAGCCGGACTTCTTGGTCGACTGAAACCTAACTGCAGATCGGCATTTAAGGATGATTTGCTGATCGCTGGCATAAAGGTCGATGAGCGCGTTGCTGGGGAGTCGGAAGCCTGCATTATGATTGCTTCCGGAAGCTGCACTGAAGATCCGATTCCTTCGGCGATCTCTGTCAAAGCGGATATCCACGAAATTGAATTAGTATCAACGGATTTCACCCTACATACAAATCTCCCTTTCTTGCTTTCCCAAAGCGTTACTATCGCGTTTAGTCACGAGCAATTGATCGAATCACTCGATTTAGGGGCAATTTGGGATGGGGCTTCCAGCGATGAAGCGGTTCGCTTGAGCGTCGAAGCAAGCATTAAAAACATTATCTCATCGGGAGCACAGCCGGAGGTAGTGAGTGATTTCTCGATTGGAAACGGTTTTGTCAAATCACTCCATGCATGGGGCGCTGATTCTCGGCTTGATTTTGCGATGGTCACTATTGAGTCATGTGCTCGCATTGTTCTGGGTATCCCTAAAAACCCTATCAAAGAATTTCGAGAGAGCGAGCATGTGAATGCAAAGCAACGTGTCCGGAAGGATGGGGCTTTGGCTTTTAGGACGCACTTGACGAAGAAAGGGGTGGGCCTCAGGTTAATGTTTTGGAGGCATACAGATGGAACCATCGAGTTTGCCAATATCGGCGGCAAAGGTGAGTTGGAGATCTCATGAGCCCGTGGGAGTTCAGCACCATTCACAGCCAAACCTGCAAGGTCATCGAAGAACATACCCTGTGGGGGCAAACCGTATGCCGGGTTTGGTTGCCGGACCAAGATACAGTGGTGCGCGTGCCTCGCTCTGCATTACGCCCCCTGAATGCTGTTCTGGACTCTGAAATCGACGCGGCGGGAATTGGCTATATCGCCGCTGCCGCAAAAGTGGCGGAAGTGCTTGAAGGCACTGCCAGTTTGTCTGACGGCCATGTATTGCTGGCGCCCATGGAGTCCAATGTCACGCCTCTGCCACATCAGATCCATGCTTTGTCACGAGCCATTTCAGGTGATCGCGTGCGCTACCTGCTGGCCGACGAGGTGGGCCTTGGTAAAACCATTGAGGCCGGACTGGTTATGCGCGAGCTCAAGTTGCGCGGGTTGGTCCGCCGGACCCTCATCGTTGCTCCAAAAGGCATTGCTACCCAGTGGGTGGCTGAGATGCAGACCCATTTCAATGAGCAATTCCAGCTTGTTTTGGGCGACGATATCGGCACACTGCAGCGTCTGGCTCCCGGGTCTGGAAAGCAAACCGGCCTTCAAAGCTCGGCTTGGGCGGTGTTCGATCAGGTCATCGTGTCGCTCGATTCGGTCAAGCCCATGGACAAGCGGCGTGGCTGGTCTGCCGAGCGTGTCGCCGCCTATAACCAGAGCCGCTTCGAGGATCTGGTGACTTCTGGTTGGGACTTAGTTGTGGTGGACGAAGCCCATCGTCTGGGCGGCAGTACCGACCAGGTCGCCCGATACAAGCTTGGCAAGGGCCTGGCGGAGGCCGCGCCCTATGTATTGCTGCTTTCGGCAACGCCACACCAGGGCAAAACCGACGCTTTTCATCGCCTGATGAACCTTTTGGATGATGAAGCTTTTCCAGACGAGGAGAGTGTCTCCCGCGACCGGGTGGCGCCGTATGTCATCCGCACTGAAAAACGCAAGGCACTTGATGCCGATGGCAAACCTCTTTTCAAGCCGCGCCGCACGCAGATGATCCCGGTGGCGTGGGAAAATCGGCATCATCTGCAGCAACTCCTCTATGAGTCGGTCACCGACTACGTCCGTGAGGGGTACAACCAGGCACTACGGGAGAAGAAGCGTCACATCGGTTTTTTGATGATTCTGATGCAGCGTCTGGTCGTGTCCAGTACCCGGGCGATCCGCACCACCCTGGAGCGTCGGCTTACCGCATTGCAGGATGGAGAGCAAGAAGCCAGTCTGCACCTGGCGGAGTTCTCAAATGGCGGGAACGAATTTGACAGTGTCGACGAGCTGTATGACATGGACGGCCAAGAACTGCTCGATGATCTGCTGAAGTCCCATGTATCCGCCTTGCAGAGTGAAGGCAGCCATGTGGAAGCCTTGTTGGAAGCGGCTCGCCGCTGTGAACAGGCGGGCCCGGATGCCAAAGCCGAGGTGCTGATCGAACGAGTCTATCAGCTGCAATCCGAAGAGGACGATCCGGATCTGAAAATACTCGTCTTCACGGAATTCGTGCCGACGCAGGAGATGCTCAAGGAGTTTCTGGAAGCCCGAGGTATTTCAGTGGCGACCCTGAATGGCTCCATGGATATGGAGCAGCGGAAGTTGGCCCAGGATGCGTTTCGCAACACACACCGTGTACTGGTCTCCACAGACGCGGGCGGCGAAGGTTTGAACCTGCAGTTCGCCCATGTCGTCGTCAACTATGACATCCCTTGGAATCCAATGCGGCTGGAGCAGCGGATTGGCCGCGTGGACCGTATCGGACAGTCGAAGACAGTACGGGCAATAAATTTCGTGTTTGAAGACTCGGTCGAATTCCGCGTTCGCGAAGTGCTTGAGCAGAAGCTTTCAGTGATTTTCGACCAGTTTGGTATCGACAAAACTGGTGATGTGCTCGATTCGGCCCAGGCAGGGGAGATGTTTGAGCACATGTTTATCGAAGCGAGCCTGAATCCTGATGATATCGAGGCATCGGTCGATCACACCGTGGCGGAAATTCGTGCGGAGATCGAGCAGGTGCGGGACTCGTCGGCTGTTTATGGCATTTCTGAGGAGCCGGATTTGCAAACCGCTGAGCGATTGCGGTCTCATCCGTTACCTCATTGGGTTGAGCAAATGACGGTCAGCTACCTCAAGTCCCACGGTGGAGCAGCGATTCGCAAACTCTCATGGTGGGATTTGCATTGGCCGGACGGGCAGGAGCACCCCAAGGCGGTGTTCAATGTTCGAGAAGCGGATCATCTGACCGGCGCTACATTGCTCAATCTTGAAGACGCCAGAATCCGTGGGCTAGCGCTGAACCTGCCGCAGCTCGTTGCGGGCCAGTCATTGCCCTGTGTCAGCGTTGACGACCTGCCGGCTGCCATCACCGGTTTCTGGGGACTGTTTGAGGTTCGCCTCCAGGCGGGCATGTACCAGAAGGTTGGGCTCCTGCGCATCCCCATGGTTCGGCGCGGCTATATCAGTGTGTTTTTGAGCGATGAAGGCAAACTTTTTTTGCCCACCGCCCGGCATATCTGGGATGCATTGCAGACCTCGGAACCTGTTGTGCACGATACGCTTGGAGAAGATGAATCCGTTGCTTCCCACGAACGACTGCAATGTGCGGCAGAAAAGGCCGGCCGGGAGCTGTTTGATGCCCTGCAACAAGCACATGTTGACTCCTTAGAGCATGAAAAAGAGCGCGGTAGAGTGGCATTTGCTTCTAGGCGAAAGGCTATTGAGAGGGTAGGCCTACCCGAGGTGCGGCAATTCCGGCTGTCCCGTTGTGCCGAAGACGAATCTGAATGGCGGCATGAGCTGCTGGTTGCCCGGCAGATTGTACCGGAAATCCGACCCTTGTTAATGCTGCGTATTATCAACCAACCGGAGAAAGGGCCGGTGACTAATGAGTAGTTGGCGAGACGCTATACTGGATGACTTTGTCCCTAACGTCAGCAAGCTAACCCTGGTTCGTGATCCAGACTGTTTGTTAACCGAAGAAAAACTGGCGCTGGCGCTTCGCGACCGAGGGTTCGATTTGATTGAGTTCAATGATCCTGTGGAGTTTAGATACGCCTATGAATCCAGGTATCGATCTATGTGGGACCGCGGTGGACAAACCGACCTGGTGGTGATTCTCCGGTTCCAGGATGCCGAGCTTGAGTTCTTACCCTATGACTTGCTCCAGGCAGGTCGCAAACTTTCGTTTAACTTGGGTGAGCTCTTTCCGAACCTGAGTTACCCAGTCATCGAGAAGCTTGACCGAAGCCTGCTGGATGCGCTCTTTGAAGCGCAATCCAAGTCTCCGCCAGATCGAATGGGTGACAATGCCACCAAGGATTTTATCCTTCGACACGTGTTCGGTATTGCCGCTGAGTTGATTACTAACGAGGTGGAGTTGCTTCGGGCTTTGCTTCGCCTCCATTATGGAAAGATTCAAATACCGCAGTTGCTGGCTGAGCGGCTGAGCCAGGTTCTCGAGAGTCATGAGGCGTTAAAAGCTTGGCCACTATCGGAGATCATACCGGACGACGACGCGTTCTTTGCGTTTTTGCAAGAGCGGTGGCCAGTCTTTCTGTCTCAGCTGGGCAGTGGAAGACATGCTCGGGAGTTTTGTCCGAATTATCACTTTAAGTATCCAGGCCCGGGCCAGTTACCTTTCGATCATCAGGACATAAGGGTCTACATCGACAACTTGTTCCTGGAGGGGAGACTCACTCCGGTAGATGACCGGCATGTTGAGGTGGCGGCCGATTCCTGGATTCGAAGCGGTATCGTTGTATCGGTTGGTGATGACGAACATCGAATCTCTCGGCTTTTTGAGCTTGTCGAAAATGAGCGGCCCACAGCGGAATCTCGCTTTTCGGATTGGACAGCGTTTGCTCTGAAATGGGCGGAAATCTCCTCTTTAGTCCATTGCGGGAATAACGCCGAGCACCTAGCTCGGCTTCGGCAGGTTGGAGATTCTCTCAACGCGATCTTCGCGGCCTGGCTCAAAGACCATTACGCCAGCCTCATCAACTTGCCGCCCGCAATCCCGGCGATGTTACACCACGTGCCTCGTCGCATGGCTAGGGACATTGAAGACTCCGAAAACCATCGTTCCGCGTTGATCGTGATGGACGGCCTTTCTTTGGATCAGTGGGTAACCATCCGTCAATTTCTGCAGCACCAGGATTCAAACCTCGTAATGCGAGAATCCGCGACCTTCGCCTGGATTCCCACCATTACCTCGGTTTCTAGGCAGGCGATCTTTGCAGGTAAATCACCGTTTTATTTCCCCTCAACCATCAACTCCAGCAATAGCGAAGGGAAGCTTTGGAAGCAATTCTGGGAAGGGCAGGGGCTGTCTCGCCTCGATGTGGCTTACCGACGAGGGCTGGGAGACGGGGATGCGGGTAGCGTCCTGGATACCCTCATTCACCCCGGTAAAACCAGGGTTGTAGGCCTGGTGGTCGACAAAGTCGATAAGATCATGCATGGCATGCAGCTCGGCTCGGCGGGCATGCATAATCAGGTCAAACAGTGGTGTCACGGTGGATACCTGCTTGCACTGATCAACTACCTGCTTCATCACGAATATGATGTCTGGCTGACTGCGGACCACGGAAACATTGAATGCGATGGTAAGGGCCGTCCATCTGAAGGCGCCATTGCTGAGACTCGTGGCGAGAGAGTGCGCGTGTATCCCACACCGGAGCTCCGTTCTCAAATAGCGTCGTCCTTTCCGTTTGGCCATGAATGGAAACCGGTCGGTTTGCCAGACCACTACTTCCCCCTCGTCACAAGCGGACACGACGCTTTTGTAAACCCGGGAGACTCTATTGTGGGTCATGGTGGAGTAGCTATTGAGGAGGTAATTGTGCCTTTGGTGAAGTTTGAGAGGCGTGAAAGATAATGAGTAAAAGGCATGACTCTGTTGGTATCAAACAAGTCGTCCGCCTGGAATGGTACGACTACGCGCTAGAGATGCTGCTGGACGGCCGTTCCGCCGATGAGATTCGTTCAGAGCTGGACAACTATATTTCTGAGCGTCTACAGACAGGGGGTTATGGCGAGCGGGGTGAGCAAACCTATACAAAAGCGGTCGCCCAGATCATGAAATGCTGGGTATCCCCGGTGCGCGAGCTTGTAGAATTTCGTGATCGCGCTTTGGACTACGCAAAGAGTCGTGAGAAGGGTACGAGACTCGGTCTCCACTGGACTGTTACCACTGCAGCGTATCCATTCTGGTTTCGAGTCGCCGAGCAGGTAGGCAGATTATTAAATCTCCAGAGTTCAATAACCCAAAGCCAGATACGTTCTCGCTGCTTCGAAGCTATGGGCGAAAGGTCCACAATTGAAAGGAGCTCCAGGCGAGTCATCCGCTCTTTCGTTGCCTGGAACGTACTGAAGGATTCCGGCGCAAAGGGTTGCTATGAGCGAGGTGAACCAGATATTACTCTTGATCAGGAATTGGCCATTTTGATGCTAGAGGCGGCCCTCCACGCTAATCCCGGCGGTAAGGCGGCGCTCAACTCTCTCCTGAACAGTCCTGCGTTCTTCCCTTTTCAGATCCCGATTATGACGGGTGATTTTGTTTCTCGGCATAGCGAGCGGATAGAGGTCCTTCGATATGGGCTGGACGACGAGCTGTTGAAATTGTAAAGAGCGAAATCAATCTGTAGTGGTTCAATGATTCCGGACACCAACGTAGGTGGTAATATCGCCACCATAAGCGAGGTGTCTGATGACCAGAAAACGACGATCTTTTACACCAGAGTTCAAGCAGGAAGCTGCCTGTTTGGTGCTTGACCAGGGCTA
>JBDXFZ010000047.1:0-1387 GCA_039990395.1 Halioglobus sp.
GGAGCTCTGAGAGGCCAAGGATGTACCAACCGAGCACGATCAGAGAGTGAGGAATCTATAAGTAGTTCTATGTACAAGGGGCTATGCCGGTGGCCTGGACGGCCGCCGGTCGCAGACTAGCGCGATGGGCGTATGATGTAGAGGAGGAAGAGGCTGAGACTGGATGCCAAGGGATTGAGACCGTGCGCTCTACACTCCATCCATGAACGTTCGAAAAGGCGGCAGAATGCTGACGATTACTTGCCTATTAACCGTAAAGCGGCGGAATCTGTGACGGTATTACCTACTGAGCTTAAATAGTGGTAAAAGGTCGATCGGTTACCCAGCCCAGGGTAATCCTTAGAACACTCTCCCCTCCGGTAAAAGGCGGGATCTTTGGGACGTCAGAACCGCATACGTCAGTACGCTGACCTACCCGCTTCGTTTCATCACCTGGCGAACCAGGGATATGTGCTCTCTTTTTTTTTTCAAGGCACGCGCAAGCGCTGCTGTAAAAGAAACGCTCGAAGTGAGGTTTAAACCCGTGACCTGGACGACGTCAAATGTGACGGTATTACCTACTGAGCTATAATATTGGGGTAAAAGACGGATCGATTACCCAGCACAGGGTAATTAAGTTATAACATATCTTAGAAGGCGATGTAACTTCTAACTCAGGGAGTACGCGATGGCCGACACAGCGTAGCTCTTTAGAAAGATGCCGTCACAGCAACAGCTAGCTGCTGTTGTAGCAGTCCTGCTGCAGCTGCACATCTCCGCAGCCACGCAGTAGTGCAGCTCCACTGCAGCTGCCGCTGTACGATAGCGTAAACACCATAATAAGTTAGTGCTGCTGGCCGTCGTAAATGCTGCTGGCTGTGTAGGTGAATAGCTATATATTTCTTATGCATCCGGGCATAATTTTTTATGGATGGCAGTTCTCAACTCGGCCTGGCTGGCTTGTGCTATCGGGGCGTTCGATCGATATCCCAGATACAGCCACCCGCGCAGGCTCCCACAATGGCGACGCCGGCCGGGTAGGTGACCCTCCCCATGGGTCGGAGGTCGGAGAGGACGTGCCGGAAAGAACCACGCGAATGCATACACTCTGTAGAGAGACCATGGCTCAAAACACTGACAGGGCAGGGATTTTCGGAGATTCCTTCGTAGATCTCAACGTCAAGGCTTCGCGCGGGCGCTACGGCGCTGAGCGGGCGGATCCTCCGACGCCGGGCGGTTCAAGCGTGGAGGGGGCACGCCGCGGCGAAAAAAACGCGCCGGAAAGACGGTCAGGGGCGGGAGAGATCCGCCGACCAAAAACTGATAGGGTAAGGCTGAGGATCACCACTCTTGTAGGTATATTTATTTACTATTACGGGGGACCATAGTAAATAGGACCGAATTTTGT
>JBDXFZ010000048.1:0-1379 GCA_039990395.1 Halioglobus sp.
CTTCCGGAGGGAAATATAATGGTAGGGAGTTTCCTCGGGTTCCAGTCAGTCCGTCGGTACACGGGCACCAAGGCCACGCTGATGACAAATTACAGAACCAGAAGAATCATGACAGTCAGCCAAAGCTGCACGAAAACGCAAGCAACACAGACGTGGAGAGAGCAGCCAAACGGCCTTCGACCGCTCCCACGAGTGGCGCGCCGAACAAGATCGGACGCCTCCATATTTAGGGCAACTCCCCAAGAAACCCAAAAACACAAGAGAAGTGGCATCAATAGTGGTCGCACGGGCAGAGTCACCGCAACCCCTACAAAACCCACACAAACACCCCCGCGCAGCGTCACGTGATACCCCTCGTAAAACCGCCTAAAATCAGCAGATGAGGCTTCAATTCGGCAGCCCCCCTAATATATGCACTTCTTACTTTAGGGGGAAAACTATCTGGAATTAGAGAGGCGTGCTACCATAGGGGTAGCACTTTTTACCTTCGAAGGCAAATACTTCTCCAGTAATTAACCGGGCTCCGTAACCCAATATCGTCGGAACACCATTAGAGTCTCACGATTTGGTTCGTGATATACCTACGTAGGCGTTGAGATCGTTCGTGGGGTGGCGCTTTTGGCTTTGCCCAGGATCAGTTTTTGAGAGAGGCATAGAGTTCATTAAGGTCAAGTCAGGGGCCTGAGAAAATTTAGGTGCGAAGTCTGCCGTAGCGCCAGTCTGGAGTGCGGACCATCGCTATCGTAGAACGCCGTCTGGCGCACACGCGGACACACAAACAACAACAACAACAACAACGACGACGGCGACAATAACAAAACGATAACTTGAATCCCACGAACCGGATTCCAACGATATCGGGTGCATATATAAATATAGTTCCATCCCATTCATTTTCTACATTTGTAAAGCTCCTCAGCTGACAAGCCTCGATCACTTCCATGTATTCGTTTTTCTGCCTAAAAGAGATTCCTACCTGGTACCCCTTACCGCAGCAGGCGTCACACGCATCAACACAGACATACGTGCACGAACGAAAACCACGTACAAAGTCCACACCTTTAGGAAGAGCTCGTGCGGACTCTCGGGCCCCTCAGATTTCCCCGCAAACCTCGCGAGGGCCTTCTGCCGCAACCCCTGGGCCCGAGCCATCATTTCCTCTTCTTGACGGCTGCGACCGCCGGAGGCATCGCTGCGCCTGTTATAGAGCCCGCGATCCCGCCGTCAAGGCCATCGTCGTCATCAAATCCCCCATCAAATCGCCCCGGCAGCAGCAGCAGCAGCAGCAGTAGCAGTAGAAGCAGCAGCAGCAGCAGCAGCAGCAGTAGCAGTGGCGGCAGCAGCAGCAGTAGCAGCAGCGGCGGCAGCGGCAGCGCAAA
>JBDXFZ010000049.1:0-2366 GCA_039990395.1 Halioglobus sp.
ACGGAAGCGCACCCGGTAGGTCTTTTCGTAGGGCTCGAAATGCAGGTCCGAAGCGCCGCCTTTAATGGCGTCCAGCAGCAGCTTGTTCACGAAGCGTACGATGGGCGCGTCGTCGGAGCCCGCCGCAGCGTCCTCGCCACCGCTCGGCACAGCATCGGTGTCGGCGGTCTCCAGGTTATCCAGATCGTCGTCCAGATTGTCGAACGCCTTGCCTTCCTGCTCGGACTCCAGCTGATCGATCCAGCGCCGCAGCTTGTCGTCCTCGGCGATTACCGTTTCCACATTAAGGCCGGTGTTGAAGCGGATCTCCTCCAGAGCCGGCAGGTTTGTGGGGTCGGACACCGCCACGAATAGCCGGCTACCCCGCCGCAGTAGAGGGAGGATGGTGTGCTTGGTGATTAGTTTGGGATCGACGATGTCTTTGACCATCGCGTCTTTAGAAAAGGTGTTGAGGTCGATAAGCGGGTCACCGAACTCTTCGGCGGCCGAGCGAGCCACCACGGCGGCGCTAACATGGCCGCCGGCCACAAGGTGATGGACCAAAGCCGCCCGCGCCTGCCGCGCTTCGGCGGCGGCGGTCTGGGCCGCTTCCATGGAAAGGTGGCCTTCCTTTACAAGACGGCGGGCCAGGCCGCTTAAAGACGCTGCGGAACTATTCATATGAAGTGATCATGGTTATTTATACTTACCCCCGAAGCAGATTGGCAGCCTTCCACCCGGCTGTAAAGAGCGCATGATCAAGGGGTTGGCCGCGTTACCTGTCTGGATACCTTAACTGACAGATTTGGTCATAAAGAGTCACGACAGGTGACGATATTTGTCAGCGGTTGACGAAATGCGGCAGCACGTGAACGAAAAACAGTGACGCGGAGAGCCGAAATCCGGGGCGTGAAAGTTGGCCCAATAGCTGCATAGTTCCAGTGCAGGCGCTCGCCTCGGGGGTGAGCACATAATAAAGTTTCGAGTCTGGAGAAGCTGAAATGAAACAAGTGCAGAAGGGTTTTACGCTTATCGAACTGATGATCGTAGTTGCGATCATCGGTATTCTGGCGGCCGTGGCGATTCCTGCTTACCAGGATTACACCGCAAGGGCCCAAGTGACGGAAGCCAAGAATCTCATGGGTGGACTGAAAACGACTGTTACGGAAATCTACACTACTGAAGGATCCTTTGCCGACGCCGACAGCGGCAGCAGTGGTATTCCGGCAGCAACTGATGTTACCGGCGACAAGGTGTCTCAAGTTTCTGTTACAGATGGTTTGATCACCGCTACAATGCAATCTAGCGGCGTGGCTGCAGAAATTGCAGGCCTCACTGTAGAAATGAGCCCGGTAACAAACGCGGGGTCTATCGACTGGGTTTGCAAATCGGGCTCCACCGGCGGCGTTCCTGCTCAATATCTGCCCTCTGAGTGCCGTTAATCCTAGGACTTAAGCAGTAAGGCTAAAGCCGCCCTGGCGTGTTCTCCAGGGCGGCTTTTTATTGGTGAAATAATGGCGATGTATGCACGGTCGCTGGTATGGCCCATAGCAGCCCTATTGGTTGTGCTTTTGTACCTTCCTGGTATCGCGGGCCCCTTCCTTTTCGACGACTTTTCGAATCTTGACGCGCTTGGTGCGCATGGCGGAATTACAAGTTGGGAAAGTCTCCGGCTGTACTTGTCCCAAGGCCACAGTGGACCAACCGGGCGCCCAATCTCACTTATATCCTTTCTGATTAATGATAATGGCTGGCCTTCAGTCGCCGCCAGTTTCAAATATACGAATATTATTATCCATGCCCTGAATGGTTGTCTGCTGTTCTGGATCCAGTTGAAGCTGCTAGCAGGCTTCCAGTCGCTGACAGAGAGGCAGCGATTGGGGGTTGCACTTGTCGGTTCTTTTTTGTGGCTGGCCCACCCGCTGTTTGTATCGACAGTGCTTTACGTTGTTCAGCGTATGGCAATGTTGGCGGCGACCTTTGTTCTTGCCGGTATTCTGTCACACCTATACTTGCGCACTCTTGTAAACAACAACCCACGTGGTGGGTACTGGGGAATGACTTTGTCCCTCGGGCTTTGGGGGAGTTTGGCGATCCTCAGTAAGGAGAACGGCGCTTTATTGCCAGTATTGATCTTGGTCATTGAGTCCACAGTCTACTCAAATTCACAGAGGTTGAAGGATAGCTGGAAAGCTTTCTTCCTATGGGGGCCGACGCTTTTAATGTTGGGTTATTTGATTTATGTCCCGGTTAGTAACGGATTCTGGGATAAATGGCCAGCGCGAGACTTTTCTCCTTACGAGCGATTAATCACGGAAAGCCGTATTATCTGGGATTATGTGTTTGGCCTCTACAGTTTCCAGGGAACAGAAGGGGGGCTCTTTCAC
>JBDXFZ010000050.1:0-12990 GCA_039990395.1 Halioglobus sp.
AGCCCTGGTCAAGCACCAAACAGGCAGCTTCCTGCTTGAACTCTGGTGTAAAAGATCGTCGTTTTCTGGTCATCAGACACCTCGCTTATGGTGGCGATATTACCACCTACGTTGGTGTCCGGAATCATTGAACCACTACACGGGTTGATAGGTCGATTTCTATCCGAAACGGCTTCCCCTCTCTTTTGCGAGCGGCAAACGTTGGAAGAAATTGCTCTATAATCCTAGACTTAAGTGCGTCGGGCTTCAGGTCTTCATAAGATTTAACCTTCTCCTTAACGAAGCCGGAAAACGTCAACGATGTCCTGCGGCCCTTCTTCTCCTCGACGGTCTCAATAGGGGCATTACCGTCAAAACCTTTTCTGAACGTGAAATGTCGATAGTTTGTTCCCCAAATACTGGATATTTCAACTCGCTCAAAATAGTTTAAAAACACAAGGCGGCCCAGGCCTTTATGAAATTTGTCCCTTGGTTTCAAAAGCATTTTGAATCGTTCAAAGTTCTCATCGGTAAAGCCGTCGCCGTTGTCCGTAATGGTTATCGTCAGGGTATCGGGCTTGTCGTACGCTTGCAGGTCGATCTCCATTACAATTTCAGTCGCACCAGCGTCCAGCGAATTCGCCAACGCCTCGAAATAGACCAGTGTCAACGAAGGATTGGGAAAAAACAGCCTTATCGCGCTAGATGCTTCAATTTCCATGAGATTTCTCGCCGGAGTCGTAACGGTCTAAAATGTTAAATTTCTTAGCTCGGGGCCGCCGCAGCATATTGTAGTTTTGCCAGTTGAGCCTGGCTCATAACTTGACGCTGCCGCACACAGCAAATGCCCCTGTGTTTGCCCTTCAATAAGGTTTTCAGGGCCGAGTGACGCCTTAAGTTTATGTTCCTGGATGGTCAAAGCGCGCAGTTACTCCAAAACCAGCCGAACCTTAGCTGGGTCCTTCCCTTTGGTGAGCTGATCAATGTATTCCTCGAAGCGCTTTTTCATTTCTGCCGGCGTGCCTGGGCCGTCTGTGACCTGCAGGGCCTGTTGTAGCTCCTGCGCATGGATAGTGACTTTGACCAGCCCAGATAAAACCTCCTTTAAGGCGTGGACGATATTACTGTCCAAGGGCACTGGCAGCTCCTTTGTCTTCATGAAGGCTTCCAGGGGCTCGCGGTCGTCGACTTTCAACAGATCCATATTGGCCTGGGTGATCGGGTCTTCCAGGTTACTGAGAATTGTCGAGGTCCAGGCTGCCACCATGGCATCGAGCTGGGTTTCCATCTGGTCGATCATCTGGGAGCCTGCCGCTGTATCGGTTTCCACCGAAGGCCGAAAATTGCAGTGCGGGCAGACAGGTGATGACTCAAGGTTTTGCTCGGTTAGTGCAAAACAGCTCTTTAATCCCGCCAACCGGTTCTGATAGTCGGTGAGTTGTTGCCTGGGCATCAGGTCGATACCGGCCAATTTGAGCAGAGTCTGCAACCGCTGGTCATTCAGCAGACCTGCCTTACGCTTGTCGTCGTTTACCCCCAGCCGAGCCTTGGTGTGAAGCCCAATATAGGCGACGATGTAGTTTTTTTTGAGGCTAGAGAGCTTGGCACCGATGTCCTGTGATTGGGCCGACAGCTTGGTCAGGTCCGCTTGTCTGAGCTCATCCAGCACATCCTGCCGGCTGGTCTTCATGCGATCCACCCAGTCATGGTCAGCCGGCAGCACCGTCTCGGCGCTGGAAAGCCAGAACGCCGTCTGACCATGTTCCATGACGAATTCGCGCAGGGCGTCCAGTTCGTCCAGAATCGTGGCGGCTTTTTCGTGGCTGACAACTTCTGACGCGCTGTAACGAAAGTTTTTCAGCTTGCCCGGTGAGGAGTAGGCCTGAAGCGATTCAAAGAAGGTCTTCGCCTCATCCAGTGCGCTAGCCTGACTGGCCAGATCAGTGCCCGAGAGTAGGTCCAGGCCCCAAAAAGAGAGCCCATCGCGCATCGTCTGCTGAGCCATAACAATGCGCTTGACGATCTGGTCCACGGCGTGTTGCAGATTTTGCACCGGTTCATCTTTGCCCTGAGTCACGAGTTGAGCCATGCCCGGTGTCATTCCGAGCAGCTCAAACAACGCCTTAAGCGCAGGCAGGTTCCATTCCTTGGGCTGCTCCAGGTGCTTGAACCGGACCAGTTCATCCATGCTCGCTGCGGCAAGCTGTTGCAGCCCGGTCGCGTCGAATTTCTTGCCCGGTATGGCTAGCACGATGTCACCGGAGTAAACCAATGCCGCCATGAGTACAACTGCCCACTCCGGCTCCAGGCGCGCGCCGCCCGGATTCATGTATTCAAGCCCGTGATCATCCTGAATGATCTCGCTGCGGTTCACCACCTGGCCATGGCCCTTGGCCTTGATAGCCTCAAGGATCAACTTAGTGTATTTCGATTTGTAAGGCTCAACCTTCTCCCCGTCCAGTAGTTCCAAGGCGTCTAGCACAGCGGTTGCCTGCCTGGTTCGGTTCTGCCCGGCAATGGCCCTTAAGGCGTCCTGAGCGGCCTGGGTGCGGTTACTACCCGTAATCAGCACCGAAAAAACCGGGTACTCCGGTGCCTGGTTCTCAAAGTTGGGGGCCAGGCAGAGGCCTGCAATGGTATTGACAAGGTCGCGGAAATTGATGGTTTCATGGGGCGAAAGGCCAGATAGGTCGCGAACAGATTTGCCCTTGGCCCATTCGGCAATCGATTTGGTGCGGCCCTGATAGGCGACTTCGAAGGCACTGGTCATGTGCTTTTGCAGCCACCGGACCAGTTCTTTCAAAAAGCCATTGGCTTTTGATTCATAGGTGGCCTTGGCATGGCCGGACGATGTGGCCGCAAGGTCGAGGGCAGCTGCATAGCTTTTCAGTGCAGTCTGAAATACCTCGTCCGTGCCTTTCAGTCGGAAGAAAACCTCGTCATTGGCTTTATCGTCTTTGAAGCGAGGTGGGTCGTTGGGCTGGATAAAATAGAGATAAAAGTCCCTTTGCGGCACGGCCGTGGACCGTTCGTTGGGAGCTCCAAAAAAGAGATAGCCGGTACGGGCAGCTTTGCGTTCCTGCCAGACCAACTCATGCTGCCAGATTTTATAACCGGTAACGTGTGTTGGCGTATCCTGACACTCCATCACCCGTTTAAGCGCTTCGTAATAGAAACGATCGAGCTGGTTTTGCCCGAGCGCTTCAGCGCGTTTGTCAATCAGCGCGTCGAAATCATCGGTCTTTTTCAGGTCCAAATAGAACTGGTGGTTATCCTTGTTCTCTGAAATAAACTGGCCACTGACTGCGCTGTGAATTTTGCGCAAAACGGTTTCTACATGGGTTTGCAAATCCTTATCAGGCTCGTCGCTACCCATTTCCGCAATCAGTGGTTCAAACAGACAGAGGCGATCACGCAGTTCTGCGGCCGACGCCCCGATGGGAGAATATATATCGCCGGTTGTGAGACGGTGTACCGATAGCGCATGAATCAAACGCAGTGCCATGGGTTGATAGCTTTTTGGTGTAAGCGCATTTTCGATGCGAGACTCCAAGACCTGACTGCACTCAATGACGGCCCGAATTTCGGGGATAGCGCGGAATGATGCATTCTGCTTGAGTGTGTTCCAGTAGCTGTCAAAGGCAATCAGGCCAGGTTCATCTGCTGGAACCTTTTTGTCCAGAACTCCCTTCATCCCCATGGATAGTGTTTTGAGCACTTCGCGTTTTTCCACGACAGTAACCCGCTCGAAGGTATCGATGTAATCCGGGTGTACCGGGAATAGACGGACGAATTCGTCCATGCGCTCGTTAAGGCCATCGTAGTATTTGGCAAAGGGCGTAAGATACTCGCGGATCTTGGCTTGCTGCTCGACGGTCTTTTTAAGCAGGCGTTCGGCCACTACGAATTTGACGTCATTGCGTGCGATAAGGATCTGCTCGAAGCGATCCTTAACCCTGCGGATACTGTCAGAAACAAAGGCAAAACGTGGGCTATCGAAGATAGCTTCCTGGACACCTGCCAGGAAGCGGAACCGCAGATCTTTACAGACCTCGCCCACTTCACGGAGGAAGTTCAGGTCGAGGATCAGCTCTTGATCCTTACGTGTGCGCAGGTAGTCGAGGAGCTCATCGACGACCAGAAGCAAACCATGCTCGGGGTAGACATCACCGAACTTGGTCATCATATCTTCAAAAGCGCGTTTGTGGCTGGTAATGGTGTCTGCTTCGGGGAAAACGTACTCGACACCGAGTTTTTCCAGGTTTTCCTCCAGCTCTGCCACCAGAATGTCCCGGAGGGACATAGTCGTGGCGCCGATCTCCGTGCGGACGACTTTGAAGCGGCCAGCGATCTGCGTTGCGGCGGCACGAACTTCTTCGTTTTTCAACCCGTCAACCAGAGAAGCGTCGGCTGCCAGACTGGAGACCACTGACATCAAATGCGATTTACCGGTGCCGTAGTTACCCACGACCAGTAATCCTTTGTTATCCACCGGGTGCTCAAACTGCATCTGTGGAATGACAAGCTGCGTGAGCCGTTCAGCCATCTCTTCTGAAATAACATAAGTATTCACCAGCTGAAGTGCGGCAGTTGATTTACCTGCGTCACGCAGCTGAACGACCGACTCAATGGGGTCGAACTGAATAAGTTCCCCGTACTTCATGCTTGCCCTGCCTCTGTATTGTTTCTTGTTTCATCGATTGTGGCCGCTCCATCCATGCCCACTATAAGAGCATCAACCGAATCATAGCTGCGATATTCAGGGTGATCCGGCTCAGCGTACGAAAGTCGTCCTGATGTGACCGCTCCATTCCATGACGCCACCACCGTATGGTTCCTCGCTATACTCTGGAGCAAACGCAAAGGATCTTGCTTGAGCTCCTTGTCAAACAAGATCTCGAGGTTATCTAAAACCACGGGGGCATTAGCCTGGTCCGCAATCTCATCAAGGATGCCAGGCAATCGCAAAGCTCGCTGCTTTGTCGTCAGTTCAAGCAGTTCGCTTGAGAGCGCCAAATTCACGTTAATGACAGAGGTTCCGAGCTCCTCCGCGACATCCCTAAGCACACTGGTCTTACCGGAGCCTGTCTCGCCGACCAACAGCACCAGGTGATGGTATAAGCCTTCGGCCGCTTGGAGTGATCGATTTATTTTGCTGCTTATTCGTTCGGCCATAATTATCTTTTACTGGTCGGATTCTGGCTTGGAGGGGTGCTCTGCGGCTCCGCCCGCCTTCACCCACTCATCTACTTCCACTTTTTTAAACTTCCAAAAGCGCCCCATGCGGTGGGCGGGCATTGAGTGTTTCTCTATCCAGCGGTACACAGTGTCGTTGCTGACACCCAGATGCTTACCGATTTCCTCTACGGATAACCAGCGGTCGTCCATCTCGGCCATATTTTCGCTTCCTATGGGCGATGGGTTGCCACCTCACCAGAGGCGACGCGGTCTCTTGGGCGGAGCAGCCCAAGACAAGTTGACCCTTCAATATATATGGGCGCCACTATGCTTACAACCGATTTGACCCGTATAGACCTGCAAAGACGGGCAAGTATAGACGCACGAGATTACCGCTTTTAGCGACACCGTTCCGAGAACAAATCGCGAGATAATGGAATCTCAGGCCTCTCTGACCCATTAAGAAGCTTTTCAAATCATCTAGAAGGCATCTACTGATTCGCAAAATGAAACCAAGATTTTGGCCGAGATCCGAATGCAGTTAGTGGATCCACCTCTCGCACAAGAGAAAATTGCTAAAATCTCCACAGGAGTGGCAAGGGATTTGGTGCAATGCAGTCAGAATCGGACGATAGCAGGCTCGAGAGAGACCGGGAGGAGCTGTTCCACCTTGTTTGGTCCATGCCCAGTGAGCAAGTCGCTGCAAAGCTGGGGATTTCAGGTCCTGCACTCACGAAACGATGCACCAAGCTTGGCATTCCCAAGCCACCTCGTGGCTACTGGGCGAGATTCAAGGGTAATCCAGATCGCCCTATTCCACCGATGACTGCGTATATGGACGTGGTGAGGGCTCAACTAAAGCAAAAAACTATCCCCCCTGGACTTCATTTATCAGAGCGGAAAAAGGAACTGTTCGAAAGGGCTGCCGAGACCATCCTGAATCAGAATCCCCAGTTGGGGCGATTCGAGTTCAAAGGGTCAATGCTTACACAAATTGAGCCCTCGCTGGCCTCATCAGTGTTAACCAGCGCGGTCAAACACTTTGAAGAGTTCCTCCCAAAAACACCATTTGTTTCTGCACGACAAGTTGCTGCCGGTTTAATGGATGCCCTTTTGCCACTGGTCGCCAAGCATGTATTAGTATTCCCGAAATCTGAAAAATACAGCCATCGGACCGAGAACGAATTCGTTGTGGTCCGCGTTTCCGAGGAACTACTACGGCACCTTGCCAATGCCAAGCGATTAGTTGATGAGCTGCAGCTGGCCTTCTCAGCAATCCCCCTGAATAGCTCAGAGTATTGCCAGAGCGTTCGGTATATCTTTTCGCCGAAATCGCATTGGATCGCCAAAGCCGATCTTTGCGTGTCGGGAACACATGCTTGGCTCCGGATTGAGCAACAATCACCCGCCGAGGTCTATGAGACGGATCAGGTTCCAATTGATCACCTGGGACCGCTATCTTTTTTACCTGAACGGCAGCGCATTACTCACATCGACCCAGAGGTTCGAATATACCGAGAAGACTGGAATCTACTACAGACACTACTGGAGGCTGAAGATATGCATACACTCAGCTCCTCTGTCGTGTATGACCTTCTGGATTCCGATTTACACCTGAAGCTGGCGCGTGCTATGAAAGTCTGGTGGCCCAACGAACAGTTCCAGGCGCTTCAGGTACTGCAAGATGGGTTGGCCTCTGCCGAACAAAAAATCGAGCAATGGGAATCAGAACTTGAAGTTGCCAAACAGCGAGTTTGTGAAAAGATCCTTGGTGTTCGCCGCGGGGATATTTTGCAGGTTATGCAGCAAGGAAAACCCGGGCGTATCCAAGTCGAAAGACTGGATGTGTTCAAGTATGAACACAACGTGACCTTTATGGCTCATGGCAAGCTGTTCAGAAAAGACGGGGTGGTCGGAAAGCGAAATGAAACATTGTATTTGTCGGTGCCAACGTCCATCGCTCGTCAACTGACCGGCTATAAAGAGCCACCTCCCTCATCTCCGCAACAAGCCCCACGAACCTACCCATACTCGAAATGGAATTGGGGACGCTGAGGGTGTACCGCCAGTGAACCCATGGGTACACCCCGCCCGATATCCAAACCCAGCATCTGCCACACCGGTGTACCTGTAGGTTCACTGGGGGTACACCGCTTCCTTCCAACTCAAATTCTGTTCTGAAGTTGATGTACCTGCAGGTTCACCAGCGGTGCACTATCTCTGAATTGGCCGAACTCGCAGAAATTACGGCTGTACCCACAGGTGCACCAGCGGTTCACTCTTTTACCTAACATATCGCGCCATCTGCCCTTCAATGACGCCCAAGACATGCTAACTAACCCTGCCTCTCAGATGTTTATAAAACAGGTTTGGGAGCACAACGCGGATTCCAAATCAGATTCGCCAGGCAAGCATGGCTCCCAAATCTCAGAGTGATTAAACAAATTCGAGATTTGGGAATTGGGTGAAGTATCCAAATCAGATACGCGGGCCGTGGCACCTATCCAAATCAGGCGACATGGTCACATGATGGAATCTGCCTGATTTGGATTTGAATGAAATTCCCAAAACGGCAGAAAGGTTGGAATTTATGGTTTCAATCGAGTGGTAAAAATAGCTCTACGTAAGCCCACCGAATATCAATCCGGAAAAAACCAGATTTTTCCTCCAACTGCGCTGCCGACGATTTATCTCCGCGTCTGTAAATTTCAAAGGGTCCCGATGGGACGATTCAAACAACCAATGAACGGAGATATGAAATGAGCAAGAAACCTTCAAGCAAGCCCATGACCGCCGCAGATGTGGCTAGGATCCAGAGCGCCACCGCCAAGCAATCTGGCGGTGGAGTTAGTAAGGATTCGTTTGTCGCCAGGGCTCAGAGGACTGTTGCAAAAAAGGATTCTAAATAGGCATTACAAGAGGGCGGGCCTTGTGCCCGCTCTCTTGTTGCGGGAGAGTACGATGAAACGAGTAAGCAGCGATAAGGATATAAATCAATTGATTAAATAGCTACTTCAGAACGGCTGGCGATATCAGTCTGGCAAAAAGCACGGGAAAATCGAACTACCTGGAGTAGGCAAAGTGGTTATTCCGACGAGCCCCAGCGACCGACGGACCCTACAGAATCTCATTCGAGATATTCGTCAACTTGAGCGCAGGGAGGCGACTCTTGCATAGCACTCCTGCCTATCCGAACCACCTCGAGATCATCAGGTCACTTGCACGAGCATTTGACACAAAGGGATCTGATAAGTGGATTGATGACCATGCCGGTAAATGGGATTTTGATTATAGAGCCATTCCCGTCGCAACCGACAAGGTAGTCTATGAACCGCTATCACGATACATCGGAGAGGATTTTGGGCGAGATGTGGCCGCCAAGTTAACCGCCTTCTGCAAAGCATACAGCTTGTTTGTTTCGAACCTGAGCCTAGAGGGAATTTCTCGCACAGAAGCTTTGAGAATTCTCTCGAGTCACCTATTCAGCTCGTTTGGAGCTGAAGCTTTGAGAAGCGCCAGCAATAACCTCGACGGTCCATCCCCAGAACAGTTTATGACGCCTGGAAAGCAAGCCATTGCAACTTTGTTCGAATGGTTCGAGTTATCGGTACCTGGCTGGGACGATTTCTATGGCCAACTCAGCAAAGAAGTGAAAGACCGCATGCGACGGTGGCAAACGGGCACACAGCTTCCTGCTCTGAGTTCGCTCGGCGCCCTCTTTTCTAAACAAGATGCTGGCAAATTCTTCGATGAAATACAGAGAACTCGATTGCGAGCGCTGCTCGTTACAGCGCGAGCCGTTGATTATTACCGAGCTCTGACTTTTGGAGAGGTTGCAATCGAACGGACACAGGGCCGCTCTCCTGCAAACCCTCAAGATATCCACTCTCGAATTGTTGATGAGTGCTTGTTAAAAGCTCCCCAATTCAAGCAGATCGCGAAGCTGAATACGATGCTCGCAACGCTACTGAATCCTGGTCGTAAAAAGGCATCCACGGATCAAGCTTTCACCCAACAGCTACTCACGCATTTTAAGATCTTTTTGCAAAAGGTTGCCCCCTCAGGCTCGCTCTCCTACTGTCAAAGCTGGCATGAAGCGCGCTGGCTCACCCTCTCAGGAAAATTGGATCGTGCCGCTGAGGCTTACCAGAGAGCGTTTGAGCAGTCTTATTTTCATGCAGGGCCAAATCAGGGCCTAATTATCCAAGAGGCCCTGGCCGTAGCGGCAATACTCCCATCCCCCCCCTAAGACATTTCTCAGGCAACTTCGAAATGCGCAGGTAGTGCTAGGGCTCGAAGTACCCCTGGATCTCGGAGACAGAACCGCTGTGTCGTCACGATACGACAAACATCTTGAAAACTGGTTCATCCCTCAGTATCGCGGACATTTTCCAAGGATATTTCCTTTTGATGGTGCGTTCCCCGGAACAGAGTACCCGCAGCAGGAGCCAGACTTCCTTGGATCGATTCTTGTAACTGATGAGGACCTCGCCAAGAAACCCTCCACCAAGGATCCAAATCGGAAGATAAAAATCGGCCAGCTTCGCCAGAAACGAATGCCCCAACTTACCTATTTCGTATGGAGGGAAAACGCAGACGCTGTAGAAAAACTTCTGGACGCTGGCGCCAACGTGAATCAATTGTCCGATGCGGGCGACTCAGCATTATTGCAGGCTGTGCAGTTGCTGGATGTCACTACCCCGAACCAAAAGCCAGGTGATGATTCGTTTTTCACTTTGCTGAGTGAAAAGCCACACGAGCCAGAAGTTTTGAATGCGACTACGCAGAAGAAGCGCCTATCCCTGCTAACAGCCGCTATCAATACCAACAGGCTCGATGTGCTGCGAAAATTACTTGATATGGGTTGCGCGCCAGATTCCAGAGCCGGCATCGAGCTGAGCACACCCCTGTACTACTGCATTCAAAAAATTGGATTGGTAAAGGGCAAGAGTGAGGTCTTAAAACAGATAACACAGGTTCCCCAAGATCAGGTGCTACTTGAAAGCATCCGGCGATATACCTCAGGGAGTCTTGGTATGACCCTCGAAGCCCAGCGGCAGTATCTGGAACGAGTCGCCTCCAACCCTAGGTATAACAGCATCCACCAAGCGGCCGGAAAAATTCTGGTTGAAACAGAGCGAAAGTCGTTTGACCTGGATGTTTTACGGGCTATGGCCGGACTGCTCATCGAGCAGGGAGCAAACACCAACGCAGAACAGAATTACCCCATTCCAGTGCGTATTCCAGACCAAGGTTGCCACTGATTCCAGACGAAGTCTGCCACCCATTCCACGCGAAAGCTGCCACTAATTCCACGGCAAAGCTGCCACCCCAGCAGACTGCCTGAAGCTCCATCAAAATCGTCCGGCGCGGGATTACTTAACGGTACTCTGACCCTTTTCATCCGGAGATGGGCCAGATGCCAGCGAAGAGGTTATCCATGCGTAAAATCAAAGAAGTCCTTCGCCTCAAGTGGGAGCGAGGGCTGAGCAACCGCCAGATTGCGGCGGCCTGTGGCGTTAGCCGCCCCACCGTAAGCGACTACCTGCGCCGCACGGTTGAGGCCGGTCTGAGCTGGCCGTTGCCAGCGGATATGGATGAGGCCCACCTGGAGCGGTTGCTGTTCCCGCCGCCACCGGACCTGCCGGCACAGGCCAGAGGTATACCCGACTGGCAACACATCCGTGACGAACTCACGGGCAAGAACGTCACCCTGTTCCTGCTCTGGCAGGAGTACCGGCAAGCCAACCCGGACGGTTATCAGTACAGCTGGTTCTGCGAGCACTACCGGGCCTGGCGGGGCAAGCTGGACCTGGTGATGCGCCAGGACCATCGGGCCGGTGAGAAGCTGTTTGTGGACTACGCTGGCCAGACCGTGCCCGTCATTGACCGCACCACCGGAGAGATCCACGAGGCACAAGTCTTTGTCGCGGTGATGGGTGCATCCAATTACACCTACGCCGAAGCCACCTGGAGCCAGACATTGCCGGACTGGGTCGGCTCCCACATCCGGACCTTCGAGTTCCTGGGCGGAGTGCCGGAACTGGTGGTTCCGGACAACCTCCGCTCCGGCGTCAGCAAGGCCCATCGCTACGAGCCGGATCTCAACCCAACCTATCAGGACATGGCCGCCCATTATGGCGTGGCCGTTGTCCCGACAAGAGTTCGTAAGCCCCGTGACAAAGCCAAGGTGGAAGGCGGTGTATTGATCGTCGAGCGCTGGATCCTGGCAGCCCTGCGCCACCGTCAGCACTTCTCCCTAGGTCAACTCAACGCCACCATCCGTGAGCTACTGGAGAAGCTCAACAGCCGCCCCTTCCGCAAGTTGCCCGGCTGTCGGCGTGACCACTTCGAACAGCTGGATCAACCGGTTCTACAGCCGTTGCCGGCAGAGCCGTATGTCTACGCAGAGTGGAAGAAGGCTCGGGTGCATATCGACTACCACGTGGCCATCGACGGTCACTACTACTCAGTGCCCTACACACTGATCAAGAAAGAGGTGGAGGTTCGCATCACCCACAACACCATCGAATGCTTTTACCGGGGCAACCGTGTCGCCAGTCACCGGCGTTCCGATCAGAAAGGGCGACACACCACGATTGCTACCCATATGCCCGAGTCCCATCGCCAGGCGGGCGAGTGGTCGCCGGAACGGCTCATCGCCTGGGCGGCCAAAACCGGACCGGCGACGGAGAAGCTTATCCGCACCGCTCTGGGTGCCCGCAAACACCCTCAGCAGGCGTACCGCTCCTGTCTGGGCATTCTCCGGTTGGGGCAGAGCTACGGCGAGTCGCGGCTGGAGGCCGCCTGCCAGCGAGCCCTGATGCTGGGAAGCTGCCGCTACAAGAGCATTGAATCCATCCTCAAACACCGTCTGGATCAGCAGCCCCTGGAAGAGCAACAGGAACTGGCCTTGCCCGACACCCACGACAACATCCGTGGCCCCGCCTACTACCACTGAAGGATCTCTGACATGCTAAAACATCCCACACTGGACAAGCTCCACGCCCTCAAACTGACCGGCATGGCCGCCGCCCTGGCGGATCAGTCGGCCACCCCCGACATCACCGATCTGAGCTTCGAGGAACGCCTCGGGCTGCTGGTCGACCGGGAAATGACCGAGCGAGATAACCGGCGCATGACCAGCCGGTTGCGCCGGGCTAGGCTGCGACACACGGCCATCCTTGAAGACATCGATTACCGGAACTCACGGGGCCTGGATAAAGGGCTGGTGCAATCACTGGCCGGCTGCCAATGGGTAAAAGAGCACCTGAACGTGCTCATCACCGGTCCCACCGGGGTTGGCAAAACCTGGCTGGCCTGTGCACTGGCACACAAGGCCTGCCGGGAAGGCTACACCGCCCAGTACGTCCGCCTGACCCGACTGCTACGGGAGCTGACCATTGCCAAGGGCGATGGCCAGTACGCCAAACTCCTGACCAACCTCGCCAAAGTCGACGTCCTGATCCTAGACGACTGGGGGCTGATGAAACTGAGCGCGGAGAACCGGAGAGACTTGCTGGAGGTGCTGGAAGACCGACATGGCCGGCGTTCCACCATGGCCACTAGCCAATTACCTATCGAGGAATGGCATGGCGTAATCGGTGACGCCACTCTGGCAGACGCCATTCTGGACCGGCTCGTTCACAACGCCTACAAGATCAACCTGCGGGGCGAGTCCATGCGAAAACAAAAGGCAAAGTTGACGGCCACCGAGACTTCGGAGTAAGAAGAGAAACCCCGCGTCGCTACGCTCCGATGGGTGGCAGCCTTGCTCCGATCCGGGTGGCAGGCTTCACGTGGAATGGGTGGCAACCTTCAGCGGTTTACGCA
>JBDXFZ010000051.1:0-1381 GCA_039990395.1 Halioglobus sp.
GGAGTAAAACGTTCCCATAAGTCTAAGATACTGAACCAAGGCAAGCATAATTTTGGGGCTGCTCAGTTTACGATCTCAAAGATTTGTAGACCGTCGCCCTCCCGATCCCAAGGTGCTTGGCAATTGCGGTCGCTCCCATGCCTGATTGACGCAATTCTTTGACCTTAGTGTCATCGACAACCTTCGGGCGGCCCTTGTAAAGGCCTTTGGCCTTTGCTTTCGCGATCCCCTCAGCCTGGCGTTTGCGAATGATGTTTCTTTCAAATTCAGCAAAAGCTCCCATCATCTGCAACTGAAGTGTGGCGAAGGCATCGTCCGATTTGGCTGAAAACGTAAGGCTTTCGGTTCTGAAGGTAATTGAAACGCCTTTGTCATTCAGTTTTTGAATTATCGATTGCAGGTCGCGGAGGTCTCTGGCCAAGCGATCGATGCTATGGACAATCACAGTGTCTTCTTCTCGCACCCATTCCAACATAGCGTTGAGCGCTGGGCGGTCTTTGGCACTTTTGCCAGAGAGCTTTTCTTCAAAGAGCTTATCAACAGCTCCTAAATCCTGGCGGTCGAAATTTTGTTCTACGGTACTGACACGGCGATAACCAACAATCGACATGATGTCTCCTATGGTGCTAGACCTTTTCAGAATACTGTCTACTAACTCTAAATCAAGTCTAAATGTGCAGCTCTGGCTTAGATTTGCTGTGTCTCCTCAGGGTAGACCTTTTTGGACAGTGTAAACTCAAAGGGCTTGTGGCAATGAAGATCTGATTTGGGTGAAGTTCACTCGATCGTACGCACACGATCGGGATATCGAAGTGCATCAGTTGCCTATGTTTCGATTCCTCACGTGAATGGCTTCCTAGAGGCAGCCTGAAGCAATAGCGTGCCTAAGCGCAAGATTTTGTTAACGATTGGACTTCCCACTCACGGCACCAGATTCTAGGGTGCGTTGAACGAAGATCTACAAGCAAAGCGGGTATATAGTGGCGGATGCGAACAAAAGCGATCTCGACTTTGAGGCCGAGCTATTTAAGGCCGCCGATAGGCTGCGCGGTAACCTAGAGCCGTCCGAATATAAACACGTCGTCCTTGGCCTCGTCTTCCTGAAATACATCTCCGAGGCATTCGAAAGCTATCATGCTAAGCTGGCGGAAGACGAGTACGCTGACCCCGAGGACCCCGAAGAATACCTCGCCGAAAACATCTTCTGGGTGCCGACAGTGGCGCGCTGGTCCAACCTGCGAAACAAGGCGCGTGATCCCAACATCGGCAAGATCATAGACGACGCGATGGAAGCGATCGAGGGCGTACCGGCCAACGAAAAGCTCAAAGGCGTCTTGCCCAAGAACTACGCGCGCCCCACGCTTAACAAAGAGATGCTAGG
>JBDXFZ010000052.1:0-1224 GCA_039990395.1 Halioglobus sp.
AAAGATGGCGCATCGGCATTTCAGGACCAGCCTCAGCCATCAAATTTGTGGGTATCGAGGTCAGTCGCCGCTCTGGTAAAGCCTCTTTACTGCGTCTCACCAACCCCGGCCCCCGCCGTCCGGTGAAGGCCCCGAAATCCCAGAAGGGTGGTCGCTTGTGACCACCCTCCATTTCCACTGCCTTCAAACACAAAAGGAGAAAAAACGTGAACTTCCAAGAAGCTTGCCAACACTTTCTAACTTAGATCCAAACGCTCGAAGATAAGGCATCTTCCACTGGCCTTATCGTCTGCCTGAATACGGGCATCGAGTTCTTTTCTGACAACGCCGGGTTTGTTCCGGTGTCGGTGACCCAATTGCCGATCAAATCCAAAGGCGGATATCCTAGCGGTTATTAGAATGTCGGCTTATGGGCGTATGGCCGACCCTATTTAATTAAGGGCCAAGGACTCAGTTGCGGACGTAGCAGACATCGCGCGGGTTCTAGAAAACTTCAGGCGATTTGGCCAGAGGCCCCCAAGTTTCAGGGTCAGGTAAGCCGACACTTGACCATGCCTCCAGTAGTACCTTGGAATCTGCTGACCGTGTACGAGACAAGTCATCCAAAATGTCGAACCAGGGCATTTTGCTTTCTATCCCCGAGTGGACCGATGGAGCGAAGTTTTCTGGGTTATCGAGGCTCGAAGTGTGCATAACCAAGTAAGCCGTTTCCCTCGGCTGAACGAGTTGGTAGGTCAGGCTTGCTCCGCACTTGGCGCAGAAGCCCCGTTTGGCTATTGGCGTAGTCGCGAAATACACAGGCTCTTCATCAAGAAATCGAACAGCAGAAATAGGAAAAGCCGTCCACGCATTGACCGCTGACCCAGAAAATTTTCTACAGCAGCTGCAATGGCAATACCCTGTACTGATCGCGGGTGCATTGACTTCGTACTGGACGGCTCCACAAATGCAGCCGCCCTTTACCATAGTCTTTGCCAATTCATCCTTGTCGAAATCCAGAAACCCGCCTTCTTCGCTATGCTTTGACTGGGTCATGTAAACATGGACTGAAGTATCTGTGCTTTTCAGTGTTTTGTGCCCGCAATCCGCAAGTGGAATGTCTACCTTACCACTTATTTGCGCCATCACTACGCCGGAGACCGCTATTCCACCTGGCTCGGCCATTGCTTCGAGCCGAGCGGCAATGTTAACACCATCTCCCAATATATCTGCCCCATGTACAAC
>JBDXFZ010000053.1:0-2201 GCA_039990395.1 Halioglobus sp.
GGCAGGCGAGTTTTACCCAGGAGAGTAAAATAACCGGCTCTCCCTCGGGACATTCTTCTCTAGGGCCCCGACGGTGGCGGCTCTCTGCAGCCTGTCGAGCCCGGTCGAGCGCTGAACCCTCAACTCCCCACGTCGCCAGCAGGAATTTGTCAGCGAGGTACGCACACTCCCGAACCCTAGACCCTTCTGCCTCTGCTGCTAGTTGCGCCGAGCGAGCGCCCCCACTCCTGCGTGTCTTGTGTTCGTCGATGAAGGCCTCGTACTTGCCTTTTCCTTCGTGCACGAGGATGAAGTTGTACAGGACAACACACGTCCCGACAACCCCTGGCACCTTATCGATCCTGACGTACATGCGATTTTTCAAGCACATGAACTTCCACTTGAGGCGGCCAAATGCATGCTCAAAGATGAAGCGCGTCTGAGAGGGTTTGCAGATCAAGAACCTCTGGAACCGAGTGGAAGGTGCATCAAAAAGAGTCAGCAGCCAATCACTGTTCGAGAACGCGGAATCGCCGAGAATGTATCGGTCGCGGAATATTTTTGCTCTCTGCGGTTCGGGCAATGACTGCTCGTCTGCGATATCCTTGCTCAGTTTGCACCACCGCCAACCACCTGCGTCTACCGAGGAGCCTGGAGGCCCAGCACAGATCCACCTGAACAGGCCTACGTTATCGACAATAGCTAGCGATGGAGGCTACGACAGAGCAGCAGCAGCAGCAGCGGCAGCGGCAGCGGCAGCGGCAACGGCAGGCACAAGCAGTGCGGTTCACATAACCGGCCAAGAGGCCAACACCAATTCCTTGCGGCCGCCGCTCGTCTACGTGCTTGGTACTGGTACACCGCATGGACTGTCTCTGACTGCTGCACAAGCTATGATACCAGGTCTAAAGTAGATATGTACGAGTACTATTAATACTGCTGTATACTGCTGTACCAGTACACGAGTACGTATTTACGAGTGTAAAAAACGGCGCCGTCATGCCACAAGATATACGTAATTTATGTTCGAGTGCAAACAACTACTTAGAAACACTCACCGATAATCACGCCCATCTATATGCTGGAGACGAGTCGACCGCGAAGGATCAATTCAACACACGGGGACAAAACTTACAACACGTGCTTGGTAGTAAACTCCAACGAAGGAGAGCAACGACAACAGAGGTGTGGCTGCTACCACAAAAGCAGCGCCAGATCATGATACGCTATAGACATGCTATTATTTGAATCCTACGAGTACCATCCTACGGATCAACCTTGTTCGTTTGGATCGTTCCGGCAGCGACGGTTACAAGTTGTAGAGGGTTGCGTATATCTTCGCAGGCGTTATTATGAATTATGCCGTGTGTTCATGAGGAGAGTTGGATCACTTCATTCTCCGCACCGAGCTACGAGATAGGCTCCGCTCTCTCTCTCCTCCTCCGTCCTCTATTACAACGACTACCAGAGAATCAAATCAGACCACGTTGTGGTCAGGGCATCGAGGCTTGGACTCTACGAACGCCATCTTTGATTAGCACCTTTAGTTGACTGACGAACTGCTTGAAAAATATCTGCAGAGCCTTCATCTCCACGCGCTAAACGCGTTTTCCAACTGATTTCAGGGACTCCCTGAGGTTGATGTTCCCTAGATCCGTGTGCAATAGCTCTCTCACGGCTTTCCCCTTTTGCCACGCCACCATCATTTCCGCCTTGGTTTTTTCGCTAGCATACCGCCCCGCCCGTCTTTGACTGTGCTTTGCACGTGGCGCGAAGTTAACGGCAGTGGTTAGCATCGATTCAGCGAACATCGTTATCAGACCATCCACATCCGTGTCAGGGGGTAGGAGTGTAAATTTCACAGTAAAAGCTCTTCGCAGTTGCAGGTTTGACATCAGGTGTTGGAGGTCGATCGCCCGTCTATCCTTCATCTCGCGCTTGCAGCGGTATGGGGCAAAGCGCCCAGGCAGCCGGATGTCTGCCTTGACCAGGTAGCGATCTGATTGAGGTTTCACTAGAGGGGGTCGACGCACAGTCAGATTTCGTACCAGTCGTCTGTCTGGTCGCCGTATGAGGACAAACTCCAGGTGGTAACGACCTTTCATTCGATTATAAATTTGAGGGGTAAACAAGATTGCACGCTTGGGTGCGCCGACAAGCGTATTGACACGTGCAAGCTAGGTTTCTGCTGAGAATGACAGCACATGCCACGTGATGTCGTT
>JBDXFZ010000054.1:0-1672 GCA_039990395.1 Halioglobus sp.
GAGCGGGTGCAAGTGCAAGGTATTCGCCGCTTCTACGCCGCAGTTGTTGGAAGCCTGCGCAGCATCCCTTTTGATCGTGATGCTACTCAGCACCAGGGGTCCATCGAGCAGAAAGGCGGTCGCCGTGCAAGTTGGTGCAAAGACAAAAAAAAAATGCAGGTACTCCTGCCACAAAAAACGAGACGCCAGAAAAAACGTACCCAGACGTTATTTGTCATGGCACTCGTGGTTGGCTACGCTCCCCTTAGTCGATCCTCGAGAGCAGCACGGAGCGTCTCCTGTGTGAACCCAGAAGGGGCCCTCTGCATATAGAAGAGGAAGGGCGTGCCGCGATGGGGGAGTGCATTGATGGCCGCCACGTTTTGCCCCCGAGTCGACCATCTCCCACCCGCGCCTACACCAAGAACGTCCTTGTCCACCCCGCTGGTCGCTTTCACGAAGAACATGGGCAGCAGGGGCTTCATCTCCAGCTTTTGGAGAAGAAGGGCAGGCTGGATCACGGCGGTCAGCTCATCTCGATGTACGCTGATCTCCGTTGCCTCCTGAAGTAAAGGGCGGTCAGCACAGGAGTCATCTGGGGATGGGTTCAACAAGCGAGACGGACGACGGACGACCGGTCGAGGCGATGTCGAGTCTTGTAGAAAAAACAAACTGCGTCACTCGTTCTGACGAAACAGGCAAGTCTGCTCAACACTGCCAAGATGGTAGTTGTTTAGCTGTGCTCTGGATGAAGCGTGTAATAAAAATGAGTAATACAACCTGTGAGAGCAAGAGAATGGGCGGCCTCAAGCCATTTCCCCCGTAAATCCTCAGCCTGGTCTCGTAGGAGAGCTCGAGCTACCTGGTCGGCTGCTTCCTTCTACTGCCTGGTCGGCTGCTGTTGCTGCTGCTGTTGCTGTTGCTGTTTCTGCTGCCGATGTGGGGGTTGTTGTCGTTGCTGCTGTTGATAATGATGCCACTGGTGCTTCTTCTGTTTACAGTAGGAGAACGGCCTTCACGTTGAAGTAGGCTGCTTTGCTGGAGACTGTTGTACTCTTCCTGGCACTGCTCCTCCTCTTCGGCGTCTGGAGCCTGACACGGAGAGCTCTGACTGCCTGGTCTGCTGCTGATGTTGCTGACTTTGCTACTGCTGTGCTGCTGCTACTGCTGCTGCTGCTGCTGTGCCGCTAGTGCTCTCCTGCTGATGACGTGTTGGCGACGCGAGAAAGATGCCGCTCGTACACGAAACTTGACAGTGCAGTGAGCGGAATTCGAGCCTCGGGGTGATTTCCGGGTGATTATGGCCTCTTGGCCAATAGACATCGTCGTAGTCAAAAGTCGTATTCTATCTCGCTCGGTAAACCCCTTATATTTTCGGGTATTGGCCAATAGCAAGGCGTCGTAATCAAGAAAAATGCCCTACTTTTTGTCGCAGTGCCAACAACGAAACAAAACTCGGCAATTTTCTAGTAGTGGGGCCTGGGAGAGGCGAAAAGAGAGGAGAGGGAAACATTTCCAAGGCTTGAGCAGGCATTCTCGATACGGGTCGCTCAACTTTTCGGGTTTTGTGTTGTTGTTGCCGGCACTGGGCCTATAGATCGGGTGGGAATCTTAAAGTCGGCGCACTCTCATTGGTGAAACCCTATATATATTTACGATTTACCGAGCGAGATGAAAGTACGGGTTTTAAAGT
>JBDXFZ010000055.1:0-1005 GCA_039990395.1 Halioglobus sp.
GGATCTCTGTTTGTAGCTCTTAATAGAGCAGCGCGGGAAGCAGGCTCAACAACGAAATCTAGTGTGCCATCGTGTGACCGCGGCACGGGAAAAAGATCACGAGTCGGACATCAGCGGAATGCGAGCGGAAAAACAGTCTCAAATACTCTCTCATCTGGCCCAGAAGCAGGTAGATCCGACGAAGAGTGCAGCTGGGCTAACTGGAGATCGCTGCGTCCAGGTTTATCCGACGTGCTCCGGCCCAGAGCAGACGCAGCTGGCTCCACGGGCTGGCTGGGTACGCGCTCAGCGGAGCGGGGTCTTCCAGGTGACTTGGACAGCAGAGGGCTCGAGCGGGGAGACAATGCTGCAAGACCAAAGGCCTGGCTGGTGGCGCGCGTCACGCGCTCCAAGGAGCGAGGGCCTCCAGTTGTCTTGGACGGCAGAGCTCGCTCAGCCGAGTGAGGCATGGAAGGGGTCTTTGATGAGGTCCGTCTGGCGGAGGCTGCTCGGGCCCCGTTAGGGGGCTCCGGTCGAAGGTCTTTCTTCTCATGGTCTGTTGTACAAGGCATTCGATCCACATCGACGAGCCTTGGGCGGTGGGGCACTGAAAGGCCCTAGGCCTCAGTGGCTCGGCCACTGTGAGGAGAAGCAGACCCTCCCACCTCTTGAGTCTCCATCGTGCAGTGGCCGGAATAAACTTACTCCACAACAGGAAAGCAAACAAAACAAAACAGTGACAAACAACTCAAACCGACAAAAAAGCGAAAAGTCCTAAGCCGAAGACGCCGCTCGTTAAGATCAAGCAGTGGGACACTTTGTATCCCTGGACAGGTCTGCCTTTTAAGTCGGTAATCGTTGGTACTCACGTGTGTTGCTTGCTTAGCTATAGAAGAAGAGCAGTTTTATTCCTTTCGTGCACGCGGAGACTGAGACCAAGCTCGTGCGCTGGTTTTCCATCTAAGATACGCCTTCCAAGTACTACAAATACGTTCCCAGTGACTGAACCCAGGTAATTACCGGGCT
>JBDXFZ010000056.1:0-4466 GCA_039990395.1 Halioglobus sp.
GATGGGTGACGACAATGCCGAGGGGGGGGCGTCATACACGAAGATACACTTGCGTCACTTGCACCTCCCCGTGGCGGCGAACATATTACATGGCTGAGAACCCTTCTTCCTGGCGTGCCCGGCGCCCGGCGAAGCTAGCACAGCCGCGGCCTTAAGTTTTGAATGCTCTCCCCCGCGAAGCGGCCCCGAGATGTTTTCTCGATAATCGTAAGGTGTTCCCCCGCGCCCTGGCAAAACGCGGACGTCTGGTCGAAGGCCGGTAGCGGGGGCACAGTAAACACCGTGTCCGGGGAGGGAGGCACCGCAGGTGGTTAACTGGACAAAGCGAAACGCATGAGCTTGTCGACCCACAGCCGCAGATTGTGGTTGGCCATCTCGTACATCACCCTCCTCGCCTTGGCGCTCGAGAGGCTGGCGTAATTGGACTGCGTGTGAGTACGTAGGTCGGCGGACGCCGTCGTGAAGGCTGCTCTGAGAGGGGCCAGCAGCTCCCGGCTCAACCGATCAGCGTCTGCCGACGGCGACACCAACGGAAACACCCAGATGAGAGCCAACCGCGCGAGCTCGAGGCGGCCAGCCACCATCAGGCAGCCGTCAGGGGGGCCGTTCGTACAGGGACCGAAGTGGGTAACGTCGAAAACGTTCACTGAGCGGAGCTGGGTGGCCACCCGTGCCGTTACATTGAACGACTCCCCCACGAAGGTTTGGATGTCTGCCGGAGAATAGCCGAGAATATGGGGGATACGGCCCCGGAGAATCCAGTGCCGTTGGGGGCACGACGTTCCCCAGAGGGCAGCCTCGTCGACAAGCTGCGACTTCTGCAGCAGCCACTCCCGCGCGTCACGGCTGTCCCTAGACGCGTCCCCTTGAGCGGCCTGGTTCGCCACGAGCTGCTAAAAAACGATGTCCAAAGGACGCCCTGCGCCGTGCAAGTTGACACGGAGTCTTGGATCCCCGCGATGGAAGCGTCGGTTTTTGACGAGACTGCCTGAACTTCGTCACGAATAAGGCCAAATTGGCTTTGAACTTGCCCCAGCCACCGGACCAGGTCGACGGAACGTACGAATTCTGATCTAGCGCCAGTGGGGCGTACATCGGCCGCCGATCCCCCAGATTGAGACGCCGTACTCCAGGGAACGGCCGATGAGGCGGCCGCGGTGGCCTTGCCCGGGTGCGGTTTCGGCACATCACTCATCGCAGTCACACGGCAAACAGCAGCACGAATGAAACCCCCAAAAACGGCAGAAATGACAACGCCGCTCCGAGAAGCGACAACACCAGCAGCTCCCACCAGCCCACAGCGATACTTCGAAGCTATATCAGTCTTTACCGCACCTTCGACCTGTCTTGCCGACCCTGCCCCGCTGCGTCCTCTCGATCGCGATTCAACTGCTGCAGCAGAACTGGTTCCAGGTGTACTTTTGGACTGCACGGGTACATCAACCCGTGTTAATCTAATTGGTCAACTTCTCCCGTACATGCAATACACATATTTTCTCGTACCTCGATGATACTCCGCATTTCATTGTTGTCTTGATTGTTTTGTTTTTTTTTCTCTTTGAGCCGTCCGCATGGCCTCTCTCCGTAATGCCCTGCCACCAAATCATAAAAAAAGTCTCTGTCTCGCCATTCGACGTCTCCTGTGTTTGTTGCACCTGCTATATGGTACTCCTAAACATTTATTACGTTGTATAGATTTCATTATAGTGTCCGCGTGAATTAATTTGTTCATCACGCATTTTGGTCTGAGCCATAGTTATTATCGAAAACCTCCTGGCATGCACATAGTCCGACACGAAAGCAAGCTAAACGTTCGACGATTTTGTTTGGTAAAGACAATCGCTGTGCTCATGAATCTGGAGTTGTTTTTCTTTAACATTTGCTGGACATTTTCCACACTTCACCTACAGTAGGATACACGCCCGAACAAAGACTGCCAACTTCTACAGTGCAAACTACCATACCTTATCCCCCAGCAAGGGCGGGCGGGTTTTCGTTTACCTCGCTGACCTTCCACCGAAGTCCGGAACGCACCCACGAGTAGCGTACTACTGTAGTACGGTAGATTGTCTTCTTCTTCACTGTTCCGATCCTCCCCAGCCCATGTTTTCCGACTCCAGCCAACTGCACCCGTTTGCATACACTTGACCGACTTGCCCATCCCATCTGTTCGAGCATGCCAACAATTATATACCTCTCCACAAACCGCGGAGTTCTTCCATTCAATATTCAATCTTTCTCATCCGCTGCAGCTGCAGCGCTTGCGGGAACAAAAGGGCAGAACCGAAATCGCGGAAGCAGCGCACCGCCGACGTAAGCCGCGAAAGCAGTAAGCAGCAGAAAGCACCAATGGGTAGAAGTGCGGTCTATCTTGCGCTCCTCGACATTCGCTGTGCATGCAACGCCGCCGCTACCCAACGATCGCCCTCTTTCTTCTTCGTTTTCTTCTCTGCGCGAAAAGTGGTCGTAGCGGCGAACATCAGGAGCGTGGCGGCAAGGATGCACGCGCTTGCAGCTGCTGCAGCAGTCGCATGCAGGAGCAGCGCCTGCACCTGCGTTTACAGCAGCGCTTGCTTGAGACGGCTCTCTTGCTTGCAACAGCGCTTGTTTGCAGCAGCGCTTGCTTACCGCAGTGCTATCTTGCCGCAGCGCCTGTTCACATACAGCAACAGCCCTGCAGCAAGCAGCACACTTTTTTGCAGCGACAGCGCAGTACATGCAGTAGCAGTTGAAGTCCGTGACGTGCAGCAGTAGCAGCTGCAGTAGTATCTACCTGCTACAGCAGCAGGAAGAAGCATGGAGCAGCAGGGTCAGCAACTCTTCTCATAGAACTCCTCAGGTAGCAATCATGGCCCGAGGGCACTCTCGGGGCGAGCTTGGGCAATCCAAAGCGTTCGGAGAATTTCCGACGAACAGAATGCAGCGGTCGAATCAAAGCATTATGTATCAATTATTACGGGGGTCCATAGTTAATAGGACCTATGGTATACATAAAAATATTTATATTTACCTATTTTTACTAACAAAATTTGGTCCCGTTAACTATGGCCCCCCGTAATAGTATGTATATGTTTCTCTTTAGAATGCTGCTCTCCGGCGGCTGAGGGTTCTACCTCAAACATTCATCTGCGGGGCGAACCAAGGGGCCGTGGTGGTGGTCGGGGCATTTCGCGTCGCAGAGCTGGCTCGAAAACGCAAGGAATCGCCTTCCGCCTCGCTGAGCGAAGTACGTAACATGCAAAACCCCACATTTTTTACGTAAATAGCCCGTACCCTCGAACACTTTTCAAGCTCCCTCTGCTGTACAGATGCTTCCAACCTCAGCAGATGGAGTAGCGCTAGCAGCGGCAGCAACCGCAGTACACATCTGCCGGCCGTCGTATCTGTTGCACCAAGCTCTTTGACGGGTGGGGTACACCTAACACCGAGTACATTCGTGACCACAAAATTGCCTCCCTCGTGCCGTCTACCTTGCATAATTCGGTACCAGGTATTGGCATCACACCTAGGGAGTTGTCCAACAGCAGCAGCAGCAGCAGCAGCAGCATAACAAACAACAGCAACAGTACACATTCGTCGGCCGTCGTATATGTTGTACCAAGCCCTTCGACGGGTGGTGTACACATAACCCCGAGCACCTTCGCCATCACAAAAACCGCCTCTCTCGGTCCGTCTACCTGGGAGACGTTGATACCAGGAATTGGTGTCATAACTCGCTATTAATAGTTGTCCAGTGGCATGTTTCCAGCAACAGGTAATCGCAGCGGGCAAGAGCCACAGAGCCAGGCTCATACTGCCTCATGTCTATTTTACTGCCCAGTATGGCACCGGTAACATCCCACACTATTCAATTCGCCTGGTTGGTATTTTGTTTGTACTAAATAAATCTCAAGGGGCGTTTGATACAATGAGCTGTGTGCACTTTCAACCACGAACAATTTTCTCCTCTGAATTTCCTCTGCGTTAAAATCGTCTCATTTTTTAAATTGCTCCCTTTTACCTGTCGAGTTTTGGTTTTTGATCAACCTTAGCAGCAGCAATCAACGTCAGTCGAGCGTCATGTATGTTTCACCTAGCCCTTTGACGTACACCACACACCTCACACCGAGCACGTACGTGACTACATTACTGGCTCCGTCACCACACACCTGGCTCTCCCAGCCCGTCTACCTGGGTGAAATTAGTACCAGGCATCTGCTGAGTATGTAAGTATCATATCTATACGTTACGAGTTGTCCAGCCGTACGTTCGCGGCAGCAGCAGGTAATTGCAGCGGGCAAGAGCCACGGAGCCAGGCTCTTCTGCCGCCCCTCTCGCTCTACCCCCCCTTTCTCGGGGTGCATTTGGCATAGAAGTAGTCGCAGTAATTGTAGTAGTATAGTAGGAGGAGGAGGAGGGGGGGTAGTAAGAGAAGTAGTGGTAGTAGTAGCATTTTTGTCGTGGTAGTATTTAGTAGTGGTAGAACT
>JBDXFZ010000057.1:0-1434 GCA_039990395.1 Halioglobus sp.
GCCACAATGAGAGAATCCAGGGTAACTACTGGGATGGCGTGAACATTCCGGTAAGAGATCCCCGCCCGGGTGGCAGCCCGGGCGGGATACGCAAAAGAGCAGGACTTAGCACGGCAGCCCCGCTCTCTTGGCAGTTGCAATGGACATTGCGTGATGGAGGTTAGACCTTGCCATGCAGCAAGTCAATTTGCCGAGTTTCCAAGGCCGTGGAAGGTATATGGAGGTGGCCCATGGCTCGCAAAGACAGCGACTATGAGATCATCTTCCGCCCTTACATCCGGAAGAACGGCAAGATTATTCGCCCCAAAAAGGGCAAGGTCTTTCCGATCAAGGTACGTAAGAAGCGGTAGAACCGATGGGAGGGCTCAGCCCTCCCGTTTTACTTTCCGCAGCGTGACCAGCATCACCTCCAGGTAATCGCTGCGCTCATCCCCGGGCTGCCCAGGCGCCAGCTCGGCACCGGACACAAAAGCCCAATTGCTTCATCCTGAAACAGGACGATTAGTCACGCCGATAAGGCGGCTGCGGCCTCATCTTTATAGACATTAACCCTCACCTTGCCTGTGAGTAGGTCTTGCATTAAGGCTTTTTTGGCGGATACCAATGAACGGTATTTTTTCTCAATACAGACGATCTTCGATGATACTGAATTTACGATATCGAAAATTTCGGCCTGCTCATCGAGTGAAGGCAGAATTACCGGGAAAGTCTTCAAGGTAGTCGCATTAAGATTTTGCTGAGCGCCTCCTGCCTGCCCCCCGACGACAAATTTCTTACCATAATCTGAATTGATGAGGAGAGCTAGATAACCTGGATCCAGCTCACCTTTCTTAGGTCGAGATATTAGCGTTGTAAAACTATGGCATCCGTCAAATTCTTTCGGAACAATAGCTGATACACCTGGGTAACCGGTTCTAACCGTGAGCACATCACCTTCCCTAATTTTCTTAGACGCATTCTCATCCGAGAATTGCTGGGAAATGTGCAGCATATCCGTCGCCCGAATACTGCCCTCTAGAATATTTTGATTCCGAAGTATGGGTACGCCTTTCTGAGCATACGCATGAGTTGTGGAACTCGCGATACCTACGCTGATTTTTGAACACAAATCAACAAGGGGAACAACCTCCCAATCATCGGGAATCTGCCCCACGGGCGAGTTCTTGAACGCCGTATGCGGAGCGCCGTCCAGCCCAGCGCCTTTGGTCAACAGCTCCTGCATCAGGCCGGCTTTCAGGTCTTTCAGTTTATCGATCTGTGCGCGTGTTTTTTCGATCACGTCATCTACGGAGGACAGGATGGCTGCGATCTTTTGCTGTTCGAGAAGAGGGGGAGCCAGAACCCTCTCCTTGAAAAGCGAACTAGGCTGGATTCGTTTTGATCCGGTGCCAGAGGCTATTTTTTCTAACCCCTTATAGTATTCATACCTACTTA
>JBDXFZ010000058.1:0-1832 GCA_039990395.1 Halioglobus sp.
CAATGCCGATACCTCCTGTTCCGGGAGGATTGCTAATTCCACCCTCCAAACACAGGAAACAGTCTTGGCCTGGCATGCACGACCAGCTGCTCCGATCCCACTGCTCACCCCTACCACCACCACCGGCTTTCCCCGTGCCACCAGTTACCCCTAGCCCACTAACAGACCCCCCTGTTTCACTTTCCGTCCCACTGCTCGCCCCCGCCGCATCGCCCCTCCCTGCCCCACCTACAGCACCAGCAAAAGCCGGCACAGTCAGAGCAACTTTGCGTTTTACCGCTTTCTTCACGGCTTCACATGTGGGGTTGAAGCAAACGTGCCGATGACCGAGGGGAAACCAGTTTCCGGATTCGCCAGGGGTGTGTACCGCGCGCACCTTCAGCGACAGAGGAGAAAGTAACGCCACGATGGCGAAGGAGTCAGTACGCCCGGCAACGTGTCAGAGTTGGACAATTTCGGAAGTTTCGCAAGGACTATTTTGTTCAGCTAACTAAAATCTACCGTGAGTCGATACATAATCCACCTGCTTGAGCCATCCCTTCATCGCTGTGTCGGTGTTGCTCTTGCACGCTGCACACATCATCCTCACTCCTATGATGTCGCCTGCGTTCTCTTCCAACACCTGGTAGTGCGCTTATGTCTCTAAATCTTTGGGGTGGAAGAGCTGGCTGGAGCATGGGTACAGGAAAAAAAACGAAAATCAAACCAGCCACAATCGTCAACAGGCAAGCGTTCGATGGCTTCTGCCCCGTTCACGACGCCGACGCTGTACAGTCACACGCCGCAGCCATGAGGAGATGGGACAAGACGGAGAATAATCGAAAGGGGGGCAGGGTAAGGAAGAGCAACGGGGAACGCACAAGGAAACCAGTTCCTGCTGCAGCTGCTCCTGTTGGTGTTTCTTCTGGTGCTGCTGCTGGTGGTGCTGGTGGTGCTGGTGGTGGTGGCGATGGTGGTGGTGCTGGTGGTGATGCTGCTGCTTCTGGTGGTACTGGTGCTACCGGAGATTCCGCTGCTGGCGTTCCTGTCGGAGCTTCCGCTGCTCCTGGTGCTGCTCCAGCTGTCCGGGCAGAGACCGCCCACAAGACCAAAGGAAAACGCAAACGGCTGACACCAGGTGGTGGAGCTGCTGCTGGTCATGCTGCTGGTGCCGTTGCACCTGCCATGTGAGAGACGGCGATCCGACAGGTGAAAAATACGAGAGAAATCGAAGGTAACACCGCTAGCGTCGCCGCGCAGAAGGCAGAGACGATACTGATTTTCCAGGGTGAACCCGAGCTGCACAAAAGACGCCGACGATCTCTCTCCCCTTCGATAGAAGCGGGAGCAGCGGCACGAGGTGATGGAGGTGTGTGAACTGAACGTTTTATCCCATAGAGTAGTCACGGAGCGGTTGGAAGGCATTCCTCGTCCGCAAAGGGACGGGAGGTTGTCACCGGGGTATGCTCCATGGACCAACTCCGAGAAGATATCGCCCTCATGTCTTGACCTTGGGTGCCGAGTTGCCCGAGCGTCAAAGCACGCGCTCACGAAGGGGCATGTCTGTGGAGAAAATGCGAAGAAAAGGGCTCTCGAAGAATTCATGGTGTTGGGCACCGTCATCGTATTTGTTCCCGAGGTGAGTCCGTTTGAATTGGTGGGGTAAACACGCCAACAGCAGCAGCACGTGCGTACGCGTACAGTGTTAACCGGTAGCATGTCTCGCCGTAATATTGAAGTACTAGTAGCAGAAGTAGTGGTGTAGTAGTAGTAGTAATAGTCTGCTGTGCATAGACATTCTTCAACAAATGACGCATTGTTCTAATCCTCTTCCACCTTCAACGACACGCTTG
>JBDXFZ010000059.1:0-1156 GCA_039990395.1 Halioglobus sp.
GCAAAAATATTGCGTTGCGGTATCGCATGGTGCCCCGAACATCCTGAGGCGAAAACCCAACTCACTCGCGCTGCCGGCTGCAAAAACGGTGGCCATCGATGCCGTACCATTGATATACCCCTAGCATTTGCAAATTGGCGCGTTACCGGTGGCTGTTGAAAGCGACGCATTCGTAGATACCTCCGATTCGTAGCCTCGTCCAACACGTTCAAACGTCCGCGGCCGCAACACTGCTCTCCTTTTTCGGCTGGGGTGAAGGATCGCCCAATATTTACAGCGCGTTGCACCCAGAGTTAGAGTGGCTGCCCCCACAGTTCACGCGCGTTGACGACATTGGCACCCTTCCGTTCCTGCACCCACAGTACAGTTGTTACAGTAGGTACTCACCAGATGCACCACGGAGCTGCTAGGTCACAGCAAGAACGCATTCCGCACCCGCAATAACTTTTGCCCTGGTGTTCACTTGCCGGTATGCTGTAAACCGACTGAGCCTTAGCGCCGGCTGGCAGCTTCGTATCAGGCTTTGTAGGTGCTCCCATATCCCTGAACAAGAACTTTATCCAACTTATTGCGTGACAGCACCTCTTCAGCTCCGCAGAGTATAGCATCTTCCACGCGATCTGTCCGAAATAACTGCGATCTGTCAGAACGGTCCTGTAGACCTCATGGTCGTCGACATGCCGCTTTAGTACACGCAGGTCTTGGACAACCCAAAGCATCTTCAAGAGTAAGCTGGGCTTGGTTTTTTCCTGGAATCATGCCCATACCCCGGACTTTCTTCATGATACAACCTCACTCGTTCTGAGTTGTTGACTCAGCCAAAGGTATAGGCCCATGCCTTGCTTAGAGACTGTACCTTGAGCACCAGCTCCAACGCTATGCCCTTGCAGGCTGTCACCAAAGACTTCTGCACCAGTGCTGCCTCGCTCGCAGTGCGAGCCACATATCCCACATCACACGTCCACATCCCCACATTCTACCATCCACCCCCCCCCCCACCCCCGATATTATATAGATTGGGTTGGCGTCGGTTGGCAACGACACTGTAAAGCACGCCGCTCACTACGTGAGCTAGACAACCAGGGTACCGTTTTTTTTGTTTTTTTTGTTTTTTGGCGGTCGCCCACAGTTGGTCGTCGAGTTAGATCATTTGTGC
>JBDXFZ010000060.1:0-2623 GCA_039990395.1 Halioglobus sp.
TTTTTGATCTACAGCCGCTATGTCACGCCCGGCGCCTTTCAGATAGAAGATCTGCCCTCGCTCAGCAACGGTGATCTGGACGTCTCGATCACCGAAGAGGATGGAGAGGTCCGAACCTTTGTGCAACCCTATAGCCAGGTCCCCAATCTCCTGCGGCCAGGATTCTGGGAATACTCAATCAGCGCAGGGCGTTATCGTAACGACAACTTCGACGAACCGTATCTGTTGAACGGTGAATTGAGCCGGGGTCTTGCTAATAACATGACGCTTTATGGCGGCTCGTTGATGGGTGACTTCTACCAAAGTGCGCAGCTTGGCTTGGGCGCTAATCTGGGTTTCATTGGCGGACTTTCCTTCGACGTTAATCGTTCCCGATCGAAAGACGCCATGGACGTGGACAAGAGCGGCTCAAGCTACCGGCTGTTCTATGCCAAATCCTTAGCCTACGGTACCAATATACAGTTGCTCGGGTACCGATACGCAACCGAGAATTTCCGTACCTTTACTGAATCTGTATCCGAACGCGAAGGTGAGCCGGGCTTCGATATCTATCGCAAGCGACGCGTAGAGGCCACGTTCTCACAGCGTCTGGGTCGGCGAAGTTCTGTCTACCTGAGTGGAGTGCGAGACGTTTTTTGGAACGCCAGTGGCGCCAGGACTCTGTTTATAGTCGGTTATAACAGCAGTTGGAAGGAGTTGAGCTATGGTTTAACAGCCACTGACACGGAGGAAATCTCCGGCCAGAGTAGTGCGACCTACAATCTCTCCCTCAGTATTCCTCTTGGCGGCGGGCGGCGTCCGCATTATCTCAGCTATCGAGCTTCGACCAATCAGGATAACGATACCCTTCATACCGCCGGTGTTTCCGGGCTGGTGGCTGACAACGATGATCTCTCCTATGCGGTTGAAGCCGGCTATAGCGAGGTCGAATCGGCTACAAACAGCGCGCTGCGATTGGGCTACGCAGGTGAACACCTCGGCCTTTCCGGTGGGGCATCACACACCCCTCGATCAGACCTCTACTACGTTCAGGCGAACGGTAGCGCGGTTCTGCATGGCGGCGGTCTCACCACTGGTCGTGATATCGGTGAGACCGCTTTGCTTGCGGAGGTTGAAGGCCTCAAAAACGCCAGCTTTCGTGCCGGTGCCCAGCCGGTCAAGACCAACCGGCGGGGACACGCGCTTATCCCACGGGCACAGCCATACCGGGATAACCGGGTAACAATGGGGCTGGAGGACGTTTCCAGTGATGTTGAAGTAGGCGAGCGTACTGTATCCGTGGTGCCGGTGCGCGGTGCGTTGGTGAAAGTCTCGTATGAGGCGCAGCGTGTACGCCGGTTTCTCGTTCGTGTTGAGCTGGATAATGGCGCGCCCGCGGCGTTGGGAAGCCAGGTTATGCGTCGCGAAGGCGAGCCTGTAGGCCTGGTTTCCAAAGGTGGTTACGTGCTTATAAACGCCCGGGAGAGCGATGGACCGGAATATCGGCTGGCCAGCAACGGCGCCGAATGTTGGTTCAGGCTTCCGCCGGACAACCCTTCTATGGGTAAGAAAGATGTCATCAGTATGAGCGCGACTTGTCGCTAGAGGGAAAGTTTATGAAAACGCTAGTCACCGGGTTAGTGATAATCAGCTGCTTTGTAATGAGCGGCGCAGCCTCAGCGGCGTTTGTTCTAGGCGCTACCAGGGTCGTCTACCAACAGGGCGATGAAGACGTCACACTCAGCGTGCGCAATACCTCCTCGTTGCCTTATGTCGGTCAGGCCTGGGTCGAGCCTTACTCGGTTGATCCGGAAGGCGTAAATGATGAGGAGCCGCCGTCCTTCGTGGTGACACCGTCGTTGTTCAAGCTGGAACCCGGAGATGCCAAAATCCTCCGGTTTATTGGCATCGGTACGTCGTTACCCACAGATCGAGAAAGCACGTTCTGGATCAATGTTCAGGAAATACCGCCTGAAGCCAAAGGTAAGAATGTCGTTCAGTTTGCACAAAGAATAAAGGTGAAGCTTTTCTATCGCCCGGACAGTATTGTTGAAGCCGACCCGCTAACCGCTCTTTCTCGACTACGTGTCAGTATAAGTGGTGATGTTCTAAAGGTTGAGAACCCTTCACCGTTCAGCGTTTCTTTTTTTCGTGCTTCATTGCTGGGGAGCGACGATGAGGCAGTGTTGCCGGATCTCCGCATGGCGCTTCCCTTTAGTAGTGTTGAACTAAGAGTTCCGGAAGTGGGTACGCCGGAACGTTTTTCGTTTGATTACATCAATGACTATGGTGGGCGTCGGGCTGGTCCTGATTTGGAGGTTCGGTAATGCGACATCGTAGAGTAATACTAATAGCACTATGCTTGGCCGGTAGTTTGTTACCCATCAGCTCACAAGCTATTGGGTTCTGCGCCAACGGCCCATTTACACACAGTGCATTTTTCCAGCGTAGCGCGGGTTCCGTTGCGGTACCGCGTGATGACGGCGGTGGTTACTTTGTCCTGCAACAGCAACAATCCACCTATACCGGTTGTACCAGCATTGGACTTTTGCCCTCTATATCTAGCAGTATCAGTTCCTCTTACGATAACGGTGGTAACGCCACCGCTCCGGGTGGCACCGGGCTGCCCGGCGGCTTTTCGGGC
>JBDXFZ010000061.1:0-2364 GCA_039990395.1 Halioglobus sp.
AGTGTCGAAAGCGTAAGAGACTGAACAAGACCGGCGTTTCCAAAGGCATCACTTGCAATTTGTGATACAATCTCCTGAGACATATCTATATTCAAGGCGCTGCAGCCCTTGTATATAATGTCTTTAAGCTCTTTCTCATTCCAATAAACACTTACTTCTCTGATCCTGCCAGCAAGATCGGGATTCAAGTAAGTTAGATAATTTCTGTGTGCCCAAACACCTATGATGACAAGATACACTCCATAATCCCACATTGCCTTAAGGTCATGGGACAATGATCGTTGAGTATCGCTTGGCAAATAGTGAAAGTCCTCTATCACTATTCTTCTTTTGGATGCTTTGATGACCTCACATATGTAGCGAAGGTCTCCAATGTCTTTTCCGATTGGTTTCTTCTGATATTCTTTGGAGTAATTTCCCTCGATGCCTGCTTCTGCTTCAGCTTTTGCAAGTATTTGCCACCCAATTTCACCTTTGCCAGAAAAACTCAAAGTGCCGCCAACGGTTGCGTTTTCACTTAGGGTGACATTAATGTCTAGTTCAGAAAATATCGCTGAAAATATTTCGACTTTGGTAAATTCTATTCTACACTGAACTACAACAGAGTCTGGAAAATTCTTTTGCCTTAGCCATGACTTGCCACTTTTCGATTCCCCTTTCAAGGAAATATGCTGGTTCCTAGATGCCAGTCTTTGGATTTCGCTATCCAATGAGCCGCAGTCGATATACGAATAGTCGCTAACTTTAGTATTTAGTCCAAATACGTCAGATGTTTTGAGGGTAGAAATTCACATTTACTCATTTTGGGCGCAGGTGTGTAACCTTAACCACGTTCCCAACAAAATATATAGTATCTGTTTCCATGAATTACGGAGGTTTCTACGTTGCCTCTAGCTCCTACGGCCGTATACCCTCCAAAAGCTCCACCCTTTCCCGCACCCTCTCCGCCCGCGCCTTCACCGCCTCCAACGCCCGGCCCTTCGCCTCTTTCACCCCATCCGCGATCTCGCGCAGGTCGTCGATCTCTTGCCCTTCCACCCCCATCTTGTCCGCCACCAGCAGCAGCGCCTCGGTCAGTTTGCCCAGCTGCTTGCCATAGCTGGCCACAGAGGTGATCACCTCGTGTTCGACTTCCGGCACCCCTTCGATCTCGCCGAAATTGGGGGCGATGGCCTGGGTGATGTTGCCCGACAGCGGGTATTCGAAATGCGGGGCGAAGGTGAATGGGAACATGGGCGAATCTCCTGTTGTGCTGAAATCAATGCCTTTGAGCTTTGCCGCATCGCAGCAATCGATCAAGTCAGGGAAACCCGTATACGACACCGTTTCTGACCCATGCCAAGCAGGCCAATCGACACGATAATTCTGACTTACCCCCAGCTTATCCACAAGAAATACACATGTGAAATCAACAGCTTATCCCCAAGAAATTTCGCAAAACCGCCAAATTTATGTTGCGCGACTCGCTCTTAAACCGCAGTCTGAATTCACCGGCGCAGAGTTCTTCGAACAACGCGGTGGACGCAAAGGCCCCTCAGGGTGGTAAGCAAAACGCAATAGGTCCCGAGGATCAGGTGCGTCGAGTGGAAGCCAAGAGGACATGAGCCAGATCGTGGATCGGAAACGGTACGTGAGAGGGCGAAGTTGCAGGGTTGGAGCGGGGGAGTGCAGGTCGCAAGGCAAGCAGTCTCGGTGACGGGTGGTAACACCCCGAGCAAGCTGGGCCCAAATCGCCCTCTGGGGGGATGATAGGTTCAAGAAGGCGTCAGGTTGGTGAGGACCTCGGTCCACTCCCCTGGCGCCTTTCGCTTTTTCAGGGACCGTTTCCGGGTGTGGCCCTTGTTGATGTGGGTCAAGGCGGCCTCGTGTCCTTTGTTCCATGCTGGCCTCCATCACAACAGGAGGTGCCCATGGACATCGCAACCCAGAAACAGACCCTATTGAACCGTCGCGCCAAGTTGGTCGGTGATATGACCGAGATCGAACACCAGTTGGACGCCCCCGCGACCAAGGATGTCGAGGATCGATCATCAGAGCGGCAGGGTGATGAGGTGTTGGAGGCGCTGGGCCGGGTCGATCTGGACGAGGTAAAGCGTATCGACGCAGCATTGCAGCGGGTCGATGCAGGTACCTATGGCCTTTGCGTCAAATGCGGTGAACCCATCTCACAAGCCCGTCTTGAGTTGTTGCCGGCCACGCCGTTCTGCAAGCGATGTGCTGTTTAAGACCGAATTTCTGTGAGGCTTTGGCCTTGTGCTGAATAGACAACGGCCCCGCATCTGGTGACCGGGGCCGCATTCTATGTTCTTTGGATGGGTATTCGCTGGCAGGCCGGAGCCCGCATGCGATCCCTTACTTATACCC
>JBDXFZ010000062.1:0-1073 GCA_039990395.1 Halioglobus sp.
TGGGCTAGGCTATGGGAGGTTTACGTACACAATATATTGGCGTTCCCGACTCGGGAGACCCCGGGTGTGCGCTTGCGATGTTGTAAGCCAGCCCATAGCGTGCATTTGCACTGCACGCGGATCCCAGTGAGATCCTGCACACGAAGTTCAGGATTGGCCAAAACGACGAGGCTATCCCGCCGCACGAGGTATTAGGTCGCAGTAAGTGCCCAATAAGAGCAAAATGCTCACTGTTTGGAGAACGCTAAGACAAATGAGATAACAAAAACGATTCTCAGTGGTGAACCCGGTTGTTTGAAGATGGCGCCCCAACGATAAGAACCTCAGGCTTGCCCAGATTAAGTGTGTTTTGTTGGCGGACCCATACTGTACTAATAACTCATCGCCACAACAGCACGTGATCACAGGACAGGCTCCAGTAACCCTTGTAATGACTATTAATAGGGCCCATCCCTATCAAAATCAGCACCGGCATTGTAAAAGCCCGATGAGCGTGTCTTCCGTACCACGCACCCTGCAAACATGAGCTTGAACCATTCAATCGGTCGTACTCACAGCTGGTCTGCGGCATCAACACAGATAGCCGTGCCCTTTACCCGTGAAGGTGGGGTTCACGTACGCCCATGTTCCGTCGGACCGTGTTCGTGTACCAAAACAACGCAGGAACAGCTCGAACTAACGTGGCGACAGAGGCAAAGTAGGCAAGCTGTTCTCATTGGTGCGTCGGGGCGAAGCGCGCTCAACGGCAGAGTCGACATCACGCTCCCACTACCGAAGGTCGCGCCACATGCCCGAATGGACGGGTTGGATAAGGCCGGATTGCGGCAGGCGCGGAATCAAGACTGGTGCGGGATCTCGCCATCGTGCACATTGGGATGCGGTTATCTCGATATGGCCATGGTCCTCGATATGGCCATCGGTAGTGTAGTGTCAGTTGAAGCCGAGAGGTGTTCGAGTGTACATGATACGAGCACGCCGTTCCACGACGTCACCTGGCCATCCGCTGTTGGGGTGGAGTTGATCATCAGGTCGAAGGGTGATAGCTTCGTATATGGAGCCCGGCGTTCTCATTA
>JBDXFZ010000063.1:0-1142 GCA_039990395.1 Halioglobus sp.
GTGGCTGGTGGCTCGCTGCTTCCGTTAGCATCCTATTTCTATGTCGTCACCCGTCAGGTAGGTGGACCGGATCCCGCCGAAGTTTGCTATATTTACCGTCGGTACACACGGCCCCGACATCGTGACAGTATTACCGAGTAAAACAATAGCGTAGCACTACTAATACATTACAACTTAACAACTGATTCGAGCATGGCAGCTGCTAAAATCCGTATGGACCTGATCGAGTACGATCACACACACGAACAGGGCAACACTGTCGGTCAGTCGCTTGGCGTCTGGCAGCTTGATTCAGCACCACTGTAACCCCTTGTTGTATGGCTGTAGGCTGTTTCCTGCGCGGTTCGATTTCATGATATCGTCGTTTCCTGGTCCTTCTCGTACGGCCCAAGGAGAAGCAACCGGGAGCAAACGTTCCAGAGGCAGGGGGTTCCAATATGCGCCGCCGCCGCCGGAGTGGATCACGCGTCGTCCGATAAATATTCCGTGAACCGTCATGAAAATACATCGTAACCGTTGTCAATGAATTCCGTTGTTTGCACGACTTTACCAATATCTCCCCCTCGCCTTCCGATCACCTGTTCTGAAGGGTGGTCGGTGTTTGTCAGTTCCCTGGCTTTTGCTACCTAAAATGACGCGAGGCCACCGCGATGATCCGCCTGCTAGAGTATTAGGAACGTTCGGGATATGCGTGACAATGTGGCCCCTCCGCGCCTTCATTTGAAGGCGACCCATCACCTTCATGAGTACGCCCGCGCGCCAGTCTCTGGCCAAAGCGCACAACCCACAACGCTGCCGCCGTGTTGAGGCCGCGCGAGTCAAAAGCGGGTTCACCAGCACAACCGGGCGTGTCACTTCTTAACCTCAGCATCATCACCCAGGCCGTCACCACCGTTCCGAGAAGTTCGATCAGGTTGATCGTGGTGGTGCAAGCTTCGTGGGGCTCAGCGTTTCGGTTAAGTTCGACTGTCAATGCTGTCGGTAGATCGTGTTGCCAGTACACCTTCCTCTCGACTCGATATCCGCCAACCGCCTTCAAACTGCCATACAGAATACAATAAGTAACGATGTTTCGATGGACGCTTGATCGCTGATTAACATGGCGTGCTGAGGGACGCTCGGACTCGGAGGAGCTCTTGATC
>JBDXFZ010000064.1:0-2337 GCA_039990395.1 Halioglobus sp.
TGTCCTTGACAACAACCTCCAGAATACCGTTTGGCTCAAAACCCAACAAAACGTCGATTTGTCCATCTGGTACAAATTTGACTGCGTTTCCGACGAGATTTGCAGCGATTTTCCGCAGCAACCCTGCGTCAGTCTCGACACTAAGCGGCATATCCGGTGCAAAGTTGAGCGTAATTTTACTGCCAGTGTGCTCGGCTTGTGCCGAGTTTTCATGAACAATATCGCGCATCAATCCCGCAAGGCCGATACGGTCCTTTTTAAGTTTGACTTTGGCGCTGTCGAGCCTGCTGACCTCAAGTACATTGTTGACGTGATTGAGGAGTGTGTTGCTCGAGGTATCGACGAAGCCAAGATACTTTTTTTGTAAGTCGGTCAACTCAGTCTGTTCAAGGAGATCCACCGCACCGACGACACCATTTAGCGGCGTCCGCATTTCATGACTAAGTACTGAAATGGCTTTGGACTTGCGCATGTTGGCTTCGTTGGCCGCGTCCAGTGAGTTTTCCAAAAGAACTCTATTGTCGGACCAGCTGTCCAACAGGCCATTGAACACACTTCTTAATGAAATCAGTTCCCTCGGAGTTAGTGGGCTAAATTCAGGTACCCGCGCCGACAGGTTGCCGGCCCGAACCTCAGTAACAACCTGCGAGAGGTTGTGAATGGGACGCGCAATCAGACCCGAAAGGACCCAGCTGGCCAATGCAGCCAACAAGAACAGCAAGAGTAAGATGTGAATTATACTGGTTGCTTCAACGCTCGCCGCGTCTTCGAGCTCTGAAATCGGCTGAGGTACCATAGCTCCCCAGCCTGTGGACGGAACCGAAGTGTAACCTGCAATCACGTCGGCCTTGAGCGGAGGTGCGTAGAACTGCATTACCCCGGTTCGTCCGGATGTCATCCGTTGCACAACTTCAAGTCCGGAAGCGTCTTTGGCAGTTTCAACCCACTCTTTTTTCGGGTGGGCCATAACACGACCTTTATGGTCAACAATCATTGCGTGCCCACGCTCGCCAAAGGTGATGTCAGCTTGCTGCGCAATCAGGAAACTTGTGTCGATAGCTCCGACCAAGAACGAGCCTGACCGAGACAAACGGGTCACGTAAATAACAGGCCCGTCCGGCGACTGTTGGACCCCTGAAAAGGTTGAACTATCGCTGACTGTGCTCCGACGAAGACTTCCTAATACTTCTTTTGACGGAGGCGCAAACTCCCTCGCGTACAGAATGTCGCCCGTCTCATTGCCGGATCTGAACTCAGCTACCATTCGAAAACTGTAGGTTCCAAGCAGTCGTTCCATAGATCCGCGCGCATGCGCATGATTATGATTTGCGACGACGAAGTCGAAAGTTGCTTCCAGATCGGTCGCATAGCGTTGCAGGGTCGAAGCAAGATTGTCGGCTATGACAAGGTGCGATTGCTCGACTTTGTTTAGCTCTCGTTGGTAGGCCAGATCGTAACTTTTCTGCATCAAAAGGATCAATGGCACAGAAACAACAAGCAACATGCCTAAAAAGATGTAAACACGAACTCTGTTTATCTTGCTCCAGAACGTCGCAAGGAAATGAAGTTGATCAGACACGTTTGCCTCCCGAAATAACTCCGGGTGTATACCGTCTCAGCGCAGGCGTTTGGAGCGAGCAAACGTATAAACCGCCTATACTTTCGGATACTCCATCTTTTCGATCGGTTCAGATCGAAAGTCGTTTGACAAATTTTTGCTACAGAGTCGCAAACGGACATTGACCAATCGCTGCTTTGTACGCCACCCGGTCATTGTCAGCGCAGAACCGTTGAAGAAAACATGAACGGTAGAGATGCAATAGACCAAACGCGGCGGCTCAGCTGAGCACAGGCGACGGTTTTGGTCTTGTCTTTGTTGGTAGGTTATGTCCCCTTACCGCATTTCGCGCCTCACGGCATTCGATGCGTTGGACACGAAGCCGTCGTGCAACGGCTCATGACAATGTGAACCATGGTCTCTTTTTTGTAGGCCGGTAACAACCTGCGAATGCAGGCGATAGGAACGGTTCAGGATCATGCTTGCTTGAGTAGTCGTGCTTCTCTTGCAGCCACTGCCGTGGCGATGTCGTCGGCAGCTATCTGCTGTGCCGCCGCTTGCAGGTAGGCTGGAAAGAGCGGGTGGGACCTCGCGGCCGCGTCTTGGCTGGGGCTGCCGGACAGATCGCCATCGAAAGTGTATTTGATAGCTGTCACGGCAATGTTGTCGGCTGCCATCAACGTGTCTACCCGGCGGAGGTGTTTCAGTTGTTCACTCATTGGTCTTATCCTTGCTTGCCAGATTCGTAGTCGCTGCACACTTCTGCGCATCTACTTTTT
>JBDXFZ010000065.1:0-1432 GCA_039990395.1 Halioglobus sp.
CGGCCTTGGGTTCCTGTCGCCCGTGGATCGCCCGTGGGTTCTCGTCGCCCGTGGACTGCCTGTTGGTTGCCCGTGGGGCGCCCATAGGTCACCTGCGGGTCATCTGCGGGTTGTTCGTGGGTCGCCTGTGGGTCGCTGACGGGCTGCCCATGGGTTGTCCTCGGGTTGACCGTGAGTTGTCCATGGGCTGTCCGTGGGGTGTCCATGGATTTCTCCGTGGATTACCAATGGGTTGTCGGTGGGGCACCAACGGGGTGCCCGTAGGTCGCCCATGGGTTTCCGAAGGCCGCCCATGCATAACCCGTGCATCCCCTCGCGTGAGAAGCCTATGGGTTCTCAAACAGTCTCCCGCGGGTTGTCCGTGGAGCGCCCATGGGTCGCTTGTGGGGTGTCGGTGGGTCAGTTGGTTGTACTCAGGAGCACAGCGCAAAACTTACATCGTAGATTGAGAAGTTCCATGCTGAATAGGGATTCTGGTGGTGGGATATTGGGATACATGGAATCTATTGGGATATTGGGATACATGGAATCTGTGCGAGCCTCCCGACACCACTCGTTGCGTAGCTCCTAATGGGGCGAGTCATCTCGACAGCTCGAGCATGGTACAAGATGAGAGAGTTCCGTGTCACTGTCTTGAGTCATCACGACGCGTTTCTGTACCAACTGCATCTATACCTTCAGAGTTCAATTAAACTACTAAACGTAGTACCAACCGGTTATCTTCTATTGGTGAGCGCAGCCAGGACCATCCCAAAAGAAAACCCCAGAAAGAATCCGAGAGGGGAGGATTCTGCGTCTCGAGCTCATGCCAGACCACGATGATGGTAGCAAAGATATTGAAAGCTTCTACACTATTACATGTTAGACAAAATCAAGCTGCTCAAGCTACAGATAGCGACACAGAATCTTGACCAAAATGTCGCACTCACCGAGAAGGCCTTTCGATCGTCGAATGCAGCGGAGCTCGGCCGGAATCGGTTTTGGTCATGCCAGACAAACAAGAAGGGGCTTCGATCTCTCCACGAGGTTCAGGCAGAGGTCATAAACAACCTGAGCAAGTAGTTTGGAACGAGAGCGAAGAAGGAGCAAACAAGTAAGACGAGGGGAGGAGCAAAGGAAGAGTAAACGACAAGATAGAAGAGTGGAGAGAGAGGAGATGCCGCCGTCACCCCACTGCTGCCGCCGCAACAGCCGTTGTCGCCGGCACTGCCACCGCAACAGCCGCCATCACCGCCGCTGCCGCCGCCACCGCCACCGACGTTACCATCAACGCCGCCGCCGTCATAGTCACCGCCGCTCCCACCTCATTGGTCACCGCCGCCGTCACCACCGCCGCCATCGTCGCGGTTGCTGCCGTAGCAGTCACCACAGCCATCACGTTGGAAGCGTGCTTCCCGGGAGCTGGCCTAGTATATACCGAGTCCGAAGGACG
>JBDXFZ010000066.1:0-1120 GCA_039990395.1 Halioglobus sp.
GCGGTCGCCGGGCAGGAGGGGGGAGTTCCTCTGGGGGAAGGAGAACCCCTTGCGACTTCTGCGACTTTTGCGACTTTTGCCCTCATTTACCCTCTTTTGTCGCAATGTCGCAGAAGTCGCAGACGGTTCCCTCTTTTCTGAAAGGTGCGCTCTGGTGTTGAAATTCATGCCCCATCCTCCTGCGCGATACGGTAGGCAATAGATCGCTTCACACCATCAACCTCAGTTTTATGTGGAAGCTTCACAACGTGTCCATTCTCCGCGAGGGTTTTCAGAAGCGCCTTGACCACAGTTACCTGCCTCATGGAGTTGGGGCCAGCGCGGACCACATCCCTTGGAATGATTGTGCGTGGATCTCTCCCCAGCTTCTTCGCTATTGCTGGCCATTTCTTGCGCAGCCATTGGCTCAGCTTCTCAGCCTCCGCAATTTCCTGCGCAACTTCCCCATTCTCAACAAGGCGTAGCGCCTCTTCGAGATAGAATTGCGCCAGAGTTATAGCGTCCTTCATAACGTCCAAATTGACCGTTGGAGCATAGCCACCATGCTTCGCGTAGGTGAGCACCCCAGCTATCCTTGCGGCCTGTTCTGGTGTCTTTGAAGCAAAGCCCCGCACTGCCTCAAATTTGCTGCCCTCATTCATTTCATTTTCAAGATGGAGGGCAAGCTCTTCCAATATTTTCTTGGCATCTGGATGCAGCGCAATTTTGTGAGGCAATAACTCCTGCGGATTGTCGGGCTCCGTTGGATGCCCAAGATCGAGCAGAGGGGAGAATAGCGCCCTTGAGAGACGCTGTGCTTTCTCAACTGCGGCGGCATCAACTGGCTTTGTGCGTTTGCCTATGTGGCTTTCAGGCTCAGTGATTAGACACCTCGCGAGAAATCCCTGCTCCAATGCCATTGGGTCAGCGAATAGGGGGGCGGCGGCAACACCCTGCAACATCAACCCCACGCAAAACCTGCGACCATATAGCGTTGAAGATCCATCTCCTGCACGAACACGATCAAGACCAGCTCCATCCCAAAGCTTAGAAAAGCTGGCAAGGGAGGTTAAACGGTTTTCCGCTGACATTGAGTGACCCCCTAAAAACACGCCACCTTCATCTGAAAAGAGGCCAAGGG
>JBDXFZ010000067.1:0-1349 GCA_039990395.1 Halioglobus sp.
TGAAAGTTCAGCTGCCTCCGATAGCAGCTGCGAGTAACCCTCACCTAACTGGGTGGCGGTGTGTCGACGCGCTGAGATGCGTGCGGAAAAAACGAAGGAACAAAGGGATTATCTCGACAGGCAGAAGAAAGCCGGGAAACAAATGTAACCAGTACACCACTGGTTGCCTTGCTTGCAAGCGAGGCACATGCACACATTCCGGGGTCAAGTGCGGGAAGAGGACGAACGTCGATATATATCGCTCGATCTGGGGTTATTTCCTACAGCTAGCTGCTGAAATGACCGATGTGGCGACTGGAATGCCGCTGATGTTACCAAAGCACATACTAGCACAGAGAGTCTTACACGTGTACGCAGTAGCACCTACGGCACGATGCTATACCAGCACTAGTATATAGCCACCGCCACAGATGACAGGGAGCACTCCAAACCCATGGGGGCCGCAGGCGTGCAGCCTCAGCTCGACAATACTGGCGAGGGTTCACATAGAGAAAATCACGTAAGAGCCCACAACTGATGGCCTGGGGCACGGTCTCGGCAGGGCTGTGCATACGTGTACCATACGACGATAATATGTATGTACGTATGCGATCGGATGGCCTTGAGACATTCTTGATTTTAATTCCAGGAGTTATATCCCGAGTACCAATCACACCTGCGAACCTCTAACTACACCGTCTCCTTAATATTTATGCTACTGTGCAGCAACTTTCACTATCGTGGCATCGCCTTTGGAGAGGGGCCGACTCTGGTTTCCGCCCCAAATGTCGCGCCCTTTGGATCCGCGCAAGCGACGTGCCTGGGAGCGTCGACTCCGACCCCCCGCCCGGAAAGCGACGCTGGTAGCCCGACTTCCCACGGCATATTTATCGTCTGTTTTTTTAAACCGGGCTCGATTGCAAATAATTAATCGGAATGCTGGTTGTCAATCCTCGGGGACAAAGGTGTGTATACTTATGTAGGCTACGTTAACATCGGTGGCAACGATGCTATTAACCAAGCCAATCGCTCAGTGAGCTAGACAGTGGGTACCATTTTTAGCTTGTTTAGGGTTTGGCGATCACGGTTGCTGGCGGTCCAGCTAGACAGGATATGCTGGTGGAAGCCCATCGGGAACATTTGCACGTACCCTAGTATTAAGAAGTGTAAGTATTGGATATGGTAAGGCAACCCCGAGCCAGATCCAGAGTATACAGAGATCGCGGCGCCTAGAAATGGCCACATCGCAAGGGAAATAAATTAACGTTGACGTTGTCATCCGGATGCAAGAAAGCCTGCTTCACGCACAGTTCGTAATAAGATGCGGCTCTTCCACCCGATGGTGATTCGCGCTTGGTGCCAACAAGGTC
>JBDXFZ010000068.1:0-1229 GCA_039990395.1 Halioglobus sp.
AGAGTGGCTACAGAAAGCATTATCGGGACTCTGCAAGTCTTCGCCTCTTCAGTGAAACGAAGAAGTAATCTCCGAGTGATGGATTCGGCCTTTCACCCCAGATTTTCACCCACCGTGCGTTCCGTTGACGTTAGTCAGGCCTGTCAGTGAAGGGTATCAGGCCGAGGCTTAACGGTTGTCATGCCTGTCATTGAATATTGTGATACCTGTCATGGACGTTTGACAACATTTTCGTGGACGGGTGCATTGCCAAACCGAGGACGACGGTCTCCGCAGTGGGCATGAAGACATTTCATGAATGCTCCGACCTGGCAATGCCGTCGATATGCCTCGCGCACCTGGTAGGGGGATCGGAGAGAAGACTTGCCGAGAAGTCCACTTTGGCGGGTACCGTTGTAGACGATGACCGATCGCAAGCTCTCCAGGGACATCGCAAACACGTGAATATGCGAATACGTATAACTGGCTTGACGGGAATCCTCGAGAGTATTACTCAACTGCAGCTGCGCGTATTCCTGGTGGAGACACGGAAGTATGGGAGTAGTCCCCAATGGGATCCGAATGAGATGAGTACAGGATTCACGTCCAGGCAGCTGGATATATTTCACGCTTTGTATGGACTGCACCAGTGTTCAGACTGCCGTTCTCGCCCGCCGGAGATGCCAATAAGAGAAGAGCGAGAACAGGTTCCAGAGTAGCGAGCGAGGCACACCGGCTAGATACGAAGATCCGGAGGGAGTTTCCAGGCGTTCGAAGGCGGCAAACGTTCATCGAAGAAGTGTACGACGTCAGCCATTAACAGCGGCGAGTGGGTGTCCAGATGAAGATTGATAGGAGTTCAAGCGTCAAGTCTAAACCGAAGGAAGCCGCTGGCGACAACTTCAGCCTAAACCGTTTGTCCAAGTGGTGGGCCTGGCTGGAAATGGGAAGAAGCCTTAGAGGAGCGGAATCGCCGGAGCTACAGCGGAGGAAAGGGCTTGCGACGACCTCAATCTAGACAGCTTGTTCGAGCAGCGGGTCTGGCTGAGGCGGGCAGAACAGCTCTGTCATCCGGCGCCGCCCTTGTTGAAGATCTGGAGGACCATACAAGACTTGGGGGGGTGTTGCGGCGGAGGGACGTGGGAGCAACCAAAAGCACGACGAGTCGAGGCATGCAGCCACGAGTCGTTGGGCGCAGAGTAGAGGCGGCATACTCTGTGGGTGTGGGATGGGTGTTTCATTCAGCAGAC
>JBDXFZ010000069.1:0-1242 GCA_039990395.1 Halioglobus sp.
ACCATTGAGCCCAGCTACGCGAGCCAGACCGTTGCTCTTACGGTTACCTGTGCCAAATCCGTATTTCCATTTTCGGCTTCGCTATGGATTCGAGAAAAGCGCCTCGACCGAAAAGCCACATAGATAAACCGGATACAATTATGATTTTTAGCGGCCATGAGGGTTTTGGCGACCACCGGATCCAAAAGCGCTTCAGAGCGGCTAAAGATACATTAAAGAAAAAATCAGCGAACCCCTGTTATGCTTAGTAGGCTATTCCGGTTAACGCGGGGGCCGATTGCTACGGCCAGCATTCGCACCACAGGAGTACTTGGCTTTCGCCTGCTGTTTCAAACAGGCCACCTTATCGTATTAGCCCGGTTACTCGGCCCAAGTCAATTTGGCATCTTCGCAGCAGCGATGGCCTCTGCCATGTTACTTGGCAAGCTGGCAAATCTGGGCACACAATATCCGCTGCTTCGTACTACGGCAGTGGACATCTCTAGCGCTACATCAGTGCTCCGTTATGCCATACCAACCACCGTGGCTGCCGGCACAATCCTGCTAGTGTTCTTCCTACCAGCTGCCTATTTGCTAACCTCTACCCAACAAGATTTCGGCGTTTGGCCGCTAATAGCTATCGCCATCGCAGAACTAGTGGCTTCTCCATTAATAACCCTGATAGCAATGGCACAACTAGGCAGTGGTCGAATAGCCAGATCACAACTAACCCAGATTCTACCGCTCGGATTACGCTTTCTAGCAGCGCTAACACTTTTTATCGTACAACCGCACGATCCACTGCAGATGTACGCCTCGCTTTACCTGAGCACATCTGCCATAGCCATAGTCGCCATCCTTTGTATCAAAGCCATAACAATCCCAAATATCAATACTTGGCGAAAGCCGAGTTTAGCTGAACTCAGAGAGGCAATAGGCTTTGGGATAATGGAAGTCACCACTACAGCGCCATCGGAAATCGATAAAGCAATTGCCCCCTATCTTTTAACACCTACGCTTTCAGGACTTTATACTGTGGCCGGCCGTACGGTCGGGGCATTGACGCTCCCTGTCACGGCCATGATGCTTTCAGCTTTGCCCAGGCTATTCCGCGCCGCCGTCCCCGGGCGCGACAACATCCTACTGCTTTACACTAGTTTATGCGCAATCAGCTACTCTATCGTTCTCGCGACAACTTTATGGTTTCTCGCGCCTTTTATTCACCACTTATTCGGGCCAGACTATGAATATATAACAAATATT
>JBDXFZ010000070.1:0-1333 GCA_039990395.1 Halioglobus sp.
CGATTTTCATCGAATGTAGCCAACTCACGCTTTCGCGCTTTCCGCTTATCAATTTTTTATGCGAGAAAAGTCCCTATGAGCATGCACTCGGTGAGACTTGGAACCCACGAAATTGATCTTGACAGGCACGCGGCCCACCTACCAAGCCACCAGGGACGCTGCACCCATGTGATATTTATGCAAACAGGGATGCTAATTCACAATCATCCATTTGCCAATCACAACGTAAATTTCAAGAAAAACCTAAAATATATCAACCAATCAAAGTTACTTATGCCCACCCGATACCAGACAGAACGACTACTTGTACGTGGTACATTCGATGCAGTAGACCACTATACATTGTTAGTGAGACTAAAAATGATTGGAGTTGCTCGTACACCGTTCAACCAGAAATCCTTCCAACATAAAAATCAGATCAAAGAAAAATGGACAATACATGCCGTACTCTGTAACTTGTAGGCGGTGACCTGGTCCTACTGGTCCTTCTCGCGTACTCGCGTCCTCCTCGGCCGCGTAAGATGCCGACGTCCCGGCGCGGTCCCCGAGCCCACGAAGCTGCTGAAAAAACAAAATTCGGTCAAACCTTCCTCGTCCTCGCGCTCATTGGGCAATGGCGGCGGCCATGGCGCGGGAGAAGTCGAAGCTGGTGGCTCCTCCGGACGTCGTTGCTGCTGCTGCGGCTGGCTCGCACCTTGCTCGTCCTCGCGCTCATCGAGCAATGGGGGCGGCTATGGTGCGGGAGAAGTCGAAGCTGGTAGCTCCTCCTGACGTTGCTGCCGCTGCGGCTGGGTGTGTCCCTCCATCAGTTCAACGTCGGGCATCTTGCCCAGCGTCAACCTCCGATGGCCCAAATCCTTGTCCTCTCAACCTTGCCTTCCGTCGCGCTCAGCTGACAGGCTACTAGTATGGCTGATGTGAAGCGTGCCTTCCTGTGTGGTGGAAGTAGCGTGGTGGGGGAGGAATGCTGTCGGGACCTGCAGTGGATTGGCTTGGGATGGGTTGTTGCTGCTTCTGGGCTCCTTTGCCTGGGCTTGCGCACCCTCCTTCGTGCCTTCTTGCTCCTCTGTGGTCGCGGTCGCATGCTCCCCTGCCGCTGCGCGCTCTTCTTCTCTAGCTTCACGTATCGCCTTCATGACGTAGTCTGCACAATCGCTTGACGGTCTTCCACAGACAGCGTCAGGAACGCGGACAATAAATCCACTGCATATACCCTTGGCCCGATCTTTCCAGGGTTCTACACTATTTGACCTTGTCGTGGGCATGCCGTGGCATTGCCATGGTACCGACCATGGCATACCATGGCATCACCACGGCATCCCATGGCGTGGCA
>JBDXFZ010000071.1:0-1728 GCA_039990395.1 Halioglobus sp.
GGCTATTGCCGGTGGAGGATCCTCAATGAATGCTTTTTCCGAAGTTCACGAGTTGCTCGATCAGTACTTCGACACACTGTATTACTGCGACATTCAAAAGTTTGATGTGGTTTTTCATCCGCAGGCGATATATGCCACGGCTGACGAGGCACCATTGCTCTACCGGAGCATGCCCGCGTACCGCGAGGTAATTGCGCAGCGCCGCTCACCAGCCTCGCGCAATGAGCAGCGTCGAGATGTCGTGGATTCCATTGAATTTGCGGGAGACAACACGGCTTTTGCTCGTGTTCGTTGTTCCATCGGCGAGCGCGACTTCGTTGACATGCTGTCGCTCGTCCGTACCGAAGGTCGTTGGCACATTATCGCCAAAATATTTCAAATCATTGAAAAACAAGGAGAGAGCAATGCCTTACGTTAACATCAAGGTCACCCGTGAAGGGGTAACAGAATCGCAGAAAGCGGCATTGATTAAAGGAGTAACTAATCTGCTTGTTGATGTACTCCAAAAATCTCCGGCAACCACGATGGTTGTTATCGATGAGGTTGAAATGGAGAACTGGGGTATTGGCGGTCTACCCGTAGAGGAATACAGGCGCAACAGGGCTACCTCGAACGGTGATACTAACAACAAAGATCAATGAGCAATGAAACCTTCGGGATGAGTGTCGTCATGGTGGTCGCCGGAATAGGGATACCAATCATGGCGGCACTCAACAGTGGGCTAGGCGTGCGGCTGGGTAATCCCGTGGCAGCTTCCAGCATCCTGCTGGGCATGGCATTGATGGTGAGTCTGGCGTTCACCCTCAGCAGGCCGCTTCCCGAAACTAGTCTGTTTGAGGCGACGCCACTTCATTATTTCATGGGCGGCATTTTCGTCGCCTTCTACATTCTATCCATCACATGGATTGCACCAAAGATTGGCATCGGCAATGCGATATTTTTCGTGCTTCTCGGTCAGATTGCCGCCTCTGCTCTAATCGACCATTTTGGATGGTTCGGCACGCCAGTATCAACTCTCTCTGTCAGTCGTGGACTCGGTATCGCGCTCATGGCTGCAGGTGTCTATTTGGCGCGCAAGCCGCTGATACTATGATCGGCGGCTCGGGTTCTGTAGCTAAAAGAGCTGATAGCAGTGGAGCAGACATGCGCTGTTTAACGCCCGGCTCACGCGCCGGTTTGGAGCCGTGAAGCGGCGGAAAATCGGTCGCTGTGCAGCCGATTGTTATAAATTTACTACAAGCAGACCTAGAGGCTATATGAGCTGAATAAGGGCCGAAGTTTGTCGGCAATGTCTTCAGTTTCCTCTAGAGATAATTCGGGGACATCACCCCATTCCGTTCCTCCAGTTCCCAGGGTTCCTGCCACGTGAAAATGTACGTGAGCGATAGACTGACTGGACGGGACGCCATTGTTTTGCCAAATGGTAATGCCTTTTGGCTTAAACTCGCTCTCGATTGCTTTAGCAATATCTCTCACAGCAACAGCGAGTTTTCCTGCTTCTTCTTCAGTAACATCCAGTATGGTTTCAACATGCCGATTGGGTATTACCAGCATATGGGGACAGCCCCTCTGCTCCCTTGTCACTAGGATTGAAACCATATTCCCTTTATAGACAAATGAAAACGGTCTTTCACCTGACAAGTATGCACAAAATGCGCATGAATCATTATTAGGAAGCTGAATGCTTTTTTGATCTTTCATGATGGGCTCAGTGACGATAAGAAAGAT
>JBDXFZ010000072.1:0-1239 GCA_039990395.1 Halioglobus sp.
TGTAGTGGTTCAATGATTCCGGACACCAACGTAGGTGGTAATATCGCCACCATAAGCGAGGTGTCTGATGACCAGAAAACGACGATCTTTTACACCAGAGTTCAAGCAGGAAGCTGCCTGTTTGGTGCTTGACCAGGGCTACAGTGTTGCCGAAGCCAGTCGCTCTTTAGATGTCGGCGAGAACGCCCTCAGGCGATGGGTAAAACAGCTTTCCGAAGAACGTGGCGGTGTTACACCCAAGTCCAAAGCCATGACCCCGGAACAGCAGCGAATCCAGGAATTGGAAGCCCGTTGTGAGAGGCTGGAACGGGAGAAATCGATACTAAAAAAGGCTACCGCTCTCTTGATGTCGGACGAGATGAATCGTACGCGCTGATAGACCAGTTGAGTGAGCAGGAGCCGGTTGAGATGGTCTGTAAAGCGTTTGAAGTGTCGAGATCCAGTTATTACGACTATCGCCGGAGGCGGTCCGTAGTGGATGCCACGCGAGTGGCTCTGCGAGCCGATGTGAACCGGATCTTTCGCAAGAGCCGAAGCTCAGCGGGAAGCCGTATGATCACCGCCATGCTTAATGAGGAAGGCGTTGTGATCGGACGCTTCAAGGTTCGCCGCCTCATGAGTGAGCTGGGACTGATCTGCAAGCAACCTGGCCCACACGCATACAAACAGGCCACTGTGGAAAGGCCCGACATTCCAAACCGGCTGAATCGTGAGTTCAGCGTCAGCCACCCAGACCAGGCGTGGTGCGGTGACATCACCTATGTGTGGGCTGGTCAGCGATGGAGCTATCTTGCGGTTGTTCTGGATCTCTATGCCCGCCGTGTGGTCGGCTGGGCGCTATCAGACCGGCCTGATGCAGAGTTGGTCGTAAAGGCACTGGATCACGCGTATGAACAACGGGGAAAACCGACAGGGGTTCTGTTCCACTCTGACCAGGGCAGTCAGTACGCAAGCCGATTATTCCGTCAGAGGCTCTGGCGTTACCGCATGGAGCAAAGCATGAGTCGTCGGGGAAATTGCTGGGATAATTCCCCTATGGAACGGGTCTTCCGGAGCCTGAAGAGCGAATGGATCCCATCACTTGGATACCGCTCGATTCCTGATGCAAGAAAGGATATTGGTGACTACCTGATGGACTACTACAACCGGCAGCGTCCCCATACATTCAATGACGGCATGCCACCTGTAGTCGCGGAAGAAAAACTTAAAATACTGTCCGGGATTAGTTGACCACTACAC
>JBDXFZ010000073.1:0-1304 GCA_039990395.1 Halioglobus sp.
GCAACCGGATCGAAATAATGTTTGGCAGGCTCAAGGATTGGAGACGCGTGGCAACACGCTATGACCGCTGTCCCAAGGTCTTCCTCTCAGCCATCGCGCTCGCTGCTGTCGTGATCTACTGGTTATGAATCCTGACCCTAGTGGTTCGCCCAAACATTCTGCCTTTTATTAGTGAGCGTAGCTGCAATTAGAGAAATCTCACGGAGCTACCGAGCATGAATTTTTAGGACGTCACTCCGTTCTCAAATTCACCGTGGCGCGCAACCCGGGATTCGTATTGCTCAGTTTAACATCTCCGTTGTGCAAGCGGGCAACCGCCAAAACCAATGCTAAGCCAAGGCCAGTTCCCCCGTCGGTTCGGCTTCGATTGGCTGTTGTGAATGGTCTAAGAGCTTCTCCGAGAAAGTCGTCAGGCAAACCACAACCTTCATCTGATACGGTCAGCTCAATGTATTCGCCATAGTCCCTGAGGGAAACGACAATTGAACTCGCTTCAGGAGCGAAGCGCAGCGCATTTTCCAACAGATTTGACAGGGCTTGCATCAGTAAGTGACGATGACCTGCCACCGGAGGAGCTGAGCCTGTGGCAGTAAGCTCAATACCTTGCTCCGCTGCGACCGGAGCGTAAAGGTCAACACAATCGTTGACGAGCGATACCAGATCAACATCATCAAAATCGTCTCTGGATAAGCGCGCCTCGGCGCGTGCAATTTCTGTCAAGTTGTTGAAGATTTCCAGAAGCCGATCCACCTCTTCAAGCGCGCGCAACATCATTCGCTCGCGTTCCTCTATGTCACCAGAGCCTTCCGTGAGAGTTTCGAGTTGTGATCGAAGACGCGTCAGGGGGCTGCGCAAGTCATGCGACAGGCTTGTCGTCGTCATCTTGAGGTTGTCAATCAAGTCAGAGATACGATCGAGCATTTCATTGAGTGTCAGGGATAGTTGGTCAAGTTCGTCGCCTGTTCCGCGTATTGGGACACGGCGCGTCAGATCATTTGACACGATCGTATCGGCTGTACGCGAAATGTCAGAGATACGGCTAAAAATCAGTCTGGTCAAAAGCCAACCGGTGGCAATGCTCAGTCCAAGTGCACCTAACAAAGCCCAAACAGCCGATTGAATAAGCGCGTTATCGAACAGCTTTTGTGCGGAGGCATCACGCCCGACCAAAAGACGCTCGCTTCCCTGCAGATGCAAGGACGCTGCAGAAACCGGGACCGGCTTTTCGGTATCCGTTCGTATCAGCTCCAGTTCCACCCACCCCCACCGGGTTCTATCGTAGGTGGCCAGGCAGCCAGATTGCC
>JBDXFZ010000074.1:0-175573 GCA_039990395.1 Halioglobus sp.
GAGATGGTAATGCCAGGTGACAACGTGCAGATGGTTGCGACGTTGATTGCACCGATTGCGATGGAAGAAGGCCTGCGTTTTGCGATCCGTGAGGGTGGCCGTACTGTAGGTGCTGGCGTCGTCGCCAAGATCTTCGAGTAATCTCTAGATTACAGTCGATCTAGAAAGCCCGGCAGTTGCCGGGCTTTTTTTTGCCTGCTCCCTTAATCCGTTCTGGATGGTGCGCTAGTAACCTTCATTGGCGTCTGACACCTGCTCGTTCAGAGTGAGAAAATCCCAAAGGATACCGATGAGAAATAGTCCGCCTGTGCAGAGGTAGAGGACCCCGGTAAAAATCTTTCCCATGTAGAAGCGGTGAATACCAAAAATGCCCAGAAAGGTCAGAAAAATCCAGGTCAGGTCATAGTCAATGTCACCGGGCACATAGCGCCGTTCGGCTTCGCGCTGCATGGCGGGGATTAAAAACAGGTCGATAATCCAGCCAATAAAGAACAGGCCAAGCGTGAAAAACCAGATAACGCCACTGACCTGCTTGCCGTAGTAGAACCGATGTGCGCCAATGAAGCCAAAGATCCACAGCAGATAGCCCATGAAAACCGAGTGTGTGCTTTCGCCTCTAATCATTGCCTGTACTCCCGTGGATAGGTCTAGCTCAGTGTGTTAACTCGCGCTGCGCAGGTCAAGTTGCGTGCTGGTTACAACCCTGACTCAGATCAAGGCGCGATGCTGAATCCTCTCTACTATACTGACTCAAGAGCATTATTGTTTTTTTACCCATTAAGGAAAATTAAGTATGTCTGTAGAGCATCATGACCTGATCCACGAGTTCCCTGAGCTGAAAGACAAGATTCACGAGTTGAAAGTTTCAGATCACCACTTTCGCAAGCTATTTGACGCCTACCATGAGCTGACCAGAAGTATTGAGAACATGGAGAATGAGGTGACACCTGCCTCGACACGTACTGAGGAGGAAGCGAAGCTGCGGCGCGTGCACCTCAAGGATGAACTCTACCGCATACTGACCGCGGCATAACGGACGGATCTATCATGGCCAATGAAGCGATAAAGCAACAGCTCGAAGAGCGAATGGTCCTGATGCGGGACAGGCTTGCCAGTATCAAAAAGGATGCCACTCAGGCGCATTCAGGTGATTCCGCTGAGCAGGCGCAGGAGCGTGAAAACGATGAGGTAGTGGATGCGATTGGCAATGAAACCGCCCAATCCATCCGTGATATCGGTGCCGCTCTAGCCCGCTTGGAGGAGGGTACCTACGGTGATTGTGAAACCTGTGGTGGAAGTATTGGGCAGGCGCGCCTGGAGGTGATGCCCGAGGCAACGCGCTGCGTAGCCTGCGCAGAGTAAGTTGTTGGCTTGGTTATGTAGTCTGGATCTAGCTAGCTAGCTAACTTACTAGTCGGGGTCGTTAGAATCTGAATCTGGTTTGGTGCCAAAAATAGTGCCAGACTCTCCTCGCTGGCTTACCGGCAGCGCAGCTTCGTCCTCTAGATAGCTCAATGGTGGAAAGTATCCACGCCATGAAAAGCCGTTGAAATATACTAGTATGGCCTCGCCCTCCCGAACCTCGCTAAATAGCTGCTGATAGCTGGCTTGCCAATCGGTGTTGGTTTGATTGCTTACTGGGTTGAACGTTGCCGGCAGACTTTTGGCTGTTCTATCAAGATAGAAATCGATTGTCTCAGGCGAATTTGAATAAATTTTTTGGGACTTGGTTCTCGCAAGTTTTGGCAGAATGTCTTGCCCCCGGAAATCTTTGGATAGATATCCTGAGCCTGTTTGCGACAGCCCTGATGTGGTTGATAAAACCGATGCCGCGCCGAGCAATGACGTAATTAGCAGTAGGGCAAATGAAGCTAAGCCTAGTGAGTTGTGTAATTGTCGTGGCCGAAGTCTTATTGAATACGCAAATGCTGCGAGAATTAGTGGATAGATGGGCGCAAGTATTCTGTTGTCTATTGGAGTGTAGAAGTCGAAAAATGATATAGAGAAAAAAAGAAAGATGATGTAGAAAATAGATATGAAAACAAACAGTCGAGTGGGGTTCCCCGCGACTTTCGAATTGTGGCTGATCATGGAATAGGCGATGGTTCCAAAGCCCAAAACAACAAAGGCAATAGAAGCTAGATTAGGCATAAATGGTGGACTGAGCCAGTTGTAGACAACCCTCAGAGTGTTCATCGCACGTTCTGGCTCTATAAGATGTACAACTAGCGTTCTAGGAGCGCTGGCGCTATCGGCAAACAGTGACCTGGAGGCCAGATATATCGATAGCGGCAGCACAGCAATCAAGCCGAATATAAGGGTGTTTAGAATTCTCCGCCTGTAAGTTACGGGTCGACTAAGCATGAGAAGGCAAGTGGCGCCGATAAAGGCGAGTCCAGCGTATCGTGTCAGCAATGCCAGAGATATCGCTAGCGCAGACAATATGAGAAGGTGACTTTTCTGCGTTTTAAGCCAAGATTGCAAAAACAGTATGTGGAGCAGCGAGAAGGCAATGAAAGGGGACTCGCTCCATGCCATATAATGAAGTGAGAATATTCCTGGGGTCATGCAGAGAAGAAGCGCTGTGCCTAATGCCCAGATATCGTTATGTCTAAAATTGTCAGATGCTAGGCAGTAAAAAAGCGTGATGTTAATTGCGAATAGAATGCAGTGAAGCGTTTTTACACCGAGTAAGAGATCTCCGAATGCCGCCCCTGATGACGCGATAAGTATTGGGTAGAGAGGCGGCCAGTGACTACTTACGGTCAATAGATCTTTAGGCGCAGCTAGGTCCCGTGCGATCAACATGTAGCCAATCGAGTCTGGAGATGTTCCGCTCCCCCAGAAGCTTGCCAGCCAAACTAGGCTGGCTGACGTTAGCGCCAGTATCGAAATGGCTAGTGCGGAATATACCTTATTCAATTTCTTTCAGGTGCGAACACGAAGTGCTTTCTAGAGAGATAGTTCCACATAAATACTATACCCATACTCAATATTTTGGCGGCTGGCAGGGCTATGTAGAGCGCCTCGACAGCGAGGTAGAGAGAACATTGGTTAACTAGCAGGCCCACGGCGCTAACGACGTAAACGGCGGCCAATTCTGCCCTCTTAGAGAACCTAATTCGGGACTCGAATACGTATTTGATACTCAACAGATAGTTCACAAAGGTGGCGGCAATAAAGCTGACCGCTGCCGCAGGCAGATACGCTATATTCAATGGATATACAAAGATAAAAAAAATCAGCAGATCGACGATCGCAGCAATTCCACCTACTATAAAGTATCGCGCTATTTGCATGTGCTAGTCAGTAAGGTTGTATTTCAAAATACAGTATATTGCTCTTACTCCATCTTTCCAGCCGATCTTCTTGCCGTCTTCATAGGTGCGGCCATGGTAGGAGATGCCGAGCTCGTAAACGCGATAGCCGCTTTTTGCAACCTTGGCAGTTATCTCTGGTTCAAAACCAAACCTGTCTTCTTTAATAACCATTGACTGAATTACCTCGCGCTTGAATACCTTATAGCACGTCTCCATATCTGTGAGGTTGAGGTTTGTAAGCATGTTTGAAAGTAGAGTGAGAAAACCATTTCCCACCCTGTGCCAGAAATATAGAACTCGATGCGGCGCAGCGCCGATAAATCTTGAGCCATACACAACGTCGGCTTGACCTTTGACAATTGGCTCGATCAGCATCGGATACTGATTCGGGTCATATTCCAGGTCTGCGTCTTGAATAATCACGATGTCGCGTGTGGCGGCGGCGATTCCTGATCTGAGTGCTGCTCCTTTGCCTCGGTTAACGGGGTGTTTCAGTAGCTTCTGGTAGAGGTGGCAGAGATCTCCTTCCAAGTACTCTGTCGAACCATCCGTGGAAGCATCGTCGACTACTATAACCTCCTTGCCTTCAACAGGTGATGCGTCCACTGCTTCTAGAAGCGCCTTGATAGTGTTTCGCTCGTTGTAGCACGGTATTATTATACTGAGCATTTTCTGGTTTTCCTGAAAATAGATCGCAGTGTTAAACGTAGCCCAAATTGATTTAGGTATGGTCAGTTTGTCCGCATAAGAGCAGGATATATTCCCTATTAAGGTGAAGCTTCTTTCGGTTTTTCTGCTCGAGTGCGATTGATAATACTGCCATTTGATTGGACTGGGAGTCCAGCTAAAAAGTTGGCATGGTGCATACCGCGATGCCTAGGCCCGACGGTGAAGTCAGCTGGACTTGCAGAATAATCCGCGCAGCAACTCTGTCTGCAAAAAACAAAATGCCGCGTCTGCGCAATGCTGGAGTGAGTGGTATTCGCTGCCAATTGACTAGTGGCTTGCCGAAGTGATTCCAGGGGTCTGTTGCTTTGCTTCTACCAGTGAATCGTTGGGGTGCGATTCTATCCAGACAGGAACATTGCCAATAGTCTAGAAAATTTCGCTTCACTCATCTTCTGGATCTGTGCATAGGCAAAGCCTATCGTCATAGCAGCGAGGATTTTCATTAGGCTCAGTGAGGCTAAATCAGTCATGAAAACATCTGGTCGATTTTTGAGGGTACCGAAGCTCAGAAGCTAGCAGCTCACGACGAGAAATCAGAGCACGGGTATGAGCTTTGTGACAGACGCAGCAAAATGTGCCCCGAGGACGGCCATCTATCTATGTGTTGGTCAGCCGTACCATATCTTTATTGCGGTGTGCTTCTGCAGTCGAATCAAGATAATTCGATATTCAGCAAGCCTGTTCAATGCTCACGATGTACAGGGTTGTTCTGCTTCAAGTTGTAATCTCGATAGCTTTGACGAAGCCCGCCCTCGGCGTGACCAAGGAGACAAGTACGAAGTCATTAGTGGGTTTATCCGATGGAATGGTGTTAAGCTCCCGCGCCTCTTCTGGTTAACCCCTAATCGAGCCTGAAGCCTGCCTTGTACCGCACTGTTTGTGGCCACAGGCGCTGCTATTTATTGGCAGCGAATATCGGCGGCTTCTCCTCAAATATAATGGAATATCAGGTTGACAGCGTGAGGCGAGATCACTAGAATTCGCGTTCCTTTTTCGGGGGGTCCCTTTGCGGGCCTCTGGTTTTTTATTGATTGGAGTTAGGTCAGGTGCAGAATCAACGTATTCGTATTCGCCTAAAGGCGTTCGACCATCGACTGATAGATACGTCTACTCAGGAGATTGTTGAAACAGCGCGCCGCACCGGTGCGCAAGTAAAGGGTCCTATCCCTCTTCCTACTAGGAAGGAAAAGTTTACCGTGTTGGTTTCACCGCACGTAAATAAGGATGCACGTGACCAGTACGAGATTCGTACTCACAAGCGTCTGTTAGACATCGTGGAGCCTACAGAAAAAACTGTAGACGCCCTGATGAAATTGGACCTGGCAGCAGGTGTGGAAGTACAGATTAGTCTTGGTTAACTACAAATTGTAGCAAGACCTGCTTGGGGCAGGAGTCCCAGGCGTGTAACGCCCGACTTTATTTGTAATAAGTGGGGCGGCCATAGAGGGTTCAGCCCCGTACACTGAGAGGTTAGCAAAATGACTATTGGTTTAGTCGGCCGTAAGTCCGGTATGACACGTGTGTTTACCGAAGACGGCGAATCAATCCCAGTAACCGTAGTGGAGGTTTCTCCAAACCGCGTTACTCAAATCAAAGAGCTTGATAGCGATGGTTATCGAGCGATTCAGGTCACAGCGGGTACCCGCAGGGCCGCATCAGTGAGTAAATCTGAAGCCGGACAGTTCGCTAAGGCGGGTGTCGAAGCGGGCAGCGGGTTATGGGAATTCCGTCTTGAGGACGCCGATGAGGCACCTGAAGTTGGCGCGAACCTGACAGTTGAGCGTTTTGAGGTCGGTCAGAAAGTCGACGTAGCGGGCAAATCCAAAGGCAAGGGGTTCCAAGGTGCTGTGAAGCGCTGGAACTTCAGCATGCAGGACGCTACTCACGGTAACTCTCTGTCTCACCGTGCTCCGGGTTCTATTGGCCAGTGCCAAACACCGGGTCGGGTATTCAAAGGTAAGAAGATGGCAGGTCACATGGGAGCGGCTAACGTCACTACCCAGGGCCTGGAAATTGTCCGTGTTGATGCTGAGCGCAATTTGCTGCTCATCAAGGGCGCCGTCCCCGGCGCACCTGGTGGAGACGTTATCGTACGTCCCACCGTCAAGGCTTAAGGTTAGGGGGTCTCTAACGTGGAATTGAGTGTAGTAAAGCCGGGTAGTTCGGAAGCAGGCACAGTGTCTGTTTCTGATGTTGCCTTCGCTCGTGAGTACAACGAAGATCTGGTTCACCAGGTAGTTACCGCCTTTCTCGCCGGCGCCCGACAGGGTACCCGAGCGCAGAAAACCCGCTCTGATGTGCGTGGCGGTGGTAAGAAGCCTTGGCGTCAGAAAGGAACAGGCCGCGCTCGTGCCGGTACTATCCGTTCGCCAATCTGGCGCAGTGGTGGTGTGACTTTCGCAGCACGCCCGCAGGATCATTCGCAAAAAGTGAACCGCAAGATGTATCGCGCAGGACTGTGCACCATCATGTCTGAGCTCGCGCGGTCCGATAGGTTGGTAGTTGTCGAGAGTCTCGACCTCGAGCAGCCCAAGACCAAGTTGCTTGTTCAGCAATTGGGTGAGTACGGCGTTGATAATGCGTTGATTGTGTCCGATGAAGTGGCGGAGAACTTGTATCTGGCCTCTCGCAACCTGCACAAGGTTGATGTTCGCGACGTAGATGCAATCGATCCGGTCAGCCTGATCGCTTACGACAAAGTCATTGTTACTGTCGCCGCGGTCAAGAAAATTGAGGAGATGCTGGGATGAACCAGGAACGTTTATTTCAAGTGCTTCAAGGGCCGCATGTTTCTGAGAAAGCTGCAATAGCAGCCGACGATAGCAACCAGTACGTGTTCAAGGTTGCCGTAGATGCGACCAAGGCAGAGATCAAGAAGTCTGTCGAGCAGCTGTTCAAGGTTAAGGTCGACAATGTGCGCACCCTGAAAGTGAAGGGCAAGGTAAAGCGTAATCGTTATGGCTTTAGTACCAAGCCGACCTGGAAAAAGGCATACGTTCGACTGGAGCAGGGTCAAGACATCGACTTTGCCACGGCTGAGTAAGGAGTAGGTTTCAAATGGCAGTATTAAAGAGTAAGCCCACCTCACCAGGACGTCGTCACGTTGTTCGTGTCGTCAGTGAGGATCTCCATAAGGGCGCGCCGTATAAGCCGTTGCTGGAGAAGCAGTCTCGCAATGGTGGTCGCAACAATAACGGGCGTATTACGACCCGTCACGTAGGTGGTGGCCACAAGCAGCATTACCGTATTATCGATTTCAAGCGTACCAAGGACGGAATCCCCGCCACGGTAGAGCGTCTGGAGTACGATCCCAATCGTACAGCACACATTGCGTTGTTGCTGTTCGCAGACGGTGAGCGTCGGTACATTATCGCTCCCAAAAGCGTGAAAGCGGGCGATGTTCTGCAATCTGGAGCGGCGGCACCGATCAAGACGGGTAACTGCCTTCCACTGCGTAACATCCCTGTGGGTTCTGTTGTGCACGGAATTGAGTTAAAGCCAGGGAAGGGTGCGCAACTTGCTCGTTCAGCTGGTGCATCAGTGCAGTTGGTTGCACGTGAAGGTCAGTACGCGACTATCCGTCTGCGTTCAGGCGAGATGCGCAAAGTACTTTCAGAGTGCCGCGCTACCCTGGGCGAAGTGTCCAACTCCGAGCATAGCTTGCGCAAACTGGGTAAGGCTGGAGCTGCACGCTGGCGTGGTGTTCGTCCTACCGTTCGCGGTGTGGCTATGAACCCGGTTGATCACCCACATGGTGGTGGTGAGGGTCGTACTTCGGGCGGTCGTCATCCGGTTAGCCCATGGGGTACGCCCACCAAAGGTTACAAGACACGTAAAAACAAGCGCACGGATAACTTGATAGTTCGCCGTCGTGGTAAGAAATAAGCTGGGTTGTTAGAACCAGGAATTGAGAGGAATTAAGTGTGCCGCGTTCACTGAAGAAAGGTCCTTTTATCGACCTTCACCTGATGAAGAAAGTTGAAGCCGCAGTTGAAAGTAACGATCGTCGTCCGATCAAAACATGGTCGCGACGCTCAATGGTTTCCCCCGATATGGTTGGGTTGACGATTGCTGTTCATAACGGCCGTCAGCACGTGCCGGTGTTGGTCAACGAAGATATGGTTGGTCATAAGCTGGGTGAATTTGCGGTTACTCGCACATTCAAGGGCCACATCGTTGACAAGAAGGTCAAGCGCTAAGTAAGCGCGTTGACTGAAGCGAGGTTAAGGAAATGGAAGTTGCAGCAAAATTGAAAGGTGCTCGTATATCGGCGCAGAAAGCCCGTCTGGTCGCAGACCAGGTGCGCGGTATGCCGGTAGAGCAAGCGCTCAGTATGCTGGAATTCAGCAATAAGAAGGCGGCTCACCTGGTCAAGAAGGTTCTTGATTCTGCGATCGCCAATGCTGAAAACAATGAGGGTGCCGACGTCGACGAATTGAAGGTGTCGAGCATCTATGTTGACGAAGGTATGACTATGAAGCGCCTGCGCCCTCGTGCGAAAGGCCGTGCTGATCGCATTTTGAAGCGCAGCTGTCATATCACCGTGAAAGTCGCAGACAGCGAAGTCTAAGGTTTAGGAGAAGACCACATGGGTCAGAAAGTACATCCCATCGGCATCCGGTTAGGTATCGTGAAAGATCATACCTCGGTCTGGTATGCGGATAGCAAGAACTACGCGAAGCAGTTGATCAATGATCTCGAAGTACGTGCGTACATCGAGAAGACGCTGGAAAATGCGTCTGTGAGTCGCGTGGTAATCGAGCGTCCGGCGCAAACAGCGCGTATTACGATCCACACAGCCCGTCCCGGTATTGTTATCGGTAAGAAGGGTGAGGACGTAGACAAGCTGCGCAAGGATCTGACCGAAAGAATGGGTGTGCCCGTGCACATCAACATCGAAGAAGTGCGTAAGCCAGATCTCGATGCAAAGTTGGTCGCACAGAATGTGGGTCAGCAACTGGAGCGTCGAGTAATGTTTCGTCGCGCCATGAAGCGTGTAGTACAGAACGCTATGCGCCAGGGTGCCGAGGGCATCAAAGTGCAGGTCGGTGGTCGTTTGGGTGGTGCTGAAATCGCCCGTACGGAGTGGTATCGCGAAGGTCGAGTGCCCTTGCATACACTGCGTGCCGACATCGATTACGCCACGTATGAGGCCGCCACTACCTACGGGATCCTGGGCATTAAAGTCTGGATCTTCAAAGGTGAAGTAATTGGCGGTGAAGAACAGTCAGACGCTGCCAAGAAGACAGCTACTAACTAAGGGTTACGCAGATGCTTCAACCAAAGCGTACAAAATTTCGCAAGACAATGAAGGGCCGCAACCGCGGTCTGGCACATCGAGGCAGCAAAGTGAGCTTCGGTGAATACGGCTTGAAAGCGACCGGTCGCGGTCGAGTAACAGCCCGCCAGATAGAAGCGGCTCGTCGTGCCATGACCCGTCACATTAAGCGTGGCGGCAAGATCTGGATCCGCGTTTTCCCGGACAAGCCTATTACTGGTAAGCCGTTGGAAGTTCGTCAGGGTAAAGGTAAGGGTAACGTCGAATACTGGGTTGCACTGGTGCAGCCAGGTAAGGTGCTTTACGAAGTACAGGGCGTTTCGGAAGAACTGGCGCGAGAAGCGTTCGAGTTGGCAGCGGCCAAAATTCCGGTTGCCACAACATTTGTTAAACGGTCGGTGATGTGATGAAAGCTAGTGAATTGCGTGAGAAGTCCGCTGAGGACCTGAACAAGCAATTGCTCACTCTGCGCGAGGAGCAGTTCAAGCTGCGCATGCAGAAGTCTACTGGTCAACTGGGGCAAACACACTTGCTGCAGGACAACCAACGAGACATCGCGCGCGTCAAGACTGTGCTGAACGAAAAGGCAGGTAACTAAGCATGTCAGGTACAGAAAAGCGAACACGTACGGCAACCGGTACGGTTGTCAGCAACAAGATGGACAAGACGATCACTGTACTGATCGAGCGTCGGGTTAAGCACCCTGTGTACGGTAAGTACATTACGCGTTCTTCCAAAATTCATGCTCATGACGAGCAGAATACTTGTGGAATGGGCGATACGGTCACTGTGGCGGAATCTCGCCCACTGTCCAAGACCAAGACCTGGAATTTGGTTGAAGTAGTAGAAAGCGCTACTCAGGTTTAACGGCAAGAATAAGCGGCTAACACCGCAGTTTGGAGTAAAAGATGATTCAGACAGAGTCGTATTTGGATGTTGCCGATAACAGTGGTGCACGCCGAGTTATGTGCATCAAGGTATTGGGCGGTTCCAAGCGTCGCTACGCACGAGTCGGCGATCTGATAAAGGTCACCGTTAAGGAAGCTATTCCTCGTGGCAAGGTTAAGAAAGGTCAGGTGATGACAGCAGTTGTGGTACGTACGCGTAAAGGCGTTCGTCGTCCAGATGGCTCCCTGATTAAGTTCGACGACAATGCTGCGGTCCTGCTGAATGCGCAGGAGGCACCGATCGGTACACGTATCTTCGGGCCTGTGACCCGTGAATTGCGTGGTGAAAAGTTCATGAAGATTATTTCTCTGGCACCCGAAGTTATTTAAGTCGGACGCAGGGAGAGGAAACGAGAATGTTTAAGATCAAGCGCGATGACGAAGTGATTGTTCTTGCTGGTAAAGACAAGGGCAAGCGCGGCAAGGTTCGCAAGGTAATGGATGACAACCGTATGGTTGTGTCCGGAATCAATATGGTGAAGAAGCACACCAAGCCTAACCCCCAAGCGGGCGTGGCTGGCGGTATTGTTGAGCAGGAGGCTCCTATTCAGGGCTCCAATGTGGCGATTTTTAATCCCGGCACAAGCAAAGCAGATCGCGTGGGTTTCAAGATTGAAGGCGACAAGAAGATTCGTATCTTCAAGTCCAATGGCGAGGCAATTGACTCTTAAGCCTCGATAGAGTGCTGACCGGGTTTACAGGTAAAAGACATGGCAACTTTGAAAGACAAGTACAAAAGCGAAATCGCTGCGCAGCTTAAAGAAGAGCTTGGCTTGGATAATGTGATGGAAGTTCCACGCATCACCAAGATCACACTGAACATGGGTGTGGGCGAGTCAGTTGGCGACAAGAAAGTGATGGAAAGCGCCGTCTCCGATATGGAGAAGATCGCTGGCCAGAAGGCAGTAGTTACGCTGGCACGCAGATCAATCGCTGGATTCAAGATTCGTGATGGTTGGCCAGTGGGCTGTAAAGTGACTCTGCGCTCAGAGCGTATGTACGAGTTTCTTGAGCGTCTGATATCGATTGCCATTCCTCGTATTCGTGATTTCCGCGGAATCAGCCCGAAGTCGTTTGACGGTCGTGGCAACTTTGCAATGGGTGTGACCGAGCAGATCATCTTCCCTGAAATTGATTACGACCAGGTGGACGCACTGCGTGGTATGGATATCACTATTACAACCACCGCTCGTACGGATGATGAAGGACGTGCACTGTTGCGCGCTTTCAACTTCCCCTTGAAAGGTTAAGAGGCTTTATACATGGCTAAGAAGTCAATGATCGCGCGTGAGCACAAACGTGCACGTATGGTTGCTAAATTCGCAGACAAGCGTGCTGCAATTAAGGCAGTCCTGAGCGATGCGAATGCATCCGATGAAGATAAGTGGGATGCACAGGTTGCGCTGCAAAAACTGCCGCGTGATGCAAGCCCGGTACGCAAGCAGCGCCGCTGTCAGATTACCGGCCGTCCACACGGAGTTTATCGCAAGTTTGGCTTGTGTCGTAACAAGCTGCGTGAAGCAGCAATGCGCGGTGACGTGCCCGGTCTGGTTAAGGCCAGCTGGTAAGGGAGAGAGAATACTATGAGCATGCAAGATCCTTTGTCAGATATGCTGACTCGAATTCGCAACGCACAGATGGCAGGAAAGACTGGTGTGGAAATGCCCGGTTCCAAGCTGAAGGTAGCGGTTGCAAATGTGTTGAAAGAAGAAGGCTACATCGCTGACTTCGGTACTAGCGAAGACGACGGCAAGCCGCGCCTCTCGCTGGAGCTGAAGTATTTTCAGGGTAAGCCAGTAATCGCAGAGATAGATCGTGTTAGCCGTCCAGGCCTGCGCAACTATAAGGGCAAAGATGATATGCCTTCAGTTCGCAACGGATTGGGTGTTGCTATTGTCTCCACCTCTAAGGGTGTGATGACAGAGCGTGCTGCGCGAGCAGCTGGTGTCGGTGGCGAAGTACTTTGCACCGTATTCTAAGAAGTTAGTTGATTTTTAAGAGCAATTTGAAATGTCTAGAGTCGCAAATAATCCGGTAGCGCTCCCGAAAGGTGTAGAGGTCAAGATTGATGGCCGCGATGTCACCGTTAAGGGTGCAAAGGGTACGCTCTCTCTATCTTTGATAGACGGCGTACAGATGAACCAGGATGACAACGTACTTACGTTTGCTGCTGAAAGTGACAAGTCCAAGGCAATGGCCGGAACGACACGTGCACTGGTTGGCAACATGGTTAAGGGCGTCAGCGAAGGCTGGGAGAAGAAGTTGGTATTAAACGGTGTTGGTTACCGTGCCAAGGCTTCCGGCAAGAGCGTCAACCTGACCGTTGGCCTGTCCCATCCTGTGGACTATAAATTGCCAGAGGGCGTTACCGCCGAGAGCCCAAGCCAGACAGAAATCGTGGTAATGGGTATCGACAAGCAAGCTGTTGGCCAGGCGGCCGCCGAAATTCGCAGTTTCCGCCCGCCAGAGCCTTACAAGGGTAAAGGTATTCGTTACGCCGATGAGTATGTTCGTCGTAAAGAAGCCAAGAAGAAGTAGGTAAGCTGAGATGAGTGCAAAAAATGATTCAAGGTTGCGTCGCGCACGTCGCGCTCGTGCCCGTATGCGTACGCAGGGCGTTAATCGACTCAGCGTACACCGTACTCCACGTCACATTTACGCCCAGGTGATTGCGCCTGCAGGTGATCGCGTTTTGGCCAGTGCGTCAACACTCGATACAAGCCTGCGTGGTGGTAAAACGGGCAACATCGATGCGGCTGCCGAAGTTGGCAAGCTGGTTGCTCAACGCGCTAAAGACGCGGGCATCGAGAAGGTGGCGTTTGATCGCGCCGGGTACAAGTATCATGGTCGTGTGAAGGCTTTGGCTGACGCGGCTCGTGAAGGTGGACTGGAATTCTAGGGTAGAGATATGGCTTTTAACGATCAGAAAAAGCAGCAACAAGATGGAGACCTCCAGGAAAAGCTGGTACAGGTCAACCGTGTTGCGAAGGTGGTCAAGGGTGGCCGTATCTTCGGTTTTACAGCTCTGACTGTAGTCGGCGATGGTAAAGGCAAAGTTGGCTTCGGTCGCGGTAAAGCACGTGAAGTGCCAGTCGCTATTCAGAAGGCAATGGAAGCTGCGCGTCGTAACATGATCCAGGTGGATCTGAACGAAGGCACATTGCAGTACCCGGTAAAGGCGAGCCACGGCGCGTCTAAGGTGTACATGCAGCCTGCATCTGAAGGTACCGGTGTTATTGCCGGTGGTGCGATGCGAGCGGTTCTGGAAATTGCCGGCGTACATAACGTACTGGCCAAGTGCTACGGTTCCACGAACCCGGTAAATGTTGTTCGAGCGACTTTCAATGGTCTGCGTGATATGTCTGCCCCAGATGCTGTGGCAGCCAAGCGTGGCAAGACAGTCGAAGAAATATTGAATTAATGAGTGAGTTGGCTAGTCATGGCTAAAGCAACGATTAAAGTAACGCAGATCAAAAGTGCCAACGGTCGCCTGAAGAGTCACAGGGCGTGTGTAGCTGGTTTGGGCCTGCGTCGAATAGGTCACACCGTAGAGGTTGAGGACACTCCCTCTGTACGCGGCATGATCAACAAGGCGAACTACCTGCTAAGGGTTGAGGATTAAATCATGTCAGAAATGCGACTGAACAGCCTGAGTCCGGCACCGGGTTCCCGCAAGGGCGCCAAGCGTGTTGGACGTGGCATTGGTAGTGGTCTGGGAAAGACAGCCGGCCGCGGACACAAGGGTCAAAAGGCCCGTTCCGGTGGTAGCGTACGACCCGGTTTCGAAGGTGGTCAGATGCCACTGCAGAAGCGTCTGCCCAAGTACGGTTTCACCTCGCGTATTGCGCGAACAACAGCTCAGGTTCGCCTGGGTGAGCTAAACGTTGTTGAAGGTGATGTAGTAGACCTGAATGCTCTGAAAGCCGCCGACCTGGTGAAGCAAGACGTGCTGCGCGCACGTGTCTTCCTGTCTGGTGAACTGAGCAAGCCTGTTACTGTCAAAGGTTTAGCGGTTACTAAAGGTGCCCGCGAAGCAATTGAACAGGCAGGCGGAAAAGTAGAGGAATAAATGGCAACAGGTCAGCTGCCCTCGGTCAACAAAGCTGGACTAGGCGAGCTCTTTGCTCGCCTTCGTTTTGTTGTATTGGCAATTATTGTCTATCGCATCGGGACTCACATCCCTGTGCCGGGAATCGACCCCAATCAATTGGCGGCGCTGTTTAACCAGAATCAGGGCACCATCTTGGGTCTGGCCAACATGTTTTCCGGTGGTGCACTGGAGCGGATGAGTATTCTGGCTCTGGGGATCATGCCCTACATCTCGGCATCGATCATTATGCAGTTGATGTCGGCAGTAACGCCGCAGCTGGAGCAGTTAAAGAAAGAAGGTGAGTCTGGTCGTCGTAAGATCAGCCAGTACACGCGCTACCTAACGGTGTTGTTGGCGATTGTACAAGCCACGGGTATGACCGTTGGTATGGCGAATCAGGGCATGTCGTATGACACTTCAGTGTTGTTCTATGTGATTGCCATCACCTCTTTGGTTACCGGCGCAGTCTTTATGATGTGGCTGGGCGAGCAGATTACAGAGAAGGGCGTAGGTAACGGCATATCGCTGTTAATCTTCGCCGGTATCGTAGCGGGTTTACCTGCGGCGATTGGACAGTCGCTGGAACAGGCGCGCCAGGGTGAGATCAATATCCTTGTGCTGCTGCTTATTCTTGCATTGGCAATTGCAGTGATTTACCTGATCGTCTTCATTGAGCGTGGTCAGCGTCGCATCACTGTGAACTATGCCAAGCGTCAGCAAGGCCGAAAGATGTACCAGGCGCAGAGCTCGCATCTGCCTCTGAAGGTGAATATGGCAGGTGTGATTCCGGCCATTTTCGCGAGCAGCATACTGCTGTTCCCTGCGTCACTCGCGCAGTGGTTCGGTTCGTCCGGATCAGCGGATTGGTTGCAGGATATGGCTGTGGCAATTGGCCCCGGTCAGCCGTTGAACATTATGTTGTTTACGGTGTTTATTGTGTTTTTCTGCTTCTTCTATACGGCATTGATGTTCAACCCGGTAGAAGTAGCTGACAACCTGAAGAAGTCTGGTGCTTTTGTACCGGGCATTCGCCCAGGGCAGCAAACCGCGAACTACATCGACGGAGTGCTGACACGACTGACAGTATTTGGCGCGGCGTATATCGCTCTGGTTTGTCTGATGCCTCAGTTCCTGGTTGTGATGTGGAATGTGCCCTTTTACCTGGGCGGCACGTCACTTCTGATCGTAGTGGTTGTGGTAATGGATTTTATGGCCCAGGTGCAGAGTCACTTGATGTCACACCAGTACGACTCGGTGATGAAGAAGGCCAATTTGAAAAATTATGGTGGTGCCGGGCGCGCGCGTTAAGCGGCCGGTATAACGGAGAGTGGTAAGTCATGAAAGTACGTGCTTCAGTTAAGAAAATTTGCAGGAACTGCAAGGTAGTCCGTCGCAATGGTGTTGTGCGCGTGATCTGTAATACAGATCCACGACACAAGCAGCGCCAGGGCTGAGGTTGATTTTTAGTCACGATATCGGTAGAATGCTGCGCCTTTCGCACCCGGACCAGAAAACTGAGTTAAATCAGGGGTTTGGGGTGTGTGTGCTTAGCAGTCTGCGGTAACTAGGATTTTTGGAGAAAGTTGGATGGCTCGTATTGCCGGCGTCAATATACCCGATAACAAGCATGCTGTTATCTCATTGACCTATATTTACGGTGTGGGACGTACCCAGGCCAGATCTCTTTGCGCTGCTACCGGCGTTGCTGAGAGTGCCAAAGTGGGTGAACTGACAGAGCAGGAAATGGATGCTCTGCGCACCAAAGTTAGCGAGATGACCGTGGAAGGCGACCTGCGTCGTGAAGTATCCATGAACATCAAGCGTCTGATGGATTTAGGCTGTAACCGCGGCCTGCGCCATCGTCGTGGACTGCCACTGCGTGGTCAGCGCACCAAGACAAACGCACGTACTCGCAAGGGACCGCGTAAGCCGATTCGCCGCTAGAATTTAAACTACAGCGAATCCTTTTAGTGTAGCTGCACAGCTGGTGCAGTGTTGATATTAAATCAGGAACGTAACTATGGCTAAGCCAGGTGCCAAAGGCACTCGTAAGAAAATCACCAAGACTGTTGTCGATGGCATTGCGCATGTACATGCGTCATTCAACAACACTATCATCACGATTACAGACCGTCAGGGTAACACGCTGAGCTGGGCAACAGCCGGTGGGTCGGGTTTTCGTGGATCACGAAAGAGCACACCGTTCGCAGCCCAGGTTGCGGCAGAGCGTGCTGGTGAAGCAGCAAAAGAATACGGATTGCAGAATCTCGATGTTCAGGTCAAGGGACCCGGACCCGGTCGTGAATCTGCTGTGCGCGCGCTGAACGCTTGTGGCTACAAGATCAGCAACATCACAGATGTAACACCGATTCCTCATAACGGTTGTCGTCCGCCCAAGAAACGTCGCGTATAACGCACAGTAAGCGCTTACAGGAAGAATTGACATGGCTCGATATATTGGACCCAAGTGTAAGCTTTCCCGTCGTGAAGGAACTGACCTGTTCCTCAAGAGCGGCGTGCGATCACTGGAAAGCAAGTGTAAAGCAGAAGCAATCCCAGGCCAGCATGGCGCCCGTCGCGGCCGCTTGTCTGACTACGGAGTGCAGCTGCGAGAGAAGCAGAAAGTTCGTCGTATTTACGGCGTGCTGGAGAAGCAGTTCCGTAACTACTATAAAGAAGCTGCTCGTCTGAAGGGCGCTACAGGTGAGAACCTGCTGCAGCTGCTCGAAAGTCGCCTGGACAATGTGGTTTACCGCATAGGTTTTGGATCGACCCGCGCAGAATCGCGTCAGATGGTTTCTCACAAGGCAATTTTGGTGAACGGTGTTGTTGTGAACATCCCGTCGTACCAGGTTAAGGCAGGTGATGTAGTTACCCTGCGTGAGAAGGCCAAGAAGCAACTGCGTGTGCAGTCAGCGATGGCCTTGGCTGCCCAGCGTGGCGAGCCTGAGTGGATCGATGTGAATTCAGAGAAGCTGGAAGGTACTTTCAAGTCAGTACCCGATCGCCAGGAGCTGTCTTCCGAGATCAACGAAAACCTGATTGTGGAACTTTACTCTAAGTAATCGACCCTCAGGATTAACCTAACGTTACAGGTGCCCAAATGCAGAGTGCAGTAAACGAATTTTTGACCCCGCGTGTAATCAATGTCGATGAAAAGACAAGTACGCGCGCCCAGGTAACCCTGGAACCTCTGGAGCGTGGCTTTGGCCACACTCTTGGAAATGCCTTGCGTCGTATCCTGCTGTCGTCTATGCCCGGTTGTGCAATTACTGAGGTAGAGATCGATGGTGTATTGCACGAGTACAGTGCAATTGAAGGTGTGCAGGAAGATGTTATTGAAATCCTGCTCAACCTCAAGGGCGTTGCTCTTGTGATGAACGGCAAAGACGAAGCTGAGCTGACTCTTATCAAGAAAGGCAAGGGTGCGGTTACGGCGGGCGATATCCAAGTTGACCACGATATTGAGATACGCAACCCGGATCACCTGATTTGCACATTGAATGGCGAGTCAGATATCAGCATGAAACTGACGATTGAGCGTGGTCGTGGCTACTCTGCGGCTGATTCTCGCGAGAATCCTGAAGAAGAAACTCGCTCTATTGGCCGGCTGCAACTGGATGCCACATTTTCGCCCGTTCACCGCGTTTCCTACGTAGTAGAAGCAGCGCGTGTTGAACAGCGTACTGACCTGGATAAGCTGGTTCTGGATCTGGAAACCAACGGTACAATCGATCCTGAAGAGGCGATTCGTCGTGCGGCGACAATATTGCAGCAGCAGCTGGCAGTGTTTGTTGACCTTGAGAGCGAAAGCGAGTCTGAGTCGGTTGAGGAAGAGGATGAAGTCGATCCTATCTTGCTGCGTCCAGTTGACGATCTTGAGCTGACTGTTCGTTCTGCGAACTGCCTCAAAGCAGAGAATATTTACTACATCGGTGACCTGGTGCAGCGTACAGAAGTTGAGCTGCTCAAGACCCCTAACCTGGGTAAGAAGTCACTGACCGAAATTAAGGATGTTCTTGCATCTCGTGGTTTGTCTCTGGGCATGCGCCTGGATAACTGGCCCCCAACGAGCCTGAAGAACGACGATCGAGTGCTGAGCGTTTAAGCAACCGATTCCCAGTTTACAGTGCTGAGATAGCACAGAAAAAATAGGATAGAGAAGATGCGTCATCGCCATAGTGGACGTCAGTTAAACAGAAACAGCTCTCATCGCAAGGCCATGTTTCGCAACATGACCGTGTCGCTGGTGGAGCACGAGTTGATCAAAACTACTTTGGCCAAGGCTAAAGAGCTGCGCGGACATGCGGAGCCCCTGATTACTCTGGCTAAGAAAGACAGTGTTGCAAACCGTCGCTTGGCGTTTGATCGCACGCGCAGTAAAGAGACTGTTGGCAAATTGTTCAACGAGCTGGGTCCTCGCTATCAGGAGCGTCCCGGTGGCTACATTCGCATCATGAAGTGTGGTTTCCGTGCAGGCGACAAAGCGCCGATGGCATTTGTTGAATTGGTCGATCGTCCGCAGCACGACAACTTTGAGGCAGATGAAGACTAACACTTAGTCTTATCACCGCTTCTGAAAGCCGGGCTCTGCCCGGCTTTTTTGTGCGCGCTACGAGCGCGTAAGCACCTGAGTTTGTTTGCACTCGCAGCAACGACTGCTACTCTCTAGAGCAGTACCTAACCAAGAGAGAAGTGATGCAGCGAGAAACAATAGCCGACGGATTGTATTTTGGGGAAGGGCCGCGCTGGCACGATGGCCGACTCTGGTTTAGCGACTTCTACCAGCACGCGGTGCTATCGGTAGGAGCACACGGGGATATTCGGATAGAACATCAATTCAGCGAGCAGACCTCGGGCCTAGGTTGGTTGCCCGATGGCAGGTTGATCGTTGTTGGTATGAACAGTATGACACTGCTGCGCGAGGAAGCGGGCGGCTTTATTGTGCATGCTGACCTGTCAGAGCATGCGCGTCACCTGTGTAACGATATGGTGATTGATGCTGATGGTCGCGCCTACGTGGGTAATTTTGGTTTCGACCTGGATGAGCACATTAGAAGCCGTGGCCCCGAAGTGGTGATGAAGGATCATCCAAAAGCCGACCTGATATGCGTAGAGCCCGATGGTCGTGTTCACGTTGCTGCGCCGGGCTTGAGTTTCCCTAATGGCGCGGTAATTACCCCTGATGGCAATACGCTGATTATCGCTGAAACATTGGGCATGTGCTTAACCGCCTTCGATCGTGCCGAGGACGGCAGTTTAAGTAATCGGCGTGAGTGGGCGCCCGTGGGCGCGCGGGCGCCAGACGGCATCTGCCTGGATGCAAATGGAAATGTGTGGGTGGCCGATGCGCTTTCAGCCGAGTGCGTATTGTTTGAAGAGGGCGGTAATGTGATGGCTACAGCGCAGGCCAGTCAGAAGTGTTTTGCCTGCATGCTCGGCGGTGAAGGCGGCAACGACCTGTTTATGATGACCGCGCCGAGTTCGGATAAGTCACAAGCTTCAAAGGCTCCCGGAGCCAAAATTGAGCGGGTGAAGGCTCCGGCTCCCAGAGCTGGTTGGCCGTAGTTAGCTCAGGCTGCCTTTTTGTTAGCCTTCGTTTTGGCCTTGGCCTTGGTTTTCGTCTTGGCCTTCGGTTTTCCCTTTGCCCCTGCTTTTCCGCCGGAAACAATAGGCTTCAGGAATTGACCCGTAAATGACCCCTTCACTGCGGCCACGTCTTCTGGCGTGCCCGTAGCAATTATCTGCCCACCACCGCTGCCGCCTTCTGGCCCCAGATCGACAACCCAGTCGGCTGTTTTAATCACATCCAGATTGTGCTCGATGATGACTACTGTGTTGCCGTGATTGCGCAATCTATGTAGCACTGTTAATAGCTGATTAATGTCCTCGAAATGTAGCCCAGTGGTCGGTTCATCAAGAATATACAGCGTGCTGCCGGTATCACGTTTGGACAGTTCCTTGGCTAGCTTCACGCGCTGTGCCTCACCGCCGGACAAGGTTGTCGCAGCCTGACCCAGGCGTATATAAGACAGGCCTACATCCATCAGTGTTTGGAGTTTGCGGGCTATCGATGGCACAGGTTCAAAAAACTCCAGCGCATCTTCAACGGTCATCTCCAACACTTCGTGGATATTTTTGCCCTTGTAGCGTATCTCAAGTGTTTCGCGGTTGTAGCGTTTGCCCTTGCAGACATCGCAGGGAACATAGATGTCGGGTAGAAAATGCATCTCTACCTTGGTTACACCATCACCCTGACACGCTTCGCAGCGACCGCCCTTGACGTTAAAGCTGAATCGCCCGGGCTTGTAGCCTCGTGAGCGCGCTTCCTGTGTTCCAGCAAACAATTCCCGAGCAGGCGTAAATATGCCGGTATAGGTTGCAGGATTAGAGCGCGGTGTCCGGCCAATCGGGCTTTGGTCTATGTCGATACATTTGTCGATATGTTCCAAGCCACTGACTTCTTCGTAGTCCGAAGGCTTCAACGTGGTTGCGCCGTTTAGCTCGGTCGCTGCAATGGGATAGAGCGTGCTGTTGATCAGTGTCGATTTACCAGACCCCGATACTCCGGTAATGCAGGTGAGTAAGCCAACAGGTATCTCCAGATTAACGCTCTGCAGGTTGTTCCCACTAGCACCTTTCAGAATCAGCTGCTTGTCTGCATCCGGTACGGTGCGCTTGGCGGGAATCTCGATTTGGCGCGCGCCCGATAAATAGTCGCCAGTAAGTGAATTCTTGGCACGCAGAATATCGTTATACGAACCTTGCGCAACAATCCTGCCACCGTGCACGCCAGCGCCCGGCCCTATGTCGATGATGTGATCGGCGCTACGGATGGCATCTTCATCGTGCTCAACAACCAATACCGTGTTGCCGAGATCGCGCAGATGAACAAGTGTTTTCAGGAGTCGTTCGTTGTCGCGTTGATGCAAGCCAATAGAGGGTTCATCGAGAATGTACATTACGCCAACAAGACCTGCGCCAATCTGCGATGCCAGACGGATACGCTGTGCTTCTCCGCCAGACAGGGTCTCAGCGCTGCGGTTCAACGTAAGATAATTCAATCCCACATCAACTAAAAAGCGGTAGCGAGCGCGCAGCTCCTTCAGAATTTTGTCCGCAATCTCCCCTTGTCGACCCTGTAGCTTTAACTGCTCAAAATAGTCTTCAGCATCGCCAACGGCCATCGAAACAATATCAGGCAGGGTGCGCTCGTCCACGAATACATGTCTGGCATCCCGTCGCAGTCGTGTGCCGCCGCAATCAGGGCAGGGCGCGGTCGCCAAAAACTTGGCTAGGTCTTCGCGCACTGAGTTGGAGTCAGTGTCGCGGTAGCGTCTTTCCATGTTCGGAATGATGCCCTCAAACGGGTGAGTGCGCTGAAACACATCACCGCGATCATTCACGTAAGCAAATGCGACATCTTCTTTGCCACTGCCGTGAAGAATCACTTGTTGATGCTTTTTGCCCAGCTTGCAGTAAGGTTTGTCGATGTCGAAGCCGTAGTGTTCAGCGAGCGAGTTAAGCATATGAAAATAGTAAACATTGCGCCGGTCCCAACCTCGAATTGCGCCCTCGGCGAGACTGGATTCTGGGTAAAGTATTATGCGCTCGGCATCGAAGTACTGTTTAACGCCAAGGCCGTCGCAGCTGCTGCACGCTCCCGCTGGGTTGTTGAAAGAGAACAGTCTGGGTTCGAGTTCGTCGATGCTGTGACCACATTCAGGGCAGGCAAAGCGGGCCGAAAAACTAATGTCTTTGTCATCGCCATCCATGGAGCTGATAGAGGCCAGCCCATCGGTCAGGCCCAGTGCTGTTTCGAAAGACTCGGCAAGGCGTAGGGCGAGATCGTCGCGCACTTTGAAGCGATCTACGACTACCTCAATGCGATGTTTCTTTTTCTTGTCCAGCTCCGGCACGTCATCGAGGTCAGTCACGATGCCGTCGATGCGCGCACGAACAAATCCGCCGGCTCGCAATTCCTCAAATACATGCAGGTGCTCTCCCTTGCGATCGCGCACAACGGGCGCCAATAGCATGAGCCGGCTACCCTCTGGCATCGCCAGAACGGTATCTACCATCTGGCTGACGGTTTGCGCCTGCAGGTTTTTGCCGTGGTCAGGACATCTGGGCTCGCCAACCCGAGCAAACAGGAGGCGCAGATAGTCATAAATCTCGGTGATGGTGCCCACCGTAGAGCGTGGATTGTGAGACGTGGACTTTTGCTCAATGGAAATAGCCGGCGAGAGCCCCTCGATATGGTCCATGTCGGGTTTTTCCATCATGGACAAGAATTGGCGAGCGTAGGTGGATAGCGACTCGACATACCGACGTTGTCCTTCTGCGTACAAGGTGTCGAATGCCAGCGATGATTTCCCCGAGCCTGACAAGCCGGTGATGACTACCAGTTTGTCTCGCGGGATGTCGAGGTCGATATTTTTGAGATTGTGGGTGCGCGCGCCGCGAACCTGAATTGTATCCATGAAGTACCTGATGCAGCCGAATGACGGAAACCGAACAGTATATGCCCACGCCCATAGTCAGGCCAAATAGAAGAGGCAAATTACTCTAAACATACGGTGACTAGCGTATGCCGGATGTTATGCGCGCCACGAAACTGTTAGAATACGGCGGCATTCAGGAACGATGTCCCCGTGATTACCAAACACCCTATGACTGCGCTCGAGAGGCGCACAGTGAGCTCCCTTGCGCTGCTTTACAGCTTCCGCATGCTTGGGCTATTCATGGTGCTTCCATTGTTAGCGCTGTATGGCGCCGACTACCCGGGCGCTTCGCCAGCAATGTTGGGCTTGGCGTTGGGAATCTATGGCGCCAGTCAGGCCTTGCTGCAGATTCCACTTGGCTGGTTGTCTGACAAAATCGGGCGCAAGCCTGTCATCGTGGGCGGGCTGTTGGTGTTTGTAATAGGAAGCGTTGTAGCCGGTATGTCGGAGACTATGACGGGCGTGATAGTAGGGCGCGTGCTACAGGGCGCTGGGGCAATCGCAGGTACGTTGATGGCATTGCTGGCAGATCTCACCAGTGATGAACAGCGCACCAAAGCCATGGCGGTAGTGGGTGTCAGTATTGGCGCTTCGTTCGCCCTGGCGCTATTGCTGGGTCCAGCGTTGGCTGCATTTGGAGGGCTTTCAGCTGTATTTTATGCAACCGCAGCGCTAGCCTTCCTTGGAATATTTATCCTGCTCCTTCGGGTGCCCACGCCAGCTTCAACGGGGATCGCTCATAAGGAGGTTGGTCTGAATCGAAATCTGCTCGGCTCCGTATTAGCCGATGGTGTATTGCAGCGTTTCAATTTTGGTGTGTTCTGCCTGCACTTTGTACTGACTGCCTGTTTTCTTATGATTCCCACATTGCTGGAGCAGGGCTTGGGATTTGGGCGAGAACAGCATTGGCAGGTTTATCTGCCCGCCTTGTTGCTATCTGTGTTGGGTATCCTCCCACTCATGAGGCTTGCAGAGCGAGGGGGTCGTCTTGGCCTGGTGTTCCCACTTTCGATCTTGATTTTGCTGCTGGCTGTTGCAGGTCTCTGGTTTGCACCTAGCCTGGTGGCATTTACCGCTAGCCTCTGGCTGTTCTTTGTGGGATTTAACTACTTGGAGGCCACGCTACCGTCGCTGGTGAGCAAAAAAATCTTTGATGGTGGCAAAGGTACTGCGCTGAGTTTGTACTCTACCTGTCAATTTGGCGGCGCGTTTGCCGGGGGTGTTGCCGGAGGCGTTGCGTTGCAGTGGTTTGGTGGCATGGGTTTGCTGGTTTTATGCCTGTTCATGGGTGCCGCCTGGCTGCTATTTAGCCTGCCACCGCTGGCTAGTCAGTCATTTTCAGTGGCGAACGACGAAACGGCTGCGCCTGTACAAAGCTGATTGAGTCGTATACTCGGCTCTTGTCCCCACTCGCGTGGGTCCTAAAGTCATAAGCGAGCCAAGTAGTATTGGTATTTCGGCAAAAGTACACTTGGCGCGTGACTGCTGAGCGCAATCACATGACTCCCAGAACACAATTGCTACCCATCGTCTTGACTCCCGTTTTAGTTAGTTACTGCTTACGCTGATTCTGTGGCCTGCGGCAGCTTCTGCTGCTGAGTTCCGTCCAGCGACCCTGGATGGCACAAAGCCTGATAATGAGTGGAAGAATGCATTGAGAGAGGCGTTGCCGCATGCTTGCTGAAACCGTCGATGAAACGACGACGACCACTTCTGCTGTCGCAATTACCCAGTGGGATTGATATAGTTCTGTGCTTGCAATAATACAGACAGCGCGTATACAACGACCGCATTTTCGGCAGATCCAGCGACGCCTTCATACCCAAGCACAAAGCACGCTTCAGCCGGATAGGTTGTAGCTGCGGCAAAAAAGGCTCGCTGTTCAACTGCCGACAACCAACCTGCATCGACAGCAGTGCTAGAGGAAATCACATGGCTTCAAGGGGCGTTAACAAAGTTATTTTGGTGGGTAATCTGGGCAATGATCCAGAAACCCGGTACATGCCCTCGGGCGGCGCTGTAACAAATATTACCATCGCTACGTCAGAATCATGGAAAGACAAGCAAACGGGTCAGCCACAGGAGCGCACAGAATGGCACCGTATTGTGTTCTTCAATCGCCTTGGCGAGATTGCGGGTGAATACCTGCGTAAAGGCTCAAAGATCTATATCGAAGGCTCACTGCGCACTCGTAAGTGGCAGGATAAGTCAGGCCAGGATCGTTACACCACCGAGATAGTAGCGTCAGAAATGCAAATGCTCGACAGCAAAGGCTCGCAAGGTGCCGGTGCACAAGGTGGCTACCAACAACCTCAGCAAGCGCCACAGTCAGCGCCGCAGTCACCACAGCAGGGAGCGCCCGCAGCGCAGCAAGGTGCGGCACCCGGACCTTCAGACTTTGCAGATTTTGACGACGATATCCCGTTCTAGAGCCCCCACGCCCTTAGCCGGACAACTTTGTCCGCAGCGGAGAGAACGTCTGTGCGCGTACTACTGATTGGTGCTGATTCTTCTATTGGTCTTGCCTTGCAAGATCATCTTCGGCGGTGGGGTCGCCATCAGGTTGAACTACTCAATCGCTCGGCGTGTCGCTGGAAGAGCGAGCGGCAAGCAAAGAAGGCCGCGCGACGCGGCGACTGCGACATCCTGATTGATACGCGCATTGCAGCGGCTCTCGATAGCGGAGAGCAGTTAGACGAGCTGGACTTCAAGCGCTGTCACTGGCTGGCTAAGGCCTGTCAGCGTAGTGATATTCACTATCTCTATCTGTCCAGTGCTCGGGTGTTTAGCGGCACTCTGGAGCGGCCCTATAGAGAACAGGATGAGGCAGACAACACTAATACAATCGGCCAGTTTTTGCGCGAAGGAGAGCGGCTGATACGCGAGACTTGCGAGAAGCACATTATTTTGCGGATGGGGCCGGTGTTTTCCTCTGATGGCCAGAATGTGCTTACCCATCACCTTAATCGCTTACTCGAGGGTGGTGTTTTGCGCTTTGAAAGTAGTATCAGAGTGTGCCCACTACCTTCCCACGATGGCGCCAGAGTGATAGCGGCCATCCTCGATCAAATCAGTGCCGGGGCCGAGCCTTGGGGCACCTATCATTATTGCTCCTCAGACCCAACCAATGAGTATGAATTTGCTGAAGCGTTGCTGGCCGGCGCATCTCAGTTTAACGAGTTCAGCCAGGACGCTGTAGCGCTCGAACCCGGTACCGGTACCGAGCCTGTGCGCAGCTGGGTACTGGATAACTCGCTACTGCGCGACACCTTTGCCGTAAAGCAGGTGCCCTGGCGCGGATTTGTGGCGGACTCGGTGAAGCAGTACTTTTTGCAGCGCGAACAGGAGTAACGCAATGAGCAACGCAGATTCCGGTGAGCTTGTGCCGTTGGGCGTCGCGGTATTAACAGTATCCGACACACGCACTGAAGAAACCGATACGTCGGGCCACTATCTTGTTGAGTCTTTGACCAAAGCAGGTCATCGGCTTGCCGATAAGACGATTGTAATCGACGATATTTATCAGATTCGCGCGCAGTTATCACAATGGATAGCCGATACCAAAGTACAGGCGGTACTGATCACGGGCGGCACGGGCTTCTCCGGCCGCGACTCAACGCCCGAGGCGGTTGCCCCGCTCTTTGATAAGCATATTGAAGGCTTTGGCGAAGTGTTTCGCGCGCTGTCTTTCGAGGAGATAGGGTCGTCTACTATCCAATCACGTGCACTGGCGGGGTTTGCGAACAATACCGTGATCTTCTGCATGCCCGGTTCCACAGGCGCTTGCCGCACGGCCTGGTCCGGACTTATTGCTGAGCAGCTCGATGCGACTCATCGCCCCTGCAACTTTGTCAGCGTCGTTGCGATCAGGTCTGGCGCCGAGTGAGTCAACTGACGCTGCTTGATGATGCGCTTGCGCAAATTCTGGCGCAGGCCAACCCCACTTCATCGCAGGTGGAACTACCACTAATAGACGCACTGAACCATGTGCTGGCGCGCGACGTGATCAGCGGCATTGACGTGCCTGGCGATGCCAACAGTGCCATGGACGGGTACGCTGTTTGCACGTCCGATCTTGGTAAAGGCGCGTTGCCAATCAGCCAAAGAATTGCTGCGGGTGCTGTTGGTCAACCGCTTGAACGTGGAACAGCAGCACGAATTTTCACCGGTGCACCCTTACCACCGGGCGCAGATGCCGTGGCCATGCAGGAAGATTGCACCGTGGAAGGTGGTGGCGTACTTGTAAATGCTGGAACGTCCGTTGGTGATAACGTGCGTGCACAGGGGCAGGATGTAATGCGCGGCAGCAAGGCATTGTCTTGTGGTCGGCGGTTGCGACCTCAGGACCTGGGATTGCTGGCATCGCTGGGTACTAGCTCTGTGTCGGTATATCGCCCCCTTCGAGTGGCGATACTCTCCACCGGCGATGAATTGATTGATCCCGGCACGCCCCTGGCAGGTGGCCAGATCTATAACTCCAATCGCTATACGCTTACAGGTTTGCTAAAAGCCCTCAACTGCACGGTGCTTGATATGGGCATCATCCCCGATGAGCCGGAGGCAACCGCACGAGCGCTTAGCGAGGCGGCGCGAACCGCAGACTGCATCATATCGTCAGGTGGGGTGTCGGTTGGAGAGGAAGATCATGTAAAGGCGCAGGTAGAGAAGCTAGGAGAGCTAATGCTATGGAAACTCGCGATCAAGCCGGGCAAGCCGTTGGCGTTTGGTTGCGTGGGCGATACTCCGTTTCTTGGCTTGCCAGGCAACCCCAGTTCGGTGTTTGTGACTTTCTGCCTTGTGGCTCGGCCTTTCATCACGCGATTGCAGGGGCAGATCGACACAGCGTTACCCGCGATTGATGCAATAGCAGACTTTGAAGTGCGGCGACCCGGCGGTCGGCAGGACTATCTCCGGGTACTTTTGCACGATGAGGGTGGTACGCTTACAGCCAAACGTTTTCCCAACCAGAGTTCTGGCGTGCTGAGTTCGGTGTCGGCGTCTAATGCACTCGCTGTGATACCGCCCGGTAGCACTGTGGTTATGGGCGATAAAGTTGAGGTGTTGCTGCTGGATCTGCTGACCGGCTGAGATCAGTCTCGGTACTTGGCAAATACCAGCGACGCGTTAGTACCACCAAAGCCGAAGCTATTGGACATCACCCGTTCGAGATCCACATCATCATGACGAGTCGTGGCAATCGGCAAGCCCTCCGCTTCAGGGTCCAGCGTTTCGATATTGGCAGAGGCCGCAATAAAATTGTTCTGCTGCATGAGCAGCGAGTAGATGGCTTCCTGAACGCCAGCTGCGCCAAGTGAATGCCCCGAGAGTGACTTGGTTGATCCTACGATGGGAATGTGATCCCGATCTGCATAGGCATTGCGCACTGCTTTAAGTTCCTGAATATCGCCCGCCGGAGTGCTTGTGCCGTGTGCATTGATATAGTCCACGGGGCCGTCAACAGTTGCAAGGGCTTGCTGCATGCAGCGCACTGCACCTTCACCTGATGGCGCTACCATGTCGTGCCCGTCAGATGTAGCACCATAGCCTACAAGCTCGGCATAGATCTTGGCGCCGCGCGCCTTGGCATGTTCCAGTTCCTCTACCACCAGCATCCCGCCGCCGCCGGCGATAACGAAACCATCACGATCGGCATCATAGGCGCGTGATGCTCGTTCCGGTGTGTCGTTGTACTTGGTAGAAAGTGCGCCCATGGCGTCAAATAGACTGCTCAAGGTCCAGTGCAGCTCTTCGCCTCCACCTGCAAACACAACGTCCTGCTTGTTGAGTTGAATCTGCTCCATTGCGTTGCCAATGCAATGAGCGCTAGTGGAGCATGCTGAGGCGATAGAATAGTTTATTCCTTTGATCTTGAAAGGGGTGGCCAGGCAGGCTGAAACAGTACTCGCCATGGTTTGCGTGACACGGTAGGGGCCAACCCGGCGAATGCCTCGCTCTCGCAGGATATCTGCTGCCTCGGTTTGGCTTGCTGAAGAGGCGCCACCTGAGCCTGCTATGATGCCTGTGCGTACATTGGATACCTGATCTTCGGTCAGGCCAGCATCCTCGATGGCTCTCTGCATAGAGATGTAGGCATAGGCTGCAGCATCACCCATAAAGCGTAAAACCTTACGATCAATTAGCTCACTGACATCAATCTTCGGCGCGCCGGCAACGTGCGAGCGCATACCCATATCGATCTGCTCCTGTCGAACACCGATACCTGATTTACCCTCTCTTAGGGAGTCGAGCACCTCTTCGGCACTGTTGCCAAGGCAGGACACAATGCCCAGCCCGGTAATAACTACTCTTCTGGTCATGAACTTAGAATGACTCCGGTTGTGTGAACAGGCCAACACGCAGGTCCTGCGCGGTGTATATTTCTTCGCCATCGGCAGACACACTGCCATTGGCAATGCCCATCACCAGGCTTCTTTCAATAACGCGTCGTATGTTGATGTTATAGACTACTTTGGTGGCGCTGGGGAGGATTTGTCCGGTAAATTTGACTTCACCGCATCCTAGCGCTCTGCCGCGACCTGGGTTCCCGCGCCAGCCCAGGAAAAAGCCGACGAGTTGCCACATTGCATCAAGCCCCAGGCAGCCTGGCATAACCGGATCCCCTTCGAAGTGGCACTTGAAAAACCATAGGTCCGGGTTGATGTCCAACTCGGCAATTATTTCACCCTTGCCGTGTTCACCGCCCTCGGAACTGATGTGGGAGATGCGGTCCAGCATTAGCATATTGTCCAGCGGTAGTTGGGCATTGCCTGCGCCGAAGAGTTGGCCGTGTCCACAGGCGATGAGATCCTGCTTTGAGTACGCGTTTTGGGCTTCCATAAAGTGTCCAGTGATAGCGCGGCATTGGCGGATGTAACAAAAATAGATGCCGGCGGATTAGCCCAGTGTGAGGGCGAAATATATGGTTGCACATTTTAATGCCTGAAATGCACAAGTCCAGCGTTGCGTGTTAACGCTCGAACGACCCGGCAGTGGCTTTCTGGCCATATCTGGCGCGACTGCGGTACTATTGTCGTCTCGTTAGGGTTCATAGCACTGGGCCTTGCTCCACTTTTAAGTCACAGTCTTTAGGATCAAAATGCTTATACCCGTCATTATGTCTGGAGGGGTCGGTAGCCGACTATGGCCCGTCTCCAGAGAGATGCACCCCAAGCAGTTCCTCCCGCTTGCTGGCGAGCTATCTATGTTGCAGCAAACCCTGAATCGAACCAGCGATCTTGCGGCTGGCGCGCCGATGGTGGTGTGCAATGAGGAGCATCGCTTTATGGTTGCAGAGCAACTGCGCCAGGTGGGATTGCAGGCGGCAGCCATGATCCTTGAACCCGAGGGCCGCAATACAGCGCCCGCCGTTGCGCTGGCGGCTATTCAAGCAGTTGCCACCGATCCAGATGCGGTGCTTCTGGTACTGCCTGCGGATCACCTGATTAAGGACGTCCCCGCCTTCGTGGCTGCGGTGGGTAAAGCCATGCCCCAGGCTGAACAGGGTAAGTTGATGACCTTTGGCGTCGTACCCAGCAGTCCTGAGACAGGGTATGGATACATAAAGGGTGGGCAGAGCCTGGGTGCTGACCTTTACCAGCTAGAGCGCTTTGTTGAGAAGCCCGACGCGCCCACAGCGCAGCAGTATCTCGACAGCGGCGATTACTACTGGAATAGCGGTATGTTCCTGCTAAGTGCTGCATCGTATCTGGAGCAGCTAGAGGCATTAGCGCCAGCGATACGTTCCAACTGTGAGCGGGCGATGGCAGAGGCAGTGCGCGACATGGACTTTGTCCGGCCCGATGCAGACATATTTAAACAATGCCCAGCCGACAGTATCGACTATGCCGTAATGGAAAAGACCAGTCTTGGCGGCGTGGTGACTTTGGATTGCGGTTGGAGTGATGTAGGCGCATGGTCTGCATTGTGGGAAGTGGCAGATCGCGACGTAGACGGTAACGCGTATTCTGGCGATGTCATTCTCGATGATTGTGCCAACAGCTACTTTCGCAGCGATTCACGCCTGATTGCGGCCACCGGGGTTGATAATCTGGTGGTGGTAGAGACGCCTGATGCTGTCCTCGTGGCCGATCGCAACAAAGTGCAAGACGTCAAAAAGATCGTGAACTTACTCAAAGCACAGGATCGTCCTGAGGCCTCGCTGCACGCACGCGTGTATCGTCCTTGGGGTTCTTATGAGTCTCTCATTGTAGCTGACCGATTTCAGGTTAAGCGCATTGTGGTAACTCCCGGCCAAACTCTGTCGCTGCAGATGCATCATCATCGCGCTGAGCACTGGATTGTTGTGGCGGGTACAGCCGAGGTGACCTGCGAAGATAAGGTGTTTATGCTGGGGGAAGACGAGTCAACCTATATTCCGCTGGGTCATAAGCATCGCCTCGCTAACCCTGGCAAAGTTCCACTGGAGTTGATTGAAGTCCAGTCGGGCACCTATTTGGGAGAGGACGATATTGTTCGTTTCGAAGACGTCTACGGTCGCAGTGAGTAAACTCCAAGCGTTGCAAAGAAGAGGGCACAAGTAGTGGAAAAATTGATCAAGAAATGCCTGTTTCCGGTGGCGGGCTACGGCACACGTTTTCTGCCGGCGACCAAAAGTATGCCTAAAGAGATGCTGCCAGTGGTGAACAAGCCGCTTGTGCAGTACGGCGTAGAGGAAGCAATACAGGCGGGTATGACAACCTGTGCAATGGTTACAGGTCGCGGCAAGCGATCGATCGCCGATCACTTCGATATCAGCTACGAGCTAGAGCATCAGATAGCTGGTTCCGGAAAGGAGCTTTACCTTAAAAGTATCCGCAGCGTGCTGGATCAGGGCGTGTTCACGATGGTTCGTCAGCGCGAGATGAAAGGCTTGGGCCACGCGATACTCACTGGCGAGTCGTTGATAGGTAACGAACCCTTCGGTGTGTTGCTCTCCGATGACCTCTGCCTGAATGATGGCGACGGTGTACTGGCGCAGATGGCCGCGCTGTATCGTCAGTTTCGCTGTTCTATTGTAGCGATACAGGAGGTCCCTGAAGACGAGGTGCATAAATACGGCGTCATTGCTGGTGAAAGTCTCAAAGACGGAATCTACAGGGTCGATGAGATGGTAGAGAAGCCGGCCAAAGAAGATGCGCCCTCTAACCTTGCGATCATTGGTCGCTACATTTTGACGCCTGACATCTTTGATATCATTCGTGAGACCAAGCCAGGGGCTAACGGTGAAATACAGTTAACCGACGCTTTGCAAACCCAGGCGCGCAATGGCTGCGTGATGGCATACAAGTTCGAGGGCCGCCGATTTGATTGCGGCAGTGTTCCCGGCTTCGTTGAAGCCACCAACTACGTGTATGAAAACGTTTATTCCGCCACTTAAAGCGAGTTATTAGCCTTGGAAAAAATCACCTGTTTTAAAGCCTACGATGTGCGTGGACGCATTCCCGATCAACTCAACGAAGACATTGCGCGTCGTATAGGCCGAGCGTTTGCCGAGGTGGTTAAGCCCCGTAAGGTGGTGGTTGGGCACGACATTCGATTAACCAGCGAATCGATTAAAGCTGCGCTAACGCAGGGGTTAATAGAGCAGGGCGTGGATGTTTACGATATTGGCCTTTGCGGTACTGAAGAAATTTACTTTGCAACCTCACACGCGCAGATGGATGGTGGTATTGCTGTAACGGCAAGCCACAACCCTAAGGACTATAACGGCATGAAATTTGTGCGTGAGGAGTCCAAGCCTATCTCCGGCGATACAGGCCTGTTTGATATTCAGGCTTTGGCTGAACAAAATTCATTTGAGCCGGCGGCCCAACCGGGGCAGCGCTTCGATCTCGATACCTCTGCGGCCTATGTGGAGCACTTATTGAGCTATGTCGATGTGTCTGCGTTGAAGCCCATGAAGATTGTGGTCAACGCGGGTAATGGTGGAGCCGGTCGCGTGATTGACCTGCTAGAGCCACATCTGCCGTTTGAATTTATCAAATTACATCATAATCCCGATGGCAACTTCCCCAATGGTGTGCCCAACCCGCTGATCGTGGAGAACCGGGCCGTTACAATAGCCGCTGTGCGTGAGCATGGCGCCGATCTCGGCATCGCGTGGGATGGTGACTTTGACCGCTGCTTCTTCTTTGATGCCACTGGCGAGTTTATCGAAGGGTATTATCTGGTGGGCTTATTGGCTGAAGCCTTCTTGATACAGTCCCCAGGGGCCGCTGTAGTTCACGACCCACGCCTTACCTGGAATACCGTTGCGATGGTGCAGGAGCGCGGTGGGAAAGCGATTCAAAGCAAGACCGGCCATGCCTTCATCAAGGAACGGATGCGATTGGAAAATGCGGTGTACGGCGGCGAGATGAGCGCGCACCATTATTTTCGGGATTTTGCTTACTGCGACAGCGGCATGATTCCTTGGTTGCTGGTGGCGGGTTTGATGAGTGCTCGTGAGCAAACCCTTGATCAAATGGTCGCCGAGCGAATGGCGGCTTATCCCTGTAGCGGGGAGATTAATCGCACGATAGACGATCCAGCGGCTGTGCTTGCCGCGGCTGAGGCCGCCTATGCACAAGTCGCAGAGTCTATTGAACATGTCGATGGCTTGAGTATGAATTTAGGCGACTGGCGATTTAATCTGCGCATGTCTAATACCGAACCGGTAGTTCGGCTCAATGTAGAGAGCCGCGCTGATGTGGAGCTAATGCGGGCAAAAACGGCTGAGCTATTGGAGCTGATTGACGCAGGCTGACAGGACACTACGAAACGTTTCGTGTGCCGCGAATGTCTACATCTTAGCCTGGCGCCAGCGCGATATTAGCGCCTGAGTCGAAGGGTCCATCGCGGTGTCGCCACTTTTCCCATTCAATTCGTCGAGTATCTGCACGCCGATTTCTTTACCCAGCTCAACACCCCATTGGTCGAACGGGTTAACGCCCCAAAGTTGACCGCTGCAATAGGTTCTGTGTTCGTACAGAGCCAGCAACGCACCCAGCGTCGCTGGATTCACACTCTCAAAGCTGATGGTGCTGTTGGGGCGACTACCGGGCATGGCCAAGTGCGGGGCCAGCGAGGTTGCTTCATCGTTATCAAGCCCGCGTTGTCGCAGAGCCTGTTCAGCCTCTTCCGGAGTGCGTCCTATCATCATTGCTCTGCTTTGAGCTAAGCAGTTGGCCACCAATTGCGCGTGCTGTTCCTCCATGCCCGTGTGAGTAGTAAGCGGTAGGATGAAATCAGCCGGACAAAGGCGCGTCCCCTGGTGCAGAAGTTGATGGAACGAGTGCTGTCCCATGGTACCAGCAGAGCCCCAGAGTACCGGGCCCGTTTGATAAGTGACCTCGCTGCCGCTGCGTGTCACGCGCTTGCCGTTACTCTCCATAGTGAGCTGCTGCAGAAAGTCGGGTAGCCGCTGCAGGGCGTTGTCGTAGGGCAACACCACGTGATTCTCTGCTCCCAGGGCGTTGCTGTACCACACCTCCAGCAGACTGAGCAGCATGGGTAAGTTACTTTCCGGCGGGGCGGAGGCAAAGTGCTCGTCCATGGCGCGTGCGCCGTCCAGAAACGCCTCAAAATTAGCCCACCCCACGGCGATAGCGCAGCTTAAACCCACCGCAGACCACACCGAGTAGCGACCGCCCACCCAATCCCAAAGCGGCAGGCACTGCTCGGGGTCGATACCGAAGGCGGCAGCGGCTTCCAGGTTGGTTGTCATAGCAAGAAAGTGGCGCGCCAGCAGCGTTGTGTCTGCGCCTGCGCTCAATAGCCAATCCCGTGCGGCCAATCCGTTGGTTAGGGTTTCCTGTGTCTTGAATGACTTGGAGCAGATAATAAACAGGGTGGTGTGCGGATTGAGTTCCGCCAGCGTGTCGTGCAGATCAGCTGGGTCGACATTCGCCACGTAGTGGCACGCGACATTACCCTGAAAAGGCCGTAGAGCCTCGGTCACGAGGCGCGGCCCCAGGTCCGAGCCACCGATGCCAATATTGACTACGTCGGTGATCACCTGATCACTGAAACCTGTTTGCTCTCCTGCGTTCAGGCGATTGGCCCAATAGCGCATGCGCTCACGTGTGGACGTAACTTCCTGATACAACACGTCGAGACCTGCGGCCTTGTTGGCTCGCAGTAGCGTATGCAGCGCCGGTCGCTGTTCAGTGTTGTTCACCGGATCGCCGCTGAGCAAGGCAGCCGCGCGAGCAGGGAGATCGACCTCATGCGCCAGTGCCAGCAGCGCAGTGCGCGCCGTATCGTCTAGCAGGTGTTTGGAGTAGTCCAGATGCAGTCCGGCGGCCGCCGCGCCATATTTTTGAACTCGATCAGGGTCAGCGGCAAACAGCTGCCCAACCGATGCGTCGGCTAATTGATCTGCGAGTGGCTGTAATGCCTTAAATGCCGAGCGGTTTGTCAGCAGATCTGTCTGTGCCATGGTGGTGTCCGTCTTAGTGATCTCGGTCTATAGATAATGCTGCCAGTCGCTGTAACGCCTCTTTAGCGCTGCCAGCGGCGATTCTGTCGAGCGCTAACAGCGCCGTGTCATGATATTCGCGGGCCTGACCGCGGGTGTAGTCCAGTGAGCCGCAGCGTCTGACTGCCATGAGAATATCATCCAGCTGATCGGCGCGCTTTTCAGTGATCGCGTTCTGCAGTAACTCGCGCTCAGCCTGGGTACCATGGCTCATGCAGTGAATCAGAGGTAAGGTGGGTTTACCTTCGGTCAGATCATCGCCGACGTTTTTGCCCATGGTCGCGGCGTCACCGTCGTAGTCGAGCACATCATCGATCATCTGAAACGCGATTCCCAGATTGAGTCCGTAGCTATGCAGTGCGTTGCATACTTGCGTTTCGGCACCAGCTAAACGACCTGCTCCGAAGCAGGCAGCGCCGAATAGTATGGCAGTTTTGCGTGAAATCACCTCAAGATACTGAGCCGCACTGGTCTGTGCATCGCCGGCGCGGACCAGCTGTAATACCTCGCCTTCTGCGATGGTATTGGTGGTGTCTGCCATGTGTTCGAGCAAGCCCATATCATTCAATTGCACCATCAGTTGAAAGGCGCGCGTGTACAGGAAGTCGCCCACTAATATGCTGGGTGCGGCGCCAAATTCGGCATTGGCGGTGGGCCTACCTCGGCGCAAGCTGGACAGGTCGACAACATCGTCATGCAATAAAGTAGCGGTATGAATAAACTCCACCACCGCTGCAAATTTCACATGTGCTGGGGAGCACGTCCCCAATGCCTTGGCGCAAAGCAGAACCAGCAGCGGGCGCAGACGCTTGCCGCCCGCATCCACGATGTAATGACCCACGTTTTCGACCATGTCGACGTCGGATTCTAGCTGCGTGATAATGAGTTCATTGACCTGATCGAACTCTCGTTCGACGGCGGAGCGTACTTGTTGCATAGAGAATATGAAGCCTTAGGATGCTGGGGCATGCTAGGGTGCGCTCCTGCCCTCTGTCAAGCCGCTACCTGCGGGCCTGGTTAGCCTCTGCACGGCTGGTAATTTGTCGCTAAACCCTTGTCTCTATTAGGAAAATAAACCTTGCCCGGGAGGGGTGATTTGAGTAAAATCGCCGCCCTCTGGTCAGCTAGTGTCCATGTGACGCGCTGGCTCTGGGCTTTGATAACTGTTTGTGCCTGGCTCTGCCCCCTTGATTTAAAAGGGTTTTCTTACCGCGAGCAGGCTAATTAAACGGAGAAAAACATGTACGCAGTAATAGAGAGTGGCGGCAAGCAGCATCGCGTCACTGAGGGTGAAACCCTCAAGCTGGAAAAAATTGAAGCCGCTACCGGCGACACTATCGAATTCGATCGTGTGCTGATGGTGGGTGGTGATGCAGTCAAAATCGGAACTCCGGTTGTCGACGGCAGCAAAGTCACCGCTGAAGTAGTTGCTCATGGTCGTCACCAGAAGGTGAAGATCGTCAAGTTTAACCGTCGTAAGCACTATCGTAGAGAGACTGGCCATCGTCAGTGGTTCACCGAAGTGAAGATTACTGGTATCACGGCGTAAAGGAGGAGTTGGACAATGGCGCATAAGAAAGCAGGTGGTAGTACTCGTAACGGTCGCGATTCCCAGAGCAAACGTCTCGGCGTAAAGCGCTTTGGCGGTGAGAGCGTAGTGTCTGGCAACATCCTTGTTCGTCAGCGCGGCACGCACTTCCACGCGGGCGACAACGTACGCGTTGCAAAGGATCACACACTGTTTGCCGTAGCAGAAGGCAAAGTAGAGTTCGTAGTTCGCGGTCCGAAGAACCGCACATTTGTTCAGGTGGTGAGCGCCTGAGCCGCGAACGCAACGTAGCGCGAAAAGGCCTCGTCAAGTGACGGGGCTTTTTTTTGGCTGCAGCAAGTGGCAGGGTAAAGCGTATGAAGTTTGTTGATGAAGCCAGTATTCGCGTATTCGCAGGCAAGGGCGGCAATGGTTGTCTGAGTTTCCGCAGAGAAAAGTACATTGCCAAGGGTGGTCCTGATGGTGGCGATGGTGGAGACGGCGGCAGTGTTATTCTCGAAGCCGACGACTCGCTTAATACCATGGTGGACTACCGGTTTGTGCGCGTGCATCGCGCGCAGAACGGTGAATCAGGTCGCGGTCGTAACTGTACCGGCCCCAGTGGAGAAGATCTGATATTGAGAGTGCCTGTGGGTACCACTGTGCTGGATGAAGACAGCGCCGAGGTGCTGGGCGATTTATCGGTTGCTGGTCAGCAACTGATCGTTGCAAGAGGTGGTTTTCACGGACTGGGCAATACGCGCTTCAAGTCCAGTACCAACCGAGCCCCTCGCCAGGTTACGCCGGGCACCGAGGGAGAGGAACGCTCGCTCAAGTTGGAGCTCAAGGTACTGGCCGATGTTGGCCTGCTGGGCTTGCCCAATGCCGGTAAGTCTACGCTCATCAGGGCAGTCTCCGCCGCCACCCCCAAAGTCGCTAATTACCCGTTTACCACTCTGGTGCCGAATCTCGGGGTGGTGAAAGTTGATTCTCATCGTAGTTTCGTGATTGCCGACATTCCCGGCTTGATCGAGGGTGCCTCGGAAGGCGCTGGCTTAGGCATACGATTCTTAAAGCATCTAACGCGTAATCGTATTTTGCTGCACATTATTGATATGGCACCTTTCGACGGCGTAGAGCCCGCGGACGCCGCGTTATCGATTGTTCGGGAATTAGACCGTTTTAGCCCGACGTTGGCTGCGCGTGAGCGTTGGCTGGTACTGAACAAGATTGACATGATTGATGCTCAGCAGTTGGCCGAGCGCCGTGCTGCGCTGATCGAAGCGCTTGACTGGCAGGGCCCCGTTTATGAAATTGCCGCTATCAGCGGTAAGGGCACGGAGCGAATCAGCCAGGACATGATGCTGGCATTGGAAGAGATCAAGGCGCAGGAAGCGAAGTCGCCTGAGCTCGCCGAAGCCGAGCGTGAGCAGCAGAATCAGATGCAGCAAGAGGCTCGAGATCGCATTGAGGCATTGCGCGAACAATACCGTCAGGAAGCGCGTCAGCAGTCAGAAGAAGCGAGCGATGATGACGATGACGACGAAGATTATGATGTCGAAGTGGAGTACGCGCCCTAGCGCAGCTGATGACTACTCGTACGGACATCGCTGCGGCGCGTCGTTGGGTCGTCAAGATCGGCAGCGCGCTGCTGACTAACGACGGTACCGGTTTGGATGATCGGATGATCCACCTGTTGGTAGAGCAGCTGGCAACCCTGCGGGCGCGCGGTTGTGAAGTGGTCCTGGTCTCCAGCGGTGCGGTCGCCGCTGGCGTGGTGCGGTTGGGTTGGCAAAGCAGGCCGACAGAATTACACGATTTACAGGCAGCCGCAGCAGTGGGGCAGTCCATTTTGGTGCAACACTACGAAACGGCTTTCAAACAGCACGACATAGCCACCGCGCAGGTTTTACTGGGTCATGACGACGTCATTGCCCGAGACCGGTATCTGAACGCGCGTGGCACGCTAAATACATTGCTCACGCTTGGCGTTGTGCCAATCGTTAACGAGAACGACACCGTGGTTACCGACGAAATTCGCTTTGGTGACAACGATACCCTCGCGGCGCTAGTCGCCAACCTGATCGATGCAGATGCCCTGTTGCTACTCACCGACCAGGACGGGCTTTTTACCGCTGATCCCCGCCATGATTCGAGCGCCGAGCTTATTCCGCAGCGCAGTGTCAGTGATGCGTCCCTAGATACCATGGTAGGTGAGGGGGGTAGTCTGGGTCGCGGCGGCATGATTACCAAGCTGCGTGCAGCACGCCTTGCGGCTCGTTCAGGCACAGAGACGGTGATTGCCAGTGGGCGCAAGGAGACATGCGTAACAGCGGTAGCCGACGGCCTGGCTGTAGGTACATGGCTGAGTTCGGGCGAGCGCCCGCAAAATGCACGCAAGCAATGGCTCGCGAGTATGGTGCAGCAGCAGGGTACGCTGATATTGGACGCGGGTGCAGTTCGAGTGCTGACAGAGTCCGGGCGCAGTTTGCTACCCGTGGGTGTGGTGGCGGTTGAAGGTGAATTTTCGCGCGGTGACATGGTGGCGTGTACAGACCCGGATGGACGCGAGGTAGCTCGCGGCCTCGTTAACTACAATGCCGATGAGGCTCGCCAGATAAAGGGCTCTGCCTCTGCCGCGATTAATGACATTCTCGGTTATGGTGGCGACAAAGAACTGATCCATCGCGATAACCTGGTATTGGTGTGATATGACTTCTAACCTCACCGCTTTACTCGTTGTTTACTGCCTGTGTATTGTTGCGCTGTCGATGTTGGGCGGTTTTCTTCCCACATTGGTGCGTATGACCCATACGCGCACTCAGATCATAATGAGCTTTGTTTCTGGCCTGATGTTGGGTGTGGCGTTCTATCACCTGTTGCCGCACAGCATTGCCTTGCAGCCACAGCCACATGCGGCAGATCAATCGGTTTGGTGGTTGATGATTGGTTTGGTCGTCATGCTGCTCCTGTTGCGTATGTTTCACTTTCATCAGCACGACTTCTCGGGTGAGGAGGAACATAACCATGACCACCATCACGCGCAGACGACAAATCCGGCGCATAAGCTGAGCTGGGTTGGAATTGCGCTGGGGCTGGGGTTGCATACACTGATTGACGGTGTCGCGCTGGGCGCGGTTATGCAGGGTGAAGTCGGTCTGGGTCAGACCACAGGGCTATTGGGTATCGGCGTATTTCTGGCAATTGCATTGCACAAGCCATTGGATGCTATGTCCATCTCAACGGTTATGCAGGCTGGTGGTTGGAATGCAGCGGCCCGGCGCACCACGAATATAGTGTTTGCACTGATGTGTCCTCTTGGCGCGCTACTGTTTTACTTCGGTGTTGATTTCATAGGCGATAGCCGCGATGTTGTTGTTGCCGGTGCGCTGGCATTTTCGGCAGGCGCATTCATTTGTATCGCATTGAGTGATCTACTACCCGAGGTGCACTTTCACAGTCATGATCGCGGTAAACTGAGTGTGGCGTTTCTACTGGGGATTGCACTGGCATTTGCCATCGGTGGTATCGAGCCTGCCGGTGTGCACCTCAATGGCGCTCATTAGCGATTTCATTCGCGCGCAAATCCAGCGTTGGCAAATAGGAGAACCTCTACGATGGTCAAACGTATTATCTATCCGCCCATTTGGTTGCTGCTGGGCGTTATCAGTATCTTTATTCTTAACGAATATGCTGCAGGCCCACGTTTCACCAGCTTAGAAGGTCAATTGTTTGGTGGCATCCTGCTGGTAATTGGGTTGGCCTTATTAGTGCTCGCCGGTGGTTTGTTCAAGCAAGCAGACACGGATCTGATCCCATTTAAAAATGTGACTGCTCTGGTTACAACCGGTGTTTATGCTTACACCCGCAACCCAATGTATCTCGGTATGGCGCTAGTGCTGCTGGGTTGCGCAGTAACCGTGGGAGCCAGCACGGCCCTGGTTATTGCACCAATCTTTATGGTGATTATCGAGCTGCGGTATATTCGACCCGAAGAGGACATGTTGCTTGGTTTGTTTCCGGAAACGTTTCCTGACTACTGTGCTCGCGTGCGTCGCTGGATCTAGAGCTTACTCCTCGGTCAGCTTGCTTTTTAGCGCCTGCGCTTCTTCCAGGCCACCGGCGTTGACGACCGCACTATAGCCGGTTGCCTGTAACGCCTCTCTGGCTCTTTCAGCCCGGCCACCTGATCCGCAGTACAGTACGATTGGCGTATCTTTTTCGAGCTTGAGTGCACGGATACCGGTTTCGATACCATCCCAGGGGATCAGTGTAGCGCCCTCTAAATGACCCTCTGCAAACTCCGAGGGTGTTCTAACGTCAATCCAGACGGTGTTGTCTGTCGACTGGCTCCAGGCAAGCGGGGTGATCAACAGAAATCCTAAAAGGAATGATAGTGAAAGACGCTGCATCGACGGGTAGTTCCTCTTGAACATTATGATTTTGCGCCCAATGCCATAGCCCGGACTTTGCTGGCGACGGGGTCGTTATTGTCCACTGACCACCCGCCCATGTGCTGTATCGCTAATTCTGCCAGCGCGTCTATGTGTGCCTCCGACGAGTTCAAGCAAGGGATGTATTCAAAACGCTTGCCCCCGGCTTGCATGAAGTAGTCGTGATTTTCTTCGCCAATTTCTTCGATGGTCTCCAGACAGTCGGACGAAAACCCCGGACAGACCACTTGCACTGACGTCACGTTGCTACCAGGCATGCCCTTTAGTGTCTCGTCAGTGTAAGGCTTAAGCCATTCTTCGCGACCAAAGCGCGACTGGAAAGTGGTCATGTAGTCGTGCTCATCCAGCCCCAACGCCTCAGCCACCAAACGCGAAGTTGCGTGGCACTGGCAGTGATAGGGATCACCTTCAGTGAGGTAGCGCTGCGGTTCGCCATGATAGGAAAAGATCAGGCGATCTGCCCGTGCATGCGTTGCCCAGTGGGCGCGGATAGAGTCAGCCACGGCCTCGATGTAGGCCGGGTGATCGAAATACTGCGCAACGAACCTGAAGTCGGGCAGCCAGCGACGCTTCTGGAAGTCCTGAGCTATGGCATCAAAGGTGGAGGCGGTGGTCGGCCCACTGTACTGAGGATAGAGTGGCAGGACCAGTAGCTTGCGTACACCACGATCGAGCATTGACTGCACAGTGTCGTCGATTGCCGGTTGGCCGTAGCGCATAGCGAAGTCGACGATACATTGCCCCCCTAACTTCTGTGACAGGCTTTCCTGCAGTAGCTGAGCCTGATTGCGTGTATGAATTAGCAATGGCGAGCCTTCATCTGTCCATACTGTTTTATAGGCGGCAGCTGACTTTGCCGGACGGATGTTCAGGATGATCCCGTTGAGGATTAGCCACCACAGAACACGCGGCACCTCTACGACTCGAGGGTCGGAGAGAAACTGCTTCAGGTAGGGGCGCAGGGCTGCTTTCTCTGGTGCTTGAGGCGTGCCCAGATTAGTGATGAGAACGCCCAGTCGATTAGGCTGAGCGTGATCAAATTCGGGTGTACCGGTAAATTTCATAAAGTTGCCAACAGTTTTGTCGTCAATATACGGATGAGGTTTGCATAAGCCAAGTGCCGGGCGTGTTGTCCGACGCTTCTTTGCCCTGTTCTATGCGGTAAATGGCAGTCTCACATGAATCTGGGTTGCAAACAGCACGTAGCGATGGATTCTAAAGGTTTACGAAATCAACTCACCGACAGATTAACTCAGTTCACCGCTAGCCCCCTGCAACTCACCGAAACAGCCTTTTTTCGTCGAATATCTTCACCTATCTTGAACTCTCAAGACAGGCGATACAGAGAAACGCCTGGACTTGCAGAGGCAATTAAGCCGACAACTTTAAATGTAAGGAGATACACCATGAAAAATTCCACTATGAGCAAGCTGTTGTCTGCCGCGGTTATCGCAGTTGCCGCTGGTACAGCAATGAATGCAAGCGCTGCAGGATATGACGAGACTTACGTGACAACCACCAGTGAGGGCCTTCGTCAAATTACAGTGTCTTACGACGATCTGGATCTGAAGACCGACCGTGGTCAGGAAACATTGCACTACCGCATCGTTCAGGCCGCAGACACAGTATGTGGTCCGCGTAACCCGCGCGAAGCTGGCGGTGCTCGTCAGGTGTCAGAGAACAAGTCTTGCTTCAAGCGCGCCCTAAGCGAAGGCAAGATGCAAACCTCCAATTCTCAAGTAGCTGTCATCAGCAACTGAGTAGAAGTTAACCCGTTCTGACTTCTGCTACCCCTGGCGGAAGTCCTTAGGGGAACTGCCCGTTAGGGTAGTTCCCCGATGTTATGTACGTCACTTACTGCGGCACTCTTGCCCTCTGCGTGACACAAGGTGCATTGTTCCACCACCTCACCATTATCTATCGCGGCTTGGCTGGTAGAAAAACTACCGCCGTTTGACGACATATGAGCCGTAGCTACTGAGTCGTCGTGGCAGCTGCTGCAGATTGCCGTCGTGGGCGTGATCACCGCGTCATCCGCAGGGTCCTCTCGATCGTCACCTGTATCGATGCTGGTTCCCAAGACACTACTGGCTAACGGTAGGTTATAGCCAGATTCTGTATGGCAGGCCAGGCAGTTACTGAGATCACCGGGATAGTGGACTTCTTCCTCGTCATAAACATAGGTGGTGAATCCGCGGAATCCCACAACCTGTAGGGGGTTTTCTCTGAAGGCAGCAGCATGAATACCGTGCACCATCGTAGAAAAGTTAATTGACTCTTCTTGCTTGCCGTCGGTGGGTGGATTGAACGCTATTTCGCGCACGCCGCGATCACTGTTGCGCGGGTTATGGCAGGTGACGCAGCTATCGATGTTGTCGGCCCGGTTGTTGCCGTGCAGAACCAGTGAGCCATGACACGCCAGACACTGGTTTATCTCTACCGACTGTCGACGAGGCACGGGCTTGCCATCTGCTTCGTCGATAGAGAAAAACGCATGCGCGTCGCCAACAGGTACCGATTCGGGCTCGCCGTCCTCGTCATAGTCAACGCCCGGATGGCCCTCGATGGTCGCAACACCGCTGCCTGATGCGGCTACACCGGGTGCTGAGCTGCCATCTGGAACCGGGATGGGCATGGTTACGCTATAGCTACCGTCGCCGTTGGCGCTGGCGTTTGCCAATGCGCTGGTCGAAACAGAGCTGGCATTCTCGCTACCGTTACCGGTGTTGTTGTAATCGCCGGTGTCCCATGACATTTTTACGTTCAATGAAGACTGCTGGTTGGTCCAGACGGGATCGTTGAAGATATCGTAGTCCGTGCCCGTAAGCGGGTTGCTCACCTTGAAGGTGACCACCGGCGCTTCTCCGGGCATGCTGTTTGTGATTCCCAGTACCTGGGCATCAAATGCCTTGCGCGCCTCCTCAAACGCAATAATGTGGCTGTCCTCTATGCTGCCCACAAATCCGGATGCTGAGTGGCAGCTGGCGCAGCGACTATCGTCAGGTTGACCACCGGCATGACGGTCGAAGTTCACGTTCTCGTGGCAGCTACCGCAGACTGCGCGACTTGAATATTCTGCCCAATTGTCGCCTTGATCCGTTAGTACCAGATCGTCACGACCCGCCCCGGTACTGGTGCCAGCATGGCAGTTTTCACAGCGGCGAATGTCCTGTGGGTACTTCAGGTTGGAGTAGTCATGCTTGCTGTCGCGAAAGCCATAAATTGCGTACTCGCCCCCTTCCTGCACGCTGGGCAGGTTAGCGCCCATGTGTATCTTGTGAATCATCACCTTCATATCTACGGTGTTGGTGCTATTGGCATCTGTGGAGCCGGTGTTGTGGCAGGTCACGCAGTACTCCACCTCGGTGCGACCGCCACCGTGCAAGGCTAGTTTGTCGTGACAGTTGTTGCAGTTGGGCGTGGCGGCAATGTCCATACTGAAGATGCCATCGGTGGCACCGGATTCGGGAACCCAGTCGTAGAAGGGGTTCGCTGTTGTGGGGCTGTTGGAAAACTGCATGGCAACGCGGTGCGTCTGCGCGGGCTCATAGCTCAGGTCCAACCCCTCTGCTGCGGCTTGATCGAGAACCTCCTGAGGGAGGTCGTTGACCGCAGTGGCAAATCGATACACATAGCTGCCATCATTATTGTTGGTAAACTCGCCGTTGGATTCAGTAGTCGCTTGAAGTTTGGCTTCTGTGCCGATGCCCACTCCGGGTTGTTCGATGCGGTTGATATAGGACTGCCAGGTGCCGGTCAGGTTACCTAGATCACTGCTGCGTAGCTTGGCAGCGATCAGTCTGATATCACTTTCTGTTAGGTCCGTGATGGCCGTGTTCTGGCTATTGCTTAGCTGGAACTCGACTACCGGGCGACCGTCTTCAGGAATGGTCACATTGGTGATAACCACTACCAGATCCTCAGTTTCACCGTAGGGGGCAGGATTGGGGGCCGGCACCTCAGGCGTAGGAGGTGGCACGGAGCCCCCCGGTGGAACGGGCCCGGGATCAACACCTGCTGCCCGGTCGCCGCCACCGCCACCGCCGCAGGCTACGAGCAGACTGACAACGAGTGCCAATAGCCAGTGATGTAATTGCAATTTCATGTTCGACTCCCCCGGACGCTACTGCCAGCGATAGATCACTGATGCGCCCATATAGTGGATTGTTTCATTCGGGTTGCGCTCACCAAAAGTAAGCACTTTATCTATAGTGTTGACGGCAACGTCCTGCAGCGCCCAGTCATCCCAGTCAAAGCGGAAATACTGATAGTCGAGCCGCAGGCTGAGGTTCTCGCGCATATCCCAGGTGCCTGCTGCGGATAGCTGATGCTGTGTGGTTTCGTTGTCCGGAAAGTTTTCGGGATTCAGATCGCTTGCGCCATTGGTGGAAAACGTTTGCTCGGCGTTGGTTGAGACAAAGTTGTAGTCAAGCTCAAGCGCAATGTCTTTGCGCAATTGCCAGGTGGCGTTCGCACCTATAGTGACGCTGGTATCTTCACTCTCCACACCCCAGTTACGCGTGGGGTCACTGGCTTGGGGCAGCGGCGGATAAATCGCGAATGCATTTTTTTCCTGACCACCCCGAAACGCTCTGCTGGATTGCTCGTTGTGATACTCGTCAACGCCGCCGTACAGCGAGATGATTGTGTCCTGCGTCGCTGCATAGTTGGCCGCAACGTGTATTGCCCGCCAGCGCGCTTTGGTGAGACCGAGGCGGCTTTTGTCGAAATCGTCTTCGCGCCAGTTGAGGTTAGTATTGAAGTCCCAGCGGCTGGCTGGGGCGTATTGCAAATCGAGCTTCGCTTCCCAGCGCTCACGGTTGGACAAGTAGTATTGGCTGAGCTCGGGGTGATTGATGTAGCGCTGGTTGTCTGGCGTGGCGTTGATAAGCTCGGTGTCCAGCAGGGCGTAGTAGGATTGATCCCAGTTGTACGTATCGGCGGAGCGATTGGCTAGTGTTACCTCTGCCTTGGCGCGCAAGGTGGGTAACAGGCGAATGCGATAACCCAGCGTACCGCGCGACTCTTCTGTTTCCTCTACTGCGGCATTGCGACGTTCAACCTCTTCAAACTCATAGTCAAAGGTTAACCTGGAGCGCCAGGGTAGCCGAAACCCTGTTTCAAAACCGACGATCTGTGACAGATAGTCGTGACTGGTGTTGTACACCGTGAGTGCCGAGCGCGGCTGATCACTGCCGTCGCCACGGATATAACGATAGCCATCACGTGGATTTTCGTAATCTCTTTTACGTATTTTTACCTTAGCGTCCAGGTTCATGCGGGGCATGGGCTGGAGTTTCAATTTGGCGTTAAATGTAGATGTGGCAACTTCACCATCGAGTGAATTGCGCGGAACTGGCTCAGTCACGTCAAGCTGTGGATTGACTGAGTAATCGGCAAAGCTCTGATCTTGTGACGCAACACCGTAGCTACCGTCAAACTGTAGTCTGGCGGTGGCATTAATCAGTAGGTATCCGCTCAGCCGGCCACTGAGTTGTTCGCTGTCTGGCGCCAGCCCTAGCCCGCCGCTACCCTGTGGATAGCGTACCCGGGGGCTGAAAGAGCTGTAGGGATTCTGCCAGATTAGCAAGTCATCGCCATTGTCGAAGTCTGAGTAGCTCAAACGACCATCCAGATGTAATGCATCGCCGCTATAGATCAGCCCGAGATCGAACTCGGTCGTGCTGTAGTCGATTGTTTGTGGCAGTAGTGCAGAGTCACCCGACGCAGCGTCGATGTAGATCGCGCCAGCGGTGTCTGTAGTGCCATCTTTGTCCTCGTAGCGAAGCTCACTTTCCAGTGTCCACTGGTCGTTGAGGTTGGCAGTGGCTCCAAGCCAGTAGCGTTTTCTCTCTAGCTCCCTATCGAACGAGCGCAGCGAATCGTTAAGGTCGCCAAAATCGCTGGTTGTAAGTCCGCTGGTCCACTGTTCGGGCAGGCGTAGGTTTGCGCCGCCTCGAAACGGGGTCTTGCCACTGTCGTTGCGCACCTGTCGCTGTGAGTCGAACCCGGCGGATACCTCAAAACGCTTGGTAACACCCCACACCAGCTCACCCTCTCGGGTATCGAGCCCCAGATCCTGCAGGTTGGCCTGCCAGTAACTGTCGCCGCTGCGAAAGCTGTTCCATTGCAGATTGCCGATGAGTGTCGCACCGTCATCGCTCAAGCCATTGTACTGGCCAAACATCGTGTTGTTGTCGTTCACGTACCCCAGGCCTAGCTGCACAGCGCCGCTGTAATCACTTTGCCAGCGCGTGGACAGTGGGCGTGTTTCGCTGGTCAATGGCGCAAACGGGTCCTGAGAGTGCGCCTGTATCGCGCATAGTAATACCGAGCCGCCTAATCCGTAGCGCAGCATGGCGCGCGGCAGCCGTTTCATCGGGTAAGTCTCGCGCCAGAGGGGTGGTTCGACCCGTGTACCTGGCTGTGACAGTTCATGCAGTTTTTACCCAACACATTCTGGTTGGCGCTGCCACCGGCCAGCCCCTCTGCGCCATAGGGCAGACTGGGGTGAAAAGCCGCCGCGTGGCATTGTTGGCATAGCGCCGGCCCGCGGGCCGTCAGCAAACGCGGCTGTACGGAACCGTGCGGTCGGTGGCACAGCCCGCAATCTTCCGCCACGGGTGGGTGCTCCCATAGAAACGGGCCGCGCTTGTCCTGATGGCAGCTCAGGCAGTTATCGTTTAGCGATGTCTGGTTCAGGCTTGCTTCACTGGAACTGCCATGAGGGTTGTGGCAATCAGAGCAACTCGTTTTACCCTCAACAATGGGGTGTCTGGAGGGTAAATGTATTTCGGCGCGAACCTGCGTGTGACAATCAAGGCATTGCTGATCGGGATTGTGGCCAGCAACTGATAGCTGCTGTTGCTGGTGCGAGTCATGGCAGGTATCACACGCGAGAGATTCTGCCTCATGCACGCTGCCGGCCCAAAATAGTTGTCCATCGTCTTTGTGGCAGTTTACACAGCCTTGATTTCGCAGCGCTGTTTCTGCTGGCCAGCGTGGACCGTAGCTCAGGTCGGGAGCCATAGAGGAGGGTGCTTGCCGATGCTTGGGACTATCGCCATGGCAGGCGATACAGCCCGCATTGCCGCCACCCTCGAGTTGGCCATGGGCCGTATTGAAGATGGCATGTACGGCCTGGTCTGAACTGGCCCGGTGGCAATCTAGGCACTGTGGCCCTGTTTGCCCGTCTACTTCCGGCTGCTGCGCCCCAACGTGATAGCTCGCGCCAAGCAATAGCACCATGCTTATCGTCAGTCGCTTGAGCAAGCGTTCACCAGTGCGCGTCATGTCGTTTCTCACTCCGCCTTGAAGTCAGTGTCGTCACCCGAGAAACTAAGGGTCATGGGTAACGAGACCCAGTGTTTGCCGCCGCGACTATTCACACCGTGTAAAGCAATGCCGAGCGTGTACTTGCCGCTGCGGTTGAGATTTTTGTAGCCAGCGGCGACGCCAAGTTCTCGCCGCAGCTGCACAGTCCAGCGACCGTCATCAAAACGTGCTGTGCCAGTGACCATTTCCGAGTTGCGCCAGTCCAGCCCCGACAGCACCGTGGCAGTTTCCAGACGTTCACCGGCCAGGGTAAGACGCCATAGCTCGCCAAACTCGCCTTTGGCGCGCAGTGCTCTTAGCGCATCGTCATCTTTTACTATGGCTGGCCTGCCAATCTGGCGCTGCTGCGAACGCGAGGCCATCAGATATTTGCCAGTCTGCTGGCCACGATCGCGGCTCATGCCAGGCATATCGCTGTGACATGCAGCGAAACAGGATCCTCGCTCAAGCGCCGTTGAATCTCTGTCGCCCCACATGATAGCTACGTTCACATCGTCTGCAGCGCCCTCCCAGCTCAAGGTTGTCAATAGGTAGTCGTCGCGGGTGGCAAAACTAACGTCCATCTCCCTGAATGCGGGTTCGAAACCGTCGGCCGATGCCAGTGCCGCTCCCATCGCCTGTTCATCGCCGCGATGGCATTGTTGGCAGTTGCTACCCTGCCGCAATGGTTGCGAGCCAGGGTGCTCGCTAATAAGCCAATCGGTATCAGACTGCCCAGGATAAAATAACGTCACGCTTTGCTTGCTAGTAGCGGTGGGAACCATAACGGCCGCCGCGCCGGCCGGTCCGTGCGCGACGTCGGTGTGACAGTCCATACAGGTTCTGTCGGTTTGAGCCATTACCTTATGGTAGCTCGTCGCTTTAGCCGACACTTTCGTTGAAGTAGACATCTGCACGAGGTCATGGCAGGTACGGCAGCCTTCCGAGCGATTGTTAAGCGCGGTGGTTACGGCTGGTGCGTCGTCATGGGGATTGTGGCAGGTGGTGCAGGCTGGGTTATGGCCAGCCAGATCCTTGAGCCCATGAATACCGTCTTTCTGTGGCTTGTGGCAAACCGTGCACACGTCTGCCTGGGTAGCGTCCGCCAGCGCTTTGTCTTGTGGCGCATGCGCGTCATGACAGGTGACACAGGTCAGACCGTTAACCATATGCAAGGCGTCTTTCCAGTGCTTACCAACATTCTGTTCGTGACAGCCGAGGCACGCGCCGTCTTGCGCGGCGATGGTCGCGCTCCAGCGGGGGCCAAAGCTCACATGTGGGGCAACCTGGGTGGGTGCACGGGTGTGCTCTGCGCTGGGTCCATGACAGGCTTCGCAGCCAGCGCCGCCCATGGGTGTGTCAGCGTTTGTGGATTGGCCGTGTGCACTGGTAAGCATAGGATGCACAGGGGAGTCCGGCCCAAAGTCGTGGCAGGTAAGGCACACGCTGCTATCCGTAGCGGTCGATGATGTTTCTGCGCTGGCAGCGTTCGTCAGGCTACAGAGTGCACCCAGAACCACGGCACTAATGACAGTGCGATACTGCATATTCTTTTCCCCACATTGTGGCACTGCTACACGCTTATTAGTGGCGGTATGCAGTGCCTGAGTTTTCCGGGTGTGCAATACCCGAATGGCAATCGATACACGTCTTGCCGTTGGCTTTCATTGCCTGATGGTATTCCTGGGCCTTGGCCGATTGAGATGCCATCAACATGCGTTGTGTGTTGTGGCAGTTGCGGCACTCCTGAGAATCGTTCGCTTGCAGGCGAGCGATCTCCCGTGCCTTCATCTTCGGTGTATGGGCGGCATATTTTTCTGGGGTGTCGATAATACCCATGAGAGTGCCCCAAACTTCACGTGACGCTTCTATTTTTCGAATCATTTTGGGTACAAATTCTTTGGGGACGTGGCAGTCCGAACACGTGGCGTGCAGACCTGCGGCGTTGCTGAAGTGACTGGTCTGCTGTATTTGCGCCCACGGGTTGGCCTCCATCTCGTGGCAGCTAATACAGAATTCCTCGGTATTGGTGGCGTGCATCGATACGTTAAAGGCCATTACCCCGGCAACCCCCAACACGCCTCCAACTATCAGAAGAGTGAGAATAGAGCGACTCGGAGACGGCTTGAGTAAGCGCTTCCACCAATCAGATAAAGCAGACAAAAGTATCCCCCTTGGAACTTTCTTCCATAGTTAAACTTAAAGCAGGTAGTGGCGAATTGCCAGTTGCGAACTTGATCCCTGTCAATAAATGAGGGTATCGAGAATAACCCCCAGCAAAAAAAGGCTAGTAAAGGTGCGCGTGTGCCTGAAGGCGTGAGCCGAGAACCACAGTGGCCAGATCTCATCCGGGTAATTTGCGGGCTGTTTTTGAGGTTTGGGCTGCGAGAGAACAGCCGACAACTGACGTAGCCCCGGCGCGCTGATCAGCACCAGCAGCAATGTCCAGCTGTAACTCCCGGCAGCCACCAGGGCGATACACAACACATACTGGGCGATAATCATCGCGAGCGTGGTGCGCCTGGCCAGGGTGTCCCCCAAAATAACCGGGAGTGTCCTCACAGCTTTCTCCAGGTCTGCAGGTGCCTTGTCGATGTGCTTGCCAAACAGAACGGTGGTGGGGCCTAGAGCGAACACCAGGCTCAGCCAGCAAACATCCCAGCTCCAGGTGCCAGTGACTACGTAGAAGGTACCTCCCACCATTAAGGGGCCCCAGACCACCAACACGGCGGGCTCACCCAATCCGTAATACTTCAATGGCCAGGTATAGAAGAGCACAAAGAACGCTCCGGCGAGCATCAAGTTGAGCGTAAGTCCGCTGCGTTCCCAGATTAGCCAGGCACCCAGCCCTATGGCGACCCCGCCGGTAAGTGCAACGTAGCGCCAGAACTGACGCAAATTCAGTAGGCCATCTTCCAGTACATGTACGCCATACTGATTGCGGTAGTAGTTGTTTCTGTCGATGCCGCGCTTGGAGTCTGTGAGGTCATTGAGCAAGTTGTTGGTAGCGTGGGCAAACATTAACCCCAAGGTGGTCGCAAGCCACAGGTTCAGGTCGAAGCTGCCTGCTCGCCATGCCATCAATCCGCCCAATGCTGCTGCTGTGAACGTCATGAACAGCACCGACGCCCGACACGCAACCAGCCATTTGGCGACGGGATCGAGTTGCTGCCACTCTTCTGCATTGAGCTTGGGCATTCTGTCGAGGGCGCGCCCCCACATTCTGATATCGACCATGTGGTGTAGTTACCGGTGGTGGTGTTTAGCGACGTTGTCAGTGCCTTGCTCAGGATACTGACGCGTTCTTGGGTTTTCTAGTGAGTGTGATGGTAAAGTGCGCTTTGTATAAAAGCTACCTTTGGACCCTCGCTATGTCATTTGCACGCTCTGCTGTACTGGTAACAACGCTTTTCTGTTCTCAATTGTCAGCCGCCGCCCCGCGGGAATCCCTGGTGGACTACCTCGATAGCTCGGCTGATGCTTACGCAGGTCTGGCCCAACAGATATGGGAGTACGCTGAACTTGGCTATCTCGAAGAGCAAAGTTCCGCCTTGCTACAACAGACACTTGCCCAGGAAGGGTTTGATGTGGAAGCCGGCGTTGCCGACATTCCCACGGCATTTGTTGCGAGCTACGGCTCGGGAGAGCCGGTTATTGCGCTACTTGCCGAGTTCGATGCCTTGCCTGGAATATCCCAGACCAACGCGCCGCAGCGGGAAATCCGTGAAGATCGAAATTCAGGCCATGCATGCGGACATCACTTGTTTGGCGCTGGCTCGGTAGCTGCCGCTATCGCTGTAAAGCAGTGGATGGCCGAGCATGACGTTACCGGCACTATACGGTTGTATGGCACGCCGGCAGAAGAGGGTGGTTCCGGCAAGGTATATATGGTCCGTGCGGGCTTATTTGAGGATGTCGACTCAGTGCTGGTGTGGCATCCGGCAGACAATAATGCGGCGGACACAACCACTAGCCTGGCCAATAAATCTGCCAAATTCCGCTTTACTGGAATCTCCTCTCACGCGGCGATGGCGCCCGAGCGTGGTCGGTCTGCGCTGGACGGCGTGGAAGCGATGAATTTCATGACGAACCTGATGCGTGAGCACGTGCCCCAGGAAACGCGGATGCACTACGTGATAACCAGTGGCGGCTCGGCGCCCAATGTAGTGCCTGACTTTGCAGAGGTTTTTTATTACGTGCGACACCCCCAGGCTGAAACGCTCAAAAAACTTTGGACCCGGGTGATGGCGACGGCTGAGGCTGCTGCCATGGGAACGGGTACAAAGATGGAAGCTGAAGTGATTCATGGCAATCACAGCCTGTTGCCCAATGAAACACTCGCCCAACTCATGCACAACAACCTTGAGCGCGTGGGTGGGGTTACGTATAGCCCCGCGGAGCAAGCGTTTGCTCAGGAGATTACCCGTACATTGAACTTAGACAGCAACTTGCTGGGCAGCCAAAGCAAGATTCAACCGTTTACGCAGAAACTCACCATGGGTTCGACGGACGTGGGCGATGTGAGTTGGCAAGTGCCCACGGCTGAAGTGAATACGGCTACCTGGGTGCCGGGTACCTCCGCGCATACCTGGCAGGCGATCGCCGCAGGCGGTACATCAATCGGTGCCAAAGGCATGTTGGTAGCGGCCAAAACCATGGCGCTTACTGCAGCAGATTTGTTTGAGCAGCCGCAGGTGATTGCCGCGGCAAAGCGTGAGTTTGAGGAGCGCCGCGGCGCGGACTTCAAATATGAAGCTTTACTGGGTGATCGACAACCGCCCCTGGACTACCGCGCGGGAGTGAACTGAAGGCGTAGCGATCAGAGCGCCTGATCGGTATTTTCGGGTTGCTTAAGAGGGTCGGCGCTGGCAAAAGCAGGCAGTGAAGTACAGTGCTCGTGAATGCTCAGCAGGGTTGGGTAAGAGCCCACATCCACATTGAAACGCAGCGCGTTGTACATCTGAGGGATAAGCAGGCAGTCGGCCATGGAAGGGGTCTTGCCGAAACAAAATTTACCGCTGCCCGTTGCAACCTGCTGCTCAGCTGCATCGAAAACCCGACAAACCCAGTGGCTGTACCATGCGGCTAACCGCCCCTGCTCTGCGTCCAGCTCGTCTGTTAGAAAGTTGAGTACGCTAAGATTGTTCAGTGGGTGCACGTCACAGGCAATGTTCAAACAAAAACCGCGCATCAACGCCCGCTGCGTTGCATCCGCAGGGTACAGCGCCGGTGTTTTGTAGGTGTCTTCCAACCACTCCAGAATGGCCATTGATTGGCTGAGAACGGTGCCGTCCTCCAGTTCCAGTGCTGGCACCAGTCCCTGCGGGTTCAGAGCAAGATAAGGCTGCGCCTTCTGCTCGGCCGTCACCAAATCAACTGACACCTGTTCGTAGTCAACACCTTTCAGGTTGAGCGCGATACGTACACGGTAGGCGGCAGAGGAGCGAAAATAGGAGTAATGCTTCATGCTGGCCAACGCTTCTCGGTTTGGGCTGTGTGCGTTTGAGTCTAGGTGAAACTGGTTACACATGGAACCATTTGTCCAGCGGCGTATACTGAAGCATCAGCCTCATACGGATACCCCGCATGACCAAGAAACTTAACCTGGCGCAGTTCCTGCCTTATCGTTGCAATAACCTGGCGGAGCAGATCAGCTTCTCGCTGTCGCGTATTTACGTGGAGCGCTTTGGCGTGAGTGTTGCGCAATGGCGAATCCTTGCAATCCTAGGCGACGGCAGTGAGATGCAGGCCAAGGAGATAGGGCGGGTCACCAATATGGACAAGGTTCGCGTATCGCGAGCAGTGACCAGCCTGCGATCGCGAGGTCTTTTGGAGCGCAAGCCATGTGATACCGACAGTCGCGCCGCACTGCTATCGCTATCCTCAGAGGGGCAGCACTTGTATCGTCGTATTGCGCCAGAGGCATTACGTTGGGAAGAGCAGCTTCTTCAGCCGTTGTCGCACGTTGAGCGGCAGTCGCTCTTTGGCATGATTGAAAAGTTGGAGACCCGCTTGGGTGAGATGGAGGCGTCAGCATGAACTTTGACCGTATCGATCGTCAGATTCTCTCGCTGGTGCAGCGCGATAGTCGCCTCACGCATCAGGAGATTGCCGACCGTATTGGCAGTTCCACTTCGTCGGTGTCGCGCCGTATTCAGGCGCTGGAAGAGGAGGGCGTTATTTTTGCCAGGGTCGCCCTGGTGAATCCGTCGGCGGTGGGCTTGAACGTGAGCGTTATCTGCAATGTGAAGCTCACACATCACAGCGACGACACCCGGGTAGAGTTTGAAAGCCTGGTGGACGATATCCCCGAGATCGTGAGTTGTTATGCGGTGTCCGGTAGTCACGATTACACACTGACCGTGGTGGTGAGTGATGTGCAAGCCTATGCCGATTTTCTCAACCAACGTATTCTCAATAGCCACTTGGTGGATGCAGCGTCCTCGAGTTTCACGCTGCGCACGGTTAAGAACACGACTGAGCTGCACTTCTAGATCTCTGCCTGGGTGCTAATCCCGTAATTCTTTCTATAATGGGTGTATAGCCCAATATCACCCGCTATCATGCGAAAAGTGGGCGGCATTCCCATCTGGTCCGGCCTACACTTGATGCTCTTATTCCCCGCAGACAGGTAGAGCGCAATGGCAGATCTTTTTGACAACCCTATGGGCACCGATGGCTTTGAGTTTGTCGAGTACGCCGCGCCGGATCCGGAGCTATTGCGCGACCTGTTTACCCGCATGGGGTTCCCTGCGGTCGCTCATCACCGAACCAAAAACGTAACGCTACATCGTCAGGGAGATATCAATTTCATCATCAACGCGGAGCCCGATAGCTTTGCGCAAAAGTTTGCGCGCGAGCATGGCCCTTGTGCCTGTGCCATGGCCTTTCGCGTGAAAGATGCGGCGGCTGCGCTTGAGCGCGCGGTAGAGCTTGGCGCTACCGTTATCAACGAACCGATTGGCCCCATGGAGCTTAATATTCCGGCTATTGAAGGTATTGGCGGTAGCCGATTGTATCTGGTTGATCGCTACGGCGACCAGACAATCTATGATGTCGATTTTGTACCTGTTGCGCCTGACCAGGTTGCAGGGCCAGCCGACACAGGACTCACCTATATCGATCACCTCACACACAATGTGCAAAGAGGCAATATGGACAAGTGGGCAGGTTTTTATGAAGACCTGTTTAACTTTCGCGAGATTCGCTTCTTCAACATTGAAGGTAAGAAAACAGGCCTCCAAAGCCGCGCGCTCACTAGCCCCTGCGGCAAGATTCGCATTCCCATCAATGAGTCCAGCGACGACAAGTCACAGATTGCTGAGTATCTGGATGAGTACAACGGCGAAGGCATACAGCACATCGCGCTGGGTACTGACGACATCTATGCCAGCGTAGATACGCTACACGCACACGGCCTGACGTTACAAGATACGCCCGACACCTACTTCGATCTGATCGATGAACGTCTGCCGGGTCACGCAGAAGATGTCGATGCATTGCGCGAGCGCCGTATTCTAATTGACGGCGGGGAAGAGCAGGGCGGTGGTTTTCTCCTGCAGATTTTCTCGACTAATGTGATTGGCCCGATCTTCTTTGAGTTTATTCAGCGCAAGGGTAACGATGGCTTTGGCGAAGGCAACTTCCAGGCATTGTTCGAATCGATAGAACTGGAGCAGATGCGCAGGGGCGTCATCTAGGGCAACGCAATGTTGCACGAATCCGGGCAATTGGTTTCACAGGCAGACATTGTTGCTAGTTTGCCTGTGCACCTGCGCCCTTTTGTGAGAGTGCAGGACTATCTTCGCTACACAGCGCGTGATCAGGCAGTGTGGCGCTTCGTGATGCGTCACCTCACCCGTCAGCTGCGTGAAACAGCGCACCCGGTCTATCTGGAAGGGCTGGCCAAAACCGGTATTGCGCTAGACCATATTCCTTCTATCGATGAAATGAATGCAGCCCTGGCGCAGTTGGGTTGGCGAGCGGTGGTGGTGGATGGCTTTATTCCACCGGCCATCTTTATGGAGTTTCAAGCGCTCAAAGTATTGGTTATTGCGCTGGAAATGCGCAGTGTTGATCACATTCTGTATACGCCGGCGCCAGATATTGTGCATGAGTCGGCTGGCCATGCCCCGTTCATTGTGGATGTTGACTACGCAGAGTTTTTGCAGCGCTTTGGTGAAGTGGGCATGAAGGCGATTGCCACTGAGCACGATTTTCAGGTGTATGAGGCGATACGAGCGCTCTCAATCGTAAAAGAGTGCCCAGCCAGTAGCGAGCAGGATATTGCCAAGGCGCAAGCCGAGCTGTTGCGACTTTCGGACTATGACGGTCCTCTATCAGAAGCGGCCCTATTGACTCGTCTGCATTGGTGGACGGTTGAGTATGGTCTGGTAGGTGAGCTGGATGACTATAAGTTGTTTGGCGCCGGGCTGCTGTCCTCGCTAGACGAAAGTGTTCGCTGCATGAATGACGACGTAGTCCATAAGTTGCCATTAACCGTTGATGCAATAACTGCCAAATACGATATTACCTGTCAGCAGCCTCATCTGTTTGTGACCAAGAGCTGCAAGCATCTCAGTCAGGTGCTCGAAGAGTTTGCAGCCTGCATGTGTTTTCGGCGAGGTGGTGCGTCGTCTTTGCGCGAGGCTATTGATGCTGGCACGGTATGTACCGCGCAGTACGACACTGGTGTGCAGGTGAGTGGCCAGTTAGGAGAAGTCATCTGTGATGCGGTGGGCAAGGCTGTCTACTTTCGTACGGCGGGGCCGACGCAGCTGGCCTGGAAAGATCGGGAGTTGTTTGGTCATGGCACGAGTTACCATGATCAGGGATTCTCCTCTCCAGTGGGTTTGCTGAAGGACTTTAGCCGCTGTCTATCTCAGTACACCTTTGATGAACTGCGGGCTCACAACATCAATATTGGACAATGGGTAACGCTGGAATTTCTTTCTGGCGTCACTGTAAGTGGTCTGCTGACAGCGATATTGCGCCAGGAACACCAGAACCTGCTGCTGAGCTTTGAGCAGTGCACGGTAACAGATCTGCACGGCCGGCAACTGTTTCAGCCGGAGTGGGGAACCTATGATATGGCAGTCGGTGCAGCCATTACGTCGGTGTTCGGCGGCAGCGCTGACCGCTCCGCCTATCAACTCCATAAACCCCTACCAAGCACCGCCACAGTGTCAGTCGCCGTAGACGAAGATTTGATGGACTTGTATAAGCATGTCGCAGAACTTGTTGCGGCAGGCCGCGCGATAGAACGCGGTATGGAAGTTGAAATCATTGAGCGTCTAAACGCCTATCCCTGCGAGTGGTTGGTGCGCGCAGAACTCTTTGGCTGGATACATCAAGATAAGACGCTCGCGCCTGCGCTAGCGGAGCGTCTCGAGGCAGAACTAGTGGCGCTTGCCGAAAACCCTGAGCTCACCCCATTGATTCAACTGGCCTTGCAGACTAGCGCTACTTCGATCGCTGCCTGAAAGTAGCTCGACAAACCCTGCTCACCTACGCTCTATTCGACGCTCTCACTCGGAAATGCTGAGAGAGTGCATCTTGGCCTGATTTTTTGGTTATACTTAAAGGTCTGCCAACATACCCGAAATTCAAAAGGACATATGCCTATGTCGTTAGACTTCGACAGCGCTCGTTTACCCAACCCGAATATCACTTCCGATCACGAAGAATGGCGCCATCATCTGCGCAAATTTATCGACACCGAGATTATGCCCTTCGCGGAAGAGTGGGATGAGGCTGGCCACATCCCCATTGAACTGTGGCCCAAAGCAGCTGCTGTGGGTTTGCTTGGAATGGGTTACCCCGAGGAATTTGGTGGTACCAGCGAGGGTATCGATTCTTGGCACTCCTGGATCGTGAATGAGGAAATGGCCCGTATCGGTGTGGGTGGTATCCCGGCCAGTTTGTTGGTGCACGGCATTGGCCTGCCGCCCGTATTGAACTGGGGGTCACAGGCGATGAAGCAGCGTGTAGCGCCCTCTGTGCTCGCGGGTGAAAAGCATATATCGCTGGGGATTACTGAACCCGGCGGCGGCTCTGATGTTGCCAGCCTGACAACAACCGCAGTGCGCGATGGTGATCACTACGTAGTGAATGGATCCAAGACATACATCACCGGAGGCATGCGCGCAACTTGGGTGTCAACGGCGGTGCGTACCGGCGGCGAGGGCGGCAAGGGCGTATCGATGTTGCTGATACCGACAGACGCGGAGGGTTTCTCGCGCACCCAGCTTGATCGCAAGCAGGGCTGGTGGGCGTCTGATACCGCCACGCTTTATTTTGACAATGTGCGCGTGCCAGTTGAGAACCTGATCGGCGAAGAGAACAAAGGCTTTTTGGTGATCATGACCAACTTTAACAGCGAGCGTATGGGCATGGCCTCAGCGATGGAGGCCCTTGGGCGTGTGTGTCTGGAAGAGGCAGTTGAGTGGGCAACGGAGCGCAAGACCTTTGGCAAGCGCCTGGCGGATCATCAGGTCATTCGCCACAAAATTGCGCAGATGAAACAAAAGCTCAATGCAACGCAGGCGTATATCCGTGTTTGTTATGAGTCGATAGAAGCAGGCAACCCGAACCCCGGCGACATAGCACTGCTCAAGGTTCAGGCCAGCGAAACCATGGAGTTTTGTGCTCGCGAGGCGATGCAAATTCTTGGCGGCATCGGTTACATGCGCGGCAGTCGCGTGGAGCGTATTTATCGCGAAGTGCGAGTGAACGCAATCGGTGGTGGCTCCGAGGAGATTATGCGCGATCTGGCTTCACGCCAGTACGGACTCTAAATCATCAATTTGAATTGAATAGGCACAACCCCTTTCTACAGGAGAACTGACGTTGAGTGTTACAGCACAGGAATTGAGTGAGTTTCGGGAGCAGGTATCCGCCTGGCTCGCAGACAACAATCCGGCTGATCCCGGCTTCTTGCTACCGCAATCTTTTATGGAGGTGGGTAGCGAACAGCAGCTGGACTTCTTAAGGGAGTGGCAGCACAAGGTATGGTCTGCCGGCTATCTGGGTATGTCCTGGCCTAAAGAGTATGGCGGTGGTGGCGTGGACGCAAAGTTTCAAGCTGTCGCTGACCAACAAATGCGCCGCCACGGTGTGCCCATCTGTTTTAACGTAATTGGTCTTGGCTGGGCGGGCCCGTTGATTAACGATATTGGTACGCAGGAAGAGAAGTCCCGGTATCTCAAGGGCATTCTGAGCGGCGAAGATATCTGGTGCCAGGGCTTTTCCGAGCCGGACAATGGATCGGATCTGGGCAACGCTCAAACACGCGCTGTGCGTGATGGTGATGACTATGTGCTCAATGGCAGCAAAATCTGGACGACCATGGGCAACTATGCCAAGTACATGATTTTGCTGGCGCGCACGAACCCCAACACAGAGCGCAAATACGATGGGCTTTCCTTCTTCCTCTCGCCTATGCACGTAGACGGAATCGACACGCGACCTATTCGCAAGATTACTGGCGAGTATGGTTTTACCGAGACATTTTTCACCGATGCCCGTATTCCGGCAGATTGCATCATGGGTGAAGAAGGGCAGGGCTGGCGTATTGCGATGCAAACTCTGCAGTACGAACGCGGTGCCGAGGCTGGTGCGGCCGGTGGTCTGTCATTCGTGCGAATCATCGTCGACGATATGATCGATCAACTGAGCGATGTGCAGCGCAATGGCAAACCCGCGCTGCAGGATCCTCTTATCCGCGATGAGCTGGTTAAACTGGTCATGGAGGAGAAGGCCATAGCCATCGGACATCGGCGGCAGGCGGTCACACCACTGACTACGGATTACCCTCATTCGCTGCCACTGTCTGATAAGTTACGCAGCACTGAGTACGCGCGGCGTATGCGTAAGTTCGCTGTTAACGCTCAGGGCGCTGCGGGTAGCCTCTACGTGGGTGATGATGCCGCGCGTCAGGGCGGCTTCTGGCAGCGAGCCTATTTCAATAGCTTCTCCGCCACCATCGGCGGGGGTACATCTCAGGTGCAGCGCAATATCGTTGCCGAACATATCCTTGGATTGCCCAAGTCAGGAGAGAAGTAATGTCTTACGTGGGAAATACTGCGCTGAGTTTCAGCGAAGAGCAGGCAATGCTGTTGGATGTGGCCAGAGAGTTCTGTCGCAACAAGTCACCCATCGACCAGGTGCGAGCGCAGCTCGAAACAGAAAATGGCTACGACGTATCTACGTGGGATGAGATGGTTGCCCTTGGCTGGACGGGGATCGCATTACCCGAGTCAGTAGGCGGATCGGGGCTGGGAGTGTCCAGCGTTGTTCCTGTCGTAGAGAGTATGGGCAAAGCGCTATTGGGTACGCCGCTAATTAGCACCACGCTGGCTGCGCAAGTGGTTCTGCGCGCAGGGTCGGTTGCTCAACACGAGGCTATATTGCCAGCAATCGCAGCAGGGCAAGTGGCGACGCTAGCATTGCTGGAGAATATGGATTGGGGCGACGAGTCGGTTGCACTCAATGTGTCTGCTGGTGGAGAACTGAGCGGGCGCAAGGTGTATGTGGCCGACGCAGCTGTTGCCGACGTGTTTGTGGTGTCGGCGATGCAAGCAGGTGAGCCTGTGATTGCTGTGGTTCAAAGAGAGCAGTTGCCAGGTGACGCAGTAGCGGCGCATACGCTCATCGATCAGACCAAGCGCGCAGCCAGTGTGGATTTCACTGGCGTAACAATCGCACCCGAAGCGGTGATTACCGGCGCCGCCGTTGCGCCAGCGCTGCGCGATGTTCAGCTCTTGGGTGCTCTGCTGGTTGCCGCAGAAGCCACTGGTGCTGCAGCCTCGTGTTTGGATACCACAATCGACTACCTCAAAACCCGCAAGCAGTTTGGGAATTTGATTGGCTCCTATCAGGCTTTGAAGCATCCCTGTGTGGATATTCTGACAGATATGGATTCGGCGCGATCGTTTGTGTATCACGCTGCGACGCTCGTTGAGGAGCAACCGCTGGATAAAGACGCGGAGATAGCGTGCAGAATGGCCAAGGCTCAAGCGACGGATACACTCACGCACGCTGGCGATAGAGCGGTGCAGTTTCATGGTGGCATGGGCTTTACCTATGAATGTGACGCATCTTTGTACATTCGTCGTGGGCAGTGGAGTCAGCAGCAGTTTGGTGATGCGCAGAGTCACAGGTTGCGATTGGCCGAACTGCTGTTTGATCACTAGCAATGAAACCGGGCGTATGCCCGGTTTGTCTGCGCCCCGTGCAATAGGCTACAGTTCGCCTCCTCTCCCAGCTTCTGGCTAGCATGGCGCGTAAACCCTCAGGTATTAACTCTAATAGCTTTAGCCGCGGACTGAGTGCTTCGCTGGCTGGCCTGCGTGCAGGTGGTGCCTTAGCGCTGGATGGCGCCTGGCAGCGCTTGCGAGGCGATGACAACCTCGAGGACTCCGAATTTGCCCGGCGTGAAGCCAAACGCTTTGTGTCCGAATTGGGGCGACTGAAGGGCAGCTATGTCAAAATCGGTCAGATGTTTGCGATGCTGGGAGAGCATTTTCTGCCTCCAGCGCTAACAGAAGCGCTACACCAGCTGGAATCACAGACTGAACCGCTACCCTGGGAAGATATAGAAGAGCAGTTGCGCGCCGAGCTGGGTGACAAGTTTGATGAGTTGGCCATCGAGCATTCTGCTCTGGCGGCCGCCTCAATGGCGCAGGTGCACCGGGCGACCATTCGGTCGACGGGTGAACAGATTTGCCTGAAGGTGCAGTACCCCGGACTGGCTGCGGTGATCGACACTGATTTCGATGCGGTAGTGCGAATGCTGTTGCTGGCACGTTGGATAAAGGCTGGCAAGGAGATGGATGATTGGCTCGAGTCCATGCGAGCGCAGCTGCATCAGGAGATCGACTACGCGCGCGAAGCCGCTATGATCGATGCGATAAGCGACCATGTTGCCGGTCTCGACCCTGACACAGCTGATAGCGGTATTGTCTATCACGTACCCGAGCGCTTCGCGCGCTACTGCACCGCGCAGGTGTTGGCGCTGGAGTATGTGGAGGGCCACTTAGTGACCCAGGCAGAGGTTGCGCAGATGTCCCAGCAGCGCCGCAATGCGCTTGGCCTCGGTATGCTTGAACTGTTCTTTCTAGAGCTTTACCGCTGGGGACTTCTGCAGACAGACCCCAACTTCGGCAACTTCTTGATCCGCGAGCGCGATGGCCGCGATGAATTGGTTTTGCTCGACTTCGGCTCCATTCTGGCACCAGACGACGCGTTTTTGGTGCACCTTGGGAATGCAATCGTCGCGGGGCAGGCTCAGGATCGAGACTTGTTGCTCGAGAGCCTGGAGGGACTTGGTTGTCTTCAGCCGGAAAGTAGCGAGTTTGCTCGCACGACATTCTGCGATTTCTGTATGCAGCTACTGGAACCGCTTCGAGCGCCTGATCAATTACCGGAACGTTACCTGAATGAGCGTGGCGAATACCGTTGGGGCGATTCGGCGCTGATACGCCGCGTGGGCAAGCAGGCCGCGCAGTCAGCCGCCACACGACACTTTGCTACGCCTTCAAGAGAGTTTGCAATGATCGCTCGCAAGCTTACCGGCGTATTTACTTTTATCGCGGTGCTCAATGCTGAGTTTAATGCCAATGAGACCGTGCACACTTATATAGATCAGTGGCTCGAGGAGGATTGAGTGGCGCGCATGCCTAAAGACAAAGACGACGCAAAAGCTGTACCCACCGGACGCGTATCGCGCTTTGCGAGGGTTGCCAAGCTGGCCGGCGGTGTTGCCAGCGGTATGCTCGCAGAGGGTACGCGCCAGTGGCGCGCGGGAAACAGGCCGCGTCGTCGGGACCTCATTATGACCCCTGCCAATGCACGTCGCGTTGCCGATCAGCTGGCTGAGATGCGCGGTGCTGCGATGAAGCTAGGACAAATTCTGTCGATGGATACGGGCGATATGTTGCCGCGAGAGCTGGCAGATATTCTTGCAAGGCTGCGTTCAGACGCCAGAGCAATGCCTGTAGCGCAGTTGCAGCAGACGATGACAGAGGCTTATGGGGAAGACTGGGAGTCTATGTTCTACGATTTCGATTTCAAACCTCTGGCCGCTGCTTCCATAGGCCAGGTGCATAAAACTACATCGCCCGATGGGCGTTCCATCGTGTTGAAAGTCCAGTATCCGGGTGTTCGTGAAAGCATCGACAATGATGTGGATAACATTGCTACAGTACTGCGTCTGTCGGGCCTGTTACCCAAAGAGGTAGATCTTGCGCCGTTGCTAAGTGATGCCAAGGTGCAGTTACGTGATGAAGCAGATTATCTGAAGGAAGCGGAGTTTTTGTCTGCGTTCGGCGAAGTCCTAGCCGATGATGAGCGCTTCATTTTGCCCGAAGTGTTATCCGAACTGACACATCGCAGTGTACTGGCGATGACTTACGTTAGTGGCAGCCCCATCGAGAACATTGCCTATCAGCCTCAGGAAGAGCGCGATCGGGTGATGACTGCGCTGCTCGATCTTATGCTCACCGAGTTGTTTGAGCTGGCAATGGTGCAAACCGATCCCAATTTCGCCAACTACCAATACAAGCAAAGTACTGGCGAGATAGTGCTTTTGGATTTCGGCGCAACCAGGCACTTCAAAAAACGCTTTGTGAATAATTATCGTAAGCTAGCCGCTGCGGCTATCGCTAACGACCGCAAAGGCATTGCGGTGGCAGCAGACAAATTGGGCTACGCCGTTGGCGATGAAGATTCCGAGTATCAGGAGTTGGTGCTGGAGCTGTTTACGCTTGCTTTGGAGCCGCTAAGTCAGGAGGGCGCTTACGACTTTGGTCGCTCAGACATGCCCGCAAGGATGTCTGAGCTGGGAGAATCGATTACCGATTACCGCGACTTCTGGAAAGCACCGCCCACCGATGCAGTGTACTTTCACCGCAAACTGGGCGGGATGTTTATGCTGGCCAGCAGGCTCAAAGCGCGTGTTGACGTCAATGAACTGATGCAGCAGTGGCTGTGACGCCACTACTGCAGTGATAACTCACCGTCGCTGCAGCTAGTTCAGACTATCCAAGAAGCGGATGTAGGCATCCGTAGAGAAGGGGCGTTCTAGAAACTCCCCAACAAAGTCTGCCGCGGGCTTGCTGCCTGCCGCTCCCAATACTTCGTCTCTATAGGCGTATGACACCGATGTCTTGCGCAAGCCCTCTGTTTCGAAACGGCTGAACATATCTGTCGCGATCGCCAAAGACCACTGGTAGATGTAGTAGTTCGAGGAGTACCCGTTGAGGTGACCGAAATTATTGTAGAAATAGGTACCTTCCACATAAGGGTAGGGCGAGTATTTAGCCTGCAGTGACTTAAGCAGTGGCAAAGGTTCGAATTGTTCTGGCGTCGTCATATAAAAACTCAGCGAGATATTGGCATAGAAGATCTGTGAGGCGGTGCTGCTGGCGGTAGCAAAGTATCGTGCGCTGCGCATCTTGTTTACCAGTTCGCGAGGTATCACCTGACCTTCGCTATTGGTTGCGAACTGGCTGAGCGTGTCGTAGTCCCACACCCATTCCTCCAGCATTTGCGAGGGTGCTTCCACGAAGTCTCGTTCCATCGACATGCCGCCGATACTCGTCCATGACTGTGTGCCGGAAAACATATTGTGTATCAGATGGCCGAATTCATGCAGGTAGGTTTCAACCTGATTGTGTTCCATCAGACCTTCTGGAAAATTGGTTGCCAGGCCAGACAGAGGCAGTTGCTTGCCCTTGAGACCCGTGCGTAACGTCCAGTGCGCTGCGTGCTTATACTTGTCCTCTCGCGGGTGCATGTCCAGGTAGAAGCGCCCGAGGGGGGTGCCGTTGCGCTGTATTTCCCAGGTAGTGACAGATTCGTGCCACGTGTCGGTCTGCCAGGGCACAATCTGTACGTCGAACAAGTCTTGTGTCAGCGCGAATATGCCCGACTGCACCTTGTCAAAGTGGAAGTACTCACGCACCTCTTGTGAATCCAATGCGTAGTCTTCCTGTCGCACGAGATTAGACAGGTAGCTCCCCTGCCATGCCTGCACCTGTGTAGCCGAGGGGTCAATCTCCTGCAGTCGTGTGAGTAGTATGTCCATGTCGCGGCTTGCAGGCGCCTTGAGCGCAGTACCAACTTCATTCAGAAAGCGCTTGGCATTGTCTGGACTATCAATCATCAGTCCGTCCATTGCCAGGGCGGCGTAGCTGTCATAGCCCAGTAGCTGAGCCAGTTCATACCGCTTGGTAACCAGCTGCTTAAGGTTGTCTGTGTTAGCTGGTGAACCGATATTGTTGCGGGCGATATGGAGCTGCTTGCGCAGGTTGTCATCGGTACTGTATTTGAGCACCGGGAACACATCAGGATAGTTTGTGGAGATCTGAATCTCGCCGTTTTCATTAGCGGGATGGCTGTCGATAAAATCTTGAGGTAGCCCCTGCAAGCCGGCAGGTGTCGTTGCCACGTAGCGCGTATCTTCACGAATTGTACGGTCGAAGGTGTTGCCGATCTCGGTAATCTCGCGCTTGACCTGGCGTACTCGCTCTCGCGTCGCCTCGTCTCGGTCTACACCGGATTGACGAAAGTCGCGCAGCTGATTTTTTACCATCCGCGCTTCAGGCGCACTGAGGTCTGCAAGATCGATCGCCGACACTCGCTCATAGAACTTGCGTGACAAATCCAGGCCGCTGGCAAAATCGGTGTACTCCTGCACGCAAACCTCTGCTGCCGCACGAATGTCCTGGTCAGGATGTACTGACTTTAAGTACCACACATGACGGATGGCTTGCAGATCGATACTCATCGCATCATACGCGCCAAAAACCGACTCCAGTGTGGCCTCCGACGTGTCGTTTTCGATATCGCTAAATGCTTTCTTGGCAGTAGTCAGTGTGTCTATACACAGTGAAGCAAGGTCCTCTGCAGGCAGGTTGAAATTCCAACCATCAACGGCAGTAGACTGTGCCTTTGCTGCGGTGGTGTTAGCTGCAGCAGAGGCTGGTAGCGCAACCAATCCGATTGGACTCAGTGCCATCGATAGAAGGGCAGCGCGAGTCAGAGAAGGCAGGTGCAGTTTGAGGGATGAGTAAGTCACTGACGAAACTCCAGTCGTTAGTATGTAGGCTAAAAGTGGGATCACCACAACGCGCGGCACGTTACTGCCTGAGCCCTCGATCTTCAAGTGTTCTGGATTGGATATAGAGTGAAATGCGGTGAAGTGAGTAGCTGATGCGACGACTGGCCGCCATGGCTTAGGGGTAGTAAAGGCCACCGCACGCATTGACGCGTGCGGTGGCTGATCATAGCCTAGCGAATTGGCTGCTAGCAGGCATCGACCGTTTCAACCGGGCGCAACAGCTTTTCCCGGGTGATGCGTGTAAGCAGCGGTAACAGCACAAGCACCATCAGTGGTGTGAATACCGCCACCAGGCTCAGCAATGTGGGTGCCATACCGTAGCGGTCAAGGCTGTAGCCGAGTATGGGGCCTGTCACGATAAATACCGCTCTTACCACCAGGCTGACAAGCGAGTTCACGGTTGCCCGGAAGTCGCCGGGTACACGCCGGTTGAGTGCCTCATAAAATACACTCAGGCTTAAGCCGCGGGCGATCTGGATCGCAAACCCAAACATGACCCCTATCCAGCCACTACCCAGAGCCATGCCCAACATGCCGGCAATGGGCAGGATCGCGAGCAATACCAGCAATCGGCGGGTACCCAGCTTCTTTTCGATTGCCGATGCGTACCGCGCTGCCAGGCTTACGACCAATGCGAACGCCGCCCATAGGTAGCCGAAGCTCTCAATGGGTACTCCCTGAACCTCCCAGTATTTCTGATAGATCCAAAAGACGTACACCGCCATCAGGCCAAACACCGTAATGGCGAAGGCGGTCCAGAGCACGACGGGCTTACCAAACAGCAGCAATTCGATCACCTCGCGTGCATTCTGCTTGTGATCAACTACGCGCTTGGGGCGCGGTACCTCTATCAGGGCAAAGCCCAGAATCAGCGGTACAAGGCCGGTCACTGCCTGCACCCAGACAACCCACTGCATTGATGCCAACATTAACAGGCTGGCAACGATACCTGCGATGCCCGAAGCCGCAGCTTCTACTGAGATCAATCGGCTCAATGATTTTCCCGCACCGGCTCCGCCTTCCAGGTCATTTTCCTGCAGGTACAGCTCGGTGTCATACAGCAACGCCAAATCAGCGCCGGAGATAAGGCTGAAACCAAGGCCAAGAATCATTTCGTACAGCAGGAAGTCCAAGAAGGTATCCGCCCAGAATAAGGATAGGAAACCGATGGCATTGAGGCCTGCTCCTACCAGTACCGCATTACGTCGACCCCACATGTCGGCGATGTAGCCCGATGGGACCTCGCAGATCGCAATGGTCAGCGCAAACGCAGCCTGCGTCTGCAACACCTGGCTCATAGACAGGCCGTAGCCCTGCAGCAGCGGCACGAATATGGGAATCACCACCATGAAGCTGTGGAAAAATCCCATCAAATAGATTGTCTTGATATTGCGTTGTAATAACCGGTTCACGGTACTCACCCTGTCGACCAGGAACCCGGATTACGAAGGAAATTAGCTGTTTTTAAGAAACAAAAAAAAGGCCTCCGGAATCTGGGTTCTCGGAGGCCTTTTTCTAAATTCGACTACTTATCGATTCATGCTTCCTTAAACCACACACTGCGCCCACAGACACACCGGCGACGAGACAAGTGTCTTACCTCGCTGGTACATCGTTGCGTTGTCGTAGTGCGTGATCATCAGTTTTCTCTCGCGCTTCTCGCGCTGAATCGCTTTAACAGGTGAGTATGTTGGCGTTGTGCTGCAAGGAGGTCAACCAACTTTTCTCGATTGTGACTTTTGTCACAGGCAATCAGTGAAAATAGCGGTACGGCGTTACTGAGCCAATTGCGACGTTGCACGTTGCAGTCTGCTTACAATGAAGAACAGCAGCGCAGCGACCAACAATGCGGCGATACCCAGTATCCAGGAAATTGCACCTATGCCAATGCCGGGCCACAAAAGCAGAACAAGGCCGATGACCAAAGCCAGCATACCGGTACCTCTAACAGTAGAGCGCTCTGGGTCTGCGTCGCTCATTTGACGGCTAAAGAGAAAGTTGCGAACGCCGATATACAGAACCAAAGCGCCAAACAGTTTCAATAAGACAGCAATGGAGTTTGGCCAAAACAGCAACACGCCTCCTATCACCAAGCTGATGACGGCGCTTCCCAAATAGCTGCGTAAATCACCTCCGCGAGAGGCGCTAACCAAGCTTCCGATGCCATCCAAAATGCTGCACACACCCACAAACATCGCCAAGTACTTCATGCTCGTGCTTGGCCAGAACAGAGCGGACAGTCCTACCACTACGAGTAGCGCGGCCTTCAGCTGCAACGATCGACAAAAATGATGGAAGCCATCTTGTACCTGCGTGCGGGCATTGATTGCTGCATCCTTGAGTTGCTGTTTTTGTTGCTCATCAATCGGGCTCATTTAACTGTTACTCCTACACTAAATTCTTTATTGCTCACTAGTAAGCCTATCCTCTAATCGTCCTTCTTGTCTTTCTTATCTCTTCGTCCCTTGCGTAACTCGCTACGGGCATCCTGGATATTTTTGCGACACTTGACGGGGTTCAGCCGATTCGTTTTCGCCAGCGTGAGCTCAGCATTGGCCTTGGTGCGAGATTCCGCTGTGTAGTCATCCTTATCTTCCGCAATCTCTTGCTTTAATTTACGGATATCCTCTTGGCAGTCATCTGTGACACCCAGGTCAGCGGCCGCAGAGAAAGAAAGTGTGAGCATTAGCAGCAGCACTGTGCCGGTTAGGGTTTGTCTCATCATCAGTTTCCTTTGTGGTTGGTGCGCGCGGGTATCACGCTGGTTTCGACTTTGCCCAGTATAGTACAAGAGCTGTGATCTACCTCGCCAAAGCCCTGCGCCACGGGGTGTACCCAGAACGGGTTGAATGTTTTTACGACCTGGATCAAGTCACACTACCCTGACAACTGCTATAACTAGATCTTGGATTATTTAGAAGAGCAAATTTATGTCTACCAAGATGCCCGGATCAGATATCGAGATCGCCAGAGAGGCAACCATACAGCCCATCAGCGACGTGGCGAGTCGTCTGGGAATTCCCGACGATGCTCTCGTTCCCTATGGCCATACCAAGGCCAAGCTTGATCTTGGCTATCTTGAGTCTTTGTCGGATAAGCCCAGCGGCAAACTGATTCTGGTGACAGCGATGAGTCCCACGCCCGCGGGCGAAGGTAAAACCACTGTCGCTATTGGCTTGGCTGATGGGTTGAACCATATTGGAGAAAAAGCCGCGGTGTGCCTGCGCGAACCTAGCCTGGGACCCTGCTTCGGGCTGAAGGGAGGTGCGGCAGGCGGTGGTTATGCTCAGGTGGTGCCCATGGAGGACATTAACCTTCACTTCACCGGCGATATGCACGCCATTGGCGCGGCGCACAACCTGCTGGCGGCGATGATCGATAACTACGTGCACTGGGGCAACGATGTGCGTCTGGATTTGCGCAGAGTAACGTGGCGCCGCGTGGTAGATATTAATGATCGCCAACTGCGCAACATCGTTACCGGCGTCGGCGGTCCTGCCAATGGCTATCCAATGGAAGGCGGCTTTGACATTACGGTGGCGTCTGAGGTGATGGCAATCTTTTGTCTATCGCGCAGCTTAGCTGAGTTGCAGGAACGCTTGGGCAAGATTGTGATCGGCTATACCCGTGACAAGACCCCGGTAACGGCTTCGGAGGTGAGCGCGCCCGGGGCGATGACTGCGCTGCTTCGTGATGCTCTTGCCCCTAATCTTGTGCAGACTCTAGAGAACAATCCCGCGTTTATCCACGGTGGTCCATTTGCCAACATCGCTCATGGCTGTAACTCGATTATTGCCACAGAGGCGGCGCTTAAACATTGCGACTACGTCGTGACAGAGGCGGGCTTTGGTGCAGACTTGGGCGCTGAGAAGTTCTTCAATATCAAATGTCGAAAGTCAGGGCTTGAGCCCAGTGCGGCGGTAATCGTGGCAACCGTTCGCGCATTGAAGATGCATGGTGGTGTGGCGCGCGATGCACTGCAGGAAGAAAACCTCGAGGCGCTGCATCTTGGGCTGGAAAATCTGGGCCGACACATACGCAATACCGGTCAATACGGTATTCCGCTCGCAGTCGCGGTGAATCGATTCCATACGGATACACAGGCTGAGTTGGATGCGGTGGTTGAGTACGCGCAAGCGCGTGGTGTAGAGGTGCGAATCTGCGATCAGTGGGGGCAGGGAGGCGCAGGTGCTACTGAGTTGGCTGAGGCGGTGAAATCCTTGGTTGACGCCAATACCGGCCAGTTTCGTACGCTGTACGAAGACGACCTCAGTCTGTGGGAGAAAGCCCGAATAGTGGCCAGGCAGGTCTACGGTGCCGATGATATTGATGCGGACAAGAAAGTGCGCGATCAGTTTGAGCAGTTCGAGCGTGAAGGCTATGGCCATTTCCCTGTGTGCATGGCTAAAACCCAGTACAGCTTCTCTACCGATCCGCAGGCGCTGGGTGCGCCAAGTAACCATCGTGTGAAGATTCGGGAATTGTCATTGGCGGCAGGGGCTGAGTTTCTGGTGGTCGTTTGTGGCGACATCATGCGAATGCCTGGATTACCGCGCAAACCGGCGGCCAATTCGATCAGCGTGAATGAGAAGGGCCAGATCGAGGGGTTGTTCTAACTTCAGTTGGCCGGCGGCAGGTTCTCGCGCAGAAAGCGCAGCATATTCTCGCCCATCACTTTGCGAATTTGCGCCTCGGTCATTCCCTGCTCGATCATCTGCTGCGTGAGTAGTATCAATCCGCTGGTGTCGAACGGCGCGGCAATGGTGCCGTCATAGTCCGAGCCCAGTGCAATATGGTCTTCGCCTACCAGTTCAATCCCATAGCGTATCGCTTCAACAATGCCGGTAGGTGTTGGCGTGCAGATCGCACCGTCCCAATAGCCGACTCCAATTAGTCCGCCTTCGTTCGCGATCTCCAACATCAATGCATCACTGATGTTCCGGGGTGAGTCGCAGTGTCCGTTAAACCCCGTGTGGCTGACGATCAGGGGCCTGTCCGTCATCGCAAGTACATCGGCAACAACGGCCTCGGAGGAGTGGGCCACGTCTATCATTATTTGCCGCTCATCCATGGCTGCAACAGCCGCGCGTCCAAACTCCGTCAGCCCGGCGCCGCTGGTACCGTGCAGTGAGCCGCCCAGTCGATTGTCGAAAAAATGCTGAAGACCCATCATCCGAAAACCGGCATCGTACAAGCGCTCGATATTGGCAAGTTCACCTTCGAGCGCGTGTGAACCTTCCGTGCCCAGCAGCCCGCCTACCATCTTGCTGCCCCCACGGCGAGCGGTCATCACCCGCTCCAGATCGCCCTGAGATGTGATGATACCCAGTTCAGCCGGATAATCAGCAGCCAGCGCTTGCAATCGTTCTGCCTGATACAGCGCTCGCTCGGTCAGATTGCTCCAGGTACGCACAGGCCATCGTTGCAGGACCGCAAGCAGCGTAATATTGTCGCGCGCCTCCGTACTGTTTTTTTCATAGTTCTGCCCAGCGGGCGACTTGGTCACTGACGTAAACATCTGCAATGCAACATTGCCTTCGCGGAGGCGAGGCAGGTCGACATGACCGCGATCGGCGCGTTGTGACAGATTCCGCTGCCACAGTGTGCTGTCGGTATGCAGATCGCCGATGGTCAGAGTGCTGTGCAGTGCAATGGCTTCTTCAGATAATGGGGTGTCTACCTGTGGCAACACGATGTTCATCGATTTTTCGAGGAGGCCTGGCCCCAGTGTTGCAGCCAAACCAAGCGCGATTGCCAAGACCAGTGCGAGGCAACTGAATAATGTTTTCATACGGGATACCTTATTCTTATGCGATTCACACTAGCGCAGCCGATGCTTGAGTTCAACGCAATCTACCATCGTCATAGAAGGCATTTGGCGTCCAACCTGACCATCCCAGCGTATAGCTCTACATGAAAGAATCCAGACTGATAGTAATACTAGGCGACCAGTTGTCTCTCGCTAACCCGGCGCTCGATGCCGCTGAGCCCGCTAGAGATCATATTCTCTTGGCAGAGGTGGCCGACGAAGCCAGCTATGTGCCCCATAACCGGCACAAGTTGGTGCTGATTTTCTCCGCCATGCGCCACTTTCGAGATGCGTTGCGCAAGCGCGGTTTTAGCGTGACCTATGTGCCGCTCTCTGCTCATGTCTCGTCGCTGAGTGATGCACTGACTCAAACCCAGTTGGAAGTTGCTGCACAGAGTATTCACGTCTGTCTTCCGGGCGAGCACAGAGTGCAGCAGATGATGGAGGATTGGGCGCAACTGGTCGATGTGCCTGTGCACTTGCATCAGGACACACGCTTTCTGTGCTCTTTGGATGAATTTGAACAATGGGCGCAGGGGCGCAAAGAATTACGCATGGAATATTTTTACCGTGTAATGCGCAAAAAGCATTGTCTGTTGTTGGATGAAAACGGCAAGCCCGAGGGCGGAAGCTGGAACTACGACAAAGAAAATCGCAAGGGCTGGCGTGGGCAGCTCGACATTCCACGGCGGCCAGACAATGCACCTGATGCTATTACCCGCGAGGTTATAGCAGAGGTTCTTGAGCGCTTCCCTGACAATGCGGGTGACCTTGAGCTATTTCGCTATGCCGTAACGCATGAGGGCGCTCAGCGAGAACTCGACTGGTTCTGTGAGCACGCCCTGCAACACTTTGGCCGCTATCAGGATGGCCTGGCGGAAGAGTCGCCCTGGCTCTTTCACAGCCTGGTCGCGCTGTATTTGAATATCGGTTTATTGGAGCCGCTCGCTGTGTGCCAGCAGGTGGAGGCAATCTGGCGAGAGGGTAAGTGTGAGCTCGCCGCGGCCGAGGGGTTCATCCGTCAGATTCTGGGTTGGCGCGAGTATGTGCGCGGTATTTACTGGCGCAATATGCCGCAGTACGCGCAGCACAATTTTCTGAATGCAAAAACACCATTGCCGCAGTGGTTCTGGACAGGTGACACGTCCATGCGCTGCATGTCACAAGCGATCGATCAATCACTGTCCTTGGGTTATGCGCATCATATTCAGCGCCTGATGGTGATCGGCAATTTTGCGCTTCTGGCGGGCCTTGAAGTAGAGGCAGTGTGTGAATGGTATCTGGCGGTATATGTGGATGCGTTTGAATGGGTAGAGCTACCCAATACGCTGGGCATGGCACTGCATGCCGATGGTGGCATCATGGCGAGTAAACCGTATGCGGCCAGTGGCAAGTATATTCAACGACAGGGGAATCATTGTAAGCAATGTCCTTATGATCCGGGTAAGGCAACAGGCGAGGGGGCATGCCCCTTTAATGCGCTGTACTGGCGGTTTATCGACAAGCATAAAGAGACGTTTGCGAGCAATGCGAGGATGAATCTGATTCTTGCCAACTGGCGCAAGCGCGACCCGATAGAGCGTCAGGCTATTGTGGATTGGGCCGATCAGCGTTTGCCTACGCTACTGGCGTCCGATGCTTAAGCGTGTGGCGTGAGCTACGGCAGCGCTTGGAGCAGTACACAATCTCATCCCACTGATGTTTCCAGCGCGCACGCCATTGGAAAGGGCGTTGGCACACCGGGCAGGTTTTCTCGGGTCGCAACGGTTTGCCCATGTCAGGCGTCTTCGTCCTGTGTCAGTGGCCAGTCTGCAGCGTCGGTAACAAACTCAGGTTGCGGGGGTCGATAGCCGCCCCACTTGGTGGTGAACTCGCCATCGGGATCGTGTTCGGCAGTTTGTTTGTCCAGATTGAAATGGCGGCCACCACGCGGGTCTGTGCCAACGCCAGCAATATATTGCCAGTTGCCATAGTTGCTGCCCACATCGTAATCGAGCAGATGTTTTTCGAAGAACGCAGCGCCGTAGCGCCAGTCGATGCCCAGTTCATTGATCAGGCAGCTGGCGGCAATCTGGCGCCCTCGATTGCTCATCCAGCCGGTGGCGACCAGTTGCCGCATCAGAGCATTGACCAGCGGATAATCCGTATCTCCCTGGCACCAGCGGGCGTAACTGCGGGGCTCAAATGTACAACGGCTTAATCGCTTCCTGAGCCCACCAGCTAAAAACAGTTTGATGCCATCGGCGTGAGCCCGCCATTGGAAAAACTCGCGCCAGAGCAGCTCCATGTATAGCCACCGGGTAGACTCGCTTGCGCCCTGCACCGATTCATACTGCGCGATAGCATGTGCAACGGTGCGCGCCGACAGGCTGCCGTTGGCCAACCAGGGTGAGAAGGTGCTCGAGCCGTCTAGACCATCAAGGCAGTTGCGTGTGGCTTTGTACTGCGCTATTCCACGTTGTTCGAAAATCCACTGCTGTAGCCGCCTTGAGCCCGCGTGCTCGCCACCTTGAACAGGCAGCGCGATATGCGGCCTCACGTTATTTGTCGGTAGAGGTTCCACTACCAGCCCTCGGGGCGCCGGGGGCAGGACGGCAGGCGCGAGTGCTGGGCGGTCAATGGGTAGCTTTTCGACCGCGCGTCTGAACGGCGTAAACTGCAGTGGCACCTCATCGAGATCAAAGGGCAGCTGCTGCGCATTAAACAACGTATTGCCGCCATGTACAGTCAGTGTGTCGCCTACCAGTTCGCTCAGTCTGGTGAGGGTTGCAGATTCGTAAAACCCCGGAGATTCACTGGTGTGTATCTCGTCGATCGCGTGTTGATTAACTAACTGCGGTATCAGGGTTTCCGGATGCCCTTCTACCACAAGCAGCTTTTGGCCCATGGGTGCCAGCTCGTCGCGTAAAGCCTTGAGGCTCTCATGCAGGAAGCGTTGTCTTTGGGCGCCAGATCCACGCGTGTTGCACCAGCCTGGCTGAGGGACAATACAGTGCACCAACAGCAGCGCATCGGAGTGCCGTGCCGCCGCGAGTAAGCCGGGGTTGTCGGCCAGCCGGAGGTCGCTTTGAAACCAGTAGAGCGCTCGCATTGGTCTTTTCTTGTATCCGATTGAGTGAATGATAGATTAATTACGCAAGCAGACGCGTGCTGGATGGCGGGTATTCATGCCGGTGCTTGGCAATATGTGAGGCCTGGTATAGGCTGCGTCCCCATCTAAATTGAATCGAATCTATGCACCCGGTAAGTCGTGGGGGGCGCCACTAGAATTATGGAGAATGCCATGAGCGAAAACAGCGTACTTTTTAAGCCCTTTGAACTGGGTCCACTGCAGATGCAGAACCGAATTGTGATGGCGCCCATGACGCGCGGCCAGTCTCCCGGCAATATACCGAACGAAAAGACGGTGGAGTACTACCGTAAGCGCGCTGCGGGTGGTGTGGGCCTGATCGTTACCGAAGGCACCTGTGTTGATCATATCGCCGCCAGTGGTTATCCCGATGTACCGTATTTTCATGGCGAGGAACGCCTGGCAGGTTGGAAGAAAGTTGTAGAGGCCGTGCACAAAGAAGGCGGCAAGATCGCTCCTCAATTGTGGCATTGTGGCGGCATGCGCCGCGCGGGTGTGCCTCCCGAAGGCGATGTTAACGGCTATACCCCCTCGGGGATGAATGTGCCAGGTAAAGTGAATCGTCATGTGATGACTCAGGAAGACATCAACGATGTTGTGCAGGCGTTCGCTCAGGGCGCAGCCGATGCGCAGCGCCTTGGCTTTGATGCCGTTGAGATTCACGGTGCCCATGGCTATCTGGTAGATCAATTTTTCTGGGAAGGCACTAATCAGCGTGAAGATGGCTATGCGGGTTCGCTGGTAGACCGTACCCGCTTTGCTGTTGAGATTATCGAGGCCTGCCGCGCGGCGGTAGGACCAGACTTCCCCATTATCCTGCGTTTCTCGCAGTGGAAGCAGCAAGACTATGCGGCACGCTTGGCGCAAACACCGGAGGAGCTGGAGGCATTTCTGACTCCCCTGAGCGACGCAGGTGTTGATATCTTCCATTGCTCGCAACGCCGTTTTTGGGAGCCTGAATTTGAGGGCAACGATCTAAACCTTGCCGGCTGGGTACGCAAGATCACGGGCAAGCCCGCGATTACGGTAGGCAGTGTTGGGCTGGACGCGGATTTCATTCCCGAAACCCCCGAAGATGCATTTCGTGAAGCACAACCTGCCAGCCTGGATGATCTTCTCTCTCGGATGGAGAATGATGAGTTCGAGCTGGTGGCCGTAGGCCGCGCCCTGATCGCTAACCCCGAGTGGGCGAACCTGGTGCGTTCGAACCGATCGCCAGAATTGCAGCCTTTCGCCAAGGAAATGTTGGCCACGCTCGTTTAATCAACTCTGACCAGCCCTGTGCATCGCAGTGCCGAGCACAGGGCGGGCGAGTCAAGAAGCGGCTTTTTCCTTCATTAGCCGCTTTGTTCATTTTTTGTCTAATAAGTGAATGCTGAGGAAGTGTCTGAATTATCCTCGCATGCGTAATCTCCTGCGCATCTGTAGAAAATAAAAATCCTGGAGAAAAAAGTTATGAAAGTATTCTCGAAACTGAGCGGACTTGCGTCTGCTTCACGGCAGTTGGGGAGCGCAGCAATTGTTGTTTTGCTGGCGTTCACCTCAGCGGTGGCAATTGCCGCACCAAAGCCCAAGTATTTTGTCGACGAAGCCAAACTCCCATTTGAGGCGCTGCCCGGCGCTACAGCTTACTTTGGCGTGCATGCTCGAGCGGGATACCGAATTGAAGTGCCTGATGATTGGAATGGTGGGCTAGTAGTGTATGCACACGGATTCCGCGGTACGGGGCCTGAGTTGACTGTCGACAATCATCCGCTGAGACCCTTGCTGATACCTCAGGGCTACGCGTGGGCGGCCTCCAGTTATGATAGGAACGACTATGACATCTCCAGCGGTGTTAAAAGCTCCCACGCACTGATTGGTAAGTTCACAGGACTGGTCGGTACGCCGTCCAGAATCTACATGACCGGCGCGTCAATGGGCGGGCACATCACGGCTGTCGCCATCGAGCAGTACCCCAACCTGTTTGACGGTGCCTTACCGTTCTGTGGAGTCATGGGTGACTACGCGATGTTTGATTACTTCCTGGATTTCAATCTGGCGGCGCAGCAGCTGGGCACGGGATCAAGTACTTATCCAGTAGCAACTAATTTAAACGAGACGATCAACTATTTGTTCGGTACCGTGCCTGCTATCAAGTCGAATCTCGAGGCTTTTTCAGGGGGTTGGCCGACTGCTCTTAATCCCCAAGGCCAGCAATTGAAAAATCTGGCAGAGATCCAGTCTGGTGGTGATCGTCCCAATTTCGATGAAGCATGGTTCTTCTGGAACAGTCCGCCAGAAGTGGGGGGTGCTGGGGCGAACTTTCTGTTCGAACTAGCGATTGGTGATGGCTCATTCCCGAGAGCACCAGGCAGCGCCGTAGACAATATAGATACAACCTACCAGTTCGATGCCGATCCGGAGCTGAGCCCCGAGGAGGAGACGCTTAACACCTACATCTTTCGCTTAGCCGCTGAACCACAAACGCGCCGCAAGCAAGGTCTGGCACAGATTCCTACGATCTCAGGTGATATCAATATTCCAGTACTGACTTTGCACAACCTAGGTGACTTGTTTGTGCCCGTACTAAATCAAGTGGAGTACCAAAAGCGGGTCAGCGCGAATGGACAGTCGGATCTATTGGTGCAGCGAGCGATTCGAGGCGTTGTGCATTGCGATTTTACACCGCAAGAGCTAGGACGGGCGTTTGTTGATCTGGCGACTTGGGTAGAGTTCGGTGTGAAGCCTGAAGGCGACGACTTTTCTGACCCTGCCGCAGTGGCAGATTCCAGCTTTGGCTGTGAGTTCACCGATGGCTTTCACTATCTTGGAACTGCATGCCCAGCGCCTTAGCAAGATGACACCCCTTCCGGTCTGATCGGAAGCTCTAGTCCGCCGGGTTGATTGCCTCTTGTTCCGAGGGTGATTAACCCGGTTTTTCTTTACGCCATCGCAAAATCACTAGTCCTGCGTCCCCGGCGCTCGTTACCGGGGTGAATCGCGTGTATTTCTGCTAGTCACCCATACAGTGCTCGCCGGACATCGCCATTTCGCCGTCCATCCCCTTGAGACTACGAGGATCAATTTTCCCGCTATCCATTTACAGCAGATGCTATAGTTCGATGAGTTGCGTATTCAGGTGCTGTAATGGCTTCACTGTTTTCCGAACTCAAACGGCGGCATGTTATTCGTGTCGCGATAGCGTATGTTGTGACTTCCTGGGTATTGGCTCAGGTAGCCGACTTGTTGCTGGAAAGCTTCAGTGCGCCAGAGTGGGTGGTCAAAGTCATCCTGGTGGTATTGATTATTGGGTTCCCCGTGGCCGTTCTGCTGGCCTGGGCATTCGAACTAACGCCAGACGGTATCAAGGTGGAGCTGTCCGCAGAGGAGTCGGGTGTAAAGCTTGCTGCTCAGCCTCCCATTGAGGCCGATAAACCCACGGAAAATACAGCGCCCACAAACCCGGATAAAGCCAGTATCGCCGTACTGCCGTTTGCGGACATGTCTGCAGAACAAGACCAGGAGTATTTTTCCGATGGATTAGCGGAAGAACTACTCAACCTCCTTGCCAAGATTCCTCAGTTGCATGTCGCGGCACGTACCTCTGCATTCTCCTTCAAAAATACCCAAGCGGATATTCACGAGGTCGCCGAGAAACTCAATGTAGCTCATATACTCGAAGGCAGCGTCCGTAAGGCCGGCGATCAGATCAGGGTAACGGTACAGCTTATTTCGGCTGCTGACGGCTATCACCTCTGGTCCGAAACCTATGATCGCTCGCTCGAGAACATCTTCCAGGTTCAGGATGAAATTGCCCAGGTCGTGGTGAGTGTGCTCAAACTTAAATTGCTCGGTGAAGCACCGCGAGTGAATGAGACCGACCCCAAAGCATATAGCCTATTCCTGCAGGGCAGGCATTTTCTGGCTCATAAAGATGAAATCGGTCTGAACATGTCAGTGGCCGCATTTGAGAAATCTCTTGCGCTTGACGAGAACTATGCGCCGGCGTGGGCGGGGCTTGCCGAAGCGCTGATGCAGCAGTCTGGAATGGCGTATGCTGCACTGGAGGAGGGCTTTGAGAAAGCGCGTGATGCCTTGCAGCGTGCTCTGGAGCTTGATTCGGACTCGGCGAGTGCTTGGGTTGCACTGAGCCGCCTCAAGAGTAATTGGGACTGGGATTGGCGTGGAGCCGCAGACGCACTGCAAAAAGCGGAGAAACTGGAGCCGAATAATACCGAGGTGCTCTATGCCCTGGCTGAACTAAACGCCTACCAAGGGCAGCTTGAGCTAGCAGTCAATATTTGTAAGCGCATTGTTACGCTGGATCCAATGGATGAAAACTCCTATCACGATATGGGGCGACTGCTGATAGAGCTGGACCGCCTGGACGAGGCGGACGATTGTTACCGTCACCTGCTGTCAATCAATCCGGCTCATCGCAACGCCTATGGCTTTTTGAGCAAAATTTACATTGCACGCGGTGATGCCGATCGTGCCTTGGAGCAGGTTGCAAAAATGCGGGAGGAGTTCTGGCGCAACTGGGCAGAATTACTTATTCGCTATGGCCTGCGACGCGATAGCGGCAAGGAATCGGGGCTAGAGGATTTTATCGACAAAAACGGTCATGACTCGGCAGTGCAAATAGCACAGGTCTATGCACTGCACGGAGACATCGACGAGGCACTTGATTGGCTGGAGGTCGGCCTGAAGCAACGTGATACCGGTTTGGCCCAGACTGTATTGAGTGACCGCATTTTTGTCGGTTTGTATGGCAATCCTCGATTTGAGGCAATCGTCGATAAGATCGGGCTATTGGAAGCCTATCGCAAGATGCCGCTCAAAAAAGCGCTGGTGAAACGCCCTTAACGGTAGTGGCAACTCAGCCGAACACCATAATTTCAAGTTCAATCTGGCCCATAAAACAAAATCATTCACCGTCATTTATCGCTGTGGTGATTGCCGCTCTTTACGAGTGGCGATCAGCTCGGTTTTTCGTTACGCCATCGCAAAATCACTAGCCCTGCGTCCCCGGCGCTTACGGCGCTCGGTACCTGTGTGGATAGCATGCATTTCTGCTCGTAACCCATATAGCGCCCGCCGGTCGTCCTCATCTTCCCGCCTGTCGCTGTGTTTCAGGAATCCGCATTTACACGTGGCCTTGTCGCAACCCTTCAATGGCAGTGAAGGTACTTCCCTTTTGAGAAACCGCTTGTCTGCCAGTGAACTGGCGGCGTTGCAATGCGCGATCGGCAGCATCAAAGACAGGGACTGATAGGGGTTGTGGCTCTGCGCCTGCCTGGCTTTGTGGCCAGGCCTTTGCGCTGGTTTGCCTGGGGTACTTCTTAGTAACTTCCATGCCATCACGATAACGAAAGCAGCGCCACCGATGAGTAGGATCTCCATTCCACTCTCCTTTTTAGTTGTCCAACTACTGTTCAACATTAGAGGGAAATGGGGTTTTAGGCAAATACTGGACATATAGCACTGGTCTGGGTGCGCTCAGCAGCCGTAAAAGTTTGTGAGCAAGGTGTGAAACCCTTGAAAACAGTGACATATGTCGCCTTACACGATCAATGTTAATCCGTATAATATTGGCCCCGGATTTGCACTACACGGTAGAAATTAATGTCAAAGAACTTGGTTATCGCAACCTGCATCGGCGCAGGCATACTCCTCTGGCTGTTGTCGGGAATGCTTACGGAGGATTCCGGCACAACCGAGCACGACTCGCTTGCCCTAGAGAGTTCCCAATCGGAACCTTTTAGCCAATCGGATCTACCGCGCGTTCGCGCCGTAGTCTTGCGTTCGGAGTCCAGAACTCGCTATCTGGTTTTGCGCGGCAAAACTGAAAGCAAGCGAATGGTCGATGTTGCGGCAGAGGTGGCTGGCAAGATCGTTTCAAGACCCATGGAGCGCGGTATGCGGGTGGAGCAGGGCGATCTTCTGTGCGAAGTGGCTGTCGATGACAGGAAGGTGGCGGTTACTGAAGCGAAAGCGTCACTCGAAGAGGCGCGTATCGAGTACGAGGGCAGCTTGAAGTTGAAGGAGCAGGGTCTGCAATCGGAAACAGCGATCGCGCGGTCTGCAGCCCGTTTGGAGTCTGTGCGCGCTCAAGTACACCGCCAAACGCTTAATCTCGAGCGCACACGTATCGTGGCGCCTTTCGGTGGTGTGGTAGAGCAGCTGCACATGAATGTGGGCGACTATGCAGTGCCTGGTGCGGTTTGCGCCACGCTTATCGACCTCGACCCCATGTTGATTCTGGCGGACGTCACCGAGAGCGAAGTTGAGAACATGGCCTTGGGCGACAATGTCGTGGGTCGTATTAGCAATGGCCGCGAAATCGCCGGCGTTGTCACCTTCGTTGGCCAGCAAAGCGATCCCGTGACGCGTACTTACCCAGTGGAGATAACGGTTGAGAACGCAGACTTTAGCGTGCGCTCGGGCCTTACGGTGAACGTGCGTATCGGACTCGGCGAAGTGAACGCGCACCAGATATCCCCAGCACTGTTTGCGCTGGACGATGGTGGTGAGATCGGCGTTCGTACCCTTGGTAAAAACAATGTGGTGGAATTTCACACTGTTCGCATAATTGAAGATGGTCCCGGCGGGGTTTGGGTGACCGGGCTTCCCGATACCACTCGCTTAATCACGGTGGGGCAGGAGTTTGTCAGTGCAGGTCAGGAGGTAGAAGCTATCTACCCCAATGACCCAAGCGCCCAGGTTGCTCAGCCATGACCAGTATGATCGACTCGGCCATCAGCCGCACGCGAACTACGCTGTCGCTGATGGCGGTGGTAATCGTCGCGGGTATGATTTCTCGAGCTGCGCTGCCAATAGCCAATGATCCTCACATTGAGCTGCCCTTCTTCTATATAGGGGTGGCGCATGAGGGCATCTCCCCGGAAGATGCAGAGCGACTGCTGGTGCAGCCGATGGAGATCGAGCTGCGTAAGCTCGAGGGCGTTGAAGAACTCAAATCTTCCGCATCAGAAGGTATGGCCACATTTTTTGTGGAATTTGACGTTAGCCAGGACCTGGATCAGGCTCTGATCGATGTACGTGAAGCCGTAAATCGAGCCAAATCAGAGATTCCCTCTACTGCTGAAGAGCCCTTCATCAAGGAACTCACCGTCGATGACTTCCCGATGATTCAGATTAACCTGATTGGGGTTAATGCCAGCGAGCGCAGCGTATACCAGACGGCGCTGAAGCTGCGCGATGATATCGAGGCTATTCCCGATGTGCTAGCTGCCGATTTGCAGGGTCACCGCGAAGAAGTGCTCGAGGTCATCATCGACCCCGATGCACTCAACGCCTACAAGATTTCCAGCGAAGAGCTTCTCACGATTCTGTTACGCAATAATCGCCTGATCCCAGCCGGTAGCATAGACACTGGCAGAGGCCGGTTCTCAGTAAAAGTGCCAGCCGTTGTTGAAGAGGCGCGTGACGTACTGGAGCTGCCTATTGCCAGCGAGGGTGACAGAGTAGTGACATTGCAGGATGTCGCTACGATCAGACGTACGTTTAAGGATCGAACCAGCTTTGCCCGCTATAACGGTCGCGACACGATATCGGTATCAGTGACCAAGCGCGCCAACGCCAACATTATTTCGACGGTTGAGAAGGTGCGTGAAGTCATTGAGCGAGCTCGCCCCGATATTCCTGCGGGCATCGAGATGATCGTGTCCCAGGACCAGGCAGAGTTTGCCGAAATGCAGGTAACAGAACTGCAGGGCAATATCTTTACTGCACTCGCATTGGTGATGGTGCTTGTGGTGGCCGCAATGGGGTTTCGCAGTGGTGTCATTGTGGGGCTTGGTATACCCGTGTCGCTGCTGTTCTCCGTTATTCTGATCTACCAGTTTGGCTATACGTTTAACTTCATGGTGATGTTCGGCATGCTGCTCGGACTGGGTATGCTCATTGATGGCGCCATTGTGGTCACAGAATACGCCGATCGCATGATGGGCGATGGCATGGATCACAGAAGCGCTTACGCAGAAGCCGTAAAGCGAATGTTTTGGCCCGTAACGGCGTCTACAGCCACCACGTTGGCAGCATTCCTGCCGTTGATTTTCTGGCCGGGCGTGTCGGGCCAGTTTATGCGTTACCTGCCGGTTACTGTATTTACCGTATTAATGGGGTCGTTGCTCTATGCACTGCTATTTGGCCCAGTGCTGGGTACTCTGTTTGGCAAGCCTACCCAACACAGTAAGAAATCGGTGGAGGCGATGCACGAATTGGAAACCGGTGATCCTACTCGCCTTAAAACACCCACTGGCCTTTACGCACGGTTTCTGTCCCGAGTCGTTGCGCGCCCGGGCATCACGATGCTGGTCATCGGTTCTTTGCTGATGAGTATTTTCTGGGCCTACGGCAAATTCAGCTCTGGGGCCATATTCTTCTCCGACTCCGATCCACAATTCATTCAGGTCTCCGTGCGCGGTCGCGGTAACTTTTCGGCCAGTGAAGTGAATGATCTTGTGCTGGAGGTAGAGCGCGAAGTTTTGCAGATCGTAGGTATTCGCTCGATTAATGCGCAGACATTTTTGCCCGGTAATACTGGGGGCGGTGGTAACTCCAGTCCCAGCTCCGACAGAATTGGTGCGATGTTTGTCGAGCTTTACCCGGAATCGGAACGCTCCGCAAAGGGTAACGAGATTGTCACCGAGATTCGAGAACGAACGAATCACCTGGCGGGTATCTCCGTAGAGGTGTTGCCGTTTGAGCAGGGCCCACCGGTTGGCAAGCCCATTCAGATCGAGTTGTCTTCGCGCGATCGATCGTTACTAGAGCCGGCGCTGGCGCGAATCCGGGCGTATATGGATACGCTGCCTGAACTTGTCGATATCGATGACACTGCGGCTTTGCCATCCATCGAATGGCGTATCGAAGTCGATCGTGCTCAGGCTGCGATCTACGACGCTGATGTGTCTTCGGCAGGTATTGCGGTGCAACTGGTCACGAATGGTGTGAAGGTCGCCGAGTATCGTCCCGATGGAGCCGATGACGCGGTCGATATCCGGGTACGCTACCCGGAGAGTGAGCGCGGTATCCGCGCGATGGATGAGCTGCGTATCAGCACCAATCAAGGCATGGTGCCGCTGAGCAACTTTGTCAGCATGTTGCCAGCACCTGGCGTAGATAGCCTAAATCGCGTTGACGGTATTGCCATTGAATTGGTTCGTGCGGATGTAGTTGAAGGTGTACTCGCCGACAGCATGGTGAAGGTGATGGATGACTGGCTCCAGCAGCAAGAGTTTGATCCCGCGCTGTCTATACGTTTCAGGGGTGCTAATGAGGAACAGGCAAATTCATTGGCGTTCGTGCAGGTGGCTTTCCTTTTGTCACTCGCGTTGATGTTTATTCTTCTGGTGACCCAGTTCAATAGCTTCTATCAGAGCGCATTGATTTTGCTTGCCGTGATTATGTCTACCGCGGGCGTGTTGCTGGGCTTGTTAGTGCTGGCGAAACCGTTTAGCGCGATTCTCACGGGAGTCGGTGTTGTGGCGCTTGCGGGAATTGTGGTGAACAACAATATTGTGTTGATCGATACATTTAACCACGTGCGAAAACTGCATCCTGAGTTGACGATTCGAGAAGTGATTGTGCGCGCGTCCTCCCAGCGCATCCGCCCGGTTCTGCTGACAACGGTAACAACAGTGTTTGGCTTGTTACCGCTTGCCTGTGGCTTATCGGTGGACCTGATAAATCGAAGTATCACGGCCAGTGGACAGATGGCTACCTTCTGGGGGCCTTTATCCCAGGCGATCGTGTTTGGTTTGTCCTTTGCTACCGTGCTTACCTTAATCGCGACCCCGGCTATGCTGGCGTTCCCCACTGCTGTGCGTGAAGTTGTGGCTCGCTTTCGCAAAAAGCCTTCACAAAAAGATGGAGACGCTGTAACGGGCGCACGCGTAGCGACAGGTTAGCCCTGTTTTTCGGGTGCGGTCTGCAACTGCCAGGCCGAACGTATTGGTTGCTCACTGCATTGATGACCCCAATCAGAACAGATTGGGGTAAGTTTTCCAGTAATACTTCAGGTCCTGGCTGTTCCAGCCCTCATAAATTGAATCCCAACCCAGCGTGTCGATGCGCCAGCCATGGTGTGGTTCGAGATTGGTGGAGAATACCGGTGCGCCGAAGTCGCAAAAGCGCGTATCAATGCTGATGCGGGCGGTGTTCTCTGTGAAGTTGGGTTCTGCCCGATGCACCGTGCAGGAGTGAAAGATCAGTATGTCCCCCTGCTCAAAATCCGATACATGCCACTGCGTTTCCTCGGGATAGATTTCGCACTGTACACCGCCCACGCCCTCTGCCTGGAATACTTTGCGAACACCGCCCAGATGCGATTTTGGTAGCACCTTTACCCGTCCCATCGCTTCGCTTATATCGTGTAGTGCCACCCAGATGCCAGCCATAGTGGGCCCCGCATGGTGTGAGTAGGCATCTTGATGGGGAGGCGTTTCGTAGCCGACTTTTCGCGGTGTGGAGATACGCGCCATTTTAATGGGGTATACGAACACGTTGTCGTTCACCACATTTTGCATCAGCTGCAGCAGGTCGGGTTGATGGAAAAAACTGTGAAACGATTCCAGTGATTGTACCTTGGGGTAAACCTCGTCCCAGATAGCATCTGTTTCGTAGAATGGATCTCCAACAAGTTCCGGCAGCTCGCTACCTGCTGGTCTGACAACATAAGGTGCCGTTGCCTGTAGTATCTCTTCAAGCTGCGCTTCGCAGCGTGCCCTGCCTACGAACGACTTAAAATAGAGATAGCCCCATTGCGCAAACCGGCTGCGCAGTACTTGCGGGTCGTCTTCGGTGTTAGAGACAACAAATGGTAGGTTTTCTGACATAGGCACGGACAGGCAAAATACAGGCTGCCAATCTCCTATTTTTGCAGCGTAACTGCAAGCAGCTTTTTTGATCTTTGCCTAAGGTTTGCCTTCACACCCACATCCCTTGCTTGGCGTGGCTCGGCAAGTTTGGCTATGCGGTTTCTTTTCTGCTATAGCTATGCACATCTGCCTATTTTTAGAGGACTGAATGAATGTTTGAGCACTTTGAAACGCTATCTATTCGCCGCGACGGCTCTGTCGACTGGCTAACGCTGAACCGGCCTGATGTATTGAATTCGATCAATACACAGATGGTGACAGAGCTTCGAGAATACTTCGGCAGTCTCTCTGAAAATCTCTCGACTCGCATTGTGGTGATCGCTGGTGCTGGACGTGCCTTTTGTGCAGGTCTGGATATTCAGGCAGCTGCGGTAATGAATAGCAAAGATGGGACTGTACCGGCGGGTAATGGCTGGGGCTTTCAGGGCTATCTTGCAGAGGTCTACGCCATGATGCGCCGCGTACCTCAGCCGATTATCAGCCTGGTGCAGGGTGCGGCATGTGGGGGAGGATTTGCGTTGGCGCTGGCATCGGATATCCGCATTGCGGGTGAAAGTATGAAAATGAATGCGGCCTTTATTAAACTGGGGCTGTCTTCGTGCGATATGGGTACGTCCTATTTCTTGCCGCGCCTTGTGGGTACGTCGCTGGCATCAGAGCTCATGTTAACGGGTCGCTTCATTCATGCCGAACGTGCGCTGGCAACGGGCCTTGTGTCGGAGGTGGTACCTGATGACGAACTGCCAGCAGCTGCACAGTCGTATATTGACGACATGCTTGCGGCGTCTCCAATGGGGTTGCGACTGACCAAGGAGGGGCTCAATGTCGCGATTGATGCTGGTAGCGTTGACGCTGCGATGGCCGTTGAGAATAGAAATCAGATTCTGTGTTCACAAACGGCCGATGCCAAAGAGGGTATGTTGGCCTTCATGGAGAAGCGTGCCCCGGTGTATCAAGGCAGGTAAGTGGCGCAAAGTCCCAGCGTTTTAACCTTGGTAGGCCATTGCCCCCTGCAATTGGCTTCATATTTTGTTGTTCTGTGCGCCGATATCCGTAGTATCTAGTGCCTTGCATGAAAAAGTTTGAGGGCAGTGGTCGATGACGGACACGGTATTACGGATTGGTGGCGCGAGTGGTTTCTGGGGCGATGCGGCCAGAGCAACCCCGCAGCTATTGGCGGCGGGCAACCTCGACTACATCGTTTATGACTACCTCGCAGAAATCACCATGTCGATCATGGCGCGAGCGCGGCTCAAAGATGATAGCCGCGGTTACGCCACTGATTTTCTATCGGCTGCCATGAAGCCCAATCTCAAGGCCATTGCACAGCAAGGCGTCAAAATTATCTCCAATGCCGGTGGTGTGAATCCACAGGCGTGTGCAGCAGGTCTGCGCCAGTTGATTGCTGAGCAGGGGCTGTCGTTGAGCGTCGCCTGTATTACGGGCGACGACCTGTTGCCGAGCGCGGCACAGCTGGAGGCTTCAGGTATACGAGAGATGTTCTCCGATGAAGCATTTCCCCCTGCCGATAAACTGCTGAGTGTGAATGCTTATCTGGGCGCGTTTCCGGTAGCGCAAGCGCTGGCACAAGGTGCCGACATAGTCGTGACGGGCCGTTGTGTCGACAGTGCAGTGACGCTGGGGGCCTGTATTCATGCGTTTGGCTGGAGCCGAACCGACTACGACCAACTGGCCATGGGATCTCTGGCCGGTCACATTCTGGAATGTGGTCCCCAAGCGACTGGTGGCAACTTCACAGACTGGGAAGACGTGCCCGACATTGCCAACATCGGTTATCCCATAGCCGAGGTTAGCAGTGATGGCAGTTTTGTCTGTACCAAGCCTGAAGGTACCGGCGGGCTCGTTAACGTGGGTACGGTGTGTGAGCAAATGCTCTATGAAATCGGTGATCCACAGGCTTATCTGCTGCCTGATGTTGTGTGTGATTTCTCCACCGCCGTCGCAGAGCAGGTTGGCGAGCACCGCGTTCGTGTCACAGGTGCGCAGGGCACCGTCGCACCCGATCAGTACAAAGTCAGCGCTACTTACCTGGATCAGTTCCGGGGAGGTACCTATATGAGCTTCTATGGCATTGATGCCGACCGTAAGGCGCGTGCGCTGGGAACAGCTGTGCTTGAAGCCTCGCGCAATGTATTCAAGTCTGCCGGCCTGGCCGATTTCAGCGAAACCAGTATCGAGGTCTTGGGATCAGAGAGTCAGTACGGTCGTTTCTCCGGGGTCGAATCCAGTCGTGAGGTGGTGCTTAAATTAGCCGCGAAGCATCCAGATGCTGCGGGTATCGGTATCTTGCTGAAAGAGGCAGTTGGGCTGGGTCTTGCCACGCCACCGGGCCTCAGTGGATTTGCCGGTAGTCGGCCGCGACCGTCGCCCGTTGTGCGCTTGTTTTCCTGCACGGTCGACAAATCGACGGTTAGCGTAGCTGTGGAGTGTGAGGATAAGAACCTGACGAGTAACGAGGTTCATGGTGATCGCTTTGATTCTGCCAGGCTAGCCAGACCAGCCGATCCCGGCTCGGCGGCGCAGGAAGATTGGGTAGAGGTTCCTCTGGTGGCGCTGGCGTGGGGCCGCAGTGGCGACAAGGGTGATAAGGCCAACGTTGGTATTATTGCCCGAGACCCGGCTTACTTTACCTATATTTGCAGCGCTCTCACCCGCGCCGTGGTCGCAGAACGTTTTTCACATTTCCTGGAAGACGATGCGCCGGGCAATGTTGAGCGCTATGTAATGCCAGGCCCCCACGCGCTCAATTTTTTGCTTCACAACGTGTTAGGCGGTGGTGGTGTGGCAAGCATTCGCAACGACCCACAAGGCAAAGGTTACGCTCAACTGTTGCTGGAATGCCCCGTCCTTGTACCTCCAAAAATTGCGGAGACCCTGTAATGCCAGTGTTCAATTCCAAAATCAATACAAGCTCCGATGGTTTTCGCAAGAATCGCCAGGAGATGCTGGAGCTCATCGACACGTTGGATGAGCTTAACAGCCGCGGAGCCATTCTCTCGGCGAAACGTGCGTCGCGCTTTGAAGCCCGTGGCCAGTTATTACCCCGGGAGCGATTGGCACGTTTGCTAGACCCTGGCATGCCATTCATGGCTATTGGTAACATAGCGGGCTACTTACTCGACACCGATGATCCGGCGCGTTCATTGCCGGGCTCTACGATCATCGCGGGCATAGGATTTATCGCGGGTGTGCGTTGTGTGGTGGTGGTGGACGATAGCGGCATTCAGGCCGGTTCGCTCACGACTGCTGGTGCCTATCGCATTACTCGCTCGGAAGAAATCGCATTGCAGCAAAAACTGCCCTTCGTGCACCTGGTAGAAAGTGCCGGCGGCGATTTGCTGAACTATACCGTGGAAGGTTTCTCCAAGGGTGGCGCACTATTTGGCAACCTGGCAAAACTCAGCAAAGCAGGTATTCCTGTCATCTCAATTCTGCATGGTTCCTCTACGGCCGGTGGTGCTTACATGCCTGGCCTGAGCGACTATGTGGTGGCAGTGAAGGGCAATGGACGCGCTTTTCTTGCGGGTCCTCCATTACTCAAGGCAGCTACCGGTGAGATCGCAACCGAAGAAGAACTCGGTGGCGCAGAGATGCACGCAACCGTGTCTGGCTTGGCTGAGTATTTGGCCGAGAACGACGGGCAGGCTGTGCAGATCACACGCGAATTGATTGCTCGGCTGCATTGGAACAAGGACTGCGAGCGCCCAACCCGTGGCAGTTACCTTGAGCCCATCTACGATACCGATGAGATAGCGGGTGTTATTCCGTGTGACTACAGAACCCCATACGATATGCGTGAACTGGTTGCGCGAACCGTTGATGGTTCAGACTTTCTCGATTTCAAACCACGCTATGGTGCGGCAACAGTTTGCTTACAGGCCGAGATAATGGGTTTACCCTGCGGCATACTCGGCAACAATGGTTCTATCGATCCTGATGGCGCAACCAAGGCCACCCAGTTTCTTCAGTTGTGTGATCAAGCCAATATTCCCGTGTTGTTCCTGCAAAATACCACTGGCTATATCGTGGGCACCAAGTCTGAGCAGGCTGGCATGATCAAGCACGGATCGAAGATGATTCAGGCGGTGCAAAACCTCGACGTTCCGCGCATAACCATGATGACCGGCGCCAGCTTTGGTGCAGGTAACTACGGAATGTGTGGTCGTCACTTTGATCCCGATTTTCTGTATACCTTTCCCAATGCCCGCACGGGTGTAATGGGTGGTGAGCAGGCAGCAAAGACAATGTCTATTGTGGCTCGTGGCAAGGCTGCGGCCACCGGTGTTGAGGCCGACGAAGACGCATTGACGAAACAGGAGGCGGCGCTTACGCATATGTTTGATAGTCAGGCGGGCGCTTTCTATACATCCGGACACATGCTTGATGACGGCATGATAGATCCGCGCGATATGCGAAATACCCTGGGCTTTTTGCTGGAAACCTGCTGGGAAACACGGCATCGCACTGTTAGACCGAACAGCTTTGGCATTGCCAGAATGTAAGCGTGAACCTTGGAGCATAAGCAATGAACGCACTACCCGATACACAGGACCTGATTCTGGAGCCCGACGGCAGCGTATTGACCATTTGGCTGAATCGGCCGCAGGCCAAGAATGCGCTATCTGGCGAAATGGTGGATGAGCTGAGTGCGGTGCTGGATGCTGTGCACGAAGACCGCAGCCTGCGCACGATCATCATTCGTGGTAAGGAGGGCTTTTTCTGTGCAGGCGGTGATATCAAAGGATTCAAGTCTGACATGCAGGGCGGGCAACCGTCACATGACGATGTGGCCAGGGGTAATCGCACCTTTGGTAACCTCATGATAAAGCTTAACGAGCAACCGCAAACGGTCATCATGTTGGTTGAAGGGGCTGCGATTGGCGGTGGGTTGGGTCTTGCCTGTGTTGGTGATGTCACTATCGTTACACGCGAGGCCAAGTTTCGTTTGAGCGAGACCAGTTTAGGCATACCGCCTGCTCAGATTGCTCCTTTTGTAACAGAGCGTGTTGGGCTAACGCAGGCACGGCGTTTGATGCTTACCGGCGCGCGCTTCAAAGGAGAGGAGGCTGTGGGGTACGGTATTGGCCACATTCTGGCAGAGGATGCCGATGACCTGGATGAGAAGTGTGCCGAAGTACTTGCCCAGATAGCATTCTGCGCTCCCACCGCGAACGCAGTCACCAAGAGCATAGTATTTGAGACCACCCGCCGACCTCGCCCAGAAGCGCTGGATTTGGCATCACAGGGGTTTGCTTCGTGCATGCTGAGCGAAGAAGGTCGTGAGGGCGTTGCAGCCTTTGTTGAAAAACGTAAACCCAGTTGGGCTCAGGATTAGTTACCGGAGTTTGTTATGAATAGATTCACCAGTGTTCTGGTTGCCAATCGTGGCGAAATAGCTTGCCGCGTTATCAAGACGGCCAAAGAGCAGGGTTATCGAACGGTTGCCGTGTACTCAGAGGCAGACGCCTCTGCCCCGCATGTGCAGATGGCAGATGAAGCAATACTGATTGGTGCTAGCCCTGTCAACGAGTCCTATTTGGTGGCGGAGAAAATCCTGGCTGCAGCGGCCGCATCTGGCGCAGAGGCGATTCATCCGGGTTACGGCTTCCTCAGCGAGAACGCGGAATTTGCGCGTGCCTGTGACGCGGCGGGTCTGGTTTTTATTGGTCCCTCCGCCGATGCCATTCACCTCATGGGTAACAAGGCTGAAGCGAAAAGGCGGATGATTGAAGCTGATGTGCCATGTGTGCCCGGTTACGAGGGGCAGGATCAAAGTGACGCTACGCTGCTGCGCGAAGCGGAGTCTATTGAGTTACCGCTGATGGTGAAAGCTGCGGCCGGTGGCGGTGGCAGAGGCATGCGACTGGTAAACGAGCAAGCAGAATTGGCTAATGCAATTAGTCTGGCGCGTGCCGAGGCACTAGGCGCCTTTGGCAGTGATGAGCTTATTTTGGAGCAGGCCATTATCAGGCCACGCCATGTGGAAGTTCAGGTGTTTGCCGATTCACTGGGTAACACCGTTCATCTAGGAGAGCGCGATTGCTCTGTGCAGCGCCGTCATCAGAAGGTGGTTGAGGAGGCGCCATGTCCTGTGATGACTCAGGAACTTCGCGCCGAAATGGGTGCTGCTGCAGTGGCTGCCGCCCAAAGCATCGGGTACTGCGGAGCAGGCACTGTTGAGTTTTTGCTGGATGAGCGCGGCAAGTTCTATTTTCTTGAGATGAATACCCGTCTGCAGGTGGAGCATCCAGTAACGGAGTTGATCACGGGTCTGGATTTGGTTGCGCTGCAATTGCAGGTGGCGCAGGGCGATGAACTCGGCTTTGCCCAAGAAGACGCTGAGCTCAGTGGTCATGCCATCGAGGTGCGTCTCTATACTGAAGACCCAGCTCAGGATTTTTTGCCGACCTCCGGCATGATCGATAAGTGGTGTGAACCCACAGGCGTTGGTGTTCGCGTGGACAGCGGTATAGCCTCGGGTCAGGAAATCAGCCCTTTCTATGACCCGATGGTGGCAAAGATTATTGCCTTTGGACCCAATCGCGAAGTAGCCCGATTGCGATTGATTGAGGCGCTAAAAGACACGGTATTGTTTGGTCCAACCCACAACCGCGATTTCCTTGTGGCTTGTCTCGAAAAAGACTGCTTTGCCGAAGGCGGCGCAACAACAGCCTTCATTGCAGAGCAATTTGCCGAGGGTGAGATCTCCCACGTTATACCCACAGTGGAGCACAGTAGTGCTGCGGCTGTTCTGGAATCCTTTTTGCAACACACACAGTTACACGCCAAAAGTGTGATAGTTGCGCAGGAGTTACGCGATTGGTCCAGTGCCAGCCCGCTAGTAATGCGTAAGCGCTACGCGCATGGCGATTCGCTGCATGATCTGTCCATTGTTCCACAGGGGCGATCCCGTTACCGCGTTGCAGCCGATGCTGAGTCTGAGCCCTTGTTGGTGGAGCTTTTGTCCGTTGAGGATGGTACTGCCCATATTGCCGTTGATGGGGATCAGCATGTCGCTCGATTCTTTCGCAGCGCCAACAATACGTTCTACTTTTCGGTAGATGGCCACGCCAGTGAATTCAGGGATTTAATTCCGCTTGACGGAGCGCAGGAAGTCGCCAGTGGGGGTGGTCATATTGTGGCGCCTATGCACGGCGCGTTGCTGGAAGTCTGTGTGAGCGTTGGCGACCAGGTAGAGGCGGGTCAGAAGTTAGCGGTACTGGAGGCCATGAAAATGCACTATGAAATAGAGGCCGAGGCAGCCGGCACGGTTATCGATGTGCAGGCGGAAGCGGGCAGGCAGATAGCAGCGGATGATCTGCTGTTTGAAATCGATGTAGAAGAAGAGGACGTCTAAAGATGAAGTTATGGCATTGCGCTAATTCACGTTCGTTGCGCCCATTGTGGACGATGGAAGAAATGGGATTGGACTACGAGCTGGAGACGATGAGCTTTCCTCCGCGCTTTTTGCATGAGGGCTATAAAGAACTTAATCCGATAGGCACGGTGCCTTTCTTTGTTGACGGCGATGTGCAGATGGCCGAGTCCTCCGGCATTGCTCACTACTTAGTGGAAACCTATGGCCCCACTGACATCGCGGTCAAGCCGGGTGATGCCGCCTACGGTGAGTACTTGAATTGGTTGTACCGCAGTGATGCAACGCTGACATTTCCTTTGACGGTAGCGCTGCGCTTCAAGGTCATGGAGCCTGAATTGGGCTTGCAGGCGGCGGGGGATGCTTACATCAAGTGGTTTTTCGCGCGCTTGCGCTCGGTGGAAACGGCATTGGCAGATAGTGAGTATCTATGCGCTGACAAGTTTACGATTGCAGATATCTGCATTGGTTTTTCATTGCTGCTGGCCGAATCAATGGATTTGGCTGAAGGCTTTAAGCCTAACACCGCTGCCTACTTTGAGCGGCTCAAGCAGCGGCCTGCATTTATCAGGGCAACAGCTGCTAGCTGAAGCCCTGAGTGAGTTTGCAGCTAGCGTGAACCGGTTCGGAACTCGAGGTCTTTGTACTCAGCCTGCCACAGAAATTCGCCATCACAGGGCGTGCCGTCACAATCTGCCGGTGTGAACTGGGTTTGTGTTAACACGTAGCTGGTAAGCTGCGCAGACTCGCTGTTGGGCGCTTCGTAAATCGTGACCTTTTTCGCGACACCTGTGGCGCTCACGTCGACAATTGCGAACATCTTGCCACGTGGCCAGTTGCGCACGCGCTCTTTGGCTAATCGACTTATCTCCCAGCTAATCCAGCTCATATTCTTCTCGGGATAGGGCGGCGTTTCTGTATCGGGTATACCTTCGTAGGGCCGTCGATAGGCTCTTTTTTCTTTGTCGGTGAATTCCGAGTAGTGCTTGTCGTGCGGAAAATCAGTTTTGGGCTTTCGGGTTTTCATCTTCGACCCGATCTGGGCGTCGCCATTTTGTTCATAGTTCTGCGCACTCGCGCCAGTGCTAAGCATCAGGCTACACAGCGCAATGCTAGCAATTGCCAATTTCGTGAATGTGTTCATTGTCGGTCCCCTCTATATACTTGCATCGAACTGGGCTGTGCGCGTATAAGCGCTTGCCAGCGTGATGAAGTATGAATCTGGGAGCATAATCTCTCAGAATCAGGTCGGCAGCTACCATGATGCGTCAAGATGAAGGCTATTTGCGGTGAACTGCGTATGCAGGTTATACGCCGGCGTATGCAGCAGGCAGGGTAGGCGAGTCCGTGCGCTGGAGGTTTTACAAAAACGACTCCATTGCCATTTCGAGCAGAGCAGCACCTGCCCAGGTTAGTGGGACGATCACTAAATACAGCGTTATTTGGGTGAGCGAGCCTGCGTCAAATGGCCATACAGGCGCACTCAATACCTCGCGTCTCGACAGGAGTAGTGGGTTTAGCTGGGCGAATGTAGCATCGTCCAACACCTCCAGCGATTGCCCCTGCCGCACGTCTGCTATGCGGCGATTGATGCCCGATAACTCACGTTCTTTCTCCGCTGTCATTCGTTTATGAACAGGCCATATTGGGATGATAAATAGAGCGATCATTGGGATTCCCAAGCTGATTAGCCCAGGGACCATGCTGACAAAAATTGACGTCTGCTCCAGAAACATCAGTGGAAACAGAGCCATAGAACCTATTAGAGACAGGCTCAGGAGCGTGGCGACGTGGGAGAAGGGTACTAGAGGTTTGTTGTTGAGTATGTCGATCTCAACAGAGTGCTTGCCGAGGCGGGCAAACATGATGGCATAGCGCACAAGAAAGTAGCTCATCGTCGCCACTACAACCCACACCATCAAAGTGCCGGTAAATGCAGTAAAGGTGTGAATGTCAGTAAGAAAATCTTCGAAGAGACCGCTTACGGAATCCGAAAGCAGGATTATGTGCGGAATGCCGCCGGCAAGACCTATCAGCAGAGCTAGCACGGCTTCATAGGGCCGGCAGTAGCCAATGCGGCCCAGTTGCTCGTCGAATTCTTCGTCAGAGAGTTGTAGCGTCGGTTGAAGCTCTATCAGTGCCTCGCGGCACTTGTCTGTTATATAGCTAAACATGGCGATGCTGTAGCCGATGATGGCGCTGAAGAACAGGTAGGGGGCGCCTTGGGTATGGGCACTGTTGTCAGTGCCCCACAGAAACAGGATTAAGAGGATTATCGATATCTGTAGGCCACTTAGCAGCCGACTGAAGCGAATCGGCAGCAGCAGTCTCAGCAACCAGATTCGCTGCATCCTCACGGGCCGTTTTACAGCGTGCGCTTGGGCTGTCCGAAAATGTCCTGTAGCAACGGCTCGAACGACTCCAGGCTATCCACCTCAAAGTCGGGATCAAACGCGGGAGCATCCCAGCGATCAACCAGCTTTACGGCCAGGTCGTACCAGCTCTCATCTTTGAAATCATCACGCAGCTTCGGGCTCTCGCCCATAAACTCGTAGTAGTACTTACCCTGAAACTGCTGATGGTGGTAAATAGCGTGATAGGCGTCTTCTGACACGTATGGCTTCATCAGTTCTGCGGCTATAGGGCCGTGGTTGGGGATGTTCACTGCTTTACCGACATCATGAAGCAGTGCGATTGCGACTTCCTCATCGCTGGCACCGTCGCGACGCGCCAATGTTCCCGTCATCAGACTGTGCTGGAGTTGATTGCAGGCAAAGCCTACTGAAACGTCTTCGAGGCTGCGCAACATATTCAGCAGTGTTTCTGGCGTCTTCTTGAAGTGTTCCTGGTGTGCTGCACCAATGACGGCCCAGTCTTCTGCCGTGCCATCTTGCATTCGCGTAAACATACTCTTCTCCCGTTATTGCTCTCTGTCGATCCTGAATGTACTCATAGTATAGAAGGCTTACCAAGCGTTGGCGATTCGGCCCACGCGCGCGTTTAGATGCCTTTGCAGGCACTCACCTAAAAGCCGGCTTCACCTCTGTCCATGAGTTCGACGAAGTCGCTGTCGAGTGCCTCATAAACAGTGCTGCCAGGTTTCATCACATAGAGTTGATCGCTCACTTTATCGGAGTGGTACGCCTCTTTGCGCAGGTCGCCCTTGACCATCTTGAACGTACCAGTGGTATCCATTTCCGGCAAAATACGCAGGAACACGGGTCTTGCGTAGGCTGGCAATTCTTCGATTACATGCGCCGAGAAGGCTTCAAGGTTCAACTCATGCACGACGTCCTTCATCGTGATGGCTGCCATGCCCGCGCGACCGTCGGCGTGCGGTACTTCCACACCGTAGACGTTACACATATGGATCTGCTCAAATTCGTTGACTCGCTCGCCCACTTCATTAGTGGACACGTTCTCAGACTTCCAACGGAATGTATCGCCAACGCGATCTACAAACTGGTAGTGGGGAAATCCGGCGGTGAAGCCTACATCGGTTACTCGCATAAGGTCGCCTGAGTTAAACCAGGCATCACCCTGTTCGAGTGCATCGCGCAGCACTTTCTTCTCGCTCTCCTCTTTGCTGGTATAGCCTTCGAAGGCGGTATCATCAGTGATCTTGGCTAACATCAGCCCCGGCTCACCTTTTGGCACCTCAATGCAGAGGCCATTGCTATCGCGCACAATTTCATCGTTTTCTACATCGTATTTAATGAGCACCACTGGCATGGATGTGAAACCCACCGTACAGTCCTTGTTCATGAGATTGACGAAGGCGACGTTGCCTTCGCTGGCGCCATAAAACTCGGACACCCGCTTAATCCCGAAACGGTTCTTGAACTCATGCCATACATCGGGTCTCAGGCCATTACCCATAATGCGCGTAAGAGGGTTGTTGTGATCATCCGATTGGGATGGCACAGCCATCAGATAGCGACACAACTCACCAATATAGATAAAGCAGGTGGCACCATGTTCTCTTACTTCGCCAAGGAAGCGGCTGGCGGAGAACTTGCGACGGATAAACATACAGGCGCCGGAGCAGAAAGAGGCACCTGCCCCCAAAAACAAGCCTGTGCCGTGATATAGGGGCAGACAGATATAGATGACGTCGTGCTCGTTACAGCGAATGCCACCAGCTTTGGATAGCATGGCGCTCATCAGGTAGCGCCGATTCGACAGCACCGCCGCTTTTGGCAGGCCTGTAGTGCCAGAAGTGAATATATAAAGTGCGGTATCCCCCAGGGTGATCTGGGTGGTGTCGGGTGGATTGCTCGTATCTGCACTCTCGGCCAGCTCACCAAAATCTTGAGCCCAGTCGGGGCAAGGCTCTGCGCCGGTATCAGCAATAAAGTAGTAGTCCTTTGGTGCCTCTAACGTGAGCTCATTGCGAATGTCGGCAATGGCCTCGCTACGCTCCTCTCCGAAGATACATTTTCGCGACTGCGTGATATCAATACAGTGCTTGAGTGAGCGCCCAGTCAAGTTGGTATTGATCAACGCTGCGGCGACACCGATCTTATTAACCGCGATCAGCATTGCCACATACTCAATGCGGTTTTCCATAAGCAGGCTTACTGCATCACCTTTACCAAGCCCTTGTGCCTTGAGGGTGTTGGCATAGCGATTGGCCAGTGCATTCAGTTCACGCCAACTGACGGTCTTGCCTTCAAAGACAATAGCGGGTCTGTCAGCGAATTTTGCTGCCACCTGTTCTGCTTGATTCGCTAGCGAGTCGCAGGTGTCCAGTGGTCTGGGTTTGGTGAGCTTGCTCAGTTTTACCAGGGTAGGAAGTTCGGCCAGAGTACTGGCTACGTTAGTGATTCCCATTCTATCTCCTGTTTCTAATTCTAATCAGGTACTATCGGCGTAAACTACCACGTTTAGTGCCTTGTTACAGGTGCTGGATGGTGACGCCCAAAGCAACTTGCTGTAAACAGCACGAGGAAAAACATGCTCGATAATACACAACCATTTGAACGCCTGATGTTGCTCGTTGGTAGAGGCCTGCTGGGCATCTACTTTATCTTGCCGGGCATCAGCAAGATTACCGGCTTTGCGGCCACCAGTGAATATATGGCCGCTCACGGGGTGCCGCTGATCCCTGTGCTCCTGGTCGTTACCATCGTCGTTCAGATAGGTGGTGGCCTTGCATTGATGTTTGGGTTCAAAACTCAGGTAGTGGCATTTGTGCTGGCCGGACTCATCCTGGTAATCAATCTATTCATGCACAACTTCTGGGTGATGGAGGAGGGCATGGAGCGTAATCATGAGCTACAGAACTTCGTGAAGAATCTGGCGATTATGGCTGGGCTATTGTTTGTCGCGGGCGCCAGGCTTGGTTCGTCAACCACTGAGACGAAGTCAGTGTGAAGATATACACGTTTCCGGTTGCGCCAAATCCCGCACGAGTTAAGTTTTATCTGACGGAAAAAGGTATTGCGATTGAGGAAGTGATCGTAAACCTGCCTGCTGGAGAGCAGCGAAGCCCAGAGCATCTTGCGCGCAACTCCAAAGCCGGATTGCCTGTTCTGGAGTTGGACGACGGGCAATATCTTACCGAGTCTCTTGCAATCATTGAGTATCTGGAGGAACTGTACCCCGATCCGCCACTGATTGGCTCAACCCCCGAACAGAGAGCGTTTACCCGTGCGATGGAACGATCCATCGAGTTGAATATCTTTGCCAGAATTGCTCGCTACGTTCACGCAACCAACTCTCCGCTTGGGTTGCCACCAAATCCAGCGCTGGCTGAAAACGAGATGAATTTTTTAGCGCCTAATCTGGATGGCCTGAATAAGCAGCTCGAAGGTAGGCAGTTCGTGCTGGGTGACCGCGTGACTATTGCTGATTGCACATTACTGGCCGGCATCAATTTTGGCCGCTTTGGTGGTTGGGACATTCCCTCGGATCATGCCCATACCAGACACTGGTTTGAGACGTTTGCCCTAAGGCACTTGTAAGCCTTCATCTACATAGCCACTACCGCGTATAGGTTATGACTACACCTCCGTGAGGTTTGGCCAGATAGGTAGTGTCTTCCACTGGGTGCTGGCTGTGCGTAAATCCTTTACTCACCATAACTTTACTAAAGCGGGCGTGCTGCTTGCGCCCCGGATCAACAATGATCGTTGTGCTGGAGGGGTTGGAGTGCGCTTCCACGAAATTGGCCAGTTGCGTGTAATGTTCCGATTCGTACAGAACATCGCTACCGATGATGAGATCGAATTTGCCGAGGCCACTGTCTGCGTCTTCCCACCCCGTTCGAACGAATGGAATAGATTCGCCATCGTTCAGATCCGTGTTAATTTCCAGATAACCTTCGGCTTCGGGATGATAGTCGGTAGCGGTAATATCCGCTCCACGCAGGTTTAGCAGCAAACTGGACAATGCGAGCCCGCAGCCTAACTCCAGAATACGTAGGCCTTTAACGTTATAGTCTGCCATCAGATTGGCAAGCACCTGACTGGAGTCCCACACTACGCCAAATAGCGACCAGTTGGCCGAAGAAATGCCTAGCTCTTCCGCCGAGCCAGTGGGGTCTTGAAACTGCTGCGTATCTCGAAGCGAGCGAAGGTGAACGTCGCGTTGGCCAAACTCGTAGGTATGGTAGCGAAACCGTAGGGGTACATCCGGTCCGCTGTAGGAGGAGTCGATAGCCAGATACCCACGTTGAGTAAGTTCTCTCCACACTAACGCTTATCGACACCTGCTACCATCAATAACGTGCTTATTTGTGAGCTCACCCTGAAGTCAGTAGCGGCGGGGCTATTGCTGCCAATCTCGATGAACCGGTCATGTGCAGCGAGTATCAAGTCGTATCTATCTGCTGCTACTGACTGGTCGCGCTTGATTGTCTGAGGTATGTTTGCCTTCCCTTGCGTCTACTATTGGAATCTCATGAGCAATCCTTTCTTTACTACCTGGGATACACCCTTTGGGATTCCCCCTTTTGACGCCATTGAAGCGCCACATATGGCCGAGGCGATTGCGCGTGGCTTTGTGGAGCACAATGCCGAGATCACCACGATTTGTGAGCAATCAGCCGCGCCAACCTTTGCGAACACGTTGGAACAAATGGAGCGCGCAGGTTCATTGCTGGATCGAGTGGGTGCTGTGTTTTTCAATCTGGTTAGCTCAGACAACAGCGATGAGCTGCAGGCACTCGAAACAGCCATCGTGCCGCAGTACGCGGAACACGATAGTGCTATTTACACCAACCCTGCTTTGTTCGAGCGTGTTAAAGCGATACGCGCCGGCAATGAGGGCCTCGACGACTGCGAACGTCGCTTAGTAGAGGATGTGTATACCCGGTTTGTGCGTCATGGCGCCGCATTGGATGAAGTCTCACGCAATCGAGTGAGTGAACTCAATGAGCAGCTGGCCGGACTCATGACCCAGTTCGGGCAAAATGTGCTGAACGATGGCAATGAGTACGAGCTGGTGTTGTCGGATGAGTCGGAGTTGGCGGGTTTACCCTTGTTTGTGCGTGAAGCTGCCTTAGGCGAGGGCAGGCAGCGCGGTAAGGAAGGGGCGTATGTATTTACGATCAGCCGGTCTTCGATCACGCCGTTCCTGCAGTTTTCGCAACGGCGCGATCTAAGGGAGGCCATCTATCGTGCCTATACGTTGTGCGGCGCAAATGACAATGGCTATAACAATGAAGCAGTGCTGAAGGAGATTGCCACGGCACGTGCGCATCGGGCCAAGCTGCTGGGCTACCAAACCCACGCCTCCTTTATGCTGGATGATCGCATGGCCGGCTCACCTGAGGCGGTGAAGAGTCTGTTGGATAGCATATGGGCCCCGGCGCATAAGCGAGTTCGCGAGGAAGCAAGCGATATACAGGCCATGATCGATTCAGAGGGTGGCGGGTTTACGCTTGCACCATGGGACTGGGACTATTATGCAGAGAAAGTCCGTGAAGAGCGTTTTGGTCTGGATGAAGAGGTTGTTAAACCTTACTTCCTGCTGGAGAACGTAGTCGAGGGTGCGTTTGATGTTGCGCGCAAGCTATATGGCCTGACTTTTCATGAGATTGTCGATGCCCCGCAATACCACTCCGATACCACCACATACGAAGTGCGCAACAGTGATGAGTCGCTGGTAGGTGTATTCATCACCGACTTTTACATGCGTCCCAGTAAGCGTAGCGGCGCATGGATGAGTGAGTTTCGTGCGCAATCGTCACTTGATGGTGAGGTGCGTCCTGTCGTGGTGAACTGCTGTAACTTCCCGAAATCAGATCCCTGCCTATTGGGTATGGACGAGGTGCGTACCTTGTTCCACGAGTTTGGTCACGGTTTACATGGGCTACTCTCACAGGTGCGCTTTGAGAGTCAGTCTGGCACCAATGTTAAGCAGGATTTTGTCGAGCTACCCTCGCAGATCATGGAGCATTGGTCGTTGCAGCCAGAAGTAATGAAATCCTATGCCCGTCACGTGGAGACAGCAGAGCCAATCCCGGATGCGCTGATAGAGAAGATACGCGCCGCTGACACCTTTAATCAGGGCTTTGCCACGACTGAGTATCTTGCTGCGTCCTATCTTGACCTTGCTTGGCATCAGTTGGATCCTGCCCAATCACTGGATGTGCAAGCGTTCGAACACGCTGCCTTGGCTGAGATCGATCTCATCGATGCCGTAGATCCACGGTATAAGTCTACTTACTTTCAGCATATTTTTACGGGCGATGAGTACTCGGCCGGGTATTACTCCTACATATGGGCTGAAGTGTTAGACGCAGACGGTTTTGAGGCATTTCTTGAGAATGGTCTGTTCGACCCGGCAACGGCCAACGCCTTTCGCGAGAACGTACTAGAGCGTGGCGGTAGTGAAGACCCCATGGTGCTCTATCGCAATTTTCGCGGACGAAACCCGGAGGTTGGGCCGTTATTGCGAAACCGTGGGCTTGCCGCAGCAGTGCCTACTGCCTGAAGTAGCGGTGCAGGAAAATCGCTCTAACCTGGTAGGCGGTCATGCTGCCTCATAGAAGTTGCGTTAGCTGCACAAGCGTGTGACAGTGCGCTCTCTACAAGGTAGGACAAAATAATAATGAAAGCAGCTGTACGTTTCCCAGCGCTGCTGGCAGGCGTTTCTCTGATGGCTGGGCTGATGTCAGGCTGCGGTGAGGGCCCCTGGAACGATCCCAATCCGCCGGCGCCTTCAGACCAGATAACGTATTTCTCGGTGATGTCTCCTGCTCCTCCCAAGCATCTCGATCCTGCTTTATCGTATTCCACCGACGAAGCGCTTTTTTTGATGCAAATCTATGAGCCCTCGCTGGGCTATCACTTCTTAAAGCGCCCCTATGAGCTAATTCCTCAAAGCGTAGAAGCGTTGCCAGAGGTTACCTATCTCAACCGTGATGGCGTACCAGTTGATTTTGAGTCGGGAGAGATCGCCTACACGCGCTATGAGATGACGGTGAAGCCAGAGTCGCACTACCAACCACATCCGGCATTTGCAGTTGATGAAAGCGGTGATCCGCTCTACCTTTTTGACACGGCAGAAGACGGCGCCCGTTTTCATCAAGTACCTGATTTTCCTGCAACGGGCTCGCGGCCCGTACACGCCGGCGACTTCCTTTACGCTATTAAGCGACTCGCTGACCCAATGATCGGCTCGCCAATGCTGGGCCTGATGGGGCAATACATAGTGGGGATGAAAGACTTCTCGGATCGAATTGGCCAAGAGCCACGCGAGAAATGGCTGGACCTGCGTCAATACGATATGGAAGGCCTCGAAATTATTGATGAGCAAACCTTCCGCATTACGATAAACGGACAGTACCCACAGTTTAGGTACTGGCTGGCGATGCACTTCTTTTCACCCATTGCCCCCGAAGTTGACCGCTTCTATAAAAACCCAGGGTTTGCTGATCGTAATCTCACGCTGGATTGGTGGCCTGTGGGTTCCGGGCCTTACATGATGGTAAAAAACAACCCGAACAGCGAGATCGTATTGGAGAAAAACCCAAACTACCGTCCGGATTTCTACCCAAGCGAAGGTGAGCCGGCAGACGCCGAGGCAGGGTTTTTGGACGACGCTGGTAAACAGGTGCCGTTTATCGACCGCGCTGTATTCAGGCTGGAAAAAACCACGCTACCTCTTTGGGCAAAATTCTTGCAGGGGTATTACGACCGCTCGGGTGAGGTGCACGGCAATACCACTAAGGTATTTGATGAGGCGTTTACAGTAGGCCCGGACGGACTTGAGTTAACCAAGGAGCTGGAAGGAAACGGTATTACTGTGTCGCAGGACATAAAGCCTGGTATGTACTACTACGGATTCAACATGAGAGACCCTGTACTGGGTGGCTACACAGATGAGCGGCGAAAGCTGCGCAGAGCACTGCAGATCGCTTTTAATCTCGAGGAATACATCAATATTTTTAGAAAGGGTAACGGCATTGCTGGAATGAGCCCAATCCCTCCCGGTATTTCCGGCTTTGTGGAAGGCGAGGCAGGGATCAATCCCTATGTTTACGATTGGGTCGATGGCAAAGCGCAACGTAAATCTATTGAGCACGCCAAGCAGTTGATGGCTGAGGCGGGCTACCCGAATGGCCGCAGTGCAAAAACTGGCGAGCCGCTGAAGATCTTTATCGATGTGCAGTCGCAGGCAATCAACAATACGATCATGAATTGGATGAGCCGAGCATTTTCCCAGATTGGCGTTCAAGTGGAGTATCGACCTGCAGACTGGAGTAGAACGCGTGAGAAGTATCTCACCGGTAACACGCAGGTTTTCTCCCATGGTTGGATAGCAGATTACCCCGATCCAGAGAACTTCCTATTTCTGTTAAGCAGCCCTGAGAGTCCTCTGGTGTGTGAGTGTGACGGAGCTAATAATGCCAATTACGAATCGCCTGAATACGATGAACTGTTTGAGAAAATGCGCCTTGAGCGCCCGGGCCCAGGACGGGATGCGATCATCAAGCGCATGGTCGAGCTGTATCAGGAAGACGCCGTCTGGCTGTACTCAATGTTTCCAAGGGACAACTACTTGAATAATGCGTGGGTATTTAATACCAAACGCCACGGCATTACACCGGGCAATCTTAAGTACCTACGAATTGACCCCGAACTACGAGCGCAGCGCCAAGAGCAGTGGAATCAGCCGGTAACCTGGCCTTTATATGCGGGCGCGTTGGTTCTGTTGCTGTTGCTGGTTCCGGGCGTGGTTGCCTATAGACGTCGCCTCAAGGCTACAGCAACTCATTGAGGATTTAGCATGTTCGCCTACATTGTAAGACGATTGCTTTACGCGATTCCGATTCTAATCGGTGTCAATCTCCTGACCTTCACACTATTTTTTGTGGTGAATTCGCCAGACGATATGGCGGTGTCACAGTTGGGCGAAAAATATGTAACACCGGAAGCTATCGAGAACTGGAAACAGAAGAATGGCTACGACAAGCCATTGTTTGTTAATGCTGACGCAAGTGGCACCGGGCAGTTAACTGACACGATATTCTTCAATAAATCTGTGCGGCTGTTTGCCTTTGATTTTGGCCGGTCCGAAAGTGGCCGTGATATCACCACTGACGTGTCTACGCGCATGTGGCCGAGTTTGGCAGTGGCGTTGCCAACCTTTATTGTGGGTATTGGCGTTAATATTACGATCGCCTTGATGGTGGTTATGTTTCATGCCACGCGGCTGGATCGGGGGGCGGTGTTCCTCTTCGTTGCGTTAATGTCTATCTCCTATCTGTTTTACATTATTGGCGGCCAGTATCTGGTTGCCAAGTCCTGGCGATTGGTGCCTGTATCGGGGTTTGTCCCAGAGGGGCAGGTATGGCGCTTCCTTATTCTGCCTGTACTGGTGGGTGTGGTTGCCGGTATCGGCGCGGGCGCACGCTGGTATCGCACCTTGTTCCTGGAGGAAGCCAATCAGGACTACGTGCGTACAGCGCGTGCCAAGGGATGCAGCGAACTCACCATTTTGTTCAAGCACATATTGCCCAATGCCATGATCCCTATACTGACCGGTGTGGTAGTACTCATACCCACGTTGTTTATGGGTAGTCTGCTGGTCGAGTCCTTCTTCGGCATTCCGGGGCTGGGTAGCTACATGCTGGATGCGATTAATTCACAGGATTTTGCGATCGTTCGTAGCATGGTGTTCATAGGCTCAATTCTTTACATTATCGGCCTGATCCTCACCGACATTTCTTACACTTTGGCGGACCCTCGGGTTCGGCTTTCCTGAGGCGGCGCGTAGCATGAAAGTGGTTGTACTGTGGTCAGACGCGCTGATTTTCCTGTTGGTGGTTTCGTTGCTGGTGTTCTTTTTCCAGTTACGCAAGGATCCTCAAATTCGAGCGCGCTGGCGGCAGGTGTTTGCGTCTCGCCTTGGTATGATGACGTTTACTGTCATCATCGCCTACGTGACAGTGGCGCTGCTCGATTCACTGCATTTTCGTGTGGCGTTAGAGAACCCCGAGGGATTGGAGACCCAGGAGGTTTTCTACGATAACAATGTAACCAGTGTGCTGGATGTGCTCAGTGGCGGGATGAACGAGCGCTTCGAACGCACCTACTCCGCACCGTTTGCGCTGATTTCGTTTGAAAAACAAACTCTGAAGGATGGGCAGGGACAAACCATCCGCGACTACCCGCCGCTACAACATGCGGGTGTTCATCTGGCGTCGCCAGACGACAAATGGGCAGACGTAGGAAAGCGAAGTTTCTATGCCTTGTTTCTGGGCGCTGCGTTGTCGCTATTATTTATCCTGCCTCAATGGCTGTTGCTGCGTAGTAGCCCGTTGCCCTGGTTCGCGTCGTGGGCGGTGCAGGGAATTCTGATTTCAACAGCGGTTTGGATGGTGAGTATTAGCCGCTACTACCATGTGCTGGGCACTGATCTGGGTGGCGCCGATGTGCTCTATCAAACGATGAAAGGTATCCGCACCGGTGTGTTGCTCGGTACATTAGCAACACTCATCATGTTGCCAATTGCAGTGACTTTGGGAATTGCAGCGGGCTACTTCAAAGGTTGGGTCGATGATGTGGTGCAGTATCTCTACATCACGCTTAGCTCTATCCCCGGCATTCTACTGATTGCCGCTTCTGTACTGTTATTTCAGGTGTATATCGACATCAATCCTGAATTTTTCTCTATTGGTATGGAAAAGGCGGATGCCAAGTTTATCGCGCTGTGCTTCATTTTAGGGGTTACCAGCTGGAGTACCTTGTGCCGGTTGATACGCGCAGAAACACTCAAAATTAGTCAGCTGGGTTACGTACAGGCAGCGCATGCCTTCGGCGTTAGTCATGTTCGGATCCTGTGGCGTCATATCTTGCCCAATGTGGTGCACATCATATTGATAACGTTCGTATTAGACTTTAGTGCGCTGGTTCTGGCAGAGGCTGTGCTGTCGTTTATCGGCGTGGGTATCGATCCTTCGATGGGTAGCTGGGGCAATATGATTAATGGTGCCCGAACCGAGCTATCGCGAGAGCCGGTGATTTGGTGGACCTTGGCCGGAGCGTTCCTGTTCATGTTTGTACTAGTGCTCGCGGCAAACCTGTTCTCCGACTTGGTGCGCGATGCGTTTGATCCGCGTACCAGTTTGCGGGGGGCTGAGGCATGAGCGTGGCGAGCGATAACAATGTGGCCAAAGGGGATGTGCGCCTGCGCATTCAGGACCTGTCTGTTGTATTGGCCGAAGATGGCAGTTCGATTCTCGACAATGTGAATATCGATCTGCACGCGGGTGAAGTCTTTGCCCTGGTGGGTGAGTCTGGCAGTGGCAAGTCGGTTACGTCCATGGCTGCGATGCGTCTATTGCCGGATGCGCTGAAGATCACATCCGGGAAGGTGGATATTGCAGGACAAGACCTGTTCTCTCTGCCCGAATCCAGAATGCTGGAGATCAGGGGTCGTCGCGTGGCCATGATTTTCCAAAACGCCATGACCGCACTGAATCCGGTGCAGACGGTGGGCGACCAAGTGGCAGAAACGCTGCGTCTGCACACGACTCTTCGAGGTCAGGCGCTGCGGCAGCGTGTTGAGCAGGCCTTTGCAGAAGTGGGTATCCCTAGCCCTTCCCAGCGGTATGACTTTTACCCTCACCAACTTTCCGGTGGCCAGCAGCAGCGGGTGATGATTGCGATGGCGTTGGCGTGTGAGCCGGAAGTGTTGATTGCAGACGAGCCCACCACAGCGCTGGATGTAACAATTCAGGAGCAGGTGCTGGAGCTGATTCGTGAGCTCACGCAGTCGCGTCAACTCGCCGTACTATTGATCACTCACGATATGGGTGTGGTGAATAATGTAGCCGACAAGGTAGGGGTGATGTATCGCGGCAAGATCATCGAAGAGGCCGAGGTTGGAGCTTTCTTTCATAACCCGCAGCACGACTACAGTAAGCGCCTGATTGACGCACTGCCAGATCTGCGCCATTTCAGAGAGGCTGCCAGCACGGCGCCGCTGCTTGAAGTGGACGACATGGCAATTCACTTTCCTATCCGTAAAGGCTTACTGCAGCGCGCAGTGGATTACACACGCGCCGTAGACGGTGTGTCGCTGGAGATCGGGCGCGGTGAAACCTATGCGCTGGTTGGCGAGTCAGGCAGCGGCAAGTCAACATTGGGTCGCGGTATTCTGAATCTGGAAGAAGTTACCTCCGGTGGCGTGCGTTTTCGTGGCGAAACCATTCAAAACATTGGCCGATCGGCGATGTTGCCGTATCGCAAACAGATTCAGGTGATTTTTCAGAACCCGTTCTCATCGATGAACCCACGTCTTACGGTGGGTGAAATTATTGCAGAAGGCATGATCAGCCTGAAGATGGGCTTGTCTACGCAGGAGCAGAATGAGCGTATAGATGCGCTATTGACCCGAGTGCAGATGACACCAGACTGCCGAGTTCGATACCCACATGAGTTTTCCGGTGGACAGTTGCAGCGCATTGCCATCGCCCGCGCCCTGGCGGTTGACCCCGAGCTAATCGTTTGCGATGAGCCGACCAGCGCGCTGGATGTGTCTATTCGCGCCGAGGTATTGGAGTTGCTGGCGGAGTTGCAGCGGGAGTTTGGCTTGTCGTACCTGTTTATTACCCACGATTTATCGATCATTCCAGGCATCGCCCACCGTGTTGGTGTTATGCAAAACGGCAAGATTGTAGAGCAGGGCAGTGCGAATCAAATTCTCACCAATCCGCAGCACCCTTACACGCAGGCGTTGCTCGCATCTGTGCCTACGCTGGATGACTAAGCGAGGCGCAGACGTGTCACAAACCTCGTGATCGGTAGCCGGCTTACTAAAGAGAAGTCCGCAGCTAGTTAGTCCAACTCCGACCCGGCGGTTTCGCGCAACATCAGCCATACCACGGGTATAGCAAGTAAGCCGCTAAGGCTCATGAACGAAAGGGCTGTTGCGTGACTACCCAGTATATTGAACAAGCTACCCTCAATGGCCAGGCCAGCCACTGATGCAAACATGGCAAATAGCGTGCGCAATGTGGATGCTGTGGAGCGACAGTGAGTGGGAAACAGTTCACCGCTGATCGCATTGACGATCACGTCGATGGCAAAAAATGTAAATAGAGCGCTCATCCAGAAGAGGGGTAGCAAGAAGCCACTGGAGTTGTAAAAGGCGATGAAGGAGGCGCAGTTTAGTAGTATTCCCCCCGCTAGCATGGGGCGTCGCCCAACATGGTCAGACAGGCGCCCCGCCAGTGTGTTGCCCAGAATGGCCACGCTACCGGCGGCTATGAACAACAGGCTCACCTGCTGCGTGCTGTAGTCGTGAATGTCCTGTAAGTACTTGGACATAAAGTTAAGACTGGAGCTTACCTGAAACCAGAACAGCGCGGCTATCGAACCAATCGCGAGCATCGCCCGACGGTGGTGACGGAAAATTTCTGTAAAGGGCTGCAGCACAGACTTAGGCGCGGCGTCTTCAGTGTGCTGTTCAAACATGGAAGACTCGGGTAGCTGCCGACGCAACCATGCGATATACAGAATGGGTAGCGCAGCGAGCACATACAGAGCTCGCCAACCACCGGGCAAGTGTTCGCTGAAGCCGTAAAGTAGCGATGCCAGCCCCGAGCCCAAGCCCCCCATTGCCGCCAAAAACCCGACGCCCCAGCCGCGTTGGCGCGCCGGTAGCATTTCCAGCACGTAGATAACTGCCAGAATCTCCTCGGCAGTGGTAAAGCCTCGGGCAAACAGCTGTACGATCACGAACTCTTCAGCAGTACGGGTAAACCCGGTGAGTCCGGTGGCGACAGACAAGCCGATCAGGGTTATCAGTAACAAACGCCGTCGCCCAATACGATCTGATAGCAATGCCAGAAATATGGCAGGTATGGCACCCAAACGCGCCAGTGCGATGACTTTGCCCAGGTCTTCCTCGGGGATGTTAAAACTCGCCTGCACGTCCGGCAGGGCCAGGCTAAGCACCGTTCCGTCGTACTGGCCAATAAAGAAGGCCGCACCAAGTAGTAGTAGCAGTGTCTTGTGGGTGGCCGACAAGTCTTGAGGCGGAACAAAAATTCGGAACATGCGTTCTCTTGGATTCGATATCTGTGTGACTACTGTACTGTAATTGCTCGAATAAGATGAAATATCATGTCATTATCCATAACTTGTCAAAGCGTCAGTAACGGATATTTTCAAGGGTTGCCGATAATAAAAGCCCTGCAAATGCGGGAAGCATTTACCACGCTAGCAGCCTCGACCTGATGCACAGCGCTCGATTACATTAACGACGATCTACGGAGTATTTCCATGCAGAACATTCTAAAGCCCATTCTTGCAGCATTCGCGCTGACCCTTGTTAGTCAATTCGCCGTTGCGGATGAATATAGTGACGCCAAGAAGGTTTTTGTTAACGCCGGGCAAAGCGGCGCATTTTTCGGTAACAGCTATGCGTATGCCCTGTTTCCCAGTATTGGCAAGGCTGGCTTGGGGGTGGGTGGCGCCCACGGCAAGGGTAAAGTGTTTGTAGGTGGAGCCGCGGTAGGATCTACCAAGATGACGCAACTGTCAGTCGGCTTTCAGATGGGCGGTCAGGTGTATAGCCAGATCATCTTCCTGCAAGACAAGCGCTCCTTTGATGAGTTTACGTCGGGTGATTTTGAGTTCAGCGCTCAGGCGACAGCCGTAGCAATTACCGCAGCAGCGGGTGCTCAGAGCACCACGGGTGGCGGTAGCACCGCTGGTGCGAGTGGCGGCAAGAACGATGCGTCAACTGTTTCTGCAGGCTATAACAAGGGCATGGCCGTGTTCACGGTAGCCAAGGGTGGCCTGATGTATGAAGCGGCTCTGGCAGGGCAAAAATACAGCTACAAATCCAAGTAGGGTATAAGGCGCGCTGGCAAACCTGGGTCCGCTCATGGGCCCTTGATTTGGTGCTGGCTTACGAGCGCACACGACCTAAAACGTCAGGCTAAACTTGGCGCCACCGGAATCACTACTCCCCAGCGCGACACTGCCTCCATGTGCCAGCATCACCTGGCGAGTGAGTGCTAGCCCCACACCAGAGCCGTCGCGCTTGGTTGTGAAGAAGGGGACGAAGATCTTGCCGGCAAGGTCGGGATCAATCCCCGGGCCATTGTCGGCGACCTCCAGGCAGACATGGCCGTTTCGATTGAGACTGGCCGTCATCGAAACGCTCGGCGCTTCGTGGCCCACTAGCGCTTGCTCAGCGTTCTTGAGCAGGTTCAATAGCACTTGCTCCAGCATGTCTGCATCAGCCGTGAGTTGTAGCGATTCGGGCTCTACCTGTATCGCCAAATTTATTGAGCTGGTCTCCCAGCCTGTGGCCACCAACTGAGCCACATTGGCGAACAACTGGCTAACCTCAACCGGCTGCTTGTTTGGTGTTGGTAGGCGGGTGAGCTGTCGATAGCTTTGTACAAACTGCAGCAGGCCATCTGAGCGCCTGGCCACAGTTTCCACTGCACTTTTTACATCGGCAAGTTCTTCTACCACGTCCGGGTGATCGGCGACTTTACTCGTCGCATCTTCTACCAGGTCGACGGCGGTTTCGGCTAATGAAGCAACTGGCGTGATGCTGTTCATAATCTCATGCGTTAACACTCGCACCAGATCCTGCCAGGCTTGAAGTTGCACGCCATCCAATTCACTTTGAATATTCTGCAGGCTAACCAAGCGCTCCATTTCGCCGCCGATAATGATTTCGGTGGCAGACAAAATCAGGCGTTGCTCAACGATATCCATCAGGAACACGGCGAGTCGCCTTTCACCGGGCGCTACTACCGACATCTGGCGGTAGAAGTCCTCGCCAAAGCTGCGCAGATCTTCGAGGCGTTCCACTTTTACGCTGCCAAACAAGCGACGCGCGGCGTTGTTGTGTAAACGAATTTTGCCGTCGATATGTACCGACAGCAGTGGTACGGGTACATGCTCCATGAGTGCCTTGAGGTGACGCAGGCTCTCTTCCTGTTGCGTGCGCATTTCCTGAAAGCGCTCAATAATGCCGGTGAATACATCGCCCAGTTCTTCAAAGCCGGCGCCAACCTCTTGCATCTTGAAGCGCTGGCCAAAATCCGCGTACCGAATCACATCCAGAAAGCGCGTCAGCTCCGCATTGGTGCGGCTAACAAACCGCACGATCTCCAAAAGTTGCGCCAATGCCAGCAACCCAACCAGAAAACGCAAGGTGGGGTAGCCCGGAACACTGAACAAATAGACGGCGGTTCCCAGTACGACAACTAGCGCGAATACGCGTAGCCCGATTAGCAGTGAGAAGTTTTTAAAACCCATACTTCTCCATACGTCTGTAGAGCGCGGCTCTGGTGATTCCCAACTCCTTGGCGGCGTGGCTGATGTTGTAGCGGTGTTTTTGCAAGGCTGTCTCGATAACGCGCTTTTCCATGTCGCCTAAATTCAGGCCATAGTCGCTGATGGAAGGCTCGCTTTCTGTCTGCTGCGCTGGTGCATTGACGGGCGACTTCAATTGCAGGTCATCGATGTCATAGCTGCCATTCTCGGCCAGGATAACTGCGCGCTCTGTGGCGTGGCGCAGTGCTCTTACATTCCCTGGCCAATCATAGGCTTGCATGGCCTCCAGCGCTCGCTCTGAAAAAGGCAGTTGAGGTTTGTGATACTTGCGTGCGTACAGCCCGGCGTAATATGTGGCAATCTCCACGATATCCTCGCGACGCTGACGTAGCGGGGGTAGCGTGAGCTCAACGGTATTGAGTCGAAACAACAAATCCTGGCGGAATATGGCTTCGTCGGCGAGTTGGGCGCGCGTTACGTTGGTGGCAGAGATCACCCGTACATCGAATCCTACAGACTTATTGCTGCCTACCGGTGTGACCTGACGCTGCTCGAGTACTGTCAGCAACTTGGCCTGTAAGTGCAGTGGGATATTGCCGATCTCGTCTAGAAAGAGTGTGCCGCCGTTGGCTGCTTCCAATCGGCCGATGCGATCTTCGTTGGCGCCGGTAAATGCGCCCTTACGATGACCAAACAACTCGGATTCGAACAGTGTCTCCGACACGGCGCCCAAGTCGATCGACATGAATGCAGCGTTGGCTCGCTTGCTGCGTTGGTGTACCAGTCTGGCTGCAAGCTCCTTACCGGTGCCGTTCTCTCCCATGATCAGAATGTTGGCGTCAGTGGGGGCAGAGCGCTCAATCAGTGACAACACTTCCTTGATGGCCGCTGAGCTACCCAGCAGAGACTGCTCACTGGCGCTACTGGCGGCGGCGAGCGCCTTGTTACTGAGTTTTAGTGACTGCGCTTCAGCGCGACTGGCTCGAAGTTTTACCGCAGCAGACAATGTGGCTACTACCTTCTCGTTCTGCCAGGGCTTGGCGACAAAATCGGTGGCGCCATGTTTCATGGCCTCTACTGCCACGCTCATGCTGCCGTGCGCGGTAATCATGACGACTACAGCGTCTGGGTCCATCTCCAGAATCCGCGCTAACCAAATAAAGCCCTGCTGCCCGCTGCTTTCGCCGGGCGAGAAGTTCATATCGAGCAAGATGGCATCAAAGTGATTGGCGCTGAGCAAGGCGGGTAGCTGCGTGGGATCGTTACACGTCTGCACATGCCCAAATTGACGTTTTAGCAGCAGTTTGCCCGCTGTGAGGATGTCCTCATCGTCGTCAACGATCAGTATGTTTCGCTGTTTGTCGGTCACGCTACTCTCCCAAGTGTTCATAATCGTACAGCGTGTGTTCGATTTCGTACACCTAAATGCGGGTTCAAGGGCGGCTATTTGTAACTTTCCTAATAATATCAATGATTTATAAAGTTGGCCCAGCGTTTGCTTTGTAGTTAGGTAGACACCCTAAAAGACAGAGACGAGCGCATGGGCACCATCAGCAAAATGGAACAAACCGCAGTAGACGCCGAAAGTAAGGCGGCTGTGGGTGCGAGCATGGATCGCGTCATCGAAAAGAAACGCTCTCCCGCAAAAATAGCCGGTTTAGCTTTGGCGATTGTGGCAGTGGTGGTGCTCGTAGCGTACTGGGTTACCTCGCCGGGTGGCCGCAGCCTGAGTATTGCCAACGACCGCGTGATGCTGTCGCCGGTGCAAACCGGAATTTTCGAGGACACGATTCCGGTGAGGGCGAGGGTAGCGCCACTCAAAACCGTTTTCCTGGATGCCATTCAGGGTGGCCGGGTAGAAGAGATCCTCATCGAAGATGGCACCGAAGTTGAAGTAGGGCAGCCTATCGCCCGCTTGTCTAATTCCGACCTGCAATTGAGTGTGATGAATACTGAGTCGCGGGTGATGGAGCAGCTCAACAGCATGCGTGATCAGGAATTGCGTCTGGAGCAGAACCGCCTTTCACACAAACGCACATTGGTAGATGTTGATTATGAGATTCGTCGATTGGGCCGCGAGATTGAGCGCCAGGAGGGCTTGTTGGATAAAGGGCTGTCGGCCCAGTCGAATTTCGACAACCTGATCGATGAGTTGGAATATAACCGCTCCAGACGCACGGTGACTTTAGAGAGCCAGGCGTCAGATGAGCGCTTGATGGCTAATCAGTTGGCGTTCTTTAAGGACAACACCGAAGTCATGGAAGCCAATTTACGGTTTGCCCGTCAGAGCCTTGAGGAGCTGAACGTGAAAGCGCCCGTAACCGGCAAGCTGTCTGGCTTTGATATGGAGGTGGGTCAAAATGTGCCCCGCGGCACTCGCATAGGGCAGATAGACAACGCCGACGAATTCAAGCTCACCGCGAACATCGACGAATTCTACCTGGGGCGTATCGATATCGATCAGCAGGTGACTTTTGAGCAGGACGGCGAAGAGTTTTCACTTCGAGTTGCCAAGATATACCCCAATGTAGAAAGCGGTCAGTTTGAAATCGACATGCAGTTTCTGCAAGAACCTCCCCGTGGGCTGCGACGCGGGCAGACCATTCAAGCCAAGTTAACCCTTGGGGACGCCAGCGAGGCGTTGCTCATTCCCAATGGCACCTTCTTTCAGGATACCGGTGGCAAATGGATATTTGTTGCCAGCCCCGATGGCAGCAGCGCGATCAAGCGGACCGTACAGTTGGGTCGCCGCAACACACGATTTATCGAAGTACTCGATGGGCTTCAAGCAGGTGAAACCGTAATCACTTCTCCCTATAGCGGCTTTCGCGATATGGATGTGCTTTTGCTCAACGAATCCAATACTCAATAATTTCAGTCTCCCAAGAGGATATATCAATGTTAAAGCTGAATAATTTGTCCAAGTTTTACCGTACCGACGAAGTTGAAACTGTTGCCCTGAACTCAGTCAATGTCGGTATTGAGCAAGGCGAGTTTGTCGCCGTAATGGGCCCGTCAGGTTGCGGGAAATCCACGCTGCTCAATGTAATTGGCATGCTCGATAAGCCTAGCGAAGGCGAGTACTTATTCATGGGAGAAGATGTTGCGGGCTATGGCGAGAGCAAGCTGAGCCAGATACGTAAGCAGAACATCGGCTTTATCTTTCAAAACTTCAACCTTATCGATGAGCTTAGCGTGCAGGAAAATATCGAGTTGGCACTGCTTTACCACGACATAGGCTCGAAGGAGCGCAAGCAACGTATTGCGCAGGTCATGGATAAAGTAGGCATTGCTCATCGTGCTAAGCATCGTCCAAGCCAACTCTCTGGTGGGCAGCAGCAGCGAGTTGCCGTAGCCAGGGCTGTGGTGGGAGATCAGTCGCTCATTTTGGCTGATGAACCTACGGGCAACTTGGACAGTGTGCATGGCCAGGAAGTGATGGAAATGCTGCAGGGCCTAAATGATGAAGGCACCACCATCGTTATGGTTACGCACTCATCGGCCCACGCCGACTATGCGCGCCGCACAATCAATCTGTTCGATGGACACGTTGTTACCCAGAGCCTGCGCGCAGCCTAACGCGCCATACACTACTACGCGAACGAGACAGGACATCACAATGTACTCAAATTACGTAAAGCTAGCACTGCGAAACATGGCCAAAAACAGGCTGTACGCGTTCATCAATATCGCGGGCTTGGCGATCGGATTGGCGGTATTCCTATTCGGCTCCATTCTTGCCAGCTACGAGCGCGATCATGACAGCATGTTTTCCAAGCGCGATCAGATTTTTACGGCTGGCAGTGTGTTTTCAGCAGACGCGGATATCGGCGTACTCGAGACCGACAGCATCTACACTGCGATGGCGCCACTGCTGCTGGCGGAAGAGGGCGGTTTGGAGACGGCTGCGCGCACAGTCTCTCGCGAGTTCCTGATTTCGTTGGGTGAGAGTAACGACAGCTATTATCAGCCGGTGACATTTTCCGACAAAGAGCTCACCCGCATCTTTGACTTTGAATTTCTATACGGCGACATCACTGCGCTCGACGACCCTATCGGTATTGTGCTGAGCGAGTCGTTGGCTCAAAAGTTTTTTGGCCGAGCTGATGTTGTGGGAGAGCTACTGACACTGGATCACGAGCATGACTTTCGTGTGACAGGCGTAATCGAGAACATCCCTGCGGACTCACATTTTAATTCCAGCTTGTTGCAAGACCAAGGCGATCGTATCTTCGCGTCTCTGGTACGACTGGGGCCAATTCGCGACGACTACAACTTTGACGAAGACTGGGGCAACCTCAGCATGGGTGATATGACCTATATGCTGTTGCCAGACGGCAAAGATCAGCGCTGGTTAACGGATCAGGTTAACGCGGTTTATCAACGTCATGCCCCCGAAGGGCAGGTAGAGTTCATTCCCACGCTGCGTGTTCGTCCTTTGGTTGAGTCAAATACGATGATCTGGGACGCCATGGGAATACCTGCTATCGATACCATTCGACTGCTGGGCTTACTGGTACTAATCATTGCCTGCGTAAACTACACCAACCTCGCAACGGCCCAGAGTTTGGGCAGGGCGCGTGAAGTAGGCCTGCGCAAAACATTTGGCGCAGGACAGCGACAGTTACTAGTACAGTTCCTGATCGAAAGTTTAACAACAGCCGCGCTTGCGATGCTGCTGGCGCTGGCGTTCCTCGAACTGTTTGTGCCAGCGTTCAACCAATGGTCTGGAAAGCTGGTGTCATTGCACTACCTGAGCATTGCACCGTTTTTGTTGCTTACAACGATTGCCGTGGGCGTGTTGGCCGGTGCGTATCCTGCATATCTGATCACTCGCTCTAGCCCCATCGATAGCTTGAGAAACTCAATGCTCAAGGGTAATCGGGGAAATCTATTTCGCAGCGTGATGATTGGTTCGCAGTTCGCGATTTCGATCTTCATGCTAGCTAGCGTGATGGTAATGTATTTTCAGAATCAGGAAGTGGAGAAGTCGAGCAATATCTTTCCCAAGTCCAACATCGTCATTCTGGATCGCGTGAATGTTGACGTGATCAGAGAACGCCTACCGACGCTGCGGCAACAGTTGCTTGCTATTCCAGGTGTTGAGAACGCTACTTTTTCCAGCCAGGTGCCGTTCGAACAGAGCAATAGTTCGAGTACGGTATCGCTCATTAAGGGTGACGATGCGGCCGGCGTTGCCATTAACTTCATTCGAATAGATGAGGGCTTTCTTGAGACTTATCAGATTCCCCTTCTGGCAGGACGAACCTTAACAAGGGATGTGGCCAACGATGTTCGCAGGGAAGATTTTTATGAGGTGAATGTGCTGGTTAATGAACTGGGTGTTAAGAGCCTCGGGTTCGAAAGTGCAGAGGATGCATTGGGTCAGAGTTTCTTCTCTACACGCGATGAGGAAGACGAGGACCCTGTAACCCAGTTCACGATTGTAGGATTTGTTCCCGATCAGAACTTCCTTGGCCTGCACAATAAGATTAAGCCCACAATCTTCATGCTTTCGCCCAACTGGTTACGTACAGGTTCGGTGAGAGTGCAGGGCGCTAACTTGAGCCAGACATTGCAGGAGATCGAGCGGGTATGGGAAGAGGTGAATCCTGAGTATCCGATACAACAACGATTCCTGGATGATGTGTTTGGTGAAATCTACGTGGTGTTCCAAACCATGAACCGTGTGCTCGCCAGCTTTGCGTTGATTGCGCTGTCGCTCGCATTGATCGGCCTGTTTGGTTTGGCGGCCTTCATGGCAGAGCGCCGTACTCGGGAGATTGGCATACGCAAAGTGTTAGGTGCCCGTGTGGATCAAATTGCCCGGCTATTAGTGTGGCAGTTTTCTATCCCGGTGCTGTGGTCGCTATTAGTCGCAATGCCGGCTGCTTATGCAGCGTCCGGACTCTACCTGAACTTCTTCGCTGATCGCATCATGATGCTGCCGTTCATCATTGTGTTGGCCAGTGTGATGGGTCTGGTTGCCGCATGGTTGATAGTAGCGGGGCACGCCATCAAGATTGCCACGGCAAGCCCGATACAATCTCTGCGATATGAATAGAACTTGGTAGCCAGGTATTAATGTGAGCGCTGGGTGCCGCAGTACCCAGTCGCTCACTTAAATCAAACTGACTACCGGTTGGCGACGTCGTTCGGGGTAGCCTGCAAACGCTTCGCATTCATACTTTCTGGCGTGTCACCCACGTAACGGTACGTAGTGAATCCAAAAAACATCTCGTGCATAGTTTGCAAGCCAAAGCGTACAGGCATGTCTGGATTGGGGTTGTAGGGGTTGCGGTCTGAGTTGTCCATCGCCCCGCGTGCAATAAGCTTGGTACCTGCTGGTAAAAACACCGGCTCTGCCAACTGATAGTTGAACTGCCAATTGAAGTCGTATTTGGGCACAGACAACAGCACTTCAGAGGTCCCGTCGGGATACTCTGCGGTGTAATTCATGTACTTACCGCGGTAGTGCATGTGTGGCATCAGGCCGTATAGATAGGCATCACGTTCAATCTCTTGCACGCCTTCCAATTTGTGTTCCTTTGCATTGGGCGGAATTAAAAATCGTCGCTGCCCTGCGGATCCGCCAGACATCACATACTTGGGTGGTTTGTCGTGCAGGTAGATGCCAATCAGTGTCTCGTCGACGCTGGCTTTGCCAGAGGTGGTGTAATGCATCTGCAGCAGGAGGCTGGATCCAGCGCGTACCAGTGCTCCGGAATCATCGCGCCAGATATCAGGCTGTCTGCCGGGTGCAAAGCCGCCTAATGATTCACCCAGGCCACCATCGTCCGCCTCTCTGGACGCGGCCCGATCCGCAGGGCTGGAGAGGTAGGTAATGATGTGGTGCAGTACCTTGCGATCGCCCGGTACGTATTCTACGGCCTTAATCCAGATGTCTTCGTCCAGATTCATTGGCACGGGTACATAGCGATAATCCAGTATGCCCGTTGCTGGAATTTCTTGCGCGGGCACTTTGAGTACGATGTCTGGCTCACCCATAGAGAAGGTTGTGTCTTCAAACTCTAATGCGGCCAACGGATCGGGAGCATCGTCGATAGGGGCGCCGGCATCTATCCAGTGCACCAATGTTTGCAGTTCATCGATCGACAAACCAGTTGCGTCCTGTATTGGTCTCCCTACATGAGGATCAATCTGCCCGGGTGGCATACGGCGTGTGAGCAAAACCTCCTTCATCATACGAGACCAGCCCCGCACCATGGCATGATCTGTCATAGACCAGGGGCCGATGCCGCCGTTGTGATGACACTGCACACAATTTTCGATAAGAATTGGCGCTATGTCAGCCGAGTAGCTGGGGGGAGTCTTCGCGTGTTGATCTTTCGCAGGGAAGGTAATCAAGCATCCTGGCGCTTCGGGTACGTCTGCAGTCAACGCTTCGCCCGCCAGATAGCTGTCTAGCGCATCGCGCAGATAAAAGTTCTTAGCTTGCGCCTTCTGGGTTTCATAGTGAAGGCGATCATCAATAGGCCCTCTATAGACCACCTCCATTGTCTTGGGGTTAATGATGAACGTCTCAGAGGTGCGATCGACGCCCAGCATTTCCGCTACCAGTTGAGACTCGTCCATGAGGATGGGGAAGTCGTAGTCCAGATCTTGAGCTTCGGCAGCGACGCTAATGCGTGTGTCCTGTGACTGGGGGTTAAGCATAAAAAACTGTACGCCTTGCTCGGCATAGTCTTCTCGAATAGCTTTCAGCTCGGGAACGCTGTTGCGCACAATAGGGCAGCCATTTCCCTGAACAAAAATCACAATCGCCTTGTTATCGCCGTACCAACTTAGCTTATGATGTTTGCCGGTTTGATCCAGCAGGGCAAAATCACCGATACGAGGCGCCTCTGCTGCAGCGACGCTGTTGGTCATCAACAATCCTAGGGCCATGCAGAAGGTTGCAAAGTAGGTGGGTAGGCGACTCATAGTGCTCTCCTGAATAGTTGTTCGCATTTATCGCTGCATGGGGCTGGCAGCCATAAAGCCAGCGCTACAAAATATCACAATCTGGATGCAGAGCCAGTGTGTTATAAATCTACGTATAGTACGTAGAGAGAGAAGGAAGGGTTCAGAATATGAGTTTGGTGGGTATATTGGTCGAACGCAGGGTGATATTGGCTCTGCTAACCCTCATTGTGACCGTTGTGGTGGGCCTTGGGGTTCCGCGCATAGGCTTGGACCCCAGTTCTGATGCCATCCTGCCGGAGAATGATTCCTATGGCGCATTGGTTGAAGAGGTGGAACAGGATTTTCCCCGCAGTAGCTCAGCGCTATTTGCCTTCATTGCGCCTGATGGCGATATATTCAACCGTGATGCCCTGGGTGCAATGGAGGCATTGCATGAGCGCTTCGGCGAGGTGCAATCTGCAGTAGCGGTGGGATCACTCATCAATTTCCGGTTGAATGCGGTGGATGAAGATCTTTACGATCGCAAGTACCTACTGCCCCCGCTGGAGTCGTTAAATGATGACGATTTGGCTGCGGTAAAGCAGCTAGCCCTGTCGGATGAAGACCTCACCAAAACGCAGCTCTCACCGGAGGGCGATATGGCACTGGCGCTATTGAAATATCGGCCCAATAGCGAAGACCGAGAAGAGAGGCTTTCGATTTCCCGGTCGGTGATAGAGCTGCGGGATTCACTAAGAGAAGAGTACCCCGGAGTCGAGATCTACGCGCTGGGTAATGACTTATTTGAACTGGACAGCTATCTGGCTCAGATAAAAGACAGGACCAATCTAGCGCCCTTGGTGGCATTGTCTACCACGCTGTTGCTTTGGTTGTGCCTGAACTCGTTACCGTTTGCCTTATCTACGTTAGTCGTCTCGTTCGTGGGTATCTTGCTGACCATGGGTACCGTGGGTTGGTCTGGGTTTGAATTCAACCAAATCTCCAATATGGGTCCGCTGGTTGTGCTTACCATTGCGATGGCTCACGGCATTCATATCATCTCCATCTACCTGCAAGGTTTGCATGAAGGGCGTAGCAAGGAAGACGCATTGCGCTATAGCCTAACGTTAAATCTGCAGCCGGTCACACTGGCTACCGTTACGACTGCCATGGGTTTTTTGAGTCTCAATTATTGTTCATCAGCCGGTATCTACGGTTTTGGCAATGTGGTGGCCATGGGCGTGGTATGGGCCTACCTGGTTACATTAACGCTTCTTCCAGCCGTAATCATGTTAGTACCAACGCGGCGCATTCCTCGCCCCTTGGGCGTTCGCGGCATGATCGCCAAGGTGACCAAGGTTGTGATTGCGCGTTCAAACGCGTTGTTCTGGGCGAGTTTGGTGGTCATCGGTATCTGCCTGGCGATGTTGCCATTGAACCGCGTTGATTTTGATCGCTTTGCGTTTATCGACAAAGAATCTGATTTCCATCTGGTGATTACCGCGCTTGCAGAAAAGATAGGTAATGACCAAACACTGGTGTACGCCATTGATAGTGGTGAGTACTACGGCATTGCGAACCCTGAATTCATGAAAGACATAGAGCGCTTCGCCACATGGCTGGAAGAACAGCCCGATGTGAGTGTTGTGAACAGCTATGTCGGCATGCTCAAGACACTGAATAAATCCGAGAATGACAACGATGAGGCCTGGTACCGACTACCCGAGGATAACCTTCAGGTAATCGATTACCTGGTGGGTTATCAGCTTATTCAGGAGATTGAGCCGCACCTTGAGCCGATCTTTGATCCTGAGTACACCACGGTGCGTGTGTCGGTTGGTACCTCTAACCTCTCCAATAGAGAGCTACTTGAACTGAATGAGCGAATCGAAGAATGGTATGCGAGTAACCTTAATCCTGATTACCGTGTACTCCCTGCAAGTAATACCATTTTGTTCTCTCGATTAAACAACACGATCTCTACCCAGCTACTGGAGGGGTTCACCGTTAGCTTTTTCCTCATTACGCTAACCATGCTGATAGGGCTGCGCAGCGTGCGCTACGGCCTGTTGAGCATTGCGCCAAACCTGTTTCCTCCCGCCATTGTGTTTGGGGTATGGGGCTTACTGGTGGGCGAACTAAGCCCCTACATTCTGATGCTGTTCTCAATCAGTATCGGTTTGGTTGTGGATGACTCAGTGCATGTGTTGAGCAAATATATCGCGGCGCGCCGAGAGGGAAAAACGCCGGAGTCGGCCGTAGCCTATTCGTTGGATAAGGCGGGTTCGGCCATCACGATTACCACCGCAGCGTTGGCGATGGGTACTTTTATCCTGGTGTTCTCTAATACCTACTACTATCAGAACGTAGCATTGATGCTAACGCCAATCATTGTCGTAGCGTTGCTGCTAGACCTGCTGTTTTTGCCGCCTCTGCTCATGAAGCTTGATCACTATTTGGAGAGGCGCGCCGAGCTCGCCAAACACTAGGCTGGGTTATAGCGCGGTACTTTCAACGTGCTCAACAGTCTCGGGATGCTGCCGCGCTGCCAGCAGGCACCCAGACACAATCAGTGCAGTGCCTGCGATGGTGCTGAGGGTAAGCACTTCGTCATAGGCCAGCCAGCCAAATAACGACGCCCAAACAAAGGCGGTGTACTCCACTGGAATCAGGTTTTTGGCCTCGGCGCGTGCATAGGCCCACGATAAAAGCATGAGTGAGATTAAACCCAGAACCGCAGTGACCGTGAGAACAGGCCATTGCTCGGGTAGCGGCACCACCGCTAAAAATGGCGCAAAGAGTAAATACACCGACACCACTGTGGCGTTTTGGAACAGAGAGATCTCAACGGGGTTAGATATCAGCGCCTGCTGCCGCTGCAGTATCAGGTTGTAGCCATATAAACCGGCAGAGGCCAGAATCGCCGCCACACCCTTGATTGTTTCTGTAGTGTAGTCGCCACTGAGTTTGCCTTGTACAACCACAACGGCGCCAACTAGCCCGATCAGTGATGCGATCACCGAGTTTTTACCTACTTTCTCACCTAAAAGAATAGCAGCTAGATACAGGGCGATTAGTGGTGCGATAAACGACAGCGCTATAGCTTCTGCCAATGGAATGTAGATCAGTGCCCAGAAAAAAAGATAGGCCATAACAGAGGTGACCATGCCGCGCCAGATATGGATGCGCAACGCGGGTTTAGCTGGAAGCGCACAACGTTTGGCAGTGAATAGTAGTAATGCCAAGCACGTGGCAATACCAGTGCGCCACAGCATCGCGTTGTAGGTTCCCATCTCTATCGATAGGCCCTTCATCATTGCGTCCATGGCAACAAATGTAGCGATACCCAGGCAAGCCACTGAAAAGGGAATGCCTGGGTTCAGGGTGTTTTGATTCATAGAGATGCTTAAGGGAAGCCGACCACTGAATAGTCAGTGGTCGGTTTTATTTTGGGAGTGAGTTACCCGGGATGGTGGCTAGCAGCCAACAATACCCTGCGTGTTACCCGGTGAAGCTGATTTGGTTAGATCGAAGAGGCACTCGGCAGTTGTATTATCCAGTCGCGGACCGCCCATATATTTTTTGCCACGAGAAGGCCCGTAACTGTTAACAGAGATGATTGGTCCAGTGCCCAAATTCACTAAGTCAGATTGGCTCCAGGGCCCGCCAGACGCGCCACCAGACATTCCGCAATTAGGCAGTAGATAACCGTCGTAGCTGCTACTATCGACGGGCTCGCCACAGAACATAAAGTTTGGGTCATCGCTGTAGGAATATCCCAGCGCACGCGTGTAGGTGTCGATTGCCGCTCCATCAAAAGACACTTCCATGGGGGTTATGTCGCTATCCATAGCGACGTTGCGTCCCGCTTCGGTGAATCGATTTGAGGTATCGCCATTGGTTCCCAGTGCATAGTAACCGTAGTCTGAGGGAATATTGGCGGGGAAAACCTCGGCATCCCAACCACTGCTGACTGCCCCGAAATCGGCGACCCAGCATCCTGCTGGGTCATTGCTGCAATCTGTATCCGTACCACTGCCTGTGGTAGCTGCCTGATTGGGGATGAATATTGCGGCTTCGGCGAAGGCATCGGCCACATCGTCATAAACACAGTGAGCGGCTGTCAGGATAATGCTGCGGTCGCTGGTTGTCTCTCCATCATCGATGAGCGTTCCAGAACAGACGTAACCGAGACCGCCCATAATAAAGAAAATACGCCCTGCAGCGGTTTGCACCGTACCGCCATTAGCCCACTGCGCGTTCTTAACATTTTCAAAGCCGGTGCCTCCGGTGTCTCCTCCGCCGGGCTTGCCACCTCCGCCGCCACCGCCACCGTTACCACCTCGGGCGTAAGGGCTAGGTACAGCGGGACTTTTGTGGCCGTAGGGAGAGAGTTTTCCGCCCTTACCTTTGAGATAGGCAAGTCCTCTATGATCCAGTACGAAATCCCTGGGTTGTGCAGAAGCAATGCGTTTTGAGTTCCAGAAGGCCTTGGTTGCTGCCACTTGCTTGGCGCGATCAGACGCCTGTGGAGCCTGCGCAAATGCCGTAACTGGAATTGAAGCGACAAATGCTAAAGCTATTAGTGGCTTGATAATGTTTATGGTCATGGGTATCTCCCAATAATTACTCTGATATCTCGCACTCGGGTCACTCTCCCTGAGTTGTTTTAAGTGCAAGAAATGTGTATCTGACTTCGACCTGTCGACACTACCACTAAGTAGTAGCCATGGCTATATAAGCTGATGCTGTTAAATTTGGTAAGTCACTTGGTGAATTCCTCGCTGGCTGCCCATCGTAGAGCGCAGAGGTGCGTTGTTCTTGCGCCTTCCTGGGGTGTGCTACATTCATGCGCAGAGGCTACTACGAGTACAAAACATGAATGAGACGATGTCGGTTGATGGTATCAAGGTGTATGTAGAAGGCGCCGGCCAGGAGACGATTGTAATGCTGCATGGGTGGCCAGACACCCACGAGCTCTGGCAGCAGCAAATTGAATACTTCAAGGGTGCGTACGTTTGTGTGAGCTTTACGATGCCGGGTTTTGCTGAAGGCGATCGCACTGACTACTCCGTGAGCGATGTTGTGGCAAAGATTAAGTACATAGTGGATGCGGTTAGTCCTGAGCAACCTGTGATCATGATCGCTCACGACTGGGGCTGCGCGTTTGGTTATGAATATGCGATGCGTAACAGCGACAGGGTCAAGAAAATGATCGGCCTGGATGTAGGCGACATCAATTCAGACGAGCTAAAGCATTCTCTATCGATATCCCAGAAGCTGATGATATTTTCCTACCAGATTATGCTCGCGATCAGTTTCATATTGCCCAAGTTCATGGGTGACCCTTTGGCCAGATTTGTGGCCAAAGTGCTCGACGCAAAGAGCAACAAGGAACACATTCAAGCAGGCATGAGTATGCCCTACGCAATGCGCTGGTTTGGCACGAATGGCGGCATGACCCACCTGTTGCCGATGGAACCTACATTCCCGTTTTTCTATACCTATGCCGCTCGTAAGCCGATGATGTTCCATTCACAGCAGTGGCTGCAGCGTCTATCAGAGAACCCGCAAAACAAAGTGCAATCATTTGATTGCGGGCATTGGCTCATGATCGACAAGGCGGATGAGTTTAATGCCTCTGCGGCAGACTGGTTGAAGCGCTAGCCCCATCTTAACGGCCTAAGCCAAAACTCAGCCCATCACCATCCTGATTACCTGTAGCGGGCCATGATGTCTGCACGGATCGATACACCTGCTGATTCATGTTTATATTGTAGCTATGCATACAGCCATCGATAACATAGTGCTTGGCGCAACAGGGGCGCGGGCGATTCGCAGCGCCACCGTCATTCAATCCCTGTGGAGCGGCTATGGGGAGATCGTACGCCTTGAGCTGGCAGACAGCACCTATCCCTCGGTAATTCTCAAGCACATCAAACTGCCAGAAGCCGGAAGCCATCCTCGTGGTTGGAACACAGACCGGTCGCACACGCGCAAAATACGCTCCTATCAAATAGAAGCGCATTGGTATCAAAACCTCGCCCATCACTGTGATGAGCAGTGCCCTGTGCCAGCTTGCTTGGAGGTCCAAGCAAGCAAGAATGAAACCGTGCTGTTGCTAACGGATCTTGATGCCGCTGGATTCGATGTCAGGAAGGACACCGCGACGATGCAGGACGTACACGCCTGCCTAGATTGGTTGGCCAGTTTTCATGCCACGTTTCTCGGTAGTTCAGCAGACGGGTTGTGGGAGTGCGGTAGCTATTGGCATCTGGATACTCGCCCAGACGAATTAGAGGCTCTGGAAGATGTTCGCCTGCGCGAGGCAGCGCCAGTCATCGATCAACAACTACGACAGGCACACTATCAAACCCTCATCCACGGTGATGCCAAATTGGCCAACTTCTGTTTCTCGAGCGATACCCCTAAACCTGGTGTGGCAGCGGTAGATTTCCAATATGTGGGGCGTGGCTGCGGCATGAGAGATGTAGCCTACTTTGTGGGAAGTTGTTTGCGCGAGGAAGAATGCGAAGCCTACGAAACACAGTTGCTGGACTATTACTTTCTCAGGTTAGGTCAGCAGGTGAAGGAGAAACAACCGGGTGTAGATTGTCTTGAGTTGGAGCGTGAGTGGCGAGAGCTTTACGATGTGGCCTGGGCAGATTTTCACCGATTTCTAAAGGGCTGGAGTCCGGGACATTGGAAACTCAATAGCTACAGCGAGCAGCTCACCCGCAGAGTTATCGAGCGACTCCAATCATGAATAAAATTGCACTGCCATTACAGTCCCTGTGTGATGTGGCGATACAGGCAGCTCGAGAGGCCGGGCAGTTTATCCAGGGCATAGACCGCAGCACGCTGCAGTCGGGCTTTAAGGAGGCTGGCAGCAGCGCGGCGTCGCAAGTTGTGACTGAAGTGGATACGGCTAGCGAGGCCATCATTCGCGAGCATTTGCAGGCAACCTTAGAGCAATGGGATATCGCCTTTGTTGGAGAGGAGTCAGTACAAGACTCGCCCGGCGTTACCCCTGAGCGATTGGTAAAGCCGTACCATTGGTGTGTGGATCCGCTGGATGGCACGCTCCCATTTATCGAAAATGGCTCGGGGTATGCGGTTTCAATCGCGCTGGTCGAACGATCCGGTGTGCCCCTGATAGGTGTTGTTTATGACCCAGTGAGCGCTACGCTAATGCACGCCATAAAAGGGCAGGGCGCTTATCGAGAACATGTGCCGATTACCTATGCGACTTCAGCTCCCACCTCGTTGGTTGTGTTTGCCGACGCAAGCTTCAAGACGCATGCAAGGTACGCTGATATGCTCGATGCTCTGAACGAATGTGCACAGGATCTAGTTCTGGAGGGTGTTGAAATTGTGTACGGCAGCGGCGCTGTGAAGAATGCCTGCCAAGTTCTGGACCACCCCGCAGCCTGCTACGCAAAGCTGCCAAAGCCTGAGGAAGGCGGCGGCAGTATCTGGGATTTTGCCGCCACCGCTTGTATTGTCGAAGAGGCCGGAGGCTGGGTCAGCGATGTCCATGGGCTACCACTCGCGCTCAATTGCCAGGGCACCACCTTTATGAATGCTCAAGGTGTTGTGTATGCGTCAAGCGAACGAATCGCCCGCTACCTGATCGATACACTGTAGTCTGGTCTCCACGTATGCCGTAGCCTCGATACAGGCTGGCAATTTCCACTCGCAACCCACTCCACGTCTACCCTATACTGGTTTGATTCCAAAGCCTTGAAGGTAGCTGTGTCTACTCCCTATCCAATTGTTGCACTGTGGTGCGTGCCGCGCTCTGTTTCTACAGCGTTCGAGCGAATGATGGCCGCCCGGGGTGATTTCACTATGTTTAGCGAACCCTTCTCGGACGCCTATTACTTTGCGTCCAACAGGGTGTCTGAGCGCTTCGATATCGACCCGGCTATTAGCTACAAGTCGTTTGAAGATTCGCTGGAGAACATAAAATCGGCGGCTCAGCAGGGCCCCGTTTTCTTCAAGGACATGGCATACCACGTGCAACAACATCTGAGCGCGGAGTTCTTGTCTGATTTCATCAACGTTGTACTCGTGCGTGACCCGCGCTTCTCGCTGGCGTCTCTATACAGGCGCATGCCAGACTTCACATTGGAAGAAACCGGCTTTGATGCGTTAACGCAGCTGGTGGGTATTCTTGATGCGGCAGGCAAAGCGCCTTTTGTGATGGATGGCGACATTCTACGGGCAGATCCCGAGCGGGTGAGTCGGGAGTTTTGCCGCGCCGTGGATATTCCGTTCAGCCCGGATGCGCTGAGTTGGAGCAAAGGCGATGAGCAACATTGGGACCGGTGGCAAGACTGGTTTAGCGAGGCCTCCGCAAGCACGCAGTTCAGCAAGCCTCGCGATTCGTTTGATACCAGCACATTGGCTGTTCCACATGTAGCCGACGCACTTGAGCAGTGCATGCCACATTATGAATCGATCAGTGAGCGCGTTATTCAACACAGCGTGGCTACCTCATGATCACACTTGAGAATGTGTGCAAATCCTATGGCGCAGACGGCCCGTTGGCCGTAGACGATGTGTCGCTTACGATCAACGAAGGCGAGATTATCGGCCTGATTGGAGAATCTGGCTGCGGTAAAACCACCACGCTCAAAATGATCAATCGGCTAGAGGAACCCACAAGCGGATCCATTATCGTGAACGGCAAAGACGTGCGCGAGCAGGATCCTGTAGAGCTGCGCAGAGGCATCGGGTATGTGTTCCAGGGTATCGGCCTGTTCCCGCACTATTCCATTGGGCGCAATGTATCGGCGGTTCCAGAGTTACTGGGCTGGCCAGCAGAGGAAACCAGAGAGCGAGCCGAAGAAGTGCTCACTCTGGTGGGGCTTGCGCCAGATGAATACCGTGATCGTCGCCCCACCGAACTCTCCGGCGGTCAGCAACAGCGCGTAGGTGTAGCGCGAGCACTGGCAGCCAGGCCGGAACTGTTGTTGATGGATGAGCCTTTTGGCGCGCTAGATCCGATAACACGCGGTGAGTTACAGGACGAATTTTTGCGCATCCAACGTTCGCTCAATCTCACAGTGATTATGGTCACTCACGACATGACAGAGGCCCTGCTAATGGCTGATCGCATTGCGGTGATGAAGTCGGGCAAAATTCTTCAGTTTGGTACACCTAAAGAACTTTTGAGATCACCGGCGCATGAGTTCGTAAAGCAGATGATCCAGCTACCCAAGAAACGAGCTGATAGTCTCGAAAAACTCATGGGGGACGCTGAGGTTTGAGCGAAGCCCTTTACGAGCAGCTCATACTGATGCCCGATTATTTTCGGGGGCATTTGCTGCTAACCATTGCTGCGATGTCTGGCAGTATTGCAATCAGTATCCCGTTGGGTATTTGGGCGGCCCAATCCCCACGCGTTAAGCAGCCCTTGCTGGCGATCGTGAGTATTGTGCAGACATTTCCAAGCCTGGCGATACTCGCATTGATGGTGGCGTTGCTGGGCGGCAAGATCGGTTTTCTACCGGCGTTCTTGGCGTTAACGATGTACAGCATGCTGCCGATAGTGCGCAATACTGTTACCGGCCTTGAGTCTATTCCACCTGACATCGTAGAAGCCGCGCGTGGCATAGGCATGACCTCCAGACAGATACTGCTGAAGGTGCGCCTGCCATTGGCGTTACCCATTATCATCGCGGGTATCCGCACAGCCATGGTGTGGACGGTAGGACTTGCCACGTTGTCCACACTGGTTGGGGCGACAAGTTTTGGTAACTATATTTTTACCGGCATACAAACGCGAAACCTGCTCGCGATTACCGTAGGTAGTTTGGCATCTGCCCTGATGGCAGTAACACTGGATGCCATAATCGGCGGCATTCAATGGCTGGCCGAGAATGACGAAACCACCGCGACAAAGCAAAAAGTTAAGCTGACCAAGCGGTTGCTATCAGGCGCTACGCTGGCACTCGTTGCCCTCACCGTGGTTACTTTTTTGCCCAAACCAAAACCCGATTTTATCATTGGCTCGAAGGCGTTTACCGAACAGTACATTCTGGCCGGTCTGTTGGCAGAAACGTTAACGCAGGCGGGATTTCGTGTAGAGAAACGCACCGGTTTGGGTTCAGATATCGCGTTTGATGCAACCCGAACCGGCAACATCGATCTGTACATGGAGTATTCCGGCACATTGTGGGCCAACCATATGGACAAGGAGGGCAATCCGGGACGCGAGGCTATTCGCGAGCAAACCATGGCCTACGTAGACGAGCAGGGCATGGTTAGCGTGGGTCCATCCGGTTTTCAGAACCTTTACGCGTTTGCCATGCGCAGAGACCGCGCCGAAGAGTTAGGGATAAAAACGATTGAAGATCTTGTGCCGGTTGCGTCGCAGCTTGTGTGTGGTGGCGATCTGGAGTTTTTCGGAAGGCCCGAGTGGATTCGGGTTAGAGATTTGTACTCGCTCGATTTCGACAAGAAGCTAACCTTCGATGCAGCATTGATGTACAACGCAGTGAATGATCGCCAGGTAGATTTAATCACGGCCTATTCAACCGATGGCCGTGTGGCGGCATACGATCTGGTGATCATCGAAGATCCGCGCAACGCGTTGCTACCCTACGATGGGCTCTATTTGGCATCTCAAAAGGCCGCTAATACCCCGGGCTTTCTCGAGGCAATGGCACCACTTGTTAACGGTATTCCCGATGAAGTGATGCGTGAAGCCAATAAAGTCGTTGATGTAGATGGACGTTCAATTTCTGAGGCCGTTGATGTGCTGCTTGAACATATCGCGGGCGAGAATGCCGATTAGGTAAGTAGCGCAACAATACGCGGTGCAAACCAAGGGACCTGTTTATGAGTGATGCATTAGAGATAGATGTTTTCTGGTCTTTTCGAAGCCCCTGGTCGTTCCTGGCAACCCGGCGAATACGACAAATGCAGGAAGACTATCTGCTGAAGGTTAACTTCCGGCCGGTTTATCCCATCGCAGTGCGCACGCCGGAATTCTTTCATAGCGTAGACCCGCTTTGGTTTACGTACTTTATGACCGACGTGTACCGTGTGGCGGAATTTCTCGACATCCCCTTTGTCTGGCCAAATCCAGATCCCGTTTCACAATATATTGATGAGGCCGGCCTTCGACAGACAGCCGAAGAGCAGCCGTATATTCAGCGCTTAACGCAGCTGGGGACTCACGCAGCAGAATTAGGTAAGGGTATTGAGTTTGCCGATGAGGTATCTACCTTGATCTGGGGCGGCACAGAAAATTGGCACGAAGGCGATCTGCTCGCCAAGGCCACCGAAAGAGCGGGCCTTAACCTGGCGGAGATGGACGCGGTTGTGGCGGAACAAAGTGAGCGGCTGATAGCCATTGTAGAAGATAATCAGGTGGCACATACCGATGCGGGGCATTGGGGTGTACCCACGTGTACCTTTGAAGGTGAGGCCTTCTTTGGGCAAGACCGGCTGGATGTATTGCTGTGGCGGCTGAAGAAGGCTGGCTTGGTGAAGCGCGTATAAACTCAGCCGCGTTTAGCTAACGATAAAGAGAAATCGATTGTCTATTGCGCCCTGATTGTATTTAGCCAGGCAATAACGTTTTCAAGCTCCTGCTGATCGGTAAAAACGCCTGCCATGGATCGCATATGTTTGGCGCGAGTAGATGATTGGGCATTACCGCGCCAACCGCCGCGATAGGCTGCGATTTGGTTTCTGATGTACCAGTCCTGCAGCACGATCAGGTTAGGCGCATAAATGCTGACGATGCCTTGCGCCGCACCACCATGGCAGTCGCGGCAATTCTCTTTGTAAAACACACCACCTTGCTGAGCATTGCTGCTCGTTGATGTCGATGTGTACGACTGTGAGGGAAGTACGGAAAGATAGGCTGATACCGCCTCTATGTCGTCATCTGTTAACGCTTGTGCGCTGGCCATCATCACCTGACCGTGGGTGTCGTCCTTGGTATTCCCGCGGTATCCACTGCGGAAATTGATGAGTTGCTCTTTGAGATACGCTTGTTGTTGGCCGGCTAACTGGGGGGAGGCGAGTGCTTCATTACCTTGACCGGCAGCTCCGTGGCAGGCAGAGCAGGTTTGGTAGGTGGCTTCGCCCTCGCTGGCGCCGGCAAACGCGCTAACGCACAAAGAAATCAGAAGCGCAGCGAGTAATCGATTCATGGCTGATCTCCGGTACGTTGTTTACGTTGCTCGGTTTCTTCAATACGGCTCATAAGAATTTCCCGCGTACCTTTTACGTCGATCAAGGGGTTCTCGCGGAGTCGACTCACTTCAGCCACGGTGTAGGGTTGAAAGTTTGGAGGTAGTTCGTTGGCGCTAAAGGTAGCGAGCATCCAGTTTACAACGGCAGTGAGTCTTTCATCATTCAGGTCTGACTGCGCAGAGCCTGGTACTCGAATGAGAAACTCCCTACCATCGTTTACGCGCAAGAATTTACCCATGTGATCTTTCACTTTGGGTACATTGCGCGCTGGAAAACCCTCACCATTGGGCAGGTGGCAACCTTGGCAGTTCATCATGTAGTCGAACTGTACTGGCTCGGTAGCAAAAACCCATCCACTTAGCATGAAGGCTACGATGGCGAATATGCATCTCAAATGCATATTACTCCTTCACCCCAATTACAACAGAGAGTGAGCAGTGGTACGGCACATCGGCCTGACTACCCGAGCACCAATTTAAGTTGTTGGAATTCTGTGGACGATAAATAGGTGTATCACCTTCATCGCGCTGGCAGCCGCAGCTGCCACATCCGCTCTTACCGCAGCAATCGTTGTAGGAGATTACGTAGTCGCGACCGTCTTCCGGATTACGGCAGGTGCCAATCCAGGTGATGTCTGACACAACAGTACCTGGAGGGCAGCTGGTGACTGAACCTCCGCAGCACCCACAAAGAAAGCCATCGATAGCGCAGTGGCGCCAGTAGTTGCAATCGTTGGGATCGCCGCTTTCAGGAATGTTGATGGCTTCTTCTGCAAAGGCACCGTTTCTGAAAACGGGCATTAATGGGTATACGCCAACGCCCAACAGAAAGAAGCCAAACTTCTGCAAGAAGCCACGTCGTGAACTTAAACGCGCGCGGTTACGGGTGGAGTTTTCGGTAAACTTATCCAGCCAGTTGTGTAACATTGTCCTCTCCCGTATTTGCTGCCCTAAAGGCTTCAAAAAGGCTTTCTATATGCTCGCGATTGTTAATCAAGCCATGGGCGGCAACCTGACCGTTGCTATCTACCAACACACCATAGGGTAACTTGCTCACCTGATAGGCCATACCCACTTCGGCCGAGAGCAAGTACGGGTAGTCGCGCAAATCGTATTGCCGGATTACGCCCATGTGCTCGGCTTCGTGGCCATCGCTGGCAAACACGAGCTTTAGCCAATCGCTCTCTTGTTTGCCGACAGATTTCAATGCTGGCATAAGTGTTTTGCATACAGGACAAGTAGCCGACATAAAGAAAATCAGCGTAGATTTGCCGGTGGTGTCTTGCCCACCCACGCGTACCATGCCGCCGGTAAGGCTGTTTTCATGGAACACTGGCGCGGTGTCGCCAGTTTGAATGGCCTTGCCTAGCGCTAGAGCGCCAACGGGCTTGATACGCTCGTGCAGTACGCCTATCTGGCGCGATAATGCGTACACCATGACTCCCAGCGTAATAATCGCTAGCCAGCTAATGATGTTGGAAACGATGAGAGTCGTTGTCATCTATTGATCTCCCGGAATGAACTGGCGTTGGCAATTTGGGTATTGGCTATTGCGTAAAGCAAGCATGCGATGGCGATGCCAAAACCCGTGGCGCCATAATCATAAAGCGCGACTTCGCGAGTGCTCTGGGGCGCGATAAGCAGTAGGGCAACGCTAGCGAGCAGGGCGTTTCGATAGACCAGCGCGTATGAAATGGTTTGTTTTGACTCACCCAGTTGGCAGCCGCAATCGAGGCCTATATTGCCGCGCTTGAGGTTGATCCAGATTGAGGTCGCGTAGAGACAGAGAAGCAACGCGGCGCCAATCGCTGCGACAGCTCGGGTGTCTGGGTAAGCAAGCCCTGCCGCAAGCGCCAACTCAACGAGGGGAATAACGCGGCTGGCCAAAGCAAGAGTTGCAGCGGGCAGCAATTGATAGCCAGATAGTACCTGTTCAAAAGAGTCTCTTAATCGCAGCTTCTGCAGCCCGGCTGCCAGAAACAGAATGCTTAGACCAAGCGCGACAATGTGAGTGAATACTGGGTCCATAGGTCTACCAGGCCTGCACGTGTAAGACGAGTCCACCCGTAGGTACCAGGTCAGAAAAGAACAGGTGGTCACCACTCAATGCATCGTACGCACTTATTCGTTGGCGCATTGATTTTGTGATCTCGTCTTCGCCTTCCACAATATAGATCCACGCAGCGAACAGGGTAGGCATGGGAAAGTGAACGTTCAGGGTGTACAGCCTTGGCGTTTCGGATTGCGACATCTTCATGGCCAATGACATTTCCTCCAGTTCAATTTCCTGAAGCTTTTCTCCCGTTGTCGCGTTGTAAACCCATACGTGCGTACCGGGTTCCTCGAACTGGTGAGTTTCCCCCTGGTGCATCAGAACATATAGCCGGTTTGATGCTTGGTGGGCAGCTGTATGATCCAGTCCTGCAATGGTCCAGTTATCCTCACGTTCATCCTTGCTAGCAAGGGGCCATGTGCTTACCAGTTCAATGGTGTCGCCATCCATCTTGATGGCATACACGTTGTACTGCCGTGAGACGAAGTACCAGGTGTTGCCGATGCGCGAAGCGGCGATCGAAAGAAAATCATCCACTGCATTAAACAGTTTTTTGGAGCGCTGGCGCTTTATTACTTTGCCATCTTCACCGAGTTTGATCTGCATGAAGCTACCATTGGCACAGATAGCATAGAAGTTACGATTGCCGGCACCGTAAATCACCGAGCAGCCGGGCGTTTCTACCTCTTCAACAAACTCGCCGAGTTCAAGATTAACAATGGAGATGGATTGAGCCGGCGTATAGTTCACGATAAGCGCAAATTTTTGATCATCAGTCAGCGCCATTAGGCCATTGTTCTTAACGCTGTTCATGCGCTTGGATGGAATGATGATCTCTTTCTTGGGCGAGAGAGTTTGAGCATCGTAGATAGACACGATATCGGTTCTTTCACCGCGGGTGCCGCGACTGAAATAGGTTTCTGTGGTTATGATCTCATTGCGTAATTCGGCGTTGATCAAACTGTTGAACCAGTACCCTGTGGAGAGCTGCCCTAGGCGTTTGCCGTGCTCATCAAACAAAAAGGCCTGGCCATCCACAGCGCTGGGCATGCGAAAGCCGTAGGCCCAGAACCATTCCTGCCCGGTGTTCTGTGGCAGGGTTTCAGTAAACGCCTCTTCTGGTACAAAGCTTTGCGCAAACGCCGTGCTGGAGAGTGCGAGTAGTAAACTGATGCCAACCGGTTTAAGGAGTTTTTTCATTCTTCGCCTTCTCCTTTTGCGTGGGTCGCTTCGGTCACTTGCTTCACTCGTTCTTGAATAAAGAGATTCTGCATCAGGATGAATTCATTAATCAGTTGCTTGGCTTCGTCTTCAGGGCTCTCGAAGGTGAGATCTGTAATTGCCAGAGACGCTTCTATCACTGTAAGGGCGGCGGGGTAGAACTGTTCGGGATTATCTAAATTCAAATGACGAAAGAGCGCACTGCTGAATTCTTTTGCCATCTTGCGATTGTCTTCGCGATCCAGCTTGCGCAGGGCAGGTGATGCGTTCATCGCCCGGCGAATGGCAACACCGCCAGGCTGGTTCTTCAGGTTCTCAATGAAAAGCAGGAAAGCATTGTTGCTACTATTTTTCAGGTCTTCTGCAATGAGACTATCAAAATCGGAAAACCACTCATTCCACTCCAGAATAATGCGCTGCGCCAGCGTTGCCACAACAGAGAGTTTGTTTGGAAAGTAGCGGTACAGTGTTTGGATGCCAATGCCGGCCCTTTCAGCCAGCGCATTGGTGCTAAACCCGTCCCAGCCCTCTGTTTCTAACAGAATGATGGCCGTGTCTAGAATGCGATCGAACTTGGCGGCGGATCGCTCCTGAGTGGGTTTTGTTCTGAGTTCGAAAGTCTCTTGCATCAACGCGCTAAATAATAGGAGTAATTGCTCCTATTTTAGATTAGTTGTATAGAAAAGCAAGCGCGGGCGTAATGGGGTATTCCCGCAACCCTTGGCTTAAACCAAGGTCCTCACAGACTCGCTGAAGATCCCTGGTCTGGATTCTCAATCGCACACGCACGGCCTACCCAGCGCATCTGGTGGCGATGAAACTTTAGAACTGTGACCAGCCACACACTTTATGGTGCTATCGGAGCGCAGGGGCCGATAGGGTATGTAGCGGAGGATAACTACATACCCTATATTTAAGATGCGCGTAACAGGGCGAGGTGATGGCTTTGGCCTTAGTCTTAATGAGCAAAATGTGGTTCTGAATATGAACAGTGATTCCAGCAGTCTTCAAGCATTAGTCGACAGTTTACAAAACGATCTGGATGCGGCCCATAATCGCATCGCTCATCTCGAGCACAGCTTGCAATTGCAACACTCCGCAGATACCGCTAGCCGCCTACACAGCAATCGTTCAGTCCCACCCCGGGAGGCCTTCCTAGAGGAGACCGAGAAGATTGCGCATGTAGGGCATGAAATCTGGGATCATGTTTCAGATAAGACCATACATGTATCTGAAGAGCTGGCAAGAATATACGGTTTTAGTGTTAACGAGTACATGCAAGCAGTTAAGAGCATGGACGACTATTTTCATTTGATTGTTCCCGAAGATCGAGAGGCTTATGAAGCCTATGAAGATCTGTTTGCTAAAGAGCAAAGCTATACTCCACTGTCGATAGAATATCGTATAAAAAGAGCAGACGGCGAGATTCGACACCTTCATCAGAATAGCAAATTGATCCCTGCTGAAGCAGGCCCGCCCACTCAATCGATTTCGGTGATTCAAGACATTACCCGATACAAGCAAGTGGAGGCGGAGCTTCAGCAAAGTAGAGACGACCTTCTTGAAACTGCAGAGATAATATCGTTAAGCGCAGATATCGCTAATCTGGGTTATTCAATCTGGGACTACGATGAAGACAAGTTTCTTCTGGTATCTGATAAGTGGGCCTCCAACTTTGGTCTTACAACCGATCAATTTCTGAAGATTGCGCCCGACTTTGAGAAGTATATCGAATTGGTTCACCCTGATGATCGGGCACTCTATAGGGCTTATTATCTCAGCGAAAGGGATGTGCCTCAGCTGGACTATAGAATCATTCACAGCAGTGGTGAAACAAGGCATGTGGTGCAGCACTACATGCTACTTGAGCAGTCTGGAAACGAAAGAGCTATTGTTACGGTTCAGGATGTTACCGACCGCAAGAAAGCTGAGGCTGCACTCGTTCAGTCATCCAAGCTGATCACTCTGGGTGAAATGTCGGCTGGTGTTGCACACGAGCTCAACCAACCGCTTAACGTGATCATGCTTGCAGCAGAAAACGTCGTTCTCAAACTGGCACACGGGAATCTGGATGACGCTTACCTTAAAGACAAGCTTGAGCGTATAGTTGCTCAGACAAATAGAGCCTCGACGATTGTCGATCATCTGCGTAGGTTCGGCAGGGATGCAAAAGAAGAGTTTTATGAGGTAGATCTGCGTGAGGCAGCGCTAGGTGCACTGAACCTCATGGGTGAGCAGCTCAGGCTTGCGCAGATCGATGTGCAAACAAGTTTAGGGGGAGATTTTCCATCGGTGATGGGGCATCAGATCCAACTTGAGCAAATGTTTATTAACCTTTTCTCAAACGCTTTCTACGCCATAAAAGAGAGTGACCCCGCTGAAAAAAGTATTCTGATAGAAGCGTTCAAGTCGAGTGACGGTGCGGCAACTATCAGAGTCACAGACACGGGTGGAGGTATTCCCGAAGCGGTGCTGCCCAATATCTTCGATCCTTTTTACACTACGAAAAATATCGAGGATGGAACCGGGCTGGGTTTATCCGTGAGTTATGGCTTTGTTCGCGATATGGGTGGAACAATTACTGCGGCTAATACTGGTGTGGGAGCTTGCTTTGAAATCAAGATACCGCCATTTAATGCTGGTAAAGTGGACCACTAGCGCACAGAAGGGAAATTTACATGGGCGAAGTTCGGGTTGAGGGCGAAGTAGCGCCTGGCTTTGAATCAGTTAAAGAACTGTTTGCGAAGAATATGAGCACGTGGGCGGAGGAGCACGCGCAGTTGTGTGTTTACCACCATGGCAAGAAAGTAGTGGATCTGTGGGCATCTGTTAACGGTAACGATGCCTTCACGGGCGACTCAATAGTGAATGTGTTTAGTAGCGGCAAGAGTCTGGAAGCCATCGCAGTTGGCTCTTTGGTCACTCAGGGGCTCATCGACTACGACGCAAAGATTACGCAGTACTGGCCGGAGTTTGGGGCTAATGGCAAAGAGGGCGTTACTGTTGCTGATCTGATGCGACATGAAGCGGGCCTTGCCAACCTTGATACGTCTTTAGATGCAGAAGATCTGTTTACCGAAAACATCAAAAAGAACGCCGTTGGCCAAGTGCTTGAGCAACACGCACAAAACTATTCATCCAGTGGCAAGCGCGAGTACCACGCGCTTACCCGTGGCTGGATAGTGAACGAGCTGTTTCGCAGGGTGGATTCTGCCGGCCGCACCATTGGCGAATATCTCCAGCAGGAGATCAGCGGCCCACTGGACGTAGATGTTGTGGTGGGCGTGCCCGAGCAGGATCGCCAGCGCATGTTTCCGGTGAAGCCGTTAGGGTTTGGCTATCAAATATTTCAGAGCTTTGTTCCACGCTTTTTAGGCAGGCGAGTACTGCATAATTGTTTTGCGCTGTTTGCGCGTATTGGCAAGATGATGCCCTCGTTCATGAAGGGCCGAGGCAAGCCCAAGCCGCCGCCAGCGTTTACACAGATGACGGGCTTAGGCTATTTCAATGCCCACGACTTTGGCAAAGGAGAAACGCCTTCTGCCAATGCAACATGCTCTGCTCGTGGCTTGGCCAAGGTTGCTGCCATGATGTCTGCCGGTGGCACGTTGAACGATAAAGAAGTGCTGTCCCCTGATGCCTGGCAAGCACTGCATGCTAATTCTGAAACGGCCATGATGGGTGGGGTTATACCCACACGCTTTACCCAGGGCGGCGTGGATCGTTTTCAACCCACTTCGCCAAACAGCCAACTGCTGGAGCGCGCGTTCAACGAAGGCCGTGAAGGCTTTTATGGTTGGATGGGTTTTGGCGGTTCCATCTTTCAGTGGCATCCAGACCGCGATATTGGCTTTGCCTTTGTGCCCACGTCTTTGCACTATCTGGATTTTTTGAACGAGCGAGGCAAAAGTTATCAGGCAGAAGTGGTGCGCTGTGTAGACAATCTATAAGAAGCCGTTTGACCCTATCGATAACGCTACTACGAAAATAGAGTGAGACAGAGTAATGAGTGATTTCAACCAGCCCCTGAGTGGCAATGACATGCCACGCTTTGGCGGCATAGCCAGTATGTTTCGCCTGCCGGTGCAAAACGATGCCTCTGGCCTGGACGTGGCATTGGTTGGTGTGCCATTGGATATTGGCACCAGCAATCGCACGGGCTCTCGTTATGGGCCGCGGCAGATTCGTACTGAGTCGGTTCTTGTGCGCCCCTATGGCATGTTTACGCGGGCTGCGCCTTTTGATTCTTTCCAAATAGCCGATGTGGGTGACGTGCCCTTAAACGCCTATAGCCTTGAGAAGTCACTGGCGATTATCGAGTCACACTTTGATGGCCTGCTGGCCAGTGGTGCCAAGACCGTGTCGTTTGGCGGTGATCACACTATCGCATTGCCCATACTGCGCGCCCAGCAGCGCGTACACGGCCCCGTTGCCCTGGTGCATGTAGATGCCCACGCCGATGTTAACGACACTATGTTCGGTGAGCCGGTTACTCACGGCACAATCTTTCGCCGTGCTATCGAAGAGAACCTGGTAGACCCCCAGCACATGTTTCAGATTGGCTTGCGAGCCACGGGATACGCTGCCGAAGACTTCGACTGGGCCCGCGATCGCGGTGTGCGAATCACCATGGCGGAGGAGTGCTGGTATAAGTCGTTAGAGCCTCTCATGGCCGAAATTCGCGAAGCTATCGGCCCTGACATGCCGGTGTATCTCAGCTTTGATATCGATGGACTGGACCCGTCTGTAGCACCTGGCACAGGCACACCCGAACCGGCTGGACTCACTGCCTCTCAGGGCCTGGAAATTATTCGCGGCGTGTGGGGCCTTAACGTTGTAGGTTGTGACCTGGTTGAGGTGTCTCCGCCATATGACCCCAGCGGCAATACTGCATTACTGGCCGCCAACCTCATTTTCGAGATGCTGTGCAGTCTGCCGGGATGCCTGCGTAGGGATTAAAGGGGAGCATCAGAGCGACTTTGCGTAAAGGGCTCTGACCCCTAGCGACCCTACGCAGAGTCCAGTTGTTCATTCACCGCTCGCCAGGCGGCATCGAATGCCGCGTCCATCAAGGCGGTGGCTTCCGAGTCTGTATTGGCGATGGAGATACGCCCGAATTGGGCGCGGCCGATTTCGTGCGGCGCCTGGCCTTCCTCCCACTCCGGGTCATACAGGCCAAGGTAGGCATACGCATAACCATGGGGTATGCGGTTGACGGTAATGGCGCGGATATCGGTCTCGTTGTTGAATCCGTGTTTGCCCAACAGTGACTGTAACTGTTCGCGTATCTGCTGTTCGTAATCGGCAAAGCTGGTGTTGTAGATCATGTGGCGGCCCATACGGAGTTGCTCGCGGCAAGATATGGGCTGTTCCGGTCCGGTCATGGGCGAGTGCATCATGAACACCACCATAGGATCATCCGGACCACGCGGAGGCTCGTAGCCGCCGACAGGGATAGAGGGTGATGTACTCACCCACTGGAAAGTGTCGTAGGGGCACTGATACAGGGTGGCGCCCAGCTTGGAAAATGCCTGGCCATTGTTCAGCTGCACATTCGCGTAAACAAAGGGAGTTTTTACCCCATAGCTCAGTCCCTCTTTTTGGGCCTTCGGCATCTCTGGGCACAAGTGGGGGATCAGAGCGTTGTAGCAGGCTAGCACGCAGTGGTTCGCTGTTACTCTAAGTGCGTCTCCCGATTGCACGTAGTCCACGTCCACCAGCCCGTTGTCGTTTTCGCGTACTCCTACAACGGTGCTGTTGAGACGCAGCCGTGTGGTGTTGTCCTCCAGATCGAGAGCGCTGTAATTAAAACGGGCAATAGCCACGTCCTGCGGCCCTTGCATGTCAGGGGCGACTGCGGGAACCAGTTTCTGCACAAGTAGCCGCGCGACAGAGGCATTGCCGTCGGGAAACATCTGTACACCCAGCAGACTGTCGAGCACCATTTCCGCCAGTTTCGCGGTGGTCTTGCCCACCCAGCCCAACGACTTGATGCCGGTGCCGCCCATGGTCATCCCTTCCAGGACAGTCAGATTCCATCCCGAGACCCCGGTAAGATGAATAATCACGGCGTTTAGTACCGGCAAGGTGCCTTCGGCTAGTTCGACCTTGTCGACCAGATAGCGGTTGTAGCTAGTGGAGTTCACGTAATCCCATTTCTCACTGAGAGACAGTCCATCTAGAAAGTCGCGATTACCGGCGAAAAGGTCGATTAGTTTGTCCTGCTGGTCTATAGGCAGGGGTAGCGCACGTACGGATTCTTCGTGGTCCTTGCCACCGAACATGGCCGCCATCCAGTTTCCGTCAACGGCAACATGCCCTCCCGGTCCCGGAACCGCCACACCATTGTCGGCGTGAAATCTGCCGGCCAGGAACAGGTCATCGGGAGTCCGCCGATCCATGTTCTGTATGAAGTCATCGTCAACGCCGATGTCCGCCATCAACCCCTGGGCGGCCTCACTGTAACCGCTCTGGGTTTCTATGTTCTGTGCGCCGCCCAGGCTAAGCATCATTCGGCCATTCTGGTGGAACTCGTTGCGCTTGGCGTGACCACCAAAATCGTCGTGATTGTCCAGCAGCAGAATGCGCGCATCAGGACCCATCTTCTGACGATAAAACCAGGCAGATGCAAGGCCGCTCATGCCAGCGCCTACCACCACCAGGTCGTAGTGTTCGTCGAGTGCTTTATAGCTGTCAGGTTTCTGGCCTCGCCAAGCCAGATCGTGGGCTACCTCGAAGGAGCCGGCGTGGCTTCCGCGCATACCTGTGAGGGTAGGCGGGTAGTAGGCAGAGGCGTCCGGCGGGTTGAACACCGTGGGAGTTCCAATAGCCGCCTTCGCACCTGTGCTAGTGTCGTTTCCACACCCGTACAGCAGCATGCCGCCGGCACCAACCGCTACCCCATTCAGAAAATCGCGGCGTTTAATTTGTCTGGCCATTCCTCTCTCCTACTATCTGCCTTGCTGCTCTGCAGCAGAAGCGTCACTCTTGTGCAGCAATTTCACTGTAATGCAGGCTGATGATTTTCCATTTACCACCCACTTTTTGCCAAACATCAGTCTCGAATGCTCTCGATGTAGTCTTTGTTCCATCAGCAGCACGCGTGCGGTTGTCGATGAATGATGTCGATATGGCGACATCACCACCTGGCATGACCTGCACCTGAAGATCCGACATCTCGTTTAGCTCGACACCCCCACCCGCCGCCATCAATTCGGTCCACATTCTGTGGTACGCGTCGATATCTACTCTCCCATCACCAAAATACGCCGTCGCTCCTTTGGCATAGTAGCTAAAGTATTTTTCCACTTCGTTGTTTGCATAGGCGTAGTCAAAGTCTTTGATTGCTGCGTAGAGGGCTGCATTCGCCACACTTTCTGCGATCTCTTTTCCTGAACCGTGATGCTCCGCCATTGCAGTAAACGACAGTAGTACGATGATCAGGCTGCTGAATAGTTTTTTCATGATCTAGATCCTCTTGCGTTCAGTTAGGCTCTTCGGGGCGCCGACTTTACATGTCGACTGACATGCTCTAGCATGTCAGTCGACATGTCAAATGGGTTGGCCGCGGATTGCGACCGTCATAGTACCGGTTGGCTGCTGATAGTGCGTCAACCAGAGTTTCGTAGACAGATACGTCTATTGAGGGGAGATACATGAAATCAACCGGGTATAGCAAAACCTTACTAGCAATGGCAATCGCAGGGACGCCGATGGCGTTGTCGGCCCAAGAAGCCACTTCCGCGTTTCTGGAGGAGGTTATTGTCTCTGCCCAAAAGCGATCGGAGTCATTGCAGGACGTGCCCATTGCCCTGTCGGCATTTACCGGTGATTTTATCAAAAACGCCAACCTAACCGACATAAAAAAGCTGGTGGCTTTCACGCCTGGCTTGGCCGGTCTTTCTACGGACAGTTTTCTCGACACACTGTCAGTACGTGGAGTTTCTACCAATTCCTTTGGTATTGGCGGTGATAGCTCAGTCGGTATCTATAAAGATGGCGTTTACTATGGTCGTAACGGCTCAGCGGTGACCAGCTTCTTCGATATCGAGCGCGTGGAGATTTTGAAAGGTCCGCAGGGTCTACTGTTTGGCCGCAATGCCGCTTCAGGCGCTATCCACACAATTACGGAGAAACCTAATCTCGAGGAAGTCGAAGGCTATGTTCGCCTGGGTGCAGGTGAGCGTGATCGCTTACAAGGCGAATTTGCCTATAACCAGCCTTTAGGTGACACCTGGGCGATCCGTATCGCTGGTGTTCATTCTGAAGAGGACGGCTTTGTCAAAAACCTCAACGGCGGCGACGACCTGGGTGCCCACGACCGAGACGCTGTGCGCTTTTCGATTAGAAAAGAAGCCGATTGGGGTGATGTCACGCTGACAGCGGAGTACGAGGATCGCGAGCAGTACGGAACTGTTTACATCGGTCAGGATGCGAATGGGAAGAGCATCACGGGTGATGACCGAAAGGCAAACCTCGACTTTCCCGGCAAGGATGACGCCGAGGTTAAGGGTGTGACCTTAACAGCCAATATTGATCTCAATGACAAGATGACGCTGACCTCCATCACCGGCTACAACGAGCATGATTGGACCTATCAGGAAGATTGGGACGGCACGCCAAGTGATGTTGCTGGGTACGTTCAGGACCAGGATGGGGACTACTTTAGTCAGGAACTGCGTCTCAATGTGGAAGCCAGTGAAGATTTGAAATGGTATGTGGGTGCTAGTGTCTACCAAGAAGATGTTACAGCAAAATTGAGTAACGATACTGGCGATACCACCCCCTATTTTACGGCGCTATATACTGAGTACTTTGATGATCCTTATCTGGGTGCTTACTACGGCGCTTATGCCGGGTATTTCACAGGGGGCCTCGAGACCAATTCGACAAAAGGGGAATATTCCGGCTGGGCTGTCTACGCCGACTTGACCTATCAACTGACGGAGAAGATGGATGTCAGCGTAGGCGCACGTTACACCTATGATGAAAAAGAGGCTAAGACCGATATCCAGGGGGGAGGTTTTGTCTGGCCTGTGGTAACGCCTACCCCAGTAAAGGGTAAAGAGGATTGGGATGATCTGTCACCCCGGATCACCCTGCGTTATTTTACCGATGACAATACGATGTTGTTCGGCTCTGTGACAGAGGGCTATAAATCGGGTGGCTTTGGTACCGACAATGTCACCGCCTTCACCGCCTCAGAAAACCCCTACATTGCGGTAGCCCTACCTGACGCAGCGCTTGATGATTTCGACCCGGAAACGATTATCTCATACGAGGTCGGTGCTAAAGGCGACCTTGCTGGCGGTCGATTGCAATATGGAATAAGCGCCTATTACTACAACTACGAGGATCTGCAGACAGTTATTATCGAGGTTGGCAAAGCGCTTGTTGAGAACATAGGCGAGGTCGATGGCATGGGTGTGGAACTGGATCTGCGCGCAGCAATTAATGACAATTGGGACATCTTCTTGGGGTCTGCCTGGAGTGATACTGATATTGATGATATTCCTTTGGACGTGTGCGCAGAGCCTAGTGGTAGCACATGCAACGGTAATCGTCTTGCATTTAACCCGGAGTGGATGGTTTCCGGTGGTATCAATGCGCACTATCCCTTTGGTGGCGGTGAAGTGGCCGCCGAGTTGGAGTTTTCTTGGCAGGATCAGTTTTACAGCGGGCTTGAAAACACAAGTGGCGACTCCGTTGATAGTGTGGGATTTGTTAACCTGCGAACCGGCTGGAACAGTAATCAGAACTGGAGTGTGTCTGTCTATCTAGAGAACGTTTTCGATGAAGAATCCTTTGCCGCGCGTAGTACTGGTTATTTCGGGGTTAACGCTGCTCCTACGCAACCTCGAACTGCTGGTGTGGATCTGAGCTATACCTTCTAGGGGTGAAGCAGTAGTTCATTTCAGATCACGTTCCACTTTGGGAGACGATTTATCGCCTCCCTTTTTTATGACATTTAAACTAGCGGGTTTGTACAATTGATCACTATGAAGCAGCTATCTAACACATCATAAAGCTGTCAAAGGCGATAGGTGGGCACATTGACCAGGACAACTACTAGCAGCGCTCAAGCTCGAGCAACCGTCCAAGACATTATCGCGCGAGGCTTTCGGGCACTGTCTCAAGGCAATCTGAGCGAGGCACGGGGTTGCTGTATGACCATACTCAGGCAGCACCCGGATAATGAACAAACACACTTTCTGGTCGGCCTGATTGGATTGGCCAGTAACGACCATGAAAAGGCGGCACTGGCGTTCAATTCCGTTACCAGTCTTAACCCCAGCCATGTGGCAGCGTGGGCCCACCTTGCAAAACTACGGGCACAAAGTGGGCAGATTAATCGGGCCGACCACGCATTGGCCATGGCAGTACGGCATGAAAATGGCGATATAGCCGAGGTACAGGATGTTATAGCGTCGTCCTATTCCATGCTGGGAGAGCATCAGACAGCAAATCAGTGGTTTAAAAAGGCCGCTGCCAAAGCCCCAGACAATCTGTCGATTGCCGTTAATCTTGCCAATAGTCAGATATACCTTGGTGAAACGGACGCGGCGAAATCTCAGCTGGTCAAGGTGTTGGAACTTGCGCCCAACAATGGGCAGGCTCATTGGTTGCTGTCGGGGCTTTCTAAAGCGGAGAACAATACCCACGTAACACAGATTGAAAGCATTCTGACTTCTAACCCGGTACCCACCCAGGCCGAAGCATTCTTGTGCTACGGCGCAGGAAAGGAATGCGAAGATCTGGAAGACTGGGACCGAGCCTTTGCCTATTTTGAGCGCGGTGCGAAAGCGCGGCGCAAGCATGTCAGCTTTGACAATGCCAAGGAAGAAGAAGCGTTTAATGCGCTAAAGAATACGTACACCGAACAGTGGTTAGCGACCAAATCTGACTATTGCGATACGCAGGCCCCCATCTTTATTGTTGGCCAGCCTCGCACGGGTACTACCCTGGTTGAGCGCATTGTCACGTCTCACTCGCAGGTACATTCGGCTGGTGAGTTGATGCACTTTGGTAATGCGGTCCGACGCCAATGTAACTATGACGGCAGTGAGCGATTCTCTGCGTCGCTATTTGAGTCTGCCGCAAGCCTGGATGGAAAAAAGCTGGGCACAACCTATATGGAAAGCACCAGTAAACTAAGGGGAACAACCCCACATTTTGTCGACAAGCTTCCGTATAACTACCAGTATTTGCCGCTCATTCTGGCTGCGTTGCCCAATGCCAAGATCATCCACCTGGTACGGGACCCGATGGATGTGTGTTTTTCAGTCTACAAGCAGTTATTTGCTGATGCGTACCCACACTCTTACGACCTTGAAGAAATGGCCCGGCATTTTGTACGCTACTACCGTTTGATGGATATCTGGCGACAGCGCTTCCCTGGACGCTTTCTTGATGTGCGTTATGAAGAGGTGGCAGCTGATGTGGAAGCCCAGGGCAGACGTGTGATTGACTACTTACAACTCCCCTGGGAGCAGGCGTGTGCCAATTTTCATCAGCAGGAGACGGCGGTCACTACTGCCAGTGCCGTGCAGGTAAGGCAGCCCGCGCATACGCGTTCTATAGGGCGGTGGCGCCGCTATGAAAAACAATTGCGTCCAGTATGGGAGATACTGATTCAGGAAAATATTGTTGACGGATCTGAACTGTAAAGTGGCAACGGGAACGCTCAATTCTATTAGTCCCTGCGTGCAAATTGAGATGCTGTTCGTGCTAATCTAGCGGCATTGGGGCATTTCACGCGTCAATTTTTCTGGGTGATTCCATGGCAGGCGAGCGCAAGCAAGAGATCTTACAAGCGGCAATTGAAATAATTGCGGACGAGGGCTACGGGAGTTTGAGTATGCGCGCCCTGGCACGTGCCAGCGGTATGAAGCTGGGTGCGCTGCAATATCACTTCCGTACCTGGGAAGATTTGCTTCGTGCACTGGTGAGCTACATCGAGAACGAGATACTTGAGCGATTCGAAGCGCAAAGGCTACATGAGAGCTCGGCGAGTGTGCAGGAAATCGCGGCCTTCATGCTCGACGATACTACCGGCACCTCAGATAGCTCGCTCGGTGACAGGCTTTGGCCACAATTGTGGGCGATGGAGCAGGTTGAGCCATTGGTATCTGACCTGCTCGAGGATGTTTATGCCAGATATTTGGAAGTGCTCGAGCGCGCAATGCGAGCGGCGGGAACCAAATCCCCGCGTGTAGAGGCGCTTTGGTTGATGTCTCTATTGGAGGGTGAATCACTTTTCACCGGTACCGGTAGGCGCTGGGAGGGCGACAGAAAAGCTGTGCGCGCTGCTATCCTGAAATTGATTGGTGAAAGATACTGAGCAGTGTCAGCAGCTGAAAATTCCTAGAGAGTAAAGAGCACAGCCTGGAACGGCGCCTCGTCGAGTTAAACCTCACCCCCGTCGAAATAACAATGACTAGCGCACAGAGAACCTTGCCCGGTCACGCTCTAATAATGCTGAACGATCCTTTTGCTTTCAAACTCTGGCGCGGTAACAGCGCCGCGATGGTCTCGCTTAACGCTTTACATGTCAGATGACATGTTTTAGCATCCTTATTGGCACGTTCTGGTATGGATGACGCGAATACGCGTGGTCGTATGCATAAAATAGACACAATCAAAAATTTACCTCATTGCAGACGGAATCTACGAAAGGTTGGGTATGAGTTGAGAAATCAGCACTGGCTCGCGCGCGAAAAAACAGAAATCTATTGATGAACGAGACGGAGAAGAGTTTTGAGCACAACACTATCACTTGCTAATCAAATTAGTCGTTTTGGGTTTTGGTCAGTCGTCGTGGTTATCTTGACCACTGTTGTCGCCATGTTTCTCCCTTTGGATGCCCCCGGTGGTTATACAGCTGAACACGCAGATCGTGTGGCTTGGCTTGGTGCAAACAGAGGTGTGTTTATCGCCGGCTGGTTAAACCAGATAGCAGCAATGTTAAGTCTATCTGCGGCGCTAGCATGCGGGGCGTGGGTGATCGCAGACAGAAATCCATTGCGTGCGGTACTGGCGGCGCTGTTTGTAGCGATGGCTACAATGGCATTTATCATCCCCAAATTTATAGCGGTATGGACTATACCCCTGTTGGCAGATGCCATTGCCAGCGGCGCTGTGGGCGCAGAGTTGGCTGATTCACTGCTTCACTTGCTGAACGTTTCCATTCCGTTTTCACTCTACACTTCTTTTGATTATCTGGGCTTTTGGTTGTACTCAGTATTTGCACTGATCGCGGCTGGTTCACTGTACGGTGACGCCATAAGTTCAAAAATCGCCGCCGGCGCGCTGGGCGTGTTCGGTGTCGTTTATCAGATATTGATGATTGCGCTATTCCTTGGTGCCATAGCGCCTGTTGATATTGAAGCCTATTTCATCGGCGTATCTATGCTACTGGTGATTCACCTGGTTGCTATGGCATTCGTCTTCAAACGATCGATGTCCTAAGTGTCGCGGTTGGTTGAGGCAGTGATTAGCACCGGGAGCCTTGTCAGTGTGCGAATGTGTGTTGCACTCGAGCACATGCTCGCTTACAAAAAAGAGGGGAAGTATTTTCATGAAAAAACTAGGCTTCTGGTCGTAATGTTCGCGGCCGTATTCACTATGCAAGTTAAAGCGGATTCGAATATTCTGTCATTGAATCCTGACGAACTAAGACAGCTCGAGCTTGACAGTATTCCGCCCTGGCCGGCGGGAGTGGTGCTTTCGGGTACCAATGAGCACTGGCAGAAAGTGCTGCACGAGGGCGAGTTTACTATCGTGGTTTATGAAGCGATGCCCGCATTGATCGATGTCAGCGAACCTTATCCCTATGACGAGTTTGTGCAGGTGCTTGAAGGCGAGGTGACTCTTACCTCCGTTAAGGGCAATAAACAGACTTACCGAGCGGGTGAGAGCTTTACTGTACCCAAAGGTTGGACGGGTACCTGGGATATGCCGGCGAAGTTTCGCGAGATGATCGTCGTGGAGACAAAGGCCTGGCTGGCCACAGAGGGATGACTGGGTATGAGCAACGGTATTACACGTAGAGATTTTCTGGATGGCGTAGCGCTGTCCATGGTGGCTGGCGCGCTGGCACCCTATTCAAGTTTGGCGTCTGCGGTAGAAAGTAAGTTAGGCGCCGATTATTACCCTCCGGTCCTTACCGGTATGCGAGGCAGCCACGAGGGGTCATATGAAGTTGCTCACAAGCTGGCCTGGAAGGGGGAGCGACCTGCTCAGTATGAGCGTATAGAGGATGAATACGACCTGGTTGTAGTGGGTGGTGGTATCAGTGGTTTGGCTGCTGCTTACCTCTATCGAAAGAAAAAAGGCCCCGCGGCAAAAATTCTGGTGCTTGATAATCACGACGATTTTGGTGGCCACGCTAAACGCAATGAGTTCCATTTACAGGACAAAATGCTGCTCAGCATGGGCGGTAGTGTCAACCTGGAACAGGCCAATATTGGCCCTGCGGCTCGTTCGTTGTTGGAAGAAATCGGTGTAGATTTTCAGGCATTGCGAGACGCAGGCCCGGACGATTATGTGTTGAGTAATGGAGCGGCACCTTATGGTCTGTACTTGAATGCAACCCTCTACGGCAAAGACCAGTTGGTTGCGGGGCCATGGGGTGAAGCTTTTTCGGGTGGTGGAGACTATGCCCAGATGATTGAGGAACTCAATCTGCCAGCTGACGATAAGGCAAAGTTGATCGCGTTGATCAGCGGTAGTGCAGATCTACTGGTAGACATGACGCTGGAAGAAAAAGTGCAGTATTTGCACAGCAGCAGCTACGCCAGTTTTTTGCGCCAGAAAGTGAAGGTATCTGACGTTGCGATCAAACTAACCGAGCCTTGGGCCAGTGCGATATGGGGTGTGGGTCTGGAGAATGTTTCGGTGATGGAGGCATTCGAGCTGGGTTCGCCAGGTTTGTATTCGCTGGGTTTACCCGACTCCATAACCCAGCCAGAGGAGGAAGTTGACCCCGATGCCTATCGAACCCCCATGTTCCCTGATGGCAATGCGTCAGTTGCAAGATTGCTGGTGCGTAAGCTGATACCTGCAGTGGCGTCAGGGGAGACAATGCAAGATGTTGTAACCGCGCGTTTCGATTATTCCCAGCTCGACCGCGATAGTGCACCCGTGCGGATACGCCTGAACAGTACCGCTGTGAATGTGGTGAATCGTGGCGAAGGTGTAGACATCAAGTACGTTAGCGGTGGTAAGGCCTACGAGGTTCGGGGGCGTCACTGCATTCTCGCCGGTTACAACGGGATGGTTCCACACCTTTGCCCCGAGCTACCGGCAGTGCAAAGGGAAAACCTGGCCTATGGTGTGAAGGCGCCATTTGTTTGGGCCAATGTACTTCTCAAAGATGGTGCAGCGGTTCACAAGGGCGGGGCGTCGGTGTTTCAGTGCCCTGGCAGTTTCTTTGAATTGGTCGCTCTTGCGCCACCGGTATCGCTGGGCTCGTATCAGTCTTCAACGGGTGCCGATGAGCCCGAAGTGTTTTTTATGGGACATATGCCTGCGCCAAAGGATGTTGACGGTCAGTCCGGTCGCGACCTCTATCGTTTGGGGCGGCATCGAATGTTGCGTACATCCTTTGCCGAGTATGAGCAGGCGATAACGCAGCAGTTAACCGGTATGTATGGGCAATACGGTTTCGATGCCGAGCGCGATATTGAGGCAATTACCATTAACCGCTGGTCTCACGGTTACGCCTATGAGTACCTGCAGCTCGATGATCCGGAGTGGGAGAAGGGGCAGGCTCCCCATGAGTTGGGACGTCAGCCAATGGGTCGCATCAGCATTGCCAACTCCGACTCGGAAGCTAAAGCTTATGTACAGGCAGCTATTGATGCGGCTGTGCGCGCGGTGGGCGAAGTCACTGGGTGAGGCAATTGCAGTCGAGGGTGCTCAACGGCTGGCCACTATTTTGGTTGGTTGCAGTCTTAACCTTCGCGTCCATGGGCTTGGGGTATTGGGTGATAGGTGTCTCCACCCCCGAAGCGGCGGTCAATATGATTCGCCTGTCTGTGCAGCTCGCTTCCCCGTGGGTATTTCTCGCTTTCGTTGCCACACCGATGGCGCAGTTGTTCCCAGGCAAATTGTCGAATTGGCTTTTAAGAAACCGACGTTACCTTGGATTGTCCTTTGCTGCAGGCTTTGGCTGGCAAGCGGTGTTCATCGCGATGTTGCTTACCCTGCACAATGCCTACTATTGGGAAGAGCTGCACAATGATATTGACTTGCTGCTGAGAATGGCAAGCTACGCCTTGCTCTTCGCCCTAACCCTGACCTCGTTCTTCCCGGTGCGTCGCAAGATGCATCCAAGACATTGGCGCTGGTTGCACCTTGTCGGCATCTGGTACTTCTGGGCCGCGATCTGGGTGAGCTATGCAGAACAGGCTCTTAGCCCGAGCCCACAGATAATCTGGGTTTTGTATGCAACTTTCGGGCTGCTCGCGCTCATGCTGCGTCTGGCTGCATTTTGGAAAATACACATCCTTAACCACCTCAAGAGGAGCCATCAGCAATGATAAAATCAATAGGCTGTATTCCAGTAGAAGCGGCTAGGCAATTTGGCGACAAGACGGCTCTCGTCGTACCCGATCGAACGCTGACCTTCAACGAACTCGAATCGCTCAGCAATCAGTGCGCCAATGCTCTGGTGGGTTTAGGAGTGAGGCCCGGCGACCGCGTGACACTTTACTCTGTCAACTGCTGGGAGTGGGTGGTGAGTTATTACGGCGCTCTGAAGACGGGTGCTGTCATCAATCCGATTAACGTGATGCTTACACCGGGCGAGGTGGAGTTCGTGGCCAATGACTGTGGAGCTAGCATTGTTATTGCCTCCCATGAGAAGGCGCTCTCCATTGCGAATGTCAAAGTGACGGCACAGGTGCAGGCGGTAATCGCCTTTGGTGATAAGCCCAAGCCGGCAGGGGTGCTTTCCTTTAATGACATACTGGCCAGCAGCGCCGCCGAGTTTCAGGTGGCCGATATTAATCCCGACTCCCTCTCTACTATCGGTTACACCTCAGGCACGACTGGGCACCCCAAAGGTGCGTGCCTGTCGCACCGAAGTATTTTGCTCAACATTGCTATGACAGCGCTGATGCATCAGCGCAGCGACAAAGATACGGTGGTGACTGCGCTGCCATGTCCTCACGTATACGGCAATGTGGTGATGAGCGGTGCAGTCCAGAACGGCATGACCCTGGTACTGCATTCTGCCTTTGAAGAGAAGGCTATCCTTCAGAGTATTCAGGATCATCGGGCCACCTTGTTCGAAGGGGTGCCGACGATGTACATGTTTATGCTCAATGACCCCGCGCTCGAGAATTACGATTTGTCATCGCTGCGATGTTGCACAGTGGGTGGGCAAACCATGCCCATACCCAAGATGGAAGAAGTGGAGCAGCGCTTTGGCTGTCCGCTGATTGAACTGTGGGGCATGACGGAGCTTGGGGGGTTGGGTACCACGTTTGCTGCCAATGGTCTGGTTAAACACGGTTCCATAGGAGTAGCGTTACCTTACACCGAGGCAAAAATTGTCGATACAGAGGATGCCAGTAAGACCTTGCCGACCGGCGAGGCCGGTGAACTAATGATCAAGGGTGGCATTGTCATGCAAGGTTATTACGGCAATGAGCAGGCTACCCGGGAAACTATCGAACTCGATGGCTGGCTGCATACGGGAGATGTGGCCTCCATTGACGAGGATGGCTGCGTGTTTATTGTCGATCGAAAGAAAGACATGATTCTGACCTCGGGCTTCAATGTGTATCCCGCAGAAATTGAGCGGGTCGTTGCGGGTCATCGGGACGTCGCTCTTGTTGCAGTAGGGAGTATTCCCGATGAAGAAAAGGGCGAGCTAGCGAAAGCTTATATCGTGCCGAAAACGGGCGCGACCCCTAACTCGGATGACATCATCGCCTACTGTCGAGAGCATCTCGCCGCTTATAAGGTGCCCCGTGCGGTGCAGTTTGTTGATGATCTACCTAAAACCAGTACCGGCAAAGTGATGCGCCGCGAGCTGAAAACGCTGGATTGATACCCTGAAGTGGAGGCGCATACTCGTTCGTACGACTTTTATGATGCCTACATTTTGATGGTCAGAGTGACTTTGCGCAAAGGGCTCTGACCCCTTAAGCTGGCTATCTCGCTAAGCTTCGGAAACTCAGATGAAACAACTTACAGGGCTCGACGTCAGTTTTCTGCTGATGGAGACACCAAACACCTATGGTCACGTTAACGGCCTGAGCATCTACGACCGTCCGTCTGCAGATTTTGATCCGTTCGCTGCCGTGCGTGAGCGTTTCAGTATCATGGTCGGACATCTCGAGCCGCTGCGTCGTAAGGTCGTGGAAGTGCCGTTCCAACTCGATCGGCCGTATTGGGTCAACGATGACAACTTTGATCTCGACTTCCACGTTCGACACTTAGGCCTCGCGCCCCCTGGTGCCGCAGATCAGCTCGCCGAGCAGGTGGCACGCATTGTCGGTCGCCCGATGGATCGGTCGCGGCCACTCTGGGAAGCCTACGTAATCGAGGGGCTTGCCGATGGACGTTGGGCCTTGCTCCAAAAAACTCACCACGCAACGATCGACGGTGCAGCCGGCGTGATTATGATGAAAATGTTCGCCGACGAAACCCGTGACGCAGAATACGGGTATGAGGACCAGAGTTGGGAGGGCGAGGAACCGCCGAGCCGCTCCGATATGCTGCAGGTGGCAATGAAAAATCTGGCGGTTAATCCGTTTCGGGGTGCGCGACTCTCGCTCAACCTTGTGCGAGGTTTTGCGGATACGGCGGGAATCACGAGTGTCAGTGGCATGGCCAAACAGGCTCGCAGCATGCTGGGTTCTGCTGCCAAACGCCTCGATCCAACTCGCGCCCACGAAGGCCCGCGTGTGAAGCTGCCGTTCACTACTGCTCCGCCCACGCCGTGGAACAAGTCGGTAACGCCTCACCGTCGATTCGCGATGCGAAGAGCGTCGCTCAGTAATCTGAAACGCCTCAAGGATGCAACAGGCGGCACGCTCAACGACGTCGTTATGGCGATTTGTACGGGTGCGCTGCGCGAGTACTTGCTTGGCCACGACGCGCTACCCAACTCTCCGTTGCGGGCGATGGTCCCGGTATCTATTCGCACCGGTGATGAAGACGACCCGTGGACGAATCGGGTGTCAGCGATCGTCGCCGACCTCCCAACCACCTGTGCGGATCCGCTCGAGCGGGTGGCGTTATGCAAGGAGGCGATGAATGTCGCCAAACGGCAATTCGACCTTGTTCCAGCCGAAGCGCTAGGGCAGGCAACCGACTATACGTCGCCGGTGGTGTCTGCGTCGGCCATTCGTCTGGTGTCCAGGCTCAAGCTGGCCGACCGAATGAACTCGCCAATTAACGTGGTGATCTCAAACGTGCCCGGCCCGCGAGAAGCGATGTACTTTGCGGGCGCCAAACTCGATGCCTACGTTCCCGTGTCGACGATATCCGACGGTGTGGGTTTGAACATCACGGTGCACAGCTACATGGATCGGCTCGATATTGGCTTGATTGCCGACCGCGAGCTCGTTCCCGACCTCTGGCATCTTGTAGATCTGCATATCGCCGAGATCGCGCGCATGTTCGAGGCAACCGGTGCGGAGTGGGCGGAGCCGCAGACACCTCCGTCGATGCGTTATGGCGGCGACGGTGTTGAACCGATCGAGCCTAGCAGCGAGGAGTTGCGCAAACGGATCGAGGCACAACGCAAGATGGTGGGTATCAAGGTTGATACGACCAAGAAGGCCCCGGCCAGGAAGAAGGCGACCAGGAAGACCGCTGCCAAGAAAACTCCGGTGAAGAAGCCGGCGGCCAAGAAGACCACTGCCAAGAAAACGGCAGCTAAGAAGACCGCTCCCAAGAAGACTCCAGTGAAGAAGACTGCGGCCAGAAAGACCGCCGCCAAGAAAAAGAGTTAAGGGGTTAGAGCTCTTTTAGGAAGTTATTTGTTGCTGCCAACAATGCTTGAGCATTGGCGGGATCAAAAGCCGAGTGGCCCGCGTTCTGGATAAGCTGAAAGTCGGCTTCGGGCCAGGCTCGGTGCAGGTCCCATGCGGTTACCGGCGGACAAACCACATCGTAGCGCCCCTGCACAATCACGGTGGGAATGTGGCGAATGCGGTGGATGTTCTCCAGTAGTTGGTTAGGCGAATCGAAGAAGCCGGCATTCACAAAGTAATGGCACTCGATGCGGGCCATGGCCAGGGCAGCGTCCGGGGCATCAAGCGTTTCCATAAAATCGCGGTTCTGAATCAGGAAGCTGGTTGATGCTTCCCACACCGACCAGGCTCGGGCGGCGGCAAGTCGGGTTGCCTCGTCGTCACTGGTGAGACGGCGGTGGAAAGCATGCAGGAGATCATCCTGTTCCTCCGCAGGAATTGGCGCGAGATAGGCCTCCCAGCTGTCGGGGTAGATCTCGCTGGCACCGTGTTGATAGAGCCACTGGATTTCCTGAGGGCGCACCAGAAAAATACCTCGCAGCACCAGTTCGGTAACCGCCTCGGGGTGTGACTGGGCATAGGTGAGAGCCAGCGTGCTGCCCCAGGAACCGCCAAACACCAACCAACGCTCGATACCCAGTTCAACTCGCAGCTGTTCCATATCCGCCACCAGGTGCCTGGTGGTATTTGCTTCCAGAGAGGCGTGGGGGCGGGACTGGCCGCAGCCGCGCTGGTCAAACACAACGATACGGTACTGCTCGGGATCGAAGAACTGACGCGCTGCGGGAGACGAACCGCCGCCGGGGCCACCGTGCACAAACACGCAGGGCTTACCCTCGGGGTTACCCGACTCCTCGAAATAGATTTCGTGCCCATCGCCAACGTCAAGCCAGCCATGACGATAGGGTTCAATGGGGGGATACAAATGTTCCATGACGGTCCTCGATGTGTTCAGCTGGTTGTGGAATCGGGGAGCTCATTGATGGCCCGGTACGCCTGATCAATGGCAACGTGGGTGTAGGCAGACGCGCCGGCATCTGAGTTGGCGATGGTCAAAGCGCCAAAAGGTTGCCTGGCAATCTCATGGGGCGACTCACCCTCGGGCCAGTCGGGGTCCCACAGATCCATATACTCATACGAGTAGCCGTGAGGCCAGCGATTAACCGTAATCGCCAGGATGTCTTCATTCACATCAAAACCTTCGGGGCCCAGTAAGCCATCGAGAACGGTGCGAACCTCCCGCTCAAAATCTTCAAAGGTTAAATCCAGCAGTTTTTGCCGAGAACCGCGTAACTGACTCTTGAGGTCGATGGCTTCATCAGGAGGGGAGACCGAGCCCCAGAACACCAGTGATACAGGCCCATCGTTGTTTATGGCATGTTGATAGCCGCCAGTGTTAATACCGCGAAACAGGAAGACGCGACCGTGCAACCGCCCTGGAAAGTTAATCGCATCAACGCCCAGCGCATCGAGTGCTTTGGTATTGCGAATCAGGACATTGGTGAGAATCAGAGGAATCTTTACCTGATATTGCAGCGCCTCTTTCTGCTGATCTGAAAGGGACGGGCACAGGTGAGGTATCACGCTGTGGTAGCAGGCCAGAACACCATGGCGTGCCGACACTTTTTTCAATTGCCCTCCTTCGACATAGGTCATCGCCACCCCGGTGTCGGTATTAACCGTATTCACCACCGTGGCATTGAGGCGTAGCCGGACGTTTTGTTCGGGTTGATCAAGACCGGCGTAGTCAAAGTTGGCAAGGGCGATGTTGTTTGGCGTTGCATCGGGGGCGACATGGGGTAGGAGGCCTGCAACCATCAAGCGAACCAGGCTGGCATTGCCGTCGGGCCACATTGCCGCCGGGTAATCCCAGCCCACATCTGGCCAGTCTTCGCCCAGCAAGTGGATACCAGGGTTGCCGTCCAGCAAAGCCTCCCTTGCCGAAAAGGCCCGGGTTTCGATTCCCCAGGCACCGTGTTCCTTATTGTGGAACAGCTGCACAGCGTCTTCGGTTAAACCACCGTACTGGCGCAGGAAGTCGGGGTAGCTGATACCGCGCAACAGGGCTTCGGTTTCGGTTTCGCTTAGGTCGCTGAGCAGGGAGTCATTGCGCCCATAAAATTGTTTTAGCGAATCCCGGCCGGCTTCGGAAATGGGTATCTGATCGATGGTGTCAGGGGACAGTCGACGGTTAAGGTGCAGCCCCGGTACCAGTCGATTGATGCCGTAAGTGTTTTCGTCAAACCACATGGCGGGGCTGTTGGGTGCGTCATTGCCGTAGTTGAACTCCATGTTTTGCCGCATGGCTTTAACATCAACACCGTAGGCCGCCATAAAGCCTTGGACTTCCTCACTGAACTGCCACCATTCCAGGTTGTGTGTGCCGCCGAGTGACAGCACCATGCTGCCACTTTGATGAAACTCGTTGCGTTTGGCGTGGCCACCAAAATCGTCATGATTCTCAAGCAGTAAAATCCGGGCGTCATCCCCGTAGCGTTCGCGATAATAGTGGGCCGCAGCCAGGCCCGAGATACCTGCTCCAACGATCACCAGATCATAGGTCTCGCCAGTGTCAGTGGGGTTGTCAAAGGACACACCCTGGCGCGCCAGTGCATGGGCAACTTCAAAGGCACCCGGGTGGGAGCCGCGCATACCCGTTCGGGTAGGCGGGTAGTAACTGTCACCTGACACAGCGTCTGCCGTTGCCGACGCAGTGGGGCCTGCGGCTGTTGGTAGCGCGGTGAGAGCGCTCACTAAGGCCACGCTGCTGCCCTGGATAAAGTCTCGGCGGGTGATGGAACGCCCCATGCCCAGCTGCTGGTCGGATTTACGTGTCACGTGAGGACCCTCTGAAACAGGAAGTACGTTGTCAGTCCATTATGTCTGTATGTCGAATTTCGTAGATTGCTTCGTCGTTGGCCACAGGGTGGAAGTTGATGATGTATTGGCCCGTAAAGGTGCCGAGACTCATCTTGTCCGTGTCGAACTCGACTCGCAGACGCATGTAGTACGTTTGGCCAGCCTCGACCTTTAGTTTGTACTTTAAATCCTTAGGTTCCCAGCGAGCGTTAGGTGTTAGGCCAGTGATCAGGAACTCGTGCTCGCCTGGTTGCACTTCCACGGGCAGGTAGCGGTTGTACTTGATGAAACCCACACTCTCCCCGTTCATCATTATTTCTGGGTAGCTGCTACTTAGCGGCTTCGCGAGACCGGGACTAGTGGCCTTTGGACGATAAATGTAGACCACAGCGCTACCCGGGTCTGCGGACGCCACAGGTTCGAAATAGTCGCTGTTAGCGCAACCCCGTAATGTGACCAAAGCCAGAAAAATGAGTAATAGTCTTGTTTTCATGAGGTTGACCCGAACCTAGGTATGTATAACGACATCATACAAAACGGCGGGTGTATGTCACAGGTCTAAAGAGCGGAGTCCCTTTGCGCTGATCTTCGGGCCGATGAACCGGCAAAGGCCACGAAGTTGATGACATTCTCCTAATGTTTGGTGGAGGCGGCGGGAATTGAATTAGCTCCTTAATACATTGATTTTACTAGATAATGCCAAATTTCATATTCATATATACCCCAATAATTGCCCCCGCCAAGTTTGGCGGCTCGGGTTCAATCTCTCCTTCGGTGAGTTTTGCAGGTCCTATTTATCGAACTTTGTAACTTCGAGAGTAAAAAGCTTACCATGCACCAACACGTAACCGGCGGCTAGGAACTAAAGCCAGCCAAGCCGAAGCATAGGTCATGTTTTCTATATGAGTAGCCGTTCGTTACAAGATCTTTTCCATTTGGTGAACCAAGCTGTGCCAGAAGCCCAGAACTTGGTCACGGTTACCGCTGACACTTTAGTGCAAGATGCCCTCGATATCATGTTTGAGAATAACTTTAGCCAGCTTCCTGTACTTGAGGGCGACCAAGTTCTCGGCGTTTTTTCACATCGGTCTTTCCTGAAGGATTTTGGGAATAAGGGAAAGAATCCGGCATCGTTGCCGGTAGAGGAGTTTCTTGAGGATTTGAAGTTCGCGCATGCTAAGGATGTGTTGCCTGATTTACTTGACGAGTTTGAACTCAAGGGTTCGGTTCTAGTCGGGTCGGAGGACAATCTTGTGGGTGTAGTCACCACGACTGATGCATTGAGATTTTTCTATGAGATAGCAAGCCCATATGTCGTCCTGCGCGCAATAGAACTTTCTATCAGAGAGCTGATGAGGGCATCGGTAAGTGAAAGTACTCTACGAGAATGTATCGAGCGGTGTTTGGCGCAGCACTACAGGAAGAATGACCGAAAGCTTCCGACAGCGATAGAAGAGCTTAGTTTCTCGGACTACGTAATGATCCTGCGATACAAAGGTACTTGGGTTCATTTTCAGGACCAGTTTGGTGGCAATGCAGAGTTAACATATACCAAATTGAAGGACTTGCCTGATCTTAGAAACGATGTCTTTCATTTTAAGCGTGAGATTCAGGTTGATGAGTATCATGATCTAATTACTTGTCGGAACTGGCTGCTTAAGAGGATAAAAAAGCTAGAAGCCAAAGTCAGTGGTAAAAATTATGCCTGAGAATGATTATAAGAAGGGCGAAAGCTCTAAGAATATTACGCTTTCTCAAGACCAGGAAAAGGTATTACGGTTAGCCTTCGACCCCGCAAGGCCTAAGTTTCAGGAAATCGTGATGCCCGTAGGTTCGGGCAAGACCACTGTACTATCGGTCGTGCTTAGCAAGCTCTATGAGCACCACACCAAGGCAAGGGTTTTGCTACTGTCCCCAGTTAGAGTTCTGAGTAAACAACTGAAATACATTCTTCAAAAAAGCGGTGTTGATGTATCTATATCAATTTTAGACTGGCCGTCCTACTTACGTCTATTGGATGAGGGTCGGGATGGCGGTAGCCTTTGGTCGACACAATCGATAGTAATTGTCGATGCTAGTATTCTGAAGGCCAAAGAGCTCCAAGCTTCTATACTTAACACCCGCTGGGACCTTGTAGCCATGGATGATATTCACAGTAAACTTTCTATTGGTGAGTTGGAGGCATTTATTTATCGCTTATCCGAATCTGAGAATATCCAGCAGATCCTGAGTTTCTGCGCTATCCCCTCTACTCTAGAGATTGATGAAGCCGCCCGCGTGACCATTGAGCCACCTGTGCAGTATACGGCCAGCGTCATCGGTGCTGAAGATCAGGAGTATATTGAGTACACGTTCTCAGATGAGGAGAAGGCAATTCAGGCGAAAGTCACGGAGATCTGTTGTTTGTTGCAGAGGCTTGGGTCAAGCGGCAAAGATAAGGCGCATACCCTAAAGATTCGTAGTGATTCGAGTTTTTACTCGCTGTCTTTTGCGCTTTCAGAAGTGCGCAAGGATATCTTGAAGCTTCGAAACATGATTGCCCATGGCTTAAAGCCTCAACAACCGTCTCCGCAATCAGGTTCAGATTTGTCCTATTTTCAGGTTCTAGGGGATGGGACTCAACATGAACTGGATGAGGCCTCTGTTCTTCTGGTTTTAGAGCTTATTGAAGAGGCGATGGACACGCTAGATGAACTGTCATCTGATGCGAAAGGGGAGGCGCTTGCTAGTCACCTAGAGCAACAAGTATCAGATGATAGAGCAGGTTCTCACATCTGCATCTTTACGGTTAGTGCGCATACAGCCTCTTACCTACAGTCAATATCGGAAGCCATTTGCGATAAGGTCTATTTAGTCAGCTCTCGACAGGAGCCGCCTGTAAACGAGGCGTCAATCGAGGGGTACTGCAAGGGGGGTGGGCTGCTGATTTGCCAAGACGGCGCTGCCAAAGGACTTGAGGTCTCCTCTGCTGGTCAGTGTATTCAGTATGATTTTGTCAATGAGCCCCGTATAAGTTACCTCCGGATATCTATGGTGAGGTCGATCGAAGGTCGTTGCACACTGCTGAGTCTGCGGGAGCGTGGAGGGATACCTGATTAGCTCATTCATTGATGTCTCGAGTTAGCTTAAGCCGTTGATGTAGGCTCGTTGTGCTCGATAGTTGGTAGTCCGGGCAAGAAAAAGGCCACCCTAGGGTGGCCTGAATTTGGGGTATCGCGTATAGCTTTCTTCCAGAAATTATCGTGAAAATAGTTAGTTGAGGATGCGGTTTGGTTGACCACATATCAACCGCGCCAACACAGATGCATACATAGCGCCCCCAAACCGTGACTGCTCAACACTGCTGTTCTCGTCTGAAGCGGCGCGAGTGCTCTGGGTAGGGCAACTTGCTCCTTAGTTGTTCTACGCTACATCAACTCTACGCTGATTCCAGCACCTAGTTCGTTGAGCCTCTGCTGCAACAAACTGAGCGATACATCGTCCACTGCATCTACCGCCAAAAAGCTGTTGCCCGGAGATCCACCGCAATAGAAGTCCAGCCCTCCGGCTACATGTGCCCCGTTTAGCTCCGGACCTAGGTCAATACTCTCCAGGTAATGGTATGCCCGCGCGAAAGGGCTGTCTTTCAGAACCCACCATTCTTCAACTGTATTCTGATCCATCTTCGCATGCCAATCTACTGGTTCATCGTCATATGTGCCGAGCCAGAATTCGCGCCACCATTTTTCGGGGTCGCCCTCTGCATAGGCGATACAGAACTCTCTAATCGTCATCTGTGGTGGGTAAACGTCATGGGGCTCTCCTAGATTCAGCTGAAAGCCTTCAGAGGTAAACTCGGAGCAGGCATACAGTGTCTCCGTTGATCGTTTTGGCGTTATCAGTAACGGTTCTCCATGGTTCTCGAAGTAGCTATACGCTCGTTCGTAGAACGACGGCAGTATCAGGCCTGAGGCGGTGCCCAGCAGGAATTGGCGGCGAGTAATAGACATGAGTATTCTCCGATAGGATTCTGTTGTTTATGTTCACGCGTGGTCTTTGGAGAAGGGTGGCGATGTTTCAAGCCTATGAGAGGCTTCCTGTGCGAGGCTCAGCATGGCTGCCCAGATGTCGTTTCTGACGGTTTCAAAGTCTGCGGACTTCAATGGCCGAGAGTTGGGATCGTTGGAGATCGGTTGTACAGGTTCCAGATACAGTCGGCGGTTGATTTCGATCATTATGGCAGGCACCCGGATGTCGCCTTCGAATCGGCTCGGCACGAGGCATCCTGCATAGGGAAAGTTCCCCTCAACGGTGTAGCCACGATCCAAGAGAAATGAGTAACAAGTATCCATCAGCCATGAGGGCGTGTTGATCGAGGTTCCCAGACATATATCCGGCCGATCGCGGCCATTGTCACTCTCGTGGAAAAACGGCTCATTGGGAAAGCTATGACAGTCAAGCAGCAGGCAGTAACCCCATCGCTGCAGTTGCTGCTCTATGCTGGCTTCTAACTTCAGGTGCCACGGATGGTAGTAGGTATCTAAGAGAAGTTGTCTTTGCTCAGGTGTAAGCTCATGGCGTATCCGGTTGCCTTGCGTGTTGTGTGTGTAGATCACGCCTTGGCCAAATCGCGCATTCCCTTCTTGGTCATCATCGATGTAGCGTTCCAGATCAATAACCAGACGGCTAATGGACGTCTGCGATACTGCGATGCCCGGTAGCGAGAACAGCTCGTCTGTGTACCAGTCTGTAAGCCTGACGATCTCTCCCCATAGCGCCGGGTTGTCTGGCATGAACTGGTTATGCACGGCACTTGGGATTGCGGTACCAGCGTGGGGTATGTGCGCCACAATGGGCAATATGGGTTCTGGGTACATGAGCTCTCTCCTTTAGTTGGTGCAACAAGAGAAAGCCGATAGGAAAACCTGATTGGTTGCCTTTGGGGCCACATCACTCAGTAGAGTCAACCACCTTGCCCAGGTAGGCAGGTTGGCGGGGCGTTAGCCCTCTCTTGATGCTGGGTACGATTATACTTAAGCAGTTGCTAGCCGCAAATTGTCTTGTGAGGGTCTGTCGCATTTTCGCGCACGTGATCTAACACTAGGCATTTTGCTATGCTGAACGGATATGAAGGATGAAAGTATGGAAACAGAGAAAGACTATGCCGCGCTAAAAGCTAGACAGCGCGCAGAGAGGGAAGGGTGGCCAACTAGCCTCGCCTTGCGTGTACATCGTGCTCTGAGCTGGCTACAACGCGCAGAGCAATGCGACGACGAGGATGGGCGCTTCATTTTTCTTTGGATCGCATTCAATGCTGCCTACGCCAACGACATAGATGACCGGGTACGTGATCCAGAGCAGAAAGTGTTCAATCGATTTCTGTCCAAGCTTCAGCAGCTAGACAGCGACAAAGTGCTGTATGAGCTTATCTGGCAGGAGTTCTCCAAGTCTATTCGTGTGCTTCTGCAGAACCAGTATGTATTTCAGCCGTTTTGGGATCATCAAAATGCTCTTGTAACAGAAGAGGAATGGAAGGCGAGATTCGATCGAGCAAATCTGAGTGCCAGTAATGCTTTATCTGCAAATCAAACGGCCACTGTTCTTGCCATCGTGCTGGCACGTATGTACACACTTCGTAATCAACTTATCCACGGGGGTGCCACCTGGAACAGCAGCGTCAATCGAGACCAGCTCCGCGACTGCACTGCTTTTCTCGGTAAGCTGGTGCCTTTCGTGATAACGCTAATGATGGATAATCCCAATACGCTTTGGGGTGATGCCTGTTATCCGGTAGTAGAGGCCTGACAGGTGTTATCTCTAGTGCGCGAGACTTGGAGGTAGGAGAATGAGAACCAGTCAGGACTACCCTCTACAGATCGATTTTGTATCCAGCCCTGCTGCAAAGGGTCGTATCGGGATGACATTCTGCCCTGGGAAGAAGCAACAGGGCGCCATGACGGGAGATTGGGATCGTGATCTGGCACTGGATCTTGGGGCTATTTGCGCTTCGGGAGCTTCTGTACTCATCAATCTGATGGAAGATCATGAGATGGTAGAGCTGGGAGTGGCAGACACCGCAGAGCATGTTCCGCCCGGTATTGATTACCTGAGAATGCCGATACCTGACGTGGGTACACCGCACGCGGAGTGGGAGCATCAATGGTCGGAGTTGGGGTCTGGTTTACTGGAGCGCCTGCGAAACGGTGAGGATGTTGTGCTTCACTGCAAAGGTGGGCTGGGGCGCACGGGTATGATCGCTGCGTGCCTGTTGGTGGAGTTTGGTAGTACGTCGGAGGATGCGATTTCAGCTGTGCGGGAGTCGCGATCAGGCAGAATTGAAACAGTGGCGCAGGAACAGTATGTAAGGGCGTTCGGTTCGCGCTGAGCTAGGCTTGTTGGGAGAACTCCAATAGCGCTTCGGCATACTCTGCGATCAGCTCCTTCATAGCGATCTTCTCCCTCCAACCTTCGGGTATACCTTGTTCGCCATAATACGCGCCGGCCAACTGACCGTAGATAGCGCCAGTAGTGTCAGCGTCATTCCCCAGATTCACCGCCAGTAGCGCACCGTCTCGAAAGTTGCTGGTTTTGTAGAAGGCCCACATTGCCGCCTCCAGGGCTTCTACCACATAGCCCGTGCCCTTGATCTGGGGCGGCTCTTTGCTCTTGTAGCTGCCACTAGCCACTTCCGATATCTCAGTGCTGGCGTTTGGTAGTAGCATAGGATCTGGAATTGATTGCGCGCTAAGCAGCTCTTCTCGAGACGCGCCATCCAGCGCCTTGGCAATAAGATCTGCGTAGTAGCCGCACGCATCCAGACAGGACTGAGCACCGTGCGTTGTTGCAGAACTTTTCGCAGCATGATCCCAGAGCAATTCAGGCTTGCTTCGGTAGGCCATGGGAATTGGTGCCAAACGCATCAGTGAGCCGTTGCCGGCGCTGTAAGGGTCGGTTGAGCCTGCATAGGCCTCGCCTGTCTTTTCGAATTGCCGCAATGCGCCGGCCACGGTGATACCAATATCAAAGCAGGTTCCAGTGGGGCTCAGGTGGCCTTCGCGCATCCAGCGCACATAGCGAGCCATCTGGTCTGCCGGGTTGAAACCCTGCTGTTGGATAAGGCTTTCTGCCAGGCACAAGGCCATTGAAGTATCGTCGGTCCACTCGCCGGGCTGTAGCGCGAACGGTCCACCGCCAACCATGTCGTCGATGAGTTCGAAACTACCCGGGGATTTGAACTCCAGCGTTGTGCCCAGAGCATCGCCCACAGCTAGTCCAAGTAGTGCTCCGTTGTACCGGTCGATTAGTTTCATGCTATCAGGATACTCCTGAATGTTTCATTCGCGACATAATTTTTGATCCTGAGCTGCTGCTATCCTAGTTGAAGTTTTCTAACTCTGAGAAATTCGCAACGAATTTATGCACAGGTAGTCTGCTAGCGAAGAAACTATGTGACTTCTATACTGAAAGGAAGCAACTAAGGTGAAGTGCAAAAATATTCACCTGATTTGCCATGTAAGTCACCTAATCTGATACTAGGAAATGGATGTGAAGAAGGTCGGAGTTTTTGCACGCAATCATGAAGAGTATTTGGAACGCGCCGCTGAGATTTCAGTTCAGGCTCCGTCTCGACTTATTACCTTCCGATCCTCAAAGTCTTGGGTGGCTGCTAAGGCCGCATTAGACCAGCAGAAGTCAGTCCAAGCGTATTTCAGTCCCAATGGAGCAGATGGAATGATTCTGTATGAGGGGTTATTGAAGCGCATTGTTCTGAAACCTCATAAGGGGGACCGTGAAACTGAAGCCGCTCTTTTGGACCAGCTTCCGGAAACGGTTGATGAAACGCTTTGGGAATCAGAAGACGGCCCTGTGAAAACGTTGTATAGCGTCTCTCACCTAAAGCGACTGACAACTCCTTATAGTATGACAGAGCTGCTGAAGTCATCGGATGGATCTCCCATTGCGGCAAACTACGGCTACAGCTACATTCCGGTCATCGAAAGGGAGGCAATTGATTCGCTATTCATTCATCCAGATGAGATTCAAGAGGATGATACATATATCGAAGGGTCGGTCCGACGAATGTTTGTAAATGCATACGAAAGAAATCCGAGTGCGCGCAAGGCATGTCTAGCGCACTATGGTTTTTCTTGTGCAGTGTGCGGATTGAGTATGGAAGAAACATACGGCGAAATTGGTGCCAATTTTATCCACGTTCACCATACCAAGCCGCTGGCAACAATTGGATCAAACTACAGTTTAAATCCTATTACAGACCTGCGACCTGTGTGCCCCAATTGTCATTCCATGCTCCACAAGCGTAGTCCCCCATTCGAGGTGGAAGAACTTGCGAGCTTAATGAAAAAGAAAAAAATCTGACAAGGCCACCTAGGTTAAATCTAACTAGGGTAGAGCATTTTTGGTGGGTCGGTTGCACCGAGCCTGAACGGAGACTTGGCTCAATTTCACGCAATGCTCTCAATTTTGATAATGAAATATCTGGTTCAGAGTTGGGCTTGGCGCAGTCGATACGCCTGAAAACATGACGTGTACGCACATACAGTCGCAAAGTAAATCTGATCATTGCGCGCCTACGGTGTAGAATAAGATTCAAGCATTAAGAAGGGCGATAGCCCTGCCAACCTGCCTACCCGGGCAAGGTGGCTTCCGCGAGGGATGTGGCCAATCAGGCAACCAATCAGGGCCTTTGTACTTCCTTGTTAGATTTTGATGCCCCCAACACACGTTCGAAGGGAGGCACTACTATGGTTAGCAAAAAAGAAGCGGCACGCGCCAGGAATTTACGACGAGAGCAATTGCTCGAGAGGTTCCACAAGGCGCTTGCCGAACGACCGGAAGTATCAGACGAAGATTTTATGGCCGAGACAGAGGTGAGCGATGAGCAGTATGCTCTTGGCTTGGTGCTGCCGGTAATGGCCACTCGAAAAGGAGAACCGGATGACTAACGCAACATTACCTGCTGGATACGATGTGATCGGAGATGTCCACGGTCATGGGGATGAGCTGCTGGCCTTGCTCGAAAAACTTGGCTACTACCACGATGGAGTCAGCTATACACACGAAGAGCGTAAAGCTCTCTTTCTGGGAGACTTCGTCGATCGGGGTGACCAACAGAAGTTGGTATTGCGTACGGTAATGGCTATGTGCAATCGCGGCAGTGCGAGGGCCATTATGGGTAACCATGAATTCAATGCGTTGGCCTATCATAGACAGAACCCAGTCAGGCCCGGTGTGTGGTTACGGGCGCGAAACAACAAGAACACCCATCAGCATATTGCCTTTCTCAGTGAGTATTTGGGGTCGGAGCAGGAACTACAGTCAGTACTCGCTTGGTTTATGACACTGCCATTGTGGATTGAGCTGCCGGAAGGTTTGCGACTGGTTCACGCTTGCTGGCACGAGCCTTCGATCGAAGTTCTCGAGCCTTTGCTCGGCGATGACCATACGCTTACGCCTGAACTCCTAGTACACGCCAGTGACTCGAGCAGGCCGGAATACACTGCAGTTGAAACGTTGCTGAAGGGCAGAGAGCTAGCGCTGCCACAAGACATTTCATTCAAAGACAAAGATGGCAACACACGTCATGAAATGCGCATTAAATGGTGGGAGCGCAATCCATCGAACTATGCCGACCTGGCTCTGCCACCCTATGTGGTTGAGCGGAACCCTGAGCTAGCGGACGTTGCGTTATCCGATGAACTCGAGACCGGGTATGCCAGCTCGGAAGTGCCTGTACTGTTTGGCCACTATTGGTTCGAAGGCGAACCTGCGCCTGTGTTGAATAACTTGGCGTGTCTTGATTACTCAGTGCCGCGCCCCTCGGGTAAATTGGTTGCTTATCGATGGTCGGGCGAAGCCAAACTGTCGCCTGATAACTTCGTGAGTGTGCCCAATATGCGGCCGGAGATCTGAGGTCCTTCTCATAGCGCGTACACAGGCGCATGCTTTTTCTGCACAAAGCGCATGTGCTCGAAAACAGTACGTGTATATGTATACACTCTAAACATGTCGCCAGAAATGACTAGTATATCAATCCTGCGCAGCTGCCCCCGCCAAATCGGCGGTAAGCTACTCGTAAGATGAATGCTTCTCACAACCCTGGAGACAGATATGAAAACCTTGTTTACCTTTGCAGCGCTTTTTATGCTGCTAATCAATACCGCGTCAGCCGATGAGTACCTGGGCAACTACAGCGCCAACAAAAACAACGCTAACTCAACGTCCAACCCCTACGGTGCCGGGAGTCCATACAATGCCAACAGCATCAACAACCCTAACGGCACATATGGCAGTCCTTACAGTTCGAAGTCGGCGACCAACCCTTATGCGAGCGATGCTCCAAAACTATACGACGGGAAGGGGAACTACCGCGGCAAGCTGAGCACCAATCCTTACGATGCTGACTCAATGTCTAATCCTTATGGGCGTTATGGCAGTCCGTATTCGAGCGACTCTATCAATAACCCTTACGGCGCTGGCAGTCCGTATCGTTCAGATAGTCCAAATAATCCGTATGGGGAAGGTTTGGAGATCTATGGGGACTAATCGGCGATATAGCGAAAGGCACCAGCGCTAAACAAGCGATCGATCATTGTGTCGACATAACCTCGCAGGCTAGAAATCAGACAGCTCAGAGGGCAACAGCCCTAGAGCCAGCAACAACGAAACGACCATACATACCAAAGAAGGGCCAGGAGCAAGCACTAGGGCCCTCGGCCAAGCCTTGCCCGTTGATACGAAGAGGTGAGCGGAAGATAATTTAACTAATTGAAATATATGGAAATATTATGACTGATATCAAATTCGACATACTGCCTCAGCGCTCCGCTGTGTTGGCAGATCACCACACTGAAATGTACGCCCTGGTGCGTGCTCAGGCGCCATCTCGGCCCGAGTCAGACACCCATGAGCGTATGCCCTTGAACCTCTCCCTGGTGCTGGATCGCTCCGGTTCCATGAACGGTAAACCGCTGCATGAGGCCAAACGATGCGCCGCGTACATTGTGGACCAATTGGACAGCAGAGACAGGGTGTCTGTGGTGACCTACGACAACCAAGTAGATGTGCTCATCCCCGCCATGCAAGTTACCGACAAGACTCACATCAAACAGGTGATCGATAGCATCCAGTCTGGCGGTATGACAGATCTCTTCGGGGGCTGGCAGGCTGGCGCTCAGCAGTGTCTAAGCGGCGTGGATGGCAAGTCGCTTTCACGCGTTTTACTGCTCTCTGATGGCTGTGCTAATCATGGCCTTACCAACATGGGAGAAATCGCCCAGCACTGCAGCACCATGGCTGAGGCGGGCGTGAGTACCTCCACCTATGGCCTGGGTCGCAGCTTTAACGAAGAGCTAATGGTGGAAATGGCCAAGGCCTGCGGCGGTGAAAGCTATTACGGCGAGTCTGCCCAGGATCTGCTGGATCCATTTCAGGAGGAGTTCTCGTTACTTTCTGCGCTTTGCGCCAGGCAGGTAAAGCTCACGTTGTCTGCTCCTGCGGGTGTGCAGTTTGAGCTGCTTAATGACTATCGCCCGCTTACTGAGACAACGTGGCAGATGCCAGACCTAGCTTACGAGGGCGAAGCCTGGGCAGTGGTGAAACTGACCGTTCCGCATGACTTGCCAGTAGACCCTGGCACTGGCGATCTCGAGGTCTTACGCGGTTTCCTTAGCTACGAGGCAGTAGATTCAGAGCAACCCGATACCCGCTCTTACAGTTTGCGGTTGCCACGCGTTGATGCCCTCGCCTGGGCTGCTATTGCAATGGACGAGCGAGTGACCGGTAGGGTACAAGAGATTCGCGTTGCCCAGCTGCAAAGCCAGGTTAGAGAGGCAGCCATGCGCAGGGATTGGCATCAAGTTGATCAGCTGGTGGCTCAAGCGGAAGCCGAGGCTGGTGACAATGCATGGGTGAAGGCGGCACTGGCATCACTCAAGCGCTACGCCCGCCAACGTGACAGCCAGCGAATGTCTAAAGAGGCAATGTATATGTCGCGCAAGATGAACCGCAGACTTGCCGAGCATGACGAAAATGCCCGAGAGTATCGCGCAGGCGATGAGTCAGTGAAAGCGGGTTACTTGCGCAAGAAGATGGAGCAGGGGAAGCGGATGGACCGACCCGATTAGCTAGCAAGCTGGCCTGACAGCCAAATAGGCATGTGTTTGGCGTAGATGGTTATGAAGGTGGCGTCTGCGGCCATGTATCATGTTGATCTATAGCAATAGCATTGTCTGCTGAATAGATGAAAATACCTGACCAAACTGATTAACGAGAACTGAGTGAATCCTCTAACCACGATAGCCGAGCTGGAGCCGATATATTTCGCCAATGAGCATGATATGGATCGTGAAGTGTTTGTGCCTATTTTGGAAAGCGCTTCAAGTATCCGTTGCATGAGTGGCTACTTTACTAGTGGCGCACTAAGTGAATTGGCGGTCTCGCTTAGCCGTTTTTTGGCTGCTAAAGATAAGCCGCTAAAGTTCATTATAAGTCCCAACTTGGAAAAGGACGATTTGGCGGCGCTAAAGGCGGCTCAGGCCTGTGGAGATAACTTGTTTCCTTTACTCTTCTCTAATTATGAACTGACCGAAGACAACCTGCGTTCTAGAGCAGTCAAGTCTTTAGCCTATTTGGTGGCTACTGGAAGACTGCTACTTAAACTGGGCTTGCAACGGCAGGGGCTTTTCCATACCAAATGTTGGATTTTTGAAACTGATATGGGAGCCATTTCAATTCATGGGTCTGTTAACGCTACTCGCAGTGGGCTGTCTATTAACACCGAACAGATAGGGCTTAACAAAGAATGGGAAAGCGAAGGCGACAAAAGGGTTGTTGAAAAAATTCGAGAGACATTTGAATCTATCTGGAACGGAGAATATGAGCAAGTCGAAACCCTCGAAGTTAATGACGAGACTATGGAGTACCTTTCAAAAGTCTACGAAGAAAATGGAGAGGTTGATGACTGGTCATCATACCTGAACGAAAAGATGCTCGAGGAATTTGGACCTATCGAAAAAGACTCAAAAAAATCACGGCTGAAAATTCCCACTTGGCTCAACTATCAGTCCGGAGAATATGCACATCAGGGCCAAGCTGTTGATTCGTGGCTCGAACAGGGAAAAGGGATACTATCAGTAGCTACTGGAGGTGGTAAAACTCTAACGTCATTGGTTGCAGCTAGTAAGGTCAGTTCGAGAGAAGAAAGCCTAATGATAGTTGTTGCTGTGCCAACGAAGGCGCTCCTCAATCAGTGGTCAGAAGATATTCAAGCGTTTTCAGTGATGCCGCTAAACACATATGGCCGTCAGAAGAGCGAAATTAGGCGCGAATTGAAAGGACAAATAAGGAGGCTCCGGCTTGGTGTGTCACACAACGAGGTAATCGTTCTGACGCATGAAGCACTGAAATCAGAATTGATCGATATACTTGAAAAATCTAGTGCAGATATTCCTCTTATGCTGATTGGAGACGAAGTACACAACCTGGGTAGTAAGGGGTTTAGGGAAAATGCAAAGGACTGCTTTAAGTACATGCTTGGGCTTTCTGCAACGCACATTAGACAATTTGATGAAGAAGGTACTGATTTTCTAACCAATTATTTTGGGGATGTTGTATATGAATTTCCTCTAGAGAAGGCTATAGGTACTTGCCTAGTGCCATATGATTATCATGTTCACAGGGTACAATTAGAAGAAGAAGAGCAAGAAAAATGGTCTGAGATTACCGAGAAAATTCGAAAGTTGAGCTACGCGGCAGAATTATCGGACGGAAACTCTGAGAAAGAACGGTGGAAGCTACTCTGCCTGCAGAGGAGAAGGATTGTGGAGTCCGCTGCGGGAAAGGTTATTCGGCTTGCAGGTATTCTTCCTGCTGAAAAAAAGAACATTCGAAGAACATTATTCTTCTGCACAGATAAGAATCCTGAGCAGCTGGAGTCTTTGAATGACCTGCTATCGAGACGAGGAGTCAATTTCCACCAGGTCACAGCGGAAGAGACTAGTAGTCCCAAGATCTTAAGTCGGGTCATCACTTCATTTGGGAGTGGAGAGTTACAAGTTCTTACTTCGAAGCGAGTGCTAGATGAGGGATTCAATATTCCACAAACGGAGACAGCGTACTTCCTGGCCAGTAACACCGTACGTCGTCAGTGGGTGCAAAGATTAGGTCGGGTTCTTAGGCTTTCTCCTGGCACCGGAAAAGAAAAAGCGGTGGTCCATGACTTTGTTGTCATACCGCAGTTAGATGCAGGAAAGGTCGACCCAGATTTGAAGAGCCTTCTGCGAGGCGAATTCGAAAGAATGAGTTTTTTCTCAAAACTCAGCTCGAATGGACTTGAGAGCGACGGATCAATTGAGCTTATGAACGAAATGTTGGGATTATTGGAGACTGATAAATGAGCATCGGATACAAAAAGATTTCAGAAATGATATCACAAGAAATCTCTATGACTGATTCCATATCGGGAGCGCAAAAAGAGAAGTTCGAGCAGCTTTGTAACAAAATATACTTGCTGGAGGCGAGTACTGACTCAGTTAAAGGTGCTCGCATGATTGAAGACATAATGGGTGAGGTTTCACTAGCAGCTGATCGGATGAAAGAACTTGGAGCGAAATCATGAAGCTGATAAGGGCATCTATCAACAACTTCCGATTGCTTAAAGGACTTACACTAGACTTTTCTTGTGATGAGGACAAAAACCTTACTGTAGTTCGGGCAGCAAATGAAACAGGTAAGACCACTTGCAAAACCGCTTTGCTATGGGGGTTGTTTGGCAATCGCGCTTTACCTGGTGAAGGGAAGAAATACCCATTGTTTCCATCTGATAAGAAGGAAACTTTGAGGAATGCCGAAGTATCGGTTGAGATCGAGTTCGAAACAGACCAAGTTGTAACAATTGGTCGTGGCCATCATGAGATACAAAAGAAACAGTATCGATTGTATCGAAGCTGCATCGAATACCCCGGGGATGGTGGGGTCGTCCGTCGCGAAGCTGAAGGTGTAGTTCTTTTTGAGGTAAAGCCAGAGGGTGCAGAGAGAATTTTGGACTCAGATGTTGCTGGCATTATTGAAAGCAGTATCCCGGAAGCACTGAAAGACGTGTATTTCACAGATGGCGACAGTGCCATGTCATTTATTGAGGCTGCGGCTACGCAAGGGGTAAAGCGTAAGCGAGTAAGTGGCGCTATAGAGGCCTTGCTCGGTCTCGATATCCTAAAAAAGACTATAGACCACCTTGGTAAATCTGCTACAAAGTTCAGTTCGATGATTGATGATACAGATTATGCTAAGGAGCTTGAAACGCATAACGACCGAATAGCCGGGTTTGAAGAGGACGTAGAGTTATGGGAGGAGGAAAGGAGCGCCTTAGAAGTCGAAATTGGTGAAGGTAGTAGTATGTTGGCGTCAACTCGTAAGAAGATCGAGGATGCTCTGAAACTCGGTGATAAGGCAAAGTTGGTAGCAGACATGTCTAAATGTGTTAGAGATATAGAGAGAAGTAAGGATGGTTCAAAACGTGCTTTAGAGGATATGTCTGGGCTTTTAAATTCTGCACACCTATCTGCCGCGATGATTACAGGGCCGGCAAAAAGTGGTATGCAGCTTCTCAATAGCATGAGTGATAATAAGCAACTTCCCAAGGTCAATATACCCATACTCGAAGAGCTTCTTGATCGTGATAATTGTTTTTGCGGAGCGGATCTATCAATCGAATCGGAAGAGGGGCAGAGTGCGAGAAGTTCCATTCTCAAATCGATAGAAGATAGTAGGGCGTCGGATGCTCAGCAGGAGGCTGCTACAAGCTTATTCTACTCGGTTCGAAGCGAGCAATTCGATGAATCACGAGCGGAAACCTGGATGCATGGATACGCTTCTAGAAATCAAGACTATAGCGAATTCATGTCTGCTCTTTCCTCGGATCAGAAAAGGTTGTTAAAACTTAAGGCAGAACGAGATGCTATCGATGATACATCGTTGACGCAGCTTCGCGAGCTGGAATCATCTTTATCTAGCAAGCTTGATTCTGCAAGAGTTCAGCAAGGTCAGCGAGAAAGCTCAATTGAAGACGCAGCCCAGAGGAAGAGAGAGGCTGAGGAACATCGGCAGAAAATTGAGAAGCGCCTCAACAAGACTGATACATCAGCGGATAAACTAAGTCTTGCCCGAATGACGCAAACGGTTTTCAAGCAGGTTGGTGATCGATTAGTTAAGGAGGAGCTAAGGAAAGTAAGTGATGAAATGAACCGGATCTTCCTTGAAATGATCGGTGCCGATCCAGAGGCCAATGACCTAACACTGATTACAAAAGCAGAATTGACAGAAGATTACGACATACTCGTGTATGGCCCAAATGGGCATCAACTCAATCCAGATCAAGATCTTAATGGTGCATCACGACGCGCGATAACACTTGCCTTCATACTTGCTCTAACCAAGGTAAGTCAGGTTGAGGCACCTAATGTGATCGATACACCGTTGGGGATGATGGCCGGCTACGTCAAGAGATCGGTGCTTCGAAGAACTGTGTCTGAAGGAAGTCAGGTGATTCTTTTTCTAACGCACGACGAGATTTCGGGTGTCGAGACTATCATTGACGAGACCGCGGGTAAG
>JBDXFZ010000075.1:0-1406 GCA_039990395.1 Halioglobus sp.
AGTCCGCTCAGGGGTCGTTCAGACAGAGTGCAGCGAACGACTGCACTGAGCCCGAAGCAGACCTAAGTTTCTCAGCGCATGCTTTACTGTTTGCCGGAGTCTGCTTTAACTAACGATCATTCATTGTTGTGCTTCGAACTAAGCAATATTGACGCGGTATTTACAAACCTCTCGCGTACCCCCCTCCCGGAGCCAAAAACGAAAGGAGCAACACAATTGGACCGTAAATTGGCTACTATTTTGGTTGGCGATTATGTCGGTTCAACTTCGGCAATGGAGCAAAACGAAGAAAGTGCTCTGTCGCAAGTAATGCTCGGCCTTAAGCTGGTGGCACGCTGCGTTGAGAAGCATCATGGGAGAGTGTTCAATTCCGCAGGCGATGCGCTTCTTGCTGAATTCGATAGTCCTGTAAATGGATTAAAAGCCGCAATAGAAGCCCGCTCAGGATTGGCATCTGCGCAAGGTGTAACCCCTCAGTCCATGCGATTTGGCTTGCATTTGGCTGATGTTGTGCGTGTTGGAGATGATCTACGTGGCGACGGCGTTAACATAGCTGCTCGATTGCAACAAATGGCGGAACCTGGCGAAATCGATGTGTCCGCCGCGTTGTTTAACCATGTTCGCAGGGTATCGCCCTGTGCGTTTGAAGACCGGGGAGAGCATCGCCTCAAGGGACTCGACGAAGCGATACATATAATGCGCGTAGGAGCTTCGGTGGATCGCCACGGTTTTCAACTTGCCCCAACAATCGAAGCTCCAAGAACCAAAACGAAGCCCAACTCCATCGCAGTATTGCCGTTCAGCACAAGTAGGTTAGCAGATGAAGATCAGGAATTTCTCGCCGAGGGCCTGACCGAAGATTTGATCCATTACATGAGCCTCATCCGCTCTCTTTTCGTAAGTTCCCGTACAGCTTCCGTGGCACTACAAACCGACGATCCAAAGGTAATTCGAGACACACTTGGAGTTCGGTACGTCTTGAGCGGGTCAGTTCGTAAGTTGGGGTCACGTGTTCGTCTTAGTGTAACGCTTACTAGAACAAGCGATGGTGGGCTTGTCTGGTCTGAACGCATTCAGAGACCGTTCGACGAAGTGATCGATGCATTGGACGATATTGTGGCACGCGTGGCCGCGACAGTTTCTGGCCGCATTGATCACGAAGCGATCAGTGCAGTGCGCATGAAACCGCCAGAGAACATGACCGCCTATGAATACTATCTACGTGGTTTGGAACAGCACCGCATGGGTAGCATTTCGGATGAGAACTTACTCGCCGCGCGCGATTGGTTTCGTAAATCGCAAGAAGCCGATCCTAATTTTGCCCGTCCACTTGCAATGGATGTGTGTTCTTGGAGCAATCTGGAAGACTTTGATCTGGTCGCGGCGGAAGAACAACTGAACCGTGC
>JBDXFZ010000076.1:0-1075 GCA_039990395.1 Halioglobus sp.
ACCAGGACAGCCTTGATCGCGCTTGAGCAGCATTTGAATTCCTCCAGGTCGGCTGCGCAGAGCACGACCGCAGACGATTTAGCCAAGGAAGCCATGGAAGACGCGTCACTCGTTCGTCTCGAGAACTCACTTCTGCTGATCGCCGAGAAAGTATCCGAGAAATCGGTGCGCAAGTTTTACCCGGAAACGATTCTCTCATGGGTGCGTCAATTCCGGCAGCTTGGTGGCTACTTCAAGCGTGATGGTAGAGGGGTGCGCGAGCGGAAGTGGATTCTGAGCGAAGATCTCTCGATGGACCTGCTCGGTTGGCTCAAGGCCCAGAAACGAGACTCGACAAAATCACTCACCCGTACATTCAACGAAAAGCTTTTTGCGCGGGAAGGAGGGAACCTGAAGCTAGCGAAGTATGGGCTGAGTTTGCCTATCTCCACGACTACCGTCAACGTCTGGATGCGCAAGTTGGGGTGCGTGCATGATATGGTCAGGCAAACGTACTACACCGACGGCCACGAGCGGCCTGATGTTAAAGTCGACCGCTCGGACTACATTCGAAAGCAGCGAAGGCTGGCGCTTAGCAAAGAATTGCTGGACATGGGTGGAGTGGTCCTGCCTGACTGAGCAAGAGCAACAGGCCTTCAGTGACTTACGAGAGACCGGTCCAGAGGCGGATTCAGCTGAACGTATCAATTCGAGATGGACGGCCTGGAGTACATCGAGTTTCACGTCGATTGTTTGAGCGCCGGATCAGACGAGCGCCACGACGCTCTACGGGCGGACCTCGGCGCCGACGGAGGACAGCAAAGTATCCGCTCCAACAGAGCCGCGGCGGCTGCCTGCGAATACTTCCATGATCACGAGGTGCGCAGGTGCCACATGCCGCTGTGCCATATCGGGCAAGACGAAAGCGTGTACAAGGCTTACGCTCGCGAAGATACGGAGTGGGTGATCAGGGGGGTACGTGGCTTGAGGAAGAAGACAGAGAGCCAAGGGGAGATGGTGTCGGGGTGGCAGTGTGAGAAGCGTGGCTTTGGTCTTTACGTCACGCAGGACCAGTTGGATAGCATCAATGCATTGC
>JBDXFZ010000077.1:0-1360 GCA_039990395.1 Halioglobus sp.
GGGAGAGCTAGCCCATCAGCAACACAAGCGAGCCAACAAGTCCTCCAGCGGGCGGGACGCACCAGCCCACTACGCCCGGCATGCCAACACCGGCTACGCCTTCAACACTCTCGCGGGCGGCATCCAGTACGACGTGACAAAGTACAACAGAAGGATCGAAGAGCACAAGGCGGTGACTGTTGGACCGGAGCCTGGATGCAGCCGGGGTTTGCAAGCATTGAGGCGAGATCTAGCCAGTGGTTTGGCAAGAGCCCCCTATATTCGCGCAGCTTGAACGCCTACGCGAGCGGTTCTGGCAGGCAAGTACCGAGGCGTCGCACATTGGGTGGCACCTTTACGGAAACAAACGGACCGGACGGTTGAAGCAGGGCATTGGAAGGCTCGCGCCTACGCAATGCGGCAGAGACCCCGTGATACTAGTTTGCTGCGAGCGTACGACACTTTCTTTTACTGCGGGAGGGATGGTGAAGCCGAACCGCCGTGTGTCACTGTTCACTGTCCACGTTGCTGGACCAACCCATCGGTTCTAGACAAACATATGATCGCGTGTTCCGGGTTTAAGAACGGCGCTCCCCTCAACGCTAGCAGCGGCCTGGCGCGGTGGAAAGGGGGGAGCATCCGCGGAAAGGTTGAGTACGAGTTTCCTGACTCGTGGGCGTTGGGAGAGGGAGGTGGAGAAGACGTCGAGATATGGACCACCCCCCGGTCTTGTCCTTATGGAGCTGTCGAAGTGGAAATACTTACGATGGGGCGCATCCTTTACTTTTTCGAGCATGTACGAAATGTATGCGGCAACGGAGATGGCAGTGACAGCCGGCCTATTACGTCGTGGGTACTGGTGTTTGACTACGCCACAGTCGGCCGTGGCGTCAGACGACTGCCCGAGGTGGCGACTGAGCAGCCGACGACGATGTTGCGCGGGAGGGGAGAACCCCTCATCTACCCGACTGACGCCATAAGACGACACGTTTACCTGTGCGACGCCTGCCCATGCGCCGACGACGCAGAGAGAGGAGCGCCACCCGCGGCACGGCCGGAAGACGATTGGATCTGTGGTCTCGCACCCGACAGCAACGTTTTTTATGGGGGCGCCCAAATATGGCGAAACAGGTGCTAGTTGGCCACGCCGGGAATATCTCTTGAATGAGCACCACCGCAGCATCAGCCAGGACTCCTTCGTCTGAAGTATATCGTGCGTTCGAAACTACTTGGACGGTTAGAGCACGTGTTTTGCGCGTATTGCTCACACGGGTGTGTTCGCCTGGGGGTTTTAGTTCGGTTTTGCGGTATTGCGTTGAGAAGCCGTGGATCCTCAAAGTGTACATTCACACCCTATATTCTGTTACTGTCGCCTGGTTGA
>JBDXFZ010000078.1:0-2088 GCA_039990395.1 Halioglobus sp.
GAACGTAGGACGGAGACGGTAGACAGGGTAGCAAGGTACCAGACCGCCTATTAATAGTAGGGAGAACCTGGCTATGCTACTCGTACCACAAACTGCTGCGGCTACCTGGAGGGTACTTTGTTCCTTGGTTTGCCTGTTATTCCCCTTGGTTCTTAGTCTTACTCTGTTTGTATGTAGTATAGTGGTGATGTTTCTTGAGCTCGCTGTTTTTAAGTGTCTGCCATATCTCCTGAGGGGAGACACGTGTCATGATACTGCCTTGAATGAGATTGAAAGCCCGGTAATTACCTGGGTTCAGGCACTGGGATCGTATTTGTAGTACTTGGAAGGCGTATCTTAGGTGGAAAACCAGGGGTTTTCCAGAGAGGTACGAGCTTGGTCTCAGTCTCCGCGTGCACGAAAGGAGTATATGCTCTTCTTCTGTCTCTAAGCAAGCATCACATGTGACTACCAACTAGTAGGCACGCCTTTCCAGGGATACAAAGTGTCCCGCCTGCTGATCTTAACAAGTGGCGTCTTCGGCTTTAGGACTTTGTCGCCTTTTCGTCAGTACAAGTTTCTTGTTACTGATTCTTTTCGCTTTGCTTTCCTAGAATAAGTTTTCTCACGATGGAGACTCATGAGGTGGGAGGATCTGCTTCCCCTGCCACTGAGGCCCAGTGCCCCTCAGTGCCCCACTGCCCAGGGCTCGTCGATGGGGATCGAGTGCCTTGTATAACCGACGACCAAGCGGAGCATGAGTCTAGGCAGGAGCCCCATGGGGACGGCGTGGATCGAGCGCCCTGTACAAGAGACCAATATGAGGAGCACGAGCCTCGACCGGAGCCCCAAGACGAAGCTCGAGCAGCCTCCGGCAGACGGGCCTCGTTCAAGACCTCTTCCGTGCCTGCTCGCTCGATTGAGCGAGTTCTGCCGTCCAAGACAACTGGACGCCCCCGCTCCTTGGAGCACGTGACGCGGGTAACCAGCCGGGCCTTGGGTCCTGCAGCTTTGACTCCCCACTCGTGCCCTCTGCCGTCCAAGACACCTGGAAGCCCCAGCTCCGCTGAGCGCGTACCCAGCCAGCCCGTGGAGCCAGCTGCGTCTGCTCCGGGCCGGAGCACGTCGGACAAACCTGGACGCAGCGCTCTCCACGCGGCTCAGCTGAGCTCTTCGCCGTCGGGTCTATCTGCTTCTGGGCCAGATGAGAGAGTGCTTCAAACTGTTTTTCCGCCTCGTATTCAACTGCTGTCCGACTCTGCTCGTACTCGTAGGATGGCCACGCGTGATGTTGCCACTCCTGAATTGTTTTTTCCGTGCCGCGACCACACGATGGCATACTGGATTTCAGTGTTGAGCCTGCTTCCCTCGCTGCTGTAGCTACAAACAGAGATCCTGTTGGAAATGACAGCGGTACTGCTTCGAGTTTTAATACTGCTGTTAGAGGGAGCGCTACGGCCGCTTGTGAAATGTTTCTCCGTGCCTCGTCCACAAGGCGGCACTCTGGAGTTCATCATTGCGCTTGCTTCGCCCTCTGCTGTAGCCACCCACGCCGATTCCGCTGGAAATTCCACCACTGCTGCCAGTTTTAATGCTGCTGTGAGAGATGGAGCGATACGGCCGCTCGTGATTTGTTTTGCGCGCCTCGAGCAGCCGCCGGCACACTGGATTGCAGTATTGCGCCTGCCTTGCCCGCTGCTGTAGCCACCCACGCCGCTTCTGCTGAGAATTCTCGTGCTGATGGGAATTTTAATACTGCTCTTCAAAGGGACGATGCTTTTGATAGGCCGTCCGGTACCAGAGACGTAGCACAACCGACCACACTTGTTGTTAGTACACGTTCAACCCGCGACGACCGCCCCTATATTGCGACACCTTCTGGGGTCGATGCTCGCTCCCCAAGCGCTCGTAGCACTCGCCGAATGGCGCGCTATGCCTTGAATTATGCTATACAAGTTGCCGAAGCACAAGCCGCGGCTACTGCCACCGCTTTTTCTGCGCTCCGCGACCCTGAGAACCGCCGATCCCCGCCCCCCCCTGCCCCGGTGTCGTCCCTTGCCCCGGTGTTTTTCACCCGCCCCCGCCTACGCATGTCACGGACGGGAAAAG
>JBDXFZ010000079.1:0-1393 GCA_039990395.1 Halioglobus sp.
CCCATGCTGGTCTGGCTGACCCCTCGGTGGGCCAACCTCGACAGGCAACGCAGTTCCTCCGCGTCCAGTTGCTCCCAAATCTGGCGAGGCGCCCTCACGCAAATTTGTCTCTTTATGTGCTGCAACATCCCGTGCAAAACCTCAGCGCTGCCCGACTCCGATCGGCCGTTGTTCCTCGTGAACTCGGCCATCGTCTCCCTCATGGCGTTCAGCATCGATGCCTCACTGTTCTCCATCGCCAGCTTGACCTGGCATGTCAGCGCTTCAACTTCACTCGGAGAATCTTGCTCTTCTTGAGCCGATCTCATCGAAGGCATCGTGGGCTTCCGGTAGCAGTCCTCAAACGCTCAAGTCACTAGTGTGTTCGTAGAGTCCAAGCCTGGACGCCCTGACCACCACGTGGTCTGATGAGATTTGTTTAAGTCGTTGTATTAGAAGACAGAGGAGGGGGGAGAGAGTGGAGCCTAGCTCGTAGCTTGGAGCAGAGAACGGAGTGTTTAAACTCTCATCATGAACACATGGAATAATTCATAATGACGCCTGCGTAGACACACGCAACCCTCTACAACATGTAACCGTCGCTGCTGGAACGATCCAAACGTAATGTGTGCCCACCAATGCCACTCGTTGGGTGTAGCTCCATATGAGGCGAATCGACTCGACAGCTCGGATATAGTATAAGAGGAGTTCTGGGGTCAACCACGCCTTCCCGTGCCAGCTGCGTCTATACCTTTAGAGATCAATCAACAGGACCAAACTCGACTCGTGTCCCGGGGGCCCACTGTTCTCGGAGTGCCCCCCGAACTGCAACTGTCGCGAACGTCGGCTCGGCACCGTCGGTCTTGGACGCTACTCGCGAGAATTCAACGGAGCAGGTGGTGCTGGTCTGGCACCCCCCTCCTATTTTTCGCGGTTGTCCCCCTTTGTCATTTACGACGTGTCGTGTTCCTGCGCAGGGCAGCATATGGTGCCTGAAATAGCCCGACTTCTCCAGGACTACGGCGCTGCGGAGTAGGTTATGTTCTCGCTAGATCTACCCGGGCAAACATGCATCGGTCGAGGTGTGCGTTACTTCGACTGCTTAACATGGGACTGCGTTCGGGAAGACGTCGTCCTTGCCGTCACTTTTGCCACGTTCACACGGAACACGGCCATGAAACAGCATCTTTCGGGCACTGGCACCAAATGTTTGGCTGAAGCCAGCCTGTTTAAACCCATGTGGGTCATCGATCTACGGACGGACGACCCCGAGGCCGAAGACTCCTGTCGATGGCGAAAGAAACAAAATTGCTCAGGAAATCTCTTTCAACCTTTCGCGACGCAATTCGCGCAAGGGAGGCCGGGTTGGCGCACCTCGCCTCCTCCCATGACATATTGCTCCAAACTCGTGCCA
>JBDXFZ010000080.1:0-1613 GCA_039990395.1 Halioglobus sp.
CGTTTGTTGCGACGATGAAGCGCATGCATTAACCATCGTTTCCGCCGCCGCCGTCACCACCGCCGCCGCAACCGCCGTCTTCGCTACCGCCGCTGCCGCCGCCGTCGTCTCGACCGCCGCGTAACCGTCACTGCTGCCACACCCCCGGATAGCCAGGCATCTGCCTGAATCTGTGGATTCGCTGCGCGCTGGCGACGTAGATGTAGAAAGTAACAATGTAAGAAATATAGCATGAAAGAGGGAGTTTGGCCGGCAGGAGCCGGGAGAGAAAGTGGAGACCGCGCGAGCGATGCTGAAAGTGTTTTCGCGGAACCGTTTCTGGGACTGCTGAAGCGTCACGCTCGCAGGTTGTTGATTAGGGCACGTTGCCCCCGAGGAAGGAGATGAGGGAGAGAGTGAAGATGGGCGCAGGGGGAAAAGTCTGCATCATACGCTCGAGATCACCGCTCGGGCGCGACAGGATGCACTGCCCCAAGAGAAAGACGATGAAAGAGAAGGGACTGAGGCGCCACCACCAAAGACTTATGTCCGCACCAGGCACGTTTGACTTTGTTGATTGAATGCTGTGGTGATTTTTGTTTTTAAATTGATTGTGTATCGATTTAAGAATGGTAGATAAACTCCGAACACTGGAGTTTGAGATCAATGAATGCTGGAAATGCAAAGGTATGCACAGGCGTACACGTATATAGATTCCCTCACTGTAGTGCTATTAATAGTTATCCTGTTGACGCACTGGAGGATTATGACGTCTGTTGTTTTTTTATGGTTTACTGGTCGAGGGCTCTGGATAGGCATCGATGCGAGTACGAATATTAATGGATGAAAGTAGAGTAAATGAGAAAGTGTGGGACGTCGGGAAGCTTTTTCGCGTATCACTACTGCTGTGTCACTGCCGTATCCTGACAGTGCAGCAGTGTTGCATGATACATGTGCAATGAAAAGGGTAAAGATACTCATACAATTTAGTTGAGATACGTGCGAATGATGTGAGCTCAAAGACTGCACAACCACCCTTCGCCCATGTGCACCTTTCTGAGGTCATTTTGTATCATATACTGTAAGAGGATTGATAACCCACCCTATTGCTTAGTTTGGCATTGCGTTGGTCTGGGGCTGGCAGAACCGAGCAATTACAGCAGAAAGAGGTGTATGTGTTGAATGTTACGCCAAGCTCCCCGGGGTGAACTGTCAACGCTCACTTGACGCGCCTCCTCAGTTCGTACGTTGGACCCTTCGGCAGTTCCAGTGGCTACAGGGCTTCGCTCAGGCGAGAGCGAAGCAAACAATGACCAAAACCGACGATTGCGAGCGATGCAGATACTCGATTATGCCCGTTATCACGAGCAATGATGCGTATATGCGAGCGAACAGTCGGTTTAGCCTTTATTCCTCTAATCCTTTAGTTTTTAGTCCTTTAATCCACTTTTTTTGGATTTGCACGTGTTCTCTTCCTTGCCTGGGTAGCGTCTAAAGACACTCGGTGTTGGTCCACGCGCTGCATGCGCTATACACCTTAATCAGGCGTTGTGCATTCAGCAGGCTGAAAAAGTCTGCTGAATGAAACACCCATCCCACACCCACTAGTATTCCGCCCCTACTCTGCGCCCAAC
>JBDXFZ010000081.1:0-1309 GCA_039990395.1 Halioglobus sp.
ATACAACCTAGCACCTCCAATCGAGTATCCCGGTTAGATTGTGTTGGCGTTAAACAAGAGGGTTGAATCAGAAGCCCCACGTTCGCCCATCTGGCGAAAGTGGTCTGACGCGAGCGACTGCCCGGCCCGCTGGCAATAGCGGCCGCCCAGCCACCATTGCAGCTCAACGAGGATGTGGTCGTCGACGTAATACAGTCAAAAAAAAAGGCTCCCGGTTTTACCCCCGCGCCAGGCACGGGCTTAAAATTCGCCGGGAGCGACACGACCGGCCACCCTCGCGGCGAGGCGACAACGACGTGAACGACGGCATCCTCCATTTAACAGGACACGTGTGCATTTTAAAACGTGGAACACGTGGGAGAATGTTCCAGCGCTGACGAAACTAAACCTCAGAACCCGGACCCAAGTCCACAACCACGTAACCGCCGTCCACATACACAAAGACGGGTACCCCGGCAGTGTCCACTGGAACCTGCCGAAACGCCTCTTTGACCTCTACCCGACACGAGAATATCCGAGCGTTCCGAGTGTGGGCCTGACGCAAGAAAAAAATCCGCATGAGCACATCGCGAAGTACGATGCCTATCTCACGATTCGGAGCCGAAACAAAATTATTGTCGTTATTAACGCTTATCCGATCGCTGCGCGCGCAAAGGTGAGATCGTGAAGGACACGAAGTTTGGGTTTCAGACCGATATCCAAAGGTGAATTATGCAACTCACGAATCTCAGCCGCGGGACCCAGATCAAACACGAGGGCGCGCCCTCAAGCCACGTAGGCATAAACCATCTCACGAATATCACCCTCAGGTGTGAGAGCTCTACGGTTATTACCGTACTCTAGCACTAGTAAACTTCCCCCCGCGGGCAGGGCATACTGGCGAGCCGTAGATGACACGCGGAGCAGTTGAGAAATCGTCGGTACCTGCTATATGGTTCCGAGCGACTGACTGGCTTCTAGCAACCGGGAATATGTACGGAGCAAGATGAGACGGCCCAACGGTGGCCACAAAGCGTGCAATGCCACCCTGACACCGGCGCAAACGGAAGGTACTTACGCCAGCGACCCGATTGACGTAGTGCGTACCCGCGACATGGACTGTGCTACAGTAGCCTTCGCGGAAAGCCACGTCTCGATTCCAGCACGACAAACACAGTACGCGATGGATCACGAGGTAAAACCGGCATACGAACCCCCACATAACTTAGGATACGGAACCCGGAGACACGGAGTCGCGCTCCCCCCCAACGCCGGCGTCGCCAGGTAGAGCATCCAACGCACACCCCCGCAGCCCACTAACGACACCACG
>JBDXFZ010000082.1:0-1484 GCA_039990395.1 Halioglobus sp.
TGGTCCTTTCTTCTACCGCTGCTAGAGGAGGAATAGTCTATTGCACCATCGACGACTGCATCGCTGCCTGGACCACTGGCTGTGCCGATGCCGGCACCGCTGACGGCACCGCTGCACCACTGCCTGCACCTCTCCCTGAACTGTCGTTGGCACCCGTGTCATTCATGGTACCTATTGTGCACACAGTCTAACACGTGTGTTGTGCCCTTTGGGGTACGAGCTGCTGTTGTGTCTTATAGTGGGCGGTGCACTCGTGCATATGTGTCTCGTCGTGTAGAAGAAGTTGATCGTGAGAGATTCGTTTCGGTTGCGCTGCAGGTACGTTTTTTACCGGTTGCAACAAAAAACGCCTCTTTTCTATAGGAAATTGATCAACTAATGAATCTGATTATGATGATCAAACCACTCTTAAGCACTAGTTGATTAATAACCATTAATAAAAACCTATATCAAATCAATGATTAAACTTGATCGCCAATATTAATAATAGTCGATACGTGATTATGAGTTGATGTACATCCCTAATGTTCGAAGGATACCTGTTGATTGTACTCAGAAACGCGACATATAAGATCCATGGTAGATTGGGGAGTTCCATGCTGAAAAGGGGTTCCGGCGGTAGGGTATTGAGATATCGGGGTAGTGTGTGCCCGCCAACACCACTCGTCAGGTGTAACTCTATACTGCATATGAGGCGAGTCAACTCGACAGCGAGGATGTAATACAAGAGGTGTTCCGTATCATGTCTGGAGTCAGCCACGCGTTCCCGTGCCAGCTGCGTCTATACCTTTAGAGATCAATAAACACACCAGTGGATGCCGGTGATCTTCTTTTGGCTAGCGCAGCCCAGGCTAACCTAGAGAGGTGGGAATCTGCTTCCAGCATGCCTATTCTTTTTAGATGATGTGCTTCGTCAGGGAGCCAGCGTGTGTATTTTGAACAAGAGATCGAGGTCCTGGAGGAGAGGACCTGTGCGTGAGGAGTAGAGTCAGGAGATGCCGCACCAGAAGCAGCACCGATCCCAGCAGGGCCACGTCGGAGCCGGACCTGGTAGATTCACTTGGCACTGTTTGCGTAGGCGCTGGAGAGTGGCAGTTGCAGGGGCAGCAGCAGCTCCAGCAGCACCGTCAGCAAAGTCAGCAGTCAGAGGATTGCTGTACTTTTGTTGCGGCGATGAAGCGCATCCAGTAACCACCGTTACCGCCGCCGCCGTGACCACCGCCACCGCAACCGCCGTCCTCGCTACCGCCGCTGCCGCCGCCGTCGTCTCGACCGCCGCGTAACCGTCACTGCTGCCACACCCCCGGATAGCCAGGCATCTGCCTGAATCTGTGGATTCGCTGCGCGCTGGCGACGCAGATGACGTGAAAATATATGAAATATGGAGTTTGGCCGGCAGGAGCCGGGAGGGAAGGTGGAGACCGCGGGAGCGACGCTGAAAGCGTTCTGGCAGAATCGTTTGCCTGGACTGCTGAAGCACCACG
>JBDXFZ010000083.1:0-1127 GCA_039990395.1 Halioglobus sp.
CTGCTCGCAACCTTGTAGTCTCCTGGTTCAATTGGCGTTTTCCTCTTTGCTTACATGCCATATCCACTTCTGGAAACCCCTCGGATCGTAACATCCTGCCTAACTGGTTTGGCCGGATAAGGCAGGCCACGCGATATCCTAGACGGTGGACCCGAGGTATTCTATGCCCGCCAAACAGAGGGAAGAAAACCCGCCCATTTGTTTCCCTACAGCCAAGGCCTCCCTCCAACACGCACAATACATGCGTCACCTTGCTCTCTTAACGTGGCGTACGCCCCATCCAACTATGTTCCTGAGTGCTCGCTTGACTCTTAAACTCACTATAGTTCCCCCGACGCACAATACCTGTACTACCCAACACTATTGTGCCAATCGATAGGGAATGTCACAATCGTCGCGCCTCCTAGGTGAACACTAGGCCAAAACAGAATGTCGGAGACCGCAAGGAACCCCGTTCCTTTCGACGATAGCCTCCCGGTGCCTCCTACTCCCGCCATAGACCCACAGGTCGCGACGGTAATGCACGATGACAGGGTCTGTTCTGCATGACTTTACCATAGCAATCGCCTGGTGCCTATCAACACAACTAACTCCTGCAAAGTCGTAGTGCCGTTGCCGAGCTATGTGAGATAGGTTCATGCCGACAAGTGCTACCCCCCTAGTACGACACCCCCAGCGGCATCCGGCTCATCCTCCCCCGTTTAGAACAAGCATTTCCAAAATCGCCAGCCCGGATCAATAGCCCAAGTATCTCCTCGTCCATCAACCCCCCGAAGCCCCGAAGCCGACACCACCAAGACAAGTGAGCCGGTGTTGCCGGCGGCTGTACTCGACGATGGGCCCCAGATGCTCGATCTTCGGTCAGCTGCTCGAGCGGTAGCGCGAAAGACAGAGAGAGGGCGTGCAAGACGCAGTCGCGGGTGCAGGCACAAAAACGCGCGCCCATACACCCAGCAACATGGCCTAGGGTTGGTGAGGGACAAAAAGAGGGGGAGAGAGACCGAGGGACAGATAGAAGGAGAGATCATGCGCAAAACTACGCCCTGTGGCCCCACCCTCGCCTCCCCGCTCCGAATCCCCTCATTTCTGATGCCGTCAGCTCGTTCCAATCGTTGTCGGCGAAGCGG
>JBDXFZ010000084.1:0-1803 GCA_039990395.1 Halioglobus sp.
CCGTAGCATCATACCCTCCGCTCAAGCGCGCAAGAGAGTACAGCAGTATCGGGAGAGCAGCATCGAGCAACTCGTCTGAATCCAGTGAGGGAGATTCCACAGGCAGAAGCGAACATAGAGCAGTACCGAGAGAGGCAGTGAGTGAGGGGCCGTACAAGTGGAACACGAGATATTAAAGCAGCACCGAGAGAGAGCCGTGAGTGAGAGGGCACCGCGGTACCAGACCCCGCAGCATCATAAACTCCACTCCACAGTAAACAACAAAACAGCATTATCGCGAAAGAGCAGTGACTGAGGGCGCACAGCCGTAGCAGACGCCATAGCGTCGTACCCTCCACTCTACAGTCAGAAGCGAAATAGCAGCAGTATCGAGAGGCAGCAGCGAGTAAGAAGGCACAGGCGCACCAGGCCCGTAGCATCATACTCTCCACTCGAGCGTGCGAGAGAGTACATTAGTATCGAGAGAGCAGTATTATCGAGAGAGAGAGCAGCGAATGCGGGGGCGCAGTCGTACCAGACCCCGTAGTATGCCACGCTTCACTCCTCAGTCCAAAGCGAGAGAGAGCATCCAGCGGGTATCGAGGGGGTAGTATCGAGCAACTCGTCAGGTTCCAAGAGTGAGAGAGCTATCTTCGATGCTCTTCTGCGCCACAATGTACCCCCGATTTATTGTTTTTTCATTTTTGGTCGGCTGTGCCGCCATCGGCCACAGTGGCACAGACAACCCAACCTCCAACACGCGAGTAAGCGGCAAACGAGGGAGGGAGAAAGGGCTATAGCCGTATAAGCTTTTAACTCGAAACACGCTCGCACCTCTGCGAAGTGCGTTTTGGTGGTGAGCCCGACCAGGTCGTGGTTGTCCTGGCTCCGAGTTTCCGTGCTCGGCGGTTAATCCTGCTCGGCTCCACTCGGACCAGCTCCGCCAGCTTCACACAAGCTCACTCCAGCCGAGGCGCTCCCACTGCGTTGGCCCCACCGGCGATCGCGACCGTCTCGACTGGAGCCGCCAGCCCCTCCGTTTCCGCAGCCCCCGCCCCAATTCTTGGCTGACGTGCAGCCACTCCCTCAAATGCGCCGTGAAGCACGAAGCAGTGCTCCGACTCCAGGAGGACGACCGGAGGAGACCTAGGATATGCCAAAGCATACGTCTCGTAGCTCCCACCTCGCGATACGCCCGCGAGGCTCCGGCCAGCGGGGTGGTAGCTTTCCTTTCTGTGGCCTCCATAACTTGTGGCCATGTCTTGGAACCCGAGCGAGGCAGAACCCTGGACGCCACCCAGCTTACCGCGCACGCAACCTCATGCCGCGAGCACACCGCAAAGCCGCTGCCCGTCGCCACGAAGGTCCAGTACCGCGCCGGCTCCCAAGGCCCCTTGCTTAAACCAGAGCAGGTGTTCCAGAGGTGTGGAAGGGTCGACCCAGGTTGCCGACGCCCGGTCCGGTTTGGGACGTGAAATATCCATGGGCGACGCCTGAACTGAGTCCGACGCGATAACAGCAGCCGCGTATGCCGGAGGGGCCAGTGTAGAGCGCGTGGTTCGCGGCATCCTTCAATACTCTGAAGATTTGTTCGACCAACTCGTAAATCTTACGAGGTTTCGGGAGCGAAAATTGACCTTGTTGCGATACAAATTCGGAGACATTTCGGTATCATCGATGGTTCCGTTGTTTGTGCCATATTAAAGCACATGGATTGGATCGTGAAATCCTGCCGCACTCTAAACTCGTCAGCACCACGACGAGTGTGGGCCCAACTCGAGAAGGCTTACGATGAGAGAAGTCCAACGCGTTAGCTCAAGATTT
>JBDXFZ010000085.1:0-1264 GCA_039990395.1 Halioglobus sp.
GGTCTTGCATTGCATTGCGGCGGAAGCTGCAATCACCGTCGGTGAAGGGGCAGCGATTGTGTCGTCGAGATTTGTCGACAAAGCTGTTGTGCTGGACGGGAAGGACACCCCTTGTTCGCGTACACCGGCTCGCCCCGGGGCTCGCCCTGCCCCAAAGGAATCAACTGCTGAGAACGCGTATGTACGTACGTAGCGTGGGTCATAGGCGAAATTCGGCGAGAGTCGACGAGGGAAGAAATGGCTGAAGTCTTAACCTCGCGATAAAAACGAAGGCACGGACCGTAGTGGGGAGGGGGGAGGAAAGCCTGCTATGATAGGTGACCCCGGATCTGACATACGACTACCACAGCAGTACCGTAGTACAGGAGGGAGACAAAAGAAGGGCGAAGATAATAGATGGGGAGTGTTGGACGGTGTTGGCCGAGCGAGGCCTTGACGTGCACGTTTCATATTGGCGTCGAAGATCACTCAACTCTAAACTTGAAAATAAACAAACAAGAAATCAGAGTGGGAAAGAAGAAAATATCCAAATCGTGCGCTGCAGCGGCAGCTTCGGCTATTATAGCCGTCAAGCTGCGCCCACGATGACACAGCTGCATCTTCCGACCAGGGAGCGCCTTCCGGCTCCGCCTCGCCCAGCAGCCTGCCCCTTTACCCAGACTCCGATCACCCCTGCTCAGACGCAGGGGAGGGGAACTCCATCCACCCGCACCCCGGCCGCGCGCCCCGACCCTTCCGAGTCCCCGAACAAATTCGGCGTGATCGCCGAGGGAGAGGAACCCTCCGCTAGCGAATCTGCATCGGGACACGACGAGGACGACGACTCCGGCAATGGCGGTCGCAGCGTCGAGGAAGAGGAAGACTAGGAGGGAGAAGTCGACAAGACGCCCCTGACTGCCTCACCAAGGACAGCAAAGACAACGGGCACCAACTCGCCCGGGCTGGAAGGGGCATGGGTATGGGACCACCTCCAGGAGCACGCTATGGCCGGAACCTCGTCACAGAAATGGGTTATCAACCTGGCAATGGGGCGGTTTGGAGGACTTCCAGCTGACTACACACAGGTGAAACCCCGTGCGTTACTCTCAGATTTAACTTTGGAACCGCTATCACCAGAATCACCCGAGACTAACCCTAGCACCGCCTATCAACGCATCCCCCGCTCTGCCCGCAAGCAACCGGACTACTACAAGTAGCTCAACTGCTGCGAACCAGGCTATCACGAGTAACCTAATCGTGACCGAAGCCTGTGCTAGGGTTAGTC
>JBDXFZ010000086.1:0-1486 GCA_039990395.1 Halioglobus sp.
CACCATGTGTTGGAACGCATTGCTGAGTCCGACACGCTGGAGAAGCTCGAAGCGTTGCTGCCCTGGAATGCCGAGTTGCCGGCTTCGAAAAAAGTGGCTCAATACGATTAGGGCAAGCGGGTCGATTTAACGGCGCTTACGCTGTTTCGCTTTCCGAACCAGTGCTTACCCTTCAGTACAAATACCGACCCATCCCCTTCCAAGGTTATTCGCTTATCTGGAATTAAGAGATATAAAAGGCCGAATACCATAAGCCCCAAACCGATGCTTGCGAACCAGAACCAAGCCTCTAAGGTTGGATCATCCCAAACGAAAAAAATCAAACACGCGGCAAGCAAGCCAATCACACCAAAAATAATTGCGTTGGGTAAAATAGGACGGTCGAAGCACACGCTTTCACCGCTCGATTTGACCATTTTGTACATATCGGTCGAAAACACGTGTCTAGACCTTCTCTAAAATTCTCAGGGACAGAGGCTCTCCGCCACTAACGCTTGCAGCATGCGCGCCCATGAAATGGAGCCGAAGGCGCAATGTAGTGGGCGTCGCCGTGCCTGCACTGGTTAGGCATTCGACACCGTGGCAGATGCGACATACGCAAGCCCAACCATGCCGAAAATAAAACAACCAAAGCCGATAGCTGCAAGAATCCAAATTAACGATTCACACCAGCCAGGGCCATTTGGAGCATCGTGCCGATTGCCATCTATTTTTTGCCGCCACCTTTCTCCAAAGGCGTAATCCCTACCAATGACCGCAACGAGGGATGAGGCAAGACTCAGGATGGAAATAAAGAGGCCCCACCAGGATGCTTGCAGAATAGGAATGAGATCCTCAGATAGCAGTGCACGCGAAGAGCCACTGAAGAAGCCGATAGAGACGGTCAGCGAACCGCCGGCCAGTACGAAAATTGCTCGCACCAATGAATCTGCACGGCCCCGAAGGTCGGCCTGATGTGCGTTAAACTGCTCATTCTCGTCTGTCATAGTTTTACTGCCTAACGCTGAGCGCACCGGCGGCCTGACAAGGCCGTCCGAGTGACGCGGCTTGTTATCACTGTCTCAGTCGTACTCCGCATTCTGAGGCAGATCATCCGTAATCTCGAACCAGGGCGCCTTGCTGCCCACGAACACGTGGCGCTCTGCTTTTAAGCCCGGATCGGTATCAAGTGTTCCGAGTGGGAAACCATAGATACCGGGGTGTGCATCGAATTTTGTGTAGAGGCTGGAACCGCAGTTTGAGCAAAAGCCCTTATGCTCGCCCGGAGAAGATTCGTAAAACTTCATCAACTCCTGACCCTTAATAGTATGCCAGTCAGAAGAGTTTACCTTCGCTCGGGTTCTGAACGCTGAAGCGTGTAGCTTCCGGCACATTGAGCAGTGACAGTTCAGGACGTCGGTCAGTGGACCGTTAATTTCGTATTGGATGCCTCCGCAGAGACAACTACCCGTTTGCTTCATTGATGCACTTCCTTGTGTGATAACGC
>JBDXFZ010000087.1:0-1851 GCA_039990395.1 Halioglobus sp.
AGGCCTTCGGGTTTCAGACGCGGGGCCCGGTAACGGCGCACCTGATTGGTTCGGAAGTTTTCTAATCTTCCCCAGACAGGGCTCGATATCGGTTCCCTGAAATCGCTCGGATCTGCGAGCCGGACATGTTCGGCCAACGGGATCTTTTGCGCTGTAAACATAGCAGGATGGATGGTTAAACATTCTACTGCACACGGCGCAGAAAAGGGTGTTGACGGGAAGAACGGCGGTCCATATAAGCCGCCACTCGCTGACGAGTTCTTCGGATCTCTGAGGCAGCCCGGCACCGGGCTCTCTGAATGGCTTGGAAGTTTCTATTCTTCCCCAGTCAGAGCGTCGATGTCGGTTCCTCGAAACGCTCGAATTTGCGGGCCGGATGATTTCGGCAGGCTGGTTCATTTGCGCCAAAATTGAAGCGGAAACGGTGCCTGGCACCTAACTGCAGAAGAGGCGGAAAAGAGTGTTGACGGGAAGAAGGGCGGTCCATATAAGCCGCCTCTTCCGCAGACGACGCCCTCGGGCATCTGAAGCGGGCCCGCTGAAAAGCTCACCTGGTTGGTGAAAAAGTTCTTGAACTTTTCGTCGAACAGAGGCTATATATGCGGTTCCTCGAAACGCTCGAATTTGCGAGCCGGATCTTTTCGGCAAGTGGTTCTTTTGCGCTAAAATTGATGCAGGAACGGTGTTTAAACACTCAACTGCAGAAGGCGCAAAAAAAGAGTGTTGACGGGCTAAGCGGCGGCCCATATAAGCCGCCTCTTCCGGACGGGCCCACGGGCTTCTGATGGAGACCTTCGGAGCCTCGGTTCCAGCTGTTTGACATCGTAAGAGATTAGGAAGAGAAACGCAGGCGGCGTGATGGCTTGCGGACACGGGCTTCGGCCACGGTCCAAACGATCACGACGGATGCGTTTCTTAAGAGAAAATTCTTTTTCCATCGATCAGGTTTCGGCCTGGTCTTTGTGACTAAGGGTTTCTCGTCAAAGAACGCAATACTTGATGCTTAACAGCTAAAGTAGCCATCCATATTCCAATGGATGGTATCGTCAGATCAACTCAACTTGAGAGTTTGATTCTGGCTCAGAACGAACGCTGGCGGCAGGCTTAACACATGCAAGTCGAACGATATAGTGGCAGACGGGTGAGTAACGCGTGGGAACGTACCTTTCACTACGGAATAGCTCTTGGAAACGAGTGGTAATACCGTATACGCCCTTCGGGGGAAAGATTTATCGGTGAAAGATCGGCCCGCGTTAGATTAGCTAGTTGGTAGGGTAATGGCCTACCAAGGCGACGATCTATAGCTGGTCTGAGAGGATGATCAGCCACACTGGGACTGAGACACGGCCCAGACTCCTACGGGAGGCAGCAGTGGGGAATCTTGCACAATGGGCGAAAGCCTGATGCAGCCATGCCGCGTGAATGATGAAGGGCTTAGGGTTGTAAAATTCTTTTACTAGGGATGATAATGACAGTACCTAGTAAAGAAGCCCCGGCTAACTTCGTGCCAGCAGCCGCGGTAATACGAAGGGGGCTAGCGTTGTTCGGAATTACTGGGCGTAAAGCGCACGTAGGCGGACTTTTAAGTCAGATGTGAAATCCCGGGGCTCAACCTCGGAACTGCATTTGAAACTGGAAGTCTAGAGACCAGGAGAGGTTAGCGGAATACCGAGTGTAGAGGTGAAATTCGTAGATATTCGGAGGAACACCAGTGGCGAAGGCGGCTAACTGGACTGGTACTGACGCTGAGGTGCGAAAGTGTGGGGAGCAAACAGGATTAGATACCCTGGTAGTCCACACCGTAAACGATGAGAGCTAGTTGTTGGCAGGCATGCCTGTCGGTGACGCAGC
>JBDXFZ010000088.1:0-1426 GCA_039990395.1 Halioglobus sp.
AGTCCAGAGAAACGATTCTGCCAGAACACTTTCAGCGTCGCTCCCGCGGTCTCCACCTTCCCTCCCGGCTCCTGCTGGCCAAACTCCCTCTTTCATATATTATTGTTACGTTCTACTCCTACGTCGCCAGCGTAAAGCGAAGCCACAGATTCAGGCAGATGCCTGGCTATCCGGGGGTGTGGCAGCAGTGACGGTTACGCGGCGGTCGAGACGACGGCGGCGGTAACGGTGGTTACTGCATGCGCTTCATCGTCGCAAATAAAGTGCAGCAATCCTCTGACTGCTGGCGTTGCTGACGGTTCTGCTGGAGCTCTGCTGCCCCTGCAACTGCTACTCTCCAGCGCCTTCGCCACCAGTGCCAAGCGAATCTACCAGATCCGGCTCAAACTTGGCCCTGCTGGGATCGCTGGCGCTTCTGGTGCGGTATCTCCTGCCTCTCCTTCTCATGCACACGTCCTCTCCTCCAGGACCTCGATATCTTCTTCAAAATACACAAACTGGCTCCCTGACTAAGCGCATCGTCTAAAGAATAGGCATACTGGAAGCAGATTCCCACCTCTGTAGGTGGGCCTGGGCTACGCTTGCCAATAGAAGATCAAGCGCAAGTTTTCGTAGTGATCTGTTGTATGTTGCCCGCGCTTGGTCGTCCACCGCCCCCCCCCACTAAAACCAAGCCACTACCAGCTTCTTGTAGTGTGTTGATTGATCTCTAAAGGTATAGACGCAGCTGGCACGGGAACGCATGGCTGACTCCAGACATGACACGGGCCTTCTCTTATCTAACATCCTCGATGTCGAGTTCACTCGCCTCATACGCTGTATAGAGTTGCACCTCACGAGTAGCATTGGTGGACACACATTACCCCGATATCCCAATACCCTACTGCCAGAATCCCTTTCCAGCATGGAACTCCTCAATCTACGATGGATCTTATATGTCGTGTTTCTGAGTACAATCAACAGGTAAACACGCCTCGTAAACTTGAAACCCTCCTGAGTTGCCTCCAGGAACGACGTCGGAGAAAGGCGGAACCCTCAGCGGACTTTAGCCCTCAGCCGGAGAGGGATCCGCTACTCGCTCGAAGCCAGCATCCGGTGGAACTCGGACCGTGACAATCGACTAGTGTATCGATGAATACGTGAAGAGCAATTACGTTGGGATTGCGCCGCATTCAATCGGTTAACCATTGCATAAATCGATGCTCGACCAGTCAACCAAGTCAACTAAGTCAATCAATCAATCAACCAACGCATGGAGGCCGACCCTGATCAAGCCGCAGCAAAAAGTGCGACCCCGCCGCCGCCGCCGAGAAAGACGCAGAGAGAAAGAAGCTCTACCCCCGCCGAAGGATGCACCAGCGGGCCGCGCTCCTCCAACGATACACCCCCTCAAAATAGGCGTAGAGATGGTGCCACAGTGCACTCC
>JBDXFZ010000089.1:0-1059 GCA_039990395.1 Halioglobus sp.
CACCGTGAAAGCATAAACGGATGGATATCCAGACCTGCAGCGACCTGCTGCACTTCAATGCCTTCTTGATGGCTCAGTTCGACAGCCTTCACCTTGAAATCCGCCGAGTACTGCCAGGTCTTCCTAGGATGCTTATATCTGGGCATTGCCCACCTCCTCTCGTTAGGAGAAGGTGTCCACTAAAGCGGGGGAACTACAGAGTCCGACTGCCGCAACTTGTTAAATGCTCACGCATGCGTGCCGCCTGCGTAGAGATGGTTTACACAATAAGCACTGCCATTCACCTGCTTTTCTTCACAACCAGACCGCATGCATACCTTAGAGGCAAGGCCGCCTCGATTCTCCATCATTCGCTCTTTGATCAAGCGCTCGCCATCGAATTCACGCCAGCCTTCTGGTGATGGTACCTTTACTGCATAGCAGGTTTGATACTTATCCCATTCATCCACTTTATAGAGCTGCCCACATACCGGGCACTCCATAAGCTTCACCCAATCACCAATGTCGCGCTCAATTAAGCCCGAAATAAACTCAGAATGAGCATTGCTTATATCAGTTAGCGTCGGCTGACTGGGAAATCCACACATGACTTCCTTGCCCATTTAACGTTCAAACAGCGGCGCACGCAGTGCGTCCGCGAACTGCTTTTCTTGGTTATATACACAGCTTTCATAAAACGATCACATATAATAACTACATCAGCCTCTAGGCTCGATTTTGTCTTCCTGACTTGACTCAGACAAGCTTTGACTTTCTTTCTTCATCTGCTTTCTCACCATAACACCCATTAAGTATGAGTTTGCGAAACTCCAGACGAGAACGATTAAAGGTGCATACCATGGCACCCAGCCAAAAAAGGCTGCGACGATAGCTGCGAGCAACAGGTACCAACCAAACTGAACCATAGCTCTTGGATTCATACCTACACGCCTCTCAAAAATTCAAAAGTATTGCATAGCGTTAGACGCTAGATAAAAAATACGACTACACTTGTATATAACGCCCAGCAAAGGCTTCGTAGGTCGGCCTGCTGTTGCTTTTTATGTGTTGCTCAGTATG
>JBDXFZ010000090.1:0-1088 GCA_039990395.1 Halioglobus sp.
TTCATTCGCACTTGATCCTTCAGTTCACTTTTTAGGTTTTGCACGTATTCTGCTCACTGCTTCGAAAGCCTCTAAAGATACCCACGCGCTGCATGCGCTGTACACCTTGGTCAGGGGTTTTGCATCCAGCAAGCTGAAACCGTCTGCTGAATGAAACACCCATCCCACACCCACAGAGTATTCCGCCTCTACTCTGCGTCCAACGACTCGTGGCTGCATGCCTCGACTCCTCGTACTTTTAGTTGCTCCCATGTCCCTCCGCCGCAACTCCCCTCCAAGTCTGGAATGGTCCTCGAGATCTTACAAGAGAGCGGCCCCGGATGACGGAGCTTTTCTTCCCGTCTCAGTCAGACCCGCCGCTTGAAGAAGCGGTTTAGACTGAGACGCCGCAAGCCCTTTCCTTGACAGCAGAGAAATGGGGAGAAGACTTGAAGGAGTGGGGAGAGACGCCCAGAGCTTGGAGGACTGGGTGTAGTCTGCGACGTCCCTTGACAGCTTGCGATCGGTCATCGTGCACAACGGTTTCCGCCAAAGTGTAATTCTCGGCAAGTATTCTATCCGATCCCCCGACCAGATGCGCGAGCCATAAATCGACGGTAGTGCCAGGTCGGAGCATTCATGAAATGTCTTGATGGCCACTGCGAAGACCGTCATCCTCGGGTTGGCACTGCACCCGTCCACGTAAATTTTGGCCAAGGTCGATTTCAGGCATTACAATAATCAACTTTACAGGCTTGACTAACGGCACCGGAACGCATGGTGGGTGAAGATCTGGGGTGAAGCGCCGAATCCATCACTCGGAGAGTATTTCTTCGTCTCACTGAAGAGGCAAAGCCTTGCAGAGTCCCGATATTGATTTCTGTAGCCATTTTCCCATCGTTGGACAGATCTCTGGCCTCGGGTGTGGTTGACAAAACCGTAGCATTCCGACACTCTAAGTGACTGGCACAGGGGATTCACGGCTGTAAATTCCCCCCCTGCATCGCCCCGGACCAATAGCGATTCCGAAACCCACATCGCACAGTGTGAGGCTTTACCGTAAGTGCCTCCTTTGACGGCACAGGACACGTTACCAAAGAATGTGCTAG
>JBDXFZ010000091.1:0-1033 GCA_039990395.1 Halioglobus sp.
ATGCGCCTTTGCCGGGACTCGAACGAATGACCTTGGTGTTAGTTAGTATTACTAGTCTCGCGGTCTAAGTGCTACACCACCGGGGGCGTCGGCATATCTAGACGCACGATCATGTCGAGAAGATAAGGACCGAACAGTCTAGAGGTGTGCTACGATGTGGATAGCTGAGTGTCGGCATACTACTCCCGAAACTCACTCTACATAAATATTGTAGGCTCAAAAACGGTTTGTAGCACAGCCAGACACTGTGATGTGGGAGAGCAGTAAGGGTTCCAAGGGATGATGATCCACAGAAGAGGTGTGACACAGGTGTCTGTGCTTGGTCAAACACAGACCTAGTTCTTAGTGGCGTTCTCTTATTTTATTGATGCGAGGCTTGCTCGAAGGGGCAAGTGAGAAGAGTGAGAAGGGAGGGGGGGGGGGGCACAGATGCTTTTTGAAGCCAGAAGTATCCTCTGGCTTCAACCGGCTATAATCTACTGGCAAGGGTGCATGCGTCACCCTCAACTTAATAGTATAACACCCCGTAAGAGTGGCACGGCGACAAAAGGTAGGGCATTTTTCTTGATTACGACGCATTCCTATTGGCCAATACCCGATAATATACCGGGTTTACCGAGCGAGATAGATTAATACTTTTGATTACGACGATTTCTATTGGCCAAGAGGCCAAAATCACCCCGAAATCACCCCGAGGCTCGAATTCCGCTCACTGGACTGTCAAGTTTCGTGTACGAGCGGCACCTTTCTCGCGGCGCCAACACATCATCAGCAACACAGTAGTAGCGGCACAGCAGCAGCAGCAGCAGCAGCAGCAGCATCAGCAGCATCAGCAGCATCAGCAGCAGCAGCAGCAGCAGACCAGGCAGCCAGAGCTCTCCGTGTCAGGCTCCAGACGCCGAAGAGGAGGAGCAGTGCCAGGAAGAGTACCAACGGCCTCCAGCAGCAGCACCCGCAAAGCAGCCGACTTCAACGGGAAGGCCGCTGTAGCCAGAAGCACCAGTGCCAGCACTATCGACAGCAAGCAGCAGCA
>JBDXFZ010000092.1:0-1527 GCA_039990395.1 Halioglobus sp.
CTTCGGTATAGCGGAGGCATGATCGGTCCTTGTCTAGTTGCCTCGATTATCTCCGAGCGTTCTTGGCTTGCGCGCTCATGGTCGCTAGCAGTACGGTATGTATCCTGTCGTTTGTGCCTGGGGAACAGGCAAGGTCATAGACTTTCGAAGGTAGACATACATATGCTGGCAACCATGATACCAGTCATTGTCGAAATCGTCGCAGTCGTGGTACTCCCCCCGAGTATACAATCGTACTTCAACCACCGCCCTCTGGAACGCAACTGGGTCACGAATTGGTTCGAAATGGAGTAGATGGCAGCTACGAGGCAGTGCTCAACGCTATCATCAAAATGGGTGACGGTGCCGGCGGCTCTCCGGCATCCTCGTAGATATCTACACGTGCAGACGCGAAGAAAACGCGTTATGAGGCGTTGTCCGCGCTCCAAGTTAGAATCGACCATATGGATGTGCTGGCGTGCCGGACGCAGCTCTCGTCGCAGGGGGGGGACGGAGCAGGTCCAGGAAATGGGAAGTCGGAGGCGGCTCAGGTCAGGAACAAGGCATTGACTGCATCCTGGAGTGACTGGGGTGGTCCGTGCGGAATCAAGACTGGTGCGGGATCTCGCCATCGTGCACATTGGGATGCGGTTATCTCGATATGGCCATGGTCCTCGATATGGCAATCGGTAGTGTAGTGAGTGCCAGTAGAAGCCAAAAGCCGTCCGAGTGTACATGATACGAGCATGCCGTTCCACGACGTCACCTGGCCATCCGCTGTTGGGGTGGAGTTGATCATCAGGTCGAAGGGTGATAGCTTCGTATATGGAGCCCGGCGTTCTCATTACGGATCCTACTCCCGGTAGGCCGCTACTACCAAGGATCTTGTCACGTGCTTGAGCCAGAAAATCCTGCATTCCGCAAAAGAATGCGACGCATACCGCACGAAATGATACAATAAAACGTTTAGAAGACACATGAAAGCACAACGTAGTATATATATATGGGTACTGCAGGCGTCGGTAAGTATTGGGGGGTATTAGTACGACGAGATGTAGATAATAACAAAACAAGCAAGAACTTATCAAGAGGGCGCGTTGGATAGGCTTGCCGTCGAACATGCAGGCACGCACAGCCGCAAGAGTGGAGAAGAAGATGGCTCCAGCTGGTGTTGCCATGGTTGGGGTGGGGAGAGGGTGTCCTTCCCAAGCAGTTAAAGCGGAGGCGATGGCGGCGTTCAATAAGCAATTGTTGTTCTCATTGGGCGGCAGAAAAGGTAAAGGGTGGATGGAGCCGGTGTCTGTTTGTGCGTCGTTGGTGTAGAATGTATAACTAGCCGGAGGACTTGTCGTGGCCGGTGGGAATATAGAGGGGTCATCAAAGAACAAGGCTAGTGTAGCCTCGTCGAGGCGTTCGAGGTAGTCGATCATAGCCGCTACATCGTCGTCCTGTGGATGGGTCAGATTGTCCAGAGTAACCGGCGACAGCAAGAACAGCTAGCTGGCATCGAAAATAATACCAAGAGACAGAGGCACCTGCATTATGGTG
>JBDXFZ010000093.1:0-1099 GCA_039990395.1 Halioglobus sp.
ACATTTCGGCACATTTTGAGTCAAATGGGTACACCCCTACTGGAAGTTGTCGTCATGACGGTGAGATCATTTTCCCTCCTCGTGCGTCGAGCCTTCTTGATATCGATTCCGGATAGATGTTCCACGCTTGCGGCAGCTGATTATCCACGGTTCTTGGGCCAGAAAAGCGCTGCCGATGTCGAGAGCAAGGCATGGGCGTTGATTCCATCGAACCCGTAACCCGGACGTTACTTTAACTTTATGAATCAAGTCTATAAAACCTCAAGCAATACTTTTCCTGCCGGCTCCACTTTCGGTAATAGGGACATCGTGTCGCACACCAAAGCTGCCGGGATGACGTATGTCGGGGTAGATTTGCGTTTCACACCAGCAGGGACGTCATGACCCTACTGGCGGAGCTGCTATCCAACAACGTTGTATTTTTCGCCGGAGTATCGAACGATAGGAGAAACGCTTAAGGAAACCTCCCGAACTCACGTAAGCCATAGCGGCTGACACGTCTGTGTGTCAGCTGCAGTGGAGTTTTGACAGCGGCCTGACAAAGCTCTCTGTGATAAGCAGCAATATTGCCGAATACTGCGGCGTTAAGACATTACGTGCAGCTTCGTTGCCGGTTCGGTTCATCTCGATATCTTGCTATGGGAACGTCCAGGAGGCTGTTCTGGGAATGCCGACACTTGTTCCAGGGCTGCTGCGGGTGGATACCTCGGCACTCTTCAATGGGCGTACGCTAACTGCGGTGTGGCTACGTTTAATGGGAATCTCGATGTCCTGCAGGGGGCACGTTCAGAAGGCTGTCCTTGGGACCTCTGTACTTGCTCCATGGCTGCTTAGGGTGAACGTCTTGTCGTTCTTCAGTGAGCTAGAGCAAATGGCTGCGATTGAGACGCCGTAGTCTGCAGCGCGACCGCTCGTTCAAGTTATCATCTCGGTATCCTGCAGTGGGCACGTTCAGAAAACTGTCCTTGGCACTTGTGCCAAGGAGTGCCAAGGCTGCCGAGGGTGGGCACATCGGCGTTCTGCAGTGCGCGCACGCTAACGGTTGCCCCTCGAACCTCGCGACCTGCTCCGCCGCTGCTGGTTCAGGGACACTCGATAT
>JBDXFZ010000094.1:0-1550 GCA_039990395.1 Halioglobus sp.
CAGGTGTCTACGCCAGGATCCCAACGCCTGTTTTTGAGCCGAATTATAGGCCGTGATTCAAGCGCATTTTTTGCGGCTCAGATCTCCGCAGTCCTGTGGCATCCGCATCAAATCGAATTGCTGGAGTTCGGCCTGAACAAGCGTTAGATGTAAATTGAAACAACATGAATCAAACTGCAACTCAAACGATATCTCAACATTTAACCGGACACCAGACGCGGCGGGTGTAGGGGCAAAAGTCTCAGTGTAAGTAACTCCGGGGCGTTGGGTAAGTCTTCTCGCCATTTGACGCTCTTCCACCTTCACTACCTAACCATGCTCCTCTGCCTTCCATGTGGACACCCACTTGGCTGATTCAACGTTCCGTCCCGAATGTTGCTAAGCATCTCCAAACGTCCCAGATTTCTTGAGTCCGGCAATCTCCCTCATCATTGCATGGGACCAGTTGGCATGATATGACCAGAGTATCGCCTCCTGGTAGGTCTCGGGCTCTAAACGGGTTGTCCCGCGTCACACGTTGGCAGATCAGGGACGTGCTGGATGGGCGGGTGTTTGTTGAAAAATGTGTGGGTAGCTGGCCGCGGCGTTGTAGACGCCTGGTGGTACACCCTCGTCCTCGCGCGCGTCCCCTACAGTTGAACAAGCTCGTTGTCCGGGGGGCCCTTGTGGTCCTCGACGTAAGCGCTCTAGGCCTCTTGTGGCACCGGCGTCATCACGGTCGCCAGGCTCTCCAGAAAAGGAAGTAAGGCCCCCGGTCGATGTGGTGGCGACATCATCACGACCAGTGGCTCCGATGTCATCGCCGGCTGTATTCCAAGTGATACATTCACCAGCTCTGGCTGAACAATACCTGACGTGCAATAGGTCTCGCACGAAACCGTCACTGAGTCACTCTTGGTCGGCGGCGCAGCCTTGATCATCGGCCTGCACCTCACCTCTCAGGTGACGTCCCGCAAGTTGGTGGGACTGAGCAAATTCTCCTGTCCACCAGATCTACCTCCGCCTCCAGCTACCAAGATTCCTTCTGAGCCATCCACCACTTGCATCGTACTCGCTTCCAACTCCTGGTAAGTTACACGTACCCGGTCGTCCTCCATTTTTGCGAGTCAGGTTCGGAGCGTACTCCACAATTGGTTTTTCTACCTAATACTCGGACGTCAGGCGTTGCTGTCGGTGAACGTTGGGTTCCTTATCCGACTTTGGGATCCCGACTTGAGCGAGCTTCTCTCGAATGATGCCCATGCTTTCAAATAAAATAGTGGGGTCCTCCCCCTCTTTCATATGGGCATTGATGTATTCCCTCTGGTATACCTGCTTGTCAAGGTCGTCGCCAGGGAGGTCGTGCGGAAGTACCGCGGCCATCGCAAGGCTAGGGCTGCATATGTCATATGTCCCGTATACCGAAGACGAGTTGGGCAGTGCGATAGTGATGCCCTCGTATGTCCAGCGAGCCACGGCTACCCTTGCCGTTCCGACACGGTAATCGAGGTCCTGACCCCTCCTGTTTGGGCCCTGCGATGCTATCCTGTCGCTACTCTCCTTCAACAAAT
>JBDXFZ010000095.1:0-2079 GCA_039990395.1 Halioglobus sp.
AGATTAATGAGCTTGACCGGAGTTTCCAGAGGAAAGATGAGACGAAACTTCTCCAGAGGGGGCGTATCAAGAATAATCTTCACACCCTCAGTCGTCTGCTTCTTTTGCGTACTGATGGAACAACCCGCGATGAATGATTCCTCATATCGGTTCTTGTCGAACTCGCGAAGGTATTGCTTGATTTCAGCCTCAGTCGGATCACGCGCAACCTTAAGCTTTCGAAGCACTTCGTCGCGCTTCAGCTCAAGACCTGTCGTGCCATTGTTATAGGACGTGTAGACGATACAGAAGAGTCCCAGTTCTTCAATGGTTTCTAAAACGTCATCAAGCTTCGCTCCGGAATCCACATCGAGACCAGCAGCCGCCATCGAGGTCATCGCCTTGGCCTTACGAGCACCTCCTACAGAGGATCCTAGGACGATGCACGGGCCTGCCTTTTGCTTGCTTTCAGGGTGGCGGGAGAAGCCCCAAGCAGGGGCGTTGCCGCTTCCGGCACCGCCACCAATCCACTGCCCCCACGTCATTGTGGGAGACTTCCAGTCTCCGTCCAACGTGTTGCGGCGGTCACGTGCTCCCCACATTTCTCCGACGAGAAGAGTAGCTTCACGTCCAAGGAACTCCGCAAATCCTTCCGGCTCGGTGCCTAGGATTTCCGCGTCGTTAAATGAGGGCAGGTACTCAGGTTCAGCAGCAAGAATTTCGTGGCTGCTTCCATCTTGATAGTCGGCGATATTGATTACATTTGTCTCAGCATGATCTTGCAAGATGGCAGCATATTCTTCCGCGCACTTAGGTTCCCCCTTAAGGCCGAACAGGTTCAGACCTGCCTCCGCGAAGGGGTTGGCAATCGTTTCTTCCGGCGCAACTTCAAGATCGCTGATAGGTGGCGCATCGCTGCGCTGGGTAGTAGTCATAGATCGTAGGCTCTTTCTCTATTTTTCGCCCGTGGCGGGCTGCTGTGTTATTTTAGCTTCAAGCTGAAATCTCTTTTGCAATTTCGCTTGCCTCTTTTTGGTAATTGTGAATCACGATTCGATCAACGAATCATTTTGTGATTCTGATGTTTTCAGTTTTTTGTAGCACCCCGGTCACGAAAAACCGCTACAGCCTAGAAAAAGCTTGACAAATGGGGCGTACCGGGTTAGGTTTATTGTGGTAGGGGGTTGTGTCCCTATTATCTTTTCCTTGGTGTAGTCCTTTCTCCTACACCCTGTGCCGCTCCTTATTGGGGCGGCGTTTTTTATTGCTCGCCCCTTGCCGCTGCCCGGTGCGCTCTGTTTCTCGCGAGCATGCCCACCTCAGCCGTGTCATTCGCAGGTTGGTTCTGATCATCGACGATCTTGACTGTAGGCGCTGCCAGCTTGGACAGGATCGCCATCATGGACTCTAGGTCGATTTTCGCGCTGGACTTCTTAGGTGTGTCGCCACCCTCCGCCTCCGTTTCTGATCTCACCATCTTTTCGATGTTCTTCACGGAATCCGTCGCGGCCTTGAAGTCCCCGGCGGCGCGAGCCTTGGCCGCGATAATGCGGTACTGTTTGGCTATCCATTCTGGTGTGATACCAAGGTCGATGAGTGTGCCGCCCGTCCCATCCATGGTCGCGAAAATGCGTGCTGCTTCTTCATTTTGCAGCTCCTCGACTCGCGCTGCGACCTTTTTCGCGAGGCGCGATGCCGCCGCCCTGTTGTTGGTGGTGGCATATCCGACGCGAGCATAAGCCTCTCGTTGCTTGACCCCACCGGCGAGCAACCGCGCAAATCTCTCGTGCTGCTTGTTGGGTAATTCTGCTGCCATCACACAGGCTCCAAGACGTCTAAGATATCAACCAGCCCGCCGTCCGGGAATGCATTGAAAAGGTCAGACTTTCCTCCTGCGCCACGTGCCGTGGTCCACTCTCCATCGGTGTTGGTAGACTGGGCAAAACCAGCTTGAAGCAGCACCGACATGGTCAGAACTGCATCGTCATCCAGTTCGCGCTTTAAGCGGTTAAAGTTGACGTAAAATCCTTGCCCGCGTGATTCAAACGCCTCCATCGAATTTGTTAAAAATCTGGCGAGCTGCGTGCTCAAACCTGCTGT
>JBDXFZ010000096.1:0-1047 GCA_039990395.1 Halioglobus sp.
ATAATCAACGGAGAAACCACGCATGGATGGCAGACAGACAGAGGAAGCGGACGTTCTGGCGCATCTGCAACGGGCATGCCGCAATCATTTCAGCATGACGGCGCACGAGTTCTATACGATCGCTGGCTTGCTGCCGCAGACGGTCAGGGCGGCACGGCTGCGCGCCCGAAAGCTCGGCGAAGCTGACCCCGTGCCGATGTTGACCGAGGGCACGTACAACATCGATCTCCTCACCGCAGTAGGTTGGTTACAGCGTACAGGTCGACATGGATGCTTGCTCCGGTTGAAGGCCTACTTCGATGATGTGGCATTGGACAGCATCAGCCTCATGCGGGGTGTCCGTATCGGGTCCAGCACGAGCATCGTGGCTGTCATGCACGACGAGCACTCCGTCTAACCGATCCCGCCGAAGGTGTCCGCAGGGACGTGTGGGCCATATCTCAAAAATGGGCGACCAATACATACGCCGACTATTGGTTCTCGGTATGAGATGCGAACCAAACCCTGTTCCGTTCGTCCGTAAGGGAAGCTACAGCATTGATCTGTTTGCAGCCATTGAGTGGATGCAACGCACTGGCCGATACAACGACATGATACGCCTCCATGCTCACTTCGATGGCATGATGGATGTACACCGCAGTCTGATGCGTGGGATCGATCCCAAAATCACCTTTCCAAGCTTCAATAGCCAGAGTAACAACGTGCATATTGAACTGTGCAGTATCGGAAATAGCCTTAGTAAGAGTAGCAGTCGCAATTTGGGAAGAGACATGAGAAAGATAATTCTACACATCGGGCATGGAAAGACCGGTACAACTGCGACACAGAACTTACTGACCGTGTATTCGGCTGAGTTGCAAGAAGTCGGGATTACCTACAGTGTCTCAGCCAAGCTAGCGGAGTTGGCGTCAAAAGGGAAAATACAATCTGGAAATTTTCCCTATTGGCGGGTTGAGGATTTTTCTAAATTAAAGAAATACATAGAAAATACGCTGATCGACAACCCAAATTCCGAAACATTATTGTTCTCAAGTGAAATAGTCTTTT
>JBDXFZ010000097.1:0-1076 GCA_039990395.1 Halioglobus sp.
GGCCCAGTTCTTATACCTAGGTGGCATTATCCACGAAAACGCTGACCTCGCTCGAAGTCGACCGACCGATCCGTCCAATGCGAGAGTGCCTCAAACAGTTCGGCCCGGAACTGTATGATCGGATGTTAATTGTACTCAGAAACACGACTTGTATTACATTCATCGTAGATTGAGGAGGTTCATGCTGGAGAGAGATTCTGGTAGTGGGGTATTGGAATATCGGGGTAATTTGTGCACACCATATGCCACTCGTCAGGTGTAACTCCATACTGCATATAAAGGAAATCAACTCGACAGCTCGGATATAATATAAAGGGAGTTCCGTGTTACTATCTGGAGTCAACCATGCGTTCCCGTGCCAGCTGCGTCTATACCTTTCGAAATCAATCAACACACGTGTGAAAGCTGGTAATCTTCGTTTGGCAAGCGTAGCCCAGGCCAACCTAGAGTGGTGAGAATCTGCTTCAGCAGGATGTATATTTTAAGATGATGTGCTTATTGATCGTCAGGGTGCCAGCGAGTCCTTGGAGGAACGGACGAGAGGGGAAAGGCAATATATCCCACACCAGAAGCAACAGCGATTCCAGGAGGGCCAAGTTTGAGCTGGACCTGGTAGATTCGCATAGCACTGGTGGCCAAGGCGCTGGAGATAATCAGTTGCGGGGGCTGCAGCAGCTCCAGCAGCACCGTCAGCAACGTCAGCAGTCAGGAAATTGCCGCACTTTGGTTGTGACGACGAAGCGTATACAGTAACCACCGGTACTGCCGCCGTGACCACCGCCACCGCAACCGCCGTCCTCGCTACCGCCGCACAACCGTCGCTTCCGCAACACCCCGGCCTAGCGAGACATATGCCTGAATCTGTGTGTTTGCTACCGGCTGGCGACGTAGAAGTAAAATATTAGAATATAAGAAAGCATGAATGAGAGCGTTTATCCGGCAGGAGCCGGGGAGTAACGTGGAGACCGCGGGAGCGACGCTGAAAGTGTTTAGGCAGCATCGTTTGCCTGGACTGGTGAAACACCACGCCCGCAGGTGGTTGATGGGGGGAACGTTGTCTCCGAGGAAGGAGATGG
>JBDXFZ010000098.1:0-1431 GCA_039990395.1 Halioglobus sp.
GCTGCCGCCCGATAGGGAAGTGGTAATCTACTGCAAGCATGGGCGCAGCATCAGCAACACGGTGCTCGAGACTCTCCAGGCGCGCGGCGTCAACGCGTGCTTCATCGAAGGCGGGCTTACGGCGTGGAACGAGGCGGCGGATGACAAGCCGCACGTCGAGAAGTCGTAGCCAGCCAGCGCCATGTCTTATCTCCTTAGCCAGTATCGCTGAATGTCATCGCTTGAGCTTGCACTCCTCGTTCTCATCGCTTTGTCACGAGCATTATCAGCGTAGTCACCGGCGCGACCTCGCTCAACCCGGATACCCAAGTTTTCTAGGGCGCCACATGCTCATCCCTGAGCGGTGGACGGTGATTTTCTACAGGGCTGCCTCATCCCGTGAAGGGTTATGAGGACATAGCAATGAAAATCATGCGATTGGAAGAAGTAATTGCCTCCACGGGGCTGGGGCGGTCATCGATTTATAAGCTGATGGCAGAGGATGCCTTCCCAAAGTCAGTCCCGCTGGTCAACCGGTCCGTGGGCTGGGTTTCCTACGAGGTGGAAGGCTGGATCATGGCTCGCATCGAGGAGCGGGACTGCAAGCTGGCGTAAAGGTGTGGATCGCCCCACCAAGACAGCCTGTCAGCCCAATAGTAGGCAAAGACAGGCTTTGGTGGCTAGGGCTAGTACGTTACGGCTATTTTTTATAGATAACGTTTACCCTCCCGACCGGTTTGTTTTTAGCGATCTCATAGTCTGGCCCGTAGGTCGCGATGTTATGTGCGGCGATTCCTATCACTGAGGAAATGCCGACTACCGGCAACAATCCAGATACAAGTGCGGCGCCCGCTACCGCTGCGCTCCGATACTCTGTGTAAACTCTGCACTTCAAGCCGCTTCCCTCAATGGCGCGTTCAAGTCTCTTTACAACAGTACCAATATGCTTGACGTCAACGATTTGGAAGGATGTTTTCTCCGAAATCAGCTCCGAAAGCATTTCGTCGCTGAACTCATCGGCTGAGAATTTCTTTAGATCGATAGGATTGCCCATTTTCCCTCCGGGGTGATTTTGGGACTTAAGGTTGTTTGCTCAACGTTGCTGGTGATAGGGGCGAACCGCCTGCAAAAAAGAAGCGCCGTGCTGTCCCTCTCTCTCACCTGCCTGGTGAGAGAGAGGAAGGAGCTAGCGCAGTGTCAGCGTGTAGGTGGATTGGAATTGGTCTCCAGTGGAGCCAACTTCGAAGCTGAAACGGACCTGAGCATTGGTGGTCACGACCTTGTCGACCACCAGCTCAAACGTGACGGTGTCCCCTTCGCTAATCACGATTCCGCTTGTCAGTCCCACAAAGCGGGGATTCAAGCCGGCGGGTAGGGGAGAGCCCGTCGGATCTTCGACCTGGACACCCTGGAGGGTGTAATCCCGGCCGATGGCCTTGAGGCGGAATTCCG
>JBDXFZ010000099.1:0-28661 GCA_039990395.1 Halioglobus sp.
AAATCATCAGCTCAGATACAATTCGAAAATCAAAAATTACAATGAATTAATGAGTCACTTGTTGTATCTGAATAGTCATGACAACTATCCCAACAAGTGCCCACACATCTGTCTTCATCAACTTGTTAAGTAACACACAAATCGCCAGGATTTGCGTTGTGGCTGGGGGCTGACCCCCGAACCGGACGCGTATTATACCGACCCGCGCTCACCTTGCAACAAAAACTTACTCATTTTTGTCGCTGTCAGGCGCCGGCATCTCGGCTTCGCTTTATACTCTAGGTATTTGAATACAAAAGAGTTTTGGCAAACCTTCCGAGGGCTAAAACGCGTTACCGCCCAATCGGAGGGAGGCGAACTATACGCACACACCCTAAGTAGCGCAACCCCCGTTTCAACTCTTTTGATTCTTTGCCAAAAATTGCCGATTCTTCCGGGCCACGAACGAGCCCGGGCTCTGCCTACATCACCTCAAACAGGTGATATTTTTTCTTACCCAGGCGTACGATAAAGAAACGCCCGTGCAGGGCATGCGAGCCATCCAGCGCTGCAGCAACACTGCCGTTGTCTTCCCAACCCAATGCCCGATTGTTCACCAACACTGCGCTTCGGCCCAATGCATCTTTAACCTGCTTGCCAGACGACGCCATACCTGCCTCTGTTAGCAGTTGCGTGACAGTCTCGGGAAACTCAGCCGGGCTGACGGTACTGGCAGGCAAACCATCGAGGCGCAGCTGGGCACAATCATCAAGTGAGAGTGCTTCCAAAGACCCACTAAATAGCGCCTCCGTTATACGCTGCGCTGCTTCGAGACCTTCATCTCCATGCACCAACCTGGTGACTTCGCTTGCAAGCAAAGCCTGCGCCTGCGGACGCCCTTCTCGCTGCGCGTCAGAGCTCTCTACCGCCTCGATCTCTTCGACAGATAGAAAAGTGAAGTACTTCAAAAACTTATATACATCAGCATCGGCTGTACCCAGCCAAAACTGATAAAAGGCATAGGGCGACGTGCGCGCAGGGTCTAGCCAGATGGTTCCTGCTTCAGTCTTGCCGAATTTGGTGCCGTCGGTTTTGGTGATCAAGGGCATGGTCAGACCAAACACCTGATTGCCATTGCGTCGCCGAGTAAGATCGATGCCGCCCGTGATATTTCCCCACTGATCGGAGCCACCAATCTGCAATGTGCAGTTATTCCGGCTGTTCAACTCAGAAAAATCAAAGGACTGAAGAATCATGTAGGTGAACTCGGTAAAGCTGATGCCACTGCCTTCGCGCTCAATGCGCTGCTTCACCGACTCCTTCTGAATCATCGAATTGATAGAAAAGTACTTACCGATGTCCCGCAGAAATGTCAGCACATCCAGGTTTTGGGTCCAGTCGAGATTATTAACCACCTCGGCTGAACACTCCCCAGCATCGAAGTCGATAAACGCAGACACCTGAGAGCGGATCTTTTCTACCCAGCCGGCCACCACCTCGGGGGTATTCAACTGCCGCTCCTGGGCCTTAAAGCTCGGGTCGCCCACCAGCCCCGTTGCACCGCCAACCAACGCCAGCGGCTTGTGCCCAGCCAACTGAAATCGACGCAGCATCAACAACGGCACCAAAGAGCCAATGTGCAAACTGTCAGCCGTGGGGTCGAATCCACAATAGAGAGTCCTGCAGCCGCCATCTAACCACTGGGGCAAATCGTCTTCGCCGGCTATCTGAAAGATCAGTCCACGGGCCTCAAGGTCCGCCAATAATGCACTGCTCATGGCAATTCTCTATGGTCTACTGCTGCTGGAAAAAAGGGCTGCAACCATACATCACCCCTCTCTAAATGCAAGTGTAAGCCCGGCCTATAGCTTTGCTGCAAAATTTTATATACTTCAGCAACATAGACACAAAGAACTGGGGACATGCCAGCAGCGAAGAAAGCGCGGGGGGCCACCGCGATTCGCAGCGACCAGCCTCGCCTGCCGCACAAGCACTTGGTGGCGGTCGGGCTGATCTCTGCCGTAGTAGCCATTGCGACAATAGTGACACCCTCTAGCAATATCGAGGCAACCAAGCCCGATCAGCTTGAGGCCGACGCGCGCGTGGCTGAAACAGAAGTAGCCGTAGAGCGGGTGCTAGACGCAACTACACAGCCAGCTTCGCTCGATAATTTGGAACCCGCGCTACTACCTCCCGAGTGGGACGAGCAAACCGTGCGTAGCGGCGACAATCTTTCGCTGATTTTCAAGCGCGCTGGATTCAGGGATCGCGATGTCTATAACGTGGTCAACACGGCGGAGGATGGCAAATCACTGGGCAAAATTTTCCCAGGCCAGACGATCGGTTTCCAGCGTGATGATACGGGCGCGTTAACGGCGGTCCAGCATCAGGTGTCGCAGCTCGAAACCATTACCTACAACCGCGCTGAGGCTGGCTTCACCAGCGAACGGGTAGTCAGAACGCCTGAACTACGCGAGGCCTGGGCCTCCGGCGAGATCACATCTTCGTTATTTCTTGCCGGCCAGGACGCAGGTCTAACCCAAAATATGATTATGGAGCTAGCCAATGTCTTTGGTGGGGTTATCGACTTTGTGTTGGATCCACGCAAAGGCGACACCATCCACCTCATCTATCAAGAGCTTTACCTTGATGGGGAAAAATATAAAGACGGTGAACTCATTGCCGCGGCCTTTACCAATCAGGGTAAAACGTTTACCGCCTATCGCTATGAAGATAGCAGCGGCGACATTGGCTATTACAACGAAGACGGTGTGAGCATGCGCAAGGCGTTTTTGATGGCGCCGCTGGACTTCCGCCGAGTCAGCTCGAATTTTAATATGCGACGCAAGCACCCTATTTATAAGACCACACGACCGCACCGCGGTACTGATTACGCAGCGGACCGTGGCACACCCGTGTTTGCTGCCGGCGATGGGAGAGTCGTGAAGGCTGGCTATACCAAGTCGAATGGCAACTACGTCTTCATTCAGCATGGCGAGGCATATGTAACCAAATATTTGCATCTGCATAAGCGCAAGGTAAAAACGGGCCAGCGCGTCGCCCAGAGCCAGGTCATTGGTACGGTAGGCTCAACCGGCGCGGCCACAGGCCCGCACCTGCACTATGAATTTCTCGTGAATGGTGTTCACCGTAACCCACGTACCATCCACAAAAAGCTACCCAAGGCCAAGGCCTTGCCCGCATCAGAAAAGGCCAGGTTTCGTGACGCCATACTCGGCGACGCAAGGCAGTTGGCTGGTCTGATGACGCAAGACAATCTGGCAATGACTACCGACCCTCAGGCCAGCGCGCCCTGAACCGCGCGTGAGCACTTCGCTCTATGTCGGCCTGATGTCTGGCACCAGCCTCGACGCTATCGATGCTGCGCTAGTTGAAGTCGGCGACTCCATTTCACTTTTAGGCACACTAGAACACCCGATACCAACAACCACTAAAACCGACATAGCCCGAATCAGTGCACCCGGCAATGACGAAATCGAACTCATGGGCCGGCTTGATCGGACACTGGGCGCTCTGTTTGCCGACGCCACACTCAGGTTGCTCAAAAAGACCAACACTGCACCGACAGCAATCACCGCGATAGGCAGCCACGGTCAGACTATTCGCCACCGACCCGCATCGTCCGGCCTGCCACCCGAACTGGCGTTTACCTTACAAATCGGCGATCCAAACACCATAGCCAAACGCACCGGCATCACTACGGTCGCTGACTTTCGCCGCCGGGACATCGCATCAGGTGGTGAGGGCGCGCCGCTGGCACCAGCATTTCACGCTGCCGTTTTCAGCCAGCCAACAAGCAACCGTGCCATCGTCAATATTGGCGGCATAGCCAATGCAACCGTACTGGAGGGAGGCACTCTTAAAGGCGGTTTTGACACAGGGCCAGGCAACACCCTGCTCGATCTCTGGATCCAGCAGCACAAAGGAAACAACTACGATCGCGATGGAAGCTGGTCGGCAGAAGGTACGCCGCATCAAGGCCTCCTCGATACGTTGTTAAGCGATCCCTATTTTAGCCGCACCGGACCGCGCAGCACCGGTAAGGAGCAGTTCCACCTCCAATGGTTGGCCAGCGCCCTAGATGATCTAGGTGACATGGAACCCAAGGATGTGCAAGCCACGCTCGCGGAGCTTACCGCTAAATCAATAGCTCTGGGGATCGCAAGTGCAGAGGTAAATATTGACGAAGTGTACGTTTGCGGCGGAGGGGCACTCAATACTGACCTGATGCGCAGGCTCTATAAACACCTACCAGAGGCGGCTCTGAATACTACCGCTGCACTTGGTATAGACCCGCAATGGGTTGAGGCAGCCGCTTTTGCCTGGCTTGCCTATCGCAGCCTCAGCACCTTGTCGGGGAACGCCCCTGTGGTAACCGGCGCCAGCGAGTATGAAGTTCTTGGAGGCATCTACCCCGGGGGCTCAACTTAAAACGTGTTAAGTCCCTGTTCGCGCAGGCGTCGCTCTTCAGCGGGACCGTATGGCACCGTCTTCACAAAGGGAAGCAGCATCGGTTCTGCTAAATCGTTTTTGCCCATCCATGTGCGGCACGCCATTATTTCAACCACCCCCAATGCAGATAGGCTTGCAGCCAGATCAGCCACTTGCCGATGCTCGAGATAACGATCTGTCGTCAGCAGCCTAACCTCAGGACCATGCAAAACGAAGGTCACCGCAGGCTGTTGCCCTGGCTGCAAAGAACCCTCCTGCAGTAGCGTCTGGGCACGCTCGAGCAACGAGAGCATTTCTTCTTCAGTATGAAGTTGAACATCAGCGATGAAGCGAGGATATGAGTCGGACGCGACATCTTCCTGCGCATGGCTTTGCGTCACGAAAATTCCGCCCAAATAGAGCGCAGCGACCAGACCCATTGAGAATCGCATGAGAGCGGCTCGTCTAAACAGAGAACGAAGCGCCACAGCCGCACGTGGTGGTTGCATTTGGATTGTTCACGACGAATCTGGAGCCTTCCAGCCCCTCTGTGTAATCAACCTGCGAACCGGCTAAATACTGGAAACTCATGGGATCCACCAACACCGTAACGCCGTCCTTCTCGATGAACGTATCATCGTCGGCCGCGAGTTCATCAAACGTAAACCCATATTGGAAACCCGAGCATCCACCGCCGGTAATGAACACCCGCAGCTTCAAGTCCTCGTTTTCCTCTTCGGCGACCAGGTCGCTCACCTTGCTCACCGCCCGCTCGGACAGATGAATGGTGTTGGGATCAAAACTCTCTGCAACTGACATGCTTGCTCTCTGTCGGGGTTTCAACAAGGAAACCGCGTAATTATCTAAATCTTGACTATTTTAATCAACTTTACCGCTAAGTGTACTACATAGCCGCTAAACAGGCCTGCCCGGTGCTTAGCGCGATCGGCTCTTCCCCTGTTTTGCTTCGGCGATCGGTATCGCCTTGTCGGGGTTTTGAGCTCCCTCGCTGCTGGCCTCAACCACATGCTGCAGGCTACCGTTCACTTCAGATCCAACAGCCATCTCGACCAGAGTGTAAAACACGTCGCCTTGCACGCAGGCCTTGGCCGCGAGCTCCAAGTGTTTGCTGGAGTATACGTTGCCCACCACTCGACCGTTGATTATGACCTCAGGCACACGGATTTCGCCCTCTACGCAGCCCTTGTCGATCACTCTCACCACAGCGTCGGTACCCGGTTTGGCGATGATATTGCCCTGCACTGTGCCCTCAATATCTAGCGCACCACCAAAATGAATATCACCTACTACCACGGCATCGCGCGACACCAAGGTAGTATCAGAACCACCTCCAAACCCTGCTTTTCTATTTCCCAACATGGGTGAACCTCTCCTTTAACTGCCAGGGGAATTGCTCCCTGACTTCGGCTTTACGGGGCTTGGTGGCAGTCGCCACTACATTGATACTTTCTGGCTCAAACCCCTCGGGCAAAGCCAACTCACCCTCGATCGACTGAAAATATTTAAATCGCAGCGTGACAACGTTGCTATCCATATCATCGCTCAAACTGGACAAGGGGTAGCTTACCGATTCTTCACCCACGCGGCCAAACACTTCTATGTATAACTCGCCTTTTACAGTTGCGTGCTTACGGGCCTCCTGCTGCGCCACTATTCGGTAAGCAAATACACCCGGGGCCTCTCTCGACACCAGCTCTATCGCACGCAGACTCAAGCCCTGAGCGATCTCTCCAGGAGCCATAAGGCTGCGGTAAAACTGCAAGCCCTCCTGCAGCTCAGCAATCTCCTGTTTCTGGTTGGCAATGTCGCTACGCACTAACTCCAACGCACCGCGATCCACTTCATTGCGCGTTTTCTGCATATCGAGTTCACTCTGCAGAATTTCCAGCGCGTTCTGCCTCTCCGCCTCACTCGCCATCAACGCACGATAGCTGTCCGGGTCAATACCAAGCCCGCTATAAGTGGCACGTAAGCCCAGATAAAAGCCAAGACCCAAGACTGCAATAACTACCATAGAGATAACCAGCATCCCGACTCGGCTGTATCCTGAATTGCGCTGCCACATCACTGCGGCACACCCACATTATGTCCAGAAAGCAACATCAGGGCAGCAACCCAGGCAAGTGCAGGCCTGTGCCTTCAGGCAGGCCAAACATGATGTTCATGTTTTGTATCGCCTGACCTGACGCACCTTTTACCAAATTGTCGATTGCGCTCATCACCACCACTGTGTCGCGGCCCTGCGGCACAGATACGGCGAGCTGGCAGCGATTTGCGCCGCGCACTGTGCGAGTCTGCGGCAGCATGCCCGGAGGCAGCACGTCTACAAATGGCTCCTCGGCATAAAAGGATTCAAATAGTGACTGCAAATCTTCCGGGTGCTTCGTCAGGCGTGCGTAAAGCGTGGAATGAATACCGCGAATCATGGGTAGTAGGTGAGGAACGAATGTGAGCTTAACCGGATCGCCGGCCACATCTGCCAACCCCTGTTCGATCTCAGGTAGATGCCGATGCCCGGCCACCGCATAGGCCTTAAACGAATCCGATACTTCCGATAGCAGGTTGTCGATTTTCGCCTGCCTGCCCGCGCCGCTCACACCCGATGCAGCACTGGCAATCAGGTGTTCCAGGTCTACGAGGTCATGCTTGACGAGTGGTATCAGACCTAGCTGCACTGACGTTGGATAACATCCCGGGCAAGCCACCAATGTTGCATCCTTAATAACTTCCCGATTCACCTCGGGTAATCCGTACACGGCTTGCGGTAAATATTCCGGGCTGGCATGCGGTTCGCCGTACCACTGCGACCATAGCTGCGCATCGCGAATACGATAGTCGGCACTCAAATCGATCACACGAGCGCCGCCTTTCAGTAACTGCGGCACCAGGTTCATGGCCACGTTGTGCGGCGTGGCAAAAAACACCACATCACAGGCCGCCAACGCGTCTACCGAGGGTTCAGTGAACGCGAGATCATAGTAACCACGCAGATTGGGGAACAAGTCATCAACGCGCCGGCCGCTCTCGGCGCGAGACGTAATCACCACAACTTCGGCTTCATCGTGAGCCACCAACAAGCGGAGTAACTCCACACCGGTGTAGCCTGTGCCACCAACAATCCCTATCTTGATCATATCTGCTATCCAGCCCTGAATTTGAGCAACCAACCTCTATTTTGGCGCGGCCGATCAGTATAAGAGGAATGACAAAAGAGATAACTGGTAATATTGGTCTTTTAAAGATGGGACACAATCAATGTGCGCACTCTGCTAGCCCGCTATCGTCACTCGTTAACAAACTACGACTCTGCTCTGGCATACGCCGTGCTGGGTATCGTCGGCGGTGTGGCGTCAGGTCTGCTCGTTCTGGCATTTGAGCTGGCAATAGGCCAGCTGGGCGGCCTGTGGGGCATCGCCGGCGGAGAGGACTTCGAGTCGTTGCCCAGGTGGTTACAGTTCGGTCTGCCCGCCGCAGGCGCGCTGCTGCTTGGCCTTGCGTTCTCTTTGCTGAAGCCAGAAGACCGAGAAACCGGAATCGTTCACGTATTAAGCCGAATGCATTCGCACTACGGGGCACTGCCACTGCGAAACATGCTGGTGCAATTCTTCGGCGGCGCTTTTGCCCTGGCAACCGGGCAGTCCGGCGGCCGTGAGGGACCCGGCGTACATCTCGGCGGAGCCGTAAATAGCCTGCTCGGTCAACGACTGGGATTGCCCAACAACAGCCTCAGGGTACTCATCGCCTGCGGTACAGCCGGTGGAATCGCCGCAGCATTCAACACACCGCTGGCGGGCGTCATTTTTGCGATGGAGGTGATCGTCGCCGAATACACTGTTGCCGGGTTTGTACCGGTGATGCTCTCAGCTGTCTCGGCATCTGCAATCAGTCGAAATCTGGGTGGCGGCGCAGCCCTGCTGGCTATTCCCGAAATACATCTCACCTCACTGTGGGAAATTCCCTATATCATTTTGCTGGGCGTCAGCTGTGGCGTGGCGGTTGCGCTGTTTATCAGGTTGAGCAAAGCATCTGCCCGATTGTCTCACTGGCCTGTGGCACTGCGCTTTCTGCTGGCCGGCGTGTTCACTGGCGCAATCGCATTGATGGTGCCGGAGGTTCTGGGGATGGGCTACGATACGCTCAACAGAATTCTGCAAAGCGAGCTTACACTCGCACTGCTACTGGCCATTGCCGCTGCCAAGCTTGCCGCGACCAGCTTCAGTAGTGGCATGGGGATGCCCATTGGCGTGATCGGGCCCAGCCTTTTGATTGGCGCCTGCCTGGGTGGCGCTCTGGGCCAGGTGGGGTCCATCTTTTTTCCCCAGTTCGCATCCGAGCCGACGCTATATATTGTGATTGGTATGGCAGCCGCGATGGGCGCCGTGCTGAACGCCCCTCTGGCGGCAATATTAGCGGTGCTCGAGCTGACACAGACAATCTCAGTAGCTATGCCGGCGCTTCTGGCAATTGTGGCCGCGAACCTGACAAATACCGGGGTATTCCGTCAGCGCAGCGCGCACCAAACCGTACTTAGACAGTTGCAGCGAGCGGTACCGCAAGACCCACTGAATCAAATGCTGCACCGAACGGACGTGACATCTCACATGGACCCGAATGTGGTACGAATATCCGCGTTGCTCGATTCCTCAGCTGCAAAATCCATCATAGATGGCAATCCGATCTGGTGCGTGCTGACACGAGAGACTCAAGACCTGTATCTGGTTAGCGGTGCTGAATTGGTGGACTGGCTGGAAGCGCGTCCTGAAGACGAGGAACAGGCCGATATCACTGAAGCGCCTATCCGGCGCTGGACCATTGCACCCGTGCCTGAGCAGGCGACCCTGAGGCAGGCCATGGACACCATTCGAGCAGAGACTGTCGAGGCGGTGTCTGTTTACGGTCGCGCAGCGGGCGGCAATCGCGTCTTGCGCGGCATAGTGACTCGCGAGAGTATAGAGAAATTCTCGTTGTCACGACTGTAACGCGATTGCGCACAACGTCACTCACAGGATTCTGACATGCTCTGGCTGAAGGCCTTTCACCTCATCTTCGTTGTTTGCTGGTTTGCCGGCATCTTTTACCTGCCACGCATCTTCGTTTACTACGCGGCCAGTGAGCATCGTGAAACCAAAGAACAGCTGGCGATCATGGCACGCAAACTGTACCGGTTCGTCACGCCTTTCATGATTCTTGCCATCGGTTTTGGGCTGGCATTGGTCGCCACCAACGTTGAGTATTACTTACAGGCCAAATGGTTGTGGCTCAAACTTGCCGGTGTAGCTTTCCTTGTGGTTTACCATTTTCAGTGCGGGCGCTACGTCTCGGCAATCAACCAGCACACCGATAGCCACACCCATGTGTTCTACCGCTTTTTCAATGAAGTACCGGTGATCTTTCTATTCGCGATCGTTTTGCTGGCAGTTCTAAAGCCCTTTTAGCAGGCTCCGCGCACTATGCGCACTCGATAGTGCGCTCTTATTGCCATGGAGCACAGCTGGACTGAAACAGGTCATGACTGGCATTTAGACGCGACAGCCGCAATAATCCCTCCCCCGCCACAACGCCAAGATGACACGACACCATGACCACTTCTCAGCAGCTTTTTGACCGCGCGCAACAACACATTCCCGGCGGCGTGAATTCGCCCGTTCGAGCCTTCAAGGCCGTGGGCGGCACGCCAGTATTTATCGATCGCAGCGAAGGACCATATGTCTTCGATTGTGAGGGTAAACGCTACATAGACTATGTGTTGTCATGGGGACCTATGATCATGGGTCACAATCACCCTCATGTGCGCGAGGCAGTCGTGAGGCAAAGCGAGAAAGGTCTCAGCTTTGGTGCACCCACTGAACTCGAGATACAGCTGGCCGACAAGCTGTGTGAAATAATGCCGGGCATGGATCTGGTGCGCATGGTGAACTCCGGAACCGAGGCAACAATGAGCGCTATCCGGCTAGCACGCGGTGCTACAGGGCGCGATACCATCGTGAAGTTTGAAGGCTGCTACCACGGTCACTCCGACTCGCTGTTAGTAAAGGCTGGCTCAGGCGCGCTCACGCTGGGCGTCCCCAGCTCACCGGGTGTGCCGGTTTCGCTGGCCGATCACACCATGACGCTCACCTACAACGATCCCGAGGGCGTGCGAGAAGCTTTTGCCCAACATGGCGAGCATATCGCCTGCGTAATCGTTGAGCCGGTGGCCGGGAATATGAACTGCATACCGCCGCAACCGGGTTTTCTCGAGACGCTTCGCGAAGTCTGCACCCAAAGTGGCGCACTGCTCATTCTGGACGAGGTGATGACTGGCTTCCGCTTCGGCCTGCAAGGCGCACAGGGCTACTACGGCATTGATGCCGACATTACTACACTGGGTAAAATTCTTGGCGGTGGCATGCCCGTGGGTGCTTTCGGTGGCAAACGCGACATTATGGAACAAATCGCTCCCACCGGGCCCGTCTATCAGGCGGGCACCTTGTCTGGCAATCCGATTGCGATGACCGCAGGCCTTGCCGCAATAGACATTATTTCTGCTCCCGGTTTCTATGAGCCCTTATTTGAACGCACGGCGCAATTGTGTGCGGGCATGGAGCTCGCTGCGGCGAAAGCCGGCGTGCCTTTTACCACCAACCACGCTGGCACAATGTTTGGCGGGTTTTTTACCGAGGCTGATACCGTTAGTAATTATGCTCAGGTAATGGCCTGCAACAACGAAGCGTTCAACCAATTTTTTCACCACATGTTGGATTCGGGCGTTTATCTGGCACCCGCCTCCTACGAGGCAGGCTTCATGTCAGCCGCTCATACAGACGCCGACATAGAGGAAACCGTGGTAGCATCGGCGGCAGCGTTCGCGAGCCTGTAGCGTACGAGCATGAGTCGCGCACCCCGGCCTTCTAAATAATTCAGGAGCAAAAGACCATGACTTTCAGCAGCCAGCGTGGCGCTTTTCCCCAGACGCGAATGCGCCGCCTACGGGCAAACGCATTCTCACGGCAACTGGTTAGAGAAAGCCAACTGTCTCCCGCCGATCTGATTTTTCCAGTGTTTGTTCTTGAGGGCGATAACCAGAGAGAAGCGATACCCTCCATGCCCGGTATCGAGCGCCTCAGTATCGACCTCTTGATCAACCAGGCACGCGAACTGCATAGCCTGGGCGTGCCGGCAGTTGCACTGTTTCCTGTTGTTGGTGAACAGCGCAAAACCTTACTCGCTGAAGAAGCGTTCAATCCCGAGGGTCTGGTGCAACGCGCAGTGCAATCATTGAAAGATGCGCTGCCTGAATTGGGTGTAATCACAGATGTTGCGCTGGACCCATTTACCACGCACGGCCAGGACGGCATTATCGATGAGTCTGGCTATGTAATGAACGACGTAACCACCGACGTATTGGTAAAGCAGGCGTTATCGCATGCTGCAGCAGGAGCCGATGTCGTGGCCCCGTCAGATATGATGGATGGCCGCATTGGCGCAATTCGCACACAACTAGAAGAAGACAGTTTTCACAATACGCTGATTATGGCGTACTCAGCTAAATATGCGTCGAGTTACTACGGCCCATTCCGCGACGCAGTGGGCTCTTCTGGCAACATAAAGGGCGGCAACAAGTTCAGCTACCAGATGGATCCAGGCAACAGCGACGAGGCCCTGCACGAGTGCGCGCTCGATCTGCAGGAAGGGGCCGATATGATCATGGTTAAACCGGGTATGCCGTATCTGGATATCGTTCGCCGAGTTAAAGATGAATTGCGTGCACCAACCTTTGCCTATCAGGTCAGCGGAGAGTATGCGATGCATCAGGCTGCGTTCGCCCAGGGCTGGCTCGACCGCGACGCGGTGATGATGGAGTCACTGCTTGCGTTCAAGCGCGCGGGCTGCGACGGCATATTGACCTACTTCGCCCTGGACGCCGCGCGCGCACTTCAGTAGCTCACTATGCAGTGGCAAATCTCACTCGTTGGAGTCATTCTCGCGCTGGCGTCAACAAGCGTATTCGCCGAGTGCGAGTGCCTGTGGAAAGGCTCGTTCTCAGAGGTACACCCAGAAACAGACCTTGTTATCAGTGGCACAGTCACAAGCAGCAAAGGGAATTCAATCGACGTTTCTGTCGAGCGCTCGCTGCGCGACGATGAACCGATACCCCAAGTACGAGTGTGGTTGAAGACCGGCAGCTACTGTCGCCCCGAACCAGAGCTGTTTCCGGTGGGTTCGCAGTGGGTGATGGCATTGCATGAGATCACGGAAGAGGTTCCCGGTGGGTTTGACCCCACCACACCCAATATCAGCTACGGCAGGATTGGGGATTACCAGCTTTCTAGCTGCGGCGGTTATTGGCTGTCTCAATCGGGCAATGTCGTCACCGGCAACCTGATCAATGCGCCGCGCTGGGTGCACGACCCCAAGATGACGCCCGTACTGGTAGACGTTGTCGCCCAGCATGTAACAGGGGCTATTGGCGATGAGTCGCTGCTTCAGGCCAGCAAAGAAGACCCGGCACTGCGGGAGCTCATGTTAGACACTCGCGCGTTCCTGCGCGGCAACACCACAATAGAGCCAGAGGAAACGCAGCTGCAACGCTCTTCAGAACCCGAGCGCTAGCGTCGACGCCAGTTTTTACGTCCGGGGTTCTTGCCCTCCACCAGATCCATTAGCTCATCCAACATCATCAACGACAAACCCCAGATACGCCGCCCCTCGAACATATAGCAAGGCAGTGGCAACTTTACTCCCCCGCGCTCCCACACCATCGTCGAGCGATTATCGGTGTCGAGCAAAAACTCCAGCGGAATCCAGACGACCTCGGCAACTTCATAGTTGGGCGTAAACTCCACCTCACGTTCAAGTCGAAAAACAAACGGGGCAACAGCCATGCCCAGAGCGAGTTTGTCGGGGCGCGCATTAATCTCAGACAAGCGGCCGATACACCGATCGGAATCCACCAATGTCAGCCCCACTTCTTCCTCTGTTTCACGCACTGCCGTGGCAAAGCCATGCGCGTCTGTTCTGTCCATGCGGCCACCTGGAAACGCCATGTGCCCAGACCACGGATCACCCTTTCGATCCGCGCGTTTGATCATCAGTACGTTCAGTTCGCCTTCTCGTATCTGCAGGATAAGTGCAACGGCCGAACGCTTCATAAAGCGACGCAGTCGCGGTCTTGCAGGCGTATGATCCGCCAACTTGTCTTCAATCAATTGCAATAGGGGAACGGACACAGGGCTTCCAGTGAAATGCAGACACGGCATTAAGCCAGCGCATCGACGCGCTGACAAGCCGCTCCGTCGAGGCTACACTGAAGCGATCATTAGAACTCTCACAAGCCACCCTTGGAGAACGACCATGCAACTATTCCCACGAACTGCGTTAGCTATCGCCGTACTCGCTACTGTGTCAGCCTGCAATCAGGGCGCCACCGACGCCGATAAAGTCACTGAATCAATACCAGATCCGGTATCGGTAGCTACTCCCGCACCTCCAGCCGAGCAAACAAATACGCAGCAGTATCCCAACACGGTCTTATGGGGCGATACCCACCTGCATACATCGTACTCAATGGATGCGGGCTTATTCGGCAACCGCCTGCCACCAGAGGATGCCTACCGTTTTGCCAGGGGCGAGGCCGTCACGAGCTCCACTGGCGTAAAAGCACAACTCACCACGCCTCTTGATTTTCTCGTGGTATCTGACCACTCCGACAATCTTGGCTTTTTCCCCAAGCTGGCCGCTGGGGATCCTGCATTTTTAGCGGATGAAACGGGCAAGCGTTGGTACGACATGGTGCAAGCTGGTGGACAAGAAGCCGTGAAAGCTGCACTTGAGCTAGTGGATATGATCTCGCGCGGCACATTCCCGGAAGCATTGTCGATTCGTCCTGGTATGCCTAGCTTCGAATCGGCTTGGCAAGCGATTACCAGCGCGGCTGAAAACGCGAATGATCCGGGTGAATTCACAGCGATGATCGGCTACGAATGGACCTCGCTGATACCACCGGGCGCGAACATGCACCGGGTGGTGATCTATCGCGATGGTGCCGACAAGGCCAATCAGATCATGCCTTATACCACCGAGTTGCCCGAAGGCAGCCCAAATCCGCGAGACCTTTGGAAGTGGCTAGGAAACTACGAACAAACAACCAACGGCCAGGTACTGGCCATCGCACACAACGGCAATCTGAGCAACGGCATCATGTTTCCGCTGATTGAAAGCTACGACGGGGGTAAGGTTGATACGGCCTATGCGACCACTCGAATGCGCTGGGAACCTTTGTATGAAATCACGCAGATCAAGGGCGATGGCGAGGCACATCCATTTTTATCTCCTAATGATGAGTTTGCAGATTTCGGCCAGTGGGACAGAGCCAATCTCAATGCCAGCGAGCTGAAGACTCAGGACATGCTGCAATATGAGTATGCACGCGAGGCATTAAAAATGGGCTTGGAGATTGAACAGCGTGAAGGCATTAACCCTTACAAGTTTGGCGTGATTGGCTCCACCGACTCCCACACGTCTCTAGCCACTGCTGACAGCGACGAATTTCTCGGTAAGCACACAGGCACAGAGCCTGGACCCAAACGCCTGGAGCACGCTATGGCGGAAATCAACCAGATTCGAATCGAGGGCTGGGAACAGCTTGCCTCGGGCTACGCCGGGGTGTGGGCAACCGAGAATACGCGGCAATCGATCTTCGATGCGATGATGCGTAAAGAGGTTTACGCCACAACCGGACCGCGCATGATTCTCAGGTTTTACGGCGGCTGGGATTTCACCAATGCGGACGTGATGGCTGAAGACATGGCAGCTCGAGGGTACGCACGGGGTGTACCCATGGGCGGAGACCTAAGCACCAACCAAGATGGCGATGCACCCACATTTATGGTGTCGGCATTGCGCGACCCCAATGGGGGCAACCTCGATCGCGTGCAAATAGTAAAGGGCTGGCTGGATGACGAGGGCGCGCGCCAGGAAACGGTCTACGATGTGGTCTGGGGCGATGCAGATACGCGCCAACCTGGCAGCGATGGCAAACTGCCTCCAGTGGGCAACACTGTTAACGTAGCCGCCGCCAGCTTCGAAAACACGATTGGTGCGGAATCTCTGTCTGCTGCCTGGACCGACCCGGACTTCGAATCAGGTCAGTCTGCTTTTTACTACGTTAGAGTACTGGAGATTCCAACACCGCGCTGGACAGCTCACGATATCAAGGACTATGGCGCCGAGATGCCCGAAGGTATGGGCGATGATCAACTCGTGAATCAGCAGCGCGCGTATAGCTCGCCCATCTGGTACACACCCTGACTCCACCGCTACTGCAACTGCGCGGTGTCAGCCTTGTCTACCGCGCCATGCCCGCCCTTGTCGATATCAACTGGACACTGAGTCCAGGTGAGCACTGGGCGTGCCTGGGACCCAATGGCGCGGGTAAGACCAGCCTCGCGCGTATTCTGAGCGGGCAAGCTTCCCACCTATCCGGGGAGATGCAGCGGTCTCGCGACGTGCAGGATCGCGGCGTTGCCTACGTCTGCTTCGAACAAGCCAAGGCCCTGTGCGATCGTGATCGTAAACTCGACGATTCGGAATTTCGTGCCGATGCTGCCGATCCGGGCACGACGGTACGCAGCGCCATTTTAGGCGGCAACCCGGCCACCGGTGCCTACCAGCAGTGGATTCAACGTCTGCGCATGACTCACATCGAAGACCGCGGCCTGAGGTTTTTGTCTACCGGTGAGATGCGTAAAACATTGCTGGTCAAAGCGCTATTAAGTGAGCCTGCCGTACTGATACTGGACAACCCTGTCGACGGCCTTGATGCGCAGATGCAAATCGAAATGCGAACCGTGATAGAGGAACTGCTGGCGCAGAGCACCATGTCGGTACTACTACTGCTGAGAGCACAAGAGGATGTAGCCGCTGGCTGCACCCACTGGATGCTGCTACGCGATGGCCACATTCTGCTGCAGGGACCAGCCAGCAATGTGCGCTCTAACCCTGTCATCACTGAGGTATTATCGCCGCCCTTGCCCAGCCTAACTGCGCTACCCGCCAGCGAAGAGAGGCCCTACCGGTTACCCGATGAGGGACCATTGCTGGCCTTGCACGACGTTAGCGTTAACTATGGCGACGTGCAGGTTCTTAAAAGCGTGCATTGGGTGCTAGAGCGCGGTCAGCACTGCGCGGTATCTGGCCCCAACGGATGTGGCAAAACCACGCTGCTGAGCCTGATTACCGGCGACAACCACAAAGCCTACGGGCAAGACATCACGCTGTTTGGCATCAAACGCGGCAGTGGTGAGAGTGTGTGGGACATCAAGCAAAAATACGGGCAGGTAGATACGCAGTTGCATTTGAACTTCGCTCGCGGCATGAAGGCTGTCGAAGTAGTGGTCTCTGGTTTCTTTGACACAATCGGCCTATTCGACGACTGGGGTGACACGCAACGCCAAGCAGCAGATGCATGGCTTAGCGCTTTGGGGCTGGCAGAAGTTTCGCGGGAGAGTTTCGATGCACTGTCCTTCGGCTTGCAGCGCATGGTGCTATTGGCTCGAGCAATGGTGAAGTCACCCGCCATACTGCTACTGGATGAACCGACGCTGGGGCTGGACGGCTATCATCGCCAGCTGATTCTAAAGGCCATCGATCACATTGCGAGCCAATCTGATACGCAGGTTATTTTCGTCAGTCACTCCGCAGGTGATCTCCCAAACTGCATCAACCAACAGCTAGAGTTTGTTCCGCTCGAGGACGGCTTCGAAGTAACAACCCGCTAGCGCGACAACGCACGCAATGCGCTACATTCGCTGCTGCCATTGCAGTACAACAAGCCCCGTTCGGCCGTTGCGTGCTGCATCGTCAGGTCGCCCTTGGCTTGATAGGTTTTAGCCAGATGCAGGTACACCTCCCCACTGTCGGGATCTATCCGTTGGGCACGCTCAAGTAGAGTCAACGCACGCTCGTAGTCCCCTTTGTTTCTGGCCTGCTCGGCTTGCTGTAACAGAGCGCCATAGGCGTTGTTCGCGTTTGGATCAGGCGCTACATCCGGAGATGTAGGCGTAACCGGAGTCTGCGCTGGTTGTGATGTGGAAGGCGCAGACTGAGCGTCCGGTTCTACAGGCGCTGGCTCTGAACCGGGCAAGCTATAAATGGAACACCCGGCCATAAGGCTAAGCATCGCACCGGCGAATGCCAACTTTGCCAGCTTCTCCAACGTCGTTGACCTACATACGTGCTTCATTCATCTCCTCCAAACAACGACTGGAACCAGTTCTTGATTCGCGATTCTTGCGGTGCACAGCCCGTTCGGGTAACAGGCTGGGAACCCGACACAAACGGTAGCATACGCGCATTCGGGCAGCCCTTTCCTGTTAACGCACCCGTGGGCTCGTCGATCCAGTGAGTTTCGATGCCCTCCGGCATTCGATAACCCAGTGAGCGCTGCGCAGAGCGCGCCATAAAATGCGCCCATACTTTCAAAGCGCCAGTGCTGCCCGTGAGCCCGGTACTGCCGTTGTCATCCCGGCCGATCCACGTCACTGTTAACAGGTCGCCAGAAAAACCGGCAAACCAGGAGTCACGTCCGTCATTAGTAGTGCCTGTCTTGCCCGCCACTGCAAACTGCGCAGGCAGGTAGCGATATACACCGCGCCCCGTTCCCTCACGAACCACTTCACGCATGGCGTAATGCAACAGGTGTACAGCCTGTATGCTGACCGTGCGATCGTAGGCCAATACATAACGCCGCAAAGGCTCCCCTTGAGCATCCACAATGTCGCGAATGCTACGCAATGGCATACGATAACCGCCTGCGGCAATGGCCTGATACATCACGGCCATCGCAACCGGAGAGTATTCTCCAGCACCCAACGTGAGAGCGGGCACTTCAGGTATGGGACCACGAATACCCAATCGGCGCAGCATATCGACAACAGTATCGATTCCCAGGTTCATCCCCAGGCGAGCGGTGGCAAGGTTATAAGATTTTGCGAGTGCTGTGTGTAGCATCACTTGCCCATGTTCTTTGCGGTCAAAGTTGCGGGGTTCCCACACTTGCCCGTTCGCGCCTGTTACCTCCACCTTCGTATCAGACAAAGGCGTTGCCAGCGTATAGCGTTCGGGCTGCTCAAGAGCCGCCAAATAGATTGCCGGTTTAAGCAGTGAGCCAGCGGGACGTCTGGCATCCAGCGCGCGGTTAAAACCGGCATAGCTGACCCGGCGACCACCCACCAACGCGGCGACTTCGCCGGTATCAAAGCGAGTCACCACCGACGCCGACTCCAGCTCTCCTCCGGCATCAAGGCTATCCAGTACAGTGCTGGTGCTGTTCTCTAGCTGCCGTTGCAACAGAGGGTCGAAGCTGGTGAAAATGTTAAGACCCAGTGTGGCAAGATCTTCCTGACGATATTCCTCGCGCAATTGCCGGCGCACCAAGTCCAGGAAGGCGGGGAAAGTATCACGGACGGAGCTGGGCGCTGCGTTGAGGCCTAGCGGCATGGCTCTGGCAATCGTGGCGTGCTCGGCGCTGATCACGCCTTGTTCGGCCATTAAGTCAAGCACCACATTGCGCCGTTGTATGGCCCGCTCAGGGTTGCGACGAGGATTGTAAAGCGATGGGCCCTTAATCATACCCACGAGCAGCGCTTGCTGATGCAGGCCCAGCTGTTCAACCGGCGTGTTGAAGTAATGACGAGCGGCCAGCGCAAAACCGTGAATGGCTCTTGGGCCCTGCTGCCCAAGGTAGATCTCATTCACATAGCTTTCGAGAATTTCTTCCTTGTCGTAATGCAGCTCCAGCAGCATGGCCATTAGTAGCTCGGTGAGCTTACGAACAATGGTGCGCTCGGGTGTGAGGTAGTAGTTCTTCACCAATTGCTGCGTAATCGTACTCCCGCCGGCCACGACTTGCCCTGAACGCACGTTGCTGAATGCGGCGCGAGCGATGCCAGTTATGGAGAAGCCCCAATGGCTGAAAAAATTCTGATCCTCGGTGGCCAGCAACCCACGCCACAAGGTTTCGGGTAGATCCTTTAACCTGACCAAAACCCGGTCTTCGCCATGAGAGGGATAGATGCCGCCAATCTGAACAGGATCAAGCCGCAGCAAATCCAACCCACTGCCACCCGACTGCAACACAGCCACTTTGCCGCCTGATATCGACAGCTTGATGGGCCTGGCAGGTTCGCGCTCGCCCGGGAAATCAAAGCCCTGTGTGTAAATTTCGAAGCGCCCACCGGCGCGTCCCACTTGCCCGGGCTGTGTCGCCTGCCGCACTTTTCGATAGCCCAGCAACGACAATTCATAGGCCAGGTCATCGGCATCCAGCCGCGCACCAACAAATAGCTCCAGAGGCCTGGCATACACCTTGGCGGGAAGCTCCCAGCGCTTTTCACTGAAAGTACTGGTGATTCTGGCATCCAGATAAATCATCACCACAGCGAAGGCCAAAAGGCCCGCAATGAGGAGTTTAATGAATGGTCGTTGGGTGCGAGTCATGGCGTGCGAGTGTACCAGAGACGCTTTCATTTACCGCATGGATACGGATAATAGCCGACTGAATTCTATGAGGCAGACAGGCATGAAAAAGTACAAGGTCTATGGCATCGGAGCCGCACTGGTCGACACAGAGATCAAGGTGGAAGATCACGAGCTCACGCGTATGGATGTTGGCAAGGGCCTGATGAACCTGGTTGATGAAGCGCGCCAGGGTGAGCTGCTCAATCACCTCCAGGATCATCTGGTTAAGGCCAGCCATGCCAGTGGCGGTAGTGCAGGCAACTCCATGATCGCTACCGCACAGTTTGGCGGGCCTACTTTCATGTCGTGCAAAGTTGCCAACGATGCCGATGGCGATATCTACGTGGCGGATCTTGAGTCTGCCGGTGTCGATCACTGCCTAAAGCAAGGGCGGGCCGAAGGCACGACCGGTAAATGCCTGGTGCTGATAACGCCTGATGCAGAGCGCAGCATGAACACATTTCTGGGTATCTCCGAAACTCTCAACATCGATCAGCTCGATCACGAGGCAATTGCCGCTTCAGAATACTTGTATCTCGAAGGTTACCAGGTCACCTCGCCCACCGGCCGCGCAGCGTCGATCAAGGCTCGTGAAATTGCCGAGGCTGCCGGCGTTAAAACCGCGCTCAGCTTTTCTGATCCGGGAATGGTAGAGTTTTTCCGTGATGGATTAGAGGAAATGGTGGGCGATAAAGTCGACCTGGTGTTTGCCAATGAAGACGAAGCCAAAGGTTGGGCCAGGGCCGATTCCGTTGAGGATGCTATAGAGGGGCTCAAACAAGTTGCTAATACTTTTGCCATCACCCTGGGTGCCGATGGCGCTGTAACCTGGGACGGCAGCGAGTTGCATAGAATTCCACCGCACAAGGTTCATGCGGTAGACACCAATGGCGCTGGTGATATGTTCGCAGGCGCATTCCTCTACGCCATTACGCGCGGTGAAGACTTTCCTACCGCCGGTCGCTTTGCCAGCTTGGCCGCCGGCAAGGTGGTGGCGAGCTACGGCCCAAGATTATCTGCGCCTGAATACCCTGAGTTGCGCGCAGAATTTTTCGGCGACTAAATCCCTAATTCGTGCGTGAGCATCAAAATCCGATTAGCGGTTCTATCGGTGTGGGTCTAAACTCAAGTTGACGAGGAGACTAACGCTATGAAACTGAAGAAACCTTCAGCGCACTTTTTGGCGATTGCTGTATTCGCACTATGTTCGCTATGTCAGAACGCTGTAGCAAACACATATTGTGATCAGGAGTCCAAAGAACTTTTTGCCCGAGCCAGTAAAGCAGATGCGGAAAATCAACTAGAGGCTGCACGCTTGCTTTATCGGCAGGCAGCCGATGCTTGTGACAATCCTGACTACTGGCAGGCTGTCGGGGATATTTGGTCCATAGACTTTCTCAGCGATAGCGCTGCAATGGTTAACGAGGAAGGCACTCCCGCTATGGAAGCTTATGGCAAGGCGTTTACCTCTGCGAGACGAGATAGAAATGAGGTCGCAGGTGCGCTCGCAGCTCGATCGATGGTCGAGCTAGGGTTGCTCGCCGGCGACCCTATAAAGGCCAATGAGTGGTTGCTGGTTGCTCAGCAATTAGAGCCTTCACACTCGGATAATGTAGTGCTGCAACAGGAGGTAGACTTTGCTCGACAGGAGCTTAGTTCTAATGAGATAGAAACTGGGCTCAGCCAAACTAGAGGGCTAGGCCGTGTGAACAGTCTACTTGCCGGCGGTGCAGCTGCGAGTGCGTATTGGGATCCAGCACCAGTCGAACAGATAGAGAATCCTGCCGTCAATAGCTTGGCGACAAGCCCCTTGGAAAATGGCAACGACGGAGGTGGAGGTACAGATACCGGCAATACTACGATCTCAATTCCAATCAACTTCGAATCAAATAGTACGGCTGTTACCCCAGACACCTCTGAAAATCTGGAAAACCTTGCAAAGGTATTAGCTGCCGGATCTACCAGCACACAAATTGAGCTCATTGGCCATGCGGATGTTCGAGGAGACGAAGGCTACAACCTCCGCCTTTCACAAAATCGTGCTGATTATGTACGGGAACTTATCATTCGATTGCAACCTTCCCTGGCCGGACGCATTGCTTCCACCGGTAAGGGAGAAAGCGAGCCAGTTGATCGCAGCAATACAGAGCGAGCACACAAGAACAATAGACGCCTCGAGGTTACGGTTTCGGGGTAATCGGTATACCTGCACTGGCTGCAGCTAAAGCGGCTGTTTCAGGAAGGCCTTGGACGGTTGCACGTTGCAATAATAGCTGCACTCGCGCAAAAGCTTGGGGATTATCATCGAAGGTTTTCCCTTCATCACGCAGCGCATGCATCACGTACAGTGCCCCAAGCAGGGATGCTAGTGGGTATCCATTATCGGACGCCGCGTTCAGGCCCGGAAGGTACTCTTGCGCTTCTCCCACACCCTGTACGCCTTCGAAGGCCGCGTAGAAAAGCACCGTGGCAGCTAGTGAATCTCCAGCGTCTGCCCGCAAAAGTAAACGGCTGAAAAGGTCCTCAAACTGTTCTGGCGAGCTTTTCGACAATTTATCCAGCTCAACCAACGTCTGAAGACCTGGATCTAATGAAGCCGAGACTGTTTCGACACCCTCTACACCGAAGTTCCTTGAAAAAGACAAATAGTCCCGATCACTCAGCGTGAGCGAGGGCATTAGCGTGTACTCCACCTGCATCGCAGGATTTGTAACGGATAATTTTTCAGCCCGCGCTACATAGCCGTCAGCCAGAGCAACCACATGGTGAATACCTTCCGTTAGCGGTACTTCTCGGAAAGTTCTTTCCTTACCATCGACCCAGAGTACCGCCCGCTCAGGGGACAAGCTAAATGTGACAGTGTATACAGGAAGAGGGAAAACTGATCGCCAGAATTGAACCACATAATCCTGTCGTACAGCCAAAAAGCTTAAAACAATAGCTACAGCAGCTATTGCAACCACTGATGCAACTAGCCGCCTAGTGGTTGCGGGAAGAGTGATAGTCGAGAGAGATTCAAGCATAGACTCTGCACTGGGCCGCAGAGACGGGTCTTCCTGCAAACAATCGGCTATGACATCCCCATACTTACGGAATGAACGTGGTAGCGCTTTTATCAGCGCGGTCCTACCGCTACGATCAGAGATAATGCGAACTTTCTGCGCTGGTCGCTCGCCAGCAAGGAGTTCAAAGAACATGGTTCCCAAAGCAAATATGTCGCTACGTGAAGTAGCTGCATTCATTTGCTGTTCCGGAGCCCAATAACGTGGATCCCCCGCTACCAGTGTTGCCGGCGCGCCTGTATCGTCGACGCGTCGCGCAATACCGAAATCCGCCAAGAGCGCAGTTTCTCCGTCGAACAAAATGTTCTCAGGCTTTATGTCCAAATGCGCTAAAGGTGGGTCCTGTTCACTGTGGGCGTGCCTTAGTGCCTTCAGCACTTGAGTAATTACAGTTATGGAGTCTTCTTCTGGCAAAGGACCACTTTCCAGGCGATCCCGCAAACTTCCATCTCTGGCGAAATGCATCACAAGATACAGAGTGTCGTCATGTTCACCCGCTGCAAATATCGGGAGGATATTTGCGTGGTGAAGCTCGGCTTGACGCTGCCCCTCATCCACAAACTTCTTGTGAAAGACAGCTTCCGTACGCTTGCTCAGGATAGTTTTTATCGCAACATCGCGCTCAAGTCCTTCCACCTGCCGAGCCAGATAAACCTCGCCCATTCCACCTTTACCAAGAACGCGCACAAAATCGTATCCCGGTATAACAGGCAACGAATCCGCTGCAGTCGACATTTCCGTAACGTTATCGTCGTCACTCATTGAACATTCTGCATGACTTGCACTACTACCTCGAATAATTTCCTATTACGCATAAAGTATCAGCGAAACAATGGCAAAGATCTGTAAGTAGGCGTAATGAAATTTTTTCCTAGCTATCATTGTCAATTTATTCATCCTGCACTACTGTTAACTCAGACAACAATATTAGGCCTGATACTCGCAGGTCAATGTTTGTCGAGGAGAAAAGTCCATGGATGGCGCCAGAACAACGGCAGATATCGAAGTGTTGCCTCTCAGAGCCCAACCACTGACTCACTGTGAAAATCCATCACCCGAATCTCAGGGGGAGCAAAAGTCCTGATGGAATCCAAAGAGTTTAGCTTACGCTCAGTGCTTTTTTCGTGCACATTCCTGTTTTGGTTTGTGGCTATGCACGCCGAATCCAATACCGCCGACGCCGCTTTGCAAAAGTGTCAAGAAGGAAAGCCCTCTGAGGGTCTGGCACTTCTTGAAGGCATAAGCACCTCGAGCATCAACGATCAAACAGATCCCAAGAATTGGCTAGTCACTTCCGAATGCTTTCGACTGGCCGGTGATTCAGAGCGCGCTCTGTGGGCGCTAGAGAAGGGGCAAGAGATTTCTAAGCTCACTAGCCAAACCTCTATGCAAATCACTTTTATTCGAGCATCTGCAATCCAGATGCTTGGTATCGGCGATACTGCGTCTGCGCTGCAGACGATTAACGAAGGAATAGCACAGGCAGAAGCATCAGGAGAAACGTCAAGCCTATCCGATTTAGAACTGATTAAGGGCAATATTTATACTCAGACTGGGAGCCACAGTGATGCTCAAGAGCAGTACAAAAAGGCATCAGAAACTGCCAGAACTGTAGGCAGCGCCTCCCACGAGGCAACGGCGCTGCTCGAGCAAGCACGATCGCTACTAGTCCTGCAACGCAGTGCCGATGCTCTCAAAACCCTCAAGTCTGCCCAAGAATTGATTGATGGTATGGACGCGGACGCTAAGCTTGCACAAAACCTCGCCACTCTCGGTGAACTTTACTACCGACACGACCAACAATTGAGTTCTACAGCCAATAGTCATTCCGGTATAACAGCGCTAGGGCAAGCAAATGAGCTGGCCATCCGCTTCGACGACCAACGAACCCAGTCTTCCGCGCTGGGCTATATGGGTGCAATCGCCCAAACATTGGGACAAACCAAAGATGCTCTTGCATATACGCGAGCGGCCGTCGACCTAGCCCACAACGCACAGGCGCTCGATCTGCTCTATCGCTGGCAATGGCAATCCGCACAGATTCTTGAACAAAGCGGAAACGAGATCGCGTCTCTAGACGCCTATCTGCAAGCAATTGACACTCTGGAAAAGGTTAGGCCCTACCTGGCCAAAAGCGATGCAAGCAGTTTCAATCGTGAAATTGCTCCCCTGTACACTGATACCGCGACGTTAATGCTCAAAAAATCTGATGGCTTGGAAGACCAACAGGCGAATCAGGCGGTGCTGAAGCAAGTCCGCAACACTATTGAGCGGTTTAAGGTAGCAGAAGTTCTCGATTACTTTGGCGATGAATGTGTTGTTGATGAGGGTCAGGAACTCGATATAGAGAATCTCGCCGACGATGTGGCTGTTGTCTATCCAGTGGTATTGGACGATCGCCTGGAGGTATTAACGAGCTATCGTGGCCAAATCGTGAGGCACACGTCAGCTGTTTCGCGTCGTGAACTGAGTCGAGCTGTAACAAGCTTTCGCCGAGGACTTGTTCGGCGTCCTACCCATCGTTATCGAGAGTCTGGGGAACAACTCTATCAATGGCTGCTAGCCCCCGTGGCAGAAGACTTAAAAGATAATGGTATCTCAACTCTGGTTTTCGTCGCAGACGGTCCTTTGCGAACGATTCCTATAAGCGCTCTCTATCACGACAACCGCTTCTTGATAGAAGACTTCGCCGTAGCCAACTCCATCGGTCTATCGCTGACCAGCCCAAAACCGCTTGGAAACCAGAATATCGAAGTTATGGCAGGAGGGCTTAGTTTACCGGTTGACGGCTTTAGCCCTCTGCCCGCGGTAGAACGAGAACTCGATATGCTGGCTGAGCTTTACGGCGCCACACAGCTTCGCGATGAGGAGTTTCTCGTTGCCCCAATCGAGAATGAATTAACAAGCGGCAACTATTCCATAGTGCATATCGCCACACATGGGCAGTTTAAATCCGACTACCGAGACTCATTCCTGCTCGCGTTCGATGGCCGTATGGATATGGACTCGTTGGAGAGCAGTCTGGGAATGCGCCGTTATTCCAATACGCCAGTTGAACTATTAATGTTAAGCGCATGTGAAACTGCGGTTGGAGACGACCGCGCCGCTCTGGGTCTGGCGGGCGTCGCATTAAAAGCGGGCGCACGCAGCGCAGTGGCGACATTGTGGTCCATAAATGACAACTCTTCAGCAGAGCTTGTCAAACAATTCTATCAGTCACTCAAGTCGGGCCAATACAGTAAAGCCCAAACCTTGCGGAGGGCGCAGCTGGAGTTGATGAAAGATGAAACTTACAGCCACCCATTTTATTGGTCGCCGTTTTTACTGATAGGAAACTGGCTATAGCACTCAATACAGGGAAGTCGTTTTTTGACAACTACAGGAATACGTAGACAAATCATGCCTCAAAGGGCAATGGCGATGGCAATAGCCGGAATGCTTTCGGCCGGCTCTCTCGCGCAATCAAATTCGCCAACAACGCAGGAGCTGGTGGGTCAAAGTAGGTCGATTAGCGCCGAGGAGGCGCCAGCAGCAGCAATTGGCTCTGAGCTACCCACAGCGAGTCAAGGCGATAAAGTCCCAAAGCTACCGCAGCGCTATTACGTTTCCAGTATTCAAGTTACAGAAATTCGGGTAGTTGGCAATACGCTTCTGGACCAGACAGAACTCGACGCTACGCTGGATAGTTACCAAGGACGGGAACTTACACTCGAAGAAATCCAGGGGGCAGCGAATAGAGCGACGCAACAATACATAGCCGCTGGGTATATCAATTCTGGGGTGATCATTCCCGACCAGGATGCATCAGACGGAATTATCGAGCTCCAGGCCATAGAGGGATCTCTTAACGATATTGTCGTTGATGGGAATGACCATTTGCGATCAAGCTACATCACCAAACGAGTCGATCACAGAATTGGCGACAACCTTAACGTCTACGAGGTTGAAGATACACTAAGGCTGATGCAACAGAATCGCATGATCGAACGTGTCAACGCGCGAGTGGTGCCTGGCGCTGAACGAGGCCAAAGTATTCTCAACCTGAAAGTGACAGAGCGCGAACCTATGTCAGTGCGCGTAGGGTACAACAATCATCGATCACCAAGCGTAGGCGAAGATCAGGGTGTTTTCTCCTTTGCCCACAACAGCCTCACCGGTAATGGCGATTACCTATATTTCAACTATGCGCTCACCGATGGCGTGGATGACATTTCAGCATCCTACGGCTTACCCATCACAGCCAGTGACCTGACCCTTGAGACCTACTACTCAGATGGCGAATCAGACATCGTAGAGTCTCCTTTTGACGAGCTGGACATCGTGAGTGAGATCGAGACTGTGGGTATTCGAGCTTACCAGCCGGTTGTTCGCACACTTCGTCATGATGTTGTGGTAGGGCTTGGGTTTGAAAATACAACCACCAAAAGTACGCTCGCCAATGCACCTTTTTCCTTTTCTCCCGGAGAGGAACTGGGGAAAAGTGAGGTCTCTCTTGTCAGGCTCACGGGAGAGTGGACCTGGCGCAGAGACGCAGATGCCATCTACAGCCGAGCAGCCATCAGCCAGGGTGTTGACTGGCTCGATGCAACGGATAATAGCGACGTTACTGGCCCTGAAGGCAACAAAATTGAGGACCTTCCCGACAGCGACTTTACCGCTCTGCTGATTCAATCCAGCTACGCCCGAGCGCTACCCTGGGATGGCGTGCAGCTTCTGGGCCGCCTGACGGGGCAAGTTTCATCCGACCCCTTGCTGTCTTCCCAAAGACTCGCCGTTGGCGGCGCACGATCTGTTCGAGGCTACAGAGAGAATCAGCTGGTTCGAGACAACGGCGTGATTGCCAGTGTGGAGATGCGCGTTCCCTTGTTCCGTGACGAGGCGGGCAACAGCAAGTATGGGCTGACTTTCGCGCCATTTGTAGACTATGGCTGGGCCGAAGACGAATCCATCGGCCTGCCGGGCCTGGACGACCCTGAGGGAGACGACTTACTCAGCGTAGGCGCCGGGTTGCTATGGAATTGGTGGGAGCCTCTCTATATCGAGGTTTACTACGGAGAGCAGCTTGAGGATATCGATTACGATGGAGACACTCTGCAGGAAGATGGCATTCACATTCAGGCCTACTTCGAGTGGCACTTCTAATGACCGGCACAGTTGAGCTTTCCAAGAATCTATTCGCACACGATGCATTTAGCAGCCACACCGCCGAGCATTTGGTGCACCGCAGTTATTCCCACCCAGAGTCCATTACGAGCATCAACCACGTTAGCTTTCAATCACGGAGTACTTACTAGGTGGTCAAAAAAACCAGAAAGTACAGGAGTCAGCTAATCGCAGGACTGCTACTAGGTTGCTCTTTGAATCATGCTACTGCTCAGATATCGACGGATGGCACACTGGGCCCAGCCGTAAACCTGTCGGGGCCAGATATCACAATTGGCGAAAATCTTGGCACGCGTGCTGGCAGCAATCTCTTCCACAGTTTTAGTCAGTTCAATATTGGCCCGGCGCAAAGTGCGACGTTTACCGCCGCTTCAGGCCCCAGAACTGACAATATCATTAGCCGGGTTACCGGCACTTCAGCAAGCTATATCGACGGCGCGCTGCGCAGCACTGTACCTGGAGCCGACGTCTGGTTGATGAACCCCA
>JBDXFZ010000100.1:0-2534 GCA_039990395.1 Halioglobus sp.
CTCATCTCTTAGAGATCAAGGGTACAACGACACCACCTCCGCCCTTTGCGAACATGTCGATAACTCGATTCAAGCAGATGCGACCGAGGTTCGCATCTATTTCAGACAAACAGGCAAGCCAGGTGATTACAAAACCGACGTTGTCGTTCTGGACAATGGACGCGGTATGGCTCCAAACGTCCTCAAGGTTGCAATGGCTTTTGGCGGTTCCATGAACTTCAATAACCGCTCAGGGATTGGGCGGTTTGGGATGGGAATGAAAACCGCAGCCTTGAGCATGAGTCCCCTGGTTGAATTCTATTCGTGGCAAGAGCCGAAGGCTTTCTACAACATTGCATTGGATGTTGACGCCATTGGACGCGAGCGTTCGAATGCGGTTCTACTGCCTGATCCCGAACTGCTCGATGAGCTACCAAGTGATGTAGCGGATGTGTTGCAAAAACCGATGTCTGTACCAAAAGACCGGGGTCAGCAGGATTTACTTGCCGATCAGTCAGATGCCCTCGAAGAAGCGCTAGGTAAGTCGGGCACTATTGTTTTCATGCCCAATTGTGACCGTCTCAGCTATGCTAAGGCAAATACACTAGTGGACCACGCGACCAAGGAGATGGCTCGCGTATATCGTCGCGCTATCGGTGAAGGCTTACGGCTATTCATTAACAACCGACAGGTTACGGCGTTCGACCCAACATACTCCATGTCAAATGCTCGGCACCGGCAGTTCCTTGATGATGTGGAAGCCAAAGGAAGCAAGCTTGTTACGGCCAAGCTGATCGATGTTCCAATTCATGATATGAAGGACAGCGAGACTGCACAGGTCAAGATCAGTCTGTACAAGTTGCCTATTGAAGAGTGGTATCACCTTCCCCAGAAAACCCTGCGGAACGATCTCCACGTGTTCAACGGGCAAACAGTCTCCATCTTGAGGAACGGTCGAGAACTCTTTGCTGACCGTATGCCGGAACTTACGACGCGCCACTCGATTACACACTGGTTTCGAGTCCAGATCGATTTTCCTGGAGAGTTGGACGAAGCTTTCGGCGTGGCTGCAAACAAACAAGGTGTGCGACCGAAAGGCTATGTGAAGGATGCGATCAAGAAAGGCATTGGTGACGATATTAGTACTGTCATCGGTGAAATTCGTCGGTTTCAAAGCGCGCAAAGAACCAATGCGCAAGCTGCAAAGCCATCCGAGAGCGAGAACAGAGCAACTGCCGCAGACCCACACCAAAGCCGGTCTTTGAACCTTACCCCAGAGGAAGAGCAGCAGCTCGAAGAGAACCTGCGAACTCTAGCGGTGACTCTTAAAAGGGCGCATGAGACAGATGAAGATGCCTTTCAAAGGGTAAAAGCCTCCAAGTATCTCATTCAATATGTTCATGACGAGTACTGGCCGTTTTACCGTGCAGAGCATCGGTACGGGCGTGTGATATTGGCGATCAATACAGCTCATCCTTTCTTTTCCGAGTTGTATGACCCCATCAGGAAGCTCGACGGAAACGACGACATGGAGGAACAGGAGAACAACGGCGCAAAACACGTGCGCGAGCAAACTGGACCTCTAGTGGCACTTGAACTCATGCTTCTCTCTCTCGCGCGGACACAGTCGGCTCTGTCGATGGACAATGAAGATGCGCAGAGGACTCTGGAAACGCTACAGAGGGAATGGTCCGAAACGCTTCGGATTCAACTAACTGCGTAATTTTTGAATGCGGGCGGTCACAATTGGCCGCCCGCATATCCTTATAGTTGAGAGCATACGCAATTCCATGTATGATTTCTCAATGGTTCGGTCCAACGCGGGTGAACGTCATCAGTAAGCACAGCGTCTATGCTGATGAAACCTCCCAAGACGGTCGAGCCAACTAACCCTTGCAGCCCACACGGTCTGCACAAACCTTGAGGTAAATAATGGAAGACCAATCAGAAGATTGGGCTGAGTTCGCCCGTGTTCAAGAAGAACTGAAGAACTCATCAACATCCAATGATCGCCAATGGGGGCTAGAATACGCCCTGGACAAAACGTTGGATGACATCGTTCAGAAAAATTCGTTTGATCGTACTGATACAGAAAGACGGATTCAAACAGGCGCTCGAAAAAACCGTCATCGCAAACGTCTATTGCGTTTGAACCCTGTTACTTGGCTACCGCATACTTGCGACCCTTCATCCATGCTCGATGCCCGTTCGCAGCTTCAGGCGCTCAAATCTTCACTCGCAGACTACAATTTGTTGGAGAAGGTTGCTGCTGGAGACAGCTATGCAGAACTGGCAGAAGTGGAGCATGCTACCCCTGCTTCGCTGCGAAAGCGCGCGTCGCGCGCACGGAAACGCTCAAAGGCATTGTTAGTAGACTAAGCACTTTTTGGCACCATCACTGTACGATGGTGCCAAAAATTCGACTCCCAAATTACGCTGGGTGAAAGCTCGATTTTCAATCGTCCCTTTTGAAGAGTTTCTGACCCAGGCCAATTGGCCGAGTCCGCAAGTAGTCCTCTATCTCCCGCGCAATCGTCTCGGCCGTTTCCGGGCGC
>JBDXFZ010000101.1:0-1133 GCA_039990395.1 Halioglobus sp.
CGCCCAAGCGACCAGGAGCTGGGGGCGCTGCAGGAACAGCTAGTCGCCGTAGGGAATAGTCAGCAACTGTGGGTGCATTGTATAGTATTGGACCCACGCCGGGTCGTAGGGCGGTTCCCAGTACGCGTTTCAATTGATACAGGAGCGGGCGGAGGTAACTATATATCGTTGGCTTTTTTGGAAGAGCGTTCAGGCGTGGGGCGGGAGCGCCGTCGGCAGGAAGCTCAGTAGCAAGGGTCGTAGGGCCCTTTTAACAGCAAACCCCGCTAACAGCGAGGTGCGGGGAATGACCATTCTGGGGTCCACAGTGCTGCCCATCGTTTTTCCCCCCGAGGACCGCATACGGAACGTCCTGTACGGGTAGTGCAAGATCTTCCATGCGGATTTATTTTGGGAGGCATCTTCTTTCGTGCCAACAGGAGCGCCATCTCCCTCAACAAAAGCAAAGGGTTCCAACCTTCACCCGGGGCGCCATGGGTTCCTTTTCAGTCGCAGAGCGCAGTAGGTAAGCGCGCAAAAGAGGCGTACGGCGCGGTTAGGCCACCACACACCGCCCGGGCCCCACCGCTCTGTGTTCCTCCGGACCTCTCACCGTTACCGAGCTGCTGCATGGGGCAAGCAGCGTGGGAAGACGACGGCACGTTACAGTGGGAACTCCACGTGGTGAACCCAGCGGAAGTAGGAGGCTTCGTAGGGATAGCAGTCGAGGCATACATACATGATCCGCAGCCTAGTGAAACACAACCTGTGATGATTCAGCCCTCCGAGAAGTACGACAAAGATAGTGGGGCGCTGATAGGCTTGGCACGAGGGGTGCAATGGTGGGAGCGTGGTACTCCACTGTATTGCAAGGTGGTCAAAACGGGTCCCGCTCCAGGAATCGTCCGGAACGGGCACCCCGTCGCTAAGGTAACCGCCCTCAACGTGCGAGATGTTGGCAGGTTTAGAGCGCTTTTCATCTTTCCCGCGCCGCCGCCCTTGACGTAGCCCGACCAACCCTCGCCGCTAGAAGCCGATCATAACCTATCGGCGCAAAAGGGAGTCGCTCTCTCGGATGCTAACATCGGTCAGCTCAGCGAAAGACAAAAAAAACAGCTGATACACACCCTCGGTCCGAAGAATTTATTCGGCCT
>JBDXFZ010000102.1:0-1240 GCA_039990395.1 Halioglobus sp.
GCGGTAGATTCAACCGGTCAGTGCAACATAATGCACGTTGGTGTTCACCGGAGCTTTCAGGATGCAGCAGTATGTTTCAAAAGTCAGAGGGCTAACTCCACAGCAGAAGCAGGAGCTATGGGATAGGTGGAAAAAAGGCCAGTCGCTCAGTGAGATTGGGAGGGCCCTGGGAAAACATGCAGGGTCGATCACTGGAATGCTTGCGATCCACGGAGGTATTGCACCATCTGGACGGTCGAGATCCGCCAGGGTGCTCAGCACTGCCGAGCGAGAGGAGATCTCACGAGGCCTCTCAGCTGGCCTGAGTTTGAGCCAAATTGCTGAGCTGATCGAACGGTCCACATCAACCGTCAGTCGCGAGGTGCATCGTAACGGTGGGAGAAGCGAGTACCGAGCGAACCTGGCAGATCAGCGTGCCTGGGCTCAGTCAAAGAGACCTAAGAAATGCTCGCTTGCACTGAATGAGGCACTTCGGATTGCCGTCGCCACAAAGCTCCGTCTTGACTGGTCTCCGGAACAAGTAGCAGGCTGGTTAAAGCGTCAGTTCCCGGATGATAGGTCGATGCATGTGTCCCACGAAACGATTTACCGGAGTCTTTTTATTCAGGCCAGAGGTGTTCTGAAGAAAGAGCTTGTTAAGCATCTTCGCTCAAGACGCGGTATGCGCAGGTCACGGCACAGAAGCTCTGAAGAGGAGGAATCTCGCACCAGCATCTCGGATGCAGTATCTATCCGTGCCCGACCAAAAGACGTTGAAGACAGGGCCATACCAGGCCATTGGGAAGGCGACCTGATATCCGGTTCCAAGAACTCGCACATTGCAACGCTTGTCGAACGGCAGTCTCGTTTTACCATGCTGGTACACGTTGCAGGCAAAGACACGGCGAGCGTTGTTTCGGCACTTTGTCGAGAGGTTGGCCGCCTCCCAGAGGAACTTAAGAAAAGCCTGACCTGGGACCGAGGGGGTGAGCTGGGTAACCACAAGGCATTTACGTTGGCAACCGACATGCAGGTATATTTCTGTGACCCACAGAGCCCATGGCAACGAGGTAGCAACGAAAACACAAATCGGCTATTGCGCCAGTATTTCCCCAAAAAGACTGATATCTCGGGTTATTCTCAGGAGCAGTTAGATGCGTTTGCGAGGAAACTGAATGAGCGGCCGAGGAAAACACTCGACTACCTGACACCTGCTGAAAAGCTGCAAAGCATATTTGCATTGACCGGTTGAACTCACCGC
>JBDXFZ010000104.1:0-1109 GCA_039990395.1 Halioglobus sp.
TCTTCGAAACGGGCACTTGAACACGCTGCAATGGATGGTGTCCAACGGTTGCTCCTTACCCGCAAACGCAGGCACGCTTGCAGCTAGTGAGGGGCACTTTCATATTCTCGACTGGATGCGGGGCAACACCCACACCTCGAACATCGCTGGTATATGCAAGTGGGCTGTGAAAGAAGGTAAGCTTGACGTACTGAAATGGGCGCGAGCTAACGACTTCGGGTGGGATGGGGTTACATGTAGCGAGGCAGCTTGGAGGGGCCACTGGGACGTGCTTACATGGGCACGGTGTAACGGCTGCCCCTGGGGTAGTCACACGTTCCTCCATGCCGCCGCTGCAGGCCACTTGGACGTAATGGCGTGGGCTCGAGCGCAAGGCTGTCCATGGGATACTCGCATATGTACCCAGGCAGCCGGGCGAGGCCAACTGGAGGTTCTAAAATGGGCCCGATCTAATGGCTGCCCCTGGAACGAAGACACGTGTACATCTGCAGCCGCCGCAGGCCACCTGCATATACTGCAGTGGTTGCGGGTGCAAGGCTGCCCATGGGATGGCGGTACGTGCTGTGAAGCGGCCAGGTGCGGTCGTTTCCAGGTGCTGAAATGGGCGCGGCGCAACGGCTGTCCCTGGGATCAACGCACGTGCACAGGTGCCGCCCTGAAAAAGCGTCTCGACATATTGCAGTGGGCGCGGGCAGAAGGCTGCCCATGGGATCAGCTAACGTACCGTACGGCAGAACGGTGCGCGGACAAGGACTTGACTGAGTGGATAAGGCGAAGTGGCTGTCCGCGAGCAGCACCAGTGGAAGACAGGCTGCTCGGACCTCTACTGGACGATTTGTTTCCGGATCGGACTGGTGCTATGATCGATGGCCCACCCTCACTCTCACTACCCCATTTGCACCCCTCAAGCTGGTGGCTCTGTGACTGACTCAAATTGGACCTGAAAACCGTTTCTCAGCACAGAGCAGTACACTTTCCCGTGGCGGCGCACATCGCGAAAGCGAAAATCGTGTGATCGCGAACAGGAGCACGCCGCGGTAACGAAAATCGTATATTCTCAACCAGAAATAGGGTAGTCAGTCGACCGAGTGTCTCTGGGCCACTGAAAA
>JBDXFZ010000105.1:0-2300 GCA_039990395.1 Halioglobus sp.
TAGCCCTGGTCAAGCACCAAACAGGCAGCTTCCTGCTTGAACTCTGGTGTAAAAGATCGTCGTTTTCTGGTCATCAGACACCTCGCTTATGGTGGCGATATTACCACCTACGTTGGTGTCCGGAATCATTGAACCACTACAAAGCGTATTCAATCATCGTCCTTTCCGCCAATTTTCGATTATCTTACTTTACTTACCCAGGTATCAGCGGAGGACTTCTTGCGCCCTCGGTCAAGACGCCTCAACTGAGGTCAAATCGCATTTCAACATGCAAAATGCAAATCATAATGCAATACAAGCGCGTATCTATCTGCAGGCTTGCAGTTGCCAATATGGGTTCCCGGTCCATGGCACGGCTCTTGCTGATACCCTCGAAACCGACCTAATGCCTAACAACAGAACTGCGTCACCACGGGGAACAGGCCAATTATGGAAACTTTTCGAGACAGTAACTGGCGACCACCGACCGAGGTATACACACCAGCAGACGACCAGCAGTTACCAAATCGAATAGCCGACGGAAAAGATCAGACTGAGAACGCCAGCCAGACAAAAACCCGTTTTCTTGCCACCGTCAGCCACGAATTGCGCACGCCAATGAACGCGATTCTCGGGCTTCTTCACCTTGTCCAAACCAGCGGAAACCTGGACCAGAAGGACCAGGAGTTTATTGATACGACCTACGAATCCGCCGAACACCTGTTAAGCCTGCTGAACGAACTCCTCGACCTGTCAAAAATGGAGGCCGGTAAGGTTGAGCTGGAAATGAGCCAATTCAATCTCGCCCAATTAACCCGGAAAACATTGAACATCTCCGAAACGAAAGCCCACGAGAAAGGCTTGATGCTCATTGATGACATCAGTGAGCAGGCGAACGTCATTGTTGAAGGTGATGCTGGACGGATTCAGCAGATTCTCATGAACCTGCTAAGCAACGGTATCAAGTTTACCGATCAGGGATCCGTCTCTCTCAGCACATTCAGAGCGACAGCGGATCATTTTATATTCAGCGTTGCGGATACCGGCGTCGGTTTTTGCGATAGCCAGGCTGACGCGTTGTTCCAACCATTCAGCCAATTGGACTCAACCGCATCTCGACGGCATGAAGGCACAGGACTGGGACTGGCGATCTGTGAACGCCTTGTCACTGCAATGGGAGGCAGCATTACGGCCCGGGGCAGACCTGACAAAGGTGCGGTCTTCAGATTTGAAATACCGCTCTCGGTTATTTCAGAGTCCCCGTCTTACCTTGGCAACGAAGAGCTGCATCAGGAGGACCTGCCGCTGATTCCACGCGATGGGGAGCCACTGAGGGTATTAATTGCAGAAGACTCCCCCGCCAACCAGATAGTGCTCAAGGCCATGCTTGCTGATACCGGGTACATCACGGACGTAGTGGGCAACGGGCTGGAAGCCGTCGAGGCTATCAAGAGACTGGACTACGACATTGTCCTGATGGACATCTTCATGCCCGAAATGGATGGCCTGGAAGCCACGAGAATCATTCGTGGTGATGGCCGAATGAGCGATAAAGCCATTATCGCGCTCACCGCGAATGCCATGCCTGGCGACCAGGATAAATTCCTGGAGGCTGGCATGGACGACTACCTCTCTAAACCAGTGACAAAGTACAATTTGCTGAAAATGCTTAATAAGTGGGCATTGCTTCAGGAACAATGACACAGACGCATAGACACCAACCTGCCTTGAGGCATTTCAATTAACCGAAGTGGAAAAAGGCCAGTTTATTTCCATCGGGGTCTCTTACATACGCCCCGTAAAACTGATCAGGGATCCGCTGGCCCGGCTCGCCGTCACAGCTCGCACCCAAATCCAACGCTCGCTTGTAGTGGGCATCTACAGCCTCCTTGGACCCTGGGTGAATGGCGACCATATTGCCATTGCCCGGTTGATTGGGTTCGCCATCGAAAGGGGTGCACACGGCCAGCATCGGCGCCTTCATACTCTCCCCAATAAACGCAATGCGGCCCATATCCAGAAGGACCTTAGCGCCGATATCCCCCAACAGTTCCGAATAGAAGGCCTTGGCTCGGGACATATCACTGACGCCAATCGTAACGTATCCAATCATGCTGTTATTCTCCGGTGTGAGTGTCGGTCAACTATACGACCTTTTTGTTCAATTCGGCGACTGCCATCAAATCGGGATAGGGGGGAACCAGCAGGTTCCGCCCCTCCCACACCACCCGGCAAGCGGGTCCGCACCGGGCGGTTCGAGAAGTTGAGGTATCACGAGAGGCGCGGCACACCCAACCGGTCGAAGTAGGCAGTCGTCAGCA
>JBDXFZ010000106.1:0-5165 GCA_039990395.1 Halioglobus sp.
ATGTTTTGTACCACAGATAATGTAACCCTCCTGTTGTAGTCTTAAACCACTCCTTTATACTGAATAAAATTACAGTATTGGAGATCCGAGGGTGGAGTTCCTTCTTGCTACGCCAGAGTTTGAAATCAGGGGCCATTCCTATGAAGGTTTCCCGATTCTTCTCAAAGCCAATCATGATGTTTTTGTTGAAGGAATGGAATTTCTCGTTCATCACTGCTTGAAACGTGGAAGTGTGCAAAGCCGACGTAGTTGGGAAACGTTTGGAAGGGATCTGTGTGATTATTTCGAGTTCATTGAAGCCAATGGTTTTGATTGGAAAGAGCTTGATCACCGAAATCACGAAACCCTGCTAGCCCTGTATCGCGACGTTTCTTTTGATCGATTTAACCTCAGCGTCTCTACGGTAAACCGACGACTTCATCTGGTGATCAAGTTTTATCAGTTTGCCCTCAAACAAGGTTGGGTAAGCACGTTGCCGTATGACCTTGAAACGGTGAGAGTCAGACAGACAAAGGGTTTCCTAGCACACACAGACACGTCCGGGGGGTATGCCGTAAAGCCTGATGTGCTTTTGAAAACCACGCCAACCAAGATCAAAGTCCTCAACAAAGAGCAGGTCGATGAGCTGCTGAAAACCATCAAGAACAAAACGCTCCGACTGATCGTTCGGTTGGCGTTGCTGACGGGTTTGCGTAAAGAGGAGCTGCTGACAATTCCAGTTCACTACATATCTGCGCCCCAGTCGATCTTGGCTCGAAGTCATGTGGTGGTTGAGCTTGATCCCCAAGAGATGAGCACCAAGGGAGACAAACCACGGACGATCCATGTGCCGATATCATTGATGGCGGATCTCTGGGATTACGTCATTCACGAGCGTCACGAAACGATCCGAAAACACGGGAGAGACTCAAAAACCCTCTTTGTAACCGCCAAGGGCACCCCCTGGAGCTTTCGAACCTCGCTTAACAATCAACTGAACCGATTGAAGCTGTCGTTCGCCTGCCATCCCCACATCCTGCGTCATACCTACGCGACGCACACCCTGAAATCGTTGATGTCCCGAAAGAGCACGACTTTCAATCCCTTGATCTATGTCCGAGATCGTCTCGGCCACAGCAGCATCACGACGACGGAAAAATACCTGCATTTTCTCGACCATATCGAAGACGACCTGCGCACCAGTTATCAGGAAGAAATTGAGGAAACGGCGAAGGAGGCGGCCTGCGCATGAAAAAGGATTTCACGTTAGAGGGACATGAGAGTGGTGTTCAGGAGGCTGGCGAAACTGCGACTGAGGCGACAACCACCACCATCGATCAAGCGCGACCCTCAAAACCGGCAAACACCGTCGTCGCTTTTCCCGAGAATACCACTAGCATAAGAACCGCTGATTTCGGGCCATTTTACGGTCAGGGATATGACGACATTGCGGCGGCCTGCCAATGCACCATCGAAAAGCTGGTCGCTGAGAGCGTCAAAACTAGGGGGAAAATCCTTAGTGTAAGTACGATTGCGGGTTACTGGAGAACTGGTTTTCGCTCCTTTGCGCCCTTCCTGTCGTTGCTTCACACAGCCAGTAGCGAACGCCTTACTATGGCGGATCTTAGCGCCGACAGCATCACCCAATTTCTCCAGTACCTGAGAAACGAGCCCCTCAAATACGGTGCGCAAAAAGCCCATTTTGCTAGTACCAAAGCTCTGCTCGTAGCCTGTCATCGATTCGGGTTCTGGCCGGAAGTGGATAGGAAAACGGTCTGGCCTGCTAATCCCTTCCCGAATTCCAACAAGCGAGCAAAGGGTCAGAAGGCGCTCAGCAAGAATGAAAAACGCTTTCTGGTAAAGGCGCTGCGCAAAGACATGGAGCGTATTGTGGCTCAATCGGAGCCACTGAGTAGATACGATTTGGCCGTATGCGTCTTGTCCATTGCGCTGTCTACCGGAATGAACCTGACGCCCATTCTGGAGCTGACCACAGACTGCGTGCAGCCTCACCCGCTCAAATCCAACCTGCGGCTGCTAGTGAGCTTTAAACGTCGCGGTAACGCCACGCACGTTGTCGCACTGAGAAAGTCTGAGGAAGTGCCTGAGATGGCCAGTATCCATCTCTATGCCGCCGATGCTATTGATCTGATCGTTACGAGGAACGCCACGACACGCGCCCAGTTCGATGACCCAAATCGGCTGCTGGTCTACAAGGGAGCTCGCGGCAAGTACGTGGACAAACCATGCCGACTGACGAGCTCCGTATTGAATTACAGCATCAACGCATTCGTTGACCAGCATCAGCTTCAAACGGACGATGGCAAGCCGCTCACGTTGAATGTCAGCCGGCTGCGTCAGACGCTGCTGAACCGCATTTGGGAAATGTCGGGCCAAGACCCTCTGATGACGGCCAGAACAGGACGGCATGCCGTGGAAACTGGCAATGCCCATTACTGGGAGGCACCACCGGAAGCGGAAACCAACATGCGTTTTTTGGGCGAGGCCCGAGTGGAAGAATTGCTCAGCACGCCGACGATCATTGCCAGCGATCGAACCCCCGTCGCGTCCTGTCAGAATGTTCGCCGAGGGCACCGCGCCCCGAAAGACGGAGAGCCCTGTCAAGACTACTTGGGCTGCTTCCGATGCAAGAGCTTTGTGGTGACTGGCGATGACCTTTATCGCCTGTTCAGCTTCTACTGGGCAGCCCTGCGCAATTACGACACTTTTGGTGGCAAGCGCTGGGCCAAATACCTCAAGCAAGTCGTTCGACTTATCGACGAAGAGATTGCGCCACACTTTGATGCAGTTTTTGTGAGCAAACAGCGGGAGAGGGCCAAACACCAGCCGCATCCGTTCTGGCGGGACCTGAGCATGGCGAGGATGGCGATATGATCGAGATTGCCGGCGCAGAGGTACTGGCCGACCGTGAACGTTTGCTACGGGCTCTGCCCCGTGGTGAAGGGCTACACGGCATCATTACCACGGATCGAGCCGGTAAGGTGCTGTACGTGCTTTCTCGGTACGAAGATCCAGTGTGGTGGTTGCCCAAATCCAACACTCCAGGCTCTGTAAGAGACAGCGTACGAAAGTTGGACTTTACTCGAATAACCGGGGAGCAACTGCGATTCGAGGCCAAAATTATCATGGCACGGTTGATCTGGAGGGAGGTCTCTCTGAGCAACAACTCCATCAAAAACGCTTTCAATGCGTTGGTTCCATGGCTGAACTGGTTAAACGATCAAAACATCAGCAGCCTGGCGAAGGTCACGCCTCTCGTCGCAGCTCGCTATGTGCAATACATCCACAGTGCTACCTCGGTTAAGAAGTCTGGAAAGCCGTTTGAGAGTAAGACAAAGTGGACCAGGCTATCGGCTGTTGAACGATGCTGGCAATTCCTCAGGGATACCCCAAGCACTTTTGATCATCCATGGCCCGAGAGCTCTGCTATTGCGCTGTCGGGGCACAAGAAATCAAGCCAATCCAAGACCGACATTATTCCAGATGATATTTTACGGCCTCTGTTTCAACACGCCGAATATCTACTCAGTCGAGCTGAAGACATATTGCAGCATCAGTGCGCTCTGGCTGACTTCCAGCCTTCCTCCGAAAATCGAACGGATCAAGCCACAGAGAAGACTAGCTTCCTGAAAACCCGAGGTTGGGATCAGGGGCTACGTGCACTGACCAAGGCACTATGCGACCTGCGTGACGGCTGTTTCGTGATTATTCTGACTACGACAGGTATCCGGGCTCATGAACTCGGCAATATCAGGCGGGATCAGTGGTACAGCGAAGTTCGAGATGGCGAGCGGTTCTACTTCCTCGGCTCACGCTCAGACAAAACCTATGCGGGCGAAACCTCTTGGTTATGTCCCGAGATCGCCATTCAGGCAGTGAGAGTATTGGAACGGCTGTCGGAACCCCTACAGACTGGGCTTGAGCAGGCTCTGAAGGAGGCCGAAGTCTTCGAAGATTACGAGGAAATGACGCGTTTACAGAGCTGTTCTGGTTGCATCGGGCTAACCAGGTCAAGCGCAAAGCAAAATAGGATCACTTTGCTCAGTGGTGCCGCTCTGATTCATAGGGTTAGGAAGTTTGCGAAGAACCTCGGGATGGACTGGAAACTCGCCCCCCATCAGTTCCGTCGCACCTTTGCCAACTACGTTGTCCATCACAAGTTGGGCGATCTGCGGTATTTAAGGGATCACTTCAAGCACTGGAGCCTGGATATGACCATCCTGTACGCAATGAACGAGGCCCAGGATCTTGAGCTCTACGACGAAATCTACGCTGCTTTTGACGGCAAGCGTCAGGCCATTGTCGGTCACTGGTTGGAGCCTGATACGCCGCTTTCAGGTGGCATGGCCGGTCATATTCGCCAAATGCGGAGCCGCTCGGAAGAAGTGCGTACCTACAAAGACCGGAAAGAGATGATTGAGGCTATCAGCGAGCTGGTGTACCTGCGGTCCACCGGTATCGCTTGGTGCACCAACGATACCGGCGTGGACTGTGCGGGTGGCCAATGCGAGGGCTGTGAGCATGGCTGTATTGATGACAGCCATAAACCGTTCTGGGAAGGGCTTTACCTGCAACAGATCGAGCTTCAACAGATCGACGATCTGGATGACTCGGGCTCAAAGACCGTCGAGCGCACCATGGAACGCTGCGAAAGGGTTTTGACGGATCTCGGTGTAGACATCAATCGCCTCAAGGAGCAAGTGATTGATGTCGAAGCCATCTGAATCAGACACTCACAAGCGTATTCGGCTGGCCATTGTTCGATTGGAAAAAGGCCAGCCCAAGGTCGTTGAGAAGGGCAGGAAAGTCTCGGTGGCCGCTGTTGCCGAAGAGGCCGGAGTCAGTCGAGCCTTGATCCACAAAGACTACCCAGACTTGATGGAGCGCATCCGGGGCAATGCCAACAAGGCGATCCAGTGGCAACGTGATGAGAAGCACGAGAAACTCAAAGAAGAGCGTTTTAAGAATCGTCAGCTACGAGAAAAGATCGTGGAACTGACCGAGCAGCGCAACGAACTTGCTTCAAAAAACGCGACTCTTGAGCTCGAAAACCGCCGACTCTCGGCAATCTTGGACAGTAAAAACGTTACAGTTTTTAGGGGGAAGTCGAGTGAGTAGTGCTATACAGATTTTGGCCGGAACCTTTTTCTTCCACTTTTAAACAA
>JBDXFZ010000107.1:0-2642 GCA_039990395.1 Halioglobus sp.
TGAATCTCGCCCCCACTAAAGTCAAGTTGTGGGATCGAGTCTCACCGAGTGCGTGCTCGTGCTCGTAGGAACTTTGTCTAGCGTAAAAACTTGACGAGCGGCAAGCGTGAGAGCGTGACGTGCCCTGGCTGCCGGCTGACCAGCTGTGCTGTTGCTCCGTTTCTACACAAGCATTTCAAATAGGTCAGCTGTGCGTAAGACCAGTTGAGTGATCGATAATTGATTTATCACAGTCTCATGGCCAAATAATTTGGTTGACGGCCTACCTTTGCCCCGACAGGCTTAGCTTTGGCCCGTCAAACCTTCTTCTGATATAAATATACCTATGATGATCCTCAGCCTTATCCGATCAGTTCTAAGTCGGCAGATCTCTCCCGCCTCTGACCGTCTTTCCGGACGGTTTCTTCGCCGGCGCGTTTTTCCTGCACACTTGATCCGGCTGGCGTCGGAGGATCCGCCCGCTCAGCGCCATGGCGACCGCGCGAAGCCTTGCCGTTGAGATCTACGAAGGAATCTCCGAAACTCCCTTGCCTGTCCGTGTTTGGAGCCATAGTCTCTCGACAGAGTGTGCATTCGCGTGGTTGTTTCCGGAATGTCCTCTCCGATTTGTGACTCATGGGGAGGGTCACCTACCCGGCCGGCGTCGCCATTGCGGGGGTCTGCGCGGGTAACTGTGTCTGGGACATTGATGGGACGCCCTGAAAGCACATGCCACCCAGGCTTAGTTGAGAACTGCCATCCATAACAAAATATGCCGGGGATGTATCAGAGAAATCGCATGTCACCTACAGCCAGCAGCTCTTACGACGGCCAGCAGCACTTATGGTGTGTACGCTGTCGTACAGCGGCGGCAGCAGTGGAGCTGCACTATGTGGCTGCGGAGATGTACAGCTGCAGCAGTACTGCTACAGCAGCTGCTGTGACGACACCTTTTTGCGGAGCTGCGCTGTCGGTTATCGCGTACTCCCTGAGTTCAAGGTGGTTACACCGCTTTCTAGGATTCCGCCGCTTGTCGGTTATTGGGCAAGTAGTCGTCAGTATTCTGTCGCCTTTTCATTTTTCAAGTCGCTGTTATTACTATGAATGCATACACTAAAAGCTCAAGAGCGGAGTGCGGAGCGCACGCTCTCAATCTCTTGGCATCGAGTATCAGCCTCCTTCTTCCCCTCTACTTTATACTCCCTGCACGCGAGTCTACGACCAGCGTCCATCCAGGCCGCCGGCGTAGCCCTTGTATATCTTAGGCCGACCTACTCCGCGAAGGGGACTGCGTGAGCAGCAACAGCAGAACAATACCGCAGCTGCACGTAGCAGCAGCAACAGAGCAGCAGCAGAGCAGCGGCACTAGCAACAACGGCAGCAGCAGCAGCAGAAGCAGCACACCACACACGCCTGCGGCCTGCTGCTTCTGCTATTGCCGCTGGACGTTCTTCTTTTCCTCGTGTACGCGCTTGCGCAGTGCCCAGACGGGGCGCGAAAATCATTTCAAAGGGTTTGCACGGGACGGGGCACGGATTTCACGGGATTTGCCCAAATTTCACGGGACTAGGGTTGCGCAGGATCGAGATTTGAAAAAAAAACATGGAACGAGATCGTGATCGCGAACATTTCCACGAGATCAGTTTGGACGGGAACGGGATTTTCTAAACCCCACGGGATCATGAGATTATCCGGTAGCCATCGGAATGCCACGGTTTGTTCACAACGGCAAAAACCCGGAGGAAAGCCCAGCAAATTTCAAGTTCTAATTCGCAATGGTTCTCGAGATATGACCTTCGGATGGTTTATCAATTTTTCGGCTGGCCCAGCTCGTACGTGCGAGACGCTCGGCGTCCGTACCGTATATTCCGTATGTAGATAGATACGAAACGATTAGTTGGGCAGCAGTCGTTCGAGTTCAATCGACAGTGCGAAGTACCGGCGATTACGTTGGTGCAGCAAGCCCACAGCAGCAAGCACCAGCAGCATCGCGTACAGGTACAATATGAAAATTCCGCTGGCACGAGACCTCCGCCGAGACACCAAAATGAATCATTTGCGAGACGGTACTCGTACAGCTTCGGAAGCAGATGGGCCCGTATTTCAGCTTTGATGCGGAGACACATTACCGAGAGGGGTTGGCTTCCATATTTACCATTCCCAAAGGGGGTTTGCAGCAAAATCATATTCCAGGCAAAGCAGCACCAGCAGGAACAGCAGCAGCAGAACAGGGCAGTAGCCGCACGTACATAGTAGCAGCACCAGAGCAGCGGATGAGCAGCGGCAGCAGCAGCAGTAGCAGCATATCATCCAGGCTCGAGGCTGCCCCTGGCACAACAGTCGGGGCAGGGGAGCACGGTGGCGCACGACGAGAAGAAAGGAGCTCGACGTCAAGGTTGTTTCGCTTGTCGGTTACACGATAAAAGCAGAAAAAACGCCTTCACAATACTACCGAAACTCGACGCCTCATGTGATACTGGTTCCTAATGGCAATGACGAGTACCATTGCTGGTGCCTAATGGGAATGATTAGAGTCATTCTCATTAATGGCAATCATTGCCATTGCTGCTGCCTGCTGCATGTAAATAAGAAACAAAATCGTAGACACTGTACTTCCACCACTGTACCGCTCCTCCCGCGGCGTAGACTCATCTGATGCGGTC
>JBDXFZ010000108.1:0-2023 GCA_039990395.1 Halioglobus sp.
ATATATAGGTGAGAATAATGCCGCAATGCTGAAATCAAGACGGCAACGTCACACGCTGAAGACCACAAAACAGCGCGAGGGGAGATCCATGACCTCTATTTTATCTTTGGCGCCAGGTATCCCGTATTCGAAAAACCAAAAAAAGACGAGCACATAGTGTCGGGCTTGATGTCGAGTATTTTTCACTCACGGTCCATACAGCGCTCCAAACGCGACCATTCAAACGAAGGATTCCTGGATGATGCTGTGGTGATGCTCGATCAAAATATATCTGTCGTTGCCTCTGCCCGAGGCCAATTTGTGCTTGTGTCGCCAGCCGTTCGCCCCATCGAATGCACCCCTGATATCCGGTGCGAGACCACAGATCCACTCACCTGCCGGCCGCGCGTCCGATGGTGCTGCTTGCCCGCCTCTTTCCGCGTTTTCGAGGCATGGGCAGGCGTGGTACAGGTGCACGTGTCGCCTTATAGCGTCGGCCGGGTAGATGAGGGGGTCTTGCGTGCCACGCAATATCATCGCCGGGTGCTCAGCGGCTGCATCGGGCAGTCGTCTCCGATTAACTCCGGCGGAGACGTAGTCGAAGACCAACACCCACGATGTGATAAGCCGGGCGTCACTAGCATGTCCGGCGCTCCGTCGGTTCCCTCTGTGCTCGAAGAAGTATAGGATGCGCCCCATAGTAAGCTTCCCAATGTCGACAGCGCCGTCATCACTTGACGGGGTAGTAGTCCATATCTCGACGTCTTCTTCACCACCACCTCCCAATGCCCACGAGTCAGGGTCATCGTACTTAGCTTTGTCACGAACATTCCCCCCTTTCCATCGTCCTTGGCCGCTGCTAGCCTTGAGAGGGGCACCGTGTTTAAGCCTGGAACACGCTATGTCCTGGTCGTCAAGACTCGATGGATTTAACCAGCAACGTAGACATCGAACATTGGAGCACGTTGGGTGAAACCCAGCGATCCTCCCGCAACCAAAGGACTTGTCGTGCGCCTTCAGCAACCCCAGTTTGCTGGGTCTCTGCCGCATTGCGTACGTGCGAGTCTTCCGATCTCCTGCTTCAACGGCTTGGTCTGTGGGTTTCCGCAAAGGTGCCACCCAAAGTGCTGCATCTCGGCACTCGCCGGCCAACACAGCTGGCGTAGGCGTTCCAGTAGCGTTGGATGTCTGGGGCTCCTCCAAAACCACCAGCGCGATCCTCCCTCAACCCTTCTAGAATCCGACTGCATCCAGGTCCGGATCGAACCGTCACCGTCTCGTGTTCCTCGGTCCTCCTGTAGTACTTTGTCACGTCGTACAAGATGCCATCGGCGAGAGCGGCCAGGCCGTAATTGGTGTTGGCACGTCGAGCGTAGTGTGCTGGAGTGTCCCGAACGCTTGAGGATTTGTTGACTCGCTTGCGTTGCTGATGGGCAACCTCCCCGGTACTGCCGTTAGGAACGAATCCTGTGGCCAAAGCAGGAAAGGAGTGTTCATATTCAGAGGAACAGCGAATAAATGCGACCATTTTTGCACATATACTGTAAAAATGCAAAAACAATAAGCCCGCGACATGGGTGCCGTTTGAACCAAAAAAAAGATGTGAACTCCGATGGTTTGTTGTTTAATGCAGCGGCTGACCAATAACCTAATCGCATGCGTGCATGCGTACAGTAGTGAAAGAAGAACGAATGGATGGTGGCAGTACTCTACTGGAATACAACCCGTGCTTATTTATGCCTACGCTTGCCACCCACCGTGGTGGCGGATGGCATCTGGGAAGTGCAGAATGGAATGCACATATCCTTGCTCCCGCTCTGCCCAAAACTGCCTCAGAGGTTGCCACCTGCAACCGCATGGGTGCATCTTCCGATGAGCGCTACCAAGAAACCACGTGATACAAAAAAGTTTGTTTCAACAGCACAAGGGTAAGCACACACCAGGTACTACGTAAGGGGAAAATGGCGTTGATATACAGCGTGACACCACTGTGCGAAGAAGGCCAACCTGTTCGTGACACAGAATCCGCGTTTGGTGTCGTACT
>JBDXFZ010000109.1:0-2201 GCA_039990395.1 Halioglobus sp.
GCATACAGACATAAACGATCTGTAACTCGAGTGTTCATAGCCCCGACCAGTTCCGATGTTTGCGTAGAGCTTCAGCGCTTGGAGAACTAGCGGCTTCACGGGGCGGTCGCACCAATCTTCCGTTCAAGTCACGATAGCTGCTTGAGGCTGACAAAGAGGGTGCGACAACTAGTCTATTGGATTCGTCTACGCATATTAGTCCAAGATCGAACAGAGTATGGATGTCTGCGCGTAAAAGAAGCCCATTTCTTTTGTGATTTGACTGTTCCCCTCGATATGGAGAGATATGCGCGGCCTCTAAAACAGAAGGTAGATCGCATCCTGTGACACAGCATCGTCCTTCATATGCATGTAATAATTCAGCACGGAATTTTCCCTGCCCCCGTCCCACCGCCACCGTGGCAATCTGTTTTTCACGCAGATCTTCTTCGTTTAGGTCAAATTCTACGTCGTGTATTGAAGGCTTATGCCCGTTCAACGCTCGAGCTCTTGTGGCATCCTGTTTTACGGTCAGTTCGCCTAAATTATTGACGCCTTCGATGGTAAAGTATCCGTTTTCCCAACCTACCACAAAACCAACGCCGAGAATCTCGTATTCTACGCCTGGCTTGGGTTTGCGCTTGATCAGAAAGCCAACAGGAACTTGCCGCTTCATGCAGCGCATCAGACCACGATTGGTTGCTTCTGTATCGCGTTTAGCCGGATCAATATTTTCTTGATAGTATTGGCAAACCCAGCTTCCATCGGATCGGTATTCTACCTCTTTATCTGGGTAGGGCCCGTCTTGAATGGTTCGAACGCTCAGCGCTAAATCAGTATAGGCGGGTTTGTATATACCCTTGGCTTGGTTCACCAACCTGGTGCCTTCGTCCGCCTGAGATTTGATCTCCGACCAGGTCAGCTGTTGACCGCGGTGCTCGTTAAACCAGTTGAGCGCCTGCCTATGCCTGCCTTCTACTTTAGATATCGCTTCGTGAAATGATGTCATCTATCTTCTCTCGTCTGGCCGGCATTGGAGTTAGGGTTGTCGCTATCCTCAATTCGCGGGAATTGATCACGATACCATTCGCCGGGAGGATTTGCGGCTCGACTGCCTGACCACACTATTAAGTGGTAAGGTCTGCAGAGCGTTTGAACAGCTTCAACAGTTTGCTCGGTTTTCGATTTACATTCTGGAGCAACTTCTGACTGTATGTAAGTGTCATTGCAAACTCATGGTTGCATTTGTTAGATGGCATTCTGAGATAATACATATTCGAGGGTAATTCTGATGAAAATTTCTGTTTTGATATTTATCGGCGCGACGTTGGCAGGCTGTAGCAGTTCATCTACGAACGGTAGTCGGGTTGACCCTCGGATGGCTACTTTTGCGCGTTCGTTACAGCAGGCCTCTACGGCAAGCGTTTGCGCAACATACCTTCGAACATCACAGTCCATAACTGCGAAGCTAATGACTGAAGCTGAACTGGCGGCGCGAGGAGTAAAGCAGTGCTCCTACAGAAATATCGGAAATCAATCTGCGGCATTATATCGCCGATCACAGTTCGCTAGATCTGCAGCTACAACGGCTCTACCAGCCGGCATTGATAAGGATTGCAGCGACTTTGCCTCCGGGGCATCGGCTCAGCGTTTTTTCCTCTCAAACGGTGGACCCAGAATAGATCGTCATAATCTAGATGGTGACGGTGACGGACTTGCTTGCGAATGGGGTGCCCAGGCAACCCGTCTGTCAACCCTTCGTATAGCTGCGCCTGTGAGGGTGCGTTCAACTACCCGGAGATCTAGTTCACGTTGCCACGTCGGGCCACGTGGTGGAACCTATACAATAACCGCCAGCGGCAATAAAAATTACAACGGCTGTTAGATGCTTTTCGAAGCTGCTGCAAAGGAACAAAAATTTTCTCAGTATTACTGAAAAAACCTTACTTTCAGGTGCTTTAGGTCGGAATTAAATTTATGTCTGAGCGAACGTTCTTGAAGCTGGAGATTTGTCGGTATGATAGGTGAAATTGCGGATTTTTTCTATACGTACTCAGGTGCGATAGGATCGATATTTTTACCATTGGTAGCCACTATTCTCGCTGGTATTGCCTGCCTCTTGTCATGGGCAAGTGCTAAATCTGCCCGTGACCAACAGCTGACTAACCTGCGTATGAGCGTTCAGGCTAGCTATCAAGAAGCGCAAAGTTCGTTTTCAAATT
>JBDXFZ010000110.1:0-1000 GCA_039990395.1 Halioglobus sp.
TCGCAAAAACTAGGCGACACAGAGCAGTCGTGAACCCGAGCAATCGCTTGGGCTACCGACCTTTCCGGGAAAGCAAGAAAGAAACACGGCGGGCAGAGGAACTCTTGGCTCAGCTTTTGGCTATGTCATGAGTCCCCGCCCAACAATGAATGGAATCCTGCAAGGCTGATCCCCTCGCAGATGCGGTGCATCGAATGTCAGCGTGCCAGCGCTGTAAGATGGCTGTGGGTTATCGTGACCCTGCCGACGCAGGTAACTCCTGTGGCGGCATGCCCGTGGGTAACTCCGCGGAACAGGCGCCGGGTAGGTGAGTTAAAGGGCCAGCACCCGGCTGGGGGTAATCAATCCCTCCCGCTCCTTAAAAAATGCAAGAACATAACAAAAGCGATCAAGGATACCGCTTCAAAACATCAAGTTAACCGGCGTCCAGCCTTGGAATTCTCGCCACGCAACCGATCACCACTGAATCCTTGCCGAACTGACTTCTGTCAGCGGCACTAGACCAATCACAGCCTGCATCAGGCACGTACTTCACATAACCAGTAAGGAACTTTGTTATGGATCACTTTGATCTTTCCACTCGGCTTGCTCACGCAGCCGCCACAATTGCGGCGTTGGTGGCAGCTGTTGGCGCCAGCGTTGGTTTCTATCATATGACTTATGAGGTCTGGCTCGCAGCACTTGGTGGAATTGGAATTGCTTCCATTTTAGGTATTGGCTGGTGGGTGTTGATCACTGCCGGCGCCCGAGCGCGGCGTATAGGTGCACAGGCTCAGACAATAGTGCTTGGTGCGCTCTTGGTCGCCATTGCTCTTGGTACATCTGGTTGGGCACTCGCGACTGCGATTGGTGGGAAACAGGCTCTGGCTGATTACCAAATGCGTGCCTTAGTTGCTTACGAAGCTGCACTGATTGAAGCAAAGGGCAATGTTGATGCACAAGCCGATCTCGTCGACACTGTGCGTCAACATGCAAGCGCCACAGGACTTTTGGGTCGCGA
>JBDXFZ010000111.1:0-160625 GCA_039990395.1 Halioglobus sp.
AAATCATCAGCTCAGATACAATTCGAAAATCAAAAATTACAATGAATTAATGAGTCACTTGTTGTATCTGAATAGTCATGACAACTATCCCAACAAGTGCCCACACATCTGTCTTCATCAACTTGTTAAGTAACACACAAACCGCCAGGATTTGCGTTGTGGCTGGGGGCTGACCCCCAACCGAGGAGCGCATTATACGCATGGAAGGTTCGCCTGCAAGACCTTTCGCAAATTAATTTCAGAGTTTCTCAGAGCGCTCAAAAAAGCAGCAAAATCAGCAGCCTAGAGCCCAACGAATTCAGACCGTCATACCCATTAGAAAGAGTCTAAGCGCGGCCTGCAGAGACAACAACAGAGGGGCTACGCCGAGACCACCAGCGCCTCACTCGCCAGCCCAGCAGTATCGACACAATCCCTGCATAGACAGCCGCCTCGGTGATATCTGAGCGTGCCTGCCACAACAAATGTAAGCACGCTAGTAAAACGGCCAGGTACACCAACTGATGTAATCGCATCCAGGAGCGCCCAAGCCGGCGCTGCATGTTACGGGTGGAGGTAACAGTGAGAGGCACCATTATCAGCCAGGCAACAAAGCCTGCGGTGATATACGGACGCTCGATAAGCTCCTCAAGTAAAATAGCGCCTGTCCAACCCACGTAGAAATGCGCAAAGCTCACCAGGTGTATCGTGGCGTAGAAAAACACATATAGACCAAGCATACGTCGCAGCTTCAGCAACACCGGCCACTTCAGATAGTAGCGTAGCGGTGAGATCAACAACGACGCCACTAAAAGACGCAGCGACCACTCCCCGGTGCTGTGCATAATCGCTTCAGCAGGGTCAGGCCCCAGGCTACCAGTGACCGCTCCCCACACAAGCAGCAGAAATGGCACGAGGCAGCCCGCGAACACAGCCACGCGCACGGCAATTTGCTGACTTTGCTTCATTAGTAAAACTTACTAAGGTCCATACCCTTATACAAACCCGCCACCTGCTCACCATAGCCATTGAATGGTTGCGTGGGGATTCGGTTGGGACTAAGGAAAGTAGAGGGTAAACGCCGTTCAAACCGCTGGCTCCAGCGAGGATGATCCACGTCCGGATTAACGTTCGAATAAAATCCATATTCGCGCGCATTAAGCCCCTGCCAGGAAGTGTCGGGCTGTTGCTCAGTCACATGGATACTGACAACAGATTTAATGCTCTTGAAACCATACTTCCAAGGCACAACCAGCCGCACGGGCGCTCCGTTTTGATTGGCCAGAGTCTTTCCGTACATTCCTACAGACAGCATAGTCAAAGGGTGCATGGCCTCATCCATACGCAGACCCTCACGATAGGGCCAATCAATAATACTGCCCAGAGAACGTGTGCCGCGCATCTCGCTGCGACGGTACAATGTTTTGAATGCCACAAAACGCGCATTACTCGTGGGCTCAAAACGCTTTAGTAAGTCGGCTAGCGGAAAGCCAACCCAGGGTATAACCATGGACCACGCCTCTACACAGCGAAAGCGGTAGATGCGCTCCTCCAGATCAAAGCTGCCAAGAATGTCTTCCAGGTTGAGCTTGCCCGGCTTACCAACCGCGCCCGTAACCTCGATAGACCAGGGATCGGTATTCATCTCGCTGGCATAGCGAGCAGGGTCACCTTTATCTGTACCAAATTCATAGAAGTTACAGTAAGACTGTACGTCGCCCGCTGGGGTCAGAGCCTCATTGGTATGGAAGCCAGCAGATTCGGGCTTTGCTTTAGTGTAGTTTAGATCGCGACCAGCCGTCGCGGAGGCTGCAACGCCAGGGGCGTTCGCCAATAATGCAGGCGCGGCTGCTAAACCAGCCGCCTTGATAAAGCCTCGGCGATTAAAGTATGCGCTTTCAGACGTGATGTCCGATGACGCTATATTGGGTAACACCAGCCGTTTGGCCATGTTAGCTTGCTCCTGCTCATTACCAGATACTACTTATGAACAGGATAGCGCTATTTGGTTCCCCCAGCTGGTGTACTAACACGACAGAACCGGGGCAATTACAGGCTCAGCAGTACTACTTGCGCTGACTTCTCAGTTTCATGATCGGCCCCGACAATGCGTACGCCAGCCCGGCCAGTAAAAATATACTGGGGGGATCGAGTGTCACCAGACCAAACACCAACACCACCGCGAAGATGACAACGAAGGGTACGCGCCCGCGAAAATCGACGCCCTTGAAACTATAATAGGGAAAGTTGGCCACCATCAGGAAACCCACCACAGCCGTGAGCAGGGCCACCACAATAGCAAGTTCGCGTGGAAGACCCGCTCCAACCATACCCAGATCGTGGCAGACCCACACTGTGCTAGCAATGATGCCGGCAGCGGCGGGACTGGCAAGGCCGGTAAAAAAGTTCTTGTCTGCAGTGTCAATTTGAGTATTGAAACGGGCTAGCCGCAATGCCGCGCAGGCTACGTAAATAAATGCGGCGCTCCACCCAAACTTGCCCAGATCCGATAAAGCCCAACTAAACACGACAAGAGAAGGAGCCACACCAAATGACACCATGTCGGACAAGCTGTCATATTCTGCGCCGAACTTACTGGAGGTATTGGTTAGCCGAGCAATGCGCCCATCAAGGCCATCGAAAACACCTGCGACAAAAATTGCGATTGCAGCGCTCTCAAAATCGCCCTTGATAGCCGCGATAATGGCATAAAATCCTGCAAACAATGCGCCAGTCGTGAAAAGGTTGGGCAGCAGGTAAACACCCTGACGCCGAACAGTCTCTCCATTTTCTGAGACCTCCTCCTCGTGCTCATCCATGATGAGATCGAGGCTGGCCGCACCGGTTTGTGCCTGTGATGATTCCGCTGAATCTGTCTCGGCAGATTCTGATGATTCCTGCTTGTTATCGCTCGTATCCATAGGCTTTGTTTCTTTTTGTTATCGTAGGGCGTTTGCCAGCATATCGGCTCGCATCATATCAAACTGCACGCTGGTAGGTCTGTTCTGCCACATCCCAAAGTGCGCGTACAAGCGGACTCTGTAATCGCTGGCGAAGCACACACATACCAATGGACAAAGCAGGCAGCGGTCTGTCGACATCAATATACTCCACACGACTCTCTAATCCACTGGCAGCGATCACCAGTTCCGGAGCGATACCCACGCCCAAGCCCAGGCCGACCATGGCCACGATCGCCTCATGACCGGCAACCTGCGCATAAATAGAAGGTCGGGCCTTACGCTCTTCAAACCATGCATCGAGCATATCTTTGGTAACACCACGCTCTGGAACAATGAACGGTAGCTGCGACCAATCCAGCCCGGCAGTGGAAGCAAGCCCTGCCAACACAGCACGCCTGACGGCGCAGTCTGCTGCCGGCATACAAAAGCGCATTGGGGAATCGGTTAGCGGCTGGAACGCCAGGCGTTCGGGTAGCTTTACTGGCCGACCACTCACGGCTATATCGTCGATACCATCGAGTATTCGCCCTACCCCGTCTGCCTGATCACCGGTATGCAACATTATTTCAACGTCGGGGTGCGTGACGCGAAAAGACTCCAAAACGGGCGACAACACCCTGTAGCTGGCCGTAACCGAGCAGTAGAGACTCACCTCGCCGGCCAACGCGCGATCGCTGCCGAGAGTACGCCGCACTTGCTGCCAGTCCGTCACCGTGCGCTGGGCATACTCCCTAAATGCCTTCCCAGCAGAAGTCATCCGCACCTGGCGCTTATCACGCTCAAACAGCGCCTGCCCCAGTTCTGACTCGAGCCGCTGCACACTTCTGCTGACTGCCGACACGCTCAGGTGTAGCTGCTCTGCCGAGCGACTGAAATTCGCCGTCTCGGCAACCGAGAGAAATATTTGCAGTAGTCGAGTTTCCATCCGCCTATTATTGCATTTATCGCAATACTGTTTCTACTATTTAGCGTTTTACGCAATCATAGATCCACTGTATCGTGCGTTGCATCTACCAGAACCTGTCAAGGAGACCCTCATGGGACAGAATTATTTCAACACACTACCCCTGCGCAAACAGTTGCTGCAGCTTGGAAAATGCCGCTTTATGGATCAGTCGGAATTTGCCGATGGCGTTGAAAAAATCAAAGGTAAAAAGCTAGTTATAGTTGGCTGCGGCGCGCAGGGATTAAACCAAGGCCTGAACTTACGTGACAGCGGCCTGGATGTTTCTTACACACTACGCGAGAGCGCCATTGCCGAGCAGCGCCAGTCCTGGAAGAACGCCACAGAGAATGGCTTTACGGTGGGCACTTACCAGGAGCTGATTCCCACTGCAGACCTGGTTCTGAACCTAACACCCGACAAGCAGCACACCGCAGTGGTTAACGACGTAATGCCGTTAATGAAGCACGGTGCTTGCCTATCTTATTCTCACGGCTTCAACATCGTTGAAGAAGGTATGCAGATTCGCGATGACCTCACCGTCATCATGGTAGCCCCCAAATGCCCGGGCACTGAGGTTCGGGAAGAGTACAAGCGCGGCTTTGGTGTTCCAACGCTCATTGCTGTGCATACCGAAAACGACCCCAATGGCGACGGCATGGAGCTGGCCAAGGCCTACGCCGCAGGTACAGGCGGGCATCGCGCAGGTGTTCTGCAGTCTTCGTTTATTGCCGAAGTTAAATCTGACCTGATGGGTGAGCAGACCATCCTCTGCGGCATGCTCCAAACAGGTTCAATTCTGTGCTTTGACAAGATGGTTGAGAAAGGCATCGCACCCGAATACGCCTCCAAGCTAATTCAGTACGGCTGGGAGACGGTAACTGAAGGTCTGAAATACGGCGGCATCACCAACATGATGGATCGCCTTTCTAACCCCGCCAAGATTCGCGCGTTTCACCTTGCCGAAGAGTTAAAGACAATCATGCGTCCGCTGTATGAAAAGCATCAGGACGATATTATGACAGGCCACTTCTCTGCCACCATGATGGAAGACTGGGCCAACGACGACATCAACTTACTGAGCTGGCGCGCGGCAACGGCAGAAACAGCGTTCGAAAAATCCGCCAACACCTCGCAGGAGATCGCCGAGCAGGAGTACTACGATCACGGCATCCTAATGATCGCGATGTGCAAAGCAGGCGTTGAGCTGGCATTTGAAACCATGGTTGATGCGGGCATCATCGAAGAGTCGGCTTACTACGAGTCTCTGCACGAGACACCGCTCATCGCCAACACCATCGCTCGTAAGAAGCTCTATGAGATGAACGTCGTGATTTCCGACACTGCTGAGTACGGCTGCTATCTTTTCGACCATGCTTGCCGGCCCTTGTTAGCAGACTTCATGACCAAGATGGACACCGACGTGATCGGAAAAGGAATGGAAGGCGATAACGGTGTGGACAATGCGGAGCTGATCACCGTGAACGAAGCAATAAGATCGCACCCAGTTGAAGTGGTTGGCACCAAGCTACGCGGTTACATGACTGCGATGAAGCGTATCGTCTAGTTACATCGTTTCACGCGCATAAAAAAGGGGCCGCTGGCTAGCGGCCCCTTTTAGTTTCTGCTGTTTCTTACAGTTATTCAGTCTTGGCTTTTGACCACGAAAACTTACCTAAGAAACCACACACTACAATGACAGTATCTTGTCACCTCGTGAGATGCCCGCTACGCCGCTGCGTACCACTTCCAGGATATCCGCATCACCCATCGCCGCAACGAAGGAGTCCAGCTTGTCACTGGTACCAGTCAACTGAATCGTATACACGTTCGGGCCCACATCCACAATCTGACCCCGAAATATATCTACGGTGCGTTTCACCTCGTCGCGCTGCGCCCCGTGAGCACGTACCTTAATCAGCATAAGATCACGTTCAACATGCGCTCCTTCCGTAAGATCAACAAGCTTCACCACGTCCACAATCTTATTCAGATGTTTAGTGATCTGCTCTATGCGCTTGTCATCACCCGCGGTTGTCAGCGTTAAACGCGACAAGGTGGAGTCTTCTGTGGCTGCCACATTAAGTGTTTCAATGTTATAGCCGCGCTGAGAAAAAAGTCCGACCACCCGAGACAATGCACCGGGTTCGTTTTCCATCAATATAGAAATGATCCGTCTCATGTCAGGTCCTCTCGTTCTTGCTCAGCCACATGTCTTTCATCGAGCCGTTAGGCGCAATGTGCATGGGGTATACGTGCTCCATCGGATCGATAAACACATCCAGAAAGACTAGTTTGTCTTTCATCGAAAACGCCTCTTCCATGGCAGCGTCCAGGTCAGACAGTTTGTGCACTTCAATGCCCACATGCCCGTAGGCTTCCATGAGCTTTACAAAGTCTGGCAATGAGTCCTCATAGGTACTCATTGCATAACGACCCTCGTATTGCATGTCCTGCCACTGCTTCACCATGCCCAGATAATTGTTACGCAAGTTGATGATCTTGATTGGCGTGTTGTATTGCGTGCAGGTAGAGAGCTCCTGAATGTTCATTTGGATACTGCCCTCGCCTGTTACACAGGCAACATCCATATCGGGAAAGGCAAGCTTTACACCCATAGCCGCAGGCAAACCGAAGCCCATAGTGCCCAGACCACCCGAGTTGATCCAGCGCCGAGGCTTATCAAACTTGTAGTACTGTGCGGCAAACATCTGGTGCTGCCCAACATCCGAGGTCACATACGCATCACCCTTAGTGGCGCGATACAGGCTTTGAATCACCTCTTGCGGCATGATGGCGTCACTCTCATTAAATCGACGGCCGGTCCACAGGCCATGCTCACTGCGCCAGCCTTCTATCTGCTGCCACCAACGCTCCAACGCCTCATCGTCCGAAACCGCATCTTCCTTGCTTTGCAATTGTTTGACTTGATCAATCAATTCGCGCAGAACCGATTGCACGGGGCCAACGATAGGCACATCTGCAGATACTGTCTTCGAAATGGACGCGGGGTCCACATCGATATGAACTATCTTCGCGCCCGGACAGAACTTCTCTACGGTATTGGTCACGCGGTCGTCAAACCGCGCGCCTACCGCCAGAATCACATCACTATGGTGCATGGCCATGTTGGCTTCATAAAACCCGTGCATGCCTAACATGCCAAGAAACTGCCGATCGCTGCCAGGGTAAGCACCCAGTCCCATCAAGGTATTGGTGATAGGGAAATTGAGGTGCTGAGTTATCTCAACCAGCAAATCGCTACCTTCGCCCAGAATTACGCCGCCACCAGCATAGATAACCGGTCGCTTGGCACCCAGTAGTAATCTTGCCGCCTTCTTGATCTGGCCAGTATGACCACGTTGTGAGGGAGAATATGATCTCAGTTTTACCGAATCAGGATAGACGTATTCAAATTTCTCATCGGGCCTTGTGATGTCTTTTGGAATATCAATAACCACTGGTCCAGGACGCCCCGTGGCCGCGATGTGAAATGCCTTCTTAATCATCTCTGGCAACTCTGTGGCATGACGGGCCATAAAGCTGTGCTTAACGATAGGACGGGAAATGCCGACCATATCGGTCTCCTGAAACGCATCCTCACCGATTAAGTGACTTTGCACCTGACCAGACAGCACCACCATGGGGATGGAATCCATGTAAGCGGTGGCAATACCGGTTATGGCGTTGGTTGCGCCAGGCCCTGAGGTTACGAGCACCACCCCCGGCTTGCCCGTTGCGCGCGCGTAGCCATCGGCAGCATGGGTAGCGGCCTGCTCGTGACGCACCAACACATGGGGTACCTTGCTCTCTTTAAACAGGGCGTCGTAGATGTGCAGAACTGCACCGCCCGGATAACCAAAAATATATTCTACACCCTCGTCTTCGAGGGATCTGGCGATCATCTCGCCACCTGATAACAACTCCACGCTACTTAACTCCTGCACAACAAAATGCCCGACGCGTAACCCTCGCCGAAGCATGCTTAGTGTGTGGTCGTTATCTAACAGATACCTGACCCGGTATCTGTGCAATGACGCCACCCCCATTTGCGCGCACGACACTTACTCGAGATCTCCCTCAAGAAAACGCTCCATGGGGGTAATCGATCACGAATTAGCGTATCGGTCGCCCTGCGGGGTAGCGCAGTGTCGGGCCCACAACCTGCTCAATGCGAGACAGATTGCATACGGGACTATCAAGCAGCCGGGAGAAATCATCGCATTCCCACGGTAGACCAGAGGCTGAGGGTACTCAACGTTAGTCGTTGCCACTTGAAAGACGCGGTAAGTGTCTTACCGAGAGTGAGGAAAGTCAACCTGACAGACGTTACAATTTGCACGCTTGGGTGACTAGTAGAGATTGGCTAAACATCTGATTTTGGGTTATTTTCATACACTGCAAGTAACATCTTTAAGGAAGCTAGAGTGGCACTATCAGAGTCATTATTACGAGCGATGCTATTGGTTACACTCCTCATGACTGCATCTGTGGTTTCGATTGCGCAAAGCATACATTACCGATGGCTAGATGACCGTGGAAACCCCGTACACAGCGACCGACCGCCACCTAAAGGAACTGACTATCAGGTCGTTGAGACCGGATCATCAATCGTACGACAAGTAACAGGTAATACTGGGGCCGTACCCGCCGAAACCGCGCCACGAGTGGGCAACAACTTTGAACCTATCAATACAGCTCCAGAGCAAAAGAGACCCAACCCAGAATATTGCAAAAGGGCGCGTGAAAACCTTGCCGCCATGAACTCAGGTGCTCAGATAAATATCAAAGATGATCAGGGTGAAACTCGCGTACTGACCCCCGACCAGGTCGAGACAGAGCGCGACAAGGCGAAGGATCTCATAAGCGCGTATTGCCGCTAACGGCTGTGGAGAACAAAATTTTGCAAACTCTAACTACGCTTCAAGCCGTCGCACTCATCGTCGCTATGCTCAGCTCATCATCAACTCTGGCGGCTGACAAGTTCTACAAGTGGAAAGACAGTTCCGGTATAATCCAAATCAGTGATCGCCCGCCACCAAGCGGCACCCCTTTCGAAGAAGGCGCAATAAACTCGAGTGGCAACTTCATAGGTTCGAATCAGACACGCTCAAATAGCACTCGTCAATCCTCCGACGACAACACACCGGTGAATGCCATCGGAGAAAACCCAGGAAAATCCCCACAATTCATAAAAGACCCCGCACTTTGTGCTAGCGCCCGACAGAACCTTGAATCACTAGACAACTTTCAGAGGATTCGTGTTCAAAATGCAGATGGCTCCTTTCGAATTTTAAGCCCGGAAGAAAAAGAGGGGGAACGCGCGAAAGCGCAAAAGATTATTCAATTAAACTGCGATTGAAGGGCGCAATAAAGGCATAGAGCGCATGCGGGACTTTTATTCTCTTCACGCTACGGGCAAGAGCTTGCTTCATCTCGTGACACGCTGGTTTTACCAATGCGACTCACACTGACCTCTCTCTTCTGGTTGCCAAGAGGAGAGGCACGACACGCAGTGAATACTGTCTCCGATGCTGTAGGCGTCACAATAAAACCGGTGGAGTCGAAAGTTAACATATGCACCGCTCCGGAAGCCTGGATCACGTAGCCAGCCCCCAATTCTTCTTGTACTTTTAGTGGGACGTTGTTCGGGTCTAGCACGACCCAACCCTGCGCCCATCCACCTGACGACTCACAGTCTACCCCGTTATTTGAAGCACACATGCGAACACGGGCATTCCGTTTTATCGCCTCTCCTCTAGCTAGATAGATGCTGGATACCAACTCATTTGAATAATTGCTCAATCGCGTAGAAAGCGTGGTATTTCTAAAGGCTGGAAGCGCAATAGACATAATAATCGCAATAATTATCATCACTACCATCAATTCCGGCAGCGTAAAACCAAAAGAGTTCGATATACCTCTTGAAGCTGCAGAAACAGATTGGACGTTGCGCCTCATATTTCTACCTTGTAGTACACTCGACTTTTCGGCTGAGACCAATTCACACTACTGGTCACCTCGCTGCCCCCAATGGCTGAGTTTTCACCACCGCAGCCAATACAAAACGGCACTGTGGTGCCATCATCGAGAATAACCTTCCCCGCTACGGGGGTAGGCACCAGGCCTCCTGAGTTGATATTGTTAGCTTTGCCTACACCATCGTCGAACCCAATGTTATATGTAGTGGCGGTACCCAGATCTGAATCACACGCAGCAAGAGAGGGGTCGACGGGGATATGCGTGCTGAAATTGACATCGTCCGACACTGTTAGCGCACCAGAAACAACCTGCTCACCCGCCAGCAACCTAAACTTCCACCCTTTATCACTAATAATTGCATTATCGGTTTCGGTGCCAACCTGTGCTCCGTCCACGAGTGCGCCCTTGAGTTCAAGAGTAGTAAATGAATCCATACATAACGTATCAGAGCCGCATTTCGATCCAGAAGGGTCATTATCTAACCAGTCTGCATCATCAGCTATATCAGTCATTCCAAAAAAGTAGTTCTGTACAGCTCCCGCTGCCTCATAGGCTTCCAATGGCTTTTCTCGCTCTCCACTACCCACTAAAACCGCGAATTTGTTATCCTGAATCCGCGCTACATCGGGGCCAAACATAAACTTTCGGTTCGCGTCACAAGACGACGGAGATGCCTTCGAGCTGCATCCAAGGGATGCTATCTTCGATATTGTCCATCCAGTACCACTCACTGTGGGATCCCCTGGTAGTCGTGTACCAATTGCAGTATTAGCATCTGCCCCAGAAATTCGATAAACGTTACCGCCCATGTCAGCCGCATATGCCCACGAGATATTATTGTCGTTATCGCTTACAGGCACTATTGTGATTGCACCTGGCACTGCTCTGTCGGTCTCGAGTGTTTGAACCAGCTCACCCGTTTCTGCGTCGATAATATATACGCCATTCCCTAGCCCGGAGCCCGGCGTACTTGAACATGTATGGTTAATCGGTGAGTTCGGATCCCCATTATCGTCATCATCACAGGTATCGTAGCCACCACCCATAATTACATAGGGCTTCGTTCGTCCGGCATCCGCCGAAAAAGCCAGGTTCATGGGTGACCATGTCTGACCCAGATTCTCCCAGCCAGTGGCGCAACCTGCATCGTCACAACCCAAGCGCCACCTAACTTGTGGCGCTGCCAGGTTGGACACATCAAGGCTGTAAATCGTTCTGCCTCCGCGTCTCATGCCTACAAACAACCATTTCGTGCTCCCATCCTGATATGCCGTAATTGGGCCATCCGGCCCATAGGGTTTTGGCTGCCCGACGCTTCCCACACTGAGGCCTGAAGCCGGAAACCTCACCACGTCATTTGGATCATTGGGATCATTGGATTTTAATCGAGCGGCCTGATCATAGAACTCAGGCGGCATAAATGCCCAGAACTCAGAACCTTCGTCCACGCCCTCGTAAGGGTCTTCCCTGTTACCATTTACCGCTCGTAGCACACCGTCATTGCCACCATAAAAAACCACTACACCCGGTGTAGTTGGGTCTGAGGAATAATTGATTGCTATAGGTTGCGAATGGATAACATCACCATGAACCGACGGCCTTACATCAGTCACATTTCCATCTGCGTCTTCATCTTCGTTCTCGGTGTCAACACCCACCAACCAACTGATAAGTTCAGATAACTCAGATGTACTTCCAACGCCCATTGAGTTGGGGTCGTTGACGGCCGTTAAGGCAAAAGTGTCAGTTGCTATGCAGGGCGTTAGGCCAGCCGAAGTAGGACCACATAGCTCGTCGCTAGCAGTGAGTACAGCTCTTCCGGACGCGTTAAAATTGCTAAAGCTCGAACCACCACGAAGAACGTAAGCCTGCCCCCCTTTCTCCACAACTGGACCATCAGGCGCATTGGATTCCTTATAATTCGCCGCAGTCTGGCAGGCACCGCGCGCCTCACTAGTACTCAGAAAACTCCAATAGGTATCGGTGTCCGGCCCCCAAAAACTTCTTGAGCATTCATTCAAAAAGCCGGATCCATTAGGGCCAGAATCCACGGCCGAGGCCCCTGTCGAGTCGACCAGCCTGAGCGTTTGAGTGCCGTCTGCGTTCCCAATAAAATCAAGCTTGTATTGCTTTAGGTTTCCATCCCACCTTGGGCGCACCTGCGGATCAGGTCGAAACTGACCAATGAACACCTGATTGAGAAATGTACTTTGCGTATTCGCACTGGCTGGCAGCGCTACCGATGCAAAAACCGAATCCTCGGCGAGTATTTGGGTTAGCGCTCCCTTAATCGACTTTACTATCTCGTCTACTGTTGCGTTAGTAGCAAAATAGCGTAATTCGCTATTAGCCATACTCTGCAGCGTAGCTGTCCATTCTTTACCCGAATTTGTTCGTTCGTCTCTATTAATATCAATAGTAAAGGTCGAGAGCTGTAAGTTATCTTCCATGTATCTCGCCCACTCATCTGAGGGGTTATCCGAACGAGCGTCCCATGGAAAGTCCCCGGTAAGAGGAATTGGGCCGTAGTCCCCGTTTGTATCTATGGTATCCAGGTACGTCCTCGAATCTCGTTTGCTAGGCGTGTTCTCATTTACTGCGCCATTGCTTATCCAAATTATATAGTTCTTACATGTATCGTCTGGCTTGTTATATGGGAAACCACTGAATCCGGAAAACACATCTCTTCCGTCAGTGAGATTGAATACTTCCTGTAAATCTGTGTCGCCCCCATCGTCCGCCTCACCCTTGAAGTAATTGTTGGCGTCAAAGTCTGCTTTTTCTTTTCTATTACCCCCAATCGGGTTTTTACCATCAAAATAGGTGTACGCCTCCGCCATAACCAGTGATGCAGCATCGCCATTTGCTTGGTCTCTATTGATTTCAAGTTCGCCGATCATGTTTTCATACAAAATCTTGTTCGCAGGAGTCATTAGGCGAATAGCCCCTCTCACATACCCTCCATCAATATTGCTATTTGGGTTGCCGGTTTCGGTAAACATCATCAACCCAACGTTGACTACATTTTCAGGCAGCTCGCGTATCACCTGTTGCAATGCCGCCTTTTGGATATAGAAGATGGCGTCCTCTCCATCGATTTCCTCATCGCCGGCTTGAGACCAGTTTGAGGTATTGTCGATGATGAACAACACATTCGGAGGTACCGAACCACCACCTGGCAACCCTAAAAATAGATCGATATCCTCTGCTCTAGATTGCGCGCTGAGACTCAGCAGAAAAATCAGGCTAAGGGTAACAGTTGCAAAAAATCTCATAATGGTCTCTCCGTCGTCTGATACACACGAGTGCATCAAACCTAAGTGCATACCGCATTCATCTCTACAGTCGTCAACAGTACCTTGATACCCTGAACAACGCTTACGCGAACGCCAGTGGCCGGTTGAGTGGCTATCGCATTAATTTCCCAAATTGTGTTCCAGGCATCTCCCGCTGAAAACCCGGGAAGTGTGACACTGCTGGTTGATTCGATATTGACCTGCTCCGTCCTAACGCACACGGGCGCAGGAACCTCAACATTGTAAATGTTACCGCCCAGATTCATATCAATAGTGTACGTTCGCGCTGCCGCAAAGGCCGCTGTCGACGTATTGAGCACGATCACCTGCTCAATGGCTGTATCAGCTGCAGCTATTGCTTCATCTCTTGACTGAACATTCCCTACAGCGCGCAAATTTGTAGTGCTCAGTGAGAATGCTGTAGTGATCAGTAGTGTAATTAAAAGCAACATGACCATTGCCACAAATATTGTTATGACTCCGGACTCTCGAGATACGGGTGAGATTGAAATCACGGAGTCTCCCTCCTCGCTACAGTATTTCTGACACTGACGGTAGAGCTGAATACGTGTCGCTTAAAGTTGTCATTGAAAGCAGCTATCGGTAAACCACCCAGATTGTAGGTTTTGTTATCTGTATAACCTGGACTGGACTCATCTGCTCTCGCCAAAAGATAAACTTTAACCACAACTACGTTAGTAAATTGGTCTAACGTACAGGGATCACAATGCAAAAAGCCACCATCGTTAAGTGACGAATCTGTGGTGTCAGGTATTCCATCGCCTCGGTTTGTTGCTAGGGTCCAGTTAGTGGGGTCGGCCCAGTCAACCGATTGTGAATAGTCAATGGGCGAGCCATTTTCGCTCAAGCTATCAATCCCCAACTCAATTCTAAAACGCTCTATCCCAGGCACTAATGCTTGAGCCGGCCTCTGACTCAGCACACCTGCTGAGAGGTCGAACTCTGACCTCATCAGCGTTGGTATTCCGTCGCCCGCAGTGACTGACCAATCACGGATATAGTAGATGTTCTGAATAAAGCGACGACGCCCTGTTACGGTCGAACAATCGCGTTCTGTCTCAACGAATGAATTCGGATCGTTAGAAAACGTGAACAGTTGTCCTACAGCTCTATCTGCTGCACAGTTCGAGCCCTGAAAATAGAGCTGCCCGTCCACTACAGCGTCGCAGTTTGCATCCACCCCCGCTTCGCAGGTTTCAGCGTGCCTGACAACCAGTACATCTGTACCCGCCAGCTTGTCGGAGAGTAAAGAGGCTCCACCAGGAGGCCCACAGGTGCCAGGCGGGTCTTCGTAGGCCTGGATTCCTATTCCTAACAGCGAGTCGACATGACCAGCCGTGGCCGTCCATGAAGCAAAAGCCAAGCACGGGTCAGGAATAATCGAGGGCACGTCAGTGGGAGCTGCGCTCCACATGAGGTCATCAAACTCCGGTACGTGCGTGCCCCAATATCCAGCGTGCATAATGTCATTTCGCAGAAACTGCATGGCAAAGCGCGCATTTTCAATCTGGCTGTTAGTCTTCGCCATCTCTCGGTTAGTGCGGGTAATATCTGCGAACAGCTCCGCCAATGCAGTGACAATGAGAACCCCAAGAGCTGTAGCAATTAGCAACTCTATGAGGCTAAGACCAGACTGAGAGCGGCGACGAGAGAACTGATTGTGCATTTCCTTCACCATACCTCAGAGGTCAGTCAGGTCCGCTATGCGAACCAACCTTGACACATAACGTCTACAAAAATCAGGCGCTGCTGCGCAAGCAGAACCGACAGGAATATCGTATTCATTCTCTCCGCAATCAACCTCGGCGGGCGGTGCCGCGATGGGAGTGAGGCCCTGCCAAACTACGATAACCATGTATTCTTCAACGCCAGAAGCACTCAGCGACTTCACGCAGCCTCTGCCACCCACCAGAGCACCCACTTCCGTCCCACCGCTTTGTTCCGCCGCGCCCTTGATCGCTGCACACCACTCTGCCTCATCGCGAATCTCAAGAGCTGCAGTCACCGCGGGTGTGGCACAGTTTGCAACCCCAGCGCCCTGCTCTGCCACGGTGACGTAAAGAGAGGCATTGCGGCGATTAGTGCCAATCCTGTTAGCCATATCATCAACCAACATCAATGCCTGCGTTCTCTGGTACGACTCCATCTCCGAGATTTGCAGTCTGGTCTGCATTTCCATAAGACCCCACAGCCCAATAACGAGAATTGCTATAGTGACCAAAATTTCGATCATAAGGGCACCTTGCTGGTCTCTAGCGCTTCTCATGCTAATCAACGCTTCCACAGGTCTTCGGGGCCCCCGACACCCTGTTCATTTAGTGTCATATTCGGGTCGTTAGCTTGCCTGCCATAAGGCTCGAACGTAATGATATAAGTAGGAACTGCACCGCTTCCCACCGTTATGTCGTAGGTGTAATCATCAAGAACATCCGGATCGAGCACGAAACCCGAGCTTTCCAGTGTCGTTTTGTCCATGTAAGACCGGTTGGACAAAACATACTGCTGCTGTCGGTTGGCGATATCGAGCATTTGGGCCTGTGCAGCACTTCTATTCGCGCGAATAATTTGATCCTGAAAAGAAGGGAGTGCCACGGTGAGCAGCACTGCAACAATAGCTACCACAATCATGATCTCTATCAGAGTAAAACCTCGACCGAATCGCTTCCCTTGTTTTGCCATTGCATCCTTCCTGATCAAAACACTTCTCCCAATCTGCATCTTGCAGGGTAAGTCGCGCACTGCACAGCGGGAGTGGATAAGCGGTAGATTGGGATGACAAACGGTATCCATGCGATCAAATCACGACTGAATACCGGGTGTTTAGGGGCCTACAGGCCCCTTTAGATCAGGCGGCATTAAACAACACGTCTTTGTCAGATAAGTCGATTCGGATCGTACTTCCAGGCTCAAACTCCCCAGCCAAAATACGTTGAGCCAGCGGGTTCTCTATTTCCTGCTGGATGGCGCGCTTAAGCGGACGAGCACCGTAGACTGGATCAAATCCAGCCGTCACCAGCTTATCCATAAAGGCGTCGCTGATTTCCAGACCGAGCTCACGCTCTTTAAGACGCGCCTTCAACCCTTGCAACTGTATCTGGGCTATACCGCGAATCTGCTCCTTAAGTAGTGGATGGAATACAACCGACTCATCAATGCGGTTAACAAACTCGGGCCTGAAATGTGTGCCCACCACGTTCATAACAGCTGATTTCATCGCGTCGTAATTCTCATCACCAGCCAGTTCCTGAATCAGATCTGAGCCCAGATTCGAGGTCATAACAATCACCGTATTACGAAAATCCACGGTGCGCCCCTGACCATCGGTCAGGCGACCGTCCTCTAACACCTGTAACAAGATATTAAACACATCCGGATGCGCCTTCTCTACCTCATCCAGCAACAGCAAGGAATAAGGCTTTCGACGCACGGCTTCTGTGAGATAACCGCCTTCCTCATAGCCCACATAGCCTGGAGGCGCGCCGATCAGACGCGCAACCGAATGCTTCTCCATGAACTCCGACATATCGATCCGCACCATCGCCTGCTCGCTATCAAACAGAAATTCAGCCAGTGCTTTACACAACTCGGTTTTGCCGACCCCGGTTGGCCCAAGAAACAGAAAAGAACCATTTGGGCGATTAGGGTCAGAAAGACCGGCGCGTGACCGACGTACCGCGTTAGATACCGACACAACCGCCTCGTTCTGCCCTACCACGCGCTCGTGCAAGAAGTCTTCCATGCGCAAGAGCTTTTCTCGATCACCCTCGAGCATTTTTGAGACAGGTATACCTGTCCATCGAGACACTACCTCGGCAACCTCTTCGTCTGTAACCTTATTGCGAAGGAGCGTGTGCTCAGTAACTTCAGCTTCCTGAGCCAGTTCTAACTGCTTTTCCAGCTCAGGCATTTGACCGTATTGCAGCTCCGACATGCGTGTTAAGTCGCCTGCCCGACGTGCCGTCTCAAGATCGAGTTTAACCTGCTCTATCTCACCCTTAATCTGGGCAGCGCCTTGCACAGACGCTTTCTCCGCCGTCCAGATTTCCTCCATGTCGGCAAATTCTTTCTCAACAGAATCGATCTGCTCTGAGAGCAGTTCAACCTGCTTGAGCGCCGCTGGGTCGGTATCTTTTTTCACTGCTTCACGCTCAATCTTCAGCTGAATTAAGCGCCTCTCTAGCTTGTCCATCGCCTCGGGCTTGGAGTCGATCTCCATGCGAATACGGCTTGCGGCCTCATCAATCAGATCGATGGCCTTGTCGGGCAGCTGACGATCAGTAATGTAGCGCTGTGATAGCTTGGCCGCAGCGATAATCGCGCTGTCAGTAATGTCCACACCATGGTGAACCTCGTAGCGTTCTTTCAGTCCACGCAGAATCGCAATCGTGTCTTCCTCATTAGGCTCATCGACGAGTACTTTTTGAAAGCGGCGCTCAAGTGCAGCGTCTTTTTCGATATCTTTACGGTACTCATCCAGTGTAGTAGCACCCACACAGTGGAGCTCGCCCCGCGCCAATGCCGGCTTCAGCATGTTACCGGCATCCATTGAACCTTCGGCCTTGCCGGCACCCACCATGGTGTGCAACTCATCGATGAATAAAATGATCTGACCTTCTTGCTTGGTCAGTTCGTTCAACACGCCCTTGAGCCTTTCCTCGAAGTCGCCTCGAAACTTAGCGCCCGCCAACAGCGCGCCAAGGTCCAGTGACAGTATGCGCTTGCCGCGAAGGCCCTCTGGCACCTCGCCATTGATCACCCGCTGAGCCAGACCTTCTATGATCGCAGTCTTACCCACACCCGGTTCACCGATGAGAACCGGGTTGTTTTTCGTTCGACGTTGCAACACCTGAATAGTGCGGCGGATCTCATCATCGCGACCGATAACGGGATCGAGCTTGCCCTGCTCCGCGCGCTCCGTCAGGTCAATGGTGTACTTGTCTAGCGCCTGGCGGGATTCTTCCGCTTCGGGGTTATCCACTGACTCGCCTCCTCGTACTTCATCTATTGCTCCCTTTAGGGTTACTGCGGTTACCGCGTGCTGTTTAAGCAAATCACCCGCCTGACCCTTGCTCTCGAGCAGGGCTAACAGCACCAGCTCACTGGAGATATAAGCATCCCCCGATTGCTGAGCCAGCTTGTCTGTCACATTTAGCACGCGACCTAAGTCACTAGAGAGGTGCACATCCCCCTGCGTGCCACTCACTTTAGGCAGGTTTTCTACTGCAGTGGCGACAGCCGCCTGCAGGCCAGCCACATTCGCGCCGGTCTTTTGCAACAGCGGACGCGTGGAGCCGCCCTGCTGCGTGATCAATGCCGACAGCAGGTGCACAGGTTCAATAAAGTTGTTGTCTTTACCCAGTGCTAGTGACTGGGCATCGGCCAGCGCGGTCTGCAACTGGTTGGTCATTTTGTCCATTCTCATCATTTACTCTCCCATGATCTGTGCCATCGAGGCTCAGTATCTATCTCTATGGGGGGTTAAATGGGGCCAAATAGCCCTATTTCAAGTATGGAGATTAGCGTATTCAGATTGGATTGATCAGGATCAAGCTGGCCATCCGCCCTGTGTCACCGTCTCTTCGGTAAGAAAAGTAACGAGCATCTTCGGCAAACGTGCAGCTATTTGAACTATAAATGCGATTAACACCCATAAAATTCAACTTCATGGTTGCTAGTTCTCCCAAGTTTGCCAGCCAGTGACCTGCTCTGGGCGCCGCCAGAAAACACTCTGACACCCTATTACGATCACCAAATGCGGCCGCGTTTGCTAAGAAAGCGTCACGCACCTCTTCGCCCACTTCAAAGGCTTGCTCCCCAATGTGCGGCCCCAGCCAAGCCATGAGGGCCGATGGATCTACTGGTGATGCGGCAACGGTAGCCTCTACGACTCCCGCTAGAACACCCCGCCAGCCCGCATGGACAGCTGCCACATAACCACCGTCTCGATCACAGAGCAGAATCGGGAGGCAGTCGGCTGTGAGGACAGCGCAGGCCACTCCAGCAGACGATGTCCAACAGGCATCAGCCTCCGGGCCAAGATGAAGGTCACTAAGCGCTGGTTCTGATGTGGCGTTAACAACGTTTATACCGTGTACCTGCTGTAGCCATTGAACAGCCACCCCTTTGGGCAGCTTGGACTGCAATATTTCCCGGTTGCGGGTAACGGCCAGTGGGTCATCACCAACATGCCGCGCAAGATTAAGGCTGCTAAATGGCGGCACACTTACACCACCGAGCCTTTTTGTCGACAGCGCCAGAATATTTGGGGGCGCAGGCCATTGCGGCACGAGCCAGGGAGATTCAGCCATGCTCAGGGTCTTCGGCCCCCAGCAGAGTCAACAGATCCAGCATGTCTTGGGGTAATGGGCAGTCAAATTGTACCGGCTCACCGGACGCGGGATGGTTTAGCCCCAGCGACTCGGCATGCAACGCTTGCCTGGGGAACGCTCTCAAACCCTCGATCAGTTGAGCAGAAGCTCCCTTGGGAATACGCAACCGCCCCCCGTAAACAGGGTCACCCACGAGCGGGTAATGCCGATGCGCCATATGCACCCGTATCTGATGTGTTCTGCCTGTCTCCAGGTTAACGGCGATCTGGGTGTGATGGCCAAAGCGCTTGGTAACCCGGTAGTGCGTGATGGCCGACTTCCCACCCAGCGCTCGCACGGCCATCTTCTTACGTTGCTTTGGGTGCCGACCAATAGGCTCGTTGATAGTGCCGCCGCCAGTCATCGCACCAATACAGACCGCACAATACTGCCGCTTCACTGTTCGAGCCTGCAATTGCGCGACTAAAAGATGATGCGCACTGAGTGTCTTGGCCGCGACCATCACTCCCGATGTCTCCATATCCAGGCGATGCACAATGCCGCCGCGCGGAAGGTTAGCCACTTGTGGCGCATGGTTTATTAAGGCATTAACGAGCGTGCCGTCGTGATGCCCTGCCGCGGGATGCACGACAAGGCCTGCTGGCTTGTTCAGCACCAAAATATCGTCGTCTTCAAAAATAATATCCAGCGCTATGTCTTGCGCCCGCCAGGTAACTTCTTGCTCTGGCTCTGCAGCAACTGTCAACAAGGCGCCTTCCAGAATTTTGTCGCGAGGGCGCAGCTGCTTCCCGTCAACCAGCAAGTCGCCCTGCTTGATCCATGTTTGCAGTCGCGAACGCGAGTAATCTGGAAACAATGCGGCCGCAGCCTGATCCAACCGGTCACCCGCGAGGTCAGCAGGCACAACCGCCTCCAACACAATAGAGTTCGAATCTGTCACAATCTGTGTCTCATATTCTGACCTTTACCGACTGCCTCTGCCGGAAGACTCGCGGTAAGATCAGAGATTCCTGTTTATGCGTCCGTCGCACTGTGGTTAAATAGCGCCAAACGTTAGCATAGTAACATGCCACTGGTACCGAAGTTGTTGAAATCATTGAAATATCTTCTTGTTGCACCGATATTGCTCGCGATGGTCGCATGCTCGGGAAATGACGAACTGCCCGACATAGCAGCCGATACCGGCGAGCAGCAAATGTATGAGGAGTCGCAACGCTACCTGCGTAACCGAAACTTCGACCTTGCTGTGCGCAGCTTACAGCTGCTGGAGTCACGCTACCCGTTTGGTAAATACGCCGAACAAGCTCAGCTGGAGATTATCTACGCACACTATGGCGCATACGAGCACGAAGCCGCTGTGGAGGCCGCAGACCGCTTCATTCGATTACACCCGCAGCACCCCAACGTAGACTACGCGTATTACATGAAAGGCTTGTCGGCCTACACGGGTAATGAGGACGTCTTTGCGCGCTTTGTTTCCACTGATCAAACCAAACGCGATACCAGCCAGGCAAAAGAGGCATTTGCTGAATTTGCTCAATTGGTAGCTCGCTTCCCAGATAGTCCCTACGCTGCCGATGCCAAAGCCCGCATGGTGCACCTGCGTAACCTGCTGGCCCGGCACGAGATCAATGTGGCCAATTACTACTTTCGAAGGGGCGCCTACTTGGCCGCTACCAACCGAGGCAAGTATGTCGTTGAGAATTTCCAGCGCACCCCGGCGGTACCCGACGGCTTGGCCGTGATGGCCCAAGGCTACATTCTGCTAGGAGAGGACCAACTGGCTCGCGATGCCATCAACACATTGGCGCTAAACTATCCCAACCATCCGTCCGTCAATGAGAATGGCGAGTTCGACTCGGTGTATACGCTTGATGGGCAGCAGCGGTCATGGATCAACCGAGCCTCATTCGGGCTGTTTGACCCACCCAAACCTCCGCAGTTCGATAATCGACCGAACGCCTAAGCCGTTACAACCGCTTGGCGTCCCAGGGCATTATTCCCCTATTTTCCAGGCTGAAGTGATTGGGTAGCGCCGGTCACGCCCGAAACCTCTCTGGGTGATGCGCACACCGATCGGCGCTTGACGCCGTTTGTACTCGTTTAGATCGACAAGGCGTAGCACGCGCTGCACCTCCCCCCGGTTCATGCCCTCGGCAACAATGGCGTCCGCACTATAATCTTGCTCTACGTACAGTTCGAGAATTCTGTCCAGAACCTCGTAGGGTGGCAAGCTATCTTCATCTTTCTGATCGGGAGCCAATTCAGCCGATGGAGGACGCTCGATGACTCGCTCGGGGATGCATGGGCCTAAGGAGTTGCGGTAACGGCACAGCGCGAACACGAGCGTTTTGGGCACGTCTTTGAGCACATCGAAGCCACCGGCCATATCGCCATACAGCGTTGAATAGCCTACGGCCATCTCACTCTTGTTACCCGTAGTCAGCACGAGAGAGCCTTTTTTGTTAGACACTGACATGAGTAATACCCCGCGGCAGCGAGCCTGCAGGTTTTCTTCTGTGGTATCGGGTGCCAGTCCGGCAAACTCCTCTTCTAGACTTGCCATGAAGGCTGCATAGATCGGTTCAATGGAGATTACTTTGTGCTTTACGCCAAGGGTTAAAGATTGCTCGGCGGCATCCTCTACACTCATTTGAGAAGTGTAGCGAAAGGGCATCATGATCGCTTCAACGCGATCTGCCCCTAACGCATCAACCGCAACAGCCAACGTCAGTGCCGAGTCCACACCACCTGAAAGACCCAACACAACACTCGGAAAGCGATTCTTGTTAACGTAGTCACGCACGCCTAGCACTAGAGCCTTCCAGGTGGCTTCCAACTCTTCGTCTGCACCGGGCTTAATCGATGGTTCGTCAGAACTAAGCTGCACCACATTATCTACAGACGTTGCCTCCAGCCAGTACTGACCCTCTTCAAATGACGGTGCACTAACAATCACCTGACCATCGTGACCAACGGCAAAAGAGCCGCCATCAAACACCAGTTCATCCTGCCCACCCACCTGATTGACATACACAATGGGCGTGGATGATGACTTGGCGCGCCCGCTAACCAGCGCTATTCGCTCGCTACGCTTACCAATGTGATAAGGAGAAGAGTTCAGGTTAAGGATCAGCTGCGCGCCCGCAGATACTGTGCCCGAAACCTGCCCGTCTTCCCAGATATCTTCACAGATCGTGAGGCCCACAGGCACGCCAGCGATGTCGACAACACAGGCTTCACTGCCGGGTGTGAAGTAGCGCTTCTCGTCAAACACTTGATAGTTGGGTAGCGCGTGCTTGCGGTACTCTGCTATCAACTCGCCTTGAAAAATGACACCTGCCATATTGTAAAGCTTGCCTTCCAGCAGTCGCGGGTAGCCAACAACCGCATATGCGTTGGCTGGTAACTCAGCTGCGAGTCGCTGCAACGCTGCATCCACGCGCAACTCTATGCTGGGACGAAGCAACAGATCCTCTGGGGGGTAACCACACAGGGTAAGCTCTGGAAAAACTACCACGGGCAGTTCTTTCGTGGCCGCAGCATCACCGACGACCTTAAGCACTTTGTCGACATTGCCGTCAAAATCACCCACCTGCGTGTTTATCTGGGCCATCAAAATAGAGAGCGCTGCCATGGACTGTCCTTAACTCAAATCGAGGACGTATTTTCCGGTATCACAGCACGATGTACCACCCCTACTACCCATACATTTACATGGATAGAAAGCTCACTTCAGTGACATCCTTGCTACACTGACGGCGCTGACACAAATATCTGCCAAACGTACTCGGACACACATTACGGCTCCGCGTAGTTAACCACAGCTGATAACAGGGGGAATACAGTAGTGATCGACCGCCCTGCCATTTTGACCAAGCCCGCGGCACACGCTGGCACACAACAGAATGTTGCGCTGTTTCGTATCTATGTGGTGTATCGCGCCCTGCTGGGTGTGGTTTTGCTAATCATGCTAATCAGCCCGAACACGCGCCAGTTAGTGGGCAGTCTAAACCCCACACTGTATGTATCCGTGGCATTACTTTACCTGGGCACCAGCGTCGCACTGGCCGGTTCACTTGTGTCGCGCCGCCACCAAAGTCAAACATTGCTTTTTGGCGTCTTTCTCATCGATATCGCAGCAATCACAACACTCACAGACACGAGTGGCGGAATGGCAAGTGGCCTACCAGTTTTACTTATCATCACCGTGGCTGCAAGCGCAGTACTGATAACCGCCCGCACTATAGCCACGTTAGTAGCAGCCATGTCCGTGCTCGCAATTCTTCTGGATACTCTGCGTCTAGTTAGTATTGGAGAGGCAAGCTTTAACGCACTGTTTCCGGCAGGTATTCTGGGAATACTGATTTTTGGTGTTTCCCTGATGGTTCAGGCAATCTCCATTCGGCTGGGCAACGCCGAGGAGTTGGCACGAAATCGAGCGAGCGATCTCTACAACCTGCAGCGACTGAATGAACAGATCGTGCAGCATATGCAAACAGGGATTTTGTTAGTGGGCGAGGACGGATTGGTTCGCGTAATCAATAAATCAGCCAGCTCACTACTGGCACCTGAGCGCCCACTCACCGTAGAGCAGGGCCGGCAACTAGCCGACTATAGCAGCGAGCTGGCATACCAGTATGCTCACTGGCGAGACTCTGGGCTACATCGGGCCAAACCCTTTACTGTGATGGACGGCGCGCCAGAGGTGATTGCGCACTTTCGAGACTTGCAACCGAGCGAGGCGCGCGAAGCATTGATCTTCGTGGAAGACTACACGCCAGTCACCCAATACGCACAATCACTCAAGCTCTCTTCACTGGGTAGACTCACCGCCAGTATCGCTCATGAGATTCGCAACCCACTAGGCGCCATGAGCCACGCCGCACAGTTACTCATTGAATCCCCCGATTTAAAGGAAGCTGATCGACGCATGGCTGAGATCATGATCGAGAATAGCGAAAGGGTTAACAACATAATAGAAAGCGTTATGCAGATCTCTCGACGTGAAGCTCCCAAACCAGAATACTTGTTGCTATCACAATGGTTGGAAGACTGGGCATCCACTTACCTGAGCAACCTCAACAGACCCGTAGAGATCACTATCAGCTGCGATTTCAAAGAGCTTTTGGTGGAGTTCGATCCGGAGAACCTGCAACGCGTGATGACCAACCTTGTAGATAACGCGATTCGTCACAGCCAAATAACCTCAGGGGCTGAGCGTGCTCGCATAGACGTTAGCCTCGACCATGTTTCCCATCAGTGTTTTATTGAAGTAATCGACGAGGGGACGGGGGTAAGCCCAGTCGATCTGCCCAAACTGTTCGAACCTTTCTTTACCACTGTTGAAGAAGGCAGTGGCATGGGATTATTCCTGTGTAAGGAATTGTGCGAAATTAACGGTGCGCACTTGAGTTACAGAACAACGAACAAAGGCGAGAGCTGCTTTAGGATAGCCGTCAGCCAACGCGCGCTATGATCCTAAAAAAATAGCTATAGGAAAAAGTATCAAGTATGACCAAGCAAACTGTACTGATTGTCGACGACGAACCCGATATTCGGGAACTGCTAGACATTACATTAAGTCGTATGGGGCTCAACACCTACTCCGCCGAAAACTTGGCGGAAGCCAGGTCGCTGTTCGATGAAAAGCATCCCAACCTATGCCTCACAGATATGCGCCTGCCCGATGGCAACGGCATCAGTCTGGTGGAATATATTCAGGCCGAAAATCCTGACGTACCGGTTGCCATGATTACCGCGCACGGCAGCGTTGAAACCGCGATAGAGGCACTAAAAGCAGGCGCGTTTGACTTCATTAGCAAGCCTATTGAGCTGGAAAGCTTGCGCAATATAGTCACCGCCGCACTGCAACTCGAGGCAGACTCTTCCCAGACCGTTCGCGCGGTGGACAACCAGCTAATTGGGTCTGCGCCTACGATCACCGCGCTACGTCAGCAGATCACAAAATTCGCCCGTAGCCAGGCGCCAGTACATATTCACGGGGAGTCCGGCAGCGGCAAGGAAGTGGTCGCCCGTCTGATTCACAACAATGGACCTCGCTCCGGCGGCCCCTTTGTGGCGGTGAACTGTGGCGCTATTCCGCCAGAGCTCATGGAAAGCGAGTTGTTTGGCCACATGAAAGGCAGCTTCACGGGAGCGATGCACGACAAGATCGGTCTGTTTCAGGCTGCCTCTGGAGGAACTTTGTTTCTGGACGAAGTGGCCGACCTACCCCTAGCAATGCAGGTAAAACTATTGCGGGCTATTCAGGAAAAAGTCGTTCGTCCTGTGGGTGCCAATGAAGAACACCCCACTGACATTCGACTTGTGAGCGCAACACACAAGGTTCTATCGACTGAAGTCGATACCGGCCGGTTCAGAAACGATCTGTTCTACAGGGTCAATGTGATCGACATATACGTACCCGCTCTGCGCGAGCGCTCAGAAGACATCCCCGAACTGGCCCAGGTGCTACTACAGCGAGCGGCTATGGAAATGGGGATTGAGAATGCATCTATTGAATCCAACGCTTTACACTCTTTAGTAACCTACGACTTTCCCGGCAACGTTAGAGAACTGGAAAACGTGCTGGAACGGGCATTAGCACTATCCGAAAATGGACTAATCACGGCATCAGACTTACAGTTTCCAAGCAGGACCGCGCAATCCACTACACCGGAAAATCAAAGCACAGAACTATCACCACAAAAGACTTCAAGTCTGGACTCAGTCAACGGTGACCTGGAAGGTTATCTGGCGGAAATCGAGAAAAACATTATTGCTGCAGAACTGGAAGCTTCCCGATGGAACAAAACCAATACTGCAAAAGCGCTAGGAATAAGTTTCAGAAGTTTACGCTATCGCCTTAAGAAACTGGGGCTGGAAGACTGATCAGGCCTCATCTGGACATTTACCCCAGTCGCGAGCAAACCGTGGTCTGCCAACAATGTTAAGTACTACACTCCACGAGTCTACGCTGGAACCTATGGTCGAACACACCATCAGCGTTAAGTTCCTATGGGCAGTACCGTCGCCATAGTAGGTGATTCTTTCATTCGCACTTCGGGTACCAGCCCTGTTGAGAACTGTTACGGCGGTCCCTATCGAATCGTGAACGGCGAGGATGTCCGCTTTTCGCTCTGGATGACGTGCCCTGGAAGGATTCAGAAAAACCATCCAACCCACAGCGTACGAATCTCCGCAGCCATCGCTATTGGAAACAGACTCATCCTTGGGGCACATTGTGACTGGCAGATTACGTTTGATCGCTTCCGCACGGGTAAGATACACAGCGTTCAATAAAATTCTAGCCTCACTGTAGACTCGACTGCTGGCAAAAAGCCGCTCAAACCCAGGGACTACGACGCTAAGAACAACAGCTAGAATAGCCAATACCACCATGAGCTCCATCAAAGTGGTTCCAGCGCTAAATCCGACTCCCAGTCGCAACCGCATAGTGTATCCCCCTATCCGCAGCAGGAAATGTTAAAGCACGGACAGAAAACCCACGAGACATTGCTCGAAAGTGACTGAAATTTCTATCGTAAAGAAAAATAAAAAGGAAGACCCGAGAAGTTAGATATTCTTCACATCAATTCGCAACTCACGCGGCAGTGAGAAGGTTACATTTTCAGGCCTGCCGATAACTTCAACCGGTGCATCAGCGCCCAATTCACGCAGGCGCTTTACCACCGCTTCTACTAACACTTCCGGGGCGGAAGCACCGGCGGTGATACCTATGTTCTGCTTGTCCTGCAGCCAGGTCGGATTGATATCATCGGCACCGTCGATCAGGTAGGCCTCTGCCCCCATGCGTTGCGCCAATTCGCTCAGGCGGTTGGAGTTTGAGCTGTTGGGGGAACCCACCACCAGCACCAGATCACAATCGCCAGACAACTGCTTCACGGCATCCTGACGGTTTTGCGTGGCATAGCATATGTCGTCTTTACGAGGGCCTTTGATATCGGGAAAGCGCGCGCGCAAGGCATCAATAATACGCGCAGTATCGTCCATAGATAACGTCGTCTGGGTTACGTAGGCAAGCCTGGAAGGGTCTTTAACGGTCAGCGACGACACCTGCTGCTCATCTTCCACCAGATAGATGTCGCCACCATTGCTGTAGTCGTACTGGCCCATGGTGCCCTCAACCTCAGGATGCCCCTGGTGGCCAATCAGAACACACTCTTGCCCGTCTGCGCTGTAACGCGCCACCTCGATGTGCACTTTGGTGACCAGTGGGCACGTGGCATCAAATACTTTGAGTTGTCGCTGCGCAGCCTCGTTACGCACGACTTGCGAGACTCCGTGGGCACTGAAAATAACGATAGCGTCGTCGGGCACCTCGGAGAGCTCATCCACAAACACAGCACCGCGCTCGCGTAAGTCTTCAACCACAAACTTATTGTGTACTACCTCATGACGTACATAAACCGGCGCGCCAAACACCTCCAGCGCACGATTTACAATATCGATAGCTCGGTCTACACCAGCGCAAAAACCACGTGGATTGGCTAATTTAATCTCCATAGGCAATCTTCCTCAGTGCAATTCGGCGGGCTCAACCCGGTGAATCAGCACATCGAACATAATGGTTCTACCTGACAGCGGATGGTTGAAATCTACCGAGACCTCTTCTTCATCAAACGCGATGATCATACCTGGCAGTTCACCACCGCCCGCGTCGGCAAAGGAGAAAACGAGGCCGATTTCCAGATCAATATCGTCATCAAACTGATCGCGTGGCAGCATTTGCACATTGTTGTCGTTAGGTTGACCGAACGCATTTTCCGGCGCCACTGTGAACATTTGACGCTGACCGGCCTCCATACCAAAGATCGCCCGCTCAAAACCAGGTAGAAGACTGCCGTCACCCACCACGAAGTCGACAGGGTCGCCTCCAAAGTTGGAGTCCACCTCCGAGCCATCTTCAAGGCTCACAGAAAAATTCAGAAACACTCGAGTGCCTTCGCTAACCGGAACACTGACTGAGCTCATGCAGTCTCACCTCACGCTTGCTTACTGACACCGTCTTTCTCGGGACGCGACAGAAAGGTATCCAAAATCATACAGCCAGCGCCGGCAGTTATCGCCGAGTCGGCCAAATTAAAGGTCGGAAAATAGTAACCCGCATAATGCACCGAGATAAAATCAACCACGTAGCCGAGCGTTACCCTATCCCAAAGGTTACCTAGCGCGCCTCCAAGGATTAGAGCCAGGCTCAAGGCAAGGAGCTTTTGCTCACGAGGCAATCGATACAGCCATACCACCAGTACAGTGCTTATCACAGTAGCCACTACAGCGAAAAAGTGTCTCTGCCATCCGCCGGCGTCACTCAAAAAACTAAACGCTGCACCTGCGTTGTGGTGCAACGTTATATTAAACCAGGAAAAGATCTCTACCGGGCGACCGTAGTCCAGCGCTGCACTTGCCCACCGCTTGGACGCAAGATCCAGTACCAGAACCACTAGAGCAAGGGCGTACCAAGCAAATGCCTGAGAGGGACTACGCAAACTGGCGCTGCTCACCCGCACCCTCTATGTTCTCTACACAGCGCTCGCACAGGGTTGGATGTGCGCTTATCTGACCCACCTCGGGGCGACGATGCCAGCATCGCTCACACTTTTCTTCCGCCGACGCCGCCACTTGCAGGCGCAAACCATCGATGTCTGTGTCGGATGCTTCCTCGGGCGCCTCAGCCAATTCGGCAAGTTCCGCGTTTGACGATATCAATACAAAACGCAGCTCTTCACCCAACGGAGCCAAAAGCTGATGCACTGCCTCGTCACAGTACAGGGTAATGGTAGCGTCCAGCGAGCCGCGCATTGCACCTGCCGCGCGCTGTGACTCCATCTCCTTGTTCACAGCGGTACGAACCGCCATCACCTGCTGCCAATATTCACGCCCCATGGACTCTTCGCCAGACAGCGAAACCAAGCCCTCATACCACTGCGCCATTAACACAGACTCATCGCGTTCTCCGGGCAGGTTTTCCCAGATTTCTTCCGCCGTAAAGCTCAGAATAGGTGCTATCCAGCGCACTAGAGCCTCGGCAATATGGTAGAGCGCGGACTGCGCCGAGCGCCGGGCAAGGCTATCGCTTTGAGTTGTGTATTGACGATCCTTAATGACGTCAAGGTAAAAACCGCCCAGATCGATAGCGCAAAAATTGTGGATCTTGTGATAGATCTGGTGAAACTGGTAGCTGTCGTATGCCGCGACGATCTCGGTCTGCAACTGGGCCGCGCGATCCACAGCCCAGCGGTCGAGTGACAGCATTTCACTGGCAGACACAGCGTGCTCTGCAGGATCAAAACCGCTCAAATTAGACAGCAAGAATCTGGCAGTATTGCGGATACGTCGATACGCATCGGCCGTACGCTTGAAAATCTCATCGCTCACCGCGAGCTCGCCACGATAGTCTGTCGCCGCAACCCATAATCGCAATATGTCAGCGCCCTGCTCGTTCATCGCTGTTTTAGCTGGAATTATATTCCCCAGCGACTTGGACATCTTGCGGCCTTCACCATCAACGGTAAAGCCGTGGGTTAACACTGTTTTGTAAGGCGCTTCACCATAAGCGCCAATGCCCGTAAGGAGCGACGACTGGAACCAGCCACGGTGTTGATCCGACCCTTCAAGATACATATCAGCAGGTACTTGCAGCTCTTCGCGTTTGCGCAACACGCAGGCATGAGTAACACCTGAATCGAACCAGACATCCAGCGTATCGGTCACTTTCTCGTAATTTGCCGCGTCTTCTCCCAGCAGCTCAGCTGGGTCAAGGTCAAACCATGCATCCACTCCAGACAGCTCCACACGCTGCGCTACCTGCTCCATCAGTGCAGGCGTATCCGGATGCAGTTCCGCAGTATCACGGTGGATGAACAAGGTAATAGGTACACCCCAGGTGCGCTGCCGCGAAATGCACCAGTCTGGGCGGGTTTCTAGCATAGAATCGATTCTTGCTTTACCCCACTCCGGCAGCCACTCAACGCCTTCGACCGCACTTTTTGCGTCATTGAGCAGATTGGCTTGCGTCATACTGATAAACCACTGCGGTGTAGCCCTGAAGATAATCGGCGTTTTGTGACGCCAGCAGTGCGGATAGGAATGCTGATATTGCTCAAAATGCAGAAGCACTCCCTTCTCGCGCAACAGTTCTACGATACTCTCGTTAGCCTTGAATACATGCTGGCCTGCAAAAACTTCTGTCTCTGGCAGATACACCCCGTTGCTTCCTACCGGGTTGAATACCTCTAACCCGTATTGCTCCCCAACCACAAAATCGTCCTGCCCATGCGCTGGCGCAGTATGTACCGCACCCGTACCGGCTTCGGTGGTGACGTGCTCGCCCAGAATCACAGGCACTTGTCGTTCGAGGTAAGGATGCTTTAGCAGCATACGATCCAGAACCTGCCCCTTCGCTTCACCCAGCAGGGTGAGTTCAGTAAGCCCAAACCGCTCCGCGCACGACTCAGCAAGATCTTTCGCGACGACGAGTGCTCGGCCGTCGCCCTGCATCAGTACATAGTCCAGCTCAGGGTGCACACTCACTGCCATGCTGGCTGGGAGCGTCCACGGAGTGGTGGTCCATATTGGTACGGCTACTTCTTCCGTCGTGCTGGCACCAAAGACAGCTGCAACAACACCTGAATCTACCGCGGCGTAGGCTACATCGATTGCCGGAGAGGTTTTGTCCTCATACTCCACTTCTGCCTCGGCCAGCGCAGAGCCACAGTCCAGACACCAGTGCACCGGCTTGGAGCCTTTATGCAAATGGCCATTGTCGATAATCCGGCTCAGCGTGCGAACAATATCTGCTTCGAACTGAAAATCCATGGTGAGGTAAGGGTTCGACCAGTCACCAATAACGCCCATGCGCACGAATTGCTCGCGCTGATTGTCCACCTGTTTGGCCGCATACTTGCGACAGTGCTCACGAAACTCAGCTGGAGTAACTTTAACACCTGGTTTTCCCACCTTCTTTTCGACATTGAGTTCAATCGGCAGCCCGTGACAATCCCAGCCGGGCACGTAAGGCGCATCAAAGCCAGCCAAAGTACGTGACTTAACGACTATATCTTTGAGTATCTTGTTAACCGCATGGCCCACGTGTAGTTCGCCATTGGCATAGGGAGGACCGTCATGGAGGATAAACTTGGGACGACCTGCGCAAGCCTCTCTAATCTTCTGATAGAGGTTCATATCCTGCCACTGTTTAAGACGCGCAGGTTCGCGCTGAGCCAGACTGGCTTTCATGGGGAATGCAGTCTGGGGCAGGTTTAATGTTTCTTTATAGTCGCTCATCGGTTCCTAATCATCTTGCATTAATGGCTGGCAAACCAGGCCGCCGTAGTATTGATATCGGTCTGTATATTTTCTTTGAGTTCATCAAGCGAACCAAATTTTTTCTCTTCTCGCAGCTTATGCTTAAAGCGGACAGTTATTCTCTGGCCGTAGAGATTGATATCCCTATTCAGCAAATGCACCTCAAGATTAGCGCGAATGCTGTCGTTTACCGTTGGCCGGGTACCTACATTGGCAACTCCCGGTGCGTTCTCCAAGCCTGCTCCATTCACCTCTACGGCAAATACACCTGACAACGGCGAACGCAAACGGTGCAATTCTACGTTCGCTGTGGGCGCGCCTATTTCGCGGCCAAGCTGTCGACCATAAACTACCCGACCTGAAATCGAATAAGGCCGCCCCAGCAGCTCTTCTGCTAGAGTAAAGTCACCTTCGGCCAAAGCCTCCCGCACGCGAGTGCTACTTACTCGCTCACCAGCACAGGTCAATGTATCCATCGACTGGCAGTCAAAGCCCAAAACCTCACCACGGCGTTTTACGAATTCAAAGTCGCCCTGCCTATCGGCCCCAAAACGAAAATCATCGCCCAGCGCTACAAATTTCACGCCTAGCCCATCGACAAATATCTCTTCCACAAACGCATCGGCAGACATAGAACGCAAAGCATCGTTGAATCGGATACGTAACACCCGGTCGACGCCCAGTTCCTTCAATATGATGAACTTCTCTCTGAAACTCATCAGTCTGGCTGGTGCTTGCAAAGGCGTGAGATACTCTCGCGGCAATGGCTCAAACACGATAACCACAGTGGGTAGAGACATCGCCTTGCCCTGAGCCAGCAGGCGCTCTATCACCGCCCTGTGACCCCGGTGCACACCATCAAAGGCACCGATGGTTGCCACACAACCGCCATGCGCCGGCCGCAGGTTATGCAGTCCTCTGATCAGCTCCATGAAATGGGGATACGCTTCGTAGAATCAAGTGCGAGAGTATATCGGAATCAATCTCTCTAGCCTATGCCGGCCGCCGGCAGGCCAAGCCGCTAGAGTGCTGGGCTAGTCACTACCCGCAGGACTACGAAGATGGCGCATACGCGTACCCAAAGCGATGTGCGTCAAGCCATAACTGGCGATGCCCGCTGCGCATACCAGCACAATTTGCAGCGTCCTGTGCTGCCAGCCCCAAGCCAACCACTGCTCATTACCAGGTGTCAGTAGCAGTACTGCGACCACCATGGCGAGAGTCGATGCCAGCAGCCTGAAAGTAAACAGCGCCCAACCAGGCTGGAAACGAAACACCCGTTCTTTCATCAGGCCCCGCAGCAATAACCCCGCATTCAGATACGCCGACGCACTGGTTGCCAGCGCCAGTCCCACGTGTCCAATATTGAAATAGAAATACAATGGCAGGACAAACAGAAGATTAAGCACCATATTGGCTACCATCGCCTTAATGCCAATAGAAACAGGCGTCATCATGTCCTTGCGGGCGTAGAAACCTGGCGCGAGCACCTTAATTAACATAAACGCAGCCAGCCCCAGGCTGTACGCTCGCAGACTGAGTGAAGCCATATCGACATCGCCCGGTGTCAAAGCACCATACTGAAAAAGGGTAATCAGTATGGGCTCTGCTAGCAGGATCAGCGCCACAGCCGCTGGAACCGCAATCAACAACACATTGCGAACAGCCCAGTCCAGAGTACGGGTGAACTGCCCTGCCCGGGAAGCGGCATTGTGGGCAGACAAACTTGGCAGAATCACCGTGGCGATCGCAATACCGAATACGCCCAATGGCAGTTCGGTTAGCCTGTCGGAATAATACAGCCACGATACGCTGCCCGTGGGCAAAAACGAGGCTATCACCGTATCCAACAGTAAGTTGATTTGGCTTACCGACACCCCAAACAATGCCGGCACCATCAGTTTCAGTATGCGCCGTACGCCGGAATCGCGGGTATCCCAAATCGGTCTTGGCACAAGGTCCAGCCGATACAGTGAAGGCAACTGGAACAGCAATTGAATCACGCCCGCCAGGAACACGCCCCAGGCCAATGCAAACACAGGTTCATCGAACCACGGTGCAGCCACTGTGGCAGCGCCAATCAGGGAAAGGTTGAGAAAGATCGGCGTAAGTGCAGGCACCGCAAAGCGGCCATAGCTGTTAAGAATGGCGCCGCATAACCCGGTCATGGAAATCAATAGCAGATAGGGAAACGTTATCCTGATCAGCTCGACAGTAAGCGCATATTTGGCCGGCTGACTCACAAAACCAGGTGCGAAAATGGCCGTAACTACGGGGGCAGCCAAAATCATAAGACCTGTGAGGAGTAACAGAGTACCGCCGAGCACACCTGCCACCCGATTCACCAACGCTTTGACTGCCGCAACACTGCCGTCCTCTTTGTAATCAGCAAGCACCGGCACAAACGCCTGTGCAAACGCACCCTCGGCAAACAAACGACGCAAAAAGTTAGGTATTTTGAAGGCAATAAAAAATGCATCGGCATTAGCACTAGCACCGACAAACCCAGCAATGACGATGTCGCGCACCAAACCCAGCACCCGTGACATCATGGTCATGCTGCCCACAATGGCGCTGGAGCGCAGTAGAGCCGGTGCCGATTCGGAGGTGTTTTGTGGGTCGCCAGTGTTCATAGAATCACGCGATACTCAAGACCAGTGTTCGCGCACGGCATCTATGTGCAATGCCAACCATTGCAGCGCAACGAGAGTATGGCCATTGGGAATCTGATTATCGAAGAGAAGCTTCATGGCGTCAGTTCGTGCCACCTCGTGCACAAGAATATCCTCGCCCTCAGACTGCAGACCCAATATTGAGCCGATTTGCGCTGACTGTACCCTGCCGCAATAGAGTCGAACGTGCTCAGAGCAAGCACCCGCACTCGGAAAATATCCTGCTATCGACATCAGATCAGACAGTTCGCATCCAGCCTCCTCCATCGATTCGCGGTGCACCACCGATTCATCGGATTCCCCCTCTTCTACTACCCCGGCAATCAGCTCAAGCATCCAAGGAGAACTGTCACCGCGCACAGCGCCCGGGCGAAACTGCTCAATCAACACTAACGAGTCATTGATCGGGTTGTACGGTAAGACACCAACGGCATCACCACGCTCAAACAATTCACGCGTGAGCGGATCGCTCCAGCTGCCATCAAAGCAGCGGTGCTCCAGGGTTAGCTGACACACTTTGAAGTGTCCGTCATACACAGCGTTTCGCTGCAATATACGGACATCCTGAGCCCCGAAGCGCAGAGAAACTGTCACTGAAAGCGGCCAGCCGTATACCAGGTAACATCACGAGCATGCTTGTGAACATCACCCGCTACGTCCAGTACCAATACGAACAACGCCATCCGCACCAGCACGCCATTGTCTGTCTGTCGAAAAATAGCCAGATTGGGGTTATCGTTCAGATCGTCATCCAGCTCGCGGGCGTTATCGCGAGAGTCGCGTGGCAGCGGATGCATAATGACCGTATTGGGTTCGCAGTGTGAGGTATAAACCGCCTGATTTAGCCGGAAGCGACCTCGATAAAGATCAGCCTCTTCGGCCGACTGAAACCGCTCTTCCTGTATGCGAGTAGAGTACACAATATCTACATTGGAGATACTGGACTCCAGCGTATCGGATTCCTTGACGATATGCCCCGCACTGCGCATTGCTTCAACAATTTCTCCGGGCATCTTGAGTTCATCCGGAGACACCAGCACCACCTGCACATCATCAAATAGACACAGCAGTTTACACAGCGAATGTACAGTACGGCCGTGGCGCAGATCGCCCACCATGGCGATGCGTAAAGTATCGATTCCACGATGTCGCGACGCCAACTCACTCTTGATGGTGTATAGGTCAAGCAACGCCTGACTGGGGTGTTCGTTGCTGCCGTCACCCCCATTAATCACAGGCACACGGCTGGCCTCGGCAAACTCAGCCACAGAACCTTCTTGCGGGTGGCGCATCGCAATGACATCGGAGTAACCACTCAAGACCCGAGCGGTATCATACAGCGACTCTCCCTTGGCGATCGCTGAGGTTTCTATGCCGGTGGTCTCACGCACTTCACCACCCAACAGATTGAACGCGCTGCCAAAACTCACACGTGTGCGAGTACTTGGCTCGAAGAACATCGAGCCCAGAATCGCACCATCGAGCACCTTGGTCATCCGACGGCGACGCGCGTAGGGCTCCATGTGATCAGCGACAGCAAAGATGCGCTCAACATTGCTTCGGTCAAAATCGTTAACCGAGAGAATATGACTACCGGCAAATTCCTGCATGACTACTCCTTTTGGTGATACCGCCAGTGCGAGACTTACTTCCCCGCATCGCACTCAGTATAGGTGCGGGTAGAGAACCTGCCTATCTGTAACTATTTGTACGCCTATACCTGCAACTCAAACCAGCAGGCTGTCGCCATAGACCTGCAGCTGCTGCAGCAGCGCCGACTTATCATGAGCGAGGGAATCGTCTTTCAGCAGTTGCTCAATCAGCTCGTGGTATTGCTCCAGTACGATACTTGCCCCGGCATCTGGCTCGGTCAAACGAGCGAAGCGATACTCTTCCCACTGCGCACGCTCAGCTGGCGACAACGTGTCAGGATAGTTACGGGCCCGATAGCGAAACAGCATTTCGGGCAGGCGCTGATCTTCAAAGCTGAAGGTCTGAGCGCCCAGTTCATTCGGCTCTGTTGAGCGAATCTGATCCATGATCCGTTTATCAGCAGCGGAAAAAAAGCCGCCGCCGTACAGCATGCGATCTGGGTCGGTGGCGTCCACAAACGTGCGTTGCTCAAATACAGCGTGAAGCTTGGCGACAAACCCCTGTGAATCTTGCGCGCGAAACTCTCGCAACTGGGCCAAATGGGCTCGACAAGCCGCACCATCAATACCAAGGCGCTCTGCCGTAGCTGGGTCGGCCATTTTTGGTGTAATCAGAATGGGGCATTTATTGATGTGCACGGACTTGATGGCGGGACGTTCTTCCCCATCCACTTGCTCTTCCTTGCGTCGAAACAATCGCTGCGCAATTTGCTCTGCATCCAATTCGGTGATACTGGACGGATCGGCTGCGAGGTCATAGCAAATCACCTCATTCTTATTCGTAGGATGCATGGCCAATGGCACAATCAACGCAATATTGTGTCGCGCCGCGCCAAACATACCCGAGACATGAAGCACCGGCTTCATGCCTTCCAGATCCAACTGTGCCAGCACAGCTCGCTTACCGCGGTTATTAAGCATGTAGTCGAACAACTTTGGCTGCCGCTGCTTGATCAAGCCTGCAACGGCAATGGTGGCGTGAACATCCGATAGCGCGTCGTGAGCAGACGTATGCGCAATGCCATTGGCAGCCGTAAGATCTTCGAGGCGGAAACTCGGTAGGCCGTCGTCACGCAAAGGCCACTCAATGCCATCTGGCCGCAATGCACAGGTAGCTCGCACCATATCAATAATATCCCAGCGAGAGTTGCCATTTTGCCACTCACGACCATAGGGATCGAAGAAATTGCGGTACAAAGTGTAGCGGGTTATCTCATCATCAAAGCGCAATGAGTTATAGCCAACACCGCAGGTACCTGGCCTGGCCAGTTCATCGTGAATCTGCGCCATAAACTCGCACTCGGGCACCCCCTCGGCCAGTGCCTGCTGTGGTGTGATACCCGTAATCAAACAGGCTTGCGGATGAGGCAGCAGGTCATCGGCAGGCTTAGCGAAAATGACCAGTGGCTCACCGATAATATTTAGCTCGAAATCGGTACGTATTCCCGCAAACTGACAAGGCCGATCCCGCGAAGGATCAGCACCGAACGTTTCGTAATCGTGCCAGTAAAAGGTCTCAGATGAGCTCAATTGCCTGCTCTTCGATCTTAGCCTGCCAGATCTTGGGGCCAGTTTCGTGCACGGAGATGCCCCGCGAGTCTACGGCCACGCTAACAGGCATATCCTTCACCTCAAACTCGTAGATTGCTTCCATACCCATTTCAGGGAATGCCACCACTTTAGCGTGGGTAATAGCCTTAGAAACCAGATAAGCAGCACCGCCTACCGCCATCAAATACACCGCCTTGTGCTTCTTGATGGCCTCAATGCCTACAGGCCCGCGTTCAGCCTTACCTATCATGCCAAGCAGGCCTGTTTGTTCCAGAATAAAGTCCGTGAACTTGTCCATGCGAGTAGCGGTAGTGGGACCAGCCGGTCCAACAACCTCATCACGCACCGGATCCACCGGACCCACGTAGTAGATAAACCGTCCTTTAAGATCGACCTCGGCCGGTAAGCCCTCACCACTTTCGATCAGTTCTTTCATTTTCTTATGAGCCGCATCCCGTCCGGTGAGCATCTTCCCGGATAGCAGCAATGTATCACCAGGCTGCCACTGAGAGGCCTCTTCGGGTGTCACTGTATCGAGATTAACGCGGCGTACATTGTCGGCCACTTCCCAGGTAATCTCAGGCCAATCATCAAGATTGGGGGGAGTCTGCAGTGAGGGGCCAGAGCCATCGAGTACAAAGTGCGCGTGTCTGGTGGCGGCGCAGTTGGGAATCATCGCTACAGGCAGCGAAGCCGCATGCGTTGGATAGTCCATAATCTTCACATCCAGAACCGTGGTTAGGCCACCAAGACCCTGAGCACCAATACCCAACTTGTTAACGGCGTCCATGATCTCCAAGCGCAACTCCTCAACCCGGTTGTTTGGTCCCCGCAGGCGCAACTCGTGAATATCTACCGGCTCCATCAGTGACTCTTTCGCCATCACCGCGGCTTTCTCTGCAGTACCACCGACACCAATACCCAGCATGCCCGGAGGGCACCACCCAGCTCCCATTGTCGGCACCGTCTTTACCACCCAGTCAACGATGCTATCGGATGGGTTCAGCATTGCTAATTTGGACTTATTCTCAGAGCCTCCACCTTTGGCGGCTACCTGAATATCGACTGTATCGCCTTCTACCACCTCCATGTGAATAACCGCTGGCGTATTGTCCTTGGTATTGCGCCGCGCGCCCGCGGGATCATCAAGAATGGACGCTCGCAACACGTTGTCTGGGTGGGTGTAGGCTCTGCGCACGCCTTCATTAACCATCTCGGCGACCGACAAGGTGGCATCCCACTGCACGTCCATACCGATCTTCATAAACACCGTCACAATACCGGTATCCTGACAGATAGGCCGATGCCCCTGCGCGCACATGCGGGAGTTAATCAGAATCTGTGCCATGGCGTCTTTGGCGGCTGGATTTTGTTCCATTTCATAGGCTTTGTGCACGGCCTGCACAAAATCCAGTGGATGGTAGTAGGAGATAAACTGCAGCGCATCAGCCACGCTATCGATAAGGTCGTCCTGGCGTATTACGGTCATGACAGTGCTCCTTGAGATTTGTGATTTATGACGACGTGGCAGGCACTACGACTTGAGTATCTTACAGCCCAAATTTCTACGCCAACTTCATGCCACTTCACCGGTTTTTTTGCTGCTGCCCCAAGCTGCGAAGCAAGCGCTACGGCGTGGACTGCAATGTTCTTACGGAAGCTTCGAGTTGGGCAATACTGGTATTGATCTGGCGACGGAAGGCGTTCACAGAGCCTACCCATTCTTCATTGCTCTGCACGCGCTTGTTTAGCTTGGCCATGTCCAGATTAATCCGATTGAGCGTGTCTGCAACACGCTCCACTTCTGCCTGGTTGACCTTAGCGCTTGCCGAGAGTCGTTCCAGATCGCCAGCCACTGTTTTCAATCGCGTGACATCTGCAAGCAGTGTCTTAATTTGCGCGGTAGATGTGGTATCGACTTTTTTCATGGCCGACAACTGGCCTGCCTGCGACTTATCGGACTTCTCGAGTTTAGACAGGCTTGCATTGCTAACCTTACGGGCGTCCCATAGCTTGCGCACCTCAGTATCGAGCATCTTGAGCTGCGCACCCATGGCCGCGCTCGAACGATTGACCGTTTCATCGGTATCAGACAACAGGTCTTCAAGACTGGAAACGCGCTTTTCGTAACCCACTAACTGCTCATCGGCTTGTTCCAACTGCTGCTGTAACTGCCAGGCCCAGCCGCAGGCTATGCCTGCTATGGCCAATGCCACAGCAATCATCATTCGAGACAGCAATCCAGTGCCGCCAGATCCCGGGGGCTTGCTTTTCTTACCCCCAGAAGGCGGTCTGCTGGCAGACGAAGCACGCATGGGCTCGACGTCGCGAGTGGCCACGATGGTAGGGATTGGAGCTATATCGTCGTCTTTACGCATGAATTCATCATTGAGCAGATTTGGAATAACGATTATACCGTGGCTGACCGGTTGCAGAAACAAAAAAGCCGGGCAATGCCCGGCTTGTTGTTGCGCGAGTTACCCTACAGGAACGCGAGCAGCGCCCAAAGGATGGCAACCAGTGCAAGGCTGCAGTGAACTACGCCTTTCACGGAGGCCATGGGGCCCATCTTGCCAAACAAGGCATTGGCTTCCAGCGCCACCACGATAGCCAGGCAGGCATACAAACCCGTAGCACTGACATCAGCGATATACAGATGCTTGGAACCCAGCATACCGAACAGCATGGGGCCAGACAGCAGTGTATTGGTGCGAGAGGCAAGACCGGCGGCGGCCGCTGCCGATGGGCCATCGCCTTCCTTCATACCTAGCACAATCTGCTGCTTAGGCCAGATAATCACCCACACGTTGAGGAACATGAAAATACCGGCAAGCGCTCCAACCCAGATCAATGGCATCGCAGCAAAGTTACTAAATGCCTTAATGCTCATTAACAGGTAAAGACCTGTGAGGAAGGTAAACATGGCGCCCCAACGGAACCACCACAGCGCTCTTGGTGCCAGCTTTTTCATCGCGTCAGCTTTCGCGTCTGCTTCGGCTTCCTTAAAGTACTCGGTTTGTACAAAGTTGAAGTAATACAGCATACCTATCCAGACAATGCCGAACAGAACATGCGCAAACCTGAAAATGAATTCGGTAATCATGGCGCTCCCCTTCTATTAATTATGAACTTCGTTTTACCACTCACAAACATTGTACACGGTTACAAAAAAACGCGTGAGACAAAAAAAACCCCACCAAAAGGCGGGGTTTTATGAGGCAGGTGGCTGCTTTACATCATACCGCCCATACCGCCCATGCCGCCCATATCAGGCATAGCAGGCGCACCACCAGCACTATCGTCAGGTGCATCAGCAACCATAACTTCAGTGGTGATCATGAGAGCTGCGACTGAACCGGCTGCCTGCAGTGCTGTACGCGTGACTTTGGCGGGATCCAGGATACCCATCTCAATCATGTCGCCGTACTCACCCGATGCAGCATTGTAGCCGTAGTTGCCTTTGCCATCGTTCTTCACGTTGTTCAGAACAACAGACGCTTCATCGCCAGCATTCTCAACGATTTGGCGCAGAGGACCTTCCATAGCACGCAGCGCAGCTGCAATACCGTGGTTCTGATCTTCGTTGTCACCTGTGATATCTGCGATTGCGGCAACAGCGCGCACCAGTGCAACACCACCGCCAGCTACAACGCCTTCTTCGACTGCAGCACGTGTTGCATGCAGTGCGTCTTCAACGCGAGCCTTCTTCTCTTTCATTTCGATTTCAGTTGCTGCACCAACCTTGATCACTGCAACACCGCCAGCCAGCTTGGCCACACGCTCTTGCAGTTTCTCACGGTCGTAATCAGAAGAGGTGTTCTCAACCTGCACTCGGATCTCGCTAACACGAGCCTGAATAGCAGCTGCATCACCTGAACCATCGATGATGGTGCTGTTGTCTTTGTCCATCGCAACACGCTTGGCGCTACCAAGGTGCTCAAGAGTCGCAGACTCCAGATCCAGACCCACTTCTTCAGAAATCACCGTACCACCGGTCAAGATAGCAATATCCTGCAGCATGGCCTTACGACGATCGCCAAAACCTGGCGCCTTACACGCAGTGACTTTAACAATGCCGCGCATGTTATTCACGACCAAAGTAGCTAGCGCTTCGCCTTCTACATCTTCGGCGATGATAACCAATGGCTTGGAAGCCTTGGCAACCTGCTCAAGCAAGGGGAGCAACTCGCGGATGTTGGAGATTTTCTTGTCAACCAACAGGATGAAGGGCGCTTCTACATCAGCACTCATGTTTTCCTGATTGTTGATGAAGTAAGGCGACAGGTAGCCACGATCAAACTGCATACCTTCTACCACGTCCAGCTCATTCTCCAGACCCGTGCCTTCTTCTACAGTGATAACGCCTTCTTTGCCGACCTTATCCATCGCTTCAGCGATAATCTCACCTACCTGCGTGTCAGAGTTGGCAGAGATAGAACCAACCTGTGCTATCGCCTTGCTGTCTTCGCAGGGAATAGCTGCTTCAGAGATGTGTGCAACTGCTGCTGCGACAGCCTTGTCGATGCCACGCTTGAGATCCATCGGGTTCATGCCTGCAGCTACTGACTTCAGGCCTTCATTGAGGATAGATTGCGCCAGCACTGTGGCTGTTGTGGTGCCGTCACCGGCGGCGTCGGATGCCTGTGAAGCAACTTCCTTCACCATTTGTGCACCCATGTTTTCGAACTTGTCCTTCAATTCGATTTCTTTGGCTACAGACACACCATCTTTAGTGACGGTAGGTGCGCCAAAAGACTTGTCGAGAATTACATTGCGGCCCTTGGGCCCCAGAGTCGCTTTTACAGCGTCGGCGAGAACGTTCACGCCCGCAAGCATGCGGCTACGTGATTCATCACCAAAAAATACTTCTTTAGCTGCCATGATTGTTTCCTTTAATACTCAATTCGCTAACTGATTTAGGGTCTAAAAAACTGCAGGGTTGATTACTCAACAATCGCAAAAATTTCGCTTTCACCCATGATGATCAACTCTTCGCCGTCGATTTCGATCGTATTGCTACCTGCATACTGACCAAACACGACAGTGTCACCGACCTTAACGGCCAATGGACGGATTTCACCGCTATCGAGGGATTTTCCCTCACCCACGGCGACAATTTCGCCCTGGTTTGGCTTTTCCTTGGCAGACCCGGGCAGCACGATGCCACCAGCTGAGGTTGCTTCCTCTTCCTTGCGACGAACGACCACACGGTCGTACAGCGGACGGATATTCATTGGTATGACTCTCCAGTTTGAACGATGTTATAAATGCCCGTTATCGGGGCTCGATTGCTATGTTGGGGCAGGAAATGGTTATTCAAGCCCTGATTAGCACTCTTTTTAAGAGAGTGCTAATTCTAGTGAGGAAGCGCAGAGAGTCAAGTGCAAGAACACATCAAATTGCGGCTGGATAAACGGCTTTTATTGTTTAATATTCAATAGCTTAGAAAGAAGCTACTCATCAACCCTACGAAAATCGCCTTCAATGGCCGATTCACTAGTCGCGTCACGCTGCGGTACATAGGGTTCTGGCTGTGGACCCATCAGCCAGCGACCCAGACGCCGGCGCAGGGGGCCGATCAACACGATAATCGCAAAGAAGTCAGAGATCAGGCCCGGAACCATCAGTAGTAATCCGGCGATCCCAACTGCCATGCCATCGAGCAGAAGCTGTTGGCCAAGTACACGTCCCGCCTGCAGGTCCTGCATGCGGGTAATCAAACTCATTCCCTGGTGACGAATAATCGCCATACCCAACACCAACGTAGCAAGCACATACAACAACGCTGTCAGGGCACTGGTTTCAACGCCTAGTTGAATCAGGGTAAATAGCTCCAGCCAGGGCAGCAGGAGAAAAAATAGTCGCATAAATGGCTCCGTCTCTCACCAGTATGGGGGTGACCCGCGATAATTCAAGCTGCCAGCAATGTTAAGCTTCTGCTAAGGAGCAGACTGAAGGCGCGCAATGACGACTAGCAAACAGGCAATCAACGAGCGTATCTGGCACATTGTCGCGATGATTCCAGCGGGCCGGGTGAGCACCTATGGCGAAATAGCGCGCCAGGCGGGCATGCCTGGTGCAGCGCGCCGTGTAGGAAGAGCATTAAGAGACCTGCCCGAGGGGACTCGCATTCCCTGGTATAGAGTGGTCAATGCTCAGGGTCGAATTTCACTACCTGAGAGCTCGCCCTCAAGAGCTTTCCAGCGTACACAACTTGAGAGCGAGGGCGTCGTGTTTAGCGCGGGTAACAGACTGAAACTCACGCGCTATGGCTGGCCGTAATTAGAACAAGACCGCCTCGGGGTACTACCGCCGGCTAGACGGCTAAGCTCCAGAGTCAGGCTGGGTATCATCAGAAATTTCTGCATCATCGCCTTTATCTGGCTCTTGCTCTTTCCACGGGGCGATCCATACCAGCAATGCCATACCGGGTAACGCCAGTACTGCGCATAGCAGAAAGAAGCTTTCCCAGCCTACCCACTCCACGATAGCGCCAGTGCTCGCATTGGCAAAGGTTCGGGGCAGTGCAGCCAATGCGGTGAACAATGCAAATTGGGTGGCCGCGTAAACCCTGCTGGTTTCACGCGCAATAAAAGCCGTAAAGGCGGCGGTTCCCATCCCTACACCCAGATATTCAAACGCAATAACAGCCGCAAGCAGCCACAGTATGGGACCGCTGGCGGCAAGCAGCGCAAAACCGAGAATGCTGACCAATTGGACAACACCAAACAGCCAGAGTGAACGGTTAATGCCCAGGCGAATCATCACCAACCCGCCTAGCAGACCTCCAATAATCGCCGGCCATAACGCTGCGTTCTTCGCCACTACGCCGATCTGAGTTTTACTGAATCCCAGGTCGAGATAGAACGGCATCGATAGTGCCGTGGCCATATTGTCGCCGAGCTTATAGAGAAACATGAAACTGAGAACCACCAGCAAACCCTTAACCCCACGCCGGTTTAGATACTCCCGAAACGGCGCTACTAAAGCCTCACGCAAACCTTGCGCCTTTGGTACCTCCGAGGCCGGCTCAGATACCAGAATACTCAATGCCACGCCCGTGAGCATGAATGCGCCGGTGATCCAGAATACTGATGACCAGGGCAGGATATCGGCGAGAATAAGGGAGAGTGAACCGGGCACAAGGCTGGAGATACGATAGGCCTGCACATGAATAGAGTTGCCCAGGCCCAATTCTTCATCTGGCAGTATCTCTCGACGATAAGCATCGACTGCCACGTCCTGAGTGGCGCTAAACAAAGCCACAATAAAAGCGAGCACGGCAATCAGGCCCGTTGATTGTGAGGGCTGGTAAAGACCCATTACGCCGATGGAAACTACCAACGCCAGCTGCGACATCAACATCCAGCCTCGACGGCGACCCAAAAAGGGCGGCACCCATCGATCCATCAATGGCGCCCATAGGAATTTCCAGGTGTAGGGAATACCTACAAGAGCGAACAGGCCGATCTCAGTAAGTGACACCCCACCATCGCGCAACCAGGCCGGTACCAACTGAAATAACACATACAAAGGCAAACCGGAGGTGAAACCGGTAAAGACGCAGATGAGCATGCGTTTATTGAAAACAGATTGAGCCCAACCCGGTTGCGCTTTACTCATTGGTGACTTCCAGGCGCGCCAGCGCAGCTAAACGTGCACGGCACGCACGCTGATACAACAACACATCATCTGCATGAATCTGCTCTATCTCTCTGCGCTGTTGTTCGTCTTGCACATATACGGCAGGTTGCCCCGGGTTCTCATTCACGCGTTCTGCCTTCATGCCACTGCTAAAGGTGCGAACAGTCAATGCAAACCGCTCTAGCTCCTGCTCGTAGTGTTCAGATATTCCAATAAAGCTGAAACGCGCAGCTGGAAAACCCCAAAGAAATTTACCGTACAGATTGCGCAACTCAGGCGCACGGTAGAATTGCTCAAAAGACCAGTTTTCTTCCACGACTTTGGCATGCAGTGGTAAAGCTGATTGCGGGTCATAGCTGCGACGCCAATAATGATAGTGCGACCCGAGCCGCTCAACGGGCTCGCGAAGCCAGGTAATAAAAAGCGCAGGCCGTCGTACAAAACGGTACTTAACCGGCAAGAAGTGTCCGTGAATACAGACTGTGGATTCGCTAGCACTCAACCCGATCATGTTTGCGCCAGCTAATGCCATTGCTCTACCAATACGGGCCGTTGCGTGCGCCTGCAACGGTCGGTCACCGTAGTCCTCGACAAAACCTTGCCCATACTCGTTCTTAAGCGCCAGACCAAAGCTGGAACCGGCCGTTTTAGGCATATGCAAGGAGATCAGGATGGGTGCGGTCACGATCAATATGATACCGATATCAACCAGCGCTAGATAGCAGCGATGTCAGACAAACCCCGCATAAGAGCTAACTATTCAGTCATTTAAGCGCGCTATAGAGTGCAGGCGGTCTAACTATCACGCTGCGGCGAACCAAAGTCCTGCTCGATAATCTGAGCCGCGCGACTTGCGCTAAAATGTAAATCCAACCAAGGCTGATAGGCTGGCAATTTGCTCAGTAAGGCAGAATCACCCGCTGCGATTGCCAGCACCTTGTCGGCGAACTCCTGCGGCGATTCGCAAATCTCCATCACCGTGTCTGCCTCGGGAATACCCTCTGCGCCTACGGCTGTAGTGAGCAATGGCACACTCTGTTGAATAGCTTCAATGACCTTTCCTTTCACGCCTGCACCATAGCGCAACGGCACAACAGCAAGCTGCACCTTGCGATAGAGCGCGTCCAACTCTTCATCGCTTAAATAGCCATACACTTTTACATTCAGCTGCTGCAGTTCAGTCACGGCATCGGTTGGATTAGAGCCAACCACATGCAACACAACTGAAGGGTTCTGCGCCGCCACCAAAGGCATCACGTGCTCAACAAACCACGATACGGCGTCTACATTCGGGGGGTGATTGAACCCCCCAACAAACAAAATGCCTGCTCGCTGCTCCGGTAAATACTCCAGCGCCTCCCGTGGTGGCAAGGCGTAAAGAGGAATTGCTTTTACATCTAGCTCCGGTCGCACCTGGGCAATTTGCGCGACCTCAACCTCAGAGGGGTAGTACACGGTATCAACTCGATCAAAAACGGCGAACTCACGCCGCTGCCACTGCTGAGCAGCCTTCTCGAGTTCTGCGTCACCCTTTATGGCAAACTCACGTTGCACCCGCAAATAGTGTAAGTCGTGACCGAAAAATACAATCTTGGGCTTAGGGTTCATACGCTCGAGGCTATCAAGAAACTGCTCTGCCACATGCGGCCTGTGCAGGTAGATGTTGTCGATATAGCCGGCGTTCTCTCTCAACCACTTGTCGAGATTACGCGCCATATATTCACCCACAAGCACTTCAACACCCATCTGTTGTAACATCGCCGTGTAGGGTTTGTGGGGAAAGAAATTTGCCCCCATGAACTGCACTCGATATCCCATATCCAACATCAGCTGCACATATTGCATCGTGGAGCGTGACCCAGCGTCTTTGTCGTAGTGTGGTACATAGTGATCGATAAACAACACAGTGCGCTTATGCGGGGAACGATCTCGCGCATAAAACACTTGTTCAGCATTCGCAAAATGATCCGCTTCCAGCAGCTCTTGCCACTTCAACCGAAAGGTTTCCTGATTTGTAACCTGATACTGCTTTACACCGGAGGTTACGTCGGTGCCATTACTCACCCCTTCAAAATGAAACACCTTTGCCGCGGGCTGGTAGATAACTTTGTAGCCTTTTTCGCGCGCCATAAATGCAAGATCTGCATCTTCGTAATAGGCTGGCACGTAGCGCTCATCAAAGCCACCCATCTCCTGCCAAAGACCAGCGCGAACCAGTAAGCAGGCTCCGGATACGTAGTCTACTTCTTTCACATAGTTGTATTGTGGTTTGTCGGGATCGTCAGCGCGGCCAAAATTCCAGGCAGAGCCGTCGTTCCACATGATGCCACCGGCTTCCTGCAGTTTGCCGTCTGCAAACAATAGCTTAGGGCCGACAATCCCTACGCTGGCATCACGCTCCAGGACTTCCATCATCGAGGTCAGCCACCCCTGGCAGACCGCCGTATCGTTATTGAGAAACAGCAGGTTGTCACCGCGCGCCAGTTTGGCCGCAGCGTTGCAGTTTTTCAGAAAGCGCAGGTTTTCTTCGCCACGGGACACAACCACGTTGCGAATTCGTTGCTCAATCGACTGCGTTAGGTCTGTAGAGCAGTCATCGGCAATAATCACTTCGTAGGTAACATCACTGGTGTTCTCGAGTAACGCTTTGAGGCAGTTCACCGTAACCCGATAATCGTTATATACCGGTACGATGATGGACACTTGTGGCTGCTCTACTGCGGGAAACACGAGTTCGAGCGAATCGAGGCTTTCATCCAGGCTTGCCGGGTCGAAAACAGTGCCATCGGCGTCAGCATCCGGAAAGCGGCTGTCTATCCAAACCTTCAGGTCATCTGAATTGGAATTCAGAAACACCGACGATGCTCTTTTGAGGCGTGCCATACTGAAGCTACGCACAGACCCAGCCGGATTCTCGAACACATAGCGAACCACATCACCCGCCAGGGTTAACTTATTGGGGGGTCGCTCTGGCTTTTCCTGCTCGAATTTCTCAAAGTGTATGTGAGCATCCACAAGCGCATCTTCATAGCTTGTGCTCTTGCCTCGCTGCAAGGTTACCAGCCGGTAGACTCTGCGCAGGCCTCTGCTCAGTGATCCCAGCGAGGAGTTTTCGAAAGCCAATAATTTGTGAAAAGTGCCAGTAGACACCTCAAAAAGGTATTCTGCCTTCTTCTGTACCTCTTTGTGCCGGGCAATCTCATCCTTGTGCCGGGCAACCTCATCCTTGTGCGCATGCGCTAGAGACGAATGCTCATCCGAGAGTGAGTGATACACCTTTTCGAGCGCTTTGTGTGTTTTCTTTTCTTTCTTGTGTGCCTTGGTAAGCGACACATGCTCAGACTCAACCACCGCCAGTTGCTTAATCAACGAATCCCGTTCAAGAGTGCGCTCGTCCAAGCGTACCCGGGTTTCGCTAGCATCAGACAACGGCTCCACTAAAGACGACAAGTCCTGTAGTCGATATGCGAGCGTGTCATCTTCTACAGGAATAGGTCCAAGCGACTCACCGGCGCACAACGCATCACAATAAGTGGCAAGCGCTTGCTGGGACGGGGTCATTAACAACTCAAACTGGTCGTCTAGTTGCTTACCCGATTGCCCCAGCGAGTCATCAAACACAGACGTGGGCGTGGCGGTTAGCTCAATGCCCAACTCTTTGAGTCTGGATACCAGCGCGGCGGCCTCACTATCAGGCGATGCGGCAAACCGCTCGAAAGACACCGCCACATGCTGCTCACGCGCACCAATGATCCCAATCGCCGCGCGGTTATAGTATTCCCACAACGCCAAGCCAAGCTGCAGAGGAAATCGGTTACGCTTGTACAGCGAGTAAGCCACCGCCGCGGGTGAGCGATAAACGTATACGGGGATCGCATCAGTCAATGCGGCCTGCCATGCTGGCCATGTCACTAACAAGCGGGGATCTTTCACTAACCAGGGAGGCTGACTATTGAGTTGTGCAACAATGTCACGAACCTGTTCGGCTTCAACCGTCAGGCTCTCTCCCGAGACGACCGGGCTAAACCAAGCGCCGCCAGCAGATTCAAGCAGCGCCTCATTCAGTGCTACAACGTCATTTCTTTCCCAGAAGCCGTGGGGGTTATCATCCTGATCAACAAGGAGGTCAGCTGATTCTCCAGCGTAGGCGCCTGCTTTAACCAGCGCTCCGGCTACCATTGAGGTACCAGACCGGTGCATACCCAGCACCACTAGGTTTCTCGCTGGCGTCACAACACTTTCTTCAAGGCTTACTGACTAAGTACATCAGTCTTTGTAGGGCGCGAGTAGCTCCCGCATTGCTGCATCGTCAATGCTCGTTTCATCGGTAAAACGAAAGGATTCATTATACTCGCGTACTTTCATCTTCTTGTATTCCGTTGTTATATCACTAACGATCGCATCCCTTACCTGGTTATACGGACGGAAGTACCCTTCCTCAATAGCATCTAACCTTATCAAGTGAAGACCAAAACTAGACCCCACCATGGGTGAAACCTGCCCAACCTTCTCCAGTTCAAACAGCGCCTTGCGATATGCTTTGTCTACTTGGGGGTCTGTCAGAGCCACAGCCAGAGACAGAGAGCCTCCCTTACGGGCCGTGCCTACATCTTCAGACCTATTTCTCGCCACATCCTCGAAGGGCATTATGTCGAGCTCTGCTTGAATCTCCTTCATCTCTTCGCCACGACTTTGCCAAAGACACTTGGGAGGAGCGCACCTTAGTAGAATATGAGACGACTGACGCTTTTCCGGTATCCAAGCATACTTTTTCTTCTGCGTCTGATAACGCTCCTTTGCAAGCGCAGTCAGGTCTGGCACAACCAAACTGTCTGTAAACTGCCGGAAAATAAAGACTTGCATTGTTTTTTGTTTAGCCATTTCTTTGCGCCAATAATCGACACCATCCTTTTCGGGTGTCATCTCCTCAGCTTGCTGCGCCATTTTCTTTATCGCTACTGCCTGATTTAACAGGTTATAAAGTGCTGCATCATCAGTAGCTGCAGCCTCCTTCATCTCTGGCGTCCAACTATCAACAATAAGCCTTAACTCCTCAAGGTGTAGCTCCGTATTTCCATCTTTCACCACTGGCTCGTTAGCAAAACCGGTCTGTGAAGACATAAACAACATACCGCACATAAGGGATAGCAAATATTTTTGCACGACGTACCTTCTTTTCAATGTTACATAAAAAAACCGGCGCCCTTAGGCGCCGGTTCGTTCTTTACTTCGCTTACATATGTTCCAAGCGATTATGAGCCATAAGCATGGTCAACTGCGCGACCATAGTTTCTCGTTTCGTCGTCGCCGAAGTTACGTGACCAAACCGCGAAACCAATAATTGGCGGTGCAGTATTGACAACGTCTCCTCGAGAAGAGAACGAACCAGTAGCGTTCGGATCAGCTGCCCAAACTTGCTGGGGAGCTTTAGCAGCAGAAGAAGTTACTGAAAGCTCGGCCCAACCGCTGCTCGCGCCATCGATAGCTACTTCAAATTTTTGCGCATACTGACTACCCAGAACCGGAGTATCAGACCAAGTGATTACGTTAACTTCATTCACCAGATCGGTACCGTTGGTAATAGTTGTAGCTGGAGAAACTACCAAGTCGCCATCTTCTGGAGTGAAAGATGTTTCTTCACGGTCATAGAACTTCACTCGAGCACGAACAGGAATGTCGCGAGTATCGCATGACCCAGCCGCACACGCGCCAGTGGTCGCCAAAGTTTCAATATCAACCATCAAATACTGGCCGGGGATTGTTACTACCCAATCAGTATTTACGCCGAAAGCGTCGCTTTGGTTGTTAGACCAATCATTAGAGATTGAAGATGCACCCAGCACTCTACGAATCACTGAATCGTAAAGATCTGCGTCTCCACCAACACGACCAGGGGCACCAATGGGGCCTCCGTCCAGGTTAGGCTGTTCAAAGTTGAATGGGTCATACTGTGGCACACCATCAACTACCAACAAAGCTTCTTGGTTGGTCATCATTGGAGTTGATGCAAACCCCTCAATCATTACCGCATTGTTGCCATACTCCAAACCAGCAGTCTTGTTGCGGGTAAAGTATGTCACCATCAAAGCGTCACTAGGAGTATCTGTGTACATGTTTGCCACAGTTCCATCTGTAGTCAAAGCCGCGTTGTGAACACCCTTAAATTCAACCATACCTGCATTAGCTGCATCTACGCGGAAAAAGTTAGCGCGTACATTTGCACAATCGTCCGGCTCACCAGCTTTGTGCAGTGCAGATTTTGCAATTTGCGTACCTTGATCAGCCTGAGCCATACCGATCACTTCGATATAACCTTCGCCTGCACCCTCAGCAAACGTATCCGGCATGCGGAAACGGTTAGTGCCTTCATTAGGTGAAGGAGCGGTACACGTCTTGTCATCTGTCTCTACGAACACGCCCTTTTCATCAGACTGGATAGAACCTACCCATTCGTCCTTGGGGGACATAATCAGGTTGAAGTCGAGCGCGTCAAGGGAATCGCTTCCACGACGCAACCGCAGCTTCACTACCTGGGTAGCCTCTGTCGTATTGATAATGTGTATACCAGTGTTATAACCGTTCGCAGTGGTGTAGTAAGGAACGATACCCAAATCGCCCACGTTTCGGCTTGAGACTTCTTGTGCAGATGTAACACCTGCGAAGCCGGCAGACACAACTGCAACAGCAGCGGCCAAGCCAATTGGTCTAAATGTATTACTCATAAGGAGCTCCTAATGTTTTACTTCACAATCAATTTTTTTAAATTGCTAGCGCTATTATTGCTAACTGCAGCCAGCTGTCAACCACAACAACTCACGCCTCTGCGCTAAACCACCACTTGCCATCTATCAGAATCCACTGCTCGATGGCCGATGATGTCATTGCACCAAAAGCTATTGAAGCTGCCGAGGAAAATTTGGTCGGTTTGGACATGACCCGCACCGCCACACTCGCTACAGCTGCATCGGCATCATATGTGAGCACTTCTACCTCTGTCAACTCCCGTTCCAACATCTCGGAAAAGTTTTTGCTATACAGATGCTTAGGAAAGATTCTTCTGTAGTTAGGTGTCATGAGTTCCCAGGCACCTTCGTAGTCCTTGGCGATGATCAATTGCCAGCGCTCAGTGGCGCGCTCCTGCAACTGCGCTTCGAGCTCAGGCGTGAGTTCTTGAGGCTGCGAGCAGCCAACCATGAACAGTGCCAGGCCAAAGGCGATTATTAACGCACAGGAGGTTTTCAACGACTTACAATACATGGGTAACATCTTGTCTTTACTGCGTTTTTTTAGATGACGCGCGATTATACAGCGTGGCCCACATTGCGCAAGTAAAGCCACCGCGACACTGCCCAGCCTACTCAATAGCAAAGCTTAGAAAAGAGGTTTGACCATGGGAATCGCTACCGACTCGCGCTTGCCCGGCTTGAAACCAAGGCTCACCGACCTAATTCGAATCCTGGCTTGAAGCGAACTATCAGCAGATTCCCTTCTCAGAAAAAGCCAGATCCCGGAGCTAAAAGCCTGACTGTGAAAAGTACCAAAACTACTCGGGAGGGTCGATCAGCTCCATATGCCGAATCTGAGCGCGCATTTCGTCACTCACTTTGCGCAATTCGTCCTCGTTATAGATCGCCCTGGGCGTGATTATTACCAACAGCTCCGTACGGGTATCCGTCTTCTCCGTCGTACCAAACAGGGAGCCTACGATGGGAACCTTGTGCAGAAACGGCACGCCTGCATCTGAATTTGTGGCATTTTCACGAATCAAACCACCCAGCACCACCGACTCAGAGGAGCGTACCGCCACCCGACTCATGATATTTCTCTCCAGAAAACGGCGGTTGCGATCAAACTCCACGGGGCCTACGTCTGTTACAGACTGCTCTATATCCATAGTCACAAGGCCACCCGCGTTAACAGAGGGCCTGACATTCAGTTTTACCCCCGTGTCGCGGTACTCTACGCTCTCGGTGACATTACCACCACTGGTAACGGTAGACCCTGAGCTAACAGGCACCTGCTGGCCCACGTGAATGTAAGCCGTGTGGTTATCGAGCACCATTACAGAGGGTGTTGAAATCACGTTCACCAGCGATTCTTCAGACAAAGCGTTCAACACGGCACTGACATTGCCTATTGAGTTGGTAATGGTATACGAGAAACCGGGGGTCAGCGGCGAGGGACCGTCGGGGGTACTGGTGAACAGCCCCGTACCGTCATAGCCATTGCCGGTATCGAAACCATTCTTGAATGTCCACTCCAAACCGTAGCGAAGGTCATCGGTTAGCGTCACCTCAAGGATACTGGCCTCAATGATCACCTGGGTCGCCACTACATCCAATTGGTCCAGCGCGTCCGAAATCACGCCGTATTGCTTGCCAGTGGCGTAGATCATTAACGCGTTGTTTTCATCATCAGCTACTACGCGCACATCATCCAGCGGCGACTCTTCTCCGCCGCCATTCATGCTCATAGCTGTAATGCCACCGCCTGCAGCACCACTTGCAATGGCTCCAGTAGCGGCACCCGAAGCATTTCCGATACTTTCAAAGCTCATACCCGGCGCTGACTGTCCTCCGGCACCAGATCCGATTACACCACCGGCTCCTTGTCGACCCACACCCTGACGAGCCCCTCCAGTCCCGCCGCCACTGCCCGAGCCAGAGTAGATATTATTTAACAACTGCGCCAATCGATTAGCCGTGGTATTTTGCACTGGATACACAAACAGGCGCTTCTCAAAGGCCGAATTCGGGCTGGCATCGAGCCTTTCGATCCACGTAGCCACGGTATCGAGGTAATGAGCGCGGGGGGTAACAACAAGAATGCTATTTAGCCGCTTAAACGGGATTATGCGGATTAGCTGACCGAGATTGCCACCCTGCGCACCTTCGCCACCACCGGCGCTCAGCAGGTTAGTTAACCCTAATGCCACTTCTTCTACTGCTCCATTTTCAAGCGGGAACAGGCCAACCGACATACCCTTGAGCATGTCCACGTCGAAGGTAGATATAATCTCCAACCAGCCGCTAATCTGCTCTTGTGTGCCGGCCAACATCAAAATATTGCGCGTGTTGTCTGCTCTTACCAGACCAGCCTCACCCGCCACGGGCAAGAGGATCTCTGCCATGTTTGTGGCACTGATGTACTGCAGAGGCACAACTATCGTAGAGAATCCAGGAGAGTCGCTGCGAGGATTGTTGATGCCAGGAGAAAGGGATACGGCCTGCTTATCACTGGTAATCAGAAAGCGATTTTCTTTGCCCCGAATCATGATCGTATTGTTAGCTTTGAGCAGCGATTCCAGGACGCCTAACAGTTCATTGCGCGGAATAGGCGTTCGGGTGCGTAGCGTAACCTCGCCCGGTATCGGCCCGTCTATCAAATAATCCAATGCGAGAATATCACCCACAATCGCGTGCACGACCTCTGACAAAGGTGCCTTCTCAAAATTGAGACTCACATCCTCGCCCACGAAGCGTACCGGCTCGCTGGCAGTAGGCAGTCGAACCTGACGATCATTGCCCCTATAGAGAACAGGCTCAGCTGACTCAGTCGCTTGTTGATTCGCGCGAGCAAGATCGGAAGCACTCGACTCCAGCGGCGCCGAGGCGTCTACCTTTGGCTTTGAAGAGGACTCAATCATCGCCTGAGCATCAGCCTGACTCTCTGCCACAGAAAGTGGCGGAGCAGGCTCGTCCATCGCGGCGCAGCCGGCTAGCGCCAAAGACACTAGAACTAGTCGTAGTTTTTGCAACATTCCCAAGTTTCCTATTGGCCTTGCCAGCCCTATTTGGTTCCACCCACGCTTAGCGTACGCTCAACGGTCGGTTTGCTCTGGGCTTTTTCTGGCTCTTGTTTTTCAGTAGATGGTACCACTTTTACTAACTCGCTGGCGTTTACCCTCTGCAACTGCAACTCATCAATCGACGCACCTCTTACAAAAGTCGCGCTATTGGGCTCAACGGAATCCAACAACCAGCCTTCTGCTTCCTCGCCCACTGCCACGCGCCGTTTGCCACCTTTTCCTTTCAGAATTGCTCCACCAGAAGAGCCACTGCCATAGATACCTACGAGCTTAACGCCTTCAATTTTTTGCCCCGCGGCGTCTTCTGTAGCAGCCTCGACCCCAACCAATTCAGCCACCAATAATGGCGTGCGTCCCTGCCAGAAAACAGGCCGCGCGACGATTTCATTGCGCGCCTCTACCTCTATTAGCGAGATTTGTTCACGCTTGCCGACATTCAGCACATCCTGACTAGGCGGTATTGCGGTCACGAAGGAGGCTCGCACCACCGACAGCCCCCCCCACACGAGCTGTATAACCAGTATGAGCAGCAAGCCCAGGGCCACAAGCTCCAACCTACGCTCAGCCTTTAATGGATTTTCTCGCGCGCGATAGCGCGAGATGAGTTCGTCGATGCGCATCATTGAGCCGCCCTCAACGAAAAGACCTGCAATGTTATATCTAGCGTTTGCGCACTCTCAGCCTCGGTTGCGTTACGCCGGTTAGCGGTGCGCGTGGGCCTGGCCTCCACCATCTCTATCAACAGCATCGGCCTAAAAGCTGCGATTTCTGCCAGGGCAGCATCCAGACCTGCCAGTGACCCGCGGGCTGTAAGGCGCAGGCCAACGTGCTCGAATGCACTCCGCTGCGCAGGCGGCAGCACCTGGCTATTCACCACAGCCAAACCCCCATCGGTGAGAATCTGCCTCACGCTGGTCTGTAGGTTCGCGGCAACGCTTTCGGCATTATCTGAGGAGCCATAAACCAAGCCGGCGATACTTTGCTCGGCCTTACCGGCTGACTCTGCAAGCGTGTCTTCACTCTGCAGTAACCCCAACAACCGACCAAGCCGCGGCTCAATGCGCTCTATATCCTGAACGCCTTCACTTCTTATACCTACCAAACCCAATAATATTGAGAGGTAGATATAAAGGGGGAGCAAGATCGTTATCAACACCAATACTGTACTTCTTGGATGCAGCTTTACCCAGTTCATTGCTCAATCACCGACTGCGTTTCAATATCCAGATAAAAGAGTTCCTTGTTCGTCCTTGAGACCTTTCGAATAGCCTGAGGCGCCGTCACACTGACATAGTCCTCCACGTTAGTCAGGCTCTGCATCACCGATGCAGCGTCATCTGCCTGTCCGCGAATCCGCAATTCCTTACCTCTCACTGAAAACTGATCCAGATGGCTGTCGTCGGGCAGGAGTGCCGTTAAGCGCGCTAGCTCCTTGTGGGGATTGGGGAATTGAGTAATTACCTCATTAGCCGCCGTTAGCGTTTCGTTTGCTGTAGTTAGCTGCGTTCGATACTTGCTGGCGCTAGCGGCCGACTCCGTAGCCTGCGCAAACTTGGCCTCCAGCCTTCCCGCCTCAAAAGCCTTGATACCAGCAGAGGTGGCAAAAATCGCCAACACGATCAGCGCACTAGCACCTATCCACGCGGACGCGCGAACAAGCCGCTGAGTGTAGAGACTTTCGCGATGAGACTCGCCAAAACCGGTAATGACCAAAGGCGTATCGTCTACCATGACCCAAGCTTCTTGCGCCTGAGCATCATGGCTCCCCGTAACCGACGAGATATACTTCATGGCCGCTGAAGCGGACACAATCGCAAGGCTCACTTCCAGACCTTGCTCTGTTCGCGACTTCACGTGCCATCCCGAACGGGTGTCGTCAGCTGCGAACGGGCTGTTAGCGCTTACATCCAGCGCCAGCGCGTCTGCCAGATTATCCTCTGCGAAGCTGGGCAGCCTGAGGGTCTTAAGCAGCACGATATCGTCGGGCAATACAATCGCTGCGCACTTAGCTTGCCGCGACTGAACCTCCACCCCCGACTGATAGCAGCGCGTGCCAGACTCCGATTGCGCAGCAACGACTTCATCGAAACTGGCTCTGAGCGGAGAATCTGTGGCAAACAACAGGTCATACCAGGCGCGCTTCCAATGCACGCCAATGGCAGCCATATCGTAGCCGAAGAGTTCCCATTTATTTTTGCTATCGAGCATGCGTAACTTCTGGTCCGCTTTTATCAAATACCGAAATAGTCAAAAACTGTTTGCAACCAACGTACTCGGCTGCGTTACAACCCGTGGTGTTTCCGTTCGCAGAGCTCTCCAAGGTAAGTCGGAGTAAGGGCTCGAAGCGCTAGATATCCAACGCCGCCGCAGCCAGGTGGAATCACCGTATTTCACAATCGCATCCGCCCGATATCCAGGCGATGTTCCACCAGTTTGCCCCGAGGGCTGACCTGCTTGCGCTGGGCGATAGGATCGCGCAATACTCTGTAAGACGGGATGCATATTGCCCCACTGAGTACCGCCACTGCCAATCGCACCCGCAACAACATAATCGCGCACTGCGTCCAAAACCGTTCGCGATACTCCGGCAGCCATCAAATCTTCAGGCGCTTCCATCCTGCGCTGCTGACCCTTCATTTGTTGCCGCCACTGTACCACACTGCTTGCCAGATTCTGCGCTTCACCAGCATCCACTCCCGCAAGCTCAGTGAACAATAATGTAAGCAATTGTGCATCAGCACTATTTACATTTACGAGCTGAGTGACGGGCACCAGCACTACTTCTACATCTAACACGCCCATACGATACACACTGCTGTACCAACCGTTTTCTGGTGGAGACTCGCTCTGAGCCGCTTGTCTATCGGCCATCATTAGCATGATCGCGCCGTCTCCCGCAGCCGCCGCTTTCGCGCGCGCTACATGCACCTGCGCCATACGAATATCAACGCTCGCTTGCGCTACGATCCCCGCTACCAAAATCGACATACCAGCAATAAACCAGACAACTATTGCCAGCGCTATCCCCTGCTGCCGCTTTCGCATGCTTAAGCTAATCATCGCTGCACCGGAATAATCAACTCTGGAAAGTAACGTCCGTGTGCTTTTAACACGACGCGCAAGGAATCAGGCGCACCGCTCTCTTTCCATTGCGTCTGCCAGGCGTCAGTGCTCTGCGCGCGGGTGCTGAGTGTAAATTCCTCCACATCTGCGACCAGTTCACGAGAGGGATAGTTCTGCCAGCGCTCGTCTTCCGCTTTGAACTCATTTTGCGACCAGCGCAGAACGACAGAAGACCCTTCCTGCGCCACCCTGACTACCTGAGTCCCGCCAAAGCCCTCTCCCATCATGACAACCGACTTCATAACGACCGCGGAACTGTCCATGTCAAAAAACGCCTTGCTGCTTCCCCCAGTTCCGCCCAACGTGAGTCCGCCAAGGTCCTGCCCAACAATCGAAGACTCAAACACCTGCCGAAGAAAATTACTGACAGTTCTGATCTCATCAATTCGGTTGATCGTTCTGTCCAACGTTGACTGCGTTGTGGCCAACGTACGAAACCCAGAAACCGTCGCCAGCATCACGAGCGAAAGGATGGTTAAGGCCACCATCACTTCAACCAGCGTGAAGCCTGAACCAGCTGTCAGTCGGTGGAGCTTGCTACACTTGGCACTTGCCCGAGTCATCTCGACTTGCCCTCGACGACTGAGTTGAGAACCACCTCAGGCGAGCGCAACCCCTCCGACCAAGCCACGATAACCTGTATTTCATGCAGGGCAGTGCTAGCGCGACGCTCTCGACCCTCTCGACCCTCTACGGGGCGAGTGACAACCTCCCACACAAAACCTCCGGCCGTTTCACCGCGTTCGCTAACACCCTGCGCGGGTACACGCGTGTGATTTGCCAACAAGGATTGCGCAAGTTCCGTCGCGTAAGCATAGCGCTCATCGGTACGCACGTTTCGAGTAGCGCCACCAGCCGCCTGATACAAAGCACCCAGCGCAAGCCCCAGAATGGCTATCGCTACGACCATCTCCAACAGAGAGAAGCCCGCGCTGCGCTGGCGGCGAATGCTATTCAAGGCCGTATCGACTTTGAGAAACGCTGCCAATCAGCCAGTCTACGTTGATGGCAACCCCATAGGCACCTGGCAGCTCCACGTCTACCCCGCCGCCACTGGAACCACCCTCGGGGTAGAACCGAATGACCCCGGTATCTCCCTCATTCAAGGAAGCAGCAGAGTGCACAACCAGATTAACGCCGGCGGGTAACACCGTAACGGTTTCATTGAGAACAATTTGATTAGATCGAGGGTTAAACAGTACGTCTTGAGATTTACCGCGGCTCACCGCACTGTATCTAGCCGAGCCCAGAATACTGATGACGTCTCTTACTGCACCGCGGTATTTAAGGGAATCATAAAAACGGACTGTGGAGGGAACAGACACAGCAAGCACAACACCCACGATGGTAATCGCGGCCAACAACTCAAGAATGGTGAATCCACTACTAACATTGCGCATGGTACTCGCCATCCCAAACGGTGATCGAATACTCACTCAAAAAAGCTCACCTGCTAACCATCTACCTCTGCAGCTAAGCCTACTTCCAGTTGCCCACATCGGAATCTTCACCCTCGCCACCAGGGGTGCCATTTTGCCCGTATGTGTAGATATCAACCTCGCCGCGCTCACCCGGATATTTATAGTGGTACTCGCGGTTCCAGGGATCTATCGGTACGTCGGACTTCAAATAGGGGCCATTCCAGCCAGGCGCATTGCCCGGCTTACTATTTAGTGCCGCTAGACCCTCTCCTCCAGACGGAAATCGGCCAACATCAAGCTTATACATCTCCAACGCCTGCTCCAGGTCTTTGATCTGTATAGCCGCCGTCTTGGTTTTGGCACCGCCTAATTGATTGAGAACGCGTGGCCCCACCAGACTCATCAACAAGCCAAGAATCGCCAGCACGACCAACAATTCCATAAGAGTGAATCCGCGTTGCGTCTCTGGCTGGGTACGACGCTGTTTCGTGAGCTGCATTATCTTTCAATCCTCTGTTTTACTAATTTTTGCGGTCAGTGTGTTCATAAAATCGCCACTACACCGCCAAGTCGTTAACCGACAAAATGCCCATCAGTATCGCAATGATTATTATCGCGATAATAAATCCCATAGACAGAATCAAGACTGGCTCAAGCAGAGTTAGGCCTCGCTTAACGCCCGACTGCACATGACCATCAAACACCTTGGCCAACTCCAACATCATCTTGTCGAGACTGCCAGACTCTTCACCCACTCTGATCATCTGTATCACCATGGGCGTAAACATCTTGGTTTCTTCCAAAGCGACGGACATTCTCCCGCCGGCTTTTACCGCAGGCGGAAGCACTTGCAACGCCTCTTTGATCACGGAGTTATCTACCGTATCAATCGCGATCGAGATGGACTGGAGCAGAGAAACGCCGTTTCCCTGTAGCGTGCCCACTGTGCGTGCAAACTTGGACACCTCAAACTCAAATATTATCCCACCCGCTATAGGCATCTTCAGCAGGCGGCGATCCAACGATGCCCGACCGTCCTCTGTTGACGCCCAACTACGCAGGTATATTCCACCGCCAATACAAAGAATCGCCAGCAACCAACCCCACGACTTGATGAAATCGGCGGCCATGATCACGCCCTGAGTCATCGCCGGCAGTGCATCTCCCATGTCTTCGAACAATGTTTCGAACTGTGGAACAACAAACCCAAGCATGACCAGAATGGAAAGCACCGCTACGACCATGAGGATGGCCGGGTAAATCATGGCCGACACCACGCTCTCGCGCGTAGCCTTAGCATTCTCAAGATACTCCACCAAACGATCAAGCACAGATGACAAATGCCCGCTGGCCTCGCCCGAGCGCACCATATTGAGGTAGAAATTGCCGAAGATTGCCTCATGAGGCTCCAGAGCCTGACTGAGCGCCTTGCCGCCTTTCACGTTCTTGAGCAGGTCACTGAGGAGAAAATTCATCTGCGGTAGAGCCGCCATATCGATGAGCACCTTCAATGCCCGATCCAGCGGTAAGCCTGCGCGCAGCAACACGGCCAACTCTGAGGTCATCGATAGTATTTCCTGACGCCCGGGCGGTTTGCCCGCTAATTCTTCAGGCGTCATATCATTGGCAGTACCGGCTTCGAGCTTAAGCAGCGTCAAACCTTGCGCCCGCAATTGCCTCGAGGCCAACTCCAGGCCGTCTGCCTCTACTGTTCCCTCTCGCGCTTTACCGTCGCGCGCAATCGCCTTGTAACTGAAATACGCCATCTAGTGATCAGGCCGACAGCGACTCAGGGAGAGAGACATCCACCTGATTCGCCTCAGGAGACTCTTCCATCTCACTTTGATCCTGGGTAACTCGCATGACCTCTTCCAAAGACGTCACGCCCTTCACCACTTTGCGCAACCCATCCTCATACAGTGTGATCATGCCCTGCTGTCTGGCGGCTGTATGTAGCGTAACCGCGTCGGCGCCACTCATAATTACCCTGTGCATAGTCTCATCAAGCGGAAACAGCTCATGAATGGACGTTCTACCCGCATAGCCAGTTTGCATGCACTCACTGCAGCCTCTGGCCTGATAGACCTCGGTTTGACCTTCCTCAAGGAAGGGTTTAAGACCGTAGCGTTGTACCGCCTCATCCGTCAGTTCAACCGGTGCTTTACATGATTTGCACAGGCGCCTCACCAAACGCTGGGCCAATACGCCATTCACCGAAGAGGTAATCAGATAGCGCTCTACCCCCATGTCCTCCAGCCGGGTAATAGCACCTGCCGCAGTATTGGTATGCAAGGTTGAAAGCACCAAGTGGCCTGTCAAGGCAGACTGCACACCTATCTGGGCCGTCTCGGTATCGCGCATCTCACCGATCATGATGATGTCCGGGTCTTGTCGCAATATTGAGCGCAAAGCGCGCGCAAACGTTAGCTCTATCTGCGCCTGCACCTGAATCTGATTCACACCGTCGAGCTGATATTCCACCGGATCTTCCACGGTGATAATTTTTAGTGTTTCCGAATCGATAGAGGCGAGCGACGCATACAGCGTGGTGGTTTTACCTGAGCCCGTTGGCCCAGTCACCAGCAGGACACCGTGCGGTCGATCGAGCAGTTTTTGATAGCGCTCCAACGTATCTTCACTAAAGCCCATATCCGATAGGCTTAGCTGGATACTGCCGCGGTCGAGTACACGCATAACAATGCTCTCGCCATGCACCGTGGGAATGGTAGACACACGTAAATCGAGCTCATGCCCCTTAACCCGGGTCATGATGCGTCCATCCTGCGGAAGTCGACGCTCCGCAATATTCATGTGCGATAGAAGTTTCACGCGCGAGGCGATTGCCGAGGTCAGGTTGGCACCCGGGCTATCGGGAAAATCCTGCAGCACGCCATCCACTCGATACCGGATCTGTAAACCTTCTTCAAACGGCTCGATGTGAATATCCGAGGCGCCTAAATCCACAGCGCGGTGGATCATCTGGTTAACCAAGCGGATAACGGGCGCTTCGCTGGCCAAATCTTTGAGGTGCTCAATGAACTCGTCGTCGCTCTGACCGGAGAACTGGTCACCCAACTCATCACCGCCTGCCTCTTCCTCATCTTGGCGCAGGGCATTTTCAATAGCGCGACTGATATCGCTTTCCAAACCTAGCAATACGGTAACAGGCTTTTCTAGCGCCATGCCCAACGCTTTAAGCAGAAAGGGGTCTTGCGGCACGGTCGCCGCCAGAGTCACGCTCTGTTCGTCCGACTTAAGTGGAACTACAGAGTTGCTGAGTAGAAAATCTTGCGCCACCGACTCCAGCACGACAGGCTCTTCAGGATAGTCGTTAGCTGCCACCAATGGAATGTCTAGCTGCTGGCTTAGCGCTACGGCAAAATCGAGCTCCGATACCAAGCCAAGTTTAATCAGCACCTGGCCGAACATATCGCCCATTTCACTTTGTGCAAGCAGCGCTCGCTCAAGGTCTCGCTCAGAGATCTTGCGTTGCTCTACCAATAGTTCGCCGATTTTTTTCATAACCACCATCGTCGGAAACCCGTATTAGGCAGGCCATTACAGCGCATTGAACCTCCTGCCAAGAGGCCCAAGTGTAACATAGGACACGTTTCTGCCCGGCAGTGGAGTTTGCGGATTATTCCTGCACTACTATTGTGCCCTGAGTCAGGAAAAGGCGAAATCCTTAAACATCTCCCGCAGCGCAACCTTCTGTATCTTGCCAGTAGCGGTATGGGGGATATCATCGACAAACTGCACGGCATCCGGCGTCCACCACTTGGCGATCTTACCGTCGAACCAGGCCAGAATTTCCTCCGTTGTCAAGTCCTGTCCGTTTTCAGCACGCACAACGATCAGTAGTGGCCGTTCGCTCCACTTGGGATGATAGTGCCCAATCACAGCAGCTTCGGCGACCTTCGGGTGATCGGTAGCCACGTTCTCGACATCGATAGAGGATATCCATTCACCGCCAGACTTGATCACATCTTTCGTGCGATCGGTGATGGCCATATACCCCTCGGGATCAATAGTTGCCACATCACCCGTCTCGAACCAACCCTCATCCGCATGCGCATCCGAGCCTTCAAGTTTAAAATAGCTTGAACACACCCAGGGTCCACGAACCTTTAAAGAGCCGAACGCTTTGCCATCCCAGGGCAACTCGGTACCTTCGTCATCGGTAATCTTCATCTCGACACCAAATATTGGCCGACCGGCCTTCAACCGTACCTTGGCATAGCCTTCGTCACTGTATTGGTCTTTAGCACCTTTACTGGCATTGACGCTACCCAGAGGGCTCATTTCTGTCATCCCCCAACCCACGCGAGTCTCTACGCCGTAGGTATCAAAATCTTCCATGATTGACAGCGGGCAAGCTGCACCACCTACAAGAATGCGCTGCAGACTATCCACCCGCTTGCCAGAACTCTTGAGGTGGGCAATCAGGCTCAGCCACACGGTAGGTACGCCGGCGGATAAGGTCACACCCTCTTCGTTGATTAACGCTGCCAGTGTTTCGCCATCGCCCATTTTGTTACCCGGAAATACAAGTTTGGAGCCCGCAATCGGGCAGCTGTAGGGGTTACCCCATGCGTTTACATGAAACATTGGCACGATTGGTAGCACCACATCCTGCTGAGAGAGCCCCATGGCATCGGGCATCATACTCGCGTAAGCATGCAGAATCGTTGAGCGATGGGAGTACAACACACCTTTGGGGTTGCCCGTAGTACCGGAGGTGTAGCACAACGCACAGGCCTGGTTCTCATCAATTTCGGGCCAGTCAAAAGCCTGTGACTGCGATGCAATGAGTGTTTCGTAGCACAGCACATTGGCCAACGTAGTTTCGGGCATGTGCTCAGCGCTCGTCAGTACCACCCACCCACGAACCTTGGGACACTCCGCAGCAATACTCTCTGCCAGCCCAACAAAATCAGGGTCGATAAACACATACTGATCGTCGGCGTGATTGATGATGTACACCAGCTGTTCGGGAAACAATCTCGGATTGATGGTGTGACACACATAGCCACTACACGCCGACGCATAATAGGTTTCGAAATGGCGGTAATCATTCCACGCCAGCGTGGCGATTCGATCGCCAGACTCAAGACCCCAGCCAGACATCGCGTTGGCAAGCTGGCGAGCACGGGCAAACGCGTCAGTATAGGTATACCGGTGACGGGGATTGTCGCGCGTAACCGAGACAATTTCCTGTGAGCCATTGGCGCGTTCGGCATGGTTAATGATCGAGTTTATCGTGAGGGGCATGTTCATCATCAGGCCGTTCATAGTGGGCTCCCGTTTCTTGGCATTTGAAATTTATGAAAGATAGTTAATACAGTCTTTTGTGCAAATTGGTAGTGCTGTTGGCCACCTTGCGTGATGCGCCTAGGTTAGCCTCCAGACGTCGGAGTCGGCTTGTACGCTGGCGCGACTTTCCTGTTCCAGCTTGATCAGATGCGCAGTCATCGACAGCTTCGCCCACTCGTGCAAACTGGAATCAACATCGTCATACACCACTTTCACCAATGCATCGAGCCCGCTGGGGCCCAGCGACGCTAACCCAGCCACTACCTTCGCTTCGCGCTTTAATCGATGCTCTACCAGCCACTCAACTTCAGCGCGGCTGTCATCAATGAGTTCGCCGTGACCTGGGGCGACGTGGCGAATAGGGTAATCCAATAGAAGCTTGAGTGACGCGATATACGCTTTCATATCTCCGCCGGGCGGTACAATCACCACGGTTGATCCATTCATAATGTGATCGCCAGCAAACAGCATCTGCTCTTCTTCGAGCAAGAAGCAATAATGATTGCTTACATGGCCCGGCGTGTGCAGCGCACGCAGAGTAAAATCAGCCGCCTTGATGCATTCATCATGCTGGATCTGCCAGTCCGGATTGAAGGTCTCATCCTGATGAGGGTCATCGGCCGGCAACGCGCCTACTACCTGCGCACCCGTTGCCTTCGCCACTGCCTGCCAGGCCGGGGAATGATCTGGGTGTGTGTGCGTACAAACGATCCAACGAATCTTGCCAGCGCCGGCCTCTAAAATAGCGTCGATATGCTCGTCAATAGCAGGACCTGGATCGAGCACAGCAATCTCATCAGTGCCGATCAAATACGTATTGGTGCCAGCCCCCGTCATGGCCCCGGGGTTGGGTGCAACGAGGCGTCGGACGCGAGTGCTCAACGAAAATGGTACGCCGTGTTCCAACATGTCTACACCAGGTTCGCTATAGGTTGTACAGGATCGACTTCGGCATCGTAATCCACGCCGTCTACCTCAAAGCCGAACAACTGCAAAAATTCACGCTTGTAGCCAGCAAAATCCGATGAGGTTCTAAGGTTGTCCGAATCAATCTGATCCCACAGCACGGCAACCTTCTCCTGAATTGCAGGCGCAAGTTCTTTAGCATCTGCACGCAAGCGCCCTTCGTCGTCTAGAGTGGGCGCATCGTTGTACAGAGAATCTCGAAACAAGCCATCTATCTGCTCGATGCAACCCTCATGCACACCCTCGGCCTTCATGACCTTGAATAGAATAGCCAGATAGATAGGCATCGCGGGGATCGCGGCACTGGCCTGTGTAACTACAGCCTTCAGCACAGACACTCGGGCATCGCCATTGTGCTTAGCGAGACGGGCCCTGATGTCGACCACGCGTTTATCGAGATCCTTCTTGGCTGCCCCAATCGTGCCATGCCAGTAGATGTCCCAGGTAATCTTCTCGCCGATATAGGTATACGCCGTCGTCTTGGCGCCCTCAGCCAATACCCCGGCCTCGTCTAGCGCTTCAATCCACATTTGCCAGTCTTCGCCGCCCATAACCGCTACGGTGTTATCGATCTCTTCCTGGGTCGCTGCGTCAATATGGAAGTCCTGAATCTGCTCTTTATCCGTGTTTACGCCCTTTTGTACCGCGTCGCTACCTATCGGCTTGAGCGTGGAGTTATGAACCACGCCTGTCACAGGGTGCTGCCTGCGCGGTGACGCCAGGCTGTAAACAACGAGATCGACCTGCCCCATGTCGGCCTTGATCGTGGCGATTGCCTTGTCCTTGATCTCCTGACTGAAAGCATCGCCATTGATGCTCTTTGCGTACAAACCTTCGGCCTCCGCGTGCCGATGGAAGGAACCCGAGTTGTACCATCCAGCCGTGCCAGGCTTACGCTCAGTTCCTTCCTTTTCAAAGAAAATACCCAGTGTGGACGCACCGGCTCCAAACGCAGCTGTTATACGAGACGCCAGCCCGTAGCCGGTAGACGCACCTATCACCAGCACGCGCTTCGGACCATTGGCAATAGGACCATGGCTCTTTACGTAAGCAATCTGGTGGGCGACATTGGCGTCGCAGCCAGTAGGATGGGTTGTGGTGCAGAGAAAACCGCGCACTTTAGGTTTAATAATCATCGTTTGGTCACTTTCCCAAGTATCAGAGTGAGCACACGCGAACTGAGCGACAGCGAGAGAGGATCATCGCAGTTTGCACAATCCGCAAAGCTCGGAAGTGTAGCACAGCAGAATGGGCTTGGAATGGGGCCAAAGGCGATGACATCGGCTGTAATTCTGCTGCACAGTGGGTTGAGTTTCTTACGCTCATACCGTTCAATACGCGAGCTTTCACTACTCGGTTATCCCATGCCCGACTCACCCCTTCGTCATCAGACCACAGCTGAATGGTTAGATGCTGTTCTGGCTGACTTTGACTCCTTCTTGCTGGATCACGCAGCGGCAGAAAAGAAGGCATCTGGTATGGCCGTATCAATGCTGTCGCACTACCCCGACAAAATAGACCTGGTTACCGCGATGGCGGACCTGGCAATAGAAGAACTCACACACTACCGGGAAGTGGTTAAGTGGATACACAAACGTGGCCTGCAGACTGCGCCTGATGAGAAGGACCCTTACGTTATCGAATTTCGAAAATCGCTTCGCAAGGGTAAAGATGAATACATGCTAGACCGCCTGCTGACGGCCAGTATCATCGAAGCTCGCGGCGCAGAGCGGTTTGCATTGGTAGCGGAAGGCCTGACCGAGCCAGCTATCAAAAAATTCTACCAATCGATCGCCAGATCAGAACAACGGCACTACCTATTGTTTCTTGACCTGGCCGGACAGTACCTACCGCGTGACACAATCGAGTGCCGCTGGGACGAACTGCTGGACATCGAAGCGGATATCGTGAAATCACTACCTATTCGTGCGCGGTTGCATTGACCCCTGTTAATAACATCACCTCCAAATACCTCGCGGGTTATGCAGAAGAAGCCATCCCACGGCCACCGCGCGATCAGCGTTGGGATGTTTGTGTCGTTATCCCGGTGTACGGTGAGCCAGTCGCGTTTCTAAAACGACTCAGATCGCTGCGACAGAGCGCAAGTTCTGTACTGGCGATCGCGGTAATCAATCGGCCAGACTCCGACCCCGATACTGCGGTTAACCAACCTCTGCGTTCGGCACTGAATGAACTGCAGCTCAAGGCCAGCTTAGGGTGTGGCTGTGAACTAAGGTCAATGACCACCGGCCTTGATCTACTGGTGATAGACAGTGAAACCAGAAGCGGCCCCTCCCCTCGTAAACAGGGCGTTGGACTGGCTCGAAAAGTAGGCTGCGATATTGCGCTACGCTGGCATGCCGATGGATCCATCGTGTCACCCTGGCTTTACAGCAGTGATGCCGATGCGCAATGGCCAGATGACTACTTTCTGAAGATATCCAATACAGCTGTTACTCGCGGAGCCGTCACTTTCCCTTTTATTCATGCGGCAGTAGAAACCACACATAAAAATCGCAACAAAGAGGCAGCCTGCCTGCTGTATGAACTGCGATTGCATCACTACGTTCTGGGACTGGCACATGCTGGTTCGCCCTACTCATTTCACACATTGGGTAGCTGCCTGGCTGTACACGCACTCGACTATGCAGCCGTGCGCGGTTTTCCTCGTCGCGCCGCAGGAGAGGATTTTTACCTGCTCAATAAGGTAGCCAAGCTTGGAGGCGTGCACGCGTTAGATGGACAAGCTATTGTGTTATCGGCTCGAGTTTCGACCCGTGTTCCATTCGGTACCGGACCCGCAGTTGCAGCACTACTTACTAAACTTGAAGCCACCACTGCGCACGCCTCTGCGTCCTCTGCGCTGCTCGCACTATCAAATTTTTATCATCCTGCATGCTTTGAGGCACTCAAAGCGCTACTGGCAGAGTGTATTGAGCTGGCGAACGAAACTGCAGCGAATGTGAACCCAACGCGGCTAGCGGCTGCTCTTCCTGCAAACCTTGCTGAGCCTACTATTGCTGCTCTTGCGGAGATGGGATTTGAAGACGCCATCGCGCACTGTCATCGACAGTCGGCAGATAGCACTGCCTACCTACAACATCTCTATCAATGGTTGGACGGTTTTCGCACGCTGAAATTTGTGCATGCTATCCGCGCAGCTGGGTTTGCCGATGTCAGTCTAAATAAACTCGCAGGCCTGCAACCAAACCTGTTATCACTGCGCCCGGATCAACCCGTAGACGTTGAGCGAACCCTAAGTGATATTCGCCGACAGCTAGGCTGGCAGAGCACTAGGGACAAGGGCGCAACGCATCAGGCGTGATTCACTGCATTGGCAATCCATAGCGTCTGATATGGCGCAACTTGTAGCTCCATGTCTGTACGCTCGAATGCCACGCCACTAATAAGGTCCACCCAGCCCTGAGTATCGATAAGATTGATATCGGATAAAGACAGCGGCTGGGTATCGCCGCTTACGTTGCTGATACAAAAGACACTCTGGCGACGATCCATACTTTGCCGCCAAAAGCCGAACAGCTTTGAACCCAAATGCAACGTGAACTGAGTGGCATTAGGGTGGAAAGCGGCTTGTTTACGCCGAATGGACAAAAGGTTCTTGAGCGCGGCGAATACCCGACTATGTTCACTGCGATCGTCCTTCAATTGGACCTGTAACTCAGGGTAATCCCATTGGTGCCTGTTGATTGAGCGATTGTGACCCGTATGGCGAACCCGATCGTAATCGTTGTGAGTGCCTAACAGGCTGTGCACATATAAACCCGGGATGCCTTCCAACCCAAGCATCACTGCATGGGCGCAGACGAAGCGCTCTACCCCGAAGTCATCGCGACCGGCCGTTGTTCCCTGTAGCGCATCGATAAGCGCGATATTAATTTCATAGGGTTTGTTCTCGCCATTCTCTAGCGCCCGATAAGAGACATGCCCACCAAACTGCTCCATCGTTCGTATGAGCCGATTCAACTCTTCATCCGACAACAGGCCCTCGGCAGGGCGCAGCCCGATGCCATCATGTGAGGCCACAAAGTTGAAGTAGGTGGTGCCGTGCTGGGCGGGAGGCATACTCATCATCCACTGCTTCAAGTATCCACAATCGCCAGTAATCAGCGTATTGAGTAGCAGCGGCGGTAGCGAGAAGTTATAGACACAGTGCGCCTCGTTAGCATTGCCAAAATAGGAGAGGTTCTCTCGATTGGGTATATTCGTTTCTGTTATCAGCAATGCATCTGGCCGCGCGTGTTCTATCAGCGTGCGCAGAAGTCTGACCACCTCGTGTGTCTCATCGAGGTTGAGGCACGTCGTGCCGGGTATCTTCCAGAGAAATGCCACGGCATCCAGGCGAAAGATTCGGATACCGTTGTCGAGATAGTCCCGCACGATTGATACAAATTGCTTCAGTACCTCTGGGTTCCTGAAATCGAGATCAACCTGATCGTGGCTGAAAGTGCACCAGACATGTCGCGGGCCATCAACCGTAGCGACTTCACGCAACAGGTCGGACGTTCTCGGCCGCACCACTTGGCTTAGATCATCTGCGGGATCTGCAGTAAAAAAATAGTCGGCGCCGGGGTTTTCATTCTTCAAAAAATTTTGAAACCAGAGACTGCGCGAAGAACAATGGTTGATCACTAGGTCGGCCATCAGATCAAAGTCGCGCGCAATCGACTGAATATCAGACCAACTGCCAAGCGACTCATTCACGCTGGAATAGTCGAGCACTGAAAAACCATCGTCTGAACTCCAGGGATAGAACGGCAAAATGTGTACCGCGCTCACCGAGCCGTCTGCATAACACTCCAGAAAATGTTTGAGCGTCACTAGCGGTAATTCACCTTCCTGCTGCAGGCTATCACCGTAAGTGATCATCACTGTGTCAGTCTGATCCCAGTGATTAACATGTTGCCGAGGCTCCTGCGTGTGCTCCCCCAGCTGCATAATTGCCAGCAACTCGCTCGCTAATTTCTCGATGCTGAGATCGATAGCTATGCTGTGGTAGATTGCCTCAAGATGGTGCTGAACCCGCTCTCTTAGCAGGGCCAATGTATCGGTCGCCTCGTGCTTCATACTTCAGCCACCCATAAATTCGGCGTGATCTTCTTCAACCGCATTCGCCAATTCGGAAAGAATATCCGGATGTGCACTGATGACACGCGACCAACTGGGAATGAATGGGCGCTCCATTGGTCTGTCCAGAAACGCCTCTCCCGCTTTCATAATATTCTCTGCAAACAACTCAACACTTTTCTCTTCAGTATGTATATCCAGCGTTAAGCCATTCATGACAGCATCGTTGTGATAAGTCTCAACGAAATCGAGCGCAATGCGATAGTAAGCAGCTTTTAGCGAGCGAAATAATTCTGAGTTGAATATCACCCCGCGTGTAGCCAGCTTTCTGAACAATGCCTTGGAAATGTCGATAGACATTTTGGACAAGCCCGCCTCGTCATTCCCAACCGACAGCACTTGATGTTTATGGTCATACACATCGGCTATGTCGGCCTGGCAGAGTCGATTGTTGGCATAGTTGCGATACATCTCCGAAAGCACACCAATCTCAAGACCCCAATCGCTGGGAATTCGAATATCTGTTAAAACGTCACGACGGAAAGAAAACTCGCCCGCTAACGGGTATCTAAAGCTATCCATGTATTCCAGATACTCCATCTCGCCCAGCGTTTTCTTTAACGCCCGCAAGAGCGGCGTAACAAGTAACCGACTGACACGACCATTTATTTTTCCATCCGCCACACGCGCGTAAAAGCCCTTGCAGAACTCATAGTTGAAGGACGGGTTAGCTACGGGATAGATCAACCGCGCCAGCAGAGATCGGTCATAGGTGAGAATATCGCAATCATGCAATGCAACTGATTCGGCGCGCCCGGAGGCCAAAATGTAGCCCATGCAATACCAGACATTGCGCCCCTTACCCAACTCTTTTGGCGCTAGATCTTGGGCCTGCAGCTTGGCATCCAGCGCCTTCAGGCGAGGCCCATCATTCCAAAGCACCCGGTGATGCTGTGGCAATCGGTCGAAGAATTTTAGCGCATGCTCATACTGAGCTTTATCGGCCCGGTCCAGACCAATAACAATTTCACTCAGATAAGGAACTTGTTCAAGATGATCCAGAATTTGCGGCAGGGCCTCGCCTTCCAGCTCTGAAAAAAGCGATGGCAGGATGAGCCCCATTGGACGCTTCTTGGAGAACAGCATTAGCTCTTCTTCCATATCCTCCAACGAGCGCCCCGCGAGGTTATGCAAGGTTGTGATAATCCCGTTCTGATAAAAATCACCCATTGCTAAGACTCCTCGAAAATTTAGTTTTCACAGTATGCTGCTGACTTAAGTTTGGTTACGACTGGGCTCATGATCTGCGCTCTTGCAACCACGCACCTACGCCTTCGTTCCAGCCATCCGGGCCCGGCTTATCGGAGTAGATTATCTTGTCACTCGGATCGCGAGACAATGCAGGAAAATCATGCACCGGCGAGCGAATGACTAGCGCTGAATGCGCTATCTCTAGCATTGGCAAATCGTTGCCGCTATCACCTATTGCGAGCGTATCAATGGGCTCGCAATCAAGGCATGCGGCTGTTGCGCGCGCTAGCCATTGCAGCGCTTTGCCTTTATCACACGAACCTGTGACGCCCAGAAAACGCCCACCTTGCGCGACCGTCGCGCCACGGGACTCGAGTTCGGCGATGAACGCCTCGCGTCGCTCGACACTACCCAGCCAATGCACGGGTTCACTGAACTCGCGCTGATTTGCCAGCGCAGCGTCTTCTTCACTCAATCCCGTAAGCCCGGCTATTTTTTCAATACCCATGCGAGAGAAATGGTCAAACTCGCCAGCGTATTCGTCTTGAAGTAGATCCAGGATTGCTAGCCAGCTAGCCCGTGTATCCGATGTCGCGTGTAGCAGATATCCATCCTTGTATTGGAGAACCCCGTCTTCGAGCGCGTTGGAAAACGTGGAGAAAGCACCGTCGAGCCACGTCTGAGGTATAAAAATCGCCGCACCGTTTTCCACAATAAAGGGTGCACTATTGTCTATTATGGCTCTGATCTTCTCCATCTCCGCGCGCGTTTTGCTTGAGCACAGCACTAGCGGGATAGACTGCCTGGCCAGTTCGGCAATTGCAGGCAGCGCGGCAGTAAAACTGTAAGAATAGTGATCGAGTAACGAGCCATCCAAATCGCTAAAAACCATGGCTTGTCGCCGAGAAGTGGTCTTCATGGGTTACCCGACAAGCGATGACTGACGGCACATACATTACGCTGGGCATCCAGAGACAATAGATACCCGACATGGCAAGGCAGTGTCGCAAGGCACTCTTTAGTCAGGCGCTCATAATGTTGCACAAACCGTTGCAGATCCTCGGCTGACTGCAACGCGTTGGACTCTGAATCATCCGTCAGGGACTCGCGCAGTTTTTGCTCTTGCTCACTGCGCCAAGCCAGCACACAGTCGAAATCTGGCGCGGCCAGCATTACCCAGAAATCTACACAGTCATACAGCGGCAGGTAATCATTGGCCAGACAGCAATTAACCCAACGCCGCCAGACGCCATCCCTATCCTCCTGCTGCTCTAGCGCGTTTAACGGTTGCTCCAGGACTTGATCCTCCTGCGGCCGGGCACCCAGGCACCAACCTTCCAAAAGCACAATATCCAGAGCGCCTGTCCAGCGCTTCAATTCCTTCACCGGCTTCCTGTCGTCTGTGGCCTTGTCAAAACTCGGGATGACGACATCGCTGCTGCGTGCAGGGTTAAGCAACTGGGCAACAGTGGTCTTCAACAGAGAGATGTCGTGAGTCCCGGGCACCCCACGCGTGGCGCACAACGGGTGAACACTTTCGGCAAGAGATTGACGTTCGTGATGGGTGAGATAAAAGTCATCGATCGAGAGTGCCAGCGCGCGTTTGCCGTACTGCGCCGTCAAAACGGCTTGCAAGTAGTCGCAAAGGGTCGTCTTTCCCGAGCCCTGACTCCCATTAACGGCAACAAGTATGGGGCCTGACGCACCATCGTGGTGCGCCGCGATCGAATTTGCCAGGGGGTCGAACCATTCTTGTGCACTACTGAGATAGTTCCGTCCAAGACGGTGCCGAGCCAACAAGGCGGCCTGCCAATCAGTTATGCGTGGACTTTGGGTAGATTCGGTCAAGTACTGTCCTTAACGGGCTCAACTCCCCAAGATAAAGCACTAACCATGCCAACAGGCACCAATACGATACGCGGCCACCTGCACAAGGCAGAGGCCCCCTTACACTGTTACAGACTGAGCTTACGAATATCGCTCAGCAGTGAGGCGAGCTGGGTGAGAAAGCGACCCGCATCTCCTCCGTTGATCACACGGTGATCATAAGATAACGACAGCGGCAACATCCTGCGCGGCTCAAATGCCTGCCCATTCCATACGGGCTGATCTTGCGCTCGTGAAACACCAAGAATACCCACCTCGGGCGTGTTTACTATTGGTGTAAAGCCTCGGCCACCAATATTGCCCAGGCTGGATATCGAGAAACAGCCGCCTTGCATTTCTTGTGGACTTAACTTGCGATCTCGGGCCTTGCCAGCCAGCTCGATAACCTCACTCGCCAGCTCCCAGATCGTTTTCTTATCGACATCACGCAGCACCGGCACCATAAGACCCGCTGGCGTATCCACCGCCATTCCAATATGGATGTAGTCCTTGTACACCAACTCTTCGCCACCAGAGGCAAGCGATGTGCAGAACTTGGGGTTGTCGCGCAGCGCAACGGCGCAGGCTTTTAATATGAACGGCATGGGTGTGATTTTGGTGCCACGGCTTTCAGCCTCGGCCTTTAACGTGGCTCGAAACGCTTCCAGATCGGTAATATCAGCATCATCGAACTGGGTGACATGGGGCACGTTGAGCCAGCTACGATGCATGTTCGCAGCCGTCAATTTGTCTAGCTTGCTGCGCTTCGTTATTTCAACCTCACCAAACTTGGCAAAGTCGACTTCTGGCACTGCGGGAATACCCGATCCGGATGTCGCTGCTCCCGTCGAAGGTGTATTACTGAGCGCTGTTTGCACAAATTCGTGTAGGTCTTCTTTCAGAATGCGCTGGCGAGGTCCGGAACCGGTTACCTGCTCGAGAGTAACGCCAAGTTCGCGCGCCAGCTTGCGCACCGCCGGCCCTGCGTGAGCGCTCTTACCGCTGGCGGCTCTGCTTTGTCCAGATGAGGCTGCAGGAGCGCCTGGAGTAACTGCTGGTGTACTTGCTGGTGTATTTGCTGGTGGAACGGGCTTATTCGCCTGTGGCTCAGGTGTTGAAGTAGGCGCAGGGGTTGCAGCGGGCGAAACTTGACCAATACTCCGCAGCGTTACAACGCTATCACCCTGTTTGACAGATTGCCCCTCAGCAACCAGCACTGCGAGCACCTCTCCTGCGTGGCTGGACGGCACTTCCATCGACGCCTTGTCTGACTCAAGAACAACAAGAGAATCTCCCTCATTAACCTGATCGCCTACCTTAACCACTATTTCAATCAGGTCGACTTCGTCATCTGTGCCAATATCAGGCACTGTCACCGTCACTTCAGTACTTTGCTCGCCAGCTCCTGAATTGCTCGTGGCTGGTTCGGCAGTGGACGCGCCAGGCTTCTCTGACTCGGTAGTAGGGGTGCTCTCTTGCTGACTTTCAGCAACGACTGGCGGCTCTGATTGAGCGGGTTCAGCTTGCTGCGATGGTTCAGGTGACGCGCCCTCCCCGGCGACTTCCATAACGACGATCGGCGCGCCCTCAGATAGCTCATCACCCTCGCTCACAAGCAGCTCTGTCACTGTGCCGGCTACCGTCGAGGGAATTTCCATGGACGCCTTGTCAGACTCCAATACGATTAGCCCCTGCTCCAGCTCTACCTCATCGCCTACCGCCACCAAAATCTCAATGACTTCTGCGTCTTCCGCTCCGCCGATATCCGGCACTGTTACTTGTTGCTTTGCCACGTGTCTGTCCTCTTAATCCGTACGCTGAACGAGAGTTATCACAATGACAACGGGTCGAGTTTATCGGCGGGAATACCGAGCTTTCGAATCGCCTCTGACACGACAGAAAGCTCTATCTTCCCCTCATCAGCCAGTGCTTTGAGACTGGCGAGCACCACATATTCGCGACTCACTTCAAAAAACTTTCGCAGCTTCGAGCGCGTATCACTGCGACCAAACCCATCGGTGCCCAACACGCTGAGCCTACCCGGAACGAATTCGCGAATCTGATCCACGTAGGACTTCATGTAGTCAGTTGCCGCGATAACCGGCCCATCGGCTTGTTCGAGTAGCTCAGTTACGTAGGGTACGCGTGGAGTCTCCTGGGGATGCATCATGTTCCAGCGCACCTTGGCTTTACCTTCGCGCTGCAACTCATTTACGCTGGTCAGGCTCCAAATGTCAGACGCCACGTTGTAGTCACTTTCGAGAATCTCAGCAGCGGCTTCTACCTCACGCAAAATCGTGCCGCCGCCCATCAGTTGTACTCGTAATCCCTCTTTGCGCTGAGACTTTTTGAGACAGTACATACCCTTGATGATGCCTTCCTCTACCCCCGGAGGCATTTCTGGCTGCACATAGTTCTCGTTCATCGTTGTAATGTAGTAGAACTTGTTCTCGCCCTCCTCATACATCCGGCGCAGGCCATCCTGAATGATGACCGCCAGCTCGTAGGCATAGGTGGGGTCGTAACTCACACAGTTAGGAATGGTGCTGGCAGCCAGATGGCTGTGCCCATCCTGATGCTGCAGTCCCTCGCCATTGAGCGTTGTCCTGCCCGCTGTTGCACCAATCAGAAAACCGCGAGCCTGGCTATCGCCCGCCGCCCAGGCCAGATCACCTATACGCTGGAAACCAAACATGGAGTAGTAAATGTAGAACGGCACCATGGAGTAACCGCTGGTGGAGTACGAGGTTGCGGCTGCCAGCCAGGCCGAGAAAGCACCGGCTTCATTAATACCCTCTTCCAGAATCTGTCCCTGCTGATCTTCTTTGTAGAACATAATCTGACCAGCATCATGAGGCGTGTACTGCTGCCCCATCGACGAATAGATTCCCAGCTGGCGGAACATGCCTTCCATACCGAAGGTACGGGCCTCATCAGGCACAATAGGTACAACGCGCTCGCCAATGGCCTTTTCCTTAACCAGGCTCGACAGCATGCGAACGAACGCCATGGTTGTAGATATCTCGCGCTTGCCGCTGCCTCTTAGCTGACTAGCAAACGATTCGATCCCTGGCGCTTCCAGCCGCTCGAGCTCCTGTCGTCTAGCAGGAATCAGACCGCCAAGTTCCTCGCGTCGCTGACGCATATAACGCATCTCGGGGCTATCCGGCGCGGGTCTGTAATACGGCACTTCCTCAAGCTCTGCATCACTAATGGGAATAGCAAAACGATCACGAAACGCTTTCAGACTGTCAAAATCCAATTTCTTCAGTGAATGGGTTTCGTTATTTGCCTCTCCAGCTTCACCGGTGCCATAGCCCTTCACCGTCATGGCCAGAATCACAGTGGGCTTTTCGTTCTGTGCTACCGCCTCCGCATAGGCTGCATAGACCTTGTAGGGATCGTGACCTCCCCTGTTGAGATACATAATGTCGTCATCAGACAAATCGGCCACTAAGTCCAACAGCTCGGGATATTTACCGAAGAAATGTTCACGGGTGTATGCGCCGCCGTTGTATTTGTAGTTCTGCAATTCGCCGTCACAGACCTCGTCCATTCGCTGCTGCAGCAGGCCCGTGTGATCATTTTCCAATAGTGGATCCCACTTGCGACCCCAAATCACCTTTTTCACGTCCCAGCCTGCGCCGCGAAACACACCTTCGAGCTCTTGAATGATTTTGCCGTTGCCGCGCACAGGGCCATCGAGGCGCTGCAGATTGCAGTTGATGACGAAAATGAGATTGCCCAACTTCTCACGCCCGGCCATGGCGATTGCACCGAGTGACTCAGGTTCGTCGCTTTCACCATCCCCCATGAAGCACCAGACATTGCGGTCTTTATGATCGAGCAGTCCGCGGCTGGACTGGTACTTCATCACATGGGCTTGGTAAATCGCCTGAATCGGACCCAGACCCATCGATACCGTGGGGAACTGCCAGTAATCTGGCATCAGCCAGGGATGCGGGTAAGACGACAGACCTGCGCCATCGACCTCGCGTCGAAAATTATCGAGCTGCTCTTCGTTGAAGCGACCCTCCAGATAAGAGCGCGCATACATACCGGGTGCGCTATGGCCCTGATAAAACACCAGATCACCCGGATGTTCACCCTCTGCACCCCTGAAAAAGTGATTAAAGCCAATATCGTAAAGCGTTGCACTGGATGAGAAACTGGAGATATGCCCCCCAAGACCTTCATCGTTGTCGTTCGCTCGCATTACCATGGCCAACGCATTCCAACGAACCAGTGATCGAATACGACGTTCCATAAAGAGATCACCCGGCAGCGATTTCTCATCGGCCGGCGCAATCGTATTGCGAAAGGGCGTGGTGATCGCGGTTGGTAGTTGCATCCCGGTTTCGATGGCGTGCTTGCTGAGCTCTTCCAGCAAATAGGTTGCACGCTCTGATCCGCCGTTTTTCAGTACGGAGTCCAGCGCCTCCAGCCATTCGCGCGTTTCGATGGGATCCTGATCTTCGATCATGCTGGCATGCTCCTGCACATAGCGTTTTTTCGATAGGTAGTTCTAATTTAGAACCAATTATAATTATTGGGTTATTCGCTCTAAATCGAGAGAAAGAGGCTCTCGAGCCGACGAGGAGAGCTCAAACCAGAACGCAACTATACCAGATTCTGCGGAATAGGGAATTTGGTTCTATTTTAGAACCTTATATTACTGAAAAACCAGACTCGGAAGCAGCCTTTGAAGTTGAGAAATCGCCTCCCGGTGCGGCTGCTACACCGGGTAGTCGTAAAGGCACACACAGCGCCTAACTCTGATGCTATCCCCGCATGTAAGGGCTTACTTAATCACGTACGTTGCGTGCCCAGACTTGATTGCCGTGGCACTGCGCATAACTTTACCGGCATCCACTGGCAATTCACCCTTGCGACCTGGGGACACCACCTGCATGGAGTGGCGTTGCTCAAGGAATACCCGATTGTAGTATTCAAGCCACTCCTCCTTGGTCAGCGCTTCAACGGCATCGGCCAGCTTCATGCGCCCATCAAAATTGAACTGCTTCTTGGCGATAGACTGCCAGTAAAATTCTGCTCGCTCCCAGAGGTTTTTGTCCGGCTGCAGGATCTCATTGATCAATGCCCGCTTGTGCCGCTCAAACTGCTCGCCTTCAAGGCTTGCGTCGAGCTGTTCCATAAATGCTTGCATCGAGTTGGCAACGTCTCGCGCACTGTGGCTAGGTGATTGCACCAACATCACCAGCGCTGGCACATCCAGCTGCGGCCACGCAAACGCACTGGCGATATAGCCCAATTGCTGTTCTGTGCGCAGTTGCTGGAAGAACCCAGACTTCATGGTTTGAGCAGTAAGCGCTGTTGCAGCACGATCCGACCAGCTATTGCCGTCACCCTGCAGATACCAGGCAACAACCGCGTCATCGTGTGGCACCTCCACCACAAACTGCAGCATCTCGCCCTCGCCCAAGCGAAGAACTTCTAGAGGCGGTAGATCCGGCGCAGGACCTTCGGCTATCAACCCATCAATCGCGCTGGATAGCTCCGCAACGGCTGCTTTTTCGTAGTTCCCGAAGAGCAGAGCTTCTGCCGTGGCCGACGACCAGAACGCATCGGCATAAGTCTCAACATCCGCTAGCTGCAGAGCTTCGAGCTCTCGAATCATCGTTGCCTCACCCCACTGCCCGTAAAGCAGGGCTTCTCTAAGATCATCGATCACCTGAGACGACGGACGCTTGGCCACTGCATTATTGAGGGCTCGCACCATGTCAGTGCGTATATTTTCGAACCTGGCAGGGTCAAACTTGGAGCGCTCTATAACCTCTAGAAGCTGCGCTAGCAGTACCATTTGCTTATCGTTGTAGCCACTGATTCGCAAGCTAATGCCCTGCGCATGCTTATAAACACTGAAATTCAAACCTGCCAGCAGGGCTGGATAGGTAAATTCATTTACCGCGTCCGTTAGCAACGAGGTGTAGAGCACGGCAAGCGCGGTTTGATTGGCTGATTGCCCTACTAAAGGAGAACGAAAGTTCACATAAGTCGCGCCTTTAGGGACTCGAAACTCATCGTCCTGCAAGAACCAAATTTTCTGTCGGCCCTGCTGCCACGCCACCAGTGGGTGCTCGGGGTTTTTAGGCGGCAGCTCTGCCATCGACACATCTTCAGCGATGAACGCATTAGGGATAGGCAAGGCCAACTCAGCCTCTGGGGCCGTTGTCGCCCAGGCCGCAGTGCGTGCGTTCTCCACGGGCGCGCGGGAATACGCAACATCGTAGTGAACGCTCTTGCGGTTAGTTTGCGCCGACTTGTCACTGAGCACGATCAGAGCATTCTCAGGGTTGATATCCTCCATAAGGCCGGACAACATCGCAGCCTCGTAGTCGTCCATGATGTAAGGACCTTGAAGAATGTCCTTTGGCGCGTAGTAGTGCATCCCGCTAGAGAGCATGCTCACGTAGCCCATGGGTTCTGAGGCTTCCTTGAACCGGAATCGCAACTGCGCCAGTTGCGTCTGCTCATCATAGAGCCACTCTTGCGGCCCCTTTTCTCGCAGCATGGCCATGTATTCAAACAGCAACTGCAAGACCCTATCGTAGTCGTCGAGCCCAGCTTGGGTAAGGGTAACAGTGACACTGAATAGCGCCCCGCCTCGCCAACCCAGGCCTGAACCCGCGGCTAAACTCTCCGCCAACCCCTCGGCCTTAAGTTGCGACAGCAAACTGCCCTCACCCTCGTGCCCTACCAAATTGCCCAGATATCCTACTGGTTTAACGTGATAGTCGCCGCGATAGTCTTTGATAGGAAAACTTACCTGCAACTGGCGCAGTGTTGCCTGAGGCTCAACCTGCACGAGCATTGGCAAATCGCCATTGGCAAACAATGGTGCTTCTATGTCCGCCGGCTGATAATCCCGGTTGGGTATGACGGTAAACATTGGTCGAACCAGCTTTTCCAGATCATTCAGTGATTCCGAACCCAGCACTACCAGGCGCATGGCGTTAGCAGAGTAATGCTTCTCGTAAAATGACAACAAGTCATCGCGAACCGACGCTTGCGGGCGATCTGCCAATGATTCCAGACTACCGACGGAGAACTGGCTATAGGGATGTTCAGGATTCATCACCTCCTGCAGCACATCGAGTCCCCGACGAGCATCGCTCTTGAGCCCCATCTGGTACTCAGCTTGCACGGCGTTTTTTTCACGCTCTACGTACTCAGCATCAAAGCGAGGGGCAATAAAGAACTGGGCAAATCGATCTAGTGCTTCGGGTAGATATTCAGCATCGATGTCGAAAAAATAATTGGTGTGCTCAAAGCTGGTGTAAGCATTGCGCGTGCCACCATGCTCCGTTATGTATTCTTCATATTCCGCAGCGTCGGGATACTTATCTGTACCCAGAAACAGCATATGCTCAAGGAAGTGCGCCAGCCCGCCACGACCCGCAGGGTTGTCACCACTGCCCACTTTGACATCCAGCGATGCCGCCGCCTTGGGGCTACTTGGATCCGAGATTAATAGAACCTGAAGGTCGTTCTCCAGCGTCAGCAACCTGTAACGATTGCTGTCATTGGGGCTCTGAACCACTTTCGGCCCTGAATCGGGAATACTGGCGCATGCTGCCAAAACAGCCAAAATAGCGAGAATCAGCAGTGGCGCTAAGCCCCGCTGGAAGAAAATTGCAGGCATCGGGTTCTCCGTTAGTTCTAAGGTTGTGCCTCTACCTCTGGAATGGTCTCAGGCACATCTGGCGCAGGGGCCGGCCAGGCATTAATAATGGCTTTTATCAGCGTAGCCAAGGGAATCGCAAAGAAAACACCCCAAAGTCCCCAGATGCCGCCGAAAAACAGAATCGCCATGATAATGGCAATCGGATGCAGATTCACCGCCTCTGAGAACAACATGGGTACCAATACGTTACCGTCCAGGCCCTGTATGACAAAGTAGACAAGCACGAGGTAATAAAATTCATTATTAAAACCCCACTGGAAGAAGCCCACCGCAACAACGGGTAGCGTAACCAGTGCCGCGCCGATGTAGGGGATTATCACAGACAAGCCGACAAGCAGCGCCAACAAGGCGGCGTAGTTCAGACCCATCCACGCAAAAGCCGCATAGCTAACAGAACCCACAATCAGTATTTCCAGTACCTTGCCGCGGGCGTAATTGGCTACCTGCACATTCATCTCACCCCAGATTCGGCGCAACAAAGGGCGCTCGCTCGGTAGAAATGTGCCAAACCAATCAAGGATCAGCTCCCTGTCTTTCATGAAGAAGAACACCATGATTGGGATTAGCACCATGTACACCATCACGGTAAACAGACTCGATATTGTCGCTAACGAGCGGGTAAGTACCGTCTGACCCAGCCCGGCAAATTCGGCCTGAGCGGCGCCCACAAGTTGGTTCAGCTGCTGCTGACTGATTATTTGCGGATACTGTTCGGGTAAAACGCTCAGCAGTTGCTTGCCTTGCTCCAACATTCGGGGCATCTCAGCGGCCAGACTGGCGAACTGTCGCCAAACCAGAGGCAACAGGCCTAGAGAAATCCAGAAAAAGGCGCCCACGAAGATCAAAAAGGCGAGACTCACCCCCAACCATTGGGGCACACCGTGGCTGGTAAGCTGGTTCGCCACACCCTGCATTAGATAGGCCAGAACGATAGACGCCAGTAGAGGGGCTAAGATATCCCCAATGGTCATCAGCATCAGCACGCTGACAAAAAGAAGAACGAGTAAAAGTACCGACTCTTCCTCGAAGAGATAGCGGCGGTACCATTTGTTAAAAATTTCCAGCATCTACCAGTCCTAAACCCGTGATCGCAACAGCATTGGCCCTGCGACGCTCACTGTACCAGATCATATAAGAAGTCAGGGTGCTTGTTGAGATACATTCGTCCCGTCATTTCAGCAAACGGTCGAGAAAGATGGTGGCGATCGTAGAACATCGGCGACCCATCCTCTGCCCTGGTTAGGCAAGTTTGCAGAACGCGATTCTTGCATAACATGCCAACGCGATCGATGTAGCCATCTTCTATTAGCGCAAAATCATCAAACAGAGGCTGCTGCTCGGGTTGATCGGCGAAATATTCGACATTCTCGGGCATCGCACAACTGTCCGTCGTTTGCGTTTCGTTTACCAAACGGGCACACGGCACAACGGTATTGATATAACCGCCGTAGGTCAGCAGTTTGGCACGCGGATATTTGGCTTTCACTGCCTTAACTAACGCCAGCAAACTCTGCTTATTTGAGCGGTAAGGTCGGTTAGCACCATAAACAATCACGTCGATCGACGATGCAGCACCTCCGTCAAAGAGCGCATCTAACCAATCCTGGCAGGCAGACGAGGTGCTGACAAACCGGTCGCCCATTCGATTGAGGTTTTTGCACAGATTTACATCACCAAATACTATGAGGCCAATGTTCTCGTCGCCAGCGAATGCACCGTTTAAGAAATTGAATACATCGGGCACATGGGAGTTTCCAATAATGAGTACCTTTACCTCTGCCTGTGATCGACATGCTGGGTGATCAGGGTCTGAATGCACAAAGCAGGCTTTTCTATACGCGGCATAGCGATCCTCCTTACCAAGCTCAATTTCTTCAGGCGATAGCGACAATGTTGGATATCGTGCAGACCATCCGTCACCAATCCACGCAGTGAGGGGAAAAACTGCAACAATACTCGAGACAACTAGCGCTTTTAGTGCAAAGCGGCCCGATGCGGTAGCCTTTTTCCCCAAGCCAGAATCGACGCTGACGCTACGCTGATAAAAACGTCGCTCTACTGAGTAGTGCAGTACGCAGGTTGTGCCCAATGTTGCCAAGCCCAGACTCACTTGCTCTAAGGCAGATAGCTCGACCCCGGTGGCATAGCGATAGAGCGAAATGATCGGCCAGTGCACGAGATACATGGAATAGGAGGCACGTCCAACCCACTGGCTAACACGACTTTCCAGCAAGAGCTGCCCTAAGCGCCAATCAGAGCGAACCGTGGCTCCGGCCAGCAAAACCAAAACTGAGCCCAAGGTCGGCACCAACACATACCATCCAGGGAAAGGCGTGTGCTCTCCCAACAGGAACACACTTAGCCCGATAAGCAGTAAACCCAAAGAACCCAGCCCGCAAAGCAGTGTTCTATTCACGCCTCTTTCGCTAGATGCAATCAGCGTAGACAGAGGCAACACAAGTGCACCCGCGGCAAACTGGAATATTCGAAACGGAAAAAGATAAAAAGCAGCAGATAGGTCGATGTAGGAATACCACACACATGCAGCCGCGCCTGCACTCACCAGAATCGACAGAGACAGTAGTAGAGAAACTCTGCCTGCCATCGCCAGCATCGCCACAGTCAGCGCTGGCCAAAAGAGATAAAACTGTTCTTCTACGCCCAATGACCAGGTATGCAGTAGCGGCTTCAACTCGGAGGCGGAATCCCAATACCCAGCCTCGGCATAGAATACGAAATTCGACAGACTAAATAGCGCTGCGACCGCTGAGCGACCGAACGTCATCATATCGTAGGGCGTGAGTAAAAAACCGGCGGCAATCACAGTAACTGCCACCGTGGCGATCAACGGCGGTATCAGCCGACGTATCCGACGGAAGTAAAAGTCGGCAAACGAAAAAACGCCATCATCGTATTTGACCTTGATGATGGATGTGATCAGGTAACCAGAGATAACAAAAAATACATCGACCCCGATGTAGCCGCCTGCAAACAGCACTATCTCAAGATGGAACATCACCACTGCCAATACGGCAATGGCACGCAAGCCATCGATATCCGCGCGATAGGTCACGTTGCCAACTCCAGCTTCAGTGGGATCATGCTGCCTTTTTCAGAAGATAAGTGTAAACACCTTCATCTGAATCGGATTCAACCAGAACGTGCCCTGATTGCGCGCAGAACACATCAAAATCTCTGACGGAGCCTTGGTCGGTGCACACAATGCGGATGCAGTCTCCCGGCCCCACTGCGTTCAATGCGCGCTTGGCCATGAGCAAGGGCATGGGACAGTCGAGGCCCTTGGCATCAACCTCAACGATGTCAGCCACTGATGAGTGCCCTACTAGCGCCTGAATGTGATTGATGCGCCAGGGTGAAAGCATCATAAATATGAAACGTTCCCGCCGTTTTGGGAATGTGCAGGCAGAACACCAAATCTCCCTTTTTATAGTGTTGAGGAAAGTGCTTCATACCACTCCAATCATTGGGTATCCAACAGTTTGCTGCCACAGGGGGATTGAACTAATCGGCGCTTCGCGCCTCAAAGCTGTGACAGATGATTTAGTCCCGATCAGGACTGATAGCGTACAATACTCAACCGTTAATCTCATACAGTAGTGAGCAGCCCCAATTCGTGCGTGTAGTTTCTCTAAAAGCCAGGCAAATACTCAGCCAAATTGGTCTGTCTTGGCTATTGGCTGTTGTTTCACTACCTGCAATTGCCGGTACAGAGGATCTCAAGCTACCTAAGCTGGGCGAGTCTAGCACCAGCATGTTCTCAGCGGAATACGAACATCAGATTGGTCGCTCATGGTTACGGATGTTTCGCAGCCAGGCCCCCACCGTTGATGATCCATTGTTGTTTTCCTATCTGGAGGATCTCATCTTTCGGCTGGTCACCCACAGCCAGCTGGAAGACCGGCGCATTGAGCTAGTGGTGGTTGATAACGCCAGCATCAATGCATTCGCTGTACCCGGAGGCATTATTGGCATTCACAATGGCCTGCTGCTCTACGCCCAGACTGAGGACGAATTGGCAACGGTACTGGCGCATGAGATTGCCCACCTGAGCCAGCGTCACTTTTCCCGCCGTGTTGAATTCCAGAAAAACCAGCAGCCGCTGAATATGGCCGGCCTACTCGCAGGACTCATTTTGATGGCCACAGCCGGTGGCGATGTTGGCCTGGCAGCACTCACCGCGTCTCAAGCCGCGGCACAAGACTCCGCGCTGCGCTACAGCCGCAGCAATGAAGCCGAGGCAGATAGGGTAGGCATGACAACAATGCTGGACGCCGGCATGGACCCACACGCTGCGCCGGCAATGTTCGAACGCATGATGCAGGCGTCCCGGTACACAAGTTCAAACCGGATTCCCGAATTCTTGCGGACTCACCCTCTGTCGGAAAATCGCATCGCCGATACGCGCAACCGGGCCCGGCAGTATCCCAAGAGGCCCCCTCAGATGAGCCTGAACTACCAGTTGATGCGTGCCCGCGTGGTAAATCAGCTGGCTGATACCCCCGAAGAAGCGGTCACCCGCTTTCGCAATGAGCTTGAGGGAAACCCGCGGTCTGAAGAAGCCGCCCACTACGGTCTTGTAATTGCATTGACCAATGCAGGGCGCGCAGACGAAGCCGGGCTTGAGCTGGATACGATCTGGTCCAAGAATCCCGGACGGCTGGAGTACGTCATTGCGGACGCCGAAATCGACCTGGTTAAAAATCGACCTGAGCGAGCGATCAACACGCTGACAAAACAATTAGAGCTTTACCCAAACAACCATCCTTTGACGATGACCTACGCCAGAGCACTGATGCGCAACCAGCAAGCTCATGTTGCGGAGGAGGTATTGGTTGCCCAAAGCAAGATAAAGCCAAAAGACCCCGCACTGTGGTACCTGTTGGCCGAAGTACAGGGGTTGTCGGGGAACATCATTGAACTCCACCAGTCCAGGGCAGAGTACTTTATCCTCAATGGCAATTTGGGTCAGGCTGAGAAACAGTTGACCTACGCTCAGAAGCTTACCGAAAACGACTACCTAAGCAGCGCCAAGATCAACCAGCGTCTGCAAGATATCGGTAAAATGCGCGAACAGATGAACATCTAACATTACCGCGTCAGCGTGGCGGCAAAATCCAGCATCCGCCGAAGCGGCACCATTGCCTGCTGACCCAGCTCTGGATCGACAAATATCTCGTTGTCAGCTCTGTCGAACACCGTTGCCAGCGTTTCCAGCTCATTCATTGCCATCCACGGGCAATTGGCGCAGCTGCGGCAGGTGGCGCCGTTTCCGGCTGTGGGAGCAATAATGAACTCCTTGTCGGGTGCTTGCTGCTGCATTTTGTAGAAGATGCCCTGATCTGTAGCAACAATGAAGCGCTGATTTGGCATCTCTACCGCCGCCTGAATGATCTGCGTGGTCGATCCCACTCTGTCGGCCAGTTCCAGCACTGATGCGGGAGATTCAGGGTGCACCAATACCGCGGCATCGGGGTACACGCGCTTGAGATCGGCAACGCCCCGCGCCTTGAACTCCTCATGCACGATACATGCGCCGTCCCACATGAGGATATCCGCGCCGGTTTGCCTGCGAACGTAGTCACCCAGATGACGATCAGGTGCCCAGATAATCTTTTGCCCCTGATCTGCCAGATGCTCAGCCACGTTCAAGGCGATACTTGAGGTCACCACCCAGTCGGCACGCGCTTTTACCGCAGCCGAGGTATTGGCATAAACAACCACCTGTCGGTCTGGGTGCTCGTCGCAGAACGCAGCAAACTCTTCAATGGGGCAACCCAGATCCAGCGAGCAGGTAGCCTCCAATGTCGGCATGAGGACACGCTTCTCTGGCGTGAGAATTTTGGCAGTTTCACCCATGAATTTCACGCCTGCAACAATCAGGGTTTCCGCATCATGATCGTGCCCAAAACGCGCCATCTCAAGTGAATCTGAGACGCAGCCGCCCGTTTCTTCAGCCAGGGCCTGAATGGCCGGTGCAGTGTAATAGTGCGCCACCAATACTGCATTTTCACGCTCCAGACGCTCCTTAATCTGGGCGACTAGCTCGCGCTCGCGCTGCGGGGTTAAGTGGTGCTGTTCTGCGTGGTCGAGATGATCTTGTACCTGCTGACGAATGATCTCTAGCTTTTCTGTGGCGATAGTCATGCAAACTTACTGTGTGGATGTGAAAAGGGCGAAAATGGTAGCACAAATAACACGTTGCCCGCGCAGACGCATGAGAGACTAAAACACGCATCCGCAAGGTTGGTATTTTTCAACTAACAATTACTAGAAGTTCATAGAGTTATTGAGTATAACCCTATGTAATATAAAGAATAAGCGCCCCTCAGGGGTGCTGCGACATTCAGGGGTGTCGCTGCTTCCAAACGGACGTGGCCAGTTTTTATCACGCAGGGACCATTGTGGACCAAAGTACCGTACTGATCATTTCCGAGCAAAAGACGGACCATCTGGTTCTGTCTGACTGCCTGGAACGTGCCCTACCTCCTCGTTTTGCACTTGCTCGCTCGGAGTCGATGGAACGGCCACTAGAGGCCCTGCTTGACCCTGCCATTGACGCCGTCATCATGGCGCAAGGGCCAGAAACAGAATACCTATTGCGACTTGCTCGCAAGCACGAAGCCACTGTTCCCATCATCCTGCTCGTTGATGAAGCGAGCGAGCTGATTACCGATCAGATACGCGAACTGGGAGCGCAGGACTATCTGGTGCGCGGCCAGCTGCAGGACGGCCTGGTACACCGAATACTCGATTACAGCATTCAGCTGAAAAGTGCCCAACAACAGATTCGCCAGCTGTCCAATCGCGACACGCTCACTGGCGCGTTAAACCGCATTGGCTTTCGTGCACATCTCGAGCGCGCAATGGACCGCTCGCAACGCTATGGCTTTAACACAGCGCTGCTTTATATCAACATCGATCAGTTCGCCAACATCAACGATCACTACGGAGAAGCCGACGGTGATTTGATGATTCAAACTCTCTGCCGTCGGCTAATGAATAAGATGCGCAGCACCGACAGCATTGCGCGCTTGGGGGGCGACGAGTTTGCAATGGTGTTGGAAGATGTTGCCTCGATAAGCAGTATTGAGCACATCGCAGAGAAAATACTCAGCACTATCTCAGCTCCAATGGTACTCAGCCAGCAACAGGTTGCCGTGGAAGCCAGTATCGGCGCGGCTGTTTACCCCGACGATGCTCTGGAATTTTCTGACATGGTAGAGCAGGCACGCAGTGCAATGCAGCAGGCAAAGACTGTTCAAGGCGGCAAATACCTACGCTACTCTGATCACCTGCACTTTGACGTGGCAGGCAAGAGCTCACTGTCGGCAGAACTGCGCAACGCCGTGCGCAAGAACCAGTTTGAGTTGCACTACCAACCCAGAGTGAGCCTGAAAGATGGACAGCTACTTGGAATGGAAGCCCTACTGCGATGGAATCACCCCGAGCGCGGGTTGTTGTGCCCCGGCGAATTCCTACAGCAATGCGAAGATATGGGCCTGATGAAGACGATTGGCTATCAGGTTATCCAGCATGCCTGCTCAGCACAGGTGTGGCTCGATGAGCAAGGCCTTCGAGATGTAGATGTAGCGGTTAATATTTCATTCTCACAGATTCAGGACAATCGCTTTATCGAGGTAGTAAAAGACATTTTGAACCGCTCGGGCGCAAACCCCGACCGGATGGAGTTCGAATTAACCGAAACCACAATTCTCAAGGATCCGGGGTCTATAAAGGCCAGAATGGATGAACTGAGACTACTGGGAATCTCCTTCTCGCTGGATGACTTTGGCACTGGCTTTTCTCAGCTCTCTCACCTTACAGAATTGCCCATATCTGCCTTAAAAATCGACGCAGCCTTTGTTCGCGAATTGCCCCACAACGAACAGCAGGTAGCGGTTTGCAGCATGATTATCGAAATGGCCAAGCGACTGGGCATGCTGGTGGTAGCAGAAGGTGCTGAAAACTTCGAACAAATCGAATTTTTGCGCACTCAAGAGTGTGAGCAGGTACAGGGTTTTTACTACAGCCCCGCCATACCCTTGCAGCAGCTTCCGCGTTTTGTTCAGGAGCAGCGGTTCAAACGACGCGAGCGCATCTTTTCCTGAGTTAACCCCGATATTCGCTAGTCCGGCTGCTAGTGGAATGTTAGCCTAGCCGCATTCAGCCTAGGTTCCTGATCTGCACTATGGACACAACGCAAAACCACAACGCAAACGCGAAAATTCTCGTCGCCGATGACGACATGAATGTGCGGCTGCTTACCCGACAATGCCTGGAAGCCGAGAACATGACGGTAGTAGAGGCATCCAATGGCCCAGAGGCTATAGACCTGTTCGTGCGCGAAAGGCCAGATTTGGTATTCCTCGACGTGGAAATGCCTGGAATGACCGGATTGGAAGTGTGCCATCGGATTCGTCAGATGCCCCAGGGTGAGTCTATCCCCATCATGATCGTAACCGGCTCAGACGACCGTCAATCTATCGACTTGGGGTTTGAGGCAGGCGCAACGCAATACAAGACCAAACCGGTAAACTGGTCGCTGTTGGGGCGTGATGTCCAGTACATGCTAAGAGCCAGCAACGCGTTTAACGCTCTCAAGCGTCAGGAGGACCGGCTTAGATACCTGGCGTACTACGACCCTCTGACAAGCCTGCCAAATCGCCGTAGCTTCAACGAACAACTCAACCGCATTCTCAAGCGCAGTCATCGCCGCAAGTCCAATGCGGCGCTGATGTTCATCGATCTTGACCACTTCAAGCGCATCAACGACTCCATCGGACATGGCCGAGGCGACCGACTGCTGGTTGAGATTGCCAAGCGTCTGACCGTGGAACTACGAGAAGACGACGCCATCAACTACTTTTCTGAAAACTCCGCCGAAGAGATGGACGATCCAGACTCGGGCACGGAAATAGCACGGTTGGGTGGCGATGAGTTCACCGTGGTGTTGTCGGATGTTCCAGACGTGCTTCAGGTAGAGCGTATTGCAAGGCGTATTCTTGAAGCGCTATCAGAGCCAATACCGCTACAAACACACAACCCGGTGGTAACGCCCAGCATTGGTATCGCCCTGTATCCGCAAGACGGCGAAGATCCCGATACCTTGGTTAGAAACGCAGATACTGCGATGTATGCAGCCAAAGCAGAGGGCCGCTCCTGCTATCGTTTTTATAACGAACGCATGAACTCCATGGCCGTTGAGCAGCTGAAGATGGAAGAGGAGTTGCGAACAGCGCTGCGCGAGGATCAACTCGAGCTGCGTTATCAGCCCCAGATAGACACCCGCTCTGGTGAGGTTGTAAGTATGGAAGCGCTGGTGAGGTGGAAGCATCCCGAGCGCGGCATGGTATCTCCGGCGGTGTTTATTCCGGTGGCAGAAAGCACGGGACAAATTATCGAGCTCGGAAATTGGGTTATGGCCGAGGTTGCACGCAACTGCCTGTACTGGGACAACATGGGCCTGCCTCCGTTTAGAGTATGCGTAAACATTTCTCCATTGCAGTTTAATCAGGGCAATCTTGTGCAATCGGTGGCAGATTTTCTGGGGCACTCTGGACTAGATCCTTCAAGGCTAGAGCTGGAACTAACAGAAAGCGCGATCATGACCGACGCTGAAACCAATATATCCAAGTTGCAGGAGCTAAAAGCATTAGGCGTGGAGCTGGCCGTAGACGATTTTGGTACGGGGTACTCTTCGCTGAGCTACTTAAAGCGCTTTCCTATCAACACATTGAAAATAGATCAGAGCTTCGTTGCGGATCTGGATAGTCCCGATGGCGCCGCGATTATTGATGCGATCCTGGCGTTAGCGAAAACGCTCAACTTGCGTTCTATCGCAGAAGGTATCGAGACCGAAGATCAGCTGACTTATCTTGTGGATAAGGAATGCGAGCTTCTACAGGGCTATTACTTTGCCAGACCACTCTACCCGGAAAATGTACCCGATAGCCTGCGTCAGAACTATTTAGCAACAATCAATGAAGCCCTCAGGGCTTAGGTTGCCAAGGGGCAAACTCCGCTTGAACCGCACGAACGCGACAGTGAAGGCCATGATAGTGGCGGTTGCCACGCTGCACAGTGCCTCACTTTTTGCCCAAGCGCCTACCCTGCTCCATGTGATGCTGCAGGGTCAATCCACTGAAAAGCTAGAGTCATTGGTAACGGAGATTGGCGGAACGCTGACGCACTCACTACCAATCATCAATGCAGTAGGTGCAGAACTCACCACTGAGCAGTTTGAGCGTGCCAAAACATCACCACAGGTTCAGCGCTATATTGACGATCTGTCACTGACTGATCCCGAGCCTGAGGAAGAAGATACAAGCTGCGGCATTGGCAGCGCATTAGAACTACAAAGAAGCAACGGCCAACTCACCTGGCAGCTGTTCAATAAGAAATCACTAACACTCAAACTCAGCCAGCTGATTGTGGAATGGCCTGCCAACCTTTCTGCGCCCAATATCATTAAACTGGGTGATCAGCTTGTGCCAATCGACTCAGCAGCAGAGATTGAAAAGGGTAGACTTAAGATTCACCTTAGCGACAACAAAAGGCCTGCGCTAAAAGGCGCCCAACCACTCACCATAACCTTTCCGCAAACCACCCAAGGCGTCTTGAAATCAACTCCTCAGCACGAGTTCAGTATTGACGTTGAATTTGGGACCGACTGTGGTACATCACTCATTCCCGGCTATACGAATAACCACAACGATACCTATTTCCCAACCGTAGTTGGTGCCTCCTCTTTACACGCCCATGGAATCACAGGAAAAGGCGTTACGGTGGCGGTGTTGGATAGTGGGCTGTGGGAGGACCCCGTTCTAGCAAACGATACAGCGGGCAAGTTGCGGATACTGGGCCGCTACGACGCGATAGCAGGCACAGAACTGGCTGAGGTATTTGACGAAAGCGGCCACGGCACGCATATGACCAGCATGATCGCCCACAGTGGGCGCGTTATAGAAGATGACACTTTCACCGGCAGCTATAAGGGTGTGGCACCCGATGTAAATCTGGTGGCGGTAAAAGCATTCAATGAGGAAGGCCAGGGCGAGTTTTTAGATATCGTGCGCGGTGTTCAGTGGGTGGTGGACAACCGGGAGCGCTTGGGTATCAAAGTGCTAAATCTGTCGTTTGCTGCACGACCTCGATGGGAGTATTGGTTAGACCCTATCAATCAGGCAATCATGCGTGCATGGGCAGCGGGTATCACCGTAGTGGCAGCGGCCGGGAACGAGGGGCCAGCCCCCATGACCATCGGCTCACCAGGCAACCTGCCCTATATCATCACCGTTGGAGCCGTTACAGACTCCTGGACTACAGATACCCGCGACGACGACTACATTCCCGACTTCTCCTCGCAGGGCCCTACTCCAGACGCACACATCAAGCCAGACGTGGTAGCACCTGGTGGGCACATGACAGGCATTACGCGCCCCGGCTCTACTCTGCTTCAGGAGTTTCCAGAGTACCAACTCAGCACCGGTGAGTTTGTAATGACCGGCACGTCGCAAGCTGCGGCCCTGGTGTCGGGCGTTGTGGCTCTGCTATTGCAGCTGGAACCTGATCTCACACCGGATGACGTTAAGTGCAAATTGATCTCCAGCGCTGAGCTCGCCATTAACGCAGACGGCAAGCTGGCGTACAGCCCGTTCCAGCAAGGCAGCGGATATGTCAGCGCCACCCGCGCCATTACGCTTGGGCAACGCGGCTGCGGCAATGCTGACATGTCGATAGATGAGGAGATTGCCGGGGTTGAACACTTTCAGGGGCCCGCCATGGTTAACGACGAAGGACGGGTAAGCCTGCCCGGCTTGGATACCATGCTCTCGCCGGAGGGATCTGCCAAGGGACTAAGCGACACCCGCCGCTGGGGCGTAAAAGAACATATAGAGAGGCTAGGCAACACGGGCCAACCTAGTACTCAACCACCCTCCTCGCCCTTTGATTGGGACGCTATCTACCTACAAGAAAAGACAGCAATCGAAAACCTGGCCAATCAACCGAATCCTTAGGTAACACCACTCACCAACATTTCCACTCATCCCTCCTAAGCCCCAATATCGGCTGCCCCGTGCTACACGAATAAAATAATACTGATATAAATCAATTGGTTACAGGAAATACCCTCCCTCACAGGGGCTCCTCCCGCTCTATACACGCCAAATTACGTACCCCAAAGAGGGTATATCCACCTATTCATTGCGAGCGACCGCAGTCGTATAACGTAGTCAAGCATCAAACAAAAAGAATGTGAGTTAAGTCTCAACAGAGAACTTGGCAGCGGATACAGGTCACAGAATGTGACACACCACACGAATTAATAGATTAGAGGGTGAAGGCAATGGACAATATTAAGAACCGGTTGACAGGTGCAGCGCTGAGCGCATTCCTTATCACATCAAGCGGCGCCTGGGCTGACAGCCTCAACTCAAACGCCTCCGTCCATAAGATTACTAGCAGCATCGCGGCCGAAGACAGCTACTCCCGCTCAGATAAGAAATCTGGATATAAGTGGGGGAAAGCAACGTCACCTCGAGCTTCACAAGACGCTTGGGCCGATGCCCAGCAAGCCAAAAGCGGATACAAGTGGGGCTCGGTTGATGCAACTAACTCAGCTAGCAACCAAATGACTTCGCGCAGCTCGCAGTGGGCAACCATGAGTTCACACGAACAGGCTGGCTACAAATGGGGAATCCGAAGCACTGCTGACCAAGCTGGCTACAAGTGGGGAATCCGAAGCGCTGCTGACCAAGCTGGCTACAAGTGGGGAATCCGAAGCACTGCTGACCAAGCTGGCTACAAGTGGGGAATCCGAAGCACTGCTGACCAAGCTGGCTACAAGTGGGGAATCCGCTAAAGCTTCCACCCGACTCGAACATTTTTGTATAACGGTTTAAACGAACGACCCTCATGATTACCGCTTCCGCTGACGCTTGAACGAGATCAGGCCACCTTCACCGGTCTCGTTCGAGCGTCTCTTTACACCCCTCTTTGACGCGCCTGATAGACTCGACTTTCGCCACATTTGATTATGGTTATAGGCTTCAGTATTAACTACACTGAACGCACTGATAATCTGAGAGCTAAAGTAATGAAACGGGTCTGCAAGCTTTTCGTCTATTTTGCTGTCCTCGGTTTCGTAGCACCAAACGCATGGTCCGCACCAATAACGACTAATGTTGACTTCAAACCAGCAACTTTCTCGCGCAACCTAACCTCGCAGAGCATTAGCTCAACCTTTCAGGACTCCGAAGGGCAGCTTTGGTTTCTATCTCAGGAGGGTCTAAACCGATACAACGGCTGGGAGCTGGAAAACTACCGTTACTCACTAACAAATGCCGACTCTATATCTTCAGACGAAGTTACAGGTATTACAGAAGATAAAAATGGAATAATTTGGGTGTCAACTATTGGCGGCGGGTTGAACTCGTACGACCGAATCAAGAACTCGTTCAGACAATTTCCATTAGATATTGGATCAAACCGTAGCCCCTTATCGCCTGACATCCACTCACTCTTTACGGATTCGGAGGGGCTTATATGGATCGGCTATGAGAATGCATTCAGTTCACTAGACCCTCGATCAAACGAATTTGTTCACTATGTCCCTGACTCCCTCGATATAGAAAACCTGGGAGTTGTCAATGACTTTGCCGAATCTGAAGATGGAATAATCTGGGCTGCCGCTCTAGGAGGCGGTCTAATAAGAATCGACAAGCTGGGAAGAAGTATCTCATTACTACGAAACGACAAAACTGACGAGTCGTCCATAGCATCGAACGAACTTACTAGCGTGGAAGTCGACAGTGAAGGTAACGTTTGGGTCGGAACTTTTGAATCAGGGGTAAGCGTTCTCTCTGCATCAGACGGCTTGTTTATCAATTTTCGGTACGACGGAACAGACCTCAATTCACTCTCTTCGGACAAAGTTTATGATATCCATCTGGATAGTCATGAAACCATTTGGATCGCGACCTTTGAAGGCCTAAGCAGTTATCATGCTCTATCCGGTAGCTTCAGTAGATTCAGCACCGAAAACTCCCAACTTCCTTCCAGTTTCGTATACAGCATCTTTCAGTCCTCTGACGGAATCTATTGGGCGGGAACACAGAGTGGGCTTGCATCAGGCTCTGAAACTCTGTTCGCAAAATATAACAGTCTCTATGGTCAACTCTCTTTCGACTCCGTAAATGCTTTTGCAGAGACTGAGGAGGGGAGCCTATGGGTTGGAACCGATGATGGACTCAACAGACTGAAGCCAGGCTCGGAGAGATTTGACTGGATAAATGAATCAACGTACCCGGCAATATCTGACTCAAGCGTAATGTCTCTTCTCGCAGATGGAGATGATCTATGGATAGGAACATTTGAAGGAGGCCTCAACAATCTCAATATTGAAACGGCCAAAATCACAACATATCGCCACGTAACTTCTGACGACACGAGTATTGGCTCTGATGGCATCACTTCTATGTTGATCAGCAATGATGGTGTGCTAATTGTAGGAACTTTCGGCGGAGGGCTAAGCATCCATTCTGAAGTAAACGAAGGTTTCTCTAGGCTGGATACCACGTCTACTCCCTTTGGACTCAGTAGCAATAACGTCATCGCACTTTATCAGGACTCACTAGGGAAAATTTTGATTGGGACCGACAGAGGCCTGAATGTACTCAACTTATCTTCTGGAAGAGTTGATGTTTTCGAGATGGAGCGTGGAAATACTCAAAGTCTATCTAGCAATATGGTCTGGGCGTTCCACGAGGATGTCGAAGGAAATCTGTGGCTGGGGACTAACGGAGGTGGACTAAATAAGTGGAGTCTAGAGGATAGGAAGAACCTAAACCCCATTTTTGAACACTACTCTGAAAACATTTCTCTTCCTTCGTCTGATATCTACGGGATAAGGTCCGATCAATACGGAAATATATGGCTCTCCCACAATGGAGGGATTTCTACTCTGGACCCAATGACGCTCAAAACTAGACATTTCAATGTTAGAGATGGTCTACAGGATTCTGAGTTCAATATGGGCGCTCACTTTCAGACAAAGTCCGGAGATATTCTTTTTGGAGGCATAAATGGATTCAATAGAATCGATACTGACCGAAGAATAACTCCTAGTTCTCCACCAGATGTGAGCATTGCGGAAATTCGTGTCATGAATCAAAGGCGTGAATTTGAATCTCCCTACAACCAGCTTGAGGAGGTCGTACTATCGTACAAGGACACAATGTTTTCCGTAGATTACTTCGCTTCAGACTACTCCAACCCTACAGAAGTAAAATACGCATATAAGCTTGAGGGAATAAATGATGAGTGGGTGATTGCAAATGATTCGCACAGCGCTTCGTTTACCACCCTCCCATCTGGTAGGTACACCTTACGGCTAGCTGCATCAAGCCCAGATGGTGTATGGAACTGGGGTGGAAAGTCTCTAACTATTACCATGAAGCCAGCCCCCTGGTTTCATCCGATAGCATTTTCTATATATGCGGTCTTTGCAGCGGGGCTAATGTTCTTAGCCTTCACCCGGCAGCAAAGGAAATCCAAAGCTGTCATTAAACGCCAGCGTGAGCTTGAAGAAAACGTCGCGGAAAGAACTAGAGACCTAGAAGAGGCGCGTTTGATCGCTGTTGAAGCCAACTCGGCTAAGTCCCAGTTTCTCGCGACAATGAGCCACGAAATTAGGACGCCGATGCACGGAATGATAGGAATGACGGAGCTTCTATTACATACCACACTCTCGGAGCAACAAAGAAAATTCGCCCAGGCAGCTCACAACAGCGGTACATCCCTACTACATATCATCAATGAGATACTCGACTTCTCCAAGCTGGAGGCTGAGAAAGTTGAACTAGAGAATACTGAATTTGAAATTTACCCACTGATTGAAGAAATCTGCTTTCTGCAAGCCGAACCCGCGGAGAGAAAAGGACTTTGCCTTACTAATAACCTTGAACCCAGCATGCCCGTGAAGATTATGGGAGACTCCACGAAGATCAGGCAGGTTCTTATGAACCTAGTTGGGAACTCTATCAAATTTACTGAATACGGCCACGTTACTGTCAGAGCACAGTTCAAAGCGAAGCCAAACAATGAGCTTAGTGGGTTGCTCATACTGACAGTGTCAGATGAAGGAATAGGAATGCCCGAAGAGGTACAGAAAAAAGTTTTCGAGCCTTTTCAGCAAGCTGATTCCTCTACGACTAGGCAGTATGGCGGCACAGGTCTAGGGCTAAGCATTTCGAGAAAATATGTCGAGGTAATGCATGGCGATATCTCGGTATCTTCAACACCGGGGCAAGGGACTTCGATTACCGTATCACTACCAGTGGAGGCTATACATAGCAGTCAAAGTGCAAGTGACACTGCATTTAAAGCCATTTCTGCTTTAGTACTCTGCGAAGACATTTTCACCAGAAAAATGGTGCGATCCCAACTGGCACGACTTGGAGTGTCTACACAGTTCGCAAGTGATCTACCCAGCTTCTTGTCAGACACCGCTCATACCATCTATATGGTAGACGTAGCGAATGATAACGCGGACTCATTTTCTATAAGCCGCGCTGCTCTAGCCCACCAGAAAAACACCATCGTCCTAACGGGATTGACACACGATTCGACTACTGACTTTGGCGAGTCAAAGTTAATCTCTAAACCGATTTCTTCTAGATCCCTAGCCGAGGCTTTGGAGCAGTTGAGAGGCCCCCAAGAAACAACCCTTCGTAATGAGCAAGAATCGATTGAGCCGAATACATCGACTAAGCAGCGAGTGTTAGTTGCCGAAGATGTTGAAACCAATCAAAAAATCATTAGTGAAATGCTTTCAATACTTGGGTTTGAGGCGGTGCTGGCAAGCAACGGAAATCAAGCAGTAGAACTCTGGAAGAGTTCCGAATTCGTAATGATACTCATGGATTGCCAAATGCCCGAAATGGACGGCTATGCCGCTACCGTGGCCATTCGCTTGTTAGAAAAATCTAATAGCAAAGCCAGCACACCAATAGTTGCTCTTACGGCTGGGATTAGCGCCGAAGAAAGACAGAAATGCTATGACTGCGGCATGAATGGTTACGTAAGCAAGCCCTTTACCTTAGCGGAGATAAGAAGCTCTTTAGACACTCACTTGAACGGCACAGAGAAGAAGCATCACATGGGTTTGAACGCAAAAATTCCTGATGATGCAATTGCCTCGGAAACGCCAGAGATAGAGGACGAGATTAATCGACGGGCTATCCGGAATATACTAGAGGTTGAAAAGCAGACTGGCCGTCGTCTTCTCCCTGAGTTATACGATGGCTACTTAAAGCAAATGTCAGAGAAGCTCGAAGAGCTTGCCTGCCTGAAAACTGCTGATTCAGAAATTCAGATCTCGAAAGTAGCTCATGCGATGAAATCGATGAGTGCTAATATGGGTGCCGAAGGCGTTGTGCTTGCCTGCACGCAGCTCGAGCGAGCAGCAAAAAATTCAGACCAAACCGCGGTAGAAGAGTGCACGAAACGAGTAAAGTCTGCATATCTATCTTTCAAACATGTTTTTTCACCCTCAGACTTTACCTAGAGCAGAGCTGCAAAGCATTGTATCTCACGCCCTGAGAGGATTTCTTACAGTCTTCGTTGCATTCATTTCGAGTCAAACTTGCGCAATTGAGTCCTACCCTAAGATGACCTATGCAGTCATTCCTAGTGCGATCAGCACTGACTTGAAAAAGAGCACGGTTCTACGTGTACTAAAAGATCAATCCGGCGCTATTTGGTTCTATACTTTTGAGGGGCTGGTAAAATACGATGGTCGGAATATTCGGAATCTTGGCTTTCCCAAGCAGCTGAAGAATATTGGCATTTTCTCAGATGTTATATCTTTGCTTGAATCTGGCGAGGGATCGGTAAGTATCGTAACTAACGACGGAATCTACCCACTAAGAGAAAGCGAAAGTGGCACCAAGCTGCGTCTATGGACCGAGAACCTCGCTAATGAGTATGGAGGCCTTAATGTTGCAAAAGCTTTCGCGCCCAATAGATTGCTTCTAGGATTTCGTGACGGAACAACCCTAGCCGTAAACCCTCAAACAAAAGAAGTGATATCCGCAATTGAATTGGTCGATGAGTTCGTCACAGGTGCGGAGAAGTCCCCTTCAGGTTCACACTATGTGATGACCAATCTAGGTAAGTTCTACTTGATTCATGTAGATGACTTTAGTGCAGATGCTATAGCCTCACCGAGCAACTGCCAGAGAATTGACAGCACTTTCTCTCACTTCCTAGTTATATCGGAGGCTAGATTTATCACCGCAACTGAGTCTGGAGAGGTTTTGGACATCGACCTGGATCGAAATCGATGCCTCAAAATTCATCTAAAGGATAAGTCAGGCACTACGTTGGAGCGTGCTAGGATTCATGCGCTCGCTAAAGTTGAGGGAGCTGACTACGTTGTTATTGGCACTGATTCAGGTCTACATGGAATCCAAATTGGTGAGAGTTCCTTTCAGAATTCTCTTTGGGATGCTGAGCTACCCAGCACCGAGGTCACATCTCTAATGCCAGACTCGGAGACTGGAATCTGGGTCGGAACTTATCGCGGCCTATCATTGCTCACTAGGTCCTCCATCCTTGTGCGACTAGCAGATCGAGACCCCCACCTAAGTTCAATTATGTCGATAACCACTGAAAGTAAGTTTGGAACAATCATCGCAACCTACAATCAACTTCTAACTAGTAAAGAGACAAAGGCACTCGAATCTTCACTTCCTACCAGCGTACCAGAATCTGTTCGAAGTACAGGCCAGGTTATGGCAACTGCATCCTCTTCGAGCGAAATAATTGTCGGGTATAGAGCCGCGGGGCTTATCAGGTACAACGTAAACTCGGGACACACGGCAAGATACACTACAACTAGCTCTCCCAGCTTATCCTCAAACCAGGTTTCAGCACTGCTCGTAGCAAGTTCAGGAGATCTATACGTTGGAACCTATGGCGGAGGCGTAAATATCGTACGCGATGATAACCAAATCTATACGATTAGAAGCGCAGGCTCAGCACCATCTCTACCAAGTGATAATGTAATGCTACTGAAAGAAGATTCACAAGGTAGAGTTTGGTTTGGCACAGAGGCAGGCCTCGTGCGCTTCGATCCAGCGAGCAACTCAGTTAAGCAAGTATATTTCGATGCCGGTGATGACATCCTAAGTTTCGTCGCTTGGTGCCTCGCACTGACTAGCGAGGGCGAAATATTGGCAGGAACACCCGCTAACGGAATATTCGAAGTGAAGTCCGTAAAGGGTGAGAAACTCATAGCTGAAAGAATCTCAGAAGAACATCCATTAGACAGTATCGCCATATTCTCATTGGAAACATCTGAAGACGACTCTATATGGGCTTCGACGTCTAACGCTATCTGGCATATCTACGACGACAACACTAAGGCAATTCGATATGGGGCGAGTGCGGGCCTAGGGTCCTTGGAGTTTGATCTAGCTGTTTCAGCAAAGGACTCCCAAGGCAACCTCTACTTCGGCGGCAGCAACGGCTACGCGGTCTTCAATCCAGCTGATATGGAGTTTGAGCGCAAGCCCTCCCCTATGCTACTCACTGGCCTTGATATCGCAGGAGACACGAGCACTCCAGCTACAGCGTTGCCCTATCTTCGTAACATCGAGATCTCTTATCGAGATCGTTTCATCACGTTTATGTTCAATGTCATCGACTATTTTGACTCATCTCAGAACCGCTATCGTTATATGCTCGAAGGGTTCGATCCGGACTGGGTAGAAGCCGGAGATCGAGACTCTGCTACCTTTACAAACCTCCCTGCGGGGCGCTACGTATTTCGTGCTCAGGGCTCAAATTCTGACGGGGTTTGGAATCGCGAAGGAGTAAGTATCAACCTCGTTGTTCATCCCGCACCCTGGAGAACCTGGTGGGCCTACGCCATCTACTTCTTAGTACTTGCTGGTCTTATCTGGTCGCTAAAAAAGACCTACGACACATACATGCTAAAAGAAAAAGCTACAGCTATGGCAGAGAGCATGAATCGAGCTGTAGAAGATGCAATGGACGACATTCAGGAGCAACTGGAGAATCAGGACAGTCTGGTAAGGCGATTTCATCAGCGCAATCTCGATACGCTAGACCTCATCTCAAATCTGCAGGAGCCTGATTGGCCACGCAGGCAGAGTGGTAATCTTCCCGCTCTCGAGGCACTGGAAACAACGCTTTCCTATAAAGGCGACCAGCTACTATTCGATCTGCAGGCGTGCGTAAACCTGATTATTGCGAAGGTACTAGCCGCCAATCCAGCGCAGACAGAGTCAATCAACACAATACTAGATGTCCCCAACGTGTTTCTGCCCGCCTCTCTCGGCTCGTATCTAGCTATAGCGCTATACGAGATCGCCGATGATACAGTGGCAAACTTACCCGCGGAGGGTAGCTCGGGGAACTATATGCAAGTTGCTATTGGCAACGCAGAGGGATCAACTATTAGCCTCACGGTTCAATCCAGCTATTCGGCGGATCCAAACAGGGACTCTGCTCCAACATGGAAGGCCCGAAAAGCCGACCGTCTAGCGCATCTTGAGCGGCTGCTAGGAGCAATTGGTGCAACGTTAGAGGTTGATGAGAATCAGCACGATCGCGTCGTGGCTATCCTCCCACAAACAAATTTTAGCAGTCAGGCACATTCAACCGAATGAACGACACAAAAAAGAAGCTACGACAAACCATTCTGCACAGACCGTGCCACCTGGTAGTTAGTTCGGGCAATATCAGCGCGAACGATGCTATTGATCTCGCCCTCACTGAGTTTAAACGAATTGAAAGTCTGCTTTCTTCCTACCAGCCCGGCAGTCTGATCTATGCACTCAATTCATCGGCTGGAACTGGCGAGTTTGTCGAGCTCAATGCAGAAGCCCGTAGCCTGTTTTCTTTCGTCGACATGTTGTGGCAACAAAGCAACCAGCTATTTGATCCAACAACATCCGCAGCCCAGCCCCTGTACGGGAGCGAACGCACGATTTCCCGCCTTGAAAAAAGGATAGATGAGCTTCAGCCAAACATGGGCTGGCATAAACTCGAACTTACGGAATCCGGCGGGCGACTCCTAGAACCTGGCATGCGAATCGACCTAGACAGCATAGTAAGACCTTACGCTGTCGACAGAGTACGCAAGAAACTCATCGCCGCCGGTATCAAGCATGCGCTTATCGATCTTGATCACGACGTTGCAACTATTGGCACACAGCCAGATGGCTCTAACTGGCTAATTGGGCTGCGCTATCCCAAAGGCAATAGCGCGGCTATTTCTAGACTCAAGCTCAATCAGCAGGGTTACGCACTGCGAGGCAGTTTTGAACACTCACTCTCTATCAATGGGGAGCAGTTTGGACGGGCGATCAGCCCTATCGATGGTTTACCGCTACTTGGCCCAATCAGTGTAGCGGTGGTCGCACAAAATTGCTTGGACGCGTGCAGTGCCGCAAACATAGCGCGCACCAAAACTGAGGCGGCAGCGCTGGACTGGCTTTCCAAACTGAACATGCCGTGGTTTGCCATCGATAGACAGGGCAAATGCCACGGCACACTTGCCTCAAAGAATTAGCAGCCTTTGAATCTAGCCGCCCGCTTTTCACGTTGAGCAGCAAACCCTTCCTGTAGATCCTCTGAGTTGGCGCATTGATCAGCCAGTGCCTGAGCGCTTGGGTAATCAATACCTCCCGAAGCGGCTTGCTGAAGTATTGATTTCATTGCTCTAACGCTTAGTGGCGCTAAGCCGGCAATATGCTGAGCAAACTCATCAGCTTTTTCTTCTAGCTGGGCAGGCAGAACCAGATGGTCGAGAAAGCCTATCTCCAGCATGGATTGAGAATCAAACGTTTCAGAGGCAACAAGAATTCGCTTGGCTACATTTACCCCCAGCCGCTCTACGAATCGATTGATGCCACTTAGCGGATAGCAAAGTCCTATCGCGGCGGCTGGTACGCGCAGCCTGGAGCCTTCTACTCCAATTCTAAAATCACAGCTCAGCGCCAGCTCTACACCACCGCCAAATACATTGCCGTTAAGTGCGCAAACTGTTGGGATCTCAAGAGCCGCCAGTTGATCTGTAGTATTTTGAAAGGTATCGGGGTGGATCTCACCTGCATTCAACTGCGCCAATGACGCGCCTGCGCAGAACGTCTTGTCACCGGCACCGGTAACGACCAACACCCTCGCCTGCGCGTCGCCGGCTATGTGCGTCATATGATCCTGCAGCGCTTCCAACTCGTGCTGGCCTAATGAATTATGCTTTTCAGGCACATTTAGCGTTAACCGGGCGATATGGCCCTCGCGACTATACTGAACTGTATCGGTCATACGACCTCCTGCTACGTGTATATTCAAAGTGTGGCATACCACATCATTGGTCGCCACATATGTAGACAAGCTCCAGTCCGCTTACCATACTCAACCTTGTCACAGGTCAAGGAGAAGTCCATTGAAGACACGTTGCCAGTGGTGTGGTGATGACCCGCTGTACGTCAAATACCACGATGAGGAATGGGGTGTGCCCGTAAGGGATGACCACACACTGTTCGAGTTTCTAATGCTTGAGGGCGCTCAGGCTGGGCTATCCTGGATCACCATTTTGAGAAAGCGCGAGGGTTATCGTGCCTTGTTCGACAATTTCGATGCCGAAAAAGTGGCGCGATACTCTGACAAAAAGCTGGAAAAGATCTTACTAGACGCACGCATCATCCGTAATCGCCTTAAGGTATTCGGGGCGCGCAAGAACGCTCGTGCATTTCTTCAAGCGCAAGAAGACTACGGCAGTTTTGCCGATTACCTGTGGGGCTTTGTTGATAACACGCCCATACAGAATCACTGGGCATCGATGGCAGATGTACCTGCCACAACCCCTGTATCCGACGGCATGAGCAAAGACATGAAAAAACGCGGGTTCACATTTGTTGGCTCTACCATTATGTACGCCCATATGCAGGCAACAGGCATGGTCAACGACCACACGGATGACTGCTTTCGGTACAAAGAATGCCAAAAATTGGCCTGAGTCGGCTCGGTGATAGCTGCTAAACTGGAGGGCTTCCTAAAGAGAATTCCACTTGCCAGACCATGAACTGCCAAGTCGCGAATCTACCAGTCTTCGGATATGGCAGCTGGCGTGGCCCACCATTACATCCTACCTGCTGTTCACGCTGGTGGGTTTCATGCACATCAAAATCGCTTCTGGCCTTGGTACACAAGCCGTAGCAGCAGTCACCACGGGTCACCGCATTTTCTTCCTGATTCAAGCTGTACTGATGGGTATATCAGTAGCAGCAACGGCCATTATCTCCCGCGCATGGGGTGCCAACGATATCCGTGGCGCCGAGATGGCATCCTGGACGTCCCTTGGGGTGTCTATGATTATCGCCGCCATTCTCGCCATTCCCGTACTGCTTATTCCTGAAACCCTCGCAGGGCTCTTCGGGTTAGATGATGCCACCACCAAAGAGGCTGCCGGGTTCATTTTCTGGTTCGGTATTTTCAACATCGCCACGGCCGTCAACATGATGCTGCAAACGGCACTTCGGGCCACTGGAGATGTCATTACTCCCCTGTATTTTCTCTGTGTGAGCTCCATGCTGAACCTGCTGTTCGGCTATAGCCTAGCCTATGGCTGGGGGCCCCTGCCCGCACTGGGTGTAGCTGGCGTGGCATTAGGCGGCGGCTCTGCAGCACTCATTGTTACCCTCACGTTCGCTACTGTTTGGTGGAAGGGACATTTCGGGCTCAAGCCGATCAAAAAGCTCGCTATCGACCGCACTGCCGCACGCCAATTGGCCGTTATCGGCGCACCCTCCATGCTCGAGCAAGGCATCATCCAAGTGGCATTCCTGCTGTTTTTCTCCATCGTTGCCCAGTACGGAAATATGCCCTACGCCGCCTATGGTATTGGTATAAGCATTGTGTCCTTTTCTATCGTCGTGGGCTTTGGCTTCGGCATTGCCGCTGCAACCCTTGTGGGGCAACAGTTGGGCGCTGGAAGACCCGACCTAGCGATTGGCGCTGGATGGCGGGCGCTGCGCATGGGCGTAGGCGCCATGAGCCTGTTCTCCTTACTACTGGCGTGGTTTGCACGCGATCTGGCGCAATTCATGATCGACGACCCCGATGTCATCGACTACACAGCGGCGTTCATCTATATCATCGCGCTAGCCCAACCCTTTATGGCGGTTGAAATGGCACTAGCGGGCGCATTGCGTGGCGCTGGCGATACGCGCTTTCCCTTGCTAACCACATTTTGTGGCCTGTTCCTCGGCCGACTACTGCCTGCATGGGTGTTCTACAAACTGGGGCTGTCGGTTTACTGGATCTTCGTGGTTATGCTGTTTGACTACATTCTCAAAGCCACCATGATGATCTGGTACTACAAGTCGCATAAGTGGGTGAACGTGAATCTGGCAGAACTGCAGGGAAATTCCACGATTACATAGACAGCGACAAAAAAAATACTTAAAGTTGGAATCTTCGAAAACTAAGTAGGTTCACGGCAGGCCAGCCGCAGAATGCTGGCGCTAACTGACTGATTTTTATGGATGCAACGCCAAACCAGGGGGACAGCTCTCCGTTCAATAGAACGGCGCAGCATGACGCGAAACGTGCGGCCATCCTGTCGCAGGCTGCCAAACTGTTTAACTCCAAAGGCTCACGCGCTACCACGCTTAAAGATATCGCCGAGAGCCTTGGGCTCACCAAAACGAGCCTGTACTACTACGTTAAAACCAAAGAAGAGCTTATCTACCAGTGCTACATGGCAGCACTTGAGCATCATCATGCCACCCTGGATGAGATAGAGCGCACCTATGCAGACCCTTTGGAACGCGCCTCGGCCTTTTTCTTACAGCAGTTCGAAAGCTGGCTCGCTGCACGAGATGAAAAAGACGTTCATATTGCTGCCCTACTCGAGATCGCCTCGCTGAAAGGCCCCCATCGCGAAGAGGTAGAAAAGCAATATATCCGTATGTTCACGCGCTTAAGGCAATACCTGCGTGACGGTGTTAGCTCGGGCGTATTGCGGCAGAAGCTAGACCCCACATCGGCAACCCGCGCCATCTTGGGTTCTATGGAGTGGATCTTCTATTGGCTACACTCGGTAGACGACGAAGAGGTCCGCAGAGTTGCGCGCCAGGCGATGAACATTCTTGCTCACGGTCTGTGCGCCGACGGCAAAGTTTATGAACCCGTTCCACTGAGCTTTGAGAACGACAGCCTTATTGGCGCTCAAGGCTTTAATCGCGAGCAGCAGAACCGCCTCAAGCAGATGGCGTTTTATAAAACCGGCACCTGGTTTTTCAACAAGAAAGGCTTCGATGGGTCTTCGCTCGACGAGATAGCAGAGCACCTGAATGTGAGTAAGGGCGCCTTTTACTATCACATCAAGAACAAGGAAGACCTGCTGTTCAATTGTTATAGCTACTCGCTGGATACTACAGAACGTATTTACGATAAGGCGAGTCACAGTCAGGGCACCGGACTGCAGCAGATGGAAGAGGCCTGTCGACGTATCTTCCACGTGCAAAATACAGACGACGGACCGCTGGTTCGTTACAACACCATTACGTCTTTACCCGCAGACCGACGCAAACTCATTCTCAAGCGCACTAATGCAGCTAACTCTCGCTTCGGAGATTTCATCCGCCGCGGAATAGATGATGGCAGCCTGCGTGATGAGAGCGTTTTCATCGCACAAAACCTGATCACTGGCGCAATCAATGCGTCAATGGACATCAAACTCTGGCGCAAGGTTGATAACATTGACGAAGCTGCCATCGACTACTTTGATGTCTTCTTAAATGGACTACTACCTCGCAACTAAGCACCACCAGCGAACCCAAAAGGATTACTTGTGAGCACTGATCTCGACAAGCTGCTGAACTACCTCGAAGTTGAGCAGATCGACAAATATTTGTTTATTGGCAACAGCCCCTCGCGGCCCAAGCGCATCTTCGGCGGCCAAGTGTTAGCACAAGCCCTCAATGCTGCTATCAATACCGTTGAGCCCGATCGCACTGCACACTCTCTGCACGGCTACTTCCTACGCGGCGGCGATCCCACCAAGCAGATCGTATTTGAAGTAGACCCAATTCGCGACGGTAGAAGTTTTACAACGCGGCGTGTAGTAGCAAAGCAAGACGGCCGCGCCATATTCAATACGTCGATATCGTTTCAGTTGCATGAGGAAGGCCTGTCACATCAGGCGCAGATGCCAGACGTACCCGGACCAGAGGGGCTGGAAACAGACAACGAATACTGGCAGATGTTGGCAGAGAAGTACCCGGACAAATTTGAACCACCACGCATGACCGCTATCGAACGCCGCGTGGTTGAGCGTAGAGACTATCTCAACCCCCAACCTACCGATCCAGTTCAGCATATGTGGTTTCGAGCACTGGGTGATGTGGGTGACAACCCGGCAAGACACCAAACACTACTGGCCTATATGTCTGACTTCGCACTGCTGAGCGCCGCGCTTCTACCCCACCCTTACACGGGTCAGAGTGAAGGTGTTCAAGTGGCGAGCCTCGATCACGCCATCTGGTTCCACAAACCAGTAAAGGCTAATGAGTACCTGCTGTATACCATGGACAGTCCGTACAGTGGTGGCAGTAGAGGCTTCAGTCGCGGCAGCTTTTATTCACAATCTGGAGAGTTGGTGGCATCTACCACCCAAGAATCACTGGTTCGGTTGCGCACAAAAAGCTAGTAGATGATCGGTGATCAGTTGATCACCGAAGACATTTCCTGACCAGCGCTCACCAGTTCGAGCGCGCCGTCTCGCAACGCTAACTGTGTAATGGAGGCGTTTCCAGGTCGAAAGCACATTGTTTCTTCTTTACCCAGAATACTTCCCACTACCGCATTCAGTACAAGAAAGTGGGTAAAGATCACGGTGTCCTGCGTTAGCGCTGTCAGTTCGCCAAGCGCCTGTTGACGCCATTTCTGCAAAAACTCTGGTTGTTGTTGCCAGCGCTCTCCCATGAATCCCCGCAACCAATTCTGTCTTTCGCTCAATGGAACGGGTGAAGGTATCTCGGTGAATGAGGGACTAATCGCCACATCCAGTTCTAACGCACGCGCTAGCGGCTGCGCAGTCTCTATTGCTCTGGCCAGCGGGCTGCTCACCAGGTTTACCGGGCCTTGCAACTGTTTTAGTAGGGTTTTGCCGGCGTCCTCTGCCTGCTCCCAGCCCAGCTCACTCAAGCCCGGATCGGGGGATTCGCCCCACGATGCTGCTGCTTCTCCGTGGCGAACCAGATATATAGATACCTCGCTCATCGGTAGGTCACCAGATTTTCGTTCTGCCTTACGCCTCGCTCCTGCAAAAATGAGCGGTCATTAAAATACGATAACGACACGCGATCACCACTGTAAAACAACTGCGACACCGAGCAGTTAAAGATAGGCTCATAAAACTGATAGGTTTGTTCCCCACCCAAGCCAAGCACATGCGCCACGATGGTTGCGATTGTGCCGCCAGACGTAAATACAGCAATATTCTTACCGCCACCTTCCCTTGCAATCACGTCACTCAGCGCCGCTTTCACACCGCCCGAATAGTCAGCCCAACTCTGAATCTCTGGCACGTCACACTCAGGCGATACCCAGTAGTTGAATACCGCATCAATCACTTTCTGGTAGTCCTTACTGGAGCTTAGCCCGCGATCGACAATAGCCTTTAATGCCGGGGACTTTTCCATCAAGCCGGGAAGCAGGTACTTAAGATGTTCGTCGTTACGAATTTCGTCAAAACGGTCATCAACAGTATGAGATACCGCATTGGGTTGGCTCGACAAAGCCAGCTCAGCCGTTTCTCGCTGCCGTAGCAATGCGCCACTGTAGGCGGCATCAAAGTGAATGCCGCAATCGCGCAGATAATGCCCGGTAACCTCGGCCTGACGACAGCCGAGCTCAGACAGCTTGTCGTAATCGTCAGCACCAAAAGACGCCTGCCCGTGTCGTATCAGGTAAATGCTTGCCATCAGGCTGTTTCCTTGTGCAGATTTACATCGCGATCAAAACTGAGTTTTCGGCGGTAGGGATAAAAGGATTCAACATAGCCGCTGCGAATTTGATCCTGCAGGCCGCGCCAGAACTCGGCACGATAGATGTCACTGTGCATTGCATCGAATACTTTTCGAGCCCGCTGGTTACCCGAGAAGAATAAGCGAAACTCCTCAGGAAAAATGTCGTTGGGTCCCACCGCATACCAGGGCTGACTGGCCATCTCTTCTTCAATAGTGCGCGGCTCTGGAATCTTGCGGAAATTGCAGTCCACCAATGGCACAATCTCATCATAATCGTAGAACACAACGCGACCGTGACGAGTAACCCCGAAGTTCTTTAGGAGCATATCCCCGGGAAAAATATTGGCAGCAGCCAATTGCTTGATGGCGTTGCCATATTCATCCATAACCGCCACCACCTGTTCATCGGTAGCATCCTGCAGATACAGATTGAGCGGTGTCATACGGCGCTCTACATACACATGGCGAATCACCAACGCTTTGCCATGCTCCTCGATTAACGAAGGTGCTACTGCATGCAACTCTTCCATCAACTCATCAGAGAAGCGGCTACGGGCAAACGCCAGATTCTTGAATTCCTGAGTATCGGCCATCCGCCCTACTCTATCCCAGCGCTTTACAAGGGCGTACTTCTCTTCCACCTGTGTGCGCGTCATATCCTTGGGCGGCGTAAACCTGTCTTTGATGATTTTGAATACAAAGTCGTAGGACGGCAGTGTAAATACGCTCATCACCATGCCCTTGATACCCGGCGCAATAATGAACTGATCGCTGGTCTCTTCCATATGCCTGAACGCACAACGGTGATAATAGGTCTTGCCGTGCTTGTTGTAGCCCATCGAACTATAAAGCTCAGAGATGGGCTTTGCGGGCATAAGCTGTTGCAAAAACAATACGTACTGCGAGGGAATGCTCGCATCTACCATGAAGTAAGAGCGTGTAAAGCTAAACACCACACTGAGCTTATCGGCGCCAAATAGAACGGTATCTATGTATACAGCCTTATCATCATTGTGCAGCACCGGCAGAACGAACGGCATCACATCCTTACCGTTGTGTATGCTGCCAACTATGTAAGCACCCTTGTTGCGAAAGAAATGATGCTCCAGCACACGCAGTTCAACCGACTCCGCTCCCAAGTCAAATCTGGGCGCCAGGTAACTCTCCAGCAACGCTACGATGCTAGTGACATCACGCTCTTTATCCTCATACGGAATGTTAAACGCGTAGTCACTTAACAGTTCGTCGAACAGCTGGGTGAGTGTGCCTGTTAGCTTGTAAACACGATACACCTTGCTCACATCCACGGGTGGCATATCACCCAGCGGCGAGAATACAAACGCATGTTCGTTGCGAATTTTGCGATGTTTGAACACGCTGCAGTACACAGAGTTGTAAAACGTTTCGGCGATTTCGAAGTTGTCGTGGCCGCGAATCAGCTCAGAGTAGATACCACGAATGTCTCGCCAGAACTCAAAGCTGTGCAACTCATCGCCAGCAATCAGTTGCACGAAAGGTAGTAGTTGATTGGTTTTAAGCTTGTACAGGTCGATGCGTTCTATCGACGCTTGCTGCATTTCTTGCCACTGCCCGTTCTCGAATCGCGAACGTGCCGCCAGCGTCATATTCTGGAATTCTGCGAAGTACGATTCAAAGCCGTTGAGAATCGTGCGCGCGAACCGCTCTCTGCGCTCCATTCCTCAGTTCCTTGAGTGCGAGTTTTTAGGAGGCCTTAATGTCCATCAGGCCGGTGAAACGACGTCTAAGCTTACGCATACCGCCTAACCAGCGATCGTAGTTTTCGGTCTTGCCCGCTCGGTACTGGTCTACCTGAGGGTGAGGGAGAATCAGGAACTGCTCTGCCTCAATGCCCTTAACTACAGCGTCCGCCACATCGGCAGGGGTGAGGATACCATCAACGCCGGCAGTACCGCCGTTATCCACACCACCAATCATGCGAGTTTGCACTGCTTGTGGACACAGGCAGGAGACTTTTATGCCATCATCCCCATGAGTAATCAGCAGCGACTCCGCAAAACCGACCGCGGCATGCTTGGTTGTAGAGTAGGCAGCATCACCTACCTGGTTCAGCAATCCTGCAGCTGATGCCGTATTGAGAAAATAGCCCTCGCCTCGCTTGATCATGCCCGGCAAGCAGGCACGAGCAGCAAACACATGTGACATCACGTGAATGTCCCACATAGCCTGCCAGGTATCGTTGGATGCCGAGCTGGCGTAACCTTCCTCGCCATCACCCGCGATGATGCCGGCATTGCTACAGAACAAATCAACACGCCCGTACTTCGCCTCTACATCTGCCACCATTGCGGCAATCTGAGCTTCATCACGAACATTCACACCGTAGGCGTCGCCACCAATGGTCTGCGCAAATTCCTGCGCTGCCTCTTGCTCGAGGTCAGCCACAATCACTTTCTCTGCGCCTTCTGAGTGAAAGCGCTCACACAAACCACGACCGATGCCATTAGCACCACCGGTCACGATGACTACTTTATCCTTGATTTGCATGAGCGACTCTCTCGTGTGTGCGTTAGATCAGGCAGCGTCGATGCGCAGCTCATTGAACTTGGTCTGGTGGTAGTCACCATCACCAAAAGCTGAGTTGATCATCATCAGGCGCTTGGCAAAGTGACCGATATCCAGCTCATCGGTAAGACCCATACCACCGTGCATCTGAATCGCCTCGGAGTAGATGTGTCTGCCTGACTTGTCGATCATCACTTCAAGTGCGTGCACATCCAAAGCGGTATCGTCTGCGCCCTCTTTCATAGAGCACACCGCGCGATACAACATAGATTTGGCTTGCTCGTAAGACATGAACGTCTCAACCATGCGATGCTGCAATGCCTGGAACGATCCAATAGCCACGCCAAACTGCTCACGTGTCTTGGTGTACTCAAGCGTCTTGGTGTTCAGGCGCTCCATAGCGCCCAGCCCTTCGGCAGCCAACGCGACATTGGCTTCGCGTGCTATCTCTTCGATCAGTGGCAGGCCATTGTCCAGCTCGCCCACAAGGTTGCCCGCAGGTACTTCAACGTCATTGAATGTGATGTTGGCAACAAGCTGGCCATCCATCAAACGGTAAGACACTTTCTCAACACCGGGGGCGTCCATGGGAACAACGAACAGGCTGATGCCATTGTCGTCGCTCTGCTCACCACTGGTGCGTGCAGACACCACGGCGTAGTCAGCGTTAACACCATTTTGGACAACCACTTTCTCGCCGCTAATTTTGAAGCTATCGCCACTGGCCGTTGCCGTGGTTTTCACATCAGCAAGCTCATACCGACCCTGACGCTCCAGGTAGGCAAACGTACCGAGCACGCTACCGTCGATAATGCGTGGGATGTAGTCTGCCTGCAGTTCTGCGCTACCGCCTTTCTGTATCAAGCCACCAAACAGTAAAACGGTTGCCGTGTAGGGCTCAACCACAAGCCCGCGGCCCAGCTCTTCCATCACTACCATTACGTCAACGATGTTGCCGCCAAAACCGCCATGCTCTTCAGCAAATGGCACCGACAGCCAGCCCAACTCGGCAAAGGTCTGCCACTTCTCGCGGCTCATTCCCTCATCGGAGTTGGCTATTGCACGGCGTGTATCAAACTCATAGTCATCCTGTACATAGCGGGCAACACTGTCCCGGAGCATGACCTGTTCTTCAGTAAAATCAAAATTCATGATTGCTTCCTCTCGCTCCGCTTATTCCAGGCCCAACACGGCCTTGGCGATGATATTTTTTTGAACTTCGTTCGAGCCACCATAGATCGTCGCGGCGCGGCCATACATAAATGACTGGCGTGCAGCATTGCCAAACTCATGGCCCAACTCGTCCGTGCTCAAATCATTGGGCAACACGCCCTGATAGTGCGCGGCCATATCCATCATCAGGTTTTGAATGGCCTGCTGCATCTCGGTACCCTTGATTTTCAGCAAGGAAGATTCAGGTCCGGGTGCACTGCCAGCAGCAGCCGACGCCAATACGCGCAGCTCGGTGAACTCCAGCGCCATCAACTCAATTTCTATGTCTGAGATCCGCTTCTGGAACGTAGGATCGCTCAGCAACGACTTGCCGCCATTGACTTCCTTAGCAGCAAGCTTCTTGGCCTGCGCAACCGCACGCATGCTGTCGGGCACACCGGCAATACCGGTACGCTCATGAGCCAGCAAGGCTTTAGCGTAGGTCCAGCCTTTGTTCTCTTCGCCGATTCTGTTGGCAACAGGCACACGCACATTATTGAACTCTACTTCGTTCAAGCTGTGGTGGTTGTCGATAGAAACGATGGGGTTCACCTTGATACCCTCACTCTTCATATCGATCAGCAGGAACGAGATGCCCTGCTGCTTCTTGCCTTCATTGCTGGTGCGAACCAGGCAGAAAATCCAGTCTGCGTTTTGAGCATAGGTTGTCCAAATCTTGGCACCATTAACGATGTAGTCATCGCCATCACGCTCGGCCTTGGTCTTCAGTGACGCCAAATCCGATCCGGAGCCCGGCTCAGAGTAGCCCTGACACCACCAGTCTTCACTTTGCAGAATACGCGGCAGAAACTTTGCTTTTTGCTCGTCGGAGCCGAAGGTGTAAATCACCGGGGCAACCATGGTTAAACCAAAGGGCACCACATCGCGAATACCGCGCGAAGTACGCTCGGTTTCATAAATAAACTTCTGCGTGCTGTTCCAGCCCGTGCCACCCAGTTCAACCGGCCAGCCAGGTGCAACCCAGCCTTTGGCATACAGGCGCTTTTGCCATTCGATAATGGCTTCTTTGTTGTTGTTGCGGCCTTCTAAGCGTTCGGCAATGTCGTCGTCATAGGCTTCATCAAAAAAAGCCCGCACTTCATCCCTGAACGCCAAATCTTCTGAGGAAAATGATGTATCCACGGTGCTACCTCTCTGCAATTAAAGTCCCGAGTCGGCGATGCGTTTCCTTGAGCGCCGAACCCATATTTGACCTTTGAGTATGTTTTTCATCAATCGGGCATGTACCTTAACCAAGCCTGCCCTTCAAAACAAGGATTATGGTGTAAAGAACGCAGCCGAATCACTTGCTACATTGCTACGCCAATTCAGGCAAAATCGCCTGATTGCGCAGGCATAAAAGGGGGACAAAACCGGTGCGACAGACGCAGTGGCGCACCGGCTAGTGTTAGTAGATGAGGCTATAGAGCTTACGCTGAAACTCAGCCGCCAGCGGATCACCCTTGCCAAGACTGGCAATGGTATCCAACAAGGCTTTTCGGGTAGAGCCATTGCCATGATCCAGCTCCTTTTGGAGCACCAGAATCAGATTTTCCAGTGCTTCGCGAAACCGTCCCGCATTGGTGTATTGGATCGCCAGGTTGACGCGGGAATCATGGTCTTCTGGATTAGCAGCAAGGGCTTGCTCCAACGCATCCATCTCCGGCGATTGGGCCGCCTCACGCTTAATCTCCAGCTGCGCCAGCAATTGCTCATAAGCCGCGTCCTGGTCTGCCATTCGTATCTCATCGAGAACCGTTTGCGCCTCATCAAGGCGATTGGATTCAATCAGGCAATGGGCGTAGGCAATCGTAATCTCATGCTGCTTCCCAGACTCATCCCAGGCTTGCCGCAAGGGTGCTAACGCACCAGCAAAATCACCGGCTTCCATCGCGGCATTGGCTTGCTGCAACAATCCATCCCAGGCTGCTGGCAGATACTTGCCTAACATTTCGCGAACTGCGGTCTCGGGTTGAGCACCGGCAAAGCCGTCCACAGGCTGCCCGTCTTTTATCACCATGACTGTTGGTAGGCTGCGCACGCCAAACTGCTGCGCAATCATCTGCTGCTCGTCAGCATTGACCTTGGCTAGCAAAAACGCGCCTTGATACTCCGTGGCGATCTTTTCGAGTAACGGCATCAACACCTTGCAGGGTTCACACCAGTCTGCCCAGAAGTCCACTACGACCGGCCGCTGATGAGATTCCTCAATCAGAAGCTGTGCGGCATTAGTCTCATCGATATTGACGATAAAGTCGTCGGCAGGTGATTGCATATCCATATCAGGCGGCTCCAGTCACACCAGTTGTTTTCAGTCCTTAAAGCCCAGCACATCGCGCATGTCATACAAGCCAGCTGGCTTTGTCGTAAGCCAGTTGGCAGCGCGCACCGCGCCGCGTGCAAATGACAAGCGGCTAGAGGCTTTGTGGGTAATCTCTACACGCTCACCCTCGGCGGCGAACATCACTGTATGGTCGCCCACAATATCGCCCGCGCGCACCGTCGCAAATCCGATTGTGTTCTTGTCTCTTGCGCCTGTCTGGCCTTCTCGGCCGTACACAGCCACTTCATCGAGGTCTCTGCCGAGCGTGTCGGCCACAACCTGGCCCATACTTAGCGCTGTGCCTGAAGGTGCATCAATTTTGTGACGGTGATGCGCTTCGGTTATCTCGATATCAGACTCTTCACCCATTACTCGAGCAGCCATCTCTAGCAGCTCAAAGCACAGGTTTACGCCGGTGGAGAAATTTGAGGCCTTGCAGATAGCGATCTTGTGCGCTGCTGCGTCGATCAGGGCCTGTTGTTCATCGGTGAATCCGGTAGTACCGATAACCATCGCCACGCCTTTTTCAATACACGCGTTGAGATTGGCAAGGGTGGCATCGGGCACACTGAAGTCGATCAATACATCAATATCATTCAGCGCAGCGTCCAGGTTGCTGCCAATGGCGATGCCATTGCTGCCCTGCCCTGCTACCTCACCCGCGTCGGCGCCGATAAGGCTGCTCTCAGCACGCTCCAATGCAGCGCTAAGCTGCAATTCGCTCGCCGACGCGGCAATCGCCTCAACCAGCGTTCTACCCATACGACCACCCGCACCGGTAATGCCCGCTCGGATCGTCATGACTTCATATCATCAAAGAAATTTTTCACGCCCTCAAAAAAGCTGGTTTGGCGCGGAGATTGTGCGTTGCCGCCCTCACCCAGACTTTCCTCAAATTGCTGCAGCAACTCCTTCTGCTCCTTGTTCAGGTTTACAGGGGTTTCTACAACAGCGCGGCACAGCAGATCGCCCACACTACCGCCTCGCACGGGCTTCACGCCCTTGCCCCGCAGGCGGAACAACTTGCCTGTTTGGGTTTCTGATGGAATCTTAAGATTTACGCGGCCATCCAGAGTAGGCACTTCCAGCTCGCCACCCAATGCTGCTGCAACGAAGGTGATGGGCACTTCGCAATACAGATTCTTTCCGTCGCGCTCGAAAATGGGGTGCTGCTTAACCGACATCTGTACAAACAGATCGCCAGGAGGCCCTCCTTCGGGACCTGCTTCGCCTTCACCAGACAGACGAATACGATCGCCGGTGTCTACGCCTGGCGGCACTTTCACCGACAAGGTTTTGGTTTTCTCAACCCGACCCTGTCCGTGGCAGCTGCCACAGGGGTCTTCAATGGTCTTACCGCGTCCGCGACAGGTTGGGCACGTTTGCTGTACCTGAAAGAAGCCCTGCTGCATGCGCACTTGGCCTGCACCACCACAGGTACCGCAGGTAGTGGCCGAGCTGCCTTTCTTGGCACCAGAGCCGTCGCAGGTATCACAGGCTGAGAGGCTGGGTACGCGGATCTCGACGGTAGTGCCTTTAACGGCATCCTCTAACGAGATATCCAGCGTGTAGCGCAAATCCGAGCCGCGAGCAGGCCCACCGGGGCCACGACCGCCTCCGCCGCCGAATATGTCACCAAACACATCGCCAAAAATATCGCTGAAGTTCCCGCCACCGAAACCGCCGCCACCCATATTGGGATCGACACCGGCATGACCGTACTGGTCATAGGCTGCGCGCTTTTCGCTATCCATCAAGACCTCATAGGCCTCGGTAGCTTCTTTGAACTTGTCGTCCGACTCGGGATCATCGGAATTACGGTCGGGGTGGTACTTCATCGCCACCCGTCGGTAAGACTTCTTGATCTCTTTTTCGTCTGCACTTTTGCTGACGTCGAGTACTTCGTAATAATCGCGTTTTGACATAGACAGCTGGTCTTAAATTAGTTGACTGTTGTTAAACGACTACGCGGGCACATATGTCCCGCGTTGTCTTAATTACCAGGGGCAGCAATGCTGCCCCTTAACAAGAGAGTAGCTTACGCTTCTTTCTTGTCGTCTTTCACTTCCTCAAACTCTGCATCTACTGCATCGTCAGCTGCTGCACTTTCCTGCTCGGCACCACCTTCGGGTGCACCTTCAGCTGCCTCTGCCTGCGCAGCGTACATCTTCTGCGCTACAGGGCCTGTTACCTCGGTCAGCTTGGTAGCTGCTGCATCGATGACATCCTTATCGTCTGCCTTCAGTGCTTCCTCGGCTTCAGTGATCGCAGCTTCTATAGCCGCTTTCTCTTCGTCCGTTGCGTGCTCACCGGCCTCTTCCAGAGTCTTCTTGGTCGCGTGGACCAAACCATCGCATGTATTGCGAGACGTGATCAGCTCTTCGAACTTCGCATCTGCGTCGGCATTCGCCTCGGCATCGGCAACCATTTGCTCGATATCTTCATCGGTCAAACCACCTGATGCAGTGATACGAATAGACTGCTCTTTGCCAGTCGCCTTGTCCTGCGCACCTACATGCAAGATACCGTTGGCATCTAAGTCAAAGGTGACTTCGATCTGAGGCATGCCGCGTGGTGAAGGCGGAATGTCTGCCAGGTCGAAACGGCCCAGTGACTTGTTCTGACCAGCTTGCTTGCGCTCGCCCTGAACCACGTGAATGGTTACAGCGGTCTGGTTGTCGTCTGCCGTCGAGAATATCTGCGACTTCTTCGTTGGGATCGTCGTGTTCTTGTCGATCAACGGAGTCGCTACGCCACCCATAGTCTCGATACCCAGCGTCAGCGGAGTTACGTCAAGCAGCAATACGTCTTTTACATCGCCCGACAATACCGCGCCCTGGATAGAAGCACCCATCGCTACCGCTTCGTCAGGGTTTACGTCCTTGCGAGGCTCCTTGCCGAAGTAGTCAGCCACTTGCTTCTGTACCATCGGCATACGGGTTTGCCCGCCCACCAGAATCACGTCGTCAATTTCGCTTGGGCTAAGGCCAGCATCTTTCAGTGCCAACTTAACCGGCTCCATGGAGCGGGTCACGAGCTCTTCAACCAGAGACTCAAGCTTTGCACGAGACATTTTGACTACCAAGTGCTTAGGACCAGAAGCATCAGCCGTAATATAAGGCAGGTTTACTTCAGTCTGCTGCGCAGTAGACAGTTCGATCTTGGCTTTTTCTGCGGCTTCTTTCAGACGCTGCAGTGCCAGCGGATCGTTGTGCAAATCGATACCACTCTCTTTCTTGAATTCCTCTGCCAGATACTCGATCAGGCGCAGGTCAAAATCTTCACCACCAAGGAACGTGTCGCCGTTGGTTGAGAGCACTTCAAACTGGTGCTCGCCATCGACTTCAGCGATTTCTATGATTGAGATATCAAACGTACCACCACCTAAGTCATACACAGCAATAGTGTGATCGCCCTTGGCCTTGTCCATACCGTAGGCCAGAGCAGCCGCAGTGGGCTCATTGATGATGCGTTTTACATCCAGACCCGCAATCTTTCCCGCGTCCTTGGTTGCCTGACGCTGAGAATCGTTAAAGTATGCAGGCACTGTGATAACCGCTTCGGTCACTGGCTCACCCAGAAACTCTTCAGCCGTTTTCTTCATCTTGCGCAGTACTTCTGCTGATACCTGTGGGGGCGCCATTTTGTCTTCTTTGGCCTGCACCCAAGCATCGCCGTTATCAGATTCAACGATCTTGTAAGGCACCATGCTGATGTCTTTTTGTACTACATCGTCCTTGAACTTACGGCCGATCAATCGCTTCACCGCGTACAGTGTGTTGTGTGGATTGGTTACAGCCTGACGCTTTGCGCTCTGGCCGACCAGAATCTCACCTTCTTCGGTGTAACCTACGATAGAAGGCGTTGTGCGATCGCCCTCAGAGTTCTCAATAACACGTGGCTTGTCGCCATCGAGGACTGACACACAGGAGTTGGTGGTTCCCAGGTCTATTCCGATTATCTTACCCATTGTTTCTCTCCTTCATTTGAACCGGGTTCATCCGGTCCATCATTCATTTCGTTGGTATCTATATTGGCCCGATAAGACCGAATTCAAGGGCAGCTCGCGCAAAAACCCCACTTTTTGTCAGTTAATTTATGCGGGGCTCTTGCTGACCATCACCATAGCCGGGCGCACCAGGCGACCGTTCAGGGTGTAGCCTTTTTGCAGCACGGTAAGCACCGTATTGGGCTCCGCATCGGGGTTCTCAACCATGCTCATGGCCTGATGTAGATTGGGGTCAAACGGTTCGCCCACAGGATCAACAACCGCCACGTTGAACTTTGTGAGCGCGTCCAGGAAACTCTTCAGCGTCAGCTCTACGCCTTCGGCGATTGGCTTAACCACTTCCTCGTCACCAGAGGCAGACTCCAACGCCCGCTCCAGGTTATCTACCACCGGCAGCAACTCTTTACTAAAGCTCTCCAGCGCAAACTTGCGGGCTTTCTCCACATCCTGCTCTGCTCGCCTTTTTACATTTTGAGCATCGGCCTGCGCGCGCAGCGCGGCGTCTTTAGCAGCGGCGACATCGTCTTGTAACTGCTCAACCATATCTTCGAGCGTGGGCTCATCTGCTGCGTCGGCAGCAGCGTCGTTTGATACTGGCTCTTCTGGTACGGCCGCATTCTCTGGTGAGTCTGCTGCTTCTTCGCCTACGTGTTGCTCTGACTGTTCGTTCTCTTTGTCTGCCACCTTACGACTCCATCTCATGGCTAAATCCCGGTTTGCATCAACCAAAAATGGCCGTTGCGTTCATCTCAACAGCGGTATGGGGTCAAAAGGCGGCAGTTCAAGGCTAAAACGAGGAGTTTTTGGCAGTTTGAGGGGGGTTTAGGCCTCAAAACGGAGTTTGATGGCCAAAAATGATGCCTAAGGGGTAAATTCGGGCGGGATTGGGTGCAAGCCCCTATTTGGCGAGTGCGGAGCTGAGCATCCTGGCTGTGACATCCACAATGGGTATAACGCGCTCGTAGGCCATGCGGGTGGGGCCAATCACACCGAGCACGCCTAGGGGTTTTAAGCCGTCAGAATATGGCGCCGTTACCACGCTATAGTCGCCAAACGCATCGTAGCCAGCTTCTTCGCCAATGAATATTTGCACACCATCGGCCCGTGAGCAGCGCTCTAGCAGGTGCAAAATATCCTTTTTGCGCTCGAATGCATCAAACAGCTCGCGCAATTTACCCAGTTCCTCTGGGGTGGCATTACCGACCAGACGAGATTCACCCGCAACCACGTACTCGTCGGCCGACTCTTCGCTATCGAGGGCCTGATTGGCCAAGTCGAGCGCCGCCTGCAGGTAGCCATCGATCTGGCTGCGCGCCTCCTGCATCTCATGCAGTATTGCGTCTTGGGCCAGATGCAATGGCTGACCGGCATAGCGCTTGTTCACCAGCGCAGCGGCCTCCCGCAGCTCGTCTTCGGAAAATACTCGGCGCGTATGGATGATTCGGTTCTGCACTTCTCGCTCATTGATCACCAAAATCACCAGCACGCGATCGCCCGAGAGTGGCAAAAACTCCACCTGACGCAGCTGATTCGTCTCTTGCCTGGGCACGGTTACCAAACCCGCTTGAGCAGTAATGCTAGACAGCAGTGAGGAGGCTGTTTGAACCAGTTGTTTGGCAGATTTATCGGGGTTCAGCTCACTGCGCAGGGTTGCCATGGCATCGTCTTCGAGCGGCTGCATCTGCAACAGACTATCCACGAACAAGCGGTAGCCCATCGCAGTGGGTACCCGGCCCGCAGAGGTATGAGGAGAGTGAAGATAGCCACGATCTTCCAGATCCGACATCACATTGCGAATCGTTGCCGTACTTACCGGCAGCCCCGCTTCTTCCAGGAGTGTGCGAGAGCCAACGGGCTGACCGTCTCGAATATGTCGCTCTACCAGTGCTTTTAACAGCATCTGAGCGCGATCAGGGATATCAAATTTTGTCATAGATCAGTCGTCGCTCCTCCTGTCTTGTTTGTATCACAGCCTTTGCAAATTACAAAGCCAGAGCGCATTAAGACGCGCTGATGTTTATGCCAGCGTGTTTCTGAGGTATAACAACTGAAACAGCTGCAGCCACTTCTCATGCTTTCTCACATCAGTATTCAGAACTACACCATCGTCGAAACACTCGAGATGGAGTTTGCGCCAGGCATGACCGTGATAACCGGCGAAACCGGTGCGGGCAAGTCTATTATGCTCGACGCTCTGGCGTTGTGTCTGGGCGATCGGGCCGACCCCAAGGCAATCCGCCCCGGCAGTGATCGGGCGGAGATCGCCGCTGGATTTGATATCAGCGCTATACCATTGGCACAGGAATGGCTGCGCTCTCGCGACTTACTGGCAGGTGATGAAGTGCTGTTGCGCCGCGTGGTGACCGCCGAGGGCCGATCGCGCGCCTATATTAATGGCAGCACCTCCACTTTGCAGGACTGTACCGCGCTGGGCGAGCACCTGATCGACATTCACAGCCAGCATGCTCACCAGTCACTACTACGCAAAGCAACGCAGCGAGCATTGGTTGACGCGTTTGCCGGACACCAGAAGCTGGCAACCGAAATTGAAACATTGGCCTCGAGCTGGTTGCGCGACAAACACGAGCTGCAGCTACTCACCAGCGCGCAGGATGAGCAGGCCGCACGTGCCCAGCTGTTGGGTTATCAAGTGGATGAACTCAATGAGCTGGCATTGGCTGAAGGCGAATTAGGGAAAATGGAGCTGGAGCACAAGCAGCTGGCCAATGCAGAGGAGATTCTGGCCTCAGTGCATGAATCACTCACCCTGTGCGAGGCTCAGGAAGCTGGCACACGGCAAGCGCTGCACCTGCTCGATGGCGACGCCCTCGCGGGTAAGCAAGTGGTGGATGTGCGGGAGCTACTGGACTCCGCTGCCATTCAAATCAATGAAGCGCGCAGCGAGCTGCAAGCGTACAGCGACAGTATTGAGCTCGATCCCGAGCGACTCGATCTTGTTCAGCGCAGGCTGGAGAGCGTTTACGCAATAGCCCGCAAGCACCGCGTACAGCCCGAGCAGCTGGCAGAGAAGCACGCCACGCTACAGGAAGAGCTCGACGGACTTACCGGCAGTGGCGAGCGCATCGGCGTTTTGGAAGAAAACCTGACAGCACTGGCAGCTCAATATGAGACGGCCGCAGGCAAGCTCACCAAACAGCGCCGGCGCGCTGCTAAAAAGCTGGTTACACAAGCAACTGCCGTACTCAGCACGCTGGCAATGGAACAGTGTGTATTTGAGGTGGCGCTGCTGCCACGCGAGTCGAGTGACCCTCACCCGCAGGGGCAGGAAGATGTGGAATTTCTGATCAGCACCAATCCGGGCGCGCCCACTCAGCCGCTGGGAAAAATCGCCTCTGGGGGCGAACTGTCTCGTATCAGCCTGGCAATCCAGGTGGTGACGGCCAATGTTGATACTGTGCCTAGCATGGTGTTCGACGAAGTGGATGTGGGTATTGGCGGCGCCGTGGCAGAAGTCGTTGGCAAGCTGTTGCGCGATCTTGCGGCCAAGGCCCAGGTATTGTGTGTGACGCACTTGCCGCAGGTTGCCGCTCAGGGGCAACAGCACCTGCAGGTAAGTAAAACAGCCTCAAAGAGCAACGTGAGCACCTCACTGCACTTACTGGACAGCGAGCAAACCGTGCAAGAAGTCGCACGCATGCTCGGCGGGGTCAAAATCACTGACCAGTCGCTGGCACACGCACGAGAGATGGTTGAATCGGCAGGTTCCTGAGCAAGAAACCTATTCAGTGCTTAACGAGCGCTAAACACACAATGATTGTCGCTGGACGTTTATTCCTTGGCCTTGCGAACGTACAACACCAACGAGTGATCAATCAGTTCGAAGCCATGGCTGGCGGCAATTTCCCGCTGGCGCTGTTCGATCACATCGTCGTGAAACTCGATCACTTCTCCGCTGGACATTTCAACCATGTGATCATGGTGCTCACCCTTGTCGATCTCAAACACCGAGTGGCCTGTCTCAAAATTGTGACGAGTCACTAGCCCTGCGGTTTCAAACTGCGTGAGCACGCGGTAAACCGTGGCCAAACCCACGTCCTCACCAGCATCGCGCAGTGCGCCATAAACATCTTCAGCGCTCATGTGCTGGCGTCCGGTGCCTGATGATTCAAGAATCTGCAGGATCTTTACGCGTGGCAAAGTGACCTTGAGCCCCGCTTTGCGTAACTCCTGATTTTCCTCTGTCATGGTGCGGGGGGTTCTCTGTCCAGTTGAGTACGGGTATCATGCCACCCCAATACCCGAAGTGGAAGTTTCCGCCCCATGCGCGCCTTGTTTATTACACTCCTTATTCTGTGCTTGCCCGCCTGCGGCTTCGTTGGGTTTCCGGGTGTTTACAAAATCAACGTTGAGCAAGGCAATTTGATAGACCAGGACATGGTCGATCAGCTCAAGGTTGGCATGAGCCGGCGCCAGGTGCGCTTCATTATGGGAACACCACTGATCGAAGATACCTTTAACCCCGACCGCTGGGATTACCCCTACGTATTGCGCAACGGCGACGACATTCTGCGTGAAGCACGCGTAACGGTACATTTTGATGGCGATAAACTGACGGATGTCACTGGCGATGTTGTTCCCGCGTGGGCAAGTACTGCCCCACCTGCTGCAGAACCTATTGCAGAACCTATTGCCGAGCCCGCGGATGCAGACGCAGAAGAAGAGCCAGCAGAAGCATCCGACGATGCCAGCGAGACCAGCTAGTTATTCTTCTCTTATTTTCTGAGCTCTGACTAACTCTTACCGTCTGACTCTGAACGACGCTCTTTGGCCCGCGCAGCTCGCGCCTTGCGCACCTCTTTAGGATCTGCAATGAGGGGCCGATAGATTTCTACCCTGTCACCCTCACGTAGCACCTGCGTCGGCGCCACTACTTTCCCGAAGATGCCCAGCTTGGCATCGGCCACTACCAGCTCATCGTACTGCTGCGCCAATGCAGATTGTTCTGCCGCCTGCATCGCAGTCGTGCCCGCCGGTACATCCAGCGCCAGCAGCGACTGGTTGTCGGGTAGCGCGTAGGCCACTTCCACCTTAATGGTGGCAGGCGCGTTGTCTGACGGTTCGTTGCTCATTGCGTTATCCATACATCTGTTTGGCGCGCCGCCCAACTGAATCCACCAAGTTATTGGTGACTTTGTCGAACAAGCGGGTTGCCGCAACGCCTAGCAGGCCGTTGCTAACATTAAACTCAAGCACCAGACTTACCTTACAGGCTTCGTCACCCAAACTGGTGAAGTCCCAACGGCCTGCAAAGTGATCAAACGGCCCTTCTATCAGCTCAAGCACAATACTTTGGCCCGCTACCATACGATTGCGAGTCGCAAAGCTCTGCTTGATACCACCCTTGGCAAGATCGAGTCGCGCCTCCAGTAAATCCGGTTCGCGCAGCAGAATTTCTGCCCCCACACAGCCGTCCATGTACTGAGGGTAAGATTCCACATCATTCACCAGGCTAAACACCTGCTCGGCAAAATAAGGCAGCAGCAAACTCCGATCAATACGTGTCATATCAGCAAATAATGGACCAAAAACGAGGCTAAAGATTCAACAGCGCGGCGATCAGCAGAACGCCTATGGCTGGCGGAGCAATATACCGCAGTAAGAAAACAAGAAGCCAGAAAAACAGGTTGGACTCGCGATACAGCTCTGCCCGAAGTAACGGTATCCGCATGCACCAGCCCACAAAAATAGTGGTAAACAAAGCCACTATGGGCAGCAGCCAATCAGCCGTGAGTGCATCGAGCAGCAGGAAGAAATTCCAGTCCTGTAGATACTGATCCGGCGCAGCCGGGCGAAAAGAGAAAATAATAGCAACGCCCATCAGCCACAATGCAGCGCCAATCGCCGTAACCGCTGTCAGCCGGCGTATGCGAAAGCGCTGTTTCACGGTGGCCACAATCGGCTCAAGCAATGCTACAGCCGAACCCCAGGCGGCCACCACAACCAGAAGAAAAAACAACAAACCATAGAGCTCACCATCGGGCATGTTGCCAAAGGCATAAGGCAAGCTGACAAACATCAGGCCCGGCCCCATCGAGGGCTCTATGTTATTGGCAAACACGATCGGGAAGATAGCGATGCCGGCGGCCAGTGCCACTACGGTGTCAAATACGGCTACCGCCATCACCGAGCGCGCCAGCGGTACCTTTTGCGCAGCATACGCGCCATAGCTCATGCCCACGGCTGCACCCACGCCCAATGTGAAGAAGGCGTGACCCAGCGCAACCAGTACCGACTTTGCGTTAAAGTCCAGGGGCTGCACGCCAAACAAGAACGCCTGCGCTGCAGGCACATCACCGTTCTCCAGCGAATACAGCACCAAAATGCCCAGCACGGTCATAATCGCTGGCACCGACAACCACACAAGCGCACCCAATCCTCTGGCTACGCCGAGCAGCACCACGCCAAGCACCATGAGTAGAAACAGCGTGTGCCACTGCAACATTTGGAGCGAATCACTGAGAAACAACGTAAAGAACTCGCCCACGCCCTGTGCACTGACAGAAGAGAAGGTGCCAGCTTCCATTTGCTGGGCGTACGCAAACGCCCAACCCGCAATAACTGCGTAGTAAGACAAAATGAGAAACCCGGTGATGCAGGCCAGGTAACCCAGAAGGTGCCATGCCCGCGTGCGCATGGAACGATCGGCCGCGTACAGCAATGAGTCGGGCGGGCTGTTGCGCCCATGACTACCAATAACGGTTTCAGCTATCAGCAGCGGTGCCGCAATACCAAACAGAAAGATCAGATAGGTGAGAACAAAAGGCGCACCGCCGTGCTCGCCTGCCAAATAGGAGAAACGCCACAGGTTGCCCAATCCCACGGCCGATGCCGACAAAGCCAACACAAAGGTGCTGCGTGACTGCCAGCTGCCAAGGGGCGATGGACGGTAGGTCATGGCTTGAAAAAGGATTTGAGAATCACAAGGTTAGAGTGCCCAAGCTGGTGTGCGACTAAAAGGGAAAGATTCACGTTTCACCCACAGGGCTTGTCCGTATAATGCGCGCCATGGCCAAGAAGAAGAAAACTCCCAGCAATGTGATCGCGCAGAACAAACGCGCAAGCTTTGATTACAGCCTGCTGGAAACCTTTGAGGCTGGCGTAGCGCTCACCGGCTGGGAGGTGAAGAGTCTGCGCATGGGTAAAGTGCAGCTCACAGATTCCTACGTGCTGATGAAAGACGGCGAAGCATTTCTGCTGGGCTCTCAGATCACACCGCTTAACACCGCCTCTACCCATCATGTGACAGACCCTACGCGCACGCGCAAGCTGCTGCTGAAGAAGCGCGAACTGGCAAAGATTCTGGCCGCCGTAACGCAGAAAGGACAAACCTGTGTTTGCACTCAACTGTACTGGAAAGGTCATCTAGTAAAAGCGCGCATTGCGCTAGCCCAGGGTAAGCAATCACACGACAAGCGCGACACCGAGAAAGACCGTGAGTGGGGCCGCCAGAAGCAGCGCATCGTGCGCGACGCCGTTAAGCAGTAGAACGACTAGCCTAGCACTGCAGTGGCGGTAATAGACGCACCCACAGCAAACAACACGCCCAACGCCACTCTTCGATAGAGCTCTGTGCCGTAGCGATGAAACAGGCGATAGCCCAACTTATCGCCAAGATACATAGCTGGAAACGCCAACAAGAACAGCCACGGTGACGCCGCTGTCATAAACCCTGCTGCGGCGTACGACCCCAATCCCAGAATTGCCGAGAATAGAAAGAACGTCATTAACAATGCGCGGCTGCGCGCCGGTGTTGACTCGGTAGCCATTGCATACACGATCACCGGCGGCCCGGGTATCGCGAACGCGCCGTTCATCAAGCCAGAGGCCAGCCCGGTAATGCCTCCCAATACTGGCCGCGACTTCTGCTTGGCGGGTTTGTAAAACGTTAGCCCCGCGCACGCCAGGATCACCGACAACCCCACCCACAATTTGAATTGGTCTGGCGATATCAGCGTAAGCGACGCAGCGCCCACTGCGGTGCCGATACCCGATAGCAACACCATGGGCACCAACGGCTTGAGCGGATACTGACCCCAGTAAGTTTTGAGCGTGAGTAAACTTACCGCCAGCGTTAACGATGCACTAAGCACCACCGCTTGCGTGGGCGCCATGAACAGCGCAAATACCGGCACCGCTGTCAGCGCAAAGCCAAAACCAGTGAATGCGCGCATAACGGCAGCAAACACCACCACACCCCAAACCAGTAAAAGCTGGGCAGGGCTAATGGCATTAAAGAGTTCAGCGAACAGCGGTGTCATGGCTGCACCATAGCAGCCACTTTATTTAGACGCTACGAACCGATGCGCGCTCAACGGCATAGCTCAGGCAGCGGCCTGGGTAAATTGCTGCTTGATGCCATCGGGCGAGCCGATCGCTGGCAGTTAACAGTTGTTCAGGGGGAAAAACAGGAAACTTAGTAAGTGTGATTAAGGTTAAGCACTGCACTTAGATCTCAATAATGTATTTAAATTACATAAATTCATTATTATTGCTGGCAAAACACCCTTATTATGTGCTTTTATTACATTTGGCTATAGAGTTCGCTTCTTGCAAGGTTAAGCAATGCATTCTGAGATCGCTAGAATCACATCCGACATCGAAACACGCAGTCATCAGCTGCGTGCTGACTATCTCGCCATGATCGACGACATGGGCGCTAATCCCATCGACCGCACGCAACTGAGCTGCGGCAACCTGGCGCACGGATTTGCCGCTTGCTCCACAGAAGAAAAATCTGTGATCAAAATGATGAACGCCGCCAACGTGGGCATCGTAACGGCCTACAACGACATGCTATCGGCGCACCAGCCCTATGCCGAGTATCCGGACCTGATCAAAGCGGCAGTGCGCGCCACCGGCGGCACGGCGCAGGTGGCGGGCGGAGTCCCCGCGATGTGTGACGGCGTCACCCAGGGTCAGGACGGAATGGAGCTTAGCCTGTTCAGCCGCGACGTCATTGCACAAGGTACGGCGATTGCCCTCTCCCACCAGATGTTCGACGCAACCGTACTGTTGGGCATCTGCGACAAGATTGTACCTGGGCTGTTGATTGGCGCGCTGCAGTTTGGCCACCTACCGGTGATGATGATACCGGCCGGGCCCATGCCTACGGGTTTACCCAACAAGGAAAAAGTACGCATTCGGCAGCTGTTTGCGGAGGGCAAGGTAGGTCGCGATGAACTGCTGGAAGCCGAAAGTGCTTCCTATCATTCGGCGGGCACCTGCACATTCTACGGCACGGCCAACACTAACCAAATGATGGTTGAAGCCATGGGGCTGCAACTGCCTGGCAGCTCTTTCGTCAATCCCGGCACACCTCTGCGCGATGCCCTGACAACATTTGCGTCTGAGCAGGTGACACGCATAACCGCATTGGGGGACGACTACCGACCGCTGGGTCACGTAGTGGATGCCAAAGCGCTCGTCAACGCACTGGTTGCGCTACTGGCCTCAGGCGGGTCGACCAACCATTGCATCCATCTGATCGCTATTGCGAGAGCTGCGGGCTACTTGATGAACTGGAGCGATTTCGACGCGGTATCCCAGGTGACACCGCTGATGGCACGCGTCTATCCAAACGGCAGCGCTGACATCAACCACTTTCACGCTGCTGGTGGCACCGGCTACCTGTTTAGGACGTTGCTCGACCAGGGTCTGATGCACCCCGACGCACGCACCTGCTTTCGCAACGATTTTGCTGACTTTGCGGTCGAACCCATACTAAAGGGCGATAATCTGGAATGGCGTCCGGCGCCGCAAGCCAGTCTCGACCCCGAGGTAATTGCCACGCCAGAAGCACCGTTTGCGCCCGAAGGTGGTGTCAGATTGCTCAAAGGCAACCTTGGACGCAGCGTCATCAAGGTGTCGGCAGTAGCCCAGGAGCACCACGTGGTTCGAGGGCCCGCTGTTGTCATCAACTCCCAGAACGATCTAAAACCGCTGTTCGATGCCGGCAAACTCGATCGCGACTGCATTGTAGTGGCGCGTTTCCAGGGACCCGCAGCCAACGGCATGCCTGAATTGCACAAACTCACACCGATGCTGGGTGTGCTGCAGGATCGGGGTTATCACGTGGCTCTGGTCACGGACGGACGCATGAGCGGTGCGTCGGGCAAAGTGCCGTCAGCCATCCACCTGTCTCCAGAAGGCATTGCGGGCGGCATGATCGCCCGGGTCGAGAATGACGATATGATCACGCTGGACGCACACAACGGAACCCTAACACTGGAAGTAGACGACGCAACCCTGGCACACCGCGAGGCTGCGCAAGCACCTACAGAGCCCGGCACAGTCGGACGTGGCATTTTTGCCAGTAGCCGAGCACGCGTGGGGGACGCCGAGAGCGGCGCCAGCACGCTGTTTATAGACTAACCTTGCCTATTACGGCACACAGCACACAGACCGGGCGAACAAACGGCATGAGCGCGATGGCAGACTGGTACCTGATAGGCGATATTGGCGGCACGAACGCGCGCTTTGCTGTCACAGCGTCTGGCAGCAGCAACTATCAAGACATCGCCAGTTACGAGGTGGCAAATTTTCCCGACTTCGGTCTCGTGCTAGATCAGCTGATGCGTGACATCAGCGCTTCGGGAATGGCCACAGGCGCCCCCACGGCAATCTGCCTGGCGGTCGCAGGGCCGCCGCATGTAGAAAGTATCAGCTTCACCAACAGCAGCTGGCGTTTCAGCCGCGATTTGCTCAAAGAGCGCATCGGCGCCTCACGCATTGAAATTATCAACGATTTTAGCGCGGTTGCCCGCGCTATTCCGGCACTCTCAACGGCAGACCTTGAGCAGATCGGCGAGGGGCATGCGCAACCTGATACGCCGTCAGTCGCCCTGGGACCTGGCACTGGTACAGGGGTTGCCGCACTGGCACATAGCGCCAGCGGTGAGCCCATTGTGATCACGGGCGAAGGCGGACACGTGGACTTTGCACCGGTTACCGATGTTGAAGTAGAAATTCACAAACGCCTGCGTGCGCGCTATGGTCGCGTGTCGATAGAGCGACTGCTGTGCGGAGTCGGCATCGTCAACATCTACCAGGCACTGGCAGACTACCGTCACCAGAGCGCCCCGCTGTTGCATCCCGGCGACATCGGCACGGCTGCCCAATCCGAAGAAGACCCGCTGGCCCGCGAGGCAATGGCGATGTTCTTCGCTGTGCTTGGCGCAACCGCCGGCAATCTCGCCATGACCTTCGGCGCCCGGGGCGGTGTATTTATCGCCGGCGGTATCGCACCGCGCTATATTGAACTACTACGGCTAAGCGATTTTCGTGCGCGATTTCTCGCCAAAGGCCGATTTGGGGATTACCTGTCGGGTATTCCAACTTTCGTCGTCACCCATCCCGGTATCGGTTTGCTGGGTGCGGCAATGACACTAACTGAATGAGTATCGCTATGCTTCCCGAATCTTATACCTTCGTCACTCGTGCTCCCGTTGTCCCTGTTATGGTGATCAATGACGTAGCGCAAGCTGTTCCCATGGCCCGTGCACTCGTAGCAGGAGGCCTTACCGCACTGGAGATTACCCTGCGCACCGACTGTGCATTAGAGGCCATCCGCGCTATCGCCAACGAGGTTGAAGGCGCAGACATCGGCGCGGGCACGGTCTGTAGCGCCGCGCAGATGCATGACGCGGTAGCAGCAGGCGCACGCTTCATTGTGTCGCCCGGGTCTTCAGAAGAGTTATTTGCAACGGCGAAGGAGCTGTCGGTGCCGCTGTTGCCAGGCGCAGTGACTGCCAGCGAAGTGATGCGCGTGCGCGAGGCAGGCTTTCCTATCGTGAAGTTTTTCCCTGCTGGCACCTCCGGCGGAGCACCTGCTATTAAGGCGTTCCAAGGACCCTTTGGCGACATGCTGTTCATTCCAACCGGTGGCGTTGGCCTGAACAACTTAAGCGACTACTTGAATCTGAGCAACGTACCCGCAGTGGGCGGCTCATGGATATTGCCGGCCGATGCAGTTGCGTCCGGTGACTGGCAAACTGTAACCACACTGGCACGCGAAGCCGTAGAATTCGCGGCTTCACTATAGACACTGCTGACACTTTAGGCCCACCGCGAGGAGCGGACTTTATGGAACCTGTGGATCTGATTATTTTTGGCGCGTCTGGCGATCTGTCGGCACGCAAGCTCTTTCCAGCGTTGTTCCAGCTAGACCAGGCTGGCCTCCTTCAGGAGGACTTGCGCATTGCTGCGATAGCCAGAAATGACATCTCGCGTGAAGAATTTCTCGAAGGTCTGCGCGCACGAATGAGCGTTTACATGGGCGATAACGCGCCTAACGATGAGGCGTGGGCGAGCTATAGCAAAAGGATCGAGTACGGTCATGCGGACTTTTCGGCAGCGGAAAACTACGGCAGGCTCAAAAGCTGGCTGAATGATGACCGGGTTAGCCTGTTCTATCTGGCCACCCCGCCCAGCATGTTCGCGCCAATCTGCGAGCATCTCAACAGCGCCGACTGCCTGACAGGTGACTACCGAATCGTGGTGGAAAAACCAATCGGCGAAAACCTTGAGACCTCGCGCAAAGTAAACAAAACGCTGGCCAAGTATTTCGACGAGCGCTCCATCTACCGCATCGATCACTATCTGGGTAAAGAAACCGTACAGAACCTGCTGGTGCTGCGCTTTGCCAACCGTTTCATCAACTCACAGTGGGACCAGAGCTGCATCGATCACGTGCAGATAACGGTAGGCGAAGTGGTGGGTATTGAAGACCGGTGGTCGTACTACGACAAGGTGGGCCAGTTACGCGACATGGTTCAGAACCACCTGATGCAATTGCTCTGCCTGGTAGCAATGGAACCACCGAACTCTCTGGAAGCCAGCAGCATTCGCGATGAAAAAGTTAAAATCGTGAAAGCGCTGCGCCCGATAACAGAAGCGACGGTGGCAGACCATGTGGTACGCGGTCAGTACACGCAGGGCTGGAATCATGGCAACGCGGTACCCGGCTATCTGGAAGAACCCGGCTGCAAGACAAAAAGTAGCGATACCGAAACCTTCGTTGCTATCAAAGCGCATGTAGATAACTGGCGTTGGGCGGGCGTGCCTTTTTATCTGCGCACCGGCAAGCGACTGGCAGAAAAAGTCACCGAGATCATCATTCACTACAAAAATCTGCCACACAACATATTCGGTGGCGGCTCCAATATTCCCAATACCTTAATCATCCGCCTGCAGCCTAACGAGGGTATCGAGATGGCGATGGTATCCAAGCGCCAGAGCATGAAGGACAAGCTGTCATTACAGCCTCACAGACTCAACCTGAACTTTCGGGAAGGCAACGAGGATGATCGTATTCCGGATGCTTATGAACGACTGTTTCTGGACGCTATTAACGGCGACCAGTCGTTGTTCGTGGGGCGAGAGGAAATCGAAGAGAGCTGGCGCTGGTGCGACGAACTGATCGCAGCATCTGCGTCACAAGGTATCGACACCAAGCCCTACCATGCCGGTTCCTGGGGCCCGGCCAAGGCAGAAATTCTGATAGAAAAGGATGGTCGTAGCTGGCATGTCTGAGCATACGTTTGCTAATCCTGCAGCGTTGGATGCCTCTCTTGCTGACGACATTGTGCACAGGCTTGCGACGGCTCTGGACGCGCGCGGCAGAGCCTATCTGGTGGTGTCAGGCGGCAGCACCCCCAAAGGCCTGTTTACTGCGCTGGCAGCATCTGATCTGGCGTGGAGCCAGGTCACGGTGCTATTAGCCGACGAGCGCTGGGTTCCCCATGACCATATCGATTGCAATGAGCGCATGGTTCGTGAACACCTGCTCACCGGTAAGGCGCGCGATGCACAGCTGCTGTCGCTGATTGAAGGGTACCCCGATACAGCCGCGAACCTTGCTTGGGTTAACCAGCAGCTAGCAGACATCGGGGCATTTGATGTAGTCATTCTGGGTATGGGGCTGGATGGCCACACCGCATCGCTGTTTCCAGATGCCCCTGAACTGATCGAAGGGTTAGACACAATCGAGCCTGCGCTGATGACATCGCCGCAGGTAGCGCCTCACGGACGGATAAGCCTGTCGCGCAAACGGATACTCGATACCCGCTTGGGGGTTATCCATATTGTTGGGCAAGACAAACTGGCAGTTCTTAGCAACGCCGTGGCCAGCGACGATTGTGAGGCCTACCCTATCGTGAATTTTCTCAACTGCAGCAACCCTTTCACCGTATATTTTGCGCCGTAGAGTGTTGGCCAAACGGGAAACAGATACACATGGATAACGCCTCTTTGCTAACTACCATCAGCAATGCATTGCCCGACTTGAAAAAGTCAGAGGCCAAAGTGGCCAATGTGATTCTGCAAGATCCCGACGCAGCCACTCGTTCAAGCATTGCTGTTTTGGCGGCCGCTGCCAACGTTAGCGAGCCTAGCGTTAATCGCTTCTGCAAGCGCTTTGGTGCCAGCGGCTTTCCCGATTTTAAGCTGCAATTGGCCAAGTCTTTAGTATCGGGCGTGCGCTACATGAGCCGCGCCGTAGAAATGAACGACGACGTAAACACCTACCCGGCCAAGTTGTTCGATAACACCATCAACGCGCTGGTGCAGGCGCGACAGGCGCTACCGATCACTGCAATAGAAGAAGCGGTTGAGCATCTGGCGGAAGCCAAAAGGATATTGTTTTTTGGGCTGGGCACCTCTGCAGCGGTAGCTAAAGACGCGGAGCACAAATTCTTTCGTCTGGGCATACCTGTATCTACCCATGACGATATTTTGATGATGCGCATGCTTGCCACCTCCGCCGAGGCCGGCGACGTGGTGTTCTTTATTTCTCACACCGGTAGAACGAAAGCATTGGTGGAAGCAGCCACTTTGGCACACGCAACCAAAGCCATCGTGGTGTCGTTAACCACGGCCGACTCGCCTCTAGCCGCAGCCAGCGACTGCACGATTGAACTGTCTGATACAGAAAATACTGAGGAATATCTGCCGATGACATCGCGCATCGTGCAGTTGGTTACTCTCGATACGCTAGCCACGGGCGTAACATTAAAGCGCGGAGAAGCCTTGCTGCCTCATCTGGCGCGAATTAAAGAAAGCTTGCAAGACACACGTTTTTCCAGCGACGAGAGCTAGAGCGAACGCTAGATCTCGAGATAGTACAGCAGCACGTAGGCCGTAAGCAGAACGGCAATCCAGAAAGCGGTGGTGCCTATTTTCCAGGTACGTCCCAGCGCGCCGGTGCTGCCGAGCAGGCGCTCGAGTCTGACACCTCCGCCCTGGCGCATCGCATCGCTGGCCGCGCCAAGCTGATCACCCACCACCTGCAGAACATTCAACAGCCATAACCCGGTGCGCGTTAGTACCACCCGCCAAATCCAATCGGTATCCAATGAAATGGTGAGCGTGCGCTTCATCAACGGCAATAGCAGGAAGAACGCTAGCCCAGAGAACAACAACAGCTGTAGATAGAACAGCACCTTACCCGGCGAATACGCCTCGTACTCCATCGGGTACGGTAGCAGCGCCCACAATGGCTCTGGGTAGACGCCGATCAAAATACACAGGAAGGCGAAGAACACCATGGCCGCACCCATGTTCCACGGTGCATCTTTGGGCCGCATGCCAGAATCCTTCTGGAAGAATACAAACCAGGGAAACTTAATACCCGCATGCAAGAACACACCAGCAGATGCTGCGGCTAGCGCGAAATACACCAAGACTAAACCCTGCTGCTCTGCCGCTACCGAGATCAGCGTTTTAGTGGTAAAGCCCGAGGTGAGCGGGAAGCTGGAAATCGCCAACGCGCCAATGATGCCGCACACCGTGGTGAGCGGCATGGTACGAAACAATCCGCCAAGATCAGAACAACGTGTTACACCTGTGCGGTAGATCACCACACCCGCGCTCATAAACAACAACGCCTTGTAGATGATATGCGCAAACGCGTGCGCCGCAGCGCCATTGATCGCCAGCTCGGTACCGATACCGATGGCCACCACCATAAAGCCAACCTGATTCACAATGGAGTAGGCGAGAATCCGCCGGGCATCGTTTTCTAGCAATGCGTAGATGATGCCGTAGAAGATCATGTACAGCCCCACCCAGATCAACATGGGCTCACCGGGGAACAATAGAATGAGCGCCAGCACAGCTGATTTGGTGGTGAAGGCCGACAGAAATACTGAGCCGGTAGGACTGGACGCAGGATAGGCATCGGCAAGCCACGCCGACACAGGAGGCGCCGCAGCGTTAATCAAAATACCGATGAGGATCATCCAGGTATCGAAGTTGGTGGCCAGCAAGGGTTGGATGTCGGTAGAGCCGGTGTGCACCACTATTCCCTCGATGCCCACTTTAAGAATGACACCGCCGAGTAAGTGCATGATGGCGTAACGAATACCCGCCGCTCGCGCAGCGTCTGTACCACCGCACCACACCACCACCGTGGAGAATATCGCCATCAACTCCCAGAACAAAAACAGGGTGATGAGGTCGCCAGCAAAACACACGCCCACTGCGCCAGCTGCGTAGGCATACGCGGCCGACAGCTCGTACCAGCGGGCATGTCTGAATGCGAATAAGCCGCCGGTAAACGCCATGATAGAAAAGATAGACGCGAACAAACGCCGAACGGCGCTGCCTTCAACGGGCTCGATGTGATAACCCAGAAACTGCGCCGTAGCGGCAACGCCGTCGGGCACCTGCCAGATGGCCCAGAGGGTGGCCACGGGCGCCAGGAACAACACAGCTGTGCGCAGATGGCCGCGCGTGAGGCCAATAAGCAAAGCGCCGGCTAAGAGGAACAACGCTGGTGGCATCATGCCATCAATCATCGTAGTAATCCTCGGGCCGCTTCAGCACAGCACCTAATATCTTGGCTACTAAGACCATCGCTACGCAGCAGGCAAAGCCAAATACGGCGCCAAAACCGAACCAGCCATCAACGCCAAAGTATCCTTTTACCTTGATAAGCAACTGCAGCAGCACCGTAATGGACAACACAACGGAGAAGCCAATCCACAGCAGGCGGATTGTGCTCGGCCGTGTTAGCCAATGGTTATCGTCTCCTTCCACCCGCGGCACATCCACAACAGGCGAATCACCGGCTTGCGCCTCATGCACGTTGTTATCACGTTCGGTCATTTCACCCTTCCCACCAACTGGCTCTCGAGATCCAGCACCGGCTGATTAAAAAAGAAGAACGCAAGTGTAAGCGCAGCTGTTACGCACAATGCCAATACGGCCGGCCACGGCGCTTCGCCATGCGCTTTGCCGCCCGGGGCCTCCTTGGAGAACCACGCCATAAATATGATCGGCAAAAAATAGGCCGCATTCAAAATGGTACTGACAATGATGGTGAAAATGGCAACGTAGTTATTGCTCTGGAACGCACCGGCTAAGATAAACCATTTGGATACGAAGCCACCGGTGGGCGGCACGCCGATCATCGACAAGGCGCCAATGGTAAACGCAGCCATTGTCCAGGGCATGCGCGCGCCAATTCCGCGCAGCTGGTTCAACTCGGTTTTCTTGGACGCGGTATAGATGGCGCCCGCGGCGAAGAACAGTGTGATTTTGCCAAAGGCGTGGGCCACGATATGAACAGCGGCGCCTATTTCAGACAAGGGCGTGAGAATGGCCGCAGCCAGGATCACGTACGACAGCTGCCCGATAGTGGAGTACGCCAGCATACGTTTGAGATTTTGCTGGCGCAGGGCCACCACGCTGGCAGCAAGTATTGTGAATGCCGCTGCATACAACAGCCATTCAGCCGAGGGCTGCGCAAACAGAAAGTCTACGCCAAAGACATAGATGATGACTTTGGTTAGTGTAAACACGCCCGCTTTCACCACGGCCACGGCGTGCAGCAAGGCACTAACCGGCGTGGGCGCTACCATCGCCGCCGGCAACCAGCGATGCACGGGCATCATGGCGGCCTTACCAATACCGAACACATACAAGCCCAGTAGCAAGCCTACTGCGGGGCCAGCCAGCTTGCCGCTGATAATGCCGCCAGGTTCAAACGTTAACGTACCCGTGGCCATGTAGGTCCAGATAATGGCAGGCAGAAACAGCGCGATTGAGGTACCCAATAGAATACCCAGGTAGATGCGCGCCGAACGCACTGTGGCAGCATCGCCTTTGTGCGCCACCAAGGGGAATGTAGACAATGTGAGTACTTCGTAACACAGAAATAACGTGAGCAGGTTACCGGCAAACGCAATGCCCATCACCGCGCTGATAGCGATGGCAAAGCACACATAGAAACGTGTTTGGTTTTTCTCGTTGTTACCGCGCATGTAGCCAATGGAGTACACCGAGTTAACAATCCACAATGTGGACGCGAGTGCGGCAAACAACATGCCAAGAGGCTCTACGGTGAAGGCCAGCGAGAGCCCGTCGAACAATGGAGCCACTACCAGCTCAGGACGTTCGCCCGCCATGATATGCGGCGTTAATGACCACACCACCACCGCCAATGAGGTAGCAGTAACAAGCGTTACACCTTCGCGCACATTGGGCCAGCGTCCACACAGCGCAATACCCACTGCCCCGATGAGAGGTAACAGCAATGCGATAGCGATTGTGTCGGTAGGGTTCACGGTAGATGACTCAACAGGTCAGCCGCCGCTGTTTCAGCCAGCGTTACCGGCAACGCGGACACAAGACCAAAGTAGACATTGGCCAATGCCACCAGCCAGAGCCCGGCCACTAACGGTAGCGGTGCCTCTGCGAATGTTGCGTCTTCATTTTTGGGTGTGCCGAAATACACACACTCAACAATACGCCAGATGTACACCACCGCCGCCAGCGAACTCATGACAACAACTACTATAGCCACAATGCCAAATGTGCCTTGCTCGAAGGCGGCTTGCAGCAATAGCCATTTAGATACAAAACCTGCCGTGCCGGGAATACCCACAAGACTGGCACCGGCCAATGCCAGCGCGGCACATGTCCAGGGCATGCGACGCCCAATGCCTGCAATATCGTCTAGCCGCAATCCGGCAATGCGCGTTGCGATAGCGGCTACGGCCAGGAACAGTGCACCCTTGGCCAGAGCGTGATTAAACATAAGTGCAACAGATGCCGTAAGGCCGGCAGCGCTGGCAAAGCTTGCGCCCAGCAAGATGTAACCGATTTGCGCAACGGACGAAAACGCCAATAGTCGTTTGATGTTTACTTCCACCATTGCCACGGCAGAGCCCACCAAAATACCCAGCAATGCCAACGGCGCGAGGAAAATCGCAAACTGAATCGCGTGCGCCTCGAGGTTACCCTGAAACACCAGGAAGTCGAAACGCAGCAACACATAAATGGCTACCTTGGTAGAACACGCTGCCAGAAATGCCGTAACCATGTGCGGCGCATAGGTGTAGGCGTTGGGTAACCAGATATGCAGTGGGAACACCGCCGCTTTTAGCGCCAGCCCCACCGTGATGAAACCTGCCGCCACCAAAATGGGCCGCTGATCGGTGACATCGGCAATGCGCAATTCCATGTCCGCAAAGTTCAAGGTGCCCGTCATCATGTACACCAACCCTACCCCGATCAGGTAGAAGGTGGCGCCAATCGTACCCATGATGAGGTACTTGAACGTAGCCGTTAATGCGCGCCGATCTGAGCCTGCCGCAATCAACACGTAGCTGGCAAGTGACGAGATTTCCATGAACACAAACACGTTGAACGCATCGCCAGTTGCCGCAATGCCTGCCAGCCCCGCCAATACAATAAGCCAGGCGGCAAAAAACAGGTGTTGGCGGCCTGCATCCATATTCTGAGCTAGGCTGGCGCGGCCACATAGCAATGTGACGGCAGAGGCCCCGGTAACCAGCAACAGCATCAGGGCACTTAAGGCGTCTATCTCAAGTGTGATACCAAAAGGCGCAGGCCACCCGCCCATCTCGTAACTGAGCGCTCCTCCGGTTAGCACCATGGAGGTGATTGCAATGGCAATCACAAACGCCATCACTGATGCGGCGCTGGCTGCTGCCCACGATAAACCGGGGCCACGCAGTAACACGACCAATGGCGCTGTAAGTAGCGGCACTACTATTTGCAATGCTGGCAGTTGTTGGGCGAGGCTCACGCTTGCGAATCCGGTTCTTCGATATCCAGCTGCTGGGTTTCGTCTTCTTCGATGGTGCCGTACGCCTCATAGATGCGCACAACCAACGCCAGACCCAATGCAGTGGTAGAGATACCCACAACAATCGCTGTAAGAATAAGTACTTGTGGCAAAGGGTTGGAGTAAATCGCGTCTACCACCCCTTTCTGGATAATGGGCGCAGTACCGCCTTCGACTTTATCCATGGTGATGTACAACAGAAACACCGCAGCCTGAAAAATACTCAGGCCCAGTAGCTTTTTAATCATGTTGGGCTTGGCGATAACGGCGTAAAAGCCCACCATTAACAGCACCGCAAACACCCAGTAGTTATAGAGACCCAGCAATTCCATGCGCTAACGCCCCCGCGCCGCGAAGGCGTGGTAGATAGCCAGTAGAACGCCAGCAACGGTTATGCCAACGCCAAGCTCGATAAGGATAATGCCCATCTGCTGACCAACGATAGGATTGCTGGTTAGCACGCCGTACTCCAAAAAGTTGCCGCCCATTAGCATGGTGGCAATGCCCACCCCGCCATACAGCAATGCACCGCCGGCCATCATCCACATCAGCGTGCGAGGTGATATCACATTTAGCGCTTCGCGCTCGCCTTCAATCAACGCATACAAAATAATGGCCGCCGCAAAAATAGCACCCGCCTGAAATCCGCCCCCGGGGCCATATTCCCCGTGAAACTGCACGTATAGTGCAAACAGCAAAATAAAGGGAATCAATAGCTGCCCTACTACCTGCGGCACCAGGTGATGACTTAAGTAGGTGCGGCCCGTGGCTAAGTCTTCTGGCTTGCGATCACCCACAGCGCCGGGCAAACCCAATAGAAACAGCACGCCGATACCTGCGGTTAGTACCACGATCACTTCGCCGAGGGTGTCGTAAGCGCGGTAAGATCCCAGCACGGCGGTTACCACATTGGGTATATCGATAAGCTCGGGCGTTTTCTCCAAATACCACGGTGCCACGTGCTGATGCACTGGTGCTTCGGGGTCACCCAGTCTGGGCTTTTCGAACGTGGCGTACACCACCACCAACGTGGTGAGTGTAACCACCACTAGCGCCATCCAGCGGCCTCCCCGGTATTTGCGTTCGTTGCGTGGCGTAAGTGCTAGCGCGCCCAGTAACAATACCGTTGAGATACCCGCGCCAATCGCAGCCTCGGTAAGTGCGACATCGGCAGCATCCAATATGAAAAAGTTGGAGGCCATTAACAGCGAGAATATGCCCGTGAGCATGACCGACGTGAACAGGTTTTCTTCGCGCACAATCGCGATGGCCGTGATCACCAGCAACGTGAGCAGAAACAATCCAAACACCACTGTCATCACGGAGCAATATCCTCCGGCAGGTCGGCGTTTTTAGGCAGCAGCCCAGCCAGGAATGCGGCGTTGGCCAGCGCATACGTTGCAGTCGGCCCTGTTAACAAGAGGAAAACGGCAATGGCCAGTAGTTTAACGGTGGCCAGTGTTAGCCCTGCCTGCAACATAATACCGCCGAGTATTAGCAAGGTGCCAAGGGTATCGGTAAGGCTACCGGCATGCATGCGTGTGTACAGGTCTGGCAGGCGCAACACGCCAATGCCACCAATCAACACGAACAGGCCACCACCCACCAGCATTACCCAACTCAACCCGTCAAGCAGCATCGCCATTAGGCATCTCCTGCTGCAGGCTTAGCGGAGGGCTTAGCTGTGGAGTCAGCTGTGGGGCTAGATTCGGGATTGGCGTTGGCTTGATAACCCGTGGAATCTATTGGTTGATCGGCATCGCGCGCTTTTCTGTTTTCAAAAAACTGCAGCACCGCGAGCACGCCAATAAAGTTGATAAGCGCATACGCCAATGCCAAATCCAGAAAGTCGGGCCGGCCATACAAGAACGCAACAACAGAAAAGAGCAGCACGGTTTTGGTACCGAACATGTTCACTGCCAGTATGCGATCGTAAACACTGGGGCCAATCAATGCCCGCGCCAACGCAAGAATCATGGTGACCAAAATGGCGATAGAGGCTGCTAAGAACACCGGCCTAGCTCCCTGAAACCGCGGCAACACGCCGGTTCATATCGCCGTCTATTAGAGCATCGGCGCCTTCTTGCGTGAGGCAATGCACCAATAGCTCACCTTCGTGATCATCTACCGTAACGGTACCGGGCGTGAGCGTGATGGAGTTACCCAGAATGGCCTGGCCTAAAGGATCGCTCGACAGGGCCTGCAACCTGATAACCGTGGGGCTTATGGGCATGTGCCTGCTTAACACTACTCGTGCCACCTGCAGGTTGGCGATGATGAGCTCTTTACCCAGCCAACCCCAAAAAGGCAGCAAGCGCCAGGTAAGGTGCAGGCTGAATACCTCTTGCTTAAAAAAGCCCATGCGCCGCGACAGCACCAACACCAGCAAGCACGACACCACGCCAAGCCCAATCAGCAGGGGCTTGAACATGCCGCTCCAGAGCAGCCATGCGGTGAACCACAAAAGCAGGGTTAGCAGGATACGCATTAAACATCCGTGTGCAGTGAGTGTTGCCCAAGGCCGGCCTTATCGACCTACCCGCAGGGAGAATCTCCCCTGGCAGCTAAGGGGCGTATCTTACCATTCCAGCGCAGGCTAGCTAGCAACATCGGTGCTTTATCCATCGAAGCAGCGATCGCCCCACCACAAAAAACCTTATATAAATCATGGGCTTTTAGCGCTAAGGGAGTTGTTTACCTTCCTGACCAACGCCAGCGAGCGCACGCCCACTGGCCGCAAGCAAAGTGGCCAGATGGAACTACTTTCTAAAAGAGCAGTCTTATTAAGTACGCTGCGGTATAATGCGCAGTTCACACTGGGGGCGATTTGGATTCGACGACGGTCACGAACCCTGAGGTGCATGCCGTGATGGTAGCCAATCACGTTAATCCAAAGCTGCAAACTATTAGTTGCCAATGACGACAACTACGGTGCACAACTGGCTGCGTAAGTAGCCCTTTGTAACACCATCCAGGTGCTTCGGCCCTGGCGGTCTTTAGCAAGGTGCCAGTACCGCGCTACTGACTGTCATATAGAACTGGATCGCTGTGAAGCCTGCCTGGGGTGGAACTGCTAAAACTTAACAGGATCGCCAATTACGTCCTGCCCGTTGGGCTGTATGAGGCTAAATTAATTAACGGAACCTAAGCATGTAGAGCCGATGGCAGAGTACTGGCGGACGCGGGTTCAATTCCCGCCGCCTCCACCAATTTTTCATCCTGCAACGTTCATGGATGACCTGAAAGCCCCTTCACTGGGGTTTTTTTGCCTGATCTATAAGCATTCCTTTGCTCCTGTAGGGCGGAATGATCGGGTTGCGCGCAGAACAACTCACTGCTCATACATACAGGTAGCCAATTCGAGCACACCCTTTCTGCACTCCATAGCGAGCCCGGCACTTTCGGCCTATGATTAAAAGCTTACTCCCACGGAAGGGCCTATGCCGAACGCAATCCAGATCCGCAAAATCAAAGTCACCCTCGCGCTAAAAGCCGACGGCGCTCTGGCTGAACGCCAGCCAGACGCACTGGGTGAGATTACCCTTGGTCCTCATGGCTTCCTGAACCTGCTGGAAACCCAGCTGGGTATTCCCTCCGTTGTGACCTCTTTCTCCACACGCCTGATTCAGTATCTGGGTTGTATCGACCAGATCGACCATCCGGGTGCATTCTACCACGCCTCTTATGAGGCTGACCCCTTCTCTGTGGCTCGCACTTTGCTGCAGTGGCGTGACCAATGGTATGAGGCGGGCTGGAACGGGCACTTTGAGTCGGGTGTTCCTGCCAAGCTGGCCGATATGGCCACCATTGAGGAACTGGCCGAGAGTGCGGTTGAGCCCAGCACAGGGCAGCGAATAGAGCGCATCATTGAGCTGCTGGCGGATAACCCCATTGCGATTGAATCCATCACGTTGCGCGATCTCCTTGCTGACTTCCCTCACCTTTGGCACAAACTCATCGAAGCAACTGGCGCACAGATTATCGAGGCTGCTGCGATACCTCCGCAGGCCGACGCAACTACCGACCTGGGCAAGCTACAACGCCATTTGCTCAGCGATACCCATGAAAAGATAAGCTTGAAGGGTGACGGCTCGGTAGTGGTGCTGCGCGGTGATTCACCGCAGGAGAGCACACCACTAACAGCCCTGCTCACTCAGCATTGGCTGGAGCAGGCCCCGAGTCAATCTATTGCTTTGCTGGCTGAACGACGAGGTGAGTTGCTGGACGACACGCTGGAGAGCATCCATAGCCCGCGCCTGGGCTTTAACTCCCTGTCACCCTGGCGACCGGTGTTTCAGGTGTTGCCGCTAGCGTGTGAACTGCTGTGGGAGCCACTCAACCCTACCGCCCTGTTCCAGTTTTTGTCGCATTCGGTGGGGCCCATTCCTCGGCGTATACGAGAAAAGCTGGCACAAACCGTTGCCAACACCCCCGGCATTGGCAGCGAAGACTGGGAAAACACCATTGCGCAGTGCCTTGAGGATGAAGACGAGGCCAAGCGAAGCAAGCTGAAGGACAACCTTCTTTATTGGCTGGAGTCACCGCGCTTCTCCCCCGCTGCTGGCGTAGACAGCCAGACCCTGTCGCATCGTGCCCAACGAGTTGCCGATTGGCTGCAGGGCGCGAAAGAAGCCAGTGACGATGCCGCTTTGAAATCGCTGTATAACATTGCCCTCAACCAGGCGCTGGAATTTGTGAACGCCATAGAGCGCTTGAGGGTGCACGGCCGAGAGCAGCTCACACAGGATAACGTGCGCCGATTGATCGAGGACGTACGAGGTACGGGCGCGTCGGTTACCGACCGCAGCGCAGAGGTGATCCCCGGGCAAGCGCGGGTATTGCGGGCAGATCATGCCGGCGCCTTTGCCACACCCATCGACAACGTAATCTGGTGGGACTGCCAGGCCAGCGACAGAGTGCACAGATGGCCCTGGTCACGCACCGAGCGAGCCGCACTTGCCGACAATGGTGTACGTCTGCACGCAGAAGACGCGCAGCTGGACTGGTTGGGCCGCGCCTGGTTGCGCCCCATCCTGTGTGCCAAAGGGCGGTTTACTCTGGTTTTGCACGACGATGCCGAACGCCATCACCCGGTATGGGACCAAATCGACAGCCTCACCAAAGGGCTGCCCGCCCTACAAATTTCCGCCAGCAACACCGCCGCAGACCTGGGCGTTAGTAGCAATTCCCTCGACGCACGCGCACTGCCCGCCAAAGTACGCTGGTGGCACCTGTCCGAGTCGTTGGTACTACCCAAACGCGACGCGGAATCATTTTCCAGCCTGGACAGCTACATACACAGCCCCTATCAGTGGCTACTGCGCTATGCCGCCAGAGTCAGGCCCGGCTCGCTGGCCAGCGTTAACGATGGCAATCTGCTCAAAGGTAGTTTGGCCCATCGATGCTATGAGGAGTTCCTGAACGCACACCCCGACATTGCCAGCATTGATCCCCGCGACATCGCTGGCTGGGTAGATGACACTATCGCCACCTTGCTACAACAGGAAGGCGCCCTGCTACTTGAAGCTGGCCGTCAGGCCGAGTGCGAGCGCTTCATTACTCAGGTACAGGAGTCGCTTACCACGCTGGTAGAGCACCTGCAGGCCGCCGCCGTGGTGAAGGTAGATATGGAGCTATGGCAGGAAGGCCTGTTTGCCGGCGGCAAGCTCAACGGCTCGATTGATGTGCTGGCCACCCGCGCCGATGGCCGCGAAGCAGTGGTAGATATTAAATGGGGCGGCAAGAGCTATCGCCGCGATGCCCTGCTCAAAAATAGCTATCTGCAGCTGGCCACCTACGCTCAGCTGCGCCGCAACAACGGCGCCGATTGGTCTGCCGCGCTCAGCTACTTCATCGTGCAAGACTCACATCTGCTCAGCCTCAATCACGATTTTTTTCCCAACGCCGAAATCATCAAACCCGAGGGCGAGGAAAACACCGCGCAGTATTGGCACCGGTTTGAACAAAGCTGGCATTGGCGCAAGGAGCAGTTCGATCAAGGCCTGGTGGAAGTTACCGTGGCAGAGACAGAGCCCACGGCCGACTCTGCACCCCAGGAGGATGCTCTGGAGAAACCGGAGGCCAGCGACACCTTTAACGATTACAAGGTACTCACCGGCTGGGGGACTAACGCATGAGTTCCCCCACTAAGCCAAGTACCGCAGGCGCGAATATCCACTTCATTAGCGCCGGTGCCGGTAGCGGTAAAACCTACTCGCTTACACAAAAGCTGGAACGACTGCTGTCGTCAAAGCAGGTAAGCCCAGCCGGCGTGATAGCCACCACCTTTACCAAGCTGGCAGCCGGCGAACTTAAGGAGCGCGTGCGCAGCAAACTGATTGAATCTGGCCAATTGGGCGTGGCTAACCAAATGGAACAGGCGCTCATAGGCACCGTGAATGGTGTGTGCGGTGAGTTGCTGCGGCGCTTTGCTTTCGAGGCGCATATGCCGCCCGACCAGCAAGTATTGGATGAAGCGCAGGGCGACCTGCTGTTCTACCAGGCCATGGAGCGCGCGTTGGCAGACAACAAGCCGTTGATACGGCAGATGAACGCCACTTGTCACCGCCTGCAAATCATCGACAGACGCACAAAACAGCTACGGTGGCGCCAGGAGGTGAAGAAGATCGCCGACGCAGCTCGCGCCAACAACCAGTCGGCCGATGATATACGCCATTTAGGCAAAGCCAGCGCCGACGGCCTGCTGGCCCATTTCCCCAAAATCACCAGCCGTGATCTGGATAGACAACTACTCAACGCCATCGAGCAAGCGCTGGAGGGTATTGATACCGACTTAGACCGCACCAAGGTGACCCGCGAATACGTGTCGTTAATCACCGGCATCAGGGCTGGCCTGTACAAAGAGCGCGCCACCTGGCCCGAGTGGATCAGCCTGAGTAAAAAAATGCCCGGCGCTAAATCCAAGTCACATGCCGAACCTATCGCAGATGTGGCCATCGACTATGCCAAGCACGCCAATCTACACAGTGATATCCGCTTTTTCGCCGAACGCGCCTTCGAGATTGCCGCCGACAGCCTGAATGCGTATCAACTGCTAAAAACCCAGAAGGGCCTGATCGATTTTGTCGACCAGGAACAGCGGTTATACCAGTTACTGGACCACCCCACCGTACGAGAAACGCTGCAGGAAGAGCTGCAACTGCTAATGGTGGATGAGTTTCAGGACACCAGCCCCATACAGTTGGCGCTGTTTTTGAAACTCTCGCAGCTGGCAGAGCAGGTGATTTGGGTAGGCGATATCAAGCAATCCATTTATGGCTTTCGCGGCTCAGACCCAACACTCATGGCAGCGGTAGTTAACCGCGTAACCGAAGAAGGCAATGCGCCGGAGATACTAGAGAACTCCTGGCGCTCTACCCCGGAGCTAGTGGCCTACACCAACAACCTGTTTGCACCAGCTTTTGCCGACTCCCTCAAGCCTGAGCAAGTTACTCTGGAGCCTGCGCGCAAATCGTTTACCGACGCACCCGCCGTGGCCTTGTGGCGTTTGCAGGGCAGCAACAAGGCGAAACGCGCCCGCGCACTGGCCGTTGGCGTAAATACTCTCATTGAAAGCAACCCAACCGTTATTGATAAAGACACCGAACTCGAGCGCAGTGCCACCTACAGTGATGTCGCGATATTGTGCCGCACCCACGCCAACCTGAATGCAATCGCCACCGCCTTGAGTGAGGCCAAGCTACCTATTCGCTACAAACGCCCGGGGCTGTTGGCCACGCCGGAAGGCTGCCTGGCGCTGGCCTGCTTGCGCCGCTTCATCGACCCGCTAGACATACTGGCCACTGCCGAGATACTCAGCCTTAGCGAATGTGAAAACCCCGAAGCCTGGATCGCCCAGCGCATGACGCATCTAGAAGATGCCGAGAAGAAGTCGCACGAGTGGCTGGAAGATGACAACACCAGCCCCGTTGCCGCCTTAAAGGCTCAGCGCAACCGCCTGCCCTTTCTCACACCCGTAGAAGCCCTACGCATTGCGATAGACGCCGGTAACGTGAGGCAATCTGTTTACCGCTGGGGGCCAACTGAACAGCGCAGCCAGCACCGGCTGAATAACCTGGCGGCGCTGCTGGACCACGCCGAGGAATACATGAACCAATGCACGGCCCAGAACCAGCCGGCCACCTCTGCGGGCCTGGTGCTGTGGCTGTACCAATTGGCACAGGCTGAAGAAGACACACAGGCCACCGGTGGTGCTGAGAATGCAATCCAGCTGGTGACTCACCACGGCGCCAAGGGCCTGGAATGGCCGTTTGTGATCGCCATGGACCTTGACGCAAAACTCAAGCCGCGTCTGTGGGGCCTGAGCGTACTGCCCTCTCCCGAAGCCATCGATCTGAACAATCCACTGGCCAACCGCACCCTGCGCTACTGGCCGGCATTTACAGGCCTACAGAGCGCTAAGATCGACCTGCTGGATGAGATTGCCGCCAGCGAAGAAGGTGAAACCGCCATGGTGCAAGAGGTACAAGAGGCCAAACGGCTATTGTATGTATCCCTCACCCGCCCCCGCGATGGCCTGATACTCACCATGAATAAGGATGACGAGAGTGGCGAGTGGATGAATACACTAAGAGCCGACTGGATGCTGCCAACAACAGACACACTCGAACTCCCCGACGGCACCAGCATCCCCAGCGCGGCCATTGAACTGGAAGAGAGCGAAGCAGATACCGAGCTACCCGCATACAAACCCACCTGGCTTGCCAGCGAGGCATCACACAAAGACGCGCTGCCACTGCGCCTGAGCCCTTCATCCATACCACCAAGCGCAAAGGCCAGTATTGGTGAAGTAATAGAGCTGGGGGAACGGCTGGAGATTACAGGGGGGTATGACCCCGCGACTCTGGGCTCGGCACTGCATGCGGTGATTGCTACTACACTCATGGGGCAGCAGGCTACTGAGCGAGTGCTGCGCGATCATGATGTTGCAGACACTATTTCAGTGGAGGTGGCCGATGAAAGCACCCACCGATTAATCACTGCTATCAATGATCTGTTCAAACCAATCAGCTATCTCGCCGAATACCCTGTGCAATACACCAACGAGAACGGCCAACTCATTGCCGGCTGGATTGATCTGCTGGTTGAGACCAAAGAAGGATTCATCCTCATCGATCATAAAGCATCGCCCAGAGCGAGATCGGACTGGGAAGAGATAGCACTGGGATATTCGGGACAATTGGAGGCTTATGCTGCAGGCATCACACAAGTTTTGGGTAAACCTGTCGTCAGTCGATGGATTCATTTTGCAGTGACGGGTGGTTTGGTCGAAGTTTCTTCATACTAGCCTGAATTTGATAGTAATTGGATCATCTTGGTAATATCGATTTATCCGCTTTTGTACATCGGCAAATGGCTCTCCCAAAAATATGGATTTCCCCACCTATAAAGATCTAGTTAGAGATATTTCCACTGGTAAGAATCTACCTGATTCTATCTATGTTCACGAAAGCGCGGTCGGTGCGGTACCGGCGTCACTGGCCGGTATAGTCCTGAAAATCGCCGACGCACTAAAAATTCCTGACGATGATTGGAATATACTTAAGTTCTACAAACGAGACTATAAAGTTGCGTTCCTTTCCTATCCTGGCTTTGAGGAGGATAGCTACCCCGCTCTCCAGCACAGCTACACGGTAGACTTAGCGAAGCGTTCCATGCGAAAAGCCGCGTACAGTTCTGATAACCCTCCGATCCTGCACCGCAAAGAAACTTTCGTAAGCGAAGACTACCCTCTGCGGGAGCAATTTAAGGTGCTAACGGCTGAGGGTGAAGCGATAGGTTTGTATGAAAACACTCGCTTGATTGGCTTTAAGAAAAACTGGGAGCGCCTAATTTCGAACAAGGGCTATTACCTCGATGATAAAGGGCATCTACAGCCGAAAGCAGAAAAATCACAACCGAATAATGCCATACCAATTGATAGCAATTTCGATGGGGAAATTGACCGACATAAGACTGCCATTGATCGCAATCAGCTATCACAACCAATGCAAATCCTGGCAAGGCACAATTACCTGAATGGTGATTGGTCGGTGCTAGATTATGGCTGTGGCAAAGGCGATGACCTACGCGAGCTGGAAGCTCATGGGCTAGACGCTTCTGGCTGGGACCCGGTACATGAGCCAGAGGGATTACTTGTAAACAGCGACATTGTGAACCTGGGCTTTGTACTGAATGTGATTGAAGATCGCGATGAGCGCATTGAAACCTTGAAGCGGGCCTGGGAATACACCGACAAGCTATTGATCGTGTCCGTAATGGTAGCGGGCGACAGTGTGACAGAGCAGTTTACACCTTACAAAGATGGCGTAATCACTAGCCGAAAAACATTTCAAAAGTATTATGCCCAATCGGAATTTCGGTCTTTTGTGGAAAAAACACTGGAGGGGGATGCAATTGCAGTAGGGCAAGGAATTTTTATTATCTTTAAGGATAAATTGGAAGAGCAACACTTCCTGTTAGAGCGGCAACATGTTAAACGGGACTGGAGTCAAAAAACACAACGCGAGACAAAAACCCGGATCACCTCTAACGAAGTACTTAAAAAAGGTATCGTTGAGAAGCATTTGGATTTGTTCACTGACTTTTGGCAGACCTCTTTAGAGCTCGGACGAATACCAGCCAATAACGAGTTTGAATTTACAGATCAAATCCGCCGTGTAGCTGGCTCACATAATAAAGCCCACGAGTTGATGATTTCACATATCGGCGATAAGCTATTCTATGAAGCTCAGCAAAAGCGCAAAGAAGATATGCTTGTGTATTTCGCATTGGGCTTATTTGATAAGCGAAAACCAAAAACACAAATGCCTGATAGTCTAAAACGTGATATCAAAGCATTTTATGCTTCGTATAACGACGCGCTTGAAGTAGCGAGAGACGCACTTTTTTCTGTGGGTGATCCTGAATTGATTGAAAAAGTCTGTAATGAAGCCTATGAAAATCTACAGTGCGGCGAAATGGTTAAAGGTCATAGTTATATCTTCCACAAAGACTATCTAGGGGATATCCCGGCAGAGCTACGAATATATATTGGCTGCGCAACACAGCTTTACGGCGATCTAGAGGAAATTCAACTAATTAAGGCCCATATGACTTCAGCCAAAGTCACCCTATTAGGCTATAAAAATTGGGAAAGTGACACGCCACTTCTAGTAGAGCGAATTAAAATTAAATTGCGTGAGCAGGACATTGATTTTTTTGACTATACAGAAGACTTCAACCCCCAACCCTTAATGAATAAGAATGTATATTTGGGAGCATAGTAGGGGGTAGTTTTTATGCCTAAAAGTGGGGCCATATAAAATGACACCTATCATGAGAGGTAACCAAAGTAGCCCATATCTTTAGAACATCTGGAACCTCATAAGCGAAGTAACACAGTTACATATGAAGCATCAGTTGCACTCACAATTTCTGAGCAGCTATTACCTCGCCATTTCGAATCATACTTACTCGCCGTCCAGCTTATCTGCCAATTTCTTCATTTCAGCCGTAACCGATTTTCTTATCTTACTGCTATCAATTAGCGGGATATCCAGCTCCCTAAATATCGCCTTGGCATCTTTTATTGATGACGCTATCAATTTCTTCTCATCAGCGTCGTTGGGAGTCTTCTCATGCGTATCCCAATACGAGTCAACTAAGTCTCGCAGACGCCTATTTGCTATTACAACCTCAGGATAATTTTCGATTGCCACTTTTTCAGAAGCCATCATACCCAGCTCTGGCTCCAATATTCGAATCAACATCTTCTTAAACATCGGCCAGGCATTAGGGTCTATGCTACCTCCTATATAAGAAAGCTTGAACTCATTGAAGAAACATACCCATTGCTTCAAGGTGATTTTTTGGATGCCTTTCTCGAGATCCTCGGCCACATCTAGCAACTTAGCTTTCTTCTGAAATTTCGCGATATTATCAATAGCCATCAAAAAGCCCGTCTGAAAAGCGATAGTCCTAAATGTTCTATATGACTGCTCTATCCTCTGCCTATTCTCTTCGGTCTTTCTCATTTTTGAAATTTTAAAGAATTCGGCCTGCCTAAGATCAGAAAACTTGTTGTTTATGGCAGATATTTCCTTTCTTTTTGTCTTTGTTGCCTCCAATTTAGACGTAATAAACGCCCCATAAAGCCCCTCTCCGCCCAGAAATATTTTATTCCAAACAGTATCTGAACCAGTAAAAGAGTCAGCTCCCGCTATCCACTTACTCAGACCCAAAATCGATTGAAAGTGAGTCTGGGCCATTTGATTCTTCTCAAACAACAGCTCCAATATCGGCAAATAATTCTCTACAAATGCGAGTCGAAATTTGCTCTTCTTTTCTTTATCAAAAACCTTAAAAGTCTGCTCTCTTAGCTCGACCAATCCTTTGTCTCTCATAACAAATTTAAAACGATCTGTATTTGTTTGATCTGACCGATTAGCTTTTTCCTTACCCCACTGACCATTATCGTATGATGCTTTACCGAAGAAAGTGTAAAGAAAAGCTTTGCTCAATAGGGAAGGGTTTGTAATTACAAATTTAGGCTGATGCGCCTCTGTCATATCGGCATCAATATCGAATCCCGCAGACAACAAATTCAACTTACCAAGGTCTGAGAACCCGCGCTTTTCAGCCAAATAGTTGTAGTACGAGTTCACGGCAAGCGATACAGCATGCACGTCGTCCAACAATACTGTCCTGGATTCATTTACAGTTTTTGCGGAGTTATTTACTGCAACAAAGAGTTCCTTCGATATGTGCGTGGGATGAACGCTAACTCGCTTTTTCCTTGGTGCAAACCATATAATAGTCACAGGGAGATCAGAAACGTATTTTTCAGTTGCTGCCACTTTTTGATAAAAGGGCTTATAGATATCATCCATAGCAAAACAGTCCGCCGCATATCTAAAAGCATTGGATCGATGTTGCCCATCAATTACGATGATATCGGCTTCATTTTGATCTATAGACAAACTGCCCAGCCTCGATGAGTTACCATCTTCATCTTGAAAGCAGTCCAAGTTCCAAATTCCACCCCAATCACCACCATTATCTGCGGGATACTCTGGCGCAGAAGAAGACTCAAGATAGCCTTTTGGCAATAGCACTGCTAGGACGGGCGGGAAAAAACCAACCTTCGAAAAGCGTCCTTGCAAATACGGTATCAAATCGGAGGCTATTCTTTCGTCACTAAGGTCCCTCTGCAAGAGTGAGTCTAGTGATCCGATCTTGCTAGGCTCTACCTTCTCCCGCATAGGTGATAGATGCTGTAATAGTTCAAAATGCCCACCAACCGAACCAGCGCTATCAGGTGTGGCGTAAGTCGAAAAGTAATGCACTCCAATATCGGCCCCCTCTATATAGAACTCTCCCTTTAGCCCCTCCAGGACTATTTGAGGCTTGGCGAGCTTCTTTATCTTAACCATTATCTAACTCCATAAGGTGGGGCGCAAATTTTATTCAAGATAGTTTCATTTGACTTCAGGTCGTCACCACCTTCGGACCTTACGCACTTTATATACAGCTCATCTAGACGAAGACCTTCGGTTTGTAGGATCCTCGCAATTCTTTGACCAAAACACTTTGACTCTATGTCTGTATCAAGATTTCTAGAATCAATAGGTCGAAAGTCAGTATCAGGCTCCATTGCTTCCCATGTTTCATAGCACTCTGCAAGCTGCCTTTTATGTGTTTTGAGCCTTGAACGCAAGTTGTTGGATATACCTATATAGAGAGGCGCGGAAAATGCAAACATCAATTCCTGAAACTTTAAAAATCGATCCTCGTCATCTATGGCAAGTCCGCCTACTTCTCTCCGAACTAGCTCGCCGTGATAGTTGTTAGAAAATCCTTCTTTTACTGTAGAAATAACATTTCTTTTTTTCACAACGCCTGCAGATATGTTTTCTTTCGTCTCTGGAATATATATCCAGGAATAATAACCCGCCAGACCGTCTTCAATCGTGTCTATCTCATTGATTGAGTAGTACGCAACTTGAAACTCAGGTAACCCGCCAAATCTTACTCTTGTTTCATTCACGGACATCAGAGGCTACAGATCAAGCACGCCTGATCCTCAGGATCTTCATCCTCCTGAGATTTTAGAATGTCCTGCCACCTAGCAGTTGTAGTACTTAGAATTATGCCTTGCTCCTTTTCCCTTTTCTCGGCTCGAGTAACAAGCTCTTCTAGTGCGCCCTGTGAAGACCAAGTATACCCATAGCCACCGGCATCACTTTTCCCAGAGTCCCAGTCATAGCGCTCTCGCTTTGCATTCTCGTACGATTTAGCTTCCTCAAACAACTGCGGGTGGTTTCTCTTTAGGCCCAGCCATTCACTCTGTCTTTGAAAGAAACAAAAATAGCACCCGGAGCGAGATCGCCATTTATAGTATTCCGGTATTCCAACTGACTCCTCAAGCATACGGAAAACATCATCACGTATCACCCCATCTTCCACGAATGGAAAAATCGCCTTTATTGTTTCCTTGTGACTAATATAGCCCTCACGGTCCTCATCTGCGCGAATACCTATATAGCTGACTACCTGGTCATTTCCGACAAAATCCTCGAATGGTCGGATTTTCATTTCCCTCGTACACCATCGTTGTTTTGCTGAGGGTAGAAAACCATTGTAAACCTCTAGCCAATGATCAAAATCTTTTCCACTACTAAGTCGATTGATTTCTTTCCCGAGATAAGCTTCTAGCTTATCCAAGAAGTCATAGACTTCTTTCAACTCCGCTCCAGTATCCGAAAAGAAATACTCTACCTTCTCGTGGACCTCCGGATACTTATCCTTAATGTAAATAGCGAGTGCTGCGCTGTCTTTTCCTCCAGACAAGCCAAGTACGTGACGAGCATTAGGTAATTGAAGAGCTTCTTTAAACAGTATCTTGTTAGACATTCTTGATTCTCGCTTTACTCTTTTTGGACTTGACTGATTTTTTGCTTTGGCTGCGATAATCGTTCAAAAAATCATCTACTAACTCAGCCAATATAGCTAACTTCAATTCCTTGTCCTTATGCTTATCCAAAGAAGATCTCAGCTCTGCTTTTACGTCTTGAATAGCTTCATGCCGGGCCTGATCAATAGCCACCACCTCGTCAATTGGTTCGCAACCTTTCTTCAGTGACTTCAACAGGATTACGTCAAAATCATTATCGTAGCTTGCTGCGCTTTTATCATAATGAAGCCGAATCGTCTCCAAGTCGAGCATGCGCTTAGCATAATCACTCAGTTTGACCTCTGCTTCAGCCCGATCTGCATCGGACCATTTAGACGATGGCTTCTGACCCAAGAACATTAGAACGTTTTGAAGCCAGTCACTATCAGTGCCCTCGCGTTTACTGAGCCGCATTATGAAAGCTTTGAGTCCATCTACGTCTACCGTGTGCTGCTCAAGACCCTCGTAGCGGCCGATGGATTTCCTGCGGAGGTCGGCTAAAGATACGCCTTCGTCCATATGTAGAGCATAAGCAAGTAGCCGCTGTTGGTGACTGAGCATATTGCTATAGGTGTACTTGAGCTCCCTTAGCGCACTAAGTAGCGAGCTTGCATAACCCTCCAGGTTTCCGCTCTCTTCATTCAGCTCATTTTCGTATCCCAATGCTCTAGGTAAATCTTCGAACAGGAGTGTCTCTGGCGATTTGGCAAGCTTAAACGCATCTCTAACCCTCCGAGCTTGGGCGGATATATCGCTACTGCGCGTTTTCAGCGTATATTCCTCAAGGCCGTCAATTAGGTTTGCTAAAGGCCGAACCAATTGAACAATCGTCTTATCTTTATCGTCTTCAAAGAATGTTTTGTACTCTGCGTAAATGGAGGCTCGCAACCCCCTAATTTTGAATCTTTGAACAGTAAATTCGTCAGGTCGTTTTACAAATCGCTCCAGCATATCTTCAGTAAACACTGGGCGGTACTGACGACGTTCATATATCGCGAGTTCTTGCTGATAAACGCAGTAAACCGCTATGTATAGAATCGGGAGAATACCGGCTTTAACCCCGTAAGGCGGGGCCATCAGCTCTGCATTCAATTCGGCAAATGATGTTGCTGCTTCTTCCGTTTCATCTAGAAAATCGTTGATTCGGTTCCACACGTGATAAAACGGTGTTCCCTTTTCTGGAGCACTGAACTGCCATTTGTTTAGCTCCACCTCTCGGTGCAGCTTCGTCTCCTTCAGAATTGATCGATAGATCGCCTTCTCCGGAGGAAACTTGTCTATTGCTAAATCAGCGCTGCCCGCCGAGCTCATCATCGCTAGCAATAACTTATTCCGGCCAGCGTTCGCTTGCGAAGAGGGCTTGTCACGATTAACGAGTTCGTTATGCAGAGCGGGCGCTTTACTATAAACTCGGCCCAGCACAGCGGATAGTTGCTCCTGAAACTGGCGTTTCCCAGAAACTTCGATATGTCTTCCTTGATAGAACCATGAATTATCTTGCGGTGTCTCCAAGGCTGCACTTAGCATCAGATCTTGAGCGAGCTCTGCCGCAGTTAATCTATCCTCAAATTCCCTTTTGGCTACGGGATCACTATTCAGTTCCTGCTGCGTTCTTCCAACATACCTAAGGGCGACCACCTCAGCAGTTGATTCTCTCAATTGAGATCCATTTTTGCACAGAGCCAACACATCTAAATCTGAGAAGTGCTGCGACACATCCTCATTGAAAATCTTTTCATCATCCTGTGCCGCAGCTAGGAAGAGTATAATCCTAGGATAAGTTGACTGTTTTGGCTGCTTTCTGAAACTCCTAGCGTCTACAAAAATAGGCGTAAAGTATCGGAGAGCGCCACTTTTAATCGTGTACCTTCGAGCCACGATCGGCTGCAGCGACTTCTCTTCGTTTAAGGTTTCAGCTAGCTCGAACTCTCCAATATGATCCAGCCCAACACGCAGAGCATCCTCTAGGTCAAAATCACTTCCCTGCCATACACGGTACTCACCGCTAAACTTTCGATAAGTTATAACAGAGCTGGCACTAAGGAACTTTAAGCCTCGGCTAGTTGCGGCTTTACTCCCCTGGCTAGCCTCCAATATAGCCTTGGAAGGCTTCAGCCCTGCCTTAGCTCCGATAATATTGAGAATTCCTATGGTCTTGAGTAAGGCTATATCTGCTGAGCCTGCATCCCCAAGTCGCTCCAAAGCGGTTACAACCTCTGCCCATCGCCTGTGTGTAGCGTAATCGCTTAGCGCGGCAGACTGATTGCTAATAAAATAGTCGAAAATGTGATGCGGAAGAACCCAATCATCAACAGAACTAAGCCGGGCAAGCATATCCACAAGACCGAATTCCTCATGGCTACCCAGATAGCTGAATAAAGTACGTTCGTTCTGTGCAATTTTTTGACAAAGCAACGGTAGAATTAGAGCGCTTATAGGATGCAGTGGATAACACTTTTCGAAGAGTCGAGTCGCTTCAACCTTTTTGAGCACACTAGGTAATGCTCCATTTTCGGCTAATACATTGACAACATTAGCCACGTTTTTGTGAATTCTTGACGACTCTTGCTTCGAGAAATTATGCTCAAATGCGCTAGAAACTATTCGCAAAACTTGTTCAGATGACTCGATAAATGGCACTTCTTCAAAGCGCCCTTGCACTTTTGACCACTCGTTCTTTAGATTCTCTCCCAGTCCTTTAGCGTATTGCTCAAACGACTGGTGAAGCATCACGAAAAGAAACAGATTACACTTACCTCCTCCACACGCATGTTCTGCCAAAGCTTGTAGTAGATAGATATCGTTAGCACCGTAGTGCCTAGCCTCATATTCGAGAAACTTTCCTAGCTCATCAATAATGAGCAAAATTCCTCTAAAACCAATTTTCGTAAGCGCTTCTTGTGCCTCTGAGAACAAGGCAATTACTTCGGAGACGCCTATTTTTGCGTTATTTAGCAAATCGGAGCTTTTTCGAAATACTGCAGGACGCTTTCCGCGACGACCAGCCCAAGCCTCTTCCATAGAACGATTTAGACCGAGCAACAGCCTTCGTGCCATTGGCTCAGGCGCGCCGGTAATCAGAATCTTAAGCATACCGGCGCTATTCTTGACTTCGGCCTGACACGATCTGGCAAGGTTTTCGTCTACCGCCATAAGCTTCTTCTGGGCCAGCTGCGTAAGACTACTATCAGGCGAAGAGAGAAGCTCCGCTACAAATACAGAGAATGAAGATTTACCCGAACCATAAGGTCCAATGAGCGACCATGCCCGCGGCGCTTGCTTTTCACTGAATGCCGAAGAAACTCTCTCTAACGTTCGAATAGCTCTCGAAGTGGGAATATATGCTTCCAATACATCCTGAGACCCACTATCGCGCTCCAAATTAATGGATCTTGTGTAATGAGTATTAACTCTAACTTTGTCCGCAATAATCATGCCGCCTTCCCCTCTTGGGCAAGCGCGTAATGTTTTTCAATAAATGAGTGCAGAGGCACTTTTGTAGTTTGGAATAATTGGTGTATTCCCGCAGTTTCGTTGATCTCAAAAACGCCAGGCATACTAGCGACTAACAATTCTAGCTTCGTGAGGAGATCCACTTCAGTTAGCCTAAAGACCGCTCCTGGCGCAGGGTGATCGTCGCGGCTATACATTAAGTCTTCTATAGGCACGGTATTGGATTGTTTTTCTTCAAACAACTGAGCCACAGCATAGCCTAGTATGCCTATTGGCAACCCTGGCCTAGCAGCAGACTTAGATTGAAAACCCCTCTCCCCCACCATTGGCGTAATGAGACGTAATAATGCTAACGGGGAATCAAGTGCGTCCTCAATAGGTGTTCGATTACTGACACGACTCTGCGTATACATTCTTGGAATCAAACTAGCGTCGGCTTTCAAAGTATTAGCTGCTGGCCTCTTTACGCTCTTAACACGATCTCCGACATAATCTGACAATGCGGTGAAGACTTCTTGGCCGGTGAATTCGGGCTTGTGGTAACAGTTAAAGAACCAATACCAAGATGTTGCTTGTTCCGGGTTACTCACCAGCAGCCAATGCAACAGCCAAATAGTGGCCTCGTCTTCTAAATAAGGATCAAGACCTGAGTTAGTGCTAAACAGTAGGTTACCGATCTCTGTAGGCTTATATGAATTTGACTCGAGTAACTGAAACGCTCGTAACCAGTAGCCTATGGACTCAACCATATTTTTTCCTACACCAAGGACCTCTATCGCTTCTTCAGATCTAAGTACGTACGGATTCCGCTTTACAGCCTGAAAGCCCTTCGAAAGCCAGCCATACCGAACTGCAAATGTTTGATGACGACCGAACGCTACTTTTGTGTCATCAAACTTCAACTTTGACACCTCCATCCTGACTCTCGGTAACCTCTAGCCCTAAATTCAGCTGCCCTCTATCGGCAAGAAATTCAGTCGCATTTTCAAGAAACCAGGTCTTCAAATTCAGACCCTCTTGCTTGAGAGCAGCGTGCAGCTCTTGTTTGAGATCAGGCTCAATTTCAATGACTATGCGCCCACTATTTCCAATACTCACGATTTGTTGACCTATGGTATGTGACATTATCTATGTAACATAACATAGCATGGGAGAGGCTAAATTTGTATACATTACAATGATGCGGTGCCATCAAACCACGGCATGGACTGATTTGGCCGAATGTTTGACGGGCCACTGAAGCTGCGACTCTACGAGAATAATATTCTTTTATTTATCAAATAGTTAAGTAGAGAAAGACACCAACGATGCCTAACCTTATTCGGCCCCATAGCGATAGATTATCGCAACTTCTTTGCGGCCTCTCCATAACGAGGAGACAAACATGTACATTATTCAGACACATACATAATCTGTTGAGGTAATAGTTTTAGCTGTGCACAACTCAGTCTGGATGCACTGATTCGACTGAACGGGTCTATAGCGTTACTAGCTAGCCACGCCCTCTAACTCGTCAAATAACGACCAGAGGGGACGTTCATCCGGGTCTGCCATTATTTGGATCAAATAAGGCATTCCAGCATTCGCAACACCCAAGCAGTAGTCAAATACAGCTCGGTGGTTTGATAGGGACGCCACATCTTGTGTTACTCCCAAATAGGCTAAAAGCATGTGATTGATCCGATAAGAGTCACCAGAGAATATCGTTGCAGGTGTTGCATTATATGTATCTGAATCGGGCTCGGGATCTAGGCCCTTTGATATTCCCAGCAAAAATGAAAGGTACCAAAAATCCACTTGCCTCTTAAACGGGGCATACTCTGGAGTATTCTTGTTTCCTCCAGTACGGCTATAACTAATCACGGAATCACGATACTTCTTTGGAATTTCCACGTTAAATGATGCAAAGGGGTTGGCGTTCATAATCTGATTCCTTTAAGCGGCAGTAGCTTCACTACTTATTCTCTCGCATGTATGGCAATGCGTCCTGTGATTGCATTCACATCTGATAACACGGGCATCCGTTGCATCTG
>JBDXFZ010000112.1:0-1566 GCA_039990395.1 Halioglobus sp.
TGGGTTGCCCCATTCAGAAATCCATGGATCAAAGCTTATTCTCAGCTCCCCATGGCTTATCGCAGAGTATCACGTCTTTCATCGCCTCTTACTGCCAAGGCATTCACCAAACGCCCTTTTCGCGCTTGATTTGATCCAGAAAAAGAAAGACTGATTTAATGTCCTACCGCCTATTCGGCTACTTGAGGACAATTTAGACCCTCAAACGGCCGGTAGAGTGCAGAACGTCAGTCCAACGCGGGAGACAGAAGCTGGTAAGAAACTGTCTTCCCTTATTCCAGATCAAAAGCATACTTTTACCCGCCCACTCTCTCAGAGTGGACAGCGAGTAGTGCATCTAGCCTACCTTCCGTGCAGGAAGCAGGCGTCACTACTCTGGTTAGTGTACTTGACTTGGACAACACGTCTCTTTCAGTCGCGATACGTTCAAAAGACCGAGGAAACAGTCAAGTAAACGCCGGCTCCAAAAGGAGCAGCAACCGAGATCATCACCTAACGCGGTGCGATCAGATCGTGTTGTTTGTTACTTCAAGATTACTCTTAAAGTAACTGTATCTCTCTTTACGATGTCAATCAGATGCATTCCAAAGGAATGTCACCCATGCGCTTTCGCGCCGTCCGATTGGACGATTAAGAACTGCGTACAGTGCTTAATGGTCAAATCGTGTGCTTGCCCAACGCGTGCTTTGCTGCGCAAAACCCTGTTTGGGCGACGATCTTTAGCTGGCAAAGATCTTGGTGGGTCGAGGAGGACTTGAACCTCCGACCTCACGCTTATCAGGCGTGCGCTCTAACCACCTGAGCTACCGACCCAGCGTGTTTTGCGAAGCAAAACCGCGACGTCCCGGCAGGGCATTCCGAAGGAATGTCCCGAGAGGGACCAGCCCAAGCGGTTATTCAAGGGCCGTATGCTTGGTGGAGCCTAGGAGGATCGAACTCCTGACCTCCTGAATGCAAATCAGGCGCTCTCCCAGCTGAGCTAAGGCCCCAGCGTAGCCCGAGGGCTGCGTGTTACGTTGGCTGCATGAAGCAACCCGGCCCCTTTCGGGACATTTGCTGCGCAAATACCCTGTCGGGGCTTCGCGCCTCACTGCGTGAGACGCTTGCTGAAGAGATATGAGGACGGCTCGGTCCGAAAGGTCATCTTGCGATGCCTTGAATATGGTCAGTTTTGTTTACTGACCTGCTAAGTGTTTCACGAGATGAGCAAGCTCATCTGGCTAGAAACATCCTTAGAAAGGAGGTGATCCAGCCGCAGGTTCCCCTACGGCTACCTTGTTACGACTTCACCCCAGTCGCTGATCCTACCGTGGCCGCCTGCCCCCCGAAGGTTAGCGCAGCGTCGTCGGGTAGAACCAACTCCCATGGTGTGACGGGCGGTGTGTACAAGGCCCGGGAACGTATTCACCGCGTCATGCTGTTCCGCGATTACTAGCGATTCCGACTTCATGGGGTCGAGTTGCAGACCCCAATCCGAACTGAGACAGCTTTTTGGGATTAACCCATTGTCACTGCCATTGTAGCACGTGTGTAGCCCAACCCGTAAGGGCCATGAGGACTTGACGT
>JBDXFZ010000113.1:0-2427 GCA_039990395.1 Halioglobus sp.
ACGGTCAGCGTGGAATCGGTCAGCCGCCCAATACGGATCGCGAGATCGAACTGCTCGCCAATCAGATTGGCCTGATGTGCCCCTTCAGATGTTTCGATAGACACTTTGGGATAACTTTGCAGGTACTTTCCAAGAAGGGGCGCAATGTGCATTTCAGTAAAAGTCTCTGGGCAACTTATTCTCAAAACTCCCTGAGGGGACGAATGGAATTCCGATGCTGCCAACATTGCTTTTTCGGCACTGGCCACCATGCCTGTCGCGTGTTCGTAGCAAGCGGTTCCTGCTTCCGTCAGCTCAACCCGCCGGGTTGAACGGTTAAACAACTTTAGGCCTAGCCGATCCTCGAGGCGATTAACATAATCACTGGCTGTCGAGCTTGATATGCCCAACTGCCGCGCAGCTGCCGAGAAATTCTTGGTCTCGGCAACTTTAGCGAACAAGGCGAGTTCATCGAAAGGTAACATAGCATATTATCCGCCAGCGCGGATTAAGTTTCCATAGAAAACCACCTAATCAGCCCACATTCCGCCAGTTATCCTTCAGAAGCCGTGCTGAAGCGAAAGGAGATCCGGAAATGAACGAACCAATTCGTCGGATTGAATGGTTGGGGATGTCTTTTAAGACTATCTTAACGACTGAGGCGAGCGGTGGATCAATGTCCATTGTCGACAGCAGTGTGCCCGATGGCGTAGGGCCACCGCGCCACGTCCATAAAGCCGAAGATGAGATCATTATCATCCTTGATGGCCGATGTGAGCTCTGGCTAGATGGTGCCTGCTTCGAATGCGGGCCGGGCGAAACAGCCTTCATTCCGCGTGGAACAGAGCACACATTTCGAGTTATCGGCGGTGCTCCATGCCGACAAATTGTTGTTCTAACTCCAGGTGGTTTTGAGGGTTTCTTTAAAGACATGGCCGCTGGCCAGTTCTCTATTCCGGAGGACATGCCTGCAATTGACGCGTCCGCTTCCCGTCACAACATGACCTTCACTGGTCCACCACTGGAGTGAAATCGATGCCCAAACACATAGTTTATCACATCCCGGTTTGTCCTTTTTCACAACGTCTGGAGATCCTGCTCGCGTTGCGCGGCGAAGAAAGCGCGGTTGAGTTCCGTGTCGTAGACATTACGAAACCACGTGACGCTGAATTGCTGGCAAAGACTCGAGGCACGACTGCTCTTCCCGTTCTGGAAACTTGTGACGGAAAAATCATCAAGGAAAGTCTTGTGATACTTCGGTATCTCGACGAGGCCCTCCAAGGCGAAAGACTGCGTCGAAGCGATCCATACGAGCATGCGGTAGAGTCGATGCTTATCGCCAGAGAAGGCCCCTTCACGATGGCGGGCTACATTTACGTTATGAATCAAGAGCCGGAGCAACGCAAAGCGCTCAATGAAAAGCTGTTGGCACTGTATCGCGATATCAACGGGTTCCTTATGGAACATAGCCCGCGCGGTACGTTCCTGTTTGAGGGGTTTGACTTGGCCGAAGTTGTTTTCGCGCCAATTTTTAAACGGTTTTGGTTTCTCGACTACTATGAAGGGTTCGAATTGCCCAACGGAAACGACTACGCGCGTGTGAAGAGGTGGAAGGCAGCCTGCATGGCGCACGAGGCGACAAATCAAGTTACAGAAGAAGAGATTGTAAAACTCTATTACGACTATGCGTTAGGCGCTGGAAATGGTGCGCTAGTCGAAGGTCGGCGCAAGTCGAGCTTTGCCTTTGAGTCTGATTGGCAAAAGAGACCGATGCCACCTCGCGACAAGTATCGCATCTCGGCTTCGGATGAACAACTCGGCCTCACGCTCGCGGCACATAACATGGACCAATCCGCTCAGTCGCCAATTTATGTAAGCCCGACATCCAGCTGATCGCTCTTCTCGCCGTCTTGAGGTCAAACACGGCATGCGTTGAGCCCAAGGCAGACAGTGTTTCAAGTTGCCGCGAAGGGTCGCACCAAGCCCGAAAACAGCAACCAATTATGCTGTTACTAGCCTGTGCACCGGTTGAGGCGGGCGACGTGTTGTTGCCTCGGGAGGCGCCTTGGCTCCTTGAGTTCAAAAGGGAACTCTTGGGCTTTCCGAGAGGACACTACAGAGATCAAGCAGATAGCTTCAGCCAGTTCCTGAACTGGTCAAAAGGGAACGGGTTCTGGAGAGTCTTGGATCGTGATCACCCGCTCTCGGTAGAGAGGAGAAGCGCGGTCGAGCGGAGTCGGATACGGCGGTAGCGGATGTTCTGATGAAGGTGTTGTTACGGGCAGCAAAGCAACTGGACCTAGGGTGGCAAACCAGCCTCAAGAAGGCCATCCGATACTTTGGCCGAGTGCTCTTCCTGTGAGTAGGGTAGCTGACTTGTAAGCGAGGAAACTGTGGCCGTGGGAAGCAAGTCCATTAACTGTTTTCCAGCAGCTTGCGCTGCAGCAA
>JBDXFZ010000114.1:0-2647 GCA_039990395.1 Halioglobus sp.
ATCTGTCCGCCTTTGCCGTGCTGCGTTCTTGTCTCGGGGTCATAGATAATTTGGTATCCGGTATCAACAACTCCCATGGGGCGCTTAAATGTCGTTGAGCGGTCAATCTCGTAGTCCAGCGCCCGCACTATGTCGGCTAGGTGCCGAGAATGCGTATCCGGCTCAATGCGCACCGGCTGTGTGGCATCCTGCCGCTGAAGGAGCGAACGAATACGGATGCAGGCCGTTGTAAGGTCTTGCTCGTTGTCGACTAGGAAAGCGACTTGTCCAGCTTTGACATACAAAGGCCCAGCTTCGCCCAACGTCCGGACGCTACTACCCACCATCTGCGGCGGGTAGTTGTAGTGGAGGAATTCAAGGACTTCTGGCAGATCGTCACCCTTTACGGGGTACTGGATATTAGCCAATACGGCTTTGATTTGGTCAATATTCATACTCTTATGGCTCCTTAATCCAGGTCTGCGACTTGCTTGCCGATGCTGAGGCTTGAGCGTATGCCCACATCTACGGCCTGCTGTGCGGTCATCTCTACGCCGTCAATAGTCAGCAGGGCATCCGGGCGCAACTCGCCGCCCACCTGGGCGCCACCGCCTGCAAGACGCTGGGTCGGCAAATCGTTGATTCTGTCCCAATAGTCGATGCTGGCGGAGATGTCTTGGATGTTGTGTTCCTGCTTCATGCGATGCAGGTACTCGCCTTTGTCTCCGTCGTCCATGGAGTCCCATGCATCGACCTGTTTCTGTTCTTCGGGCGTCAGAGCGTAAGGGTTGTGAAAAGTCATCATGTGGCTTCCTGTGTTGCTTTGGTCGGGGTTTGGATGTGGTCAAGAATGTGGCTGAGAGCGACGGCTAGAGAGACGCGGAGGACGCCCCGTTCCTCAGCAAGCTGACGCTGTACGGACTCGACAACGGCCCAGCGTCGTGCGCTTAGTCGTATCTTGTAGGTCCGGGCTGTGGGGTCTTTGGGCAGATATGCCCGACATTGGGATACATACACGGTGTGTACTCCTGAGAGGTGGGTATAAAGTCGAAAACAAATAGGAGTAACTCGCCGCTGCGACGCTCAGCCGTGGTCTGAAGCGGGGTCACTTAGTCTTCCTATGGGGTGGGCTTTGGCGGGGTGTTCGGGTTCGGCGCTGTTCCGTTTCCGATCAAGCTGCACAGAGTCGGACTGTTCCATTTGTGCACAGCGGCCTTGAATCATTTCGGAATTGTTCCGTTTTGATTCAATCGCGAGGGCTAGGCAGGGTCCTTGGCTCATTTGGGTACTGTTCCGTTTTGAGCCATCCATTTGAGCCAGTGCCCGGCTCTGCGCCTCGGCGGGATTGACTACCGGGCTCTCGTCCAGCTCCTCGTCTACGAACGGCGACCCGTCGTCAAACTCAGGGGTGCTGGCGCTCACTTGAGTCGTTTCCGCACTGTGCGTATTTGACTCAAGCTCCTTGATGACTCAGCTTCTGGTCTTTATTCATTTCGGCGCTGTACCGTTTTGAATAAAGCATTCTTAATGCCTCGGCCCATCGGCCTGGGCCATTTCCGCACTGTGCGCATTTGGCCCAAGCTCCTTAGGAATTTCGGCCTTGGTCCGTTTCGGCACCGTTCCGTTTTGCGGCAAGGGTGCCACTGGCAGGTGGCTCTTCTTGTTGTACCGTTTCGGCACTGTGCCGTTTTGATACAAGGCTCGTTGTAACATTTGCGCACTGTGCGCTTTTGATACAAGCGCCTGTCATTCGCACTGCTGGTACCAACCCCACAACTAAGAGCGGTAAGGGATGTAAAGATTCGCCCAACGGCTCCGAGCAGTTGTATCCTGAGGCGCTTCAATGCATAAGGGGAAGCGGCGATGATCGAGCAAACCCGGCTAGTACACGACGTCCTGAGCTTCCGTTCGGATTTCACCGTGAGAGGCTTGGAGTCAGGCGATGTGCTGGACTACAGGTGGCTGCTAGTAACTGAGTAAGGCCAGCAGGCAGGACCTGTCGCCATGTGGGATGACCAGATGTGGCTGGGAGTAATTGCATAGTGAGTGCGGGTTGCTGGGAGCAATGACCACTGAATAGTCGGTCGGCTCTCAGTCCCCACCTATTATTGCCATCACCAATGCAGGCTAGGCAGGGCCTTGGGTCACTCTGGCCGGGGCTACCCAAGGCTAGACTCAGTGTCTATTGACTATATTGATATACCTACTACTGAAGGCAGTGTCTGACTCTAAGTGTATCTCTGTGTTTCCCGGAAGCATTTCTTTGCTAAGGTGTGGGTTATCAACCGCTAACCCTGTAGCCCGTATTCTTTGGTCGCGCTGACTTGGCGTAGACATTGGGTGGACGCGGTGAAAACTACAGGGGCAGAGACACGGACGAAGGGGCGGGCTGACTTGCTCCCTCACTAGATCAGCAGCAGGACGACTCCGGTCAGCGTCACGACGAGCGCCAGTGTAATACGGTCAAGTCTGTCGATTATCCCGCTCAGTTTCTTATGCATTTGCTTCTTCCTTCGCGTCGGCCAGTATCCGGCACACAGCCCCTTGTGTTCTATCTGTCGCCTGAGGTTCTGCCAATCGTTATGCTTCAGGCAAACAACAGGGCAAGAGACACACGCCAATGTTAGTGTCTGCTCACATCCCCTAAGGTGTGGTATTTGCTACGCTT
>JBDXFZ010000115.1:0-3770 GCA_039990395.1 Halioglobus sp.
AGATAACTGAGATGTTCGATCTAACCTAAAGACCCAAGGTGGACTTCACTGAGCCGTCTACAACCCCAGCCAAAAGAGCATCCTTATCGTTTTCACAACCAGCCCGAAGAGCTTCAATAAAGTCTGCACGGACAGTTGCTCTTTCCTCGTCTGTTTTGGCGTACTGAGCGATATCAATATTCCGGTTTATGAAAACCAAGGCGACCATCTTGCCGACAACGTCGACGATCATCGCTTCATCGCCATCGGTTTCTTCAACGACAGAATTGCAAGTGTGATACATCAACGGCAGTGCGTCCTGCACCATTTGATCAGCAACTTCGTCCGCTGCCACTGTGTGGGTGTTGGCAGCCAACGCTATCGTAGCCGCTAGTGAAAGTGTCAGAGTTCGCATAATATGGGTCTCCATTTTTGCTATGCTGGAACAGAGTTATTTTCTGTTTTTGCCAATTATCGCGCCTGCCACGCCACCGGCGACCGCCCCTTCGGTTCCGCCTACTAGCGCGCCGACTCCGGCTCCGATCACTGCACCCTTGATAGCGTCCTCTTTTTCTTCGTCTTCTCTTTCTTCTTTTTTGTCTTTGTTGTCAGCATAAGCCATCGAGGCCGGTGTCATGCTTAAGGCCATTGCTACGGCGGTCAAAATCATCAGCTTGCTCAGCTTGGCAGTCTGCATCTCTACTCTCCCTTGTTCCTTCAGGTCACGTTAAGGCGATCTTTACGCCGGTAGCAAGCAATCAAGGGAACACTTGCCAGACATACTTCGTGTCCCGGCATGTGTTTGACATACAGCATTGATCACTCTGGCTCAGTGCGGTCGTAGTTGGTCCCGTGGTTCAACGACCGCTACTAACAGCCGAATGTCCGCGCATCGGGACGCACCGCTGAAAGCGTTGCATTTTCTGTATTTCGGGAATGGCAGGTTACGGAGCGCAATCCACGCTTGCTCTGCTGCGCCATCGCAAGACCTCTTTGAGCGCCGAACAGACGTTCGTTTGCAGCACGATTGTTTGCTATCGACGTAGCCGCCCTTCGAGGCGCCTCGCACCGTTGCATCGCAGTGAAATAGCTCTCTGAACTCGTTCATAACGATCTAGGCGCTAATTCATCTGCCAAGCACCAAGTCAGCTGCCTTCTCTCCTATCATCAGCGTCGCCGCGTTTGTATTCGCAGCGGGCATCGTCGGCATCACGGAAGCGTCAGCAACCCGCAGCGCTTCGATTCCGTGTACTTTCAGTCGATGGTCCACAACTGATGATGCATCAAAGCTAGGGCCCATTTTGCAGGTTCCGATCATGTGGAAGCTCGTGGTACCGCGCTCACGCACACATGCCATAAGTTCATCGTCAGATTGAATGGCATCTCCGGGGTAAAGCTCACCGGCAAAGTAAGGACTCATCGCAGTGGATCGCATAATCTGCCGAGCAAGTTTCATACCGGCCAATAAAACTCGCTGGTCGGTTTCGGCGCTGAGGTAATGAGGCTGGATTTCCGGAGGCTGTCTTGCATCGGCAGAGTGGGCCAGGACATGGCCTGTGCTGTCAGGGCGTTGCTGCCATGCGGCCAGTGTCATACCCGGTTGATCGTCTAACTGGCTTTGGTTCCCGGACTTGTAGCTCGCGGGCATGAGGGTGAGTTGCAAATCACTCTCTTCGAGCAATGGAGATGATTTCGCAAAAGCGTAGCAGACTGTAGATGGCAGGCTGAGCACCGAAGGCCGTCCCAATAGCCATTTGCCTGTTTCCAACCAGAATGCATGCCCTTTGACACGTTCATTTAGCGTGGCCGTCCCTTTGACGCGGGCGGTAAAGCGAGGGGTGTAGTGATCGCGAAGGTTTTGACCAACACCGGGGAGCGGATGGTGCAACGTCACACCGATGTCGCTAAGGTGCTCAGGATCACCGACACCGGACACTTGCAGGAGTTGCGGAGAGTTGATGGCACCGCCAGCAAGGATCACCTCTCGTCTTGCCATGATCCGGGCGACGTTATCACCATGAACAATCTCAGTGCCTGTCGCCCGTTTGCCGTCAAAGAGAATTCGGGTGACGAAAGTGTCAGTTTTCACGCTCAGATTTTGCCTGCTTCGGACGGGACGCAGGTAGGCAACGGCGGCACTCTGACGTCGGCCGTTCGCGATAGTGCGCTGCGCATAGCAAGCGCCGAACTGAGACTTTCCATTATAGTCTGGGTTAAACGGTATACCGAGGCTTTCCGCTGCTTTGAAGAACGCTTCGCAAATCGGGTGTTCCCAAGAGTTGGGTGTCACTGTCACGGGGCCATTTGTGCCACGCAACCCGTCCGGGTTTGGACCGGTCCAATCCTCGAGCCGCTTGAACAGTGGAAGGATGTCAGAATATCCCCAGCCTTGGTTTCCTAATTGCATCCAATGGTCGAAATCTGACGCCGCACCACGATTGAAGACATTGCCGTTTATCGAAGATGAACCACCAAGAGTTTTGCCTCTTGGTACTGGAATTTTCCTCCCGCCAGTCCATTCGGAGGCAGATGTTTGATACATCCAATTCAAGTGACTGTTTGTCATCAATTTGATCCAGCCGACTGGAAGGTGGATTAAAGGATGGCGGTCTTTGGGCCCCGCTTCGATCAGACAAACGGTGGTCTTGGGCTTTTCACTCAGACGCGATGCCAGAACACAACCAGCTGTCCCCGCGCCAACAATAACGTAGTCGAACGTTTCCATATTGTATCGTTGAAGAAGCGGAAGTTGTGCGTCAAGTTGAATGCCTCTGACGCGCAACCGCAAATGCTGGCTCACCCACTTAGAAGACTAACGAATTGCACATGTCTGGATTGTCCGCTCTGCAGACGTTGGCGCTGACTGCGGCGAAAGCATGCTTGTAAACCACTCAATGAATTCGTCGCGATCTCAACCGGTATCGGCTTTCGCCGCAATCGACTGAAGTCAGCTGTCTGACAGGTAATCTGCGGAAACGTAGCCAATGATCTGTGGTGCGGCTGTAAGCGAAACCTGGCACCACAGCTGGCCTACTTCGGTTACACAAGCGCGGCGATTGAGCGATGTTCCGTCAGGCAATCCTAAGACGACATTATAGTCGAGCCCAGGGCCTGCGCGTAACTTTAGCATTTCGTCTGGCCCGGCACCGGTAACAACAGTGCGATCAGTTACTATGTCGCTACACCCAGCGACGGACATAAAAACCAAAATAACCGGAAAAATTCTGCTTTGCATGATCTAGCCTCGTTTGTTCTCCAGTCAGTAGACAGACATCCAGCCAAACCCTACTTATCTGATCACACCCTGTGCATTTCAGTACCCTACCTTTCCTCGCAGAAAACTCGACGAAGGCTGACGGGGCACGGTTTTAGAGCCACAAGATACCTGCCATTAACCGCTTCACCGAAATGCTGCCAGAAATATCTGACTGGCAGCGCGATATTCATGCCCGTCCAGAATTACGCTTCGAAGAACATCGAACGGCGGCGTTTGTAGCATCGAAGCTTGCGATCGCTGTTCTGACGGCGTGCGTAGTGGTGGCGCTCCAGTGACGAACTTGTCCCATAATGCTTCCTTCCATTCCAACGAAAGAATTACACCATCAAACCGTGGGATCAAACACGCTGCAGTGGCATCCCGTCTTGGTTTAAGCAGCGAGATCCTTTTTGATCGAGGCGAGGGTGACTGTCAGCAGTTTGGTGGCCTGCACCTTGATGAAGGGGTTGTCGTCAAGGTTCTTGAACAGCGGCGAGCTGCCTAGGACCTTCTGAACTTGATCAACTGCGCCCAT
>JBDXFZ010000116.1:0-1047 GCA_039990395.1 Halioglobus sp.
GATACTCCCACCTCCGACAAGTCCCCAGGGGTACCCGCGCCTTTCTCCTGGACAGAGTCGAAGGCTGGTGCCGCGCCGCCGTGGCGTTTGGCCGCTAGTGTCAGGGAAAACGAGTCGTCCACCGCGACCCCGTAAGGGGGACCCATCATTCATATTTCTCGGTCATGCCTGTCGGCACCGTGGAGGCCTCCATCCTGTGCCCTTGAAACAAGATCATCGTCTAGGCCGACACGTCGGAAGTATCACCGCCAACAGGTGCCTGCTGTGCGCTTTCCTGCCCAGATGCGTCTGTATCAACACCCCTCGGCACGCCGAGGTCGTTTCTGAGAATCAGATCGCCATCCAGCTTAGCCAGCCCCCTCCACCACCTCGATGCCACATCGTGTCGTCAGTCCCCTCCCTTCCATGCACGGCGGACCGTTTGTCGGGGCAGCTACATGTGCAAGCGACACGCGTTGCCAGGTTTCCGTCCTTGCAATGATCACGGTGTTGTGTCGAGGCAGTACTCGTAGAGAGTCACGGGCGTAGGTGGGTAAAAGACCATGGCTAAGACACTCGCACGCTTTCACCTGTGACTAGTTTTGTGCATAAGTAGCCAGGCTTGAGAAAAGGTATAAATACCATCGGCAGAGACCATTAAGTCACATCTCATACGGCTACATGCTCACTGTGTTATAAGTCATTTATGTGCTGGTCAAACCATCGCACCCCCAGTGGGGCGCCCACACTCATAGCGACCCAATGTTCGGCTATTACTCTAGTGGATATAGCTCAGAGGCCGTTAACTGGATCCGCTATTTAGACTGTTTCGAGCAATGCTAGCGCTCATTCCGCTACCTCCTCGAAATGGGAACCGTAGGGCCCATAACGTCTTCCATGACATCTTGTGATCTACACGGAGCCTGAAACTACCCCACGCGTATTTCACCACTCCACGCAGATCGAATGATTACCAACTTCAACGAGCCACCATCTTCACCACATTGCGCGAGGAAGCCCTCCAACATTTCCGCAGGATATAGCTCAGAAGCCTTTAACTGGATCCGC
>JBDXFZ010000117.1:0-2426 GCA_039990395.1 Halioglobus sp.
TGGCTCTCATTCCGTTTTCACTTGCCCTGTTGGTATCAGCACTCGGCGGCGCACGGTTGTCAGCTCGATTTTCAGCGCGCTTAATAATTCAAACGGGTTTTTTGCTTGCCATCGCAGGACTTATTTTGATCGCGATAACTGTTTCGCCCGATGCAGAGCCCTCTGACATGGCAACCGGAGTAGTATTCGGAGCTGGAGTTGGCTTGATAGCATCTCAAATACTAAACTTGGTGCTATCCTCTGTTGCTCCAGATCAAACCGCAGAAGTATCAGGCTTGAACGGTACATTTGAGCAGTTAGGAAATTCAGTAGGGGTGGCTTTGGTTGGCACGATAATGCTTGGCACACTAACAACAGGGTTACAGGATCGCGTTATGGCATATCCGGATCTCGAGGCTGAAGCAAAAGTCGAAATTACTCAGGCCCTCCAGAACAGTGTTGAGCTGATGTCCAGCAGCCAATTGGCTAAAGCAATGCAAGACGCCGGAGCAAACGTTGAACAAAGTACGGCTATCTTAAAAGCGTACAGTAACGAGCGAACTCAATCATTTAAGATCGGTGTGTGGTTTCTGGTATTTCTGTCTTCGTTGGGCTTGATTGCAACCCGCAGTTTGCCAAACCGTAAACTCGTCTAATTTGCAATCGCCCCAAACCATGCCTGCTTCGAGCCGCGCCATTGGCACTGTTTGATCTAAGAATGACTGTTAATACAGCAAAACCCACTGGTCGCTTCGTCCCCAACTGAGACATCCGATAGCTGACGCAGCGTATGGCCGGTTTGGGTTTTGGCGATTTGGCAAACTGCGAATGGCGACTTTGGGGAAACCATGCCGCAGTGCCGCGACCGTCTCGGAGTCTAAATGATCGGGTAAAAGCAATTATTGCTGCATCAGCGATAGGCAGCTTTGTCCGCAACTCGGACAGTCGGCCAAAGAAAACGAATGTCTGCAAACGTACAAAGCAGCCATTCATGCAGCCCGCAGCGAACGACTGCATCGAGCCCAGAGGCGTCATTAGTTTGGCGAACAGAGAAACTCCGTATTGAGACCATTCGCCAATGGTTCAACATCGCAGCATTAGTAGCTATCGGCGGGAGGCGAACCTTCGTTGGACTTTGTTCGAATGCCTAGTTGTTTGCATGCGAGTTGTTATCCGCGCCCCGACGTATCCCACCAATGCGATTGCATGAACGGCGAGACCGCTGTCGTTTGACCGCTCAGTTTCTCGACTGTCCCGGGAGAAAGCTCAAGTGCCATCCAAGCTTCGGGCATCGTCAACAATTCAGGGTATGGCGTCTGCTTGTCAGTCTGGGCAAAGCCGTACCGAGGATAGAACGTAGGCACACCCAATACGAAAACAGCGTCTGTTCCGATAGACTTGAGGTGGCTTATGCTCGTTTCCATGATCTCCTTTCCAACTCCGCGGCCCTGATACTTTGGTGACACCCCGCAAGGAGCGAGCAGGTAGCATTTTTTGTCCGGGCAATCCTTGAAGACAAACGGCGTGAACAGCACATTGCCAGCAATCTTCCCATCGCGCTCGGCGCTTATTGTGATAGTGTTTGGAAGATTGAGAAAGTCTTTGGCCAGTTGAGCGATTTCCGCACCTTCAGCCTCTCCAAATGCCAAGCGATGCACTACCAAAATGGCGTCAATATCTGTTTGTTTCATAGGGTTTTTCTGTCTCTGGTTCATTGGCGCGTGCACGAGTTTGATGCTTGACACAGATGCCCGTTAAGATCGGTCCTTCTTAGTATAACGCGTCGTTTCGGAGGGCGATAAAACACTTTTTGGGTGCAGTTCTCCAACACTTGTCCGTTTCGGGTGGCTTCCTAGTGCGAAGGGCGGTTTCCGAGGTGCAGGCCCTTAGAGTTAAGCAGCAGCCGAAATTGCTTCGGCCATTCGCAGTGGATCAAGAACCATTACATTATGATGTCCATCAACTTCGGTTGCTTGGAACCGTGGGTCAGCTTTTGATGCCTGCAAATAGCCTTTGAAATGAGCATTGTCATTCTGGCTACACCGCATGTAGGTGTATTTTCGTTCATCTGAAAACGGGTCGCCCCGCACTGTTTCTAGAAAACAGTTGGGTGACATCGGCTTGACCCTTGGTTCGGCAAATTGCACAGCCGGGCCGACCATACCCCATATATCTTTCCATGTTTCTACAGGCCTTGGCGGGATCATTTCCCCCGACTGCTGTGCCTTCTTCATACCATCGACAAGTTCGTTGCTCTGAACCCCAGCGACTGATTGACCTTCTTCCAACCGGAAAGCATCAAGGTAAAGCGCATGGCTAATTCGCCCTTCCTCATCGCCCACCAATGCTTCGGACAGAACTCCTCCACCGTACGAGTGGGCGACCACAATTGCGTCGTTAATATCGTTGAAAAACAGATGATTTAACACACCCTGCGCATGAGTATA
>JBDXFZ010000118.1:0-1366 GCA_039990395.1 Halioglobus sp.
AGCTAAGCTACTCCTCAGAGAAGCTGCTGCTCAGGAGGAGCTGGGAGGAGCTGCTGCTCAGGAGCAGCTATGTGCCTGTTGGGGTGGTGGTGCGGTCCCTCTCCGTCGCTTAGGTATCTGCCGTCGCGACAACCTGAAGAAGCATATGTATATGTCAATCGCGGCTAAAGCTCTCGGCGGCCAAAACTCTCGGCGGTCAAAGCTCGCAGCAGCTTCTGAAACACCAGCAAGCAGCTTCTGGTAGCTTGAAAAGATCTTCCCCGCAGTCAGCGGCAGGCAGCAGCTAAGCCGCTGCTCAGGAGCTGCTGCTAGGAGCAGCAGCGGCAAAAGTTCAAAGCCTTTGGCGGCCAACGCTCGTACGAGTAGCTGCTGCTGCTGCTGCTGCTGCCGACGTCTCGTGACTTCTGACTCGTGACATCGCAATTTTTCGAGCGTTACGACAGCATCATCAACATACCATCTATTTGGCATGCTGTCCGTCGTGGTACATGATAATACGTAGATACGGGTATCCTGGGCGCGTTATAGTTTGTCTCAACTGCTGCTCCACTTCGTCGGCTCCATTGCTGAGTTATGTACCGATGCGGGTGTCCGCGCTGTGGATCACCGCGCGCTGCTCATCGCCTTGATGTATTGCCTAATATAATCAGCAGCAGCAGAGGAGTGGAAAAACGATAGACAGATGTTATGTACTAATAATACCTGGTACAATACTAGCTGTATGATCGCGCTCGCTCCTACCGAGATGGAGGAACCGTTTGAATAGAGAAATTCAGCAGCCAACACTTCGGTCTATTCAAGCTTTCTAAACGATGAGCGAGCCAAAGCGCAGATGGGCCACGAAATTACGCACAACTAATTACGGACCAGCCTACAGCTGTCGGCGCGGCCTCTGCCCGAGATCAATATCCATCAGTCATAAAACAGCCAAATTTTTGTTTTCTTCACATTAAACCGTTCTCTCTACCCGTCGACATCCAGCACATCAGGTGTCCGTGCCGATTATTCAATCCTAGAAGAGATACAAGTTCTGTGGTCACAAAGCTACGCCACACATTGCCACGTATGCAGGAAGGAAGCACAGCGAGCAATGCAAGGACATGTCATCGTACTGGATACGACAGGCACGACATACACATTCTATGGGATAGAGAACGAAAGAAGACTAAAAACAACAACAGAGATGACAAATCGAAAAAGAAAAGAAAAACTCCACCATTTGTAAACAGACCAAGACTAAGAACCACGCGAAAAATAACAGGCAAAACCAAAGCACAAAGCATCCTCCAGGTAGCGGCAGCAGTTTGTGGTACGAGTAGCATAGCCAGGTTCTCCCTGCTAGTCCGCCTGGTACCTTGCTACCCTG
>JBDXFZ010000119.1:0-1739 GCA_039990395.1 Halioglobus sp.
TTTTATTTGGGGTTCAAAATGAAGTGGAATTTTGCCATTCTTTTTGCGGTAGCATTCGCTACTGCGACCGCTTTTACCGCAGTTTCTACAGTCCCAGCCGAGGCCTGTAACTCGAGATATCAGCGCTGCTAGTCAGGTCAGACGAAGGACATGCCAAAGGCAAAGAAAGACATGCCAAAGGCAAAGTAGTGCTTAGTGCAAAAGTTTCAGGGGGCAACGTACTTGAGCATCTCGTTCTGGTCCGGAAAAAAAGAGTCGCTTCTACAAAGCTTGGTGGAGATCAGCTTCAAAGCGGTATTCTCTGGCATTGTGATAGTGGTCTTCGCGCAATTTTTGATAGCTATGGTCGACAACCAAATAGAGGTGGCGTCAAAACGCGACGCTCTAAACGCGTTTCGCAATAACCAGTTGACCACACTAACTACACAGTTCTCCCAAGCATATTTGGCTCTGGAATGCACACGAAATCTGAGAGACGTGGCCTCGAATGTCTGCCAAAGCCAGATCTCGACCTTTCTGACAGAACTCAACGCAATCTTGCTCGAACTCAGGGTGCATTTCCCCGATCAGGGGTTTGAAAAACTTCTTTCTCTGAATGAGATAGGTGAGTCGATACGAGCAAATGCTACACACGTCAGCCAGACTGAACTCGACGCTTTCGCGGCGACATTTGGAGCTACGCTGGACGAGATGGCGCAGAACTTCAGATAGAAAGGAACCTTAGATTATGAAGTGCATCGGCTATAGCTTTGCGATCTTCTGCTCAATCTCGACTGCATTGGCTCAGGATACCACCAGAGGCATCCCGGATGGCGGTCGGTGGGTCGTCGGCGGTACTTTCGCACTGTCTGATATTGGAAACAATGAACTTCGGGGCGGCAAAAGCTATTCTGGTGCTGAAAAGGAGGAAAACAGGATTGCCACTTTTCTGCCTGGCATGACGATCATTTACAATCTGGAACCAAGCACCGCGCCGGGGCGGGCGGCTTTTCTCGAGGGCACGACGCATCACGGGATTCGAATAACAGTACTGGAGGACGATTTGTCAATCGGTGCCTTTGGGGACAGGGACACGGCCGATGTAGTAACTCACTCAACCTATTTAGGATGTCGTGATTTGGCCTGTACGTCCGAAGCTGAGGTGGGAATTGGATGGTCCTTTCAGATCAAAGAAGCCGATAACGACAAGCTTGTTTTGTTCAACCCGCAGTCAGAACTGCAGATCGTCCACACCAAGGAGAGGTTCGATTGGCATGAGGCGCGCGGCTATACCACACAGGTCAAGGACCGCATTCATCCGCGGCTGATCGTTCACGACGGCTATGCCTCGGAGGTTTCGACTGGATGCGGTCTGGTACGCAGCGTCTTGCCCGACATCTCAGTGGTAAAAGAGGAATATGAGGCGAAACCGTCAGAGTGGGATGTCAACAGCGTCAACTGGTCGCTAAAGGCCATTGAAGTCTTTGGGTTGGGTGAAGTAACGCTTAACGCTGACCAAACCGAATACGTGGGCACGCTGGCCTCTGATATCGGGATCGGGACAGAATCCGAGGACGGACCGGTGGCACTAGATTTTACGGTTGTTGCCTATCGCGATTCCAATTGGAAAAATGAAGAGTTCTACAAATTTGGCGGGCTGGCGCAGACGGTAACCTGCCGTAGGGAAAACCCGAGTTTTGGTCGGCCCTTGCCACGCTATGTTGAGAATGCCTATCTACATTTTGATGCTACGACTGATG
>JBDXFZ010000120.1:0-1082 GCA_039990395.1 Halioglobus sp.
AAATATACCTTTATCAACGAAATCACTAATGAGCATTGTGGCCGCTGGCTGCATGAGGATGCCCGCTATTGGATGCCTTGCGAAAAGCCTGGGCTGGTCATGCTGATCAGTGGTGATGAAGAGGGCGAGGGTTGACCTCGGCCGTGCTCCAGAAGCCCACTCATGGTTTGTTCCGTCTCGGCGTTACTTTCAATGAGGAAGCGATGAATAACTTGTTGCTCTTTTTGTGCTTTTTATGGGTTGTGACATTTCTTTTATACGCATGCCTTTTAGTTGATAAGCAGCGAGGTCGCTTTTTAGAAAAAATGAGTTTTCTTGATTTATGGATTGCCATTGGGTCCATCTCCGTAAAGAGAAAGGAGGGGCTTGGCTCATCAGACGAGGAGAGGTTAAGAGAGCTTGAATTCAAACTTCGCAGGGCTGTTTTCCTTTTGGTTCTCTTAATGATCGTAACTTTTATGGCTTTACAGCGCTGAGCGTTTATGTTGATGCGCAACGTCTGATGATGGCAGGAGAAGAAAAGTTGTGCGATAGCTGCCATTCAGGAGCCCATGGGTGATGAAATATCCAACTGGAGAGGTTGCCTGGACGGATATCCAATGTGTATACATTTCCGGTTCTTACTGGTAATGTAATGGCGTCAATCACACGTCTCAGGTAACCGTGATGGAAGTGCAAATCCGAAAGTGGGGTAACAGCTCGGCGGTGCGTCTGCCCAAGGCGCTGATGGAGCAGCTCGGCCTGGACGCCGGCAGCACTCTGGCCGTTGAGATCCGGGACGGCGCGCTTGTGATGCGCCCCAGCGGGCCGACGCTGGAGGAAATGCTGGCGACCTGCACCCCTGAAAAGATGGCCCTGACCGAGGAAGACCGGCAGTGGCTGGACAGCGATCCCGTGGGTAACGAGGAAATCTGATGGCTTACATCCCAAGGAAGGGAGACATCGTCCGCCTTAATTTCGACCCGCTGGCGGGGCATGAACAAGCGAAGCAGCGCCCGGCGCTGGTGGTGTCCCCGCAGGCTGTCCACGAAACCTTCGGGCTGTGCTGGGTGCTGCCTATCACCACGCGGGTCCGGGGCACG
>JBDXFZ010000121.1:0-1226 GCA_039990395.1 Halioglobus sp.
GAAATGACTCCTCCCTGAACATGCCATGATCAATGGCGGTTCATTCGAAAGCGACCTCACGTCAAGCGACTTGGGCCATGCGCCCGGCATTGCAGGACTTATCCCTGATAAGATAACGCGTTTTCAGTAGGTTGGGAGCTTTCGAGCGGTTCTGTCCGACCTAGGCCTACACGTATGATATTATTGGGCTAATTGGAGGTCATAGCAACTGTTCGCAGCAACTAGGCACTGTGGGTTGGCATGAGGAGTACGATTTCAAATGGTTTACCAAATGGCTTATGTGAGTGTTACCGACACCCAACTAGGTAACGATGATCTATCCAACATTTTGAACGCTTCCATCCAGAACAATGAGCGCGATGGGATCACCGGCCTGCTCATGTATCACGACCAAATCTTTTTTCAGGTCCTGGAAGGTGCTGAGGATATGGTCAATATAAGCTATAAGCGGATAGCAATTGATCAGCGTCATCACGGCCTTTCGAACGTCTGGGAAGGTCAGGCAAATGAGCGTGCCTTTCCTGATTGGGCGATGGGGCTTGTGAGCCCGGACACCTTAGGCGAGAAAGGCAGAGACAGCCTCAGGTCTTTGGCTGAGCTAAAAAGAGTAAATGGGACGCTTTTGGCCGGGGAAACGTTAGTTGAAGCGCTAGCTCGGTCTATCCTAAGTGAGTTTAGGGGGCTGCGTTGAAGACTGCCGACTTACCAAATGCATATGCTATGTTGACCCGGAATAGGTTTGTTGTTGGTTCTGGCTGAGCAGCGCCTGAACAATTGCGGGCCAGCCAGAAGAACTAGGTAACCGCTAGACTAGTTGATCCCATCGAATATCGTCAGGATCTGTTCGGCTAAGGTAGCCACTTCAAAGGGCTTGACGATAACGCCGAGCGCTCCTGCTTCGAATAGCTCCTTGTTTTTGTCGACGCCTGCCCGGGCGGTTACGAAGATAGCTGGTATTTTGGAGTAGCCCTCCAGGCTTCTGATATTCTCTAAAGTCTCTACGCCGTTCATGTTCGGCATCATAACGTCCAACAGTAGGAGATCCGGCTTGAATGCTCCCACTGCGCTCATCGCTTCAATGCCGGAAGCGCAGCTCAGGACCTCGAATTCGTCTGAAATTTTTAATGAAAGTTCGACCAACTCTCGTATGTCATCGTCATCTTCGACGTGGATCACCTTGATCATTAAAAATCCTCGAAACCGGTTATTTGGTAAAACCCTTAGCG
>JBDXFZ010000122.1:0-16012 GCA_039990395.1 Halioglobus sp.
GAGATGGTAATGCCAGGTGACAACGTGCAGATGGTTGCGACGTTGATTGCACCGATTGCGATGGAAGAAGGCCTGCGTTTTGCGATCCGTGAGGGTGGCCGTACTGTAGGTGCTGGCGTCGTCGCCAAGATCTTCGAGTAAGCATCAAGCGGGTGGCAACGTTGGTTGTCGCCCTGAAATGACCGAGCCGAACCGCTTTAAAAAAGCAGTTCGGCTTCGTCGTCTAAACGAGGGATATAGGCCAGTAGCTCAATTGGCAGAGCAGCGGTCTCCAAAACCGCAGGTTGGGGGTTCGATTCCCTCCTGGCCTGCCATTTATGGCAGGGGTTGTGACACCACGGTGTATGCAGCCTGATAAAGGATATTTTGGATGAGTGTGGAAACCACCACCAGTCGTTTTGATACGGCAAAGTGGGTCATTGTCATCGCACTGCTCGCAGCATGTGTGATCGGCAACAGTTATTTTGCAGACCAGTCACTGCTCTATCGCGTGCTGGGTATTATTGCGCTTTCGGCTGTGGCGGGATTAATCGCGCTGCAAACGGCCAAGGGTGAAGCGCTTTGGACTCTCGTGAAGGGTTCGCGAACAGAGATTCGTAAGGTGGTCTGGCCAACGCGCCAGGAGACCGTGCAGACCACGATGATCGTGGTGGTATTTGTAGTGCTGGTGGCATTGGTTCTGTGGGGTCTCGACTCCCTGCTGGGCTGGTTAGTGTCACTGGCAATTGGGTAAAACGGACAATAAGGGTTAACCGATGGCAATGCGTTGGTACGTCGTACACGCCTATTCAGGATACGAGAAGAAGGTTGCGGCTGCCCTGAAGGAGCGTATCGAACTGCACCATATGCAAGATCGCTTTGGTGAAGTTCTGGTACCCACAGAAGAAGTGGTGGAAATGCGCGGTGGCCAGAAGCGTCGCAGCGAGCGTAAGTTTTTTCCAGGTTACGTTCTGGTTCAAATGGAACTGGGAGACGATACCTGGCACTTGGTGAAGGAAACGCCAAGGGTTATGGGCTTTATTGGCGGCAAAGCAGAAGCTCCTGCGCCAATTACTGAGGCCGAGGTCGCTACCATTCTTCAGCGTGTTGAAGATGGTGTTGAAGCACCGCGTCCCAAGACACTGTTCGAGCCGGGCGAGATGGTCCGTGTTGTCGACGGCCCTTTCAACGACTTCAATGGAGTGGTTGAAGAGGTGAATTATGAGAAAAGCCGCTTGAACGTTGCGGTACTGATTTTTGGTCGTTCCACTCCGGTGGAGCTGGAGTTTGGCCAGGTCGAAAAGGCCTGACGATCACAAGCGCTGCTGCTTGCGGTAGCGAATATTAATGGGCGACTACGGTCGCCACAATGGGGAGCCCGAGGGCTGGTTCAGTATTGATTGAACAGTTCCGACGGCGTTTGCACCCGGGAGAAGAAAGATGGCTAAGAAAGTAGAAGCTTATATTAAGCTGCAGGTGCCTGCTGGTCAGGCAAACCCCAGTCCACCAGTGGGCCCCGCGTTGGGTCAGCACGGTGTGAACATCATGGAATTCTGTAAGGCGTTTAACGCCGAGACCCAAGGCACAGAGCCCGGTCTGCCGATTCCTGTAGTGATTACTGTTTACGGTGATCGCTCTTTCACCTTTATCAAGAAGACGCCGCCAGCATCTGTATTGCTGCGCAAGGCTGCAAAGATTAAGAAGGGCTCCGGTGAACCGAACACCAATAAGGTGGGGAAGGTAAACCGCGCTCAGTTGGAAGACGTGGCAACACAGAAGTGGCCAGATCTGACAGCATCAGATATGGACGCAGCGGTTCGTACTATCGCTGGCAGTGCTCGCTCTGCGGGTATCGAAGTAGAGGGGGTCAACTAATGGCTAAGTTCTCCAAGCGCGTACGCGCATTTAAAGAAAAAGTTGAGCCTGGCAAAGCTTATCCGTTGGAAGAAGCGGTAAGTCTGTTGAAAGAATTTGCGACAGTAAAGTTCAATGAGACTGTTGAAGTTGCCGTGAACCTTGGCATCGATGCGCGTAAATCAGACCAAGCTGTTCGTGGCGCAACCACGCTGCCTCACGGTACTGGTGGCGATGTTCGTGTAGCCGTGTTCACTCAAGGTGATGCTGCCGAGAAAGCCAAGGCCGCAGGTGCAGACCTGGTGGGTATGGAAGATCTCGCAGAGCAGATTAAAGGCGGCATGATGGACTTTGACGTAGTGATTGCTTCTCCGGATGCAATGCGCGTTGTCGGCCAGTTGGGTCAGGTGCTGGGTCCTCGCGGCCTGATGCCAAACCCCAAGACGGGCACTGTAACGCCTGATGTGGCGACAGCAGTTAACAATGCCAAAGCAGGTCAGGTTCGTTACCGTACCGACAAGAATGGCATCGTTCACGGCGGTATCGGCAAGATCAGCTTTGAGATGGACGCGATTCGCGGCAATCTCGAGGCAGTGCTCGCCGACCTCGTAAAGGCAAAGCCGGCTGCGGCTAAAGGTGTCTACCTGTCCAAGATCACGCTGTCGACCACAATGGGTCCCGGCGTTGTTGTTGATCAGGCGTCACTAGAGAATTGATCGAGCGGCCCTCACAAGGGGCTGTTCCTCAAGGCGACTCACGGATGAGGCGCGTTGTTGATCAACACTAAGCATACAGTGCGTGTGTTGGTCACTTTGAGGTCTTTGGAGAAGGCTCGGGCGCAAGCCCATTTAGCTGAGAACTGAAGGCCATCAAAGACCGTAGGCGTTATCGAAGAAGTTGTTATTCGACGATAACTTAAAACAGGTAACCCTCGGGTTTACCGAGCCTACGCAGATGGTGGATGTGTTCACCGAACGTGGTGTGGTCATAGCGTTGGCCCCACCTTAATTTGTAATCCAGGAGTAATTCCAGTGGCAATTGGACTCGAAGACAAGAAAGCGATAGTTGCTGAAGTTAACGAGACTGCCACCAGTGCTCTGTCCCTCGTTATCGCCGATTCACGCGGCGTAACAGTGGACGGGATGACAGCCCTGCGTAAAGACGCTCGCGAAAACCAGGTGACACTCCGTGTAGTGCGGAACACTTTGGCCAAGCGTGCATTGGAAGGAACTGACTACGAGTGTGTAAATGACTCGTTGGCCGGCCCCTCCTTGTTTGGATTTTCTATGGAAGATCCGGGCGCAGCGGCACGTCTCTTTAAGGACTTCGCGAAAGATAACGAAGACTTTGAAGTTAAAGTACTGGCGGTAAGCGGCCAGATGCTGGGTGCAGAACAGTTGGATGTTCTTGCGAAGTTGCCTACGCGCGATCAGGCACTCTCTATGTTGATGAGTGTTATGAAGGCGCCTGCAACCAAGCTGGTTCAGACAATGAACGAAGTACCTGGAAAACTGGTTCGCACACTCGCAGCAGTTCGCGATCAGAAAGAAGCAGCGGCGTAAGCCCCTGCGATTGGATATTTAATCAGCTAAATAGGAGATATGAGTCATGGCTCTGTCTAAAGACGATATTTTGACTGCAATTGCAGATATGAGCGTAATGGAAATTGTTGAGCTCATCGAAGCAATGGAAGAGAAGTTTGGTGTAACTGCGGCAGCTGCCGTTGCTGCGGCCCCTGCGGCTGGCGGTGGCGATGCTGGTGCGGCTGCTGAAGAGCAGACCGAATTCGACGTAATGTTGACTGCTGTTGGTGACAAGAAAGTAAACGTCATTAAGGTAGTTCGTGCTGTAACTGGCCTGGGCTTGAAAGAAGCCAAAGGTCTGGTTGACGGCGCTCCTTCTGCAATTAAGGAAGGTGCTTCGAAGGATGAAGCTGAAGATGTTAAGAAGCAGCTCGAAGAAGCAGGCGCTTCTGCTGAGCTCAAGTAAGTTTAGCATCTGTCCGGTTTCGATCGGATAAGGACAAGGCTGGTGGGCAAATTGCTCGCCGGCCTTTTCCCGCTTCAATGATAGAGATTTTTCAGGTGCCGCTCCGTACGGGCAGGCGACCTGAAACCGGCCCCGATTCGGGCCACCCAACCGCGTAGAGGCGGTTGATAGCTAATCACGCTGGGGAGTACTGATGGCATACTCGTACACTGAGAAAAAACGTATTCGCAAGGACTTCGGCATGTTGCCGAACGTTATGGACGTTCCATACCTGCTTGCGATCCAACTCGATTCATACCGCAAGTTTACGCAGCAGGGCATTCCCCTGAGCGAGCGAGGCGAGTATGGCCTGCACGCGGCTTTCAAGTCGGTGTTTCCAATTGTCAGCTACAGCGGCAACGCGGCTCTTGAGTACGTAGACTACAACCTCGGCAAGCCCGTTTTTGATGTAAATGAATGTCAGCTACGCGGCGTCACCTACTCATGCGCACTGCGCGTGAAAGTTCGCCTGATCATTTACGATAAGGATTCGGCTAACAAGACCATCAAAGACATCAAAGAACAGGAAGTCTACATGGGTGAAATACCCCTGATGACTGACAACGGTACCTTCGTTATCAATGGTACCGAGCGTGTGATCGTGTCCCAGCTGCACCGTTCCCCTGGCGTTTTCTTCGATCACGACAAGGGCAAGACGCATTCGTCTGGCAAGCTGCTCTACAGTGCACGCGTCATTCCTTACCGTGGTTCATGGCTGGATTTCGAATTCGATCCAAAAGATCTCGTGTTTGTGCGTATCGATCGTCGTCGCAAGCTTCCAGCAACAGTACTGCTGCGCGCTCTGGGATACGCCTCAGAAGAAATCCTGGAAATGTTCTACGAGGTGAACACAGTTCACGTAGGCAAAGACGGCAACTACACCATGACGCTGATCCCCGAGCGTCTGCGTGGTGATGTTGCAGCCTTCGACATCAAAGCGGGCCGCAAGGTTATCGTGGAAGAAGGTCGCCGTATTACTGCGCGCCACATTCGCCAGTTGGACGAAGCCAAGATCACTGAGCTGGAAATTCCGGCGGATTACCTTTACGGCCGCGCACTGGCCAAGAACGTCGTCGACAAGAAGTCAGGCGAAGTATTGGTTGAGTGTAATACCGTGATCAGCGAAGAAGTGATGGAGCAGCTGACCGAAGCGGGCGTTGCCACCATTGAAACGCTGTACACCAACGAATTGGATTGCGGTCCATTTGTCTCAGACACCTTGCGTCAGGACTCTACTCGCAGCGAACTGGAAGCATTGGTAGAAATCTATCGCATGATGCGCCCCGGCGAGCCACCTACCAAGGAATCCGCAGAAAACCTGTTTCAGAACCTGTTCTTCTCTGCAGACCGTTACGACCTGTCTGCTGTGGGCCGTATGAAGTTCAACCGCAGACTGGGCCGCGATGAAGTCACCGGCAGCGGTATCCTCAGTCGTGAAGACATCGTTGAGGTATTGAAGACTCTGGTCGCTATCCGAAACGGTAAAGGCATTGTCGACGATATCGATCACCTGGGTAACCGACGTGTACGTAGCGTTGGTGAGATGGCTGAAAACCAGTTCCGCGTGGGTCTGGTACGTGTTGAGCGCGCAGTCAAGGAACGCCTGTCTATGGCCGAGAGCGAAGGCTTGATGCCGCAGGATCTCATCAATGCCAAGCCAGTATCGGCGGCGGTTAAGGAGTTCTTCGGATCCAGTCAGTTGTCCCAGTTTATGGATCAGAACAACCCGCTGTCTGAGGTTACACACAAGCGCCGTGTGTCGGCTCTTGGGCCAGGTGGTCTTACACGTGAACGTGCCGGTTTTGAGGTGCGAGACGTACACCCCACACACTACGGACGTGTCTGCCCCATTGAGACGCCTGAAGGGCCAAACATTGGTCTGATTAACTCGCTGGCAACCTATGCGCGCACCAATGAGTACGGTTTTCTCGAAAGCCCTTACCGCAAGGTAGTGGATGGCAAGGTAACTGAAGACATTGAGTTTCTGTCTGCGATCAACGAAGCAGAACACGTGATTGCGCAGTCGTCTGCAACATTGAACAAGAAGATGCAGTTCGTCGATGACCTGATCGCTGTGCGTCACATGAACGAATTTACTGTTATGCCTCCAGAGCGCGTGCAGTACATGGATGTGTCGCCCAAGCAGGTCGTATCAGTTGCGGCAGCATTGATTCCGTTCCTGGAGCACGATGACGCGAACCGCGCATTGATGGGCTCTAACATGCAGCGCCAGGCAGTACCTACCCTCAAGAGTGATAAGCCTCTGGTGGGAACTGGCATGGAGCGCTACGTGGCAGGTGATTCGGGCGTGTGCGAAGTCGCGCGTCGCTCGGGTGTGATTGACTCAGTTGACGCCAGCCGCATCGTTGTACGTGTGAATGACGCTGATGTGGGTGTAGATGAATCTCCGGTAGATATCTACAACCTCACCAAGTACACGCGTTCAAACCAAAACACCTGTATCAACCAACGGCCTATCGTGAAAGAAGGTGATGCCGTGGTACGTGGTGATATTTTGGCGGATGGGCCATCGATTGATATGGGTGAGCTTGCGCTTGGCCAGAACATGCGAATCGCCTTTATGCCCTGGAACGGCTACAACTTCGAGGACTCTATCTTAGTGTCCGAGCGAGTGGTGAAGGAAGATCGTTTCACTACTATTCATATTCAGGAGCTCACGTGTATTGCTCGTGACACCAAGTTGGGATCTGAGGAGATCTCTGCTGATATCCCCAACGTGGGTGAAGGTGCACTGGGTAAGCTCGACGAGTCCGGCATTGTCTATATAGGCGCCGAGGTCGACGCTGGTGACATTCTGGTTGGTAAGGTCACGCCCAAGGGCGAGACACAGCTAACGCCAGAAGAGAAGTTGCTGCGTGCCATTTTTGGTGAGAAAGCGTCCGACGTTAAAGATACGTCACTGCGTGTACCAACCAGCACCAAGGGTACGGTTATCGATGTGCAGGTGTTTACCCGCGACGGTCTTGAGAAAGATGCTCGCGCTCAGCAGATCGAGAAGTACCAGCTGGACGATTACCGCAAGGATCTTAAAGAAGAGTATCGTATTTACGAAGAGGCAACCTTTGCTCGTCTGACTAACCTTCTTAAGGGTTCGAAGACAGTGAGCGGTGCTGGCCTTTCCAAGGGTACGGCTTTAACTGACAAAGTACTGGCCGAGCTCGAGCGTGATCAGTGGTTCAAGCTGAAGCTTTCTGACAGCGAGAAGAACGAAGCACTGGCTTCTGCTCAGCGTCAGCTCGAAGAGCAGAACAAGCTGCTCGAAGATCGCTTCGAAGACAAGAAACGCAAGCTTCAAAGCGGTGATGACCTGATGCCGGGCGTGCTGAAGATCGTCAAGGTGTACCTTGCGATCAAGCGTCGCATCCAGCCAGGTGACAAGATGGCGGGTCGTCACGGTAACAAGGGTGTGATCTCCGTGATCATGCCGGTAGAGGACATGCCGTTTGATGAGAAAGGTGAGCCGGTAGACATCGTGCTTAACCCTCTGGGTGTGCCCTCGCGGATGAACGTGGGTCAGATTCTCGAAACTCACCTGGGTATGGCGGCCAAGGGTCTTGGCGACAAGATCAACGTCATGGTCAAAGAGCAGCGTAAGGTGGCTGAGGTGCGTAACTTCCTCAACAGCATCTACAACAACGGTGCGGGTCGTGAGGAAGATCTGAAGTCATTCTCTGATGCCGACATCATGGAGCTGGCTGAGAACCTGTCTGGTGGTGTGCCAATGGCAACACCGGTATTTGACGGAGCTGCAGAACAATCCATCAAGGATCTTCTGACGCTTGCGGACATGCCAGAAAGCGGCCAGTTCACTCTGTATGATGGCCGTAGCGGCGAAGAGTTCGATCGCCAAGTGACCGTAGGTTACATGTACATGCTGAAGTTGAACCACCTGGTGGACGACAAGATGCATGCGCGTTCAACCGGTTCGTACAGCCTCGTTACCCAGCAGCCGCTGGGCGGTAAGGCGCAGTTCGGTGGTCAGCGCTTTGGAGAGATGGAGGTCTGGGCACTGGAAGCTTATGGTGCCGCCTACACTTTGCAGGAAATGCTGACTGTGAAGTCGGACGACGTCGCAGGACGTACGAAGATGTACAAGAACATCGTTGATGGCGACCATCGTATGGAGCCGGGCATGCCCGAGTCCTTCAATGTGTTGGTTAAAGAAATTCGTTCTTTGGGTATCGATATCGAGCTCGAGAGCGAGTAACAGACAACATTTGGACTCAGTGGGTCAGGCGGCCATATTGCAGCCTGACTCGAAAGACTAACCTCGTGGAGGAAAGGCCTTGAAAGACTTACTTAATTTATTGAAGTCCCAGGGACAAAATGACGAATTTGACGCCATTCGCATCGGTCTGGCGTCACCGGAGATGATTCGCTCCTGGTCATTCGGCGAAGTGAAAAAGCCGGAAACCATTAACTACCGGACGTTCAAGCCCGAGCGCGATGGCTTGTTCTGTGCCAAGATTTTTGGCCCGGTTAAAGACTACGAATGCCTGTGTGGCAAATACAAGCGACTTAAGCATCGCGGTGTGATCTGTGAAAAGTGTGGCGTTGAAGTCGCTCTTGCCAAAGTCCGTCGTGAGCGCATGGGTCACATTGAGCTGGCAAGCCCAGTTGCACACATCTGGTTCTTGAAGTCACTGCCGTCTCGTATCGGCTTGTTGCTGGATATGACACTACGCGATATTGAGCGCGTGCTGTATTTTGAATCATACGTAGTAACCGATCCTGGTATGACGACGCTTGAGCAAGGCCAACTGCTGACAGACGAGCAGTACTACGAGGCAATGGAAGAATTCGGCGACGAATTCTCTGCCAAGATGGGCGCTGAAGCGGTTCAAGACCTGATGATGCAGTTGGATCTGGACCACGAAGTGGCAACACTGCGTGAAGAGATTCCTGCAACGAACAGTGAAACCAAGATCAAGAAGCTGTCCAAGCGACTTAAGCTGATGGAAGCGTTTGCCAATTCTGGCAACAAGCCAGAGTGGATGGTGCTGAATGCATTGCCGGTTCTGCCGCCAGACTTACGCCCGCTGGTGCCGCTTGATGGTGGCCGCTTTGCAACATCAGATCTTAACGATCTGTATCGCCGCGTGATCAACCGTAATAATCGCCTTAAGCGCCTGTTGGACCTGAACGCACCTGACATCATCGTACGTAACGAAAAGCGTATGCTGCAGGAGTCGGTTGACGCGTTGCTGGATAACGGTCGCCGCGGTCGCGCAATCACCGGATCTAACAAGCGTCCTCTGAAATCTCTTGCCGACATGATCAAGGGTAAGCAGGGTCGTTTCCGTCAGAACCTGTTGGGTAAGCGAGTTGATTACTCTGGTCGTTCCGTAATTGTGGTTGGTCCTACACTGCGCTTACATCAGTGTGGCCTTCCCAAGAAAATGGCGCTTGAACTATTCAAGCCATTTATCTTCGGCAAACTTGAAGCCCGAGGACTGGCTACTACGATCAAGGCCGCCAAGAAAATGGTTGAGCGCGAGCCACCAGAGGTTTGGGATATTCTGGCTGAAGTGATTCGTGAGCACCCGGTTCTGCTGAACCGAGCACCCACTCTCCACCGTCTTGGTATCCAGGCGTTCGAGCCCGTGCTGATTGAAGGTAAGGCTATTCAGCTGCACCCGCTGGTATGTGCGGCGTACAACGCTGACTTCGACGGTGACCAGATGGCTGTGCACGTGCCTCTTACTATTGAAGCCCAGCTTGAAGCTCGTGCGCTCATGATGTCTACCAATAACATCCTGTCACCAGCCAACGGAGAGCCAATCATTGTGCCCTCCCAAGACGTGGTGTTGGGCTTGTATTACATGACACGTTCACGTGTTAACGCTAAAGGTGAAGGAACGGTTTTTGCCAATGTGTCGGAAGCACACCGTGCTTTTAACACCGGTGAGGTGCACCTGCAGGCGCGCATCAAATTGCGCGTGAATGAAGTGGTGAACACTGACGAAGGTGAGCGTGAAGAAAGAACGTTTATCGCCGATACAACTGTAGGTCGCGCGCTTTTGTGGGAAATCGTACCTGAAGGTATTGCCTTCGATATGGTCAACCAGAACATGGCCAAGAAGTCGATCTCTCGCATCATTAATCAGTGTTATCGAGCAGTAGGCCTGAAGGCCACAGTTATCTTTGCTGATCAGCTGATGTACACCGGATACGAATACTCGACCAAGTCAGGCTCATCAATCGGCGTTAACGATTTTGAGATTCCGAATGAGAAAGCAGCACTGGTTGAACACGCGGAAGCGGAAGTAAAGGAAATCGAAGATCAGTACGCTGCTGGCCTGGTGACACAGGGCGAGAAGTACAACAAGGTCATCGATATCTGGTCGCGTGCCAATGATCTGGTATCCAAGGCCATGATGGAAGGCCTGTCCAAAGAGACAGTGATCAACCGCGAAGGTAAAGAAGAGCAGCAGGATTCATTCAACGCTGTGTATGTCTATGCCGATTCTGGAGCGCGGGGTTCACCAGCTCAGATTCGCCAGCTTGCGGGTATGCGTGGACTGATGGCCAAGCCTGATGGCTCAATCATTGAGACGCCGATTGTGGCGAACTTCCGTGAAGGCCTGAACGTACTGCAGTACTTCATCTCTACTCACGGTGCTCGTAAGGGTCTTGCTGATACCGCATTGAAGACAGCGAACTCTGGTTACTTGACGCGTCGCCTTGTCGACGTAGCGCAAGACCTGGTAGTAACGTCTGAAGATTGTGGCACCGACCAGGGTCTGTTAATGGCGCCTGTGATCGACGGCGGCGACATCATTGAAACACTGGGTGATCGTGTATTGGGCCGTATCGTCGCGCGCGATGTTTTACGTCCCGGCAGCGAAGAAGAAATCGCAATCCCTGCAGGCACCATGCTCGACGAGCTGTGGATTAAGCGTCTGGAAGAGATGGGTATCGATGAAATCGAAGCTCGCTCGCCAATTACGTGTGAAACGCGCCACGGCATTTGTTCAGCCTGTTACGGACGTGACCTCGCGCGTGGTCATCGTGTGAATATGGGTGAGTCTATTGGTGTTGTAGCAGCACAGTCGATTGGTGAGCCGGGTACTCAGCTCACCATGCGTACGTTCCACATTGGTGGCGCGGCATCGCGTGCTACAGCTCAGGACAACATTCAGGTGATGAACGACGGTAACGTTCGCTTGCATAACCTGAAGTTTGTTGAGCGTACTGACAACACACTGATTGCGGTATCGCGTTCTGGTGAGTTGTCGCTGCTCGATACTGTTGGACGTGAGCGTGAGCGCTACAAGCTTCCTTACGGTGCGCTGATTAAGGTTGCGGATAACGCAACGGTTTCTGCTGGCGATATCGTGGCAACTTGGGATCCGCATACACACCCAATCATTACTGAAGTGGCTGGTATCGTGAAGTTCTCTGGAATGGAAGAGGGCATTACGATCAAGCGCCAGACAGATGAGTTGACAGGTCTGTCTAGCATTGCAGTCATCGATCCTACTGAACGACCTGCAGCGGGTAAGGATAGCCGTCCTGCCGTGACTCTGGTGGATGACAAGGGCGAAGAGCTCTGTCTCGCGGGAACCAACGTACCAGCGCATTACTTTCTGCCTGCCAATGCAATGGTGAGCTTAGAAGATGGTGTCAAGGTGGAAGCGGGTGACGTTATCGCACGTATTCCGCAGGAAGGTTCGAAAACCCGTGATATCACCGGTGGTCTGCCGCGTGTTGCCGACTTGTTTGAAGCTCGTAAGCCGAAAGAGCCCGCTATCCTTGCGGAAATCTCCGGTACTGTGAGCTTCGGTAAAGAGACCAAGGGTAAGCGTCGTTTGATCATTACTCCAACCGACGGCAAGCCGTTGGCGGATGGGTCTGATCACTACGAAGCCCTGATTCCCAAGTGGCGCAACATGTCAGTGTTCGAAGGTGAATCGGTCGCTAAAGGCGAAGTTGTATCAGAAGGACCGCCAAGTCCTCACGATATTTTGCGTCTTAAGGGTATCGAAGCGCTGGCGAACTACATCGTCAATGAGATTCAGGAAGTCTACCGTCTGCAGGGTGTGAAGATTAACGACAAGCACATCGAGGTGATTGTTCGCCAGATGCTGCGCAAGGTTGTGATCTCCAACAGCGGCGACTCCACTCTGATCAAGGGTGAGCAGGTTGAATACACAACCTTCCTGGAAGAGAACGAGCGCTTGCAGGCCGAAGGTTTGGTTGGAGCCAATGGCGATCGCGAACTGTTGGGTATCACCAAGGCGTCGCTGGCGACCGAGAGCTTTATCTCGGCGGCATCGTTCCAGGAGACTACGCGCGTACTGACTGAAGCTGCGGTAACAGGTAAGCGAGACTACCTGCGCGGTCTGAAGGAGAACGTTGTAGTGGGTCGTCTGATACCAGCGGGTACCGGTTTGGCCTACCACGAGGAACGCAAGCGCACACGCGAAAGCGAATCCGAGATGGTGGTTTCAGCTCAGGAAATCGAAGCAGCGCTGACCGAGGCTCTGCAAACCAGCGAGTAACATCAGCTGTAGTAACGATCAGGGGCGCGCGAGAAATCGAGCGCCCCTTTTTTGTGCCCCTTTCTTCAATATTAGCCTCTGCAGAACTGCTGGCTGTTGTCTGCTGCAGGCGTCGCATTTGACCCCGTGTTTAAACCCCGCAACTGTTGGGAAACACGGGTTGACTCCTCATTCGCGCATCTATAGAATGCCGCCTCCTCTTTAGGGGGGGTATGTTCGTGCGTCTGATTTCCTCTGGCCCTGCCAGTAGTTGACGACCACTACCCAAACCCCTTAGCGACACGATCGTCGCATGAGGAGCGTGGCTATAACGCCATGAAAATTAATGAGAATTTGGAGTTCTAACTGAATGGCAACGATCAACCAATTGGTTCGTAAGCCCAGGAAGCGCAAAGTCGAGAAGAGCGACGTACCTGCCCTGCAAAGCTGTCCGCAGCGCCGTGGTGTTTGTACTCGTGTTTATACGACAACCCCGAAGAAGCCAAACTCTGCACTGCGTAAGGTTTGCCGTGTACGCCTGACTAACGGTTATGAGGTTTCCTCATACATCGGTGGTGAGGGTCACAACCTGCAGGAGCACAGTGTGGTACTAATTCGCGGTGGTCGTGTGAAGGATCTGCCTGGTGTGCGTTATCACACCGTTCGCGGCAGCCTCGACACCTCCGGAGTCGCTGACCGTCGTAACGGTCGTTCCAAGTATGGAGCGAAGCGACCCAAGTAAGCGGGTATTGCGAGATTTTCTGAGCAAAACGATGTAAGTAAGGCCGAACCCCTGCCTCCCCCGCAATTGTGGCAGGTCGGTGTTCGGGCAACCTGAAGAGAGAAGGGCAACAACATGCCAAGAAGAAGAGTAGTCGCCAAGCGCGAAGTACTGCCAGACCCTAAGTTTGGTAACGTGACTTTGGCCAAGTTTATGAACCACGTCATGGTGAGTGGTAAAAAATCCGTCGCAGAGACCATCGTCTACGGTGCGCTCGATATTGTTCAGGAGCGTCTGAACAAAGACCCTCTGGAAGCATTCGACGAAGCACTGGAAAACATTGCACCTATGGTGGAAGTTAAGTCTCGCCGTGTTGGTGGTGCTACCTACCAGGTACCGGTTGAAGTACGTCCATCACGTCGCATCGCATTGTCTATGCGCTGGCTGGTGGAATATGCCCGTAACCGCGGTGAGAAGTCCATGCGTCAGCGTCTTGCCGGTGAAATCATCGATGCCTCACAGGGTAAAGGTAATGCTGTGAAGAAGCGCGAAGATGTGCACCGTATGGCAGAAGCTAACAAGGCATTCTCGCACTACCGCTTCTAAATTCCTGCCCAACTACCGATTTACGGGGACGTCATCGTGGCACGCCAAACGCCTATCAATCGATATCGCAATATTGGTATCTGTGCTCATGTGGATGCGGGTAAAACCACAACCACTGAGCGCGTGCTGTTCTACACCGGTCTGTCTCACAAGATCGGTGAAGTTCACGATGGCGCTGCCACCATGGATTGGATGGAGCAGGAGCAGGAACGCGGAATTACGATAACCTCCGCGGCAACTACTTGCTTCTGGAAGGGGATGAATGCCCAGTACGATGATCACCGTATTAACATCATCGATACGCCCGGGCACGTTGATTTTACGATTGAAGTAGAGCGCTCACTGCGCGTTCTGGACGGCGCCGTGGTGGTGTTGTGCGGATCGTCTGGTGTGCAGCCTCAAACTGAAACGGTGTGGCGCCAGGCCAATAAGTACGAAGTCCCTCGCATGGTGTTCGTTAACAAGATGGACCGTGCAGGTGCCGACTTTCATATGGTCGTAGAGCAGTTAAAGACCAGGTTGGGCGCAGTAGCCGTGCCATTGCAAATGACCATTGGCGCTGAGGAAAATTTCAGTGGTGTCGTTGATCTGGTCAAGAACAAAGCCATTATCTGGAATGAAGCTGACCAGGGAATGACATTTGAGTACGCAGATGTGCCCGACGCGATGGTCGATCAGGTACGCGAGATGCGCGAGTTCATGATTGAAAACGCGGCCGAAGCTACCGACGAGATGATGGAGAAGTATCTCGACGGTGGTGAGCTCACCGAGGAAGAAATTAAGGCCGGCATTCGCAAGCGTACACTGGCCAACGAGATTGTTCCTGTACTGGGTGGTTCTGCATTCAAGAACAAGGGCGTGCAGGCCATGTTGGACGCAGTGATTGATTACATGCCATCGCCCACAGAGGTGAAGGCTATAGAAGGAACGTTGTTGGATAAAGACGAGACGCCTGATACGCGCTCGGCCGATGACGACGCGCCGTTTTCTGCACTGGCGTTCAAAATTGCCACTGACCCATTTGTTGGTACGCTAACGTTCTTTCGCGTTTACTCCGGCAAGCTCGAGAGTGGTACGGGTATCTTCAACTCGGTTAAGCAAAAGAAAGAGCGCGTGGGCCGTATGGTGCAAATGCACTCCAATAGCCGCGAAGAAATCAAGGAAGTACTGGCGGGTGACATCGCTGCCGCAGTTGGCCTGAAAGACGTCACCACCGGCGATACGCTGTGCGATATCGACAGCCCAATCGTTCTGGAGCGTATGGAATTTCCCGAGCCGGTGATATCGGTGGCGGTAGAGCCCAGATCCAAGCCAGATCAGGAAAAGATGGGTGTTGCTCTGGGCAAGCTAGCTCAGGAAGATCCGTCTTTCCGTGTCAAAACAGACGAAGAAACAGGTCAGACTATTATTTCCGGGATGGGCGAACTGCACCTGGATATTCTGGTTGATCGTATGCGCCGCGAATTTAGTGTTGAAGCAAACATTGGTAAGCCTCAGGTAGCCTATCGCGAAGCAATTCGCAACACGTCAGATATTGAAGGCAAGTTTGTACGTCAGTCTGGTGGTCGAGGCCAGTATGGACATGTCTGGATTAAGTTTGAGCCAGCAGAAGACTCCGATGCCGAAGGCCTCGAGTTTGTGAACGAGATCGTGGGTGGCACCGTACCCCGTGAGTATATTCCTGCTGTGCAAAAAGGCATTGAGGAGCAAATGCAGAATGGCGTTTTGGCGGGCTATCCTCTGCTGGGACTCAAAGCCACCCTGCATGACGGCTCATTTCATGATGTCGACTCCAACGAAATGGCGTTTAAAATTGCCGGCTCTCTGGCAACCAAAAAGCTGTCTCAAGAAGGTGGTGCGGTATTGCTAGAGCCAATCATGAAGGTGGAAGTAGTAACACCGGAAGAAAATATGGGTGATGTAGTCGGCGACCTGAACCGTCGCCGAGGTTTGATTGCCGGTATGGACGAGAATCCATCGGGCAAGGTTATTGATGCAGAAGTGCCCCTTGCCGAGATGTTTGGCTATGCGACAGACCTGCGTTCAGCAACCCAGGGTCGAGCAACCTATACGATGGAGTTTTCCAAGTACTCGGAAGCGCCTAATAACGTTGCCGAACAAATTATTTCCAAGAACACAACCAGTTAGTTTTTAATTATCTCAAAGAGGTGAATCACAGTGGCAAAAGAAGCATTTGAGCGTACGAAGCCCCACGTGAACGTGGGCACCATTGGTCACGTTGACCACGGCAAAACAACTCTGACAGCTGCGCTGACACGCGTTTGCGCTGAAGTCTGGGGTGGCGAAGCAGTGGCATTCG
>JBDXFZ010000123.1:0-1049 GCA_039990395.1 Halioglobus sp.
ATGGCTATGTTTGCTTCGGCTGTTGGTACGCTCTAAGAATACTGTATATACTACTGTATAAATAGTACTTCGATGGAGCGCACCATGAAAAGAGCTGATGTTAACGCCCTCGAAAAGACCTTGGCCAACCTCCCGGTTGACCTCAAGCAACACCTTGCCAGTCAGCTTCTTGGGCAAATCAATGCTCAGGCTCATACCTTGCTTGAAACCGCCAGATCTCACCGTCTATGCCCCCATTGTGGTGATGAGCACCTTATCAAATGGGGTCATTCTGGTGGATTGCAGCGATATCGATGCCAGAGCCTGACTTGCCATAAAACCTTTAATGCCGTTACAGGAACATCGCTGGCCAGGCTGCATCACCGAAACAAGTGGTTTGATTATTTGCGATGCATGCGAGACAGCCTGACCCTGCGGGTATCGGCAGGCCGAGTAGGCATTGATTTAAAGACAGCTTTCCGGTGGCGTCACCGTTTTCTAACGGCCAGTGCAAACGCCAACGCGAATGCCCTTTCCGGCATTGTCGAAGTGGATGAAACCTTCTTTGCCGAGTCCTGCAAAGGCAAACGCAACATCACCCATCGCAGTTCCAGGAAGCGTGGCGGGCAAAGTAACAGGAAGCATAAAGCGGACAAAATTCCAGTACTTATTGCACGGGACCGCAACGGTCACATCAGTGATCTGGTGGATCCTGCATTAAACAAACCGACGGTTCATGCTTTTCTGACGCCGATTATCAATCCTGACTCGATTCTATGCTCAGATGGTCACAGCTGGTATAAAACCTTTTCCATCGAGCACGGCATTGCCCACCACAGACTGGTCACACTCGATAATCAGAGAGTGATCGGCAAGGAATACCACATACAGAACGTCAACAGTTACATGAGTCGATTGAAGGGCTGGATGGCGCGGTTTCATGGGGTTGGGACGGCATATCTGCCGAGCTATCTGGCATGGCGGCGGCTATTTGAATGCGCTCAACCTTCTGAAGAGGCTTGGCTCCGAATTGCGATCGGTGCAAACCAACAGCCAACGCCAACATAGCG
>JBDXFZ010000124.1:0-10179 GCA_039990395.1 Halioglobus sp.
TCATGAATGCCGGGCCAATAACGCTGAGGTAACCGGCGCCGGAGCGCAGCGGAGGGAACCAAAAGCGGTACGCTTTTGGCGTCCGGTTGACCGCCTGGTTAATGGCCGTTCACCACCATGGTTAAGCCTGGAAACCCAGGCCGCATGCACTCTCCCGGAAAGCTTGCACCAACTCGACGGATGGCGAAAGGAACTAGAACGCAAAAGCCGCCAACCCGATTACCGTTTGAGACGGACGGCCCCAAAACTGGGGCACGCCATGAATACCAACACCGCTGACTATTGTGGCAACCAAACCAGACAGCGAATTTTCCGGCCTTGGCGGTCACTAGAGTGAGCGGGCTTACAACCAATCCCGGTGCCAAGGCCTTTGCACTGCACCAGCAAAAAACTCACGAATGCCGGGCCAATAACGCCAAGCTAAGCGGCGCGCGTAAGCGCGTCCGGTGGAGGGCCGAAGGCCCGGAACGTACTTGAGCGATTTGTTATGCATTGTTGGATGCTATGACCGACCAACACAAACCAATGCAGTGGGCTCAGAATCGGGGGGTAGCTTGAGAATCTTTTTCGCCCGATCATCGTCGAAACCTGCCACCAAAACAGCGCCAAGACCCAGATCTGTGGCTCGAAGATGGACGTTCTGCGCCAGCGCGCCGGACTCCATGTAAACATATCGAGCTCCTCGCTCCCCTGCAGGTGCCTGAGACGCAAAATGTTCAACGGACTTTCCAAATTGCGCTGCTACGCAAATAATAAAGGCGGCATCTTTCAGCCAAGGCTGCTCACCAATTCCTGTATTTGTGACTTCAGCCTCTGGAATCTCATTGCTTAGCAATTTCAATGAATGGCTATCACGCTGATGCGAGTAAATTCCGGGCTCTAAACCAGAGACACGGCGTGCCAGAATATGAAGGCTCAGCGGATATACGCTGCCTGCTGACGGAATTGCCCGTTTTCCATCTGATCCGGTAGTGCCTTGCGCCGCAAACAGTAACTGCGAAAGGTTAAGTATAGAAATGAAGTCACCCGTATACTCGCGAATGCTGCGGCGATTTTCGATGCATTCCACCAAAGGGCGAGAATCATCTGCATCCGGTGCAGGCAGCTCGAAAATCATGCGATCACTCCCTTATGCATAACGCCGCTCAGCACGCGCGGCTATGGAATGTAGGCGAAGCCGCAATGTAGTAGCCGTCGCCGTGACTGGCCTTGTTAGGGCCATTGCGATATAGTTGTACGGAGTTCCCGTACGTAATGGTGGAGTTATGGATATCATCAGTGTAAACAAATTCAGAGACAACCTAAAAAGCCTTGTAGAACAGGTAATTAATAGACATGAACCTCTCAAAGTGACACGCCGAGCTGGAGAGGCTTTCGTGATTATGAGTGCTGAAGACTGGGAAAGGGAACAAGAAACCCTGCATGTTCTTCAGAGCAGAGACCTGATGCAGCAAATTGCGGCCTCCCTCGATACTCACAGCCGTGGCCAAGGATATACACCTAATGATGAGCAGATGAATGAGATCACTGGTATTTGAGGGCAACACTTGGGAAGCCTATGAAAAGATGCGAGAGAAGGACAAGAAGCTGCACAAAGCTCTCTGCAAGCTACTGAAAGAGATGCTTCGTTCTGACGACCCATCAACTGGCATTGGAAAACCTGAGCCGCTTAAACACAACTTATCAGGCTTGTGGTCACGACGCATCTCACAGAAAGACAGACTTATCTACCGGTTCGACGACAAATCCATTTATGTTTTCGCCATCGGTGGACACTACGACCAGCCCTAACGCTTGCAGCATGCGCGCCCACGCAATGGAGCCGAAGGCGCAATGTAGTGGGCGTCGCCGTGCCTGCACTTGTTATGTGGGTTTAGTCGACAACGAATAACTTTGCCCCTTGCTCCGTCGATGAACGGTGAAGCTCTGCATTGTCTGCGACCTGATAGCTCGAACCGGGGCTAAGAACAAAACACCGGCCGTCTTCCAGTTCAGTATGAAGTTCGCCTTCTAGACACAGAAGTATGTGCCCCTTAGCACACCAATGATCTGCCAAATAACCGGGGCTGTACTCAACCATTCGCACGCGGATATTGCCGAAATTTCGAGTCCTCCAGTAAGCAACACCCTTTTCCCCAGAGTGCTCGGTCTTCTCAACTTGGGCCCAGTCAGTAACCCCAAACGGCAAATCTGTGATGTTCAAGATTGCTCCTCCTTAAGCAAATAACGCTAAACGAAGCGGCGTGCGTCAGCACGTCCGCCTTGCGTGATTGGTTAAATTGCTATCGCTTACCCTCCAGGCCATGCCATACCCGGAGGATGATTATGGCACTGGCATGTACTGAATAACGCACAACGTACTTGCCAAAAATGATGTCGCGCACTGACTCGGGATCAGGTGCCAATTCAACCGGCACTCCCAACTTGGGGAAATCTGGCAGCAACTCGATTTTGCCAACTAACTCTGCGGCGATCCTGGCTGCAGCAACGGGATTGTGGACTGCGATGAACTCCCTGAGGCGCTTTAAATCTTCAATGGCTTCCTCCGTGTAAACCAGTTTCACTTACCTGACCTCGGCGCATCCTGCTCGTTATCGGTTCCCCAGCTACTGAGCCAACCATGGACCTTGTTGGCGTCAACCACTTTCCCTTGGGCAGCGGACTCCATTGCCTCCAAGGTTTGCTGCCAACGCTCCTGCTCACGCTGTTGCTTTTCGATATATTCCAACAGGGCCTGATTGATCACCCAGCCTTTGCTCCGCTGGAGCCTGCCAGCGATTGCTTCAAGGTGCTGCTCAACTTCTGCCTGTAGACGGACTGTAGTGACGCTCATTGCTATACCCTCAAGGCCATTGACTACAAGGTATTACAGCATAGTCAACGAGGGTGCGCCAAAAAATTTAACGCCGCGTTCACCGGCTCGTCCGGTGCAACGCTTGGTTAAGTGCTTTTGATATATGCAGGTGCTTGTTCGTGGTTTTCAAAACTACCGTATTTGATAGAAGAGGGATAATACTCTGCAGCAAATTGCACTGTCCCAGCAGCGGCTTCACCGTCAACGCTAGCAATAAATGCGAGCATAAGGTCAGTGCCAGCAGAGACACCAGCAGATGACCAGATATTCCCGTCTTGGACATACCGTTGCTCAACAACTGTTACGTCACCAAGTGCACGCAAACGCTCTAAAGAACCCCAATGAGTCGTTGCTTTCTTTCCCGATAAAAGCCCCGCGGCATGTAGCACAAATGAACCGGTGCAGACCGATAGAATGGCCTTACAGTTCCTTGCTTGATTGGCAACGAAATCAATTAACACAGGATTGCTTACCTCAATACGCGTGCCTTGGCCTCCTGGGATGAGCAAATAGTCAAGTGGGGGGCAGGTAGCAAACGAAGCATGTGGGTTAATAGACAAGCCCTTTGCACAAGTGATTGGCTCCATCAATTGTCCCACAATGATGCAGTTTGCTGGGCCGTTGGCATTTTTCCGCCACATCGTGAGCATCTCCCACGGCCCGACAAAGTCGAGTTCCTCGACCTGATCAAATACGAGAATTCCAAAATTCATAGAAACCTCCGAGGCACTTAACGCTTGCAGCATGCGCGCCCACGGAATGAAGCCGAAGGCGCAATGTAGTGGGCGTCGCCGTGCCTGCACTGGTTATGTGACTTTGAGGCTTTCAATCTCACCCCTAACTGCTTTAACGAATTTTTTCCTTAACTCTGGATAACTGCTAGTAGCTTGAGAATTAGCCGCATGAGAAGTTAGTGCATGATCTGCCAGTTTTCCTGCCGCACTTAGCGTTTCCTCGGTTCCAAATAGCTCAATTTGAGCAATAAAGTTAGCGACTTTATCGAATTCAGAAATATCTCCCGTTTTCTCCTTATGGGACTTCATCTCAAGACGGCTGATTTCTTCAAGGAAACTAGAGTATAAATGCCGTCTATCCTGAATCTCTTCACGGGCAATAGATCTCACCCATTCCTTCGTATTTATGGATTTAGTCGAAAAGTACGACAGGGCACCCCCAATCAATGCACCGAGAAGTGCTGACACAGCGCCAATCATTGTAATCGATAACTCCTCGTTCATTTTTACACATAACGCTTGAGCTCAGCCGCGGCGAAACCGCGCAGCGGTTTTGACGTCGGCTGGAGCGCATTGTTAGCACTCACTCGACTTGCAACCCTGGGATGTGCGCAAGTTCGAACTTCATTCCGTCCGGCCCCTCGAAGAACACGGCATAGTATCCCGGTGCGTAATCGTATTCTGCAGGAGCATCCAACACTTTGACACCGCGTTCCCGGAGCAAAGCATAGAGGTCATCTACCTGACCACGCGAGGCTGCATTAAATGCGAGATGGTGTAATCCGGGTGCATAACGCTTGTGTTCATGAGCCTGCAACTCGTCGCTCGCTTGCCAGAGATTTAAAGCAGTTCCAGTGGCTCCAGACACCCACACGGATAATCCTTCCAATTGCTCTGCCTTCTCGTACCCTAAAAAGCGCAGTACCGGAGTGAGTAGCGATTCGGCTTCATGCAAATTGCTGACCGTGAGTGCAACGTGATTGATAGCGCCAAGTGTCATTGAAACCTCTCAATTGAGTGCTAACGCCGTTGTTCAGCGGTGCCCTTGTAGCGCAGCGAAAAGGGCATCCGGTGGAGGGCCGTCAGGCCCGGAACGAACTGGAACACTTGGTTAGATTTATTGGATCCTACCGCCTGAAACATGGGCCGCGAAACCTTCCCTCGCTTCCTGTGTTATGCCGGATAGATCTTTGGCCGGGACTCGCTCAACTTCAATCCCCATGGCCTCAGCGACTTTGACCAGATCATCCGCGTGGTACTCATTCGCTATGAACAATTTTTGGGGTCTTGAGCCAGATTGGCCTTCAGCGTCGGCCAACAATTTCCGTGACAGGAATTCCGGCAAACCAGACATGCTTACCTGAACAAGCTCCATGCCAAAGATCATCCCCGTTGCCACCTCCATGATGGCCATAGCGTTGAAATCTCCATCGGCCTCCGTCATCACCGGTGCTTCGTTCAATTGGAAAAGCAGCCAGGCTTCATTGTGGGCATAATCAGACGGCTCAATTGGCAACGTACTCTCCTGATTCTTTTAAATCTAACGCTGAGGTAACCGGCGCCGGAGCGACAGCGGAGGGAACCAAAAGCGGTACGCTTTTGACGTCCGGTTGACCGACTGGTTAGTGGCGTATAGCGACATTGCCTAAATTTGGCTCATCATTCGAACTCGATCAATGCACCAATGCTAATCGACCTCTGAGTTATAACTGAATCTGGTGTTTGAAGATTTGAAAGAAAGCGGCGTATCTGGTTGATTTGTTGTCGCCAAACAGTCAACCAACCAAGAGTACACCGCCATGGGAAAGAGTAACGTTGTCGGGATATCAGGTCGAGAGGAATCGGTTGATCCTTTGACCGAGTTGCTGCGTCGAGGCGCACGGGAGTTGATTCATCAGGCAGTCGAAGCTGAGTTGTCTGAGTTCATGGACACCGTTGGAGGGCGTAAGCTGGAGGATGGTCGAGCGGCCGTGGTTCGCAATGGGTATCAACCTGAGCGAGCCATTCAAACGGGGGTTGGCCCGATCACCGTCAAAGTACCGAAGGTGCGAGCAAAAGATGGTCACCCGGTGACCTTCCGGTCGGCCTTGGTTCCGCCGTATGTCCGCAAGACCCGCTCGCTGGAAGCGGCGTTGCCCTGGCTGTACCTCAAAGGGGTGTCGACTGGTGAGATGGAGAGTGCGCTGGAGATTCTGGTGGGCCCGGAGGCCAAGGGCTTGTCGGCCAGCACCGTCGCCCGACTGAAACGTCAGTGGGCCCAGGAGTATGACGCCTGGCGCCAATGTCGATTAGACCGGGACCGTTGGGTGTACCTGTGGGCGGACGGCATCTACAGCGGTTTGCGGGCCGAGGATGCCAAGCTGTGCGCCCTGGTCGTGATCGGTGTGAATGACCGCGGCGAGAAGCGCTTCTTGGCGATTGAGGACGGTGTCCGCGAGTCCACACAGAGCTGGCGTGAAGTGTTGCTGGATCTCAAGGCGCGAGGCTTGAATGCGCCCAGCCTGGCCATTGGCGATGGCGCCATGGGCTTCTGGGCGGCACTCGAGGAAGTATACGGCGAAACACGTCAGCAACGGTGTTGGATGCATAAGACCGGCAATGTGCTGAACTGCGTGCCCAAGTCGGTCCAGTCCAAGATGAAGACGGCCCTGCACGACATCTGGCAGGCGGAGACCAAGGAGGACGCCGAAACCGCCTTCGATCGGTTCGAGAAGCGATTTGAAGCCAAATACCCAAAGGCCGTCCAGTGCCTGCAAAAGGATCGCGAAGAACTGTTGGCCTTTTATGATTTCCCGGCCCAGCACTGGCAGAGCTTGAGGACGACCAATCCGATTGAGTCGACCTTCGGCACCATCCGCCACCGGACCAAGAGAACAAAGGGCTGCCTGAGTCGGGACGGCATGTTGCAGATGATGTTCAAGCTCGGGGAGTGTGCGCAGAAAAACTGGCGCCGTCAGCGCGGCTTCCACTATCTGGGCAAGGTCATCACTGGGGTTAAATTCAGAGACGGAATCGAGGTGGATACAGACAATCAGGATGTTGCTTGATCAAGTCTCTGAACACCAGATTTGACGATAGCTCTCGACCTCTGGATTTCTCCTCTAAAAGCTTACCAAGCTCCTCAAGCTTCTCTTCACTAAAACTTCCAAAGCCATGAAAGCCCATCATGAAGCGTAAGCCATCCAAGGTTTTTACCTCTAGTACATAGTTCATAGCACTGTTGCCGTCTGACGCAGTGACCCTCACGATTGTCATTGCGCCATCAGACGAGAATTTGCTGTTTCGTAAGCGCCAATAAATCCGCACCTGTAGCTGACGCCCGAGTTTCGCCACACTGATTCCTGCTTTCACATTAAAGAGGAATCCGATGACTACCCCTGATTTACACCAGTTCTGGCAAGAGACGCTGTCGGACTGGCAGGCCTCGGGCCTGTCCGGTGCAGCCTACTGCAAACAAGAGTCGCTTGTTTATCATCGGTTTGTCTACTGGCGGCAGAAGCTGACCGGCCGTGTCGAATCCAGCGAACCGGTTCAAGCTCGATCCGGATTCGCTCGTGTGGCTCCGATTCCGGATACAGGAGTCGGTTTGACCGTGTCACTGCCCGGCGGCGTATCGATCACCGGTCTGCATGCCGGTAATATCGATTTGCTGGGTGCCGTCTTGAGACAGCTGTGATGCGTCACCGCTATCTGCGCCCTTCCTGGGATCTGCCGGAGATCTATCTGTACCGAAAGCCCATCGACTTCCGCAAGCAGGCCAACGGCCTGGCCCTGCTGGTGGAACAGGAACTGGGGCACAGCCCATTCTCCGGTGCACTTTACGCCTTCACCAACCGGCAGCGGAACAAGATCAAATGCCTGATGTGGGAAGACAACGGCTTTGTGCTCTATTACAAAGCCCTGGCCGAGGAGAAATTCAAGTGGCCAGGGCCTGCGGATGAACTGATGCCGCTGACCGGTGAACAGATCAACTGGTTGTTGGACGGCTACGACATCAGTCTGTTGCGGGGCCATAAAACCCTGCACTATGAGAGTGTCGGATAGCCCTTTTTGCATTACGTTTTAGGTGTGCCAGGGCATTGTTTTTGCTATAATTCCGCCATGAAATCAACGCCTGATAACGCCCTCAAAACCCCGGATCTCAACGGTTTATCGACCGCTGAGATGGTGGCGGTTATCAGCGGCCTTCAGCAGCAACTCGCCTCCAAAGAAGACGCCATCCAGCGACGAGACGCTCGCATCGAGATCCTCGAAGAACTGCTGCGCCATAAGAAGATCCAGCAGTTCGCCGCCAGCAGTGAAAAGCTGCCCAATCAGATCCTGCTGTTCGATGAGGTCGAGCTGGAAGTCGAGATTGATGAACTGCGCGATGAGCTGCCGGACGATGTCGAAGAGGAAGAGACGCCCCGCCGTTCCCGCAAGCGCCGCCAACGTGGCTTCTCCGATACGCTGCTGCGTGAGCGTATTGAATTAACCCTCAGCGACGAAGAGAAAGCCGGTGCCAGCAAGACCTTCTTCACCAAGGTGAAGGAAGAGCTGGAGTACATTCCCGCTCAACTGAAAGTGCTGGAGTACTGGCAGGAAAAGGCGGTGTTCGAGCAGGACGGCGAAGAGCGCATTGTTGCGGCTGCCCGTCCGGCGCGCCCGCTGGGCAAGTGCATCGCCACCCCGTCACTGCTGGCTTACCTCATTACCTCCAAGTATGCCGACGGTCTGCCGTTGTACCGTCAGGAACAAATGTTCCAGCGCCTGGGGCATGAAGTGAGTCGCACCAGCATGGCTCACTGGATCATCCGGCTGAATGACGTCTTCCAGCCGCTGATCAACCTGATGCGGGAAACCCAGAATAGCGGTGATTACCTGCAAGCCGATGAAACCCGGATCCAGGTGCTCAAGGAAGACGGTAAGACCGCCCAATCCGACAAATGGATGTGGGTCACCCGGGGTGGTCCACCGGGAAAACCTTCGGTTCTGTTCGAGTATGATCCATCACGAGGTGGCAAGGTACCGGTGCGTCTGCTGGATGACTTCCAGGGCATTCTGCAAGCCGATGGCTATTCCGGCTATGGGCAGGTCTGTGCCACGAACAAGCTGACGCGGATCGGATGTTGGGATCACGCGAGACGTAAGTACGTGGAGGCGTCCCGGGCGGCACCGGCCAAAGGCAAAAAAGGCCAACCCTCAAAGGCGGATGTAGCCCTGAGCCACATCCGCAAACTGTACGCCATTGAAAAGGCCGCCCGGGATCTGAGCGACGCGGAGCGATATCGGGTTCGCCAGGAAAAGAGTCTGCCGTTGTTGAACGCCTTTAAAGCCTGGCTGGAGAAAAATGCCCCCAAGGTGATGAAAGGCCTGCTTACCCGTCAGGCCATGGATTACACCCTGAACCAATGGGACTACCTGGTCGGCTACTGTGAGCGCGGTGACCTGAAGATCAGCAATGCCGGAGCCGAGAACGCCATCCGCCCGTTTGCCCTCGGCAGAAAAGCCTGGCTCTTCGCCGATACCTCACAAGGGGCGAAAGCCAGCGCCACCTGCTATTCGCTCATCGAAACCGCCAAGGCCAATGGCCTGGAGCCTTCAGCTTATATCCACCATGTGTTGGAACGCATTGCTGAGTCCGACACGCTGGAGAAGCTCGAAGCGTTGCTGCCCTGGAATGCCGAGTTGCCGGCTTCGAAAAAAGTGGCTCAATACGATTAGGGCAAGCGGGTCGATTTAACGGCGCTTACCTGGCTTTGATTTTCTCGGCTTTCAGCTTGTCAGCATCCAGCTTCTTCCGGGTGCCAGGCCGTTTGGCAATGAACCAGGAGACGTTTTCACGGTGCTTATGCTCATCCCGCTTCTGAATGCCAAGGTACCCGGCATCGCCGAAGACCCGTTGCTCTTCACCGTGCAGCAGCTTGTCGGTGGGCACGATGTCGTGCACGTTGGCAGCGGTGGTATCGATGCTATGAATCAGGCCAAGCGTATCGTCGACACCAATGTGCATCTTCATGCCGAAGTGCCATTCGTTGCCCTTTCTGGTCTGGTGCATTTCAGGATCGCGCTTGCCAGTGCTGTTCTTGGTGGAGCTTGGAGCAGAAATAATGGTGGCATCTACGATGCTGCCTTCACGCAGCATCAGGCCGTTCTTCTCCAAGTGTTTATTCACCTCTTTAAACAGCGCCTTGCCAAGACCGTGCTGCTCCAGGAAATGCCGGAAGTTGAGAATGGTGGTCTCGTCCGGCAAGCGGTCCAGCTTCAGGCCAGCGAAGTGGCGCATGGATTCGATCTCGTAAAGAGCGTCTTCCATCGCCGGGTCGCTCAGGTTATAGAACAACTGCATGCAGTGAACTCGAAGCATGGCAGGCAGCGGATACGGAGGCCGACCGTTCTGACCCTTGGGGTAATAACGGGCTACCTTCTTCTCCAACTGCTTCCACGGAATCAGCTTGTCCATCCGTTCCAGAAAGATCTCGCGACGCGTCTTGCGCTTCTTGGTCTGGTACTCAGCTTCGGAGAAAGTGATCTGATCCATGGTGGCAACGAATCCTATGCGGTTGGCGATGGCCATATTATCGCTGATTTTGAGACTTATTCAGAGTCTCC
>JBDXFZ010000125.1:0-1040 GCA_039990395.1 Halioglobus sp.
ATCGTGACGGCGTAGTATAAAGCATTGGGGGAAGGGCGCGCGAACGGCAAGCTTCAGGTAACGATATCCACCAAAACAAACTTCTACGTAAAAAAACCTAGATCCAGGACCGTTAGCATACGTTTCCAGCACAATGGAGACGACAATAAAATCGAATCTCCCAACCGCACCTGGTGAGCGCCAGATTGCCTCACCTATATGCTTACCGCTCCACATCGACTCTTGCCGCGTGCGCAGAACATACGGGAAAACCTATAGGAAAGCTTGGGACGACGAGTGCTAGCCGGCCGCGAGACCCGGGGAGCTTGTTGGGAGAAGGCAACAAAGCCGGCACGGAGGTGAAGCGAGGGCGTCAAGAGAGCTGCTGTTCAAGGTCGTGAAGGTCGGGAGAGGGGGGAATGGGAAGATTGTGGTGGTGGTGGTGGTTGTGGTGATGGTGGATTTGGTCGTGGCTGTGCGGGCAGCGTTGTCCGGAATAGGGTCTCGTTCAATTCAACCGAGACGGGGGGAAGTGTTGGCGTTTCATCCATGCTGCGACATTGGTGTCGCCAAGCTGCGGTAAAGGGAGCTACGATCGTGTCTTCTCTTTGAATGAGGCCGAGCTTGGCGCTTTCAATCTAGAGATCCCAGTTTCGTAGCATCCACTGCACCTCTGACGTAGAAAGATTCGCCAAGCCGAGCAAAGAGGTGTGCACGTTGCCCGCGAGCCACAAACGAATAGGAAGAGCAAAAGCGTCGAGCTCTCGATCACATTTGCCGCCGAACAAAAGCCAAACCATGGTATCGACGGCAAATGAATTCATCTACGCCCGAGACCAACGACCAAGCGGGGGGCGCGACTGTATCTTACCCTGTCGCAGGGATGCATGCACAATACCTCAAATGGGGTGTTTCACGAGGCGCTCTCCGCCCACCCCGAAGCCGGAAGCGGCGGAAAAGACAACAAACGAAGCACCGCTCAACGTCGACATAGACGAAGGAGTAGTATCGGTGAATGGTGTCGACCTCGGCAGAGACCTGGTCGATCGCAACTGCTACAG
>JBDXFZ010000126.1:0-235017 GCA_039990395.1 Halioglobus sp.
GTGAGTCCTGCATCCACAAGCACTCCTGAATAAATTATTCTCGCCCATGCCATGAATCCTGCCAGAGAAATCAGCGCAAGCAATGTAGCACTGTCCCGACTACACTTGGTTCAACAACTGCGTAGTTCATATGGCTGCATATCCCATCACTGGCGTTACTGGAGAAAGGCGATGACAACAGATGCGATAGGTACAATCGAGTGGCGGGATCTTACTGTGAATGATGCCACTGCGGTGCGGGATTTTTATCAATCGGTTGTGGGCTGGACGCATTCTACCATATCAATGGGTGACTACGACGATTACGCGATGGTCAATGCAAAAGGGGATACGATTGCAGGTATCTGCCACGCAAAAGGCAGCAACGCCAAATTACCACCACAGTGGCTCATGTACATCACGGTCGCTGACCTCGATGAGAGCCTCGCGCAAAGCAAAGCTTTGGGCGGCAAGATCATCAGCGGGCCAAACAGCATGGGTAGCGACCGCTACTGCATAATTGCAGACCCTGCCGGTGCTGCTGTTGCGCTCTACCAGAAGGGCTGATCCGCCGTCGCTATGGATATCAGCCTGTACTATTCAGAGTTCATTGCGGTCGCGATCGTTCTCATCTATGTCGTCGCCATCGTTTCAGCCATCGAGTCAATCATCAACGTACGAACAGCTCAAGGCACGATTGCCTGGGTTATCTCCCTACTCACATTTCCCTATCTTGCTGTGCCACTTTATTTGGTATTTGGTAGAAGCAAGTTCGATGGTTATCTGGAACAGAAGGACGAGATTGAGGCTGAAACGGCTGAGCAATTGGAGAATACTCAGGACAATGTAGAAGAACACATCATTCCCCGCTCGAGCAATCTGCCCCTCTACACAAGCCTGTTCAAACTGGCTCGCCTTCCCGCCACCTCCAGCAATAGCGCCGAACTGCTCATCGATGGAGAAGCTACTTTTTCCAGCATTGAGGCCGGGTTACGAGCCGCAGAACACTACATTCTGTTTGAGTTCTACATCGTACGTGATGATGATTTAGGGACACGCCTCTGCGACATTCTCTGTGACAAAGCCCGAGCAGGGGTAAAGGTCTATTTCATCTATGACGAAATCGGCAGCAGGCCTTTTCCCAGGAGCAAGCTATATAAGCAACTAAAGCTGGCAGGCGTCCATATAGCTGCCTTCAACACGACTCAGGGGCGAAGGAACAGATTCCAGCTCAACTTTCGCAATCATCGAAAAATTGTGGTGGTGGATGGCAAGACTGCATGGATAGGTGGTCATAATGTTGGGGACGAATACCTGGGAAAGAACAAGCGCATCGGACAATGGCGAGATACCCATGTAAAACTGGAAGGGCCGGCTGTGCTAGGTGCTGAGCTATCTTTTTCAACCGACTGGCGTTGGGCTACCCGCACGGCGCTGGATATCAACTGGGATCTCACCGGACAAGCAATGGGCTCGTGCAACGTTATGGTGTTTCCATCGGATCCCGCAAGCGAATTTGAAGAAGCCGGGCTGATGTACCATCAAGTGATCGCTTACTCGCGCCGCCGCATCTGGATAGCAAGCCCTTACTTTGTACCCGATCGAGGCATCGTGGCGGCTCTCCAGCTCGCCGCGCTGCGTGGCGTGGACGTAAGAGTCATGATTCCCGACGAGCCTGATGGACCCGTTGTCGGTATGGCGAACTGGTCGTTTACCCGTGAATTGCTGCCGGCAGGCGTCAAGGTATATCGTTACCAAGGTGGGTTTATGCACCAGAAAGTCTTCTTGATGGATGACGAATTGGCGGGTGTAGGTACCGCTAATTTTGACAACCGTTCATTCAGACTAAACTTCGAGATCACCTTGCTGATACATAATGAATCATTCTCTGAGTCAATCGAAACCATGCTGGCAAATGATTTTAGTCGCTCTCATCTGGTTACCCAGCAAGACATAGACAACAAACCCTTCTGGTTTCCCTTGGCTATGGGTGCTGCGCGATTGATGTCACCAGTACTTTAGCGATAAAGATTGGTTAACTAGTTCTGCCAGGCGCGCGCATCAATATCGAGGTCGCTGTAGTCTTCAGGCCGCAATTTGGGCACCTTACCGGCCGCCAACTGGCTGTCGTAGTCACGCAGTACACGCATACCTAACTTATACATCCAAACCAATCCCAATAGGTTCACAAGACCCAGCAGCCCCATCGTGAGATCGGCAAACCCAAATACGGTGCCTAAGTCCTGCATGGATCCCCATAGAATCAAACCAATCACCAGCACACGAAACACATTGAAGAGTGTTGTGTTCTCTTCGCTGAAAAAGTTGAGACTGTTCTCGCCCAAATAATAGTTGTACATGATGGAGCTGAAGGCAAACAGTGATAGTGCAATGCTCACAAACTGCCCGCCCCAGCTGCCAAAATGTTCTGCCAGCGCGTTCTGGGTTAATGCGACACCGGCCACGTTTTCAGCACCGGGTTGATAGAGGTCGGAGAGCAAAATGATTAACGCCGTGCACGTGCACATCACCAGCGTATCGATGAATACACTGAACGCCTGCACAATCCCCTGGTTAGCCGGGTGCGGCACATGGGCAACCGCTGCCACATTAGGCGCACTGCCAAGGCCAGCTTCATTGCTGAACAGTCCGCGTTTCACGCCCTGCATCACGGCCACACCAATTCCACCACCTATCGCCGACTCAAGACCAAACGCGCTTTTCACAATGTAGAGCAAAGTGGCGGGCACTTCTGCGATATTCATGCCAATGACAGCTATCGCGGCCAGAAAGTAGCTCACCGCCATAACCGGCACGATAACTTCTGCGACCAAAGCGATACGCTTGATGCCGCCAAAAATAATGATACCCAATAACACGGCCATTACGCTGCCCGACGCCCAGGGTGGAATGCCGAAAGACGAATCGAGTGACGTCGCCACCACGTAAGACTGGACCGCATTGAAGCCAAAGCCAAAGGTGATTAACAGCAAGATAGAATACACCACGGCAAGCCAACGTTGTTTTATACCGTGGGTGAGATAATAAGCAGGCCCACCGCGGTAGGTGCCATCAGGCTCATACCGCTTATAGAGCTGCGCCAATGAGCATTCGAAGAAGCTCGTGGCCATACCCATCAGACCAATCATCCACATCCAGAACACTGCACCAGGACCGCCAAGGGTAATCGCAACAGCGACTCCGGCTATATTGCCACCGCCAACTCGACCGGCAACGCTCACCACCAACGCCTGAAACGAACTAATGTGGCCCGGATCGTGATGCAGAGCGGTGCGCAATACTGAAAACATGCGACCGAAATACCGAAATTGAACAAACCGCGAGGAAATAGTAAAGAGCAGGCCCACGCCCACCAATGCCACGATAAGCACTTGGCCCCAGATAAAATCATTAACGGTCGCTAACATGGTTAGGGTCCTATGGTTGTGAAGTTTCCTGCCAAAAAACAAGCATTCGGGTCAGCGGAAAAGCGACACTGTTGCCGTGACTATTCGCTGATACCACTGACAAAAATAATGAGAAGTGCGGGCGGAACCACAAATCGGATCAGGAAATGCCAAACCTGAAAGCCCACAGCGTTGAGAGTCGTCAGCTCATCCCGGCTGTATTCCTTGCGGATAATCCAGCCAGCAAAAATAGCAATCAGCATTCCACCCACAGGCAGTAACACCTGATTAGAGAAATAGTCCATGGTGTCGTTGAAGTTACGCCCGTTTAGACTCAGCTCGCTGAATACGTTGTACGACAGAATACTGAGAATGCTGAAGACAGCGACGGAACCCACAACCAACACCGCACTCTTGTGCCGGGGGATACCAAAGCGCTCTTCGATCCAGGCATTGACACATTCAACCAATCCAACCATCGACGTGATACCCGCAACCGACAGCATGACGAAAAACAGTACGCTGAATGCCCAGCCGCCAGGCATTTGAGCGAACGCCACTGGTAGAGTTTGAAAAATGAGGCCGGCACCGGCCGCTGGATCAAGCCCGTACTTGAATACTGCAGGGAAGATCACAAGCCCTGCCAGCAATGCAACGAAGGTATCCGCAACAACAATGATCAACACACTTTGGGTGATCGAAATGGAGCGCGGCAAATAGGCCCCATAAGTCATCATTCCACCCATCGCAACGCCAATAGAGAAGAACGCCTGACCGATCGCGGCCAGCACAGTGTCGGGTCCGACCTTGCTAAAATCAGGTGTAAACAACCACGATAGTGCCTCGGTGAAACCACCGGCGAAGACGTTATAACCCGCAAGACCCAGCAAGAGAATAAACATCAGTGGCATCATGAAGCTCACGGCTCGCTCGATCCCGTCTTTTAAACCCGAGTAGATAATCAGTCCGGTGATGGCCAGACCCATGAGAGTCCAGAACAACATACCCATATTGTCTGACAGCACTGCTGAAAAATCAGCACTGGCACTGACAGCGTCGACATCAACAAATCCGGTGGTAATCGCTTTGAACAGATACCACAAAACCCAGCCAACGACGACGGCGTAGACTATCTCAATGGTGTAGGCCGCCAGCAAGCCCATGCCGCCAACCCACTTCCACTGTGGAGACTTCCCCGATTGGGTCGCTACATTTGCCATCGCGATAGGCGGACTAGCCTGACCGCGTCGGCCAATCATCAGTTCGGCCATCAGTATTGGTACACCAATACCAAAGGCACAGGCCAGATAGATAATTACGAAGGCCGCGCCACCATTTTCGCCAGTAACATACGGGAAGCGCCAGATGTTACCCAAGCCAACGGCAAAACCTACCGACGCCATCAAAAAGGCGAAACGCGAAGACCAGTGCGCGGTGCCGCCGCCGGCTGCTGCCATGATTTACACTCCAGTTATCGAAAATGCTGCATTTATTGTCGTTATGACCGCAATTCTACACAAATACCGATTGGGCTTCAGCCTGATTTAACCCGGTGGGGGAAGTTTCCCCTGCAAGACGAGGCGATACCCCGTATCGATAGGTGACGCCATCAAAGACAGCGCTTCTTGAAGCTGTGGGTTCATACTGCCCTCACTGCCGAGTTCGAGCCTAAGGTCGTAGCTTGCGACCCCATCTGTATGACTCAGCGCTATCAACCCATCAGCTAGCAAGGGGCCTGTTAAAGTAAGAATTTCCGCCCTAACTCCACTATCAACTTGCTTCGAGTCGATCGCATAGCTGCCCAATACTACGTCGCCTCGCGGTGAGAGCCAGACAGCATCTTCCCAAACCACCCGTCCCACGATCGATTGCACTAGACCCTGCTTGATCTCGGCGCTCTCCAAACTCGGAGCCAAAGTCCCCTCAAGCGATACAGGCAAGAAAGCTTGCAGTAACCCCGCATCGATGCGAGCCTCTACATCAGATAAACGCAGGTGATCGGCGCCCCGATAAGTCAGCTTGGCGCGCACTCGCTGCTCACCCCACTGGCTGCTTAACGAAACCTTGGGAGCAAGCAGCACCAGAGACCATGGGCTAACCGTCCAATGCGTCTGGCCTAGTTGCATAAAGCCACCGGGCATTCGAACTAGACAACCCGCCGCCTGCCCGCTCCAGATACTGCCTGATACGCCTTGCAGTACAATGCTGGACGCGGGAAGAAAATGGCCAAGTAATCGCGCGGGGACAGAAATGATCACCTCCGCAATGACCACAACAAACAATGCCAGCGCCAGCCAGCGCGCGCTAAAAATCATGGCGTCAGCTTCCTTGGGAGACGCGAACAGTCAAATTGATGAGGCCACTGCCTCCGGCCTGAGTAAGCGAAAGCTCTTGAATAACCAATCTTTCACGCAGCTCTATTACATGCAACCATGTCATCACATCATCGAATGGCGCATTCTCCATTCGCACTTGAATATCACCACGGCTATTGGGTTGCAGACGCGTCACGGCCAGGTTCTGAGCACGCGTTGTCTGATTAATTAATGACGTGAGATTGCGCTGACGGGTATTGCTTCCCCCAGACGCCTTGAGCGCTTGCACTTCAGAGACCATTGAATCAACGCGATACAGTAACTCCACAGTTGACTGATTACGCAAGGCCATGTCGTCACGCGCTGAACTCAGTGGCGTCCATATCAAGGCATACATTATGTATAGCGCTACAGCAGCGGTCATGATCAACAAGCTGAGTTGTTCGCGGGTATTGAATCGCAGAAGCCACTTGTTCATGAGTCAGCCTCTACGCGCAGGCGGGCACGCACACCATCGGACTGCGCACTGGAGCTCTCCATAACCGCCTCAAGCCCAGCAGCATTTATACCTGCGCGAATCTTTTCAACGGCCTCAAAATCTTCAGCAACAATATTCAGGCGCATGTCGCCGCCATTGTCATTGTAATTAATACTCGCAATCGAGGTACCCGACTGCGCATGGATCACAGCACCTACTGTCTCCATCAACACCATAAAGCCACTGCTCTGTGCACCACCTCGCATGGTAGATAACTGCCTTCGCAGCTGTTTTTCAGGATCTACCATCGCTCCACGCGGATACGCACTGCGATAGCTTTGCTCTACCGCCGTGCGCAGCGCCAAATTTTCATTCTTAAGTGACTGATAGTCCGCAAAAGTAGCTACTAGCTGCAACAGAAAAACCCCTGCCAACACGGCAGCTACGGCACGCCAGTCTAGCCACCAGCGCGCCAGCGGTAACCTGGGAGCATACTCACCCTGCAAAAGATTAGGCTCAGGAAGTCCCGTATCAGCAATCATCATGGAGGCTGCCAGCCCACCCCGCCGCCATTGCACGGCTGAGCGCAACGATGCCGGCAGCAATTGCGTATCCGCTGCCTGATCAAACCCGTATAACACTACAGATTGTGGTGCACCCATCGTGGCCAGTGCCGAATCCAGCAGCACAGATAGAAGCGAAGTCTCCAGGCCTGTACCCTCGCACGCATCAAAACGCACCAGTGCAGATTCATCTTCAATAACAATGGTCCAACCACCTGCTTGCAGCGGCAATAGAAGCGGCTCTGCCACCCAACGCTCCGCAGCAGAAAGATCTGCAAGAGTAGACTGCCAGTGTTCCATATCAGCGTGTTTACAATGCGCTACGGCGTAGTTCAGCTTGTCTAGAGGTGACATGGCAAAATGCAAATCTTCAACATCATCCGCCAGTTGCTCCTCGAGCAGGAAGGGCAGTGATTTGGCAAGATGTTTGCGCTCTGCAGCAGAAACGGTCAATTGCTGGATACGCACGCTAGTGGCTGGTGCAGCAAATACGAGCTGAGCTCTGCCTGCTTCAACCGCCGTGATCAACCATTCAAGGTTTGCCGCTACATCGAGCGCGCGCACCTCTGTCTCACCTGGCACAAGCAGCACCGGCCTATCGTTGCTTAGGCGAACAATTAGCTTGTTCTGTGTTCCCGACATACTGATCCTATTGCAGGGGGGTTATAGCAGCGCGGCCATCATAGACTGCCGCTTGCACGCACCAGGCTGGTCACCTGTCGTTGCTGTCTTTCCAACACACTGTACAAGCGCATCTCGCGATCGGCAATCTCTACCAGAGCACTGAGCAGAAAGTAACTCGATGACTCGCCCAGCTGCGTACTTACTTTATCCATAGGCTTGTCTGCAAACACGGACTGAGCCAAAAAATCCTCTTTGTCCAAAAAGCCCTCACTGTTGCGCCGCTCCACCAGCGCTTCACCATCGGCAAGAGACAGCGGCAGCAACTCGTCATCGCCGTTTATTGAACGCAATACCGGCAGACTGGCCGTATGTATATTGATGGGCTTTCCTGAGCGCGGCCACACAGTGACCAACGGCAAAAGAGCGCGATAGAGTTCAGGGGTAAGGTTGGCAATGGCACGCAATTCACTGACACTACTCAGTGCCTGGTTTGCGGCGCGGTACGATGGAGTTTGGCCAGAGTAATAGTCATCTTCCGCCCCATTCAGTGAAGGATTGCTGTCTCGGTCTATCCAATCTGCTACCGATTCCGTCACTGCCACAGCCTCGGCCTGACTGAGTGCTGGTTGCTCTAGCGCTTGCAATAATCGGATAAACTGACTTTGGGCAGGCGAGTATCTCGGCTCACCTTCTTCGGTGCTGAGCGACCCTGCGAGCGCATTCAGATTGAAGCGGCCCTGCAGGTCTTCAACTTCTCCAAGCAGCCATCCCCCTTCATCTAGCGGGTACGGCGTCGATTCCTGAGCCCATACCTCACCCAGATCATCCCGCGCCCGACCGGCCTGTTTATCAGCGTCGTAGTCCAGCAACAATGCCAGCGACGCGAGCTCCTCTGCCCCAAGGAGATAGGCGTAGGCCTGCTCACCTGCAAATACATTGGCGCCGCGCTGGTAAAACAGCGTGAATTCTCGCTGAATCCCCACAATAAGGGCCGCAGCCAGCGCGAACACCAGCATGGCGACAATAAGAGCCGCGCCGGATTGCGAAGAATACTTAGGCTTGCTCATGACGATCGCAGGTTCCTAGCTGCCAACAGGCAATGTATACAAACGCCTCAACTCTCCAAGGTCGTCCAACTCAATCGTCAACTCTATCGCTGCGGGAGGCGAAGGTAACTCGCCTGGGCGGCTGGTGTCGACAATCCAGTTCTCCGGCCAGTTACGTGTCTCAATATCAGTACCACGACCAAGACGTAAACTGGCCGTGGCATCCAGAAACGACAAAGAAACTGCCGCCACATCATCCAGTAGTCTTACTCGTGTGGCCTGCGTATCACCAGACCTGTCCAGGACTGGGTAAGATTCTCGCCAGAGCGTATCGTCTTCCCATAGGTAATTTACGCGCTGTAGATTGCTACGCGGCAAGTCGTTCGGATTATGCCATCCGGCCCGAGTAAAGCTGAGCAGGAAGCGAGAGGCAATACCCCCCGACAATGCCGGCTCTGTCTCGCCAAACTCATCGCGCACAGGCCGGTAGACAAACTGGCGCAGATCACGAGAAATCACCATGAAGGCACGATTGATTTCATAGGTACGCTGCGCAGTGCTGCGTGTACTCTCCACACCGGATATCACGGTAGACAGCGCAGTGTAGGCTGCCGCCGCCACAAAACCAGTGATAGCAAGTGCGATTAGCACCTCTATCAATGTGAACCCACGTTGGCTATTCATTACTCGAACCTCCAGACTGGTCAGGCGGCGCCTGCGCTGGAGTCTCGCTACCGGATGCAGCATCATCCCGGCCATCAATGGGTTCACCAGCCTCCTGTGGGTCGCCAGATTCTTCAAGCGGCGTGGTATCCACACGCAGATCAGCAGACAGATAGGCAACAAGAGAATAGAGCCCGCGCTCTGGGATGGCGCTCTCTTCCTGCTCTCCCACCGACACGATAACCCTGAAAAATTGAGGTACCTCGGTTGGCGTAGACTCTACCGTCCAGAACCATTCGCGATCCGCCAGACTGGCGGAGCCGACTTCGCGCCCTGCACTCAGCTCACGCTGGGCCAGGGCAACAAGACGGACCTCAGTCATCTTGTTAACAGCCACTAATTGAGCCATGGATTTGTCGCGCAAGTATGCTGTCGTATCAACTTGGTTATAGAGAGTAAAGAGAAGAGCCGGAAGAGCGATCGCCACTATCGCCAGCGCAACCATGACCTCAACCAGAGTAAACCCCGACACGCCACGCACTTGCGGCCTAGTCATCAAACGCCTCGTCACGTTCTCCGCGGCGGTACAAATCGAATCGACCCAATAGATCCCACTCCAGACGCCACTGCAGAACACCGGCTGAGTCCATAACCTCCAGGCTTCCAGGCGTAGTCTCACCACTGGCATACAATACAACTTGTGGGGTCGCGTCCAGACCCTCTGCTGGCTGCCAGTCAGGTACCGGCACGTCGTCGAGTTCTAGCAACAGCTCGAACCCGGCTGGAAATTCTCGTAGCTCGAAGACATCGCGAGCATTTTCAATACTACGCCACCCCTGCGGCAGTCGCTCACGCCAGCTGTAACTGAATACTGCCTCACCCGCGTCGAAGTCTCGGCTTACCAGGAGCCCATAGTCTCGCCCCGACAACTCCGCTTCATCCATTGAAAAGGCGGCGACATTTGCCAGATTGCGTATCTCCGTTTCCAGATGAATATACTGCCCGCCCGATGACACATTCAGGTTGACGCTAGCGGCAATCATCACAATCACAAACAAGACCACCAGCAACTCGAGCAAACTGAAGCCCGACTCCTGATCCGACGAGTGCACTTCTCTAGTCCTCTTGGGCTTTCCAGTTACCTATATCGGCGTTCTGGCCTTCTCCACCAGAGAGGCCGTCGGCTCCTAGCGAGTAGATATCTATTTCCCCATTTTCACCCGGGCTAAGGAAGAGGTAAGGACGCCCCCAAGGATCGAGCGGAAGCTCTGACAGATACCCGCCCTGCTTGAAGTTTCGCGGCTCCGGGTCGAGCGTACTGGCTTCAACTAATGCCTCAAGACCCTGCTCGGTGCTGGGGTAAACGTAGTTGTCCAGACGATAGATTTTCAGTGCCGTCTCTATCGCCTTAAAGTCGGCGTAGGTTTTCTGCACTCGCGCTTCATCCGCGCGATTGAGAACCGTAGGCGCAACTACACTGATGAGCAGCCCCATGATAACCAGAACAACCAGGATCTCGACGAGCGAAAAGCCCCCCTGCCCCCGTTGTTCTGACTGACCATGCCTTTGTGAATCTTGCAATCGATCGACCCGAGGCTGAAATTTCTGCCCCGATCTCGAACTGAAAATAAAACATGTCTCTGCACTCATAGTGTTATCTTACCATCGTGTTCAAATCGAATATCGGAAGCAGAATAGCTAACACAATCGTCAGCACCATACCGCCCATAAATACCACCATCAACGGCTCGAACAAGCCCATCACGGTCCCGAGTGTCATCTCAAGCTCCCGCTCCTGATTGTCTGCTGCTCGCTGTAACATCGTCTCCATTTCACCACTGGCTTCGCCACTGGCCACCATATGCACCATCATTGGCGGGAACCTACCGCTCTCCTGCAACGCGCGATGTAGGCTACTACCTTCCTGAACACGTTCAGCCACTGCTTCGCTATCTGAGCGCAGTACCAGGTTGGTTAGAACCTGACCGGCAATACGCAATGCGTCCAGCAAAGGCACGCCACTAGCCATCAGAATACTGAGGGTTGAAGCAAAGCGGGCAGTGTCGACTGCGACAACAACACGTGAAATACCCGGGACTTTCAACAGGAACGCATGCCAGTTTTTGCGCCGGCCGGGATTCTTCAACAGCCGCCGAGCTAGCAACATCGCAAATATCAAACCTATAGCGACCCACATTCCATAAGCCCTGAAAAATTCGCTGGTAGCAATCAGGCCGCGCGTAAGTGGCGGAAGTTCTCGCGCAGTATGGGTGAATATACCCACAAGCTCAGGCACGACAAATACCATCAATGCCACAACGACAGCAATCGCCACACCAACAAGAATGAAGGGGTAGATCATGGCCATTTTTAGTTTCTGGCCTGTGTATTGACGCTGCTCGGTGTAGTCGGCTAATTGCTCCAGAACCGGCCCGAGAAAACCCGCATGCTCTCCAGCGTTGACCATTGCGCGATACATTTCATTGAACACAGTTGGGAATTCACCCATGGCATAGGCGAGGGTGTGACCCTCGGCAACACGCGACCGCACTTGCAATAGCAAACCTTTGGTACTGGGCTTACGGCTCTGTTCAGCAGCGGCCTGCAGGCATTCATCCAATGGCAGGTTGGACTGTACTAGGGTGGAAAGCTGCCGCGTCATCAATGCCATCTCAGCCACCCCTACGCGAGGGCGCAGCCAGGACAAGCGAGCGCCTTCGTTGGCAGCCGGCCGATTCGCGAGGGTTACCTCAACCGGTCGCAGACTCTTGCCGCGCAACTGACCGCGCACTGAGCGCTCGGAGTCACCCTCCACAACCCCCTTGACTAATTTGCCGGCAGTATTGAGGGCCCGGTAGCGATAGGCTGTCATGGTTTATAGATTCCCGGACTATCCGACTGCGGTAACACGCAGCAACTCTTCAAGGCTGGTTTCACCGTCCAGTACTCGTCTACGCCCATCTTCAGCAATAGCCGGATAGCGCTGGCGAGCGCTCTCAAGCATCTCCTGCTCACTGGCACCACCGTGGATCATCAGCCTGAGCGCGTCATCTACCTCGATCAATTCGTAGATCCCGGTACGCCCCCGGTAGCCACTGTAGTTACAGTGTTCACATCCTCGAACACGATTCAGTGAAACGTCGGCGACATGCGACTCCATACCCAGCAGCGCGAGTTCAGCAGTGGAAGCGGTATAAGGCTCTTTGCAGTCGACACACAATAATCGCACAAGCCGCTGCGCCATAACTGCTATCAAACTGGACGACAACAGGAATGGCTCAATACCCATATCCTGTAACCGCGTAACCGCTCCTATTGCCGTGTTGGTATGAAGAGTAGACATCACGAGGTGCCCGGTCAGCGAGGCTTGAACGGCGATTTCCGCCGTTTCAAGATCACGAATCTCACCTACCATGACGATGTCGGGGTCTTGCCGCAATATCGCGCGTAACCCCCTGGCAAACGTCATGTCTACCTTTGTGTTGACCTGTGTCTGGCCAACACCAGGCAGCATATATTCGATCGGGTCTTCTATCGTCAGGATATTGCTTGAACTTTCGTTAACATGAGAAAGCCCGGCATAAAGTGTGGTGGTTTTACCTGACCCAGTGGGGCCGGTAACCAGAATGATCCCGTGGGGGCTGCGCAGTGCGCGCTGATAGCTCTCCAGTACCTGCGAGTTCATCGATAATTGTGCCAGCTCCAGCTGACCAGACTGCTTGTCCAATAGACGCAGTACCACCCGCTCACCGTGTGCAGACGGGATTGTCGACATACGAATGTCCACAGCATGACCAGCTATTCGAACTGAAATACGACCATCCTGAGGCACACGCTTCTCTGCAATATCCAGCTTCGCCATTACTTTCAGTCGTGACACCAGCAATGGCGCCAACATACGCTTGGGCGACAATACCTCCGCCAGCACGCCGTCTATTCGATAACGAATACTGAGACGATCTTCGAATGTTTCCACATGTATGTCAGACGCCTTATCGCGCACTGCCTGCGACAGAATCGCATTAATCAGACGAATGATAGGCGCATCGTCTTCTGCATCCATCAAGTCGCCGGTATCTGGAATTTCATCTGCCAATCGGCTGAGGTCAACATCGGCACCGATGTCTTCAGCCATCTGCACAGCTTCGCTGTTATCTCGTTGATAGGCCTGACTCAGGCGCCGCTGAAATTCGGTATCGTCTATCGCTCTCGGAGTGAAAGCACAGCCAATATAGCGTCGAAGCTCACTAATGACTTGCGGCGACAATATCTGTGCATGGTAGGCGATCGTCCCTTCGCCTTCGTCAGCCAGTAGCACGCCAAACTGCTTGGCAAAGGTGAATGGTAGCGCACGAAACCTCCTCTTCGGCTCAGAGGCATGCTCGAGCTCCTGCTCCATGGCTGAGGAGTCCACTACTGACCCTCGCCCTCTGTAACCGCAGGAGCATCCTTGATCTCGTCCAGTTGTTTGATCTGCTCTTCCCATTCAGGAACAACAGGAAGGAGATCATCATCCAGAAACATGAGCCCGCGCTCCTTGCGCAGCAGCTGCTGGTCGCGAATATAGCGATATTTGTCAGCACTCGCGCCATCGAGATCGGCGTCGTCCCGGATAATGGTCGGGCGGATAAAAATCAACAGGTTGGTCTTGGTCACATTCACAGCGTCCGTTCGAAACAGTCGCCCTAAAAATGGAATATCGCCCAGCACCGGCACTTTCTGCGATGCATCCTGAACGTCGTCTTTAATGAGCCCGCCAAGCACCACAATGCGATTGTCGCCTGCCATCACCTTGGTCTGAATTTTACGCTCGTTAGTAATCAAATCAGATGCGATCACCGACAGACCAGTGAGACTGGACACCTCTTGCTCAATATCCAGAACAACCGAGTCACCATCATTGATATGCGGCGTAACGGTGAGTGTGATACCAACATTTTCACGTTCGATCGTCTGGAACGGGTTCTGCGCACCATCACCGCCGGAGCCGGTATTGGTAAATGAACCCGTTACAAACGGCACATTCTGACCAACCGTAATGTAGGCCTCTTCGTTGTCCAGAGTAAGCAAGCTGGGCGTAGACAGAATATTAGCGTTAGTCTGCTCTTTGAGTGCGTTGAGGATTACTGTCATCGACAAGTCATCACCGATTGTGCCCCAGCCAAGTGAGAGCCCCGGCGTTGACGCGAGCGCGCCAGCCAGCGCGCCTAAATCAAACTCATCATCGCCTAGGGGTGTGGCCTCGGGGTCGCTAGGTGGCAGCACTGCATCAGCGATATTACGAGCCCGTGCATCCCCAGCATTGATGTTGCTACCGAATGCGCCATTTTGATTCGCAAATAGCCACTGCAATCCCAGGTCTTGCCCATCGACCATCTCCATCTCAACAATGATGGCCTCTACCAATACCTGAGCGCGGCGGATATCCAGGCGCGCAATGACACCGTCGAGCGCAGCCATCTCATCTGGATCGGCAGTAATTATTAGACTATTGGTGCCCTCATCCGCTTCTATCGTGGATTTGTTGGACGTACTTCGTTTGGCGGCACCATCGCCGCTGCTGTCAAGTTGCTCAATGTTGGCCATTACTCGCGTGAGAACTTCGGCAACCTCTTTGGCCTCAGCATATTGCAGGTACACAACTTTCACATTGCCGCTCTGCTCCAGCGGCGTATCGAGATGACCTATCAGGCGTCGCATTCTGGCCCGCTCTATCTCATCGCCGTTTACCAGTACGCTGTTAGTACGCGCGTCGGCAACAAGCAACAGTTCGGGCTCATTGCCGCCACTCTGCTTCGCCTCGGATTTGCTCAGCTGATCGAGCATTTTTACGACATCATCAGCCACTGCATACTGCAACCTGACAATATCGGTTTCTTGCACAGCTGAATTGTCCATGCGCTCGATAATGTCTCGAATACGATCAATATTGGACGATACGTCGGAAATAATGATCGCGTTACTGGGTGCATAGGCCGCCATGTGAGCCTGCTGGGGTACCAATGGTCGCAGTACAGGGATTAGTTTGGCCGCGGAAATATTATCGAGCCGGATAACCTGCGTGACATATTCGTCGTTTGTCTGGCCAGGCTGATTGTCACGCACAGCAACAGGCGCAGATCGAGCATCCTTATTCTGAATCACTCGTACCACACCGCCAGAGCGCACTGCGGTATAGCCATGCACATCCAAAATCGACAGGAACAAGTCATAGAGCTCGTCACTGCTAACGGGCTTGGATGAAACAACTTTAACCTTACCTTTAACCGCGGGATCGACCACGATCGTCGTGCCGGTTGCATCCGCCACGAACTTAATCAGTTCCTGAATATCGGTTTCTTTCAGGTTTACCGTGTACTCCTGCGCGACGCTAGACGACACAGGTGCAAAACCAATCACAACGAACAGCAGGAGGGACGCCAGCCTAGTACAAGACGATGCCTTCACAAGATTTGTTTCCTTATTCGATGCTCTTAACTTTATCATCGATCAACCGCGCCAGCATCAAGACTCACGCTTAATGAGAGCGATTGGCTATCGCGCAGGATATCAAATACAGCTTCACTCGCCGTACGCATAGCTTGGTAAAGTTGCATTGTATTAGCAGGATCATTCAGGGCGATACCATTGATCCCAGTAACGAGATCACCCGCCTCGAAGCCCAATTGCTTGAACTGTGCTGCATCGTTACCGGGCGCAACGCGATAGCCCCTTAGTTCACCGTTATCGCGCACTGCGGTCACGCGCACGACTTCGGCTAACGAGCGCGGATTACTGTAAAGCTGCTGACGATAACTTTGCGCAATGGCTGTAACAGATTCATCGTCGCGCCTGTCGAGATTCTGCGTTGACATCGAAGACTCGTTGCCGCGTTGCACTGGTGCTGGCGTTAGCACCTGCGAAGACAGGACAGAATCCTCGAACAGTGTTAACAGCTCATAGGTACCCGCGTTATCGATAACGACCTGCTGCGGCATGACCTTCGCCAGAACAACTTTGCCTGGAACAGGTAGCTCATCGTCGACGCTATAGACCTGCTGACGCTTCTGATATTCGATAATGGCGTGCCCAAGACCATCTTCGGTAGAAGCAACCACGCCACGTAAGGTCAGATTGAGGCCAGTTTCTCGAGCGCCGCGCTCGATCCCGTCCCGTTCGTTGGCCACTGCTTGCGCCGGCAACATCTCTACCAAAGCGGGCGCACCGGGCTCTCCGAACAGATGCCAACTCACCAAAGAGTCGATGTTCACCGTCCGAGATGCAGTCGCTGTAGCGCCGCCACGCTGTATTGGATTGATTACCGTTGGCAAAGGCTGCTCGGTCGGCTTCCCCGAGGGGAACAGCGCCCAGATGAGCGTCGCAAGGGCGCTAGCCGCCCAGATTGCCGCTAGTAGCAACAAGGCCCGCCGGATCCACAGCAATGCCTCAGGCGTTGCCACCAGATGTCGAAAGCGCCGACCAGCATCTGCAAGGCTCTCGGTAACAGCGCTGGATTTATCGAGCCAATTGGATGGCAATACTGTCTCCTGCTAGCAGCCGCAGTGCTGCAGCCGCCTCACCCGTCTATGGACTGGTAGTAGTCCATCAATATCTGCGCGACCTCAGGACGGGAAAACTCCGGTGGTGGCGCAATACCCTTGCCTAACATCTCACGTACGGCAGTGCCTGAGAGCAGCACGAAATCGTCCTTTTCGTGATCTGGCGCGTCGCGCATCATCACTACACGATCCAGTTTTTTGCTATAGGCCGTGTGGTCTGCCCGGTAAACCTCTAACTCCAGAGCGCCCTCTGGCACTTCCTCATCGAAGATTGTCTGCGCGTCAAACCCACCGTAGTAATCGCCTACGCCTGCATGATCGCGGCCGACGATAAGGTGCGTACACCCGCAATTTTGGCGAAACACAGCATGCAGGACAGCCTCTCTCGGGCCCGCATAGAGCATATCGAAGCCGTAGCCGGTAATCATGACAGTGTTCTCTGGAAAATAGATATCGACCATCTTACGGATTGACGCATCGCGAACATCAGCCGGGATGTCTCCGGGCTTGAGTTTCCCAAGCAGCATGTGAATCAAAATGCCATCGGCATTCAGGTCCCGCATAGCCATACGGCACAGTTCTTCGTGCGCACGGTGCATGGGATTGCGCGTCTGGAACGCCACCACAGTATTCCAGCCCCGCTGCGCTATCTCGTCGCGAATTTCTACGGCAGTGCGAAACGTCTCCGGGAAATCACTTTGGAAGTAAGACAGGCTCAGTACTTGAATGGGGCCCGCCACCAGGGTGTTGCCCTGACTTTTAAACGTTGCCACACCCGGGTGCTTTGGATCCAGCGTACGAAACACTTTCTCCGCCATGAAATCCAGCTGCTCGTCTGAGACAGGCTCCACGCTCTCAACGTCCATGATGGCCAACACAGGGTTTCCATCCACGTTCGGGTCGCGCAGCGCAATCCGGCTGCCCTCTTCTACCCCCGACTCCTTGGTAAGATTGACAATCGGCACGGGCCAAAATAAACCATCTACTGTGCGCAGGGACTCTGCCACGCTCATGGCATCGGCAAGATTCATGTAGCCACGCAGAGGATTGAAGTAGCCTGCGCCGAGCATTACCGCATTAGCGGCAGCAGCAGAATTCAACATAAGCGACGGCAGCGTTTCTGCCTCTGCCGCGAGTGCGTCTCTTACCTGTGAGTCAGCAACGTACCGTGCGTCGAGTTGCTCTGAACCATGGGGTTTGATCATCTAATTATCTCCAACAAATATGCGCTACAGGCCGACGCCAATGATGCCTCGATCCTTAAGAACGGCCAGAATATGGTCTACTTCTTCTTCCAGGCTCTGCTCATCTGACTTTAAATGCACCTCAGGCGAGCCCGGTGCTTCATAGGGGTCATCAATGCCCGTGAAGTTCTTAATCTCGCCCGCTCGGGCTTTCTTGTAGAGTCCCTTGGGGTCTCGACTCTCCGCTGCCTCAAGCGAGCAATCGACAAAGATCTCGATGAAGGGCATGCCGGCTTCGTCGTGCAGTGCGCGAACCTGATCACGATCGGCCGAGTACGGACTGATAAAACTGCTCAGAGCTACCACGCCGCTGTCCACAAACAGTTTGGCCACTTCGCCAATGCGGCGGATGTTTTCGGTACGATCCTCAGCACTGAAGCCAAGGTTCTTGTTTATGCCTAGCCGCACGTTGTCACCATCCAGTCGATAGGACAGTACGCCCATTTCATTGAGTACGCCCTCGAGCGCCACTGCGACGGTACTCTTGCCGCTGCCGGAAAGACCGGTGAACCAGAGTGTGGCTCCCTGGTGTCCCAGAATTTTTTGCCTGTGATCTCGAGTAATGTCGCCTTCGTGCCAATGCACATTGGTGGCTTTCTGATCCGCCATTGGAAGGATTCTCCTGCTTAGTAAGCTATGTTGTGTTGGATTGCGCGGCCGACTTCACCCGACCCCTCTTCACTTGGCAGGGCGATGAATTCAGTCGTTTTCGATGCGTCATAGTGTGTCAGAAGTCGCCCAAGAAAGCACCCGCAGCGACCCCAGTGTTACCAATAGAAATTAATAGCAGACAATACCAGCATCAGGCCCACCAAAGGCACAAGCCACCGACTAAGCCGCTGCATCTGCTCTGGGTCTGCGGGCCGTGCAAAGCGCTCACCGAAAAAGACCATTGCCGCCACACCAGCAAAGACAAGCAACAAGATAAGCGCAAGATTACCCAAAATGACTCTCTTTAAAGGATAACAATTTTGGAGTTACTCAACCGGGCGGGACGATCACCCGATAGGCATCCGCAACCTGATCAAGCCCAGTGACAGAGCATTGTAAGTCTTGTAAGAGCCCATCGTGCAAGCTGTACACCCAGCCGTGAACTGAAAGCTTTTGCCCTCTGGCCCACGCGTTCTGTGCGATGGTCGTGTGGCAAACATTGGCCACCTGACTTGCTACATTCAATTCACACAGCAAATCCACGCGCGAGTCGTCGTCTGGCAGTGCATCAAACCGGCTGCTATGCACGTGCAAAACATCCTTGATGTTGCGCAGCCAGTTGTCGATCAGGCCGTTATCGGCGTCTTCATAAGCAGCACGCACACCGCCACACCCATAGTGACCAACGACCATCACGTGCTCGACCTTGAGCACATCAATGGCATAGGCCAACACCGTCAGGCAGTTGAAATCAGTGTGCACCACCACGTTAGCCACATTACGATGCACAAAAATTTCGCCCGGCGCCAGACCCAGAATCTGATTAGCGGGCACGCGGCTGTCCGAACAACCAATCCAAAGATATTTGGGAGTTTGCTGCGCTGCCAGTTTTTTAAAGAAAGACGGGTCCTTGTCCGTAACCTCGGCGGCCCACTTCCTGTTATTTGCAAAGAGTGTGTCGATAAAAGCCTCTCCTGTTCGTGCCTAAAGCATCATTGTGCTCAGTCGCCCCCTAACCACACGATTGCCACCATCAGTTCTGGCAGAGTCCAGTGATTTTTGTGCCTCGGCCTGCATCTGCTTTGCCAGTTGCGGCATATCAACGGCGGGATATTGCTGTGGATCCCAGGTCACCAGTCCAACACTCAGCGTGACATGCAGCACGGCACCACGCCCATCATCGACCGCAAAATCATCGATATCCCCCGCCATTCGCGTACCTATGTCGTAGCCCAAACCCTCGCTGCTTGCGGGAATCAGTACTGCCAGCGTTGTATCTGACAGGCGGGCCATATAGTCGGTAGCGCGCAGATCAGAGTAAATCCGTTCAGCGGCCTTCTTCATCACAAAGTGGCTCGTTTCCTTACCATAGTGCAAATAAAGATCTTCATATTCATCGATCTCCATCATCAGCACACTGAGCGGCTGATCTGCCCTACGCGCCCTGGATATCTCGCGCGCGATGTCTTTCTCGAAGCCACGCATGTTGCTGATATGGGTCAGCGGATCCAACAAGGTGAGTTGGGACACCTGCTGCCTGGCGACCATATTTCTGAAACACAGAGATGTAACTGTGGCCAAATGAGCAACAAGATCCTCCTCAGCCTGGCCTTTATAGATCGCCGTATCTCGCATGCCAAAGTGCAAACTGCCAATCATTCTTCCTGAGTCGGCAAGTGGCAGCAGCATGGCATAGTCAATACCGTGGTCTGACTTAAGCACTTCGAACATGCGGGAATCAGTGGCATCTACAAGCACCACATCCGGCTCTAGGCCATACAGCTCCTGCATTTCAAATGCATCGGAGTGCATCTGCAGATGATCTCCATAGCGCTGGGTACCGCCCAGGAGACCTGAAAGAACACCCTCTGGATCGTACAGCCACAATTCCGCGACCTGGCACCCGAAGTGGCGCGGCATGCTGACCAGCATAATTTCCAGAAGCGCCGACAGGTCGGAAGCGCCCAGCAGCATGGTTTCCATCTGCCGTGCCTGCATACACAGGTAGCGGTTGATCGAGACAGATTCCGACAATCGACGCTCGCGCACCTCTGCACGCGATTCTGCCGGAGGCGCGCCCGCAATCTCTTCAATCTCCCCGCTATTAATCGAGTCCTCTTGTGGCATCCCGGTCCGTCCGTTCGAATGAGCAGAAATTTCCTACTCTTCACTATTATTTGCTGTTCAGTGTAAGCCCCCTATAATCGACTTGTAAACCTTGGGGGTGGCCTAGGCCTGAGATACCTGTCGGTAAACCCTTTGAACCTGATCCGGTTAGCACCGGCGTAGGAAGAGGCTCTGTGTTATTCGATACCAGCGAGACACAATCTGGCTCTCCGCGCCAACTTAAGGAGCCAAACGTGTTACGAAACCGACCAAGAATTCTTTCTGCAGCAATACTGTCATCAACACTGATTTCAGTGTCAACATTGGCGCAAACACCCCAACTAGAGGAAGTTCTCGTCACTGCCGAGTTCAGGGACGTCGCGTTGCAAGACCAGGTCGGCAGTACCACCATTATTGGACAGGACGAATTGCACGAACGTGCGGCGCAGCACCTGGAAGACATCCTTAACGTGGCACCCAATGTCAATTTTGCCAGCGGCGCTTCAAGGGCGCGCTTTTTTCAGATACGCGGCGTCGGAGAGCGCAGCCAGTTTATCGAGCCGCTCAATCCGTCGATCGGCGTACTCGTGGACGGCATAGACTTCAGTGGGCTGGGATCTGCGGGCAACCTGTTCGACGTTGATCAGGTGGAGATACTGCGCGGCCCCCAAGGCACGATCCACGGCGCCAATGCGCTCGCAGGGCTCATCAACATCCAAACAGGTTCGCCCGAGGAGACTCCTGGATTGCGCATTGAAACGATGGCAGCTGACTATGACACCTACAGTGCCGGGATTGTGGGGACAGGGCCGCTGATCGCTGACACACTCCTCTATCGCCTGGCCATAAACAGCTACCAAAGCGACGGGTATATTGAAAATCGTCACCTGGGGCGTGACAACACCAATGACCGTGATGAGACAACAATAAGAGGAAAACTGCGCTGGCTCAGCGGTGAGAACGACACCCTGGACCTCGTGGCAATGTATGCCGATCTGGACAACGGCTACGATGCTTTTTCGCTGGACAATAATCGTAATACGCTCTCAGATCAGCCGGGGCAAGACACGCTAGATTCCAAGGCGATTGGCCTCAACTGGCAGCGAAGCCTGCGTAACCTGCAGCTTGAGTCCAAGCTGACGATTGCAAATACAGACACCGACTATGGCTACGATGAGGATTGGAGCTTCGTAGGCATTGCGCCGGATCTGGAATACTCCTCTTTCGACCGTTATCGCAGAGAGCGAGATAGCCTGAGCGCGCAAGTTCGAGTGATGTCCACAACACCAGTTCCGGCACTAGGGGCCAACCACGACTGGGTTGCCGGGGTCTATTATCTTGGCGAAGATGAAAATCTTAAGCGGCAATACACCTATCTGTCGGAGGATTTCCGCAGCCAATACGATACCGATACGATGGCGGCCTATGGCCAGCTTGATTCTCACCTGACCAATTCGATCACGCTCATCTCCGGCTTGCGCATCGAGCGCCGCGAGACGGACTACAGCGACAACAATGGTGTTGAGAGTGACCCTGCAAAGAATCTCTGGGGAGGACGACTAATGCTGGAATACAGTGTTAACGATGATGCAATGCTTTATGGAGGCATTTCCCGTGGATACCGGGCCAATGGTGTTAACGCAGGCATACTCTCGACGCTGGAGATCGTAGAAGACCCAGAGATTGCAGCTCAGCTACGCTCACAGCGCTACTTCGATGATGAATCATTGATCAACTATGAAATAGGCCTAAAGAACACACTGCTGTCTGGCCAACTGCAATCAAGACTCACCGTATTTTATATGGATCGTAAAGACCAGCAGGTCAAAGGCTCATTGGTTATCCCTCGCGAAGACGGCAGCAGTAACTTTATCGACTACACAAGCAACGCTGCAGATGGGAATAACTATGGTCTGGAATGGGAGGTAAATTGGCAGCCTACCGAAGCGCTGGTGCTCTACGCTAACCTGGGCTTGCTGGAAACGGAATTTGAGAACTACACAAACGCAGCTGGCGACGATCTATCGGGTAGAGAACAGGCCCATGCTCCATCCTATCAGTACGCTGCAGGCGCGCGCCTGAATTTAGGTGCGAGATTCTACGCTCGAGTAGATCTGGAGGGTAAGGATTCCTTCTATCTATCTGACCGTCATTCGGTTGAAGCTCCTTCTCAAGACCTGCTCCACGCCCGATTGGGGTTCACCACGCAGCACTGGGATCTCGCAGTGTGGGGGCGTAATCTCACGGATGAAGATACCGTCGTGCGGGGCTTCGGCAGCTTTGGCAACGACCCACGCAAAGGCTATGTGACGGAACCCTACTTTCAGTATGGAGAACCAAGACTAGTGGGCATCTCCGCCAGCTATCAGTTCTAATGCCCAGGCAAAAGACACATAAATAGAAGGAATGAGACAATGAAACTCACCGCAGAAATCAGTCTGTATCCGCTCAAAGAAGAGTACGTGCCTGTTATTCGCGCGTTCATAGATGCGCTGCATGAGCACGGCGATCTGGATGTTGTTACCAATGCCATGAGCACCCAAATCAGTGGCGATTATGATCGCGTGTTCGCAATTCTGCGGCAGGAGATTAAATCCAGCTACAACACGTTCGGCAAACAGGTGCTGGTGTGTAAGCTGATTCCAGGTGACTTGCCGATCAAATAGTTATGAGCGAATCACTGCTGGATAACATCGGCAACACCATCGCTGTAATGTCACCCCTGGAAGCGGCTGCCGTCATATTGGGTATCGCCTACCTTTTGTTAGCGATGCGAGAGAGCCTCTGGTGCTGGCCGGCTGCACTGATGAGCACGAGCGCTTTCCTCATCGTTTTCTGGCAGGTCAACTTGCTGATGGAGACGGCTCTGCAGTTCTACTACATCGCCATGGCAGTGTATGGCTGGTGGCACTGGCATCATGGTGGCCCGAAAGAGTCCACGCTACCTATCCGTCGCTGGCGGCTGTCGCAGCATGCGATGGCGCTGCTCGCGATTCTAACCCTCACACTGATAAGCGGCACATTGCTGAGTAACAAAACTGACGCCGCCCTACCCTACCTCGACTCATTCACAACATGGGGCAGCATCCTTACCACCTGGATGGTCACGCAAAAGATCCTGGAGAACTGGCTGTACTGGCTGGTAATCGATGCCGCTTCACTTATTCTGTACTTAGATCGAGAACTCTACCTTACCGCAGGCCTCTTTCTGGCCTACCTGATCATAGTTATCTTCGGATTCTTTGCATGGCGAAAACACTATCTCAATCAGCCCGACAAAGACTGGCACTGACGCTGGCGCAATGGCGCCACTGGCAAGCACCCTTCCCACTTGAGAGCGCCCCACAGATTCGCCGACAACTGGACGAAGGCATCAGCAATACCAGTATTCAGGTTGCGACAGAGGATCAGGTATTTGTGGTCCGCCTGGATGGTGTAGACACACGCAGTCACAATCTAAACCGACCCGTAGAATGGAAAACACTGCTGGAGGCATCTGGTAGGAAGCTGGCACCACTACCTGTTTATCTGAATCCAGAACTGGGCGTACTGGTTTGCGAGTATCTACCTTCAGACGAGAATCAGCAGCAGACCGAGACAGACGTGGCTGATCTTCTCAATCGCATACACAGCCTGCCAGCCATTCATCACCGCATCGATCTATCGCAACGCATACGGCAGTATCTGCATCAACTGGAAACTCGTCAGCCCGGTATCTCAAATAGACTCTCTACAGTCACTGACCTAACCGCCCGCATCCTACAAAAAGCCGGGGAAGAAGATGCGCCATTAGTGGTCTGCCACAATGACCTGCACGCTGCCAATCGGCTACGCAGCAATGGCACACTATACGCACTGGATTGGGAATACAGTGGTATGGGCCATCGATGGTTCGATTTGGCTGTGATCTGTGAATGTGATCCTGATGCCATTGAGGCGGACGCATTACTCAGCGCGTATCTGGCTCGAGGCTCAACTGCACAAGAAAGAGAGCTCTTGATTAGATTCCGCCTCTGTTATCGCTATCTGTCCTGGCTTTGGTACGCCGTACGCAATCAGAATCCCGTTCGCGATAGTGATCTCACCGCACTCGTATCGACGCTAACACCGGCACTGGCTGAAACGCTGAAAGCGTGAGCCTGTTTAGTCGCGGAAATTGCTGAACTGCAAGGGCGCACCAAAGTCGCCCTCTCGCAACAATGCAATAGCCTTCTGCAAGTCATCTCGCTTTTTCCCTGCCACTCTAACCTGATCGCCCTGAATCTGCGTCTGCGCCTTGAGCTTGGAATCCTTGATGGTTTTCACTATCGAGCGGCACTGAGCGCCATCTAAGCCATGCTTTAACGTTATCGTCTGACGGGCGTGCTTGCCCGAGAGGGTAATCTCACCACAATCCATCGCCAGCGGGTCGATGTCGCATTTAACGAGAGCGGAGCGAAGCATATCTTCCATCTGGGTGACCTGAAACTCCGCCTCTGCGGTAAGCAAAACCGAGTGCTGCTCTCGCTCGAACGTGGCATCCACTCCCTTGAAGTCAAAACGGTTAGCGACGATACGCGACGCCTGATCCACAGCATTCGTCAGCTGATGAAGATCGACTTCCGAAACCACGTCGAATGATGGCATAGTGCTTTCCTCTCTGGTCGCATCGCAATGGACGTCATTTTAATGCCCACCCTCGGTAATACCAATAGTGCGCGGCACCTCTATCACTATGGATAAATCCTGGCACATTCTGGGCGCTGGAGCACTGGGAAGCCTGTACGCCGCGTTCCTTGCCAGCGCCGGCGCTGATGTGACCATTGTGGAACGCAGAAGAAATCGACAAGGCAAACACAAAGACGAGCGCGAAGATCAAAGACGTGAATTCTCAGTAGCCTCACCTATAGCTGCATTACATCGTGAATTTTCTATCAAGACCAGCCAAGCCGATGACCACCCTGAGATAAAGCATTTACTGGTTGCGACCAAATCCTATGATGCGGTTACGGCTGTCTCCAGTGTGCGCCATCGCCTTACCAGCACCAGCGATGTGGTGCTGATGTCAAACGGGTCGGGATATCAATATCAAGTCGCTCAGGCTGTATCAATGCCCCGCTATTTTTATTGCCTGAGCACAGAAGGCGCTAATTGGCACAGTGCAAACGCGTTGATACACGCCGGCTCGGGTACAAGCCGATTGGGCAGCCCGGATCACCAGCCACCTCCCGAATGGCTTACTTTATGGGAGCATGCAATCCCAGGCGCATGCTGGGAGCACGACATAGGAAGCGCCCTATGGATGAAACTTATAATTAATGCGACGATTAACCCAATTACCGCAATCGCTGGCAGTCACAACGGGGATCTAAATACAGACACCGCGCTGTCTACAAAGGTAACCGATCTTTGCAAGGAGCTTTCTGCGCTTACCACAGCTTCGGCCTATCCTCAGCTGGCGCACGGTCTGGAAAATGAGGTACGTAAAGTCATTACTGGAACGGCCAACAATCGCTCATCTATGCTGCAAGATATCGAGGCAGGAAGGCGCACTGAGATTCAACATATCAACGGCTATGTGACCGCCGAAGCTAAAAGACTCGGAGTGGGCACGCCTCTGAACGATGCATTAGTCAGGGCCGTTGCTGAACTGGAGTCGGCGGCAAAAAAATAGCGACGAGTTGACTCTCCCGTAATGGTTGAACCCTATGGGCTGTAGAGCGCCTTCAAGCCTTGCTCAATCGCAGTCTGCCAGCTCTCATGGGATGCATCCGCAAAGACAGCCAGTTGAAAACTGGCTACCGGTGACTCTGTCGCACTGTCGACAACCCTCTGCATCACTAGAATGCACAACTGCGACTGGCACTCGATCCGTGACACGATGCGTTCATCCGCGACCGCAATCTCAGCGGGTAGTTGGGTGCTGAAAGCGGTGTCTTGGTCGTCACTCTCTGCCACGCCAAAAACAGTTCCTATCGCCTCTTCACGTATGCTAGCTGCGATGGTCTGCCGAATGGCATCGGGGTAGATCTGAAGAACACGTTGTGCAGAGTCATCGGCCAAAAGTTGAGGATCCATAATTTCAATGTCCCGTGCATTGCTCGCGAACAACCCTGAACGCACTCCCGAGACAAGTATCATTACCAAGACCAAAGCGAATACCAGGCTAGTCAAGATGAGGTAGGAACGAGGAGATTCAAATTTTATCGTGTTGCTTGCCGGCCCGTAAGAGCGACCTGTCTCAATCAGCTCCAGTGGAATATCGGGAGGCAATTCGCCGGGGGTCTCGGCACGAAAAAAGGGCGCTGCGACATCTGTAACACTGCTATGTAATGCTAATGGCAGATCGCGGCTAATCTCGCGTAGCCGGCGTCTTACTTCGTGCGTATTCTGTGGACGCAGCTCAACAGGTGCTTGTAACAGGTCATCCACCAACGACACTAGACCTGCTGGCATCGCATTTGCCTCAACCTCAGGGAGTACGCGAGCAATCTCAAGGTATCGGCCTGCTAGAACAGCATCAACATCCAGCCTACCCTGTAGGACGAAAGGGTGGAGTCCGGTAAGCATGCGATAGATAAGGCACCCCAGTGCAAATAGGTCGCTGCGCACATCAGTGGGGTCACCACGAATCTGTTCCGGTGACAGGGCAGACAAGCTGCCCGCGACATTATTGCCGATAGCGCTGTCTGAGGAGTTGGCTATACCGAAGTCCGTGAGCTTGGCCCTACCATGACAACTGACCAGCACATTGGAAGCCTTAAGGTCCCGATGCACAATACCCGCTTGCCTCACAACTGCGAGGGCGGCTGCAACATCTGCTGCAATGGCCAGCGTGAAGGATACTGGCAGCCCACCATCGACCAAAAGCTCTTCCAGGTCACACCCGGGCACATACTCCATCACCAGCGCCATCACGTGCCGAGAAACAACACGGTCATAGATCTCGACAATGCGCTCGCTATTTATCGACGCGAGCATTCGCGCTTCCTGAAGCTGTGCGCTGCGCGCCTTGGAACCATGCAACAGCGGCATTAGTTTCAACGCTACCTTGCGCTGCAGACGAGTATCGTAAGCGAGAAATACGCGACCTTGACCGCCTGACTTTATCAATCGGAGGACCTGATAGGGACCTACCTGAACCGAGGCGTGCATAAATTCAGCTCAAATAGGTCGGCAGGCTTTCGTTAGGCAGTTGACGCAAACGACCGCGAAGCGCCTTGCTCGATACACGAAGTTGATCCGCGGTTTGCTCTAGATCGCCACGACATGCTTCAAGCACCTGTAGCAGCTCATGCAATGGTACATCGCTGGCCAATCGAAAATCCGTGGATAAACTGATTCTACGGTATACAGACTGCCGCGAAACTCCAAGGTCTCTGGCAACGCTAGCGACTTCATAACCGTTTCTATCGAGCGCGCGCGCAAATCGCTCATCGGATACAGCCTCCATCTTACTAGCAGCACTAGTTGCAGATTGGTCCATTTCTGCAACCGCCGAGCTGGCGGTATTAGAGTTCTGTCGCAGTCGCTGCAGCAACGATGGAGTGACCACAAGGTCCACCACACTACTGACCACTAGCTGCCGGACCACATTGGCGAGTTCGCGCACGTTGCCCGGCCAATTGTAATGCACTAGCAGCAAAAACAGTTCAGACCAGCGAGCAAGCGAAAGACCATCTTTGGCCACAGTGGTCAGAATATTGTGTTTACCCAACTCGCGGCTGACCGTCCCAAAGAAGTGCTGTACAAGCACACCCACGTCTTCTCGATGCAGCCGCAAGGGCTCCAGCTCAATTGTTAACGCGCCCAATCGATGCTTGAGTGCGGCGTTGAAATTACATTGCTCGGCGTTGAGATTAGCGTCGGTTGCAGACAGTATCCTGACATCAATAGTTTCAATGCCCCCACCAACAGGTTGTATTTCCCGCTCCTGTAATGCGCGAAGCAGTTGGGGCTGTATCTCTGCAGGCGTTTCACCCAACTCATCAAGAAACAGGGTTCCCCGCTGGGCTCTCTGGAAGTACCCAAGCGAGCTGCTGGCAGCACCTGTGTAGGCGCCTTTTGCAGCGCCAAAAAGCTGGGCGGCAGACAGGCTTGGCGTCAGCGCAGCCATATTCACTGCTACCAGGGAGCGCAATGAGCGAGCACTTCCGCGGTGAATAGCATTGGCAACTAACTCCTTGCCGGTTCCGCTCTCACCCAGAATGAGCACATCGCTGTCAGTCGCCGCGGCCTGCGTGACGATGTGCCTTAGCTGATCAACGTAACTACTGCACCCCAGCAGATCTAATGAATCAATCGCCTCTTCGCTGTCCATGTCTGGCGTAGACTCTCGCCAGTGCAATAGAAGAACAACGGTATGCGCCAGTGCGATAGAAACGCCCTGCTCAAGGCTCACAGGATCAATATCGCTATGTCCTACGACGTCGCGGCCCTCCATCCTCACCCGACAACCCCCATCCGGCACAGACATTCGCAAGCCCGCGCCACTGTTATCTAGGGAAAATGCATGCCGGCTAATGCAGGGATCGTTCAGCGTCGTTGCCTGCGATGTTGACGAACGAGCTGAGTGTGATCCAGAGTCTGAATCTGAGAACAAAGGGCTGACTCGACCGAGGGACCAGTGCAACCCGCTGATATCTGCGGCTGAACACACAGGCGTATATTGCCCCCACCGAGATGGATTGGGGTGGAAAACAATCGTTGCTACCAGCTGCCTCTCGGCGCGTGCCGTATCAAGGCTGGCTACCACAGATGGCAAGGTTGCTTCGGATGCAGAGAAATCGGGCATGAACTTTCCCCGGGGCGCTATCAATAAGCGCGTTAAATACCAAGGTGCTCAAAAAGCTTAGCAAACTCTACAAAAGCTGCACGAAATATGATCAATTCGACCGAAATTGGCCGATTGGGTGATCTTAGGAAAGTAGTTCAAATAGGGAGATCACCACCAGCCAAACGCCTACACTGCGCGACATGAGAGCGTCCAATGACGCCACATCATCAGCCATCTCAGCGCTCTGTATCTCCGCAGAGGCAGTTTCGTCAGGATCTGGTGCACCATTAGCTGCTCGACCCACGGCCGTAAGAATATCTGCTGAAGGGCGATCAAGGTCACCTAGAGATGCAACCAATTCCGCACGACTGCCTGAAAAGTCCCCTGCAACGGCAAAGGTGGCAGCCGTCAAGCGGGTAGGTAACCAATCGGCCACATGCAGGCATCTTCGCTTGAGTCCTGGGTCGATATCTTCCAGCAGATGCAGCAACCGATACGCCAGCGCACCGGCAGGCCCGGCAATCACAAAGTAGAATACAACGGGAAACCAGCGTTGATAGCCTTCATAAGAAAGTGCTCCGCGCACAGCTGCATGTAGTTCTAGAGAAGACGCGGGCGGCTCCTCTTCCTGCAGCCAGGGAAGCGAATCCTTCAGGGTCAAGTACGCTGCCTCGAGATTGCCAGACTTGGCAAAATGCTGGTACTTGGCAACAAACGTATTGTAGTCCCTGCGCCCAAACGCATAGATCAGTAGTACCGCTGCCGCTCCGATCCAGAACACGCCAAACAGGATAGAATCGAGCACAGACAGCACCCATATCGCGAGCAGAACCGGACCGAACAAAATCAACAGAACGGCCAAACCGCCAGACAAGCCACTGCTTTGCACAGTGCTCTGCCAACGGACGTACCAACCATCCTGTTGCACAGGGTTATCGGTGGACCAAAGGTAGTAAAAGATTACACCGACAATCAGTGCCAAAAAAGTCATTCGTCTCCTCCTGTCTCTATTATCGCCCGACGAAATCTGGACCAGTCAAACGCTGGGCCCGGATCAGTTTTGCGCGCTGGAGCTATATCACTGTGACCAGCGATACGCTGCGCGTTCATGTCACGATAGTGCGTTAACAACGTTCTGGTTAAGATCTGCAGCACCTCGTACTGTTCATCGGTATAGAGCTCATCATCTGTCCCTTCAAGTTCTACGCCAATACTGTAGTCGTTGCAATTGTCGCGTCCGGCAAAGCAACTGTCACCGGCATGCCACGCGCGTTCGTGACAGCTAACAAACTGCACCAATTCGCCGTCTCTGCGGATGAGAAGATGTGAGGACACTTCCAGTCCGCGAATCTCATTGAAGTAGGGATGCGCATCCCAGTTAAGGCAGTTCGTAAACAGATCCTCGACACAGTTGTTACCGTACTCGCCCGGTGGCAAAGATATGTTATGGATGACAAGCAGATCAGGCTGCAGGCCTTGCGGCCTTGGCCCAAAGTTAGGTGAATCCACCCGCCGAGCCTCCTGTATCCAGCCATCAACAATATGGTACATCCATGATCTCCGAAGTGTAGCTGCCAGCCTGTTTAGCAAGTAACGAACGCCTCATCTTAATATACCGGCGACAATACACCCAAACTCCCCGCGCGAGCTTCTCAGCCTATCTGTGCGCCTGATACAATCGCCCACCCATCTCAGGAATATACGCATGACCAAGCCTCGACATACCGATTATCCGCTGCCAAGTGATGCAGTGATAGACGCCAATGTTTCGGCAGCGTTGAACGAGGACGTGGGTACGGGTGATATAACCGCCGCACTGATCGAAAAGGAAACTAGAGCAAGCGCGCGCGTTATCTCAAGGGAGCACGGCGTTCTCTGTGGTTCTGCTTGGGTAGATACAGTGTTTAACAAGGTTTCGCCTGACATAACGCTATCTTGGCATGCCTGTGATGGCGATACGATTACCCCTGATCAAACATTGTTCGAAGTAACGGGACAGGCCCGCGCACTACTCACAGCGGAACGAGCAGCGCTCAATTTTCTGCAGTTGTTATCGGGAACAGCCACATTGTGTCGGCAGTATGCTGACCTGGTCGAAGGGACCTCCGTACGATTACTCGATACGCGTAAAACGCTGCCTGGGCTGCGCGAGGCGCAGAAGTATGCAGTGAGATGCGGCGGCTGCCACAACCATCGCATGGGCTTGTATGACGCTTTTTTGATTAAGGAAAATCACATCCTGGCCTGTGGTGGCATAGAAGCGGCAGTGGCCAAGGCCAGAGTTCAGCAGCCCGGCAAATGGATAGAGGTGGAAGTAGAGAGTATCAAGGAATTGCGAAGCGCTATGGATGCTGGCTGCGACCGCGCCATGCTCGATAACTTCTCGCTTTCACAGATGCGTGAAGCAGTAGCGATAAACGCACAGTCGATCGAATTAGAAGCTTCGGGAAACGTTACCCGGGAGACGCTCCGCCCTATCGCTGAAACCGGAGTTGATTTCATTTCAATAGGCGCATTAACCAAGGATTGCAAAGCGCTGGACCTGTCAATGCGCTTAGTGGATTGAAACAAGGCGCTATAGCAAACTATCCGAGCTGACAAGTACACCATTGTTATCTGCATAGATGTAGTCACCCGGGTGCACAGTGGTACCACCAATGTGCAGCGCAATATCAGTCTGCCCCTCACCACGCTTCTGCGTTTTCAGCGGACACTGCCCTAACGCCTTCACGCCCAGATCAGTGGCAGCGATCTCATCGACATCACGCACTGCACCTACGATAACAAGACCCTGCCAGCCATTTTTTGCAGCCTCCTCGGCCAACATATCCCCGAGCAACGCTCTGCGCAGCGATCCGCCACCATCCACCACAATCACTCTCCCAAGACCCGGCTCAGCAACACAGGCTTTGACAAGAGAGTTATCTTCAAAGCACTTAATCGTTACCGCAGGACCACCAAACGATTGCCTGGCACCATAGTTTTGAAACTGTAGTTCAATGGCGCGGGCGTCGGGTGACGCATCCGACAGGTCCGGTGTTGAAATAGATGCCATGCTATATCTCCAAGATGGATCGGATCCAGAATATTGCGCTTAAAGCCAATCTACAGGGTATGCGGTAAGCGCTGCGGCAGCACCAGCAATCACACCAGCATGCGCAATGCATCTCGGCAATATTTGTTCGCCGTAAAAGGTCGCGGTAGCCAGCTTACGATTGTAGAAGGTATCGCTTGATCCTTCTGCTAACTTCTGCGCGGCAACTAAAGCAGATTGAGCCAGATGCCAACCACCGAATAGGTAGCCTGTTTGCATCAGGTAATCAAACGACTCGCCCAGCGCCGCCGAGGGCTCTTCGCGCAAACCGTGCTGCAGCACGAGTGTACTTTCACGATGCTGCACTAGCGCTTCACCCAACTGCGCCCCTAGTTTGACCAGTGCATCATCCGAGCTACGAGAGAGCTTTTCACTGGTCGCCTGAATATCTGCCTGAATCGCTTCCATCATGGCGCCGCCGTCACGACCTACTTTGCGGGTAGCCAGATCGGCTGCTTGAATACCGTTTGTGCCCTCATAAATAGAGGTTATCCGCACATCTCTGAGATATTGGGCCGCGCCGGTTTCTTCCACATAGCCCATGCCGCCGTGTACTTGCACACCCAATGAGGTGAGCTCCTGACCTACTTCCGTGATCCAGCCCTTGATCACTGGAATCATGAGATCGATGCGGGCCTGATTTAGTGCCTTATCCTGCTCAGGCCCCGCGTGCGCGAGATCCATGGTAAGAGCCTCAGAGTAGGCCAAGGCGCGCATCGCTTCAGTCAGCGACCGCATAGTCAGCAGCATACGCTTTACATCAGGATGCTCGATGATGGGAACACCGCCCTGTACACGCTCACGGGCGTAGAGTACCGCTTTTTGATAAGCCCCTTCTGACGCACCCAGCCCTTGCAAACCAACCTTGAGCCGGGCCTCGTTCATCATGGTAAACATGCAGGCCAAACCGTTATTTTCGCCACCTAGCAGATAACCAATTGCGCCTGCATTGTCGCCAAACGCCATCACACAAGTGGGGCTACCGTGGATGCCGAGCTTGTGTTCAGTGGAAACGGGAAATACGTCGTTGCGCTCACCGAGAGTTCCATCTTCATTGATCAGGAACTTGGGCACCACAAATAGCGAAATACCGCGACTGCCCTCGGGCGCATCGGGCAATTTAGCTAACACCAGATGAACGATATTGTCCGTAGCGTCATGGTCACCCCATGTAATATAGATTTTCTGCCCAAAGATTCGATAATGATCGCCCTCGGGCACGGCGCGCGTTTTCATAACACCAAGATCAGAACCGGCGCCGGATTCGGTGAGGTTCATGGTGCCGGTCCACTCACCTGAGTGCATTTTCTCAAGATAAGTGGATTTCTGTTGGTCATTGCCGTGCGCTGCGATTACCAGTGCAGCGCCGCTACTAAGAATCGGTGCCAGAGCAAATGCCATATCAGCGCCGTTCCACATCTCGCATGCGGCTGTGCCGTACAAGTCGGGCAATCCTTGACCCCCATAATTCGCATCTGCAGAGATACCTACCCAGCCCCCAAGACCAAGTTGGGCGATTGCGTCCGCGTAGCCTGGCGACAATGTGACAACACCATCGGTGCACGTCGCGGGATGCTCGTCTCCCGCTCTGCGCAAGGGCGCAAGCGCGTCCCCCGCCAACTTGGCCGCCTCATCGAGTAACGCTGTCGTTAAATCAGCGCCCACACCAAGACCCTCAAAATGCGGTAGTTCGCCAAGACGTGCTTCCGCATCCAGCACCTCGTCAATGAGGAAGCGCATATCTTCAACAGGGGCGCGGTAGGAATCCATAGTCTCTCCGGGAGATCAAAATTGCGTCACGATATGTGAATCGTGATCTGGGTAATTTTCAAGCAAACGGGCTAGTTGCTTCGCTCAATTATAATTGGTTTGGCAATTCTAGAGGTCTGGGTATAATTCTCCCAATCAATAGCCAATATCCCTGCCATTCACTGCGTGAATAAGTTGGCGATCTCTAGAAGGTGACAACGTGAACGTTAATCGAGTTGATCTGAATTTGCTGGTTTATCTGGATGCCTTGCTGCGCGAGCGCAATGTCACACAGGCGGCCAACCAGTTAAATCTGTCGCAGCCCGCGATGAGCAATGGGCTACGCCGCCTGCGCGAACTGTTTGATGACCCATTACTGGTAAGGACATCAGACGGCATGGCACCCACGGAGCGCGCTTTGGAACTAGAGCCTTTGGTGCGCGATGTTCTGATGAAGATTGATAAGGCCGTGCAACCTCAATCCGAGTTTGACCCGGAATCTGCCCAGCGTGTGTTCCGTATCATGGCCAGCGACTATGCCGAATCAACGCTCTTGCCCAGCGTGTTGGGTAAGCTGCGCACTCAGGCCCCGGGACTCACACTGGATATTATGACGCCAAGCGATGTGAGCTTTCTTGATGTGGAGCGTGGCAAAGTCGATATGGTCATCAACCGATTCGACTCCATGCCGCAGTCGTTCCATCAAATACACCTTTGGGACGATTCGTTTTCCTGCCTGCTAAGCCCCGAGAATCCAGTACTCGAAGACTTTACGCTCGATAATTATCTTAAAGCTAATCATATCTGGGTGAGTAAGACTGGTATGGGTGTAGGCGTTGGTGTGGATCCGGATGATGTACAGCGTCTGGGCTGGGTAGATCTGGCCCTGAACAAATTAGGTAAAAAGCGGCAAATTCGTGTGTTCACTCGCCACTATCAGGCGGCGATGACACTTGCTGAGCAAAACGACCTTATCGTAACGCTGCCAACGCGCGCCACCTTGCTAAAGCGAGACAACCCAAGGGTTGTTCTGAGGGAGCCACCGCTGGACATACCGCCACTGGAGTTAAAAATGGCCTGGAGTCCGCTACTGCAACACAACCCTGCGAACCGCTGGCTGCGCAAGCTTATTGTAACGACAGCACGAGAGCTGGACGGTAAGCCCCCGCCCGGATAGGCGGGGAACCAGAGATCGTCTACTTATGAGCTGGCTGATCGCGACCTAGGCTAATCAAGCGGTCTGCAGCATGTGCGTGCGCGCTAACGCCGCCAGCGCCTCAACGTAGTCATGGCTCAGTGCCTGCGCGACAGCTTCATGAGTGACCATACCGGCGTGTACATTGAGCCCCATGCGCAGATGCTCGTCTGCCTGCAATGCCTCGCTTACGCCTAGGTCAGCCAGCTGCAAGGCATAGGGCAACGTCGCATTGGTTAGCGCCATAGTGGCGGTGCGGGCCACACCACCCGGCATATTCGCCACGCAGTAGTGCACCACGCCGTCTACGACATAGGTTGGGTCTTGATGGGTAGTGGCTTTAGACGTTTCAAAACAGCCACCTTGATCGATAGCAACATCCACCATAACCGCGCCTTTCTTCATACGCGATACTAGCTCACGACTAATCAATTTGGGCGCGGCCGCACCCGGAATCAGTACCGCACCGACAACAAGGTCTGCCTCCAGCGCATGGCGCTCTACCGCTTCTTTTGTCGAAAAAACGGTGGTGAGTCGACCGCCAAAAATCATGTCCAGCTCTTTCAGTCTATCCAGCGAGCGGTCGAGCAATGTCACCTCTGCGCCTAAGCCCATCGCCATACGTGCAGCGTTAATACCGACTACACCGCCACCAATCACGAGAACTTTAGCGGGTTCAACTCCCGGCACGCCTCCGAGCAACATGCCGTTACCGCCCTGGGCTTTTTCAAGGTTGTGTGCGCCAGCCTGAATAGACATACGGCCAGCTACCTCGCTCATCGGGGCCAACAGCGGTAAGCCATGACCATGAGAAGTTACGGTTTCGTAGGCGATACAGGTAGCGCCAGACTCCAGCAGCAAGCGGGCCTGATCGGGGTCTGGAGCCAGGTGTAAATAAGTAAACAGAATCTGGCCAGGGCGCAACATTCGACACTCATTAGGCTGCGGCTCCTTAACCTTGATGATCATATCTGCGCGCGCAAAAGTGTCTTCTGCAGTGTCCACGATCTCAGCACCGGCAGTGAGGTACTGTTCATTAGAAAACCCGATTGCGTCGCCGCCATCGCGCTGCACCAACACTGAATGACCGTGATGGACTAACTCATTCACACCCGCAGGGGTAAGACCTATGCGGTACTCGTGGTTTTTTATTTCCTTGGGTACACCAATTAACATCACAGCCACCTATTCATGAGAATACTTATTGAGGCAATGATAGGTAAGCGTTGTTGACATTTACTGCATAAATAGGACCTAATATCAGTTGATTCGATTGATATATCTATTCTAATTGGTCGAATCAACTAGCAACAGATGGAGTTGGAATGAACAGATCAGCGCTTATTCCGAAGCAGAGGTGACCGTGGAACGCAAGCTACATGAACTGAATCGGATTGATCGGAACATCCTCAGGTGCCTCCAGAAAGATGCACGCATCAGCTATGCAGAGCTGGCAAGGCAGGTAGGCCTCAGTACCACACCCTGCAAAGAGCGGGTTAAGCGGCTGGAGCGAGACGGCGTAATTCGCAGTTATCAGGCCATACTGAATCCTCAATTTCTCGACGCAGCATTGGTCGTTTTCGTACAGATGCGCTTGAACCGCACCTCACAGGACATTTTCGAAGAGTTCACCAAAGCAGCCTATGATCTTCCAGAAGTACAGGAATGCTATCTGGTATCGGGCAACTTCGACTACCTGATCAAGGCGCGAGTAGCCGATATGGCTGCGTACCGGGAGTTTCTCGGTGAGACTCTGCTCACACTGCCAGGCGTGCTGGAATCGACAAGCTATGTGGTAATGGAACAGGTTAAGGAAACTCTCGAGTTGCAGGTACCGTACTAGCTAGAGGATTTCCGCTGACTGCTGAAGCACCGCACAGACATCTCTAGCCGTCTGTATCTGAATCCGTGTCCTTGTATTGCAGATTGGTTAACTGCTCCGACAACAGGCCCATCAAGAAAACAATGACGCCGGACAGTACTAGCAAGGTGCTCATATTAGTAAATCGTAATGAACCCGTGGACCAGGCGGTAACCAGATAATTGATCACACCCAACCCCGACATAGCCACAGACATCGGAAAATATACTTTGAGAGGCGAGTACAGTGTGCCTATCTTGAAAATGATTAAGAAGAACCGAACGCCATCGCGCAGCATGTTGATATGGCTTTTACCCACACGCTTGGAAACCGTGATCGGCACGAAGCCTACGGAGTAGCCGGCCCGGAAGAACGCCATGGTCGACGTGGTCGGATAACTGAACCCATTGGGTAACAGATAGAGGAACTGAAGAAATTTTTTCCGGTTGACCGCTCTAAATCCGGAAGTGAGGTCATCAATTTTGTGCCCAACCATCCAACTCGCTAGTTTGTTGTAGAACGTGTTAGCACTCCAGCGCGCGAGGCTTGCCTGCGCCTCGACACCACTGCGCGCGCCCACGACAAGATCATAGCCTTCATCCAGTTTGGCCAAAAGTCTCTCGATGTCCGCCGGATCGTGCTGGCCATCGCCATCCATGAAGACGATATAGTCGCCGGTCGCTGCGCGTGCACCAGTTTTGATGGCAGCGCCGTTGCCTTTGGAGTAGGTGTGAGAAAGAAGTAGAGCACCTGTCTCAATAACTAATGCAGATGTAGAATCGACAGAGCCATCATCAACAACAATTATCTGAGCGTCTGGAAAACGCGCAGTAAGCCCAAGAATTACTCTACCTAAGGACGAAGCTTCATTTTTTGCGGGAATGACTATCGACAAAGTGGCGTCGGTACCGGTTGAATCATACGTAGGCATTACGATTTGACCTTCGACGCTTCAAGACGCTCTGTCAGTGATCTCTTTGGGTACATTTCCAATGTCACCAAATGCTGTAAGTCAAGGAGTCCAAGTTCGTTAAGCTGCTCTAGCTGTCGTCTAACCAATATAGCCTCATCAAATTTATCCAAATTGACCAAAAAATGCAGTCGCATTAAAAGCAGTGTCACATTGTGGGGGGACTCATTGAGCGCCAGCAAGGCATATCTATCCGCTAATGAAAAATTGTCAAGCGCGTTTTCAAACGCAGCTAACCTCATATACACACCCATAGACGCACTGGCCTCTCCGTTTCGACTCAGAAAAATCCAAGCGAGTCTGGACGACAATGCCGCCCAATCCAAGTCTGAGCATATCTCATCACGAATGAGATCACTATAAAGCTCGAGGATGATGTACTCTGATATGGGCCGGGATTGGTCATGCAATCCGAGCATCTCTATTTGATTCTCGGGCGTACGCTGCCCTGAAATACACGCGAGCGCTACATTGCGTAATCTCATATCGGCATCTCGCTCTCCACGAGCTGCTAAATGATCCTGATTGTTATTGAAAGCTCGCTCAGAATAGTCAAGGGCTTCTGTATAGTCACCGAGCCGTGCGAGGTTTCGGGCAAACGTTGTATTTGCTCTCGCAGAACCCGGATGGCCATTAAGCATATGCAAGGCAAGGAGGCTATTGTTCGACCATATCTGTACTTGTGAACTAGTCTGCAGCAATAGATAAATTACCCATACCCCCCCCAAAGCGACCAAAGGTTGCAATGCTTCAACGGTAGTCCATCTCACAAGTTTTGCCACGGCGAAGCATGGCATCATGGCGAGAAAAACGGACGGAAGATAATTCCGATGCTCGAAGTAGATCTCCAGTGCAAGGATTGTAGACTCAATACTATGGCAAACAAGGAACGCACCTATCGCGAACACAAGCTCAACACACTTGTGAGCAATTAGCCCGAGAGACGCCAAAACAAAAATTACCACTAGGATTACCCAGGAGAACAGCGTCCTTGGCTCACTAAGCAGCGATTGTGAGACAGGGAAATCATCATGATAGATGGAGAGGAGAGAGAGGTCAGGGAGGTAGAATTGCTTAACATAATCGAGAATCACCACGCCTTGTGTTAGCAATCTCTGTTCCAGAGTAAACTGCCTTATCTCGTACCCGGCCTCTATCCAATCCCACCCAATAAAAATGAAACTCGCGGCTAGGCACGCACAGATCAAGAGAGTAAGAACTGCTTGCAAGGTTGATTGAAACCAACAGCTCAAGCGGGACCCTCTGACCCACAATAGTTCCATTAGAACGATCAGAGGTATCACGACAATACCATTTTCTTTTGCAAAAGGCGCGAGAGAAATACTCACTAGTGAACCAAAAAGCCAAAGTGGTCTCAAAAAATCACAATCGGAAGCTCTAAACTTCAAAAAGCAAATTAGAGCAATAAGAGTAAACATCGTGGATAGCATCGCCATCCGCTGAACTACGTAGAGTACTGTGCTGGTGTGCTGCGGAGCAACCAGCCAAAACGCACCTGCAAATGAAGCCAGCAGGCAGGCATTGTCAAACTTGCGAATGGCGAGCAGTAAATAGGTTAGCCACACGATGAGAAATGCATTCAGAATATGAAGGAATATCGAATGTCTTTTTAGTGTCGCAGAGGAACCGTCAAACACAGCATAGTCGATCGCAAATGAAAACATTGATACACTGCGGCCCAAAGGCCCGGTGTTATTTCCAAACACTTCGTCCCAGAAATACTGAGGCTCTGAGATCAATTTTTCCAATGGGGACAAACTAGGAATATCGTCTAGCAGTAGCTCACCATTTGTGCCCGGCAGATAGGCTGAAAGCACTAGCAGAACGACCAAGAAAAACATCGCTGGGCCTATTGGCCTAACTGTAATCACTCAAACCTCTCCCAAAAGACAGCATTGTAGAATGCAGTCAATCAATTCTCGGTTCTGGCGCAGGCTGACGCTGAATGGCGTTGACGCGATCAAGTATTTTCAGAATCTCTCTCTGAACTTCAACCGTTGTTCGCCTCCTATCATAAGCTAGCCAATCCTTTGATTGAATAAGCGCATGCCCATATTTGCCATCGAAAATCAGCTTCTCAATTCTCAGTAAATAGGCATTCGCACTAATCCCTCTAGCAACAAAACGTGCTTGAGACGAAGCTGTCCCTTCCTGATCTAATAAAATTAGCTCCATGTTATAGGCAAACTGCGCGACCAGAGCGGAGCTGGGGAACTTTCGTGCAACGGTTTCGATTAATTCGCCGACTTGCCATTTACAGCTTTCCTGACACGCATCCGTTTTTGCGAAGTTAACCAACTTCTTGAGATTAATAACATCTTCCGGACTAAGTGCCTTCCAGTATTGCACGCCGGCTTCTAATTGCTTGACCCACGCTAGCCCTGTAGGCGACAGAGTGAAATGGTTCAGGTCTAAAACCGCCAGCTGCACTAATGCTCCAGCCGCTAGAGGGTCAATTTCGTGCGCTTTCAGAAGGACACTACGCACTCGCTCCAACTGCGCGACGTAGGACGCCTCGCTTCCAGAATCCCCGCTTTTCTCATCGGAAAATTTGTCGTAATAGAGAATACCTAGCCCAAGGTAGCTCCTATACGACTGAGGGTGATGTTCTGTCCAGCGGCCATAAAGACGTATCGGGTCTCCCCAGTTATATGATCGAAGAAACAAGGTGCTGGCAGAGACTGAGATGAGAATGAGCATGGTAGCGCCGACTAAAACCGCGGATACGAAGTTCCGCAAAAAGCACAGCAGGCCTGTAAGAAAGACGCATGTCCCAACGGATGGCAAGTAGTTCCTATGCTCATACGCAATCTCGAGAGCCAAAACGCTAGATTCAATGCTGTGCCCTATAAAAAAGAGAAATAGTCCCAGAAACATCAGAGGGCTCTGCTTCCGAACCCGGAAAGTACAAGCAGCCACGAAAATCCAACCAGCAGTGGGGAGCCAGAATCTAGACTCGGCTATCGTATCTACCAACTCTATATCGTCATGAAGTAACGACATGAACTGTAGATTGGGTATCAAGAAATTTTGCGCGTAATGCCAGATTACTAGCGGCTGTGTTAGCAAACGCTCCTCAACGGTGAAATCTCTTGCTAAATAACCGTTGACAACAAATTCAGGCCTAAGAAGTATCAAGCCCAAGATATATACGAATGGTGTTAGCGCTAAGATCCAAGCGCCATACAATATTTGCTTATTTACCTCATTACGGAATAACCCGCGAAAAATACATGCCTCTACGGCGGCAACAAGTGGAATGAGCAAGATGCCATTCTCCTTAGATAGTACTGCCACAGTGGTGAAAAATAGCAGCCAAAGCACAACTGGAAAGAATCTAGGTAGATCGAAGGCTTGCTTTGCCAATAGTGGCCTGACATGTAGATAGTAGGTTAGGCCAGCCAGAACAAATAGCGTTGATAGTTGTGCCATTCTTTGAATGACGTATGCCACTGTGGAAAGGTTGAGAGGGGACAGAAGCCATAAGCAAGCCCCAAAAACTGCAGCCCAATTCGCCAGGCTTTGATCTACCAAATTTCGCTGCCCAAATCTCAACAGCTGCACGAGAACCCGATAAATCAGAGTGAAAATCAGGATGTGGAGAACGAGATTGACAATCTTAAAGGGAACGGGGCTTAGCGTTGTAGAAAGCGCCGACTGCATTGCAAAAGTAAGCATCGTGACAGGCCTACCCAAGTAGCTTGAACCAGAGCTCAGCATAGACAGTCGCAGATGCTCCACAGTTGGCTCGAAGTTCAGGAGCAGATGGTTCGAGACGATATTGGAGTAATCGTCTAGCAAAAACGGCCCACTAAACGAGGGTATGTAGACCAGAACTGCCACTAATGAGGCTAGAAAAAGTGCAGATAGAGACGATCTACGGAATATGGCGCGGCAGCTTGTTGGTGTACTATTTTGGATGTTTAAAACCACCAAAACTGGGGCGCAAAAAAAGGGCCCTCACTTGAGAGCCCCATATTAACAATTAATTGATGACTTAATCTCTGCAAGATGAAGGGAGGTATTTTTGTTCAATCGACCCCGACCCTTTCTTACACTTCCAATTAATTACTCCTCCAGCTAGAGTGATCGGCGACAACTCGAAGGAAGTGCCAGACGCACCGCCCAGTGTAGTGTCAGTGGCCGTTGTCAGGGTTACTAGTCCAGCAGTTGATATTGCCAACGACGCCACAAGCGGTTGTGTCGGACTGGATGTCAGCCCAGCCTCGCCCAAGGTGGAGGGGAGCACGCCTCGATTCACATAGTATTCAGCTATCGACGTCTTCGCCTCTGCCAACAATGCGATAGGCTCCGACATTTTTGCGCGGATCGTATAGTCTTGATAAGCAGGCAATGCAATCGCCGCCAAGATACCAACGATCGCAATAACGATCATCAGTTCGATCAGTGTAAAGCCCTGCTGATTTTTCTTAATATTCATCATCCATCTCCTAATATATGAAAGAACGCAATGCGCACTGCCGTAATCAATGTGCATAAATCACACCAAAACTTGAGTAAAAGGTCACTGTGCTACTAAATTCTATACTTTACAGTCAGTTACAGATTAGAAATTTTGGAGAGTCCTGTCTCCTGCTTCTGTTCTCTCTATCGAAGTTCGCCCACTGAGGCCCGTATGTGACAATATTTGTCACTCGATGGCTCATTTTTGGCCATCGCTCCTAGAATCCCACTCGATCAATAGTCCCTGTGGACCAAAATTAAGGCGCTCTGAAACAAAAAAAACTCCAATAATTGATAAGCTCGCAACAAGACAGTCTATTTTGTATCGCTCAGGCTAGATATACTTGCTAAATTCAAAAAAACTCAAAGGCCGCGAGAAGCCGCCCTACAACTTCAGGCGATGGTTGCATAGTGAACGATAGAGCAAATATAAGCCTCAGCGGATTGGCGGGTAGGATCGTAACGGAAGGTTTGCTGAGCAGTGAACAAGCGCTATCCGCGCAGCAAGAATCACGGGGCGAAAATATGCCCTTCGTTCAATATCTCGTCGAAAAACTCAATATCAATGGCACCATCATAGCGGAGATCTCTGCACAAGAATTTGGCGTACCGCTATTCAACATTGACTCGTATACTCTGTCCAACATGCCAGACGGTCTAGTCGAACCAGAGCTCGTCGTCAAACACCACGCCATCCCAATCTACCGACGAGGTAACCGACTATTCATCGCGGTATCAGACCCAACTAATCTGAGCGCCCTTGACGAGATCAAATTCCATACGGGTATTAACACCGATGCCATCTTGGTAGAGGAGTCAGCCCTAAATCGTGTCATTACAAAATGGCTTGAGTCGCAGGATGGTCTTGAAGATGGCCTAGGCGACCTTGAGTCAGGCGACCTGGATGATATTGATGTTAGCGCTGTTGACCAGGAGGGTGGGGAGGCTGATGAAGATTCCAGTGCAGTAGATGAAACACCGATCGTCCGGTTCGTGAACAAAGTACTCATCGACGCCATCAAACAAGGCGCCTCTGATATACATTTTGAACCCTATGAGAAAGACTACCGAGTCAGATATCGCACTGATGGTGTATTACGTGAAGTGGTTAGGCCACCCAAAAACCTTGCACCTCGGTTGGCTGCGCGCCTAAAGGTTATGTCCCAAATGGACATTTCGGAGCGACGGATACCACAAGATGGTCGCATTCAGATGAAACTGAGTCGCAATCGGGCAATCGACTTTCGTGTAAACACACTGCCCACGCTTTTTGGTGAAAAGATTGTTCTCCGTATCTTGGACCCGTCGAGTGCCCAAATGGGCATCGAAGCTCTAGGCTATGAAGATGATCAGAAAGACATCTATCTCAAAGCATTGAGCAAACCCCAAGGTATGATTCTGGTTACCGGTCCGACTGGTTCCGGTAAGACGGTTTCTCTTTACACGGGATTGAACATCCTGAACAAGCCTGAGGTTAATATTTCAACCGCAGAAGACCCCGTTGAAATTAATATGGCGGGAATTAATCAGGTTCATGTAAATCCCAAGGTAGGGCTAAACTTCGCTGAGGCGCTAAGGTCATTTCTTCGCCAAGATCCAGACGTCATTATGGTCGGTGAGATCCGCGACTTGGAGACGGCTGAGATTGCTATCAAGGCGGCGCAAACCGGCCACCTGGTGCTTTCAACGCTCCACACTAACAGCGCTGCAGAAACAGTAACGCGCCTGCTAAACATGGGGGTGCCGGCATTCAACGTGGCCAGTTCGGTTGATCTGATCATAGCCCAGCGACTTGCAAGGCGTCTGTGCAAGGAATGTGCGATACCTGCAGACGATATTCCGTTGGAAACGCTGCATCAGGAGGGTTTTACGGATGAGTTGCTTAAGAACGCCACAATAATGAAAGCCGTGGGTTGTAATGCGTGTAAAGACGGCTATAAGGGCCGAGTTGGAATTTATGAAGTAGTTCGCATTACTCCAGAGCTTGCGCGTATTATCATGGAAGAAGGCAACTCACTAGAGATTGACAAACAAGCTAGAATCGAAGGGTTCCACGATCTCAGGACAGCGGCGCTAGTAAAGGCGGCCAATGGGCTTGTTAGCCTCGAGGAAGTCAATAGAGTGACAACTGACTAAAACATCTTAGGTCGCTAGTTTCGAAGGGACGGAATTTGGTATGGCTACAAGTGCAGTAGGAGGAGACATTTTCACCTGGGTTGGTATTGACAAGAACGGTCGCCAATCCAAAGGGGAAATCACCGCCAACAGTCAGGCGTTGGCAAGAGCACAGTTACGACGCCAAGGTGTAAAGCCCAAATCAGTTAAGAAAAAGGCCAAGCCCCTGTTCGGCGGTGGCGGCAAGCCGATCAAACCAGCAGACATTGCAATCTTTACCCGCCAACTCGCTACAATGCTTAAGGCTGGTGTGCCTCTCGTTCAGGGTTTTGATATTGTGTCAGAGGGACTCGAAAAGCCAAAAATGCAAGAGCTGGTTAACAGCATCAAGCAAGATGTAGCCTCTGGGGGGGGGCTTGCGACTTCGATGGCTAAGCATCCCAGACACTTCGACGACCTATACTGCAGCCTGGTCGGATCTGGAGAAGCATCTGGCACGCTGGAAACCATGCTGGACAGAGTGGCCACCTATAAGGAAAAAACAGAGCAACTCAAAGCCAAAATACGTAAGGCGATGACGTATCCCATTGCGGTGATAGTCGTTGCACTTGTCGTATCCGCAATTTTGCTTATTAAAGTAGTACCCCAGTTCGCCGAGACATTTAGAAGTTTCGGGTCTGACCTTCCCGCCTTTACGCTGTTCGTGTTGGGTATCTCAGAATTTATGCAAGCATGGTGGTACATAATCGCCATTGGGATTGCGGCGGCTATATTTCTTTTTCGAGAGGCCAAGCTTAGAAATGTTAAATTCTCTGAAATGCTCGATAGATTGGCGCTGAAGGCGCCGATCGTCGGCGGCATCGTTCACGACGCTGTTGTGGCGCGCTTTTCAAGAACACTTGCTACGACCTTTGCCGCAGGCGTTCCATTAGTAGATGCTCTAGAATCCACCGCAGGTGCAGCCGGTAACTCTGTCTACTCAAAAGCGATTCTTCAGATTAGGGATGACGTCACAACCGGCACCACCCTCTATCAAGCGGTTAAATCCACAGGCCTCTTCCCCAATATGCTCCTACAAATGATTTCAATAGGCGAAGAGTCAGGCGCTCTGGACGAGATGCTCGACAACGTCGCCAACCATTATGAGGAAGCTGTAGACAATGCCGTCGACAGCCTCAGCTCACTGATGGAACCCATGATTATGTCAATCCTCGGTGTGCTGGTTGGCGGACTTATGATCGCCATGTACCTACCTATCTTCATGCTCGGGTCGGTGATCTAATCAAAATAGCTCCAAACTTGCACATCCTCGTATGATGCAGGAAGTATTCACTGAGCTGCCTTGGCTCCTCTATACCTGCCTACTCACACTTGGCTTGTTGGTGGGCAGTTTTTTAAACGTGGTGATCTATCGTCTGCCTCTGATGATGGAAACGCGATGGCGCAGTGATTGCTGTGAGTTGCTGGAAGTAGAGAAAGACAAACCTGGCGACCCCCTAACACTGGCCACTCCCAACTCGCACTGCCCACACTGCCAGTCGGCCATCAAGCCTTGGCACAATATTCCAGTGATCAGCTACCTACTACTGGGTGGTCGCTGTGCCAACTGCTCCGAGAAAATTTCTGTTCGCTACCCCATCATAGAGTTGATCACTGGCTTACTCACACTAGCGCTGGGATTCATCTTTGCCCCTTCTCTCGCGCTAGTGGGTGCAATTTTGCTTACGTGGAGCCTGATCGCTCTGACGATGATCGATATCGATCATCAGCTGCTGCCCGACGATATAACCCTTCCGTTGCTGTGGCTGGGTCTTGCACTCAATACAATGGGCGCTTTCGTGAGCCTGCAGGATGCGGTATTGGGTGCCATGTTCGGCTACCTGATACTCTGGAGTGTGTACTGGCTTTTCAAGCTAGTGACCGGAAAAGAAGGTATGGGGTATGGAGACTTCAAGTTGCTCGCGGCACTTGGCGCCTGGTTAGGCTGGCAAGCCCTTCCTCTGATCATCCTATTGTCCTCATTAGTAGGCGCGGTCGTAGGAATCGCATTGATGATCATCAAGCGACGTGGCAAAGAAATCCCTATACCCTTTGGCCCCTATCTCGCAGCCGCCGGGTGGATCAGCCTGCTGTGGGGTGAGAAAATTCTAGCCGCGTATCTGGGCACCACGGGAACCATCTCTCCATGAACCTTGTGATTGGTATGACCGGCGGCATTGGTAGCGGTAAGTCTGCCGTCACTTCTCGCTTTGAAGCTATTGGCATTACGGTAGTCGACGCAGACTTAGCCTCACGGGTGGTTGTTGAGCCCGGCAAGCCCGCATTAGAGGCAATACGGGATCACTTTGGCGCAGACGTTATCACGCAAACAGGTGTGCTTGATCGCGCGAAATTACGCTCACTCGTGTTTGCCAATCCTGAGGAGCGCGTCTGGCTGGAAGAATTGACACACCCGTTGATCGGCCAGGAAATCACCGACCAACTTGCCGCTTCGACATCGCCCTATACCATTCTCAGCTCACCACTGCTGCTTGAAACACAGCAGAAACAGCGAGCAGATACTATCGTTGTGGTGGATGTGCCGGAGGAAGTACAACTGGAGCGCACCATTGCTCGCGACAATAACGATGCGGATCAGGTTAAACGCATAATGGCAGCGCAGATGTCGCGAAAAGACAGACTGGCACTCGCTGATATCGTCATTGACAACAACAAGCCATTGGCTGAGCTGGACTCAGTCGTCGCTGACCTGCATCGAGAATTTCTAGAGCAAGCTGAGCGCCAAAAGCAATAGCGTATGATTATTGACGTGACCTTCGAAACAAGATGTTAACTGCCAAGTAACTCCTGCACAGCTTCAACAATCGGCACATTCGCTGCCGGGAAATCAAACTGAGGTAGTTCACCTGCCGACACCCACTTCAGAGGTTGCCCTTCTCTGCCCTCAGGCTCGCCGGAAAAACTCCGCACAACATGCACGTCCAATAGCACGTGCTTGTCACCATAGTCGTGCCGAACTTCCAGCAGCGGTGCAAGCGACCCGATATCAATACCTAACTCTTCATGTAACTCACGAGCCATGGCGGTTTGGATTGTCTCTTGGGCTTCAACCTTCCCACCCGGAAACTCCCAAAGCCCACCCTGATGGGCTTCGTTGTTACGCCGAGCGATCAAGATACGATTGTCTGCATCAATGATAACGCCAACAGCAACGTGAATAAGGCTCATTCAGGTGCGGTATTCAGCGTTGATACGCACATAGTCGTAGGAAAAATCAGTGGTCCACACAGACGCGCGTGCGTCCCCACGATGCAACTCAACGCGAACAATGATTTCTTCGGGCGCCATCGCTGCCACGCCTTGCTCCTCGGTATACGACAGCGCGCGGCAACCCTCCTCTGCGATCAATACATCGTTGAGATAGACACCCACCTTGTTTACATCAAGGTTTTCCACACCAGCCCGCCCAATGGCCGCCAATAACCGCCCCCAGTTGGGGTCACTGGCGAACAATGCGGTTTTAACCAGCGGCGAGTGAGCAATAGTGAATGCAACGTCGAGGCATTCCTGCTCCGAGTTCCCACCGTTTACTTGCACAGTCACAAACTTGCTGGCGCCTTCGCCGTCGCGCACCAGCCCTTGAGCCAATGACAGGCAAACTTGCTCCACCGCCCTGTGCAAGGCATCGTACAAGCTCGAGCTTTCGTCAACAATGCGTTCGTTGCCCGCGGCCCCCGTCGCCAACAGTACACAGGCGTCGTTGGTAGAGGTATCACCGTCAATGCTAATCCGGTTGAACGACTGCTCTACCGAAGCGCTGAGAATTTCTTGTAGCAGGGCCGGCTCAATAGCCACGTCCGTTGCCAGGTAGGCCAGCATCGTTGCCATATTGGGGCGAATCATACCCGCGCCCTTGGCAATACCTGTTACTACAAACTCACGCCCTTCACAGTTAAACCGAACCGACTCGGCTTTGGGGCGAGTATCTGTGGTCAGAATTCCTTCGGCCGCATCGGCCCAACCCGCCTCATTAAGCTCTGCAAGCGCTTGAGGGATTGCATCAACAATCGTGTCTACAGGAAGCGGTTCACCGATTACCCCGGTAGAAAAAGGCAGGACCGAAGAAGCTTGAGTTCCCGCGAGATCTGCGACAGCCGAGCAACAGGCCACGGCATCTTGCAAGCCAGGCTCACCCGTACCGGCATTGGCGTTGCCCGTGTTGATCAACAGATACCGGGGCTGTGAATTGGATTTTTCCAGATTTTCCTTGGCGATGGTCACGGGCGCTGCGCAGAATGCATTGCGGGTAAATACGGCGGCGCATTGGGTGCCAGCTGCCGCTTCGATCAGGACCAGGTCTTTGCGATCGGGCTTCTTGATGCCTGCGCAGACGGTACCCAGGCGGATACCCGCAACGCGATGCAGTTCAGGCAAATCCCCACTACCTACCGCCATGATCTATTGCAGTGCTCCATGGCACTGCTTATATTTTTTACCGCTGCCGCAGGGGCAAGGGTCATTGCGCCCGACCTTGGGTTCAGATCGCTTGATCGGTTGCGGCGCAGCTGTGGGCTGTGGCTCTGAATCTTCAGAAGGCGGTAAGCCCGATGCCGACGCGTGCTGGAAGGCTAACTTTTCACGCTCGGCCTCCTCGCGTCGTGCCTGCTCGATAAGGGCTGCCTCATCCTGTCGCTGTATCTGCACATGGCTGAGAAACTTGATCACCTCGTACTTGAGGTTGTTAAGAAGCTCCTCAAAAAGCGCAAACGATTCGCGCTTATACTCCTGCTTGGGGTTCTTTTGGGCATAGGCGCGAAGATGAATACCCTGACGCAGATGATCCATCGTAGACAAATGCTCCTTCCACAATGTATCGAGAACCTGCAGCATGATCTGCTTCTCGATCTTGCGCATGTCAGGGCCTACCTGCTCCGCCTTGGCGTCATAAGCAGTCTGTATCTCGCCACACAAACGCTCACGCAATGCTTCTTCGTAAAGGTTGTCGTCCTTGTCCAGCCATTCCTGAATAGGCAACGTGGTGGCGAATTCGGCTTCAAGCTGTCGCTCGAGGCCAGGCACATCCCACTGCTCCTCTACACTCATAGGCGGTATAAAGCTGCTGGTCGCCTCATTCACCACGTCTTCACGAATCGCAGATATTGTCTCGGAGATATCTGACTCTGTCAGAAGGTCGTTACGCTGCTGATAGATGATCTGACGTTGGTCGTTGGCCACATCATCGTATTCAAGGAGCTGTTTACGAATGTCGAAGTTCCGACCTTCAACTTTGCGCTGCGCTTTTTCGATGGCATTGGTCACCATGCGGTGTTCGATTGCCTCGCCCTTTTCCATACCCAGGGCCTGCATAAACCCCTTTACCCTGTCTGACGCGAATATTCGCATCAGGTTATCTTCTAGAGAGAGATAAAAGCGTGAGGCACCGGGGTCACCCTGACGACCCGCGCGCCCGCGCAACTGATTATCGATGCGCCGCGACTCGTGTCGTTCTGTACCCAGGATATGCAGGCCTCCGGCCGTTAGAACTCGCGCGTGCCTCTCTTCCCAGGCATTCGTTAACTCTGTCTTCTTCTCCTCATTCACGTCGCCAACTTGAGCCAGCTCTGCTTCCAGGTTGCCACCCAATACAATGTCGGTACCTCGGCCTGCCATATTCGTTGCGATCGTCACAACACCCGGCCGACCGGCCTGGGCAATAATCTCAGCCTCCTGCTCGTGGTACTTTGCATTGAGCACTTTGTGCTCAATCTTCGCTTCACGAAATCGCTGGGACATCACTTCCGATGTCTCCACCGATGCGGTACCCACCAGCACGGGAGCGCCGCTTTCCATACATTCCTGCACGTCTGCAACGATGGCATCAAACTTTTCTTCACTCGTGAGGTAGACGAGATCGTTCATGTCATCTCGCGCCTGAGGCTTATTGGTTGGAATCACCAGTACTTCCAGTCCATAGATCTGCCTGAACTCAAATGCCTCTGTGTCGGCAGTACCTGTCATTCCCGCCAACTTGTCATACAAACGGAAGTAGTTCTGGAATGTGGTAGACGCGAGAGTTTGGCTCTCGCTTTGGATTGACACACCTTCCTTTGCTTCAATCGCTTGATGCAAGCCTTCCGACAGCCGTCTTCCGGCCATAGTTCGGCCTGTATGCTCATCAATCAGCACAACCTGACCATCTTGCACGATATATTCAACGTCGCGTTGAAACAGCGCATGAGCCCGCATAGCGGAATAAACGTGATGCAGCAAACTCAGATTGGTCGCTGCGTAGAGGCTATCGCCCTCCTCCAGCAGTTTTTCCTGAACCAGCAAACCTTCAATGAAGATATGCCCATCCTCGGTGAGCTCTACCTGTCGCTGCTTCTCATCAACCGTGAAGTGGCCTTCCTGCCCTTCCAGCTCAGGCTTCAGAGCGGGGATCAGCTTATTGATGCGCTTGTATAGCTCGGAGCTGTCTTCTGATGCTCCGGAAATGATCAGCGGGGTGCGCGCCTCATCGATAAGGATAGAGTCGACTTCATCCACTATCGCAAAGCTCAAATCGCCCTGCATCCGGTCTTCCAGGCTGAAAGCCATGTTGTCACGCAGGTAATCGAAGCCAAACTCATTGTTTGTGCCATAAATAATGTCGGCACTATAGGCTTCGCGTTTTTGTTCCTGTGCCTGCCCAGAACGCACTACGCCTACGGATATCCCCAAGAATCGGTATAAAGGCCCCATCCACTGTGCATCGCGATTTGCCAGGTAATCATTCACCGTGATGAGATGAACGCTGTTACCCGTTAGAGCATTCAAATAGGCCGGCAAAGTTGCCACCAAGGTTTTACCTTCACCCGTGCGCATTTCGGCTATCTTGCCTTCAAACAATGCCATGCCACCGATCATCTGGACGTCAAAGTGACGCATACCCATTACACGCACGCCCGCCTCTCGCACTACCGCGAAGGCCTCGGGGAGCAAGGCGTCCAGTTTCTGGCCATCCGCGAGTCGCTGCTTAAACTCCGCAGTCTTAGCTGCAAGTTGCTCATCATTGAGCGCCTGCATAGCTTCTTCAAAAGCATTGATCTGCTTAACGACCTTGCCCATGCGCTTCAGCTCCCGATCATTACGGGTGCCGAACACTTTCTTCAATACGTTAGTTACCATTGTGATTACTTACCTGAAAAATACGCGAACGCCCGACACCTGCCGGGCAAACCAGATCGGAACAGGGTTTTGGATCAGCGCCGGGTACGGCGAATGTAGCTGGAGGGGTCGACGGAGCGACCGTGTTTGTATACTTCGAAGTGCACGTGAGCGCCCGTTGAGCGTCCACTGATACCCATAATACCGACGGGCTCACCTTTGCGAACAACATCACCCGGCTCTACCAGGTTTTGTTTGTTGTGGGCATAGCGGGTAACGAGGCCATCACCGTGCGAGATTTCAACCATCTCGCCATAGCCAGTGCGTGAACCTGTCCAGGTGACCACACCGCCTGCAACAGCGATAACATTCGCCCCTTCCTTACCGGCAAAATCGATGCCATCGTGCATGGCGGGTGCGCCAGTGAAGGGGTCGTTACGTTTGCCGTAGTGGGAGGAAATCCATCCTTTCTCTATCGGGCGACCCGACAACCAGGCCTGATCATTCAGGCTACGATTGGTGAGTAGGGACTCCAGCACATCCAGCTGCTGCTCACGGTCGCTGAGACGACGCTCAAACTGGCTCAGCTGGGAGTCGAGATCAAAGGAGGTGTACTCCACATTGAATGCGCCCACCATCGGACCACCCAATGCGGGCGGCTGACTAAAATCGAATTCGCCGTCTTCCAGGTCGGCCATTGCCGTAAGGTGTTCACCCAAAGCATCAATACGGGTCATGCGTGCCTGCAATTCCGCCAGACTAAGGGTCAATGCTTGTACTTTCCGCTCCGCTTCAACACGCAACGCGGCCAGTTCGTCGGATTGCTGGTCTACTTCATCTTGTAATGCGTCCACTGACGCACCGCGCAGCGAGCGAGGCTCGCTATCCTGGCCAGCGAGGTAGCCAACCGCTACCAGGCTGAGGGGTAAACCCAAACAACACAGGGACAACAATGCACGCGACCAACGTCCCAGCTCAAGAGAGCGGGAGCCGCCGTACTTCTTGTTGATAAGGATGACTTTCATTCAGACGTAATCTGCTACGCAAACGGCCGCGAACTATGCCACAACCATAGGTAAAATGCCACGTCAGGGGGTGATTAGCGTGGTAGGGCTCTCAGGTAGCGGGAAGAGGATTAGCAGTGAATGAAATCGGTGCCGTGGCGTCATCTTCGAACGTCACCACTTCCCACGCGTCAGGCTGAGCCAGAAGGGTTCTCAAGGACACATTGTTGAGGCCGTGACCTGACTTATTGGCCCTAAATTCGCCGATCATGCTGTGACCAAGCAGGTAAATGTCGCCAATAGCGTCCACCACCTTGTGTTTAACGAATTCGTCCTCGTAGCGCAAACCATCCTCATTAAGGATACGGTACTCATCCACCACGATAGCGTTGTCTACGCTACCGCCCAGAGTTAGGCCCTTGGATCGCAGATATTCAATTTCGTGCATAAAACCAAAAGTACGGGCGCGACTTACCTCTTTCACGAACGACTTACGAGAGAAGTCAATCGAGGCATGGGCAGTGCGATCGCGAAAAACGGGGTGATCAAAGTCGATAGTAAACGACACCTTAAAGCCATCAAAGGGGAGGAAGCTGGCAAATTTGTCGCCATCCTCGACTGTGACCGCCCGTTTTATGCGAATGAACTTCTTGGGCACATTTTGCTCTTCAATTCCGGCGGACTGAATCAAAAAGACAAAGGGTCCCGCACTGCCATCCATAATAGGCACTTCAGGAGCACTGACGTCAACGAAGGCATTATCAATGCCCAGCCCTGCCATTGCTGCCAAAAGATGCTCAACTGTAGAAACACGAACTTCACCAGCCACGAGACTAGTTGACAGAGTGGTATCTCCAACATGTTCTGCGCGAGCGGGAATCTCCACGACAGGGTCAAGATCAACCCGCCGGAAAATAATGCCGGTATTGGTAGGGGCGGGACGCAGGGCAAGAAAAATCTTTTCGCCCGAATGCAAACCAACACCCGTTGCCTTAATGGCATTCCGCAATGTGCGCTGTCGAATCATAACTCTCCCAACCGTATCTGTGACCGTACGATGGCCTTGGGCCAGCGCCGGTACGTATTCCGGTTGCGCCCTCTTTCTAGTCTGCCTGGCGGCGTAAAAATGCTGGAATATCGAAATATTCCTCACCACCGGCTTCTGTCGCCACCGCTGCTGCCTGATTTCCGGCCGCCGCTCTGCGGCGTCGAATCGCCGGCTGATCCAGATCTTTATAATCCGGCGCTTGTCCTGGCTCCTGAACCTGTGCAACCGGTTTAGCATCAACAACCTGCAGCGGCGCTCGTGCTACTTCACTGCCCAGTCCTGTCGCTACTACTGTCACCTTGAGTTCATCAGTCATATCGGGATCTATAACAGTACCCACTACAACTGTCGCTTCTTCGGATGCAAATTCCTCGATCGTGTCGCCAACTTCGGAAAACTCACCAAGTGACAGATCGAGGCCTGCTGTGATATTCACTAAAATACCGCGTGCACCTTCGAGATCAATGTCGTCCAGCAACGGGCTATTAATCGCTCGCTCCGCCGCTTCTCGAGCGCGGTTCTCGCCTTTGGAGCTTCCCGTGCCCATCATCGCCATGCCCATTTCGGACATCACAGTGCGAACATCAGCGAAATCCACGTTGATCATGCCGGGGCGAATAATCAGATCTGCGATACCCTGAACAGCGCCCAACAATACATCATTCGCCTCTTTAAAGGCATCCAACAGGCTGGTATTTTTTCCAAGCACTTCCAGCAATTTTTCATTGGGAATCGTGATCAGCGAGTCCACGTGTTGCTGAAGCTCTCGCACCCCATCATAGGCAATCGACAGGCGCTTCTTACCTTCGAAGGGGAATGGACGCGTGACAACGGCAACCGTGAGAACCCCCAACTCCCGCGCGACCTCTGCAACAACCGGAGCACCGCCAGTACCGGTTCCTCCGCCCATTCCCGCCGTGATGAAAACCATATCCGCGCCGCGCAGAGAGTCCGCTATACGTTCACGATCCTCCATCGCTGCCGCCCTGCCTATATCAGGATTAGCCCCTGCACCAAGCCCCTTGGTAATCTCGCCCCCAAGTTGCAGCACGGTTCTAGACTCAACATCCGCCAACGCCTGAGCGTCGGTATTGGCACAAATGAAATCAACGCCTTCGACATTGTTATCAATCATGTGTTTAACAGCGTTGCCGCCGCCCCCGCCCACGCCCACAACTTTTATCACTGCGGTTTGAGGTATGTTATCGATCAGTTCAAACATGGTGTATCTCCCCTTTCTTATGATATTGCCGCGCATACACGCGACGCTGTACTACTAAAAAACACTCAAAAATTGCTCTGTACCCACGCTTTGATGCGCCCAAACAGGCTTTCGCCCGAGGCTGCGGTTCGCGCGGTTGATCCAATGTCTTCGGCATGTGCAATTCCGTACTGCAGCAAGCCAGCGCCTGTTGCGTAGATTGGATTGCGAATGATGTCTGTTAGGCCCTTGATGGTCTGTGGGTAGCCGATTCTCACTGGCATGTGGAATATCTCTTCAGCAAGCTCAACCACCCCTTCCATCTTCGAGGTCCCCCCGGTCAGCACAATGCCTGCCGGAATCATGTCCTCGAAACCGCTGCGACGCAGTTCGGCCTGAATCAGTGTGAATAACTCGTCGTAGCGTGGCTCTACCACCTCGGCCAGCGCCTGCCGCGAGAGATCGCGCGGAGGCCTGTCGCCCACGCTGGGTACTTTGATTGTCTCGTCTGCACCCGCTAACTGAGTAAGCGCGCAGGCATACTTGATCTTGATTTCTTCTGCGTGTTGAGTAGGCGTGCGCAGCGCCATGGCAATATCATTGGTTACCTGATCTCCCGCGATCGGAATCACGCCCGTGTGCCGGATCGACCCTTCCGTAAAGATAGCGATATCAGTGGTGCCACCTCCAATATCAACAAGACACACACCCAGTTCCCGCTCATCTTCGGTAAGTACCGAGTAGCTGGAAGCCAATTGTTCGAGGATAATTTCTTCCACCTCCAGGCCGCAGCGGCGAATACATTTCTCGATGTTTTGAGCTGCATTCACGGCGCACGTCACTAGATGAACTTTGGCCTCAAGGCGCACACCCGACATACCCATCGGCTCCTTGATGCCCTCCTGGTTATCGATCACATATTCCTGCGGCAAAATGTGCAGCACCTTCTGGTCTGCGGGAATTGCAACGGCCTGCGCCGCATCTATCACACGTTCCAGGTCGAGCGCATAAACCTCTCTGTCGCGTATTGCCACAATCCCGTGCGAGTTCAAGCTGCGAATGTGGCTACCCGCAATGCCTACAAAGACAGAGTGAATCTGGCAACCCGCCATCAGTTCCGCCTCTTCTATGGCCCGCTGAATCGACTGAACAGTAGATTCGATATTGACTACAACGCCCTTCTTCATCCCCTTGGAGGGGTTAGAGCCAATGCCTACGACCTCGATTTCACCGTCGACGCCGATCTCCCCAACAATGGCGACTACTTTCGAGGTGCCAATATCCAGACCCACTATCATCCGCTTGTCCTGTCCGCTGCCCATGGCAGTCTCACTCCCCTTTCTTATTAGTTATGCTGAGGTCTGCTACCTGAACGGGCGCAGTGAATACAACGGCCATGCCTGTTTTGTAACGCATATCCACTCGCTCCAGTTCCATGGAACGCTCTCCCAGTTCGGCCTGGTACACCGCCACAAAACGCTGCACTCTCTCGACGAACTCTTCATTACCGAGCTTTAACTGCGTGCCGCCTTCTAGCACCGCATCAAGCTGACCGCGCCTATCGATCGAGAGCTCCGCCACCTGCAAAGATAGAGGCTGCAACAATTCCTCTAGGCGTTGGTAGCGAGCCATCAGAATATGCGCATCGCGCTGCTCTCCACGCAATAAGGGCAGCGCATCCCAGTTACCCTCGCGCATAGTCTGAAACACCACGGCTTCATGATTAAGAAAACCGTCCTCACCCCATCGTGCGATGGGCAACTGCTCTACCACATGAATTTCCAACGCGTTTGGCCAACGACGACGAACCGTTGCTTCATATATCCAAGGTAAAGCTTCGAGCTGTTCACGCAGCAACGTTAGATCTGCATTAAGAAAACCACCCTGCAGCGCCGGCTGTACCATTTTTTGGACCGCTTCGGCTTGCGTGTGCTGCAACGAGCCGGTAACACTGACTCGCTCAACCGGTATCGACAGTAGCTTTAGGTAAGCCTGGGTGCCCAGCACCATGACCACTGTGACAGCTACCAAGACGAGGCCCCGGTTTAGCCAGACGGAAAGCGATTGCTGGATGGCGGCCATCCAGGAAAGTTTCGCCTGTGTTTTTCGTGGCGCTTTGCGGGTCGCGCCATGCGTTTCGCGACGCAGGCGCTGGCTCGAATAACCCGATAGCTGATTGCTTCTAAGCGCCCACATTGTGCGCCTCCCAACTCAGCTCAAGAATGCGTTCAACCAGCGCCTCAATGCTCATACCAGTCGCGCGCGCCGCCATGGGAACCAGAGAGTGCGACGTCATCCCAGGAATGGTGTTCACTTCCAACACATAAAAGTTACCGTCGGCTGCGCGCATCGTGTCAACGCGACCCCATACCGCACAGCCCACCGACTCAAAAGCCTGCAATGCCAGCTTGCCAACTCGTTCTTCATCTTCTGCGCTCAAGCCACTCGGGCAGTGATAAGACGTGTCATTAGACAAATACTTGGCTTCGTAGTCGTAGAATTCGTTATCCGTCTCCATACAAATCGAAGGCAGGGCCTGATCACCCAATATCGAAACGGTATATTCGGGTCCGTCTATAAATTGCTCTGCAATAACACTGCCGCCGTAGCGAGACGCTTCGCGCCATGCAGCCTCGAGCTCTGCAGCCGTCTCTGCCGGCGCCATACCAATACTGGATCCCTCACAAGCCGGCTTGACAAACACCTTGCCCAGGCGCTCAATTTCTTCGCTCCAATCAGTCGCCGCATGCAGTGTGGTGAACGCCGCCGTCGTGACACCAATCCCGCGCCACAACTGTTTGCTACGAACTTTATCCATCGCTAGTGCTGAGCCCAACACGCCAGAGCCTGTGTAGGGCACACCCAGAATCTCCAGCGCCCCCTGAATTACACCATCCTCGCCACCTGGGCCGTGCAGTGCATTGAATGCAAACGCCACATCGTCAAGCTCCGACAACCAACGATGGCTGGCGGGGTCGACTTCTTTTACCTGATAACCCAGCCCTATCAGCGCCTCTACGATAGTTGCACCACTTTGCAAAGAGACTTCTCTCTCGGCAGATTTTCCGCCCAGCAACACCGCCACCACGCCGTTGTCTCGCAAGGTTTCGAAACTCAAGACACCACCTCCAGCGAAGACAGCTCGCTCAACGTTTGTGCCAGCCGACCTATGTTGCCAGCGCCCTGCGTGATGACGATGTCGCCGTCTACTGCTATATCACGCAACACCGCGGGCACTTCGTCGATATGCTCGACAAAAATGGGTTCAATGTTGCCGCGCTGCCTGATGCTACGAGCAAGGCTGCGACTATCAGCCCCAGCGATAGGTTCTTCTCCTGCCGGGTATACATCCAGCAGAACCAAGACGTCGCACTGCGAAAGCACGGCAACGAAGTCCTCATAAAGGTCCCTGGTGCGGGAATAGCGGTGGGGTTGATACACCATAACCTTGCGCGCATCCGGCCAGACCTGCTGGGCAGAATCCAATGTAGCGCGCACTTCTGTCGGATGGTGCCCGTAATCATCAACCAATGTCAGCGAGCCGCCCGAGCAAGCCAATGGTCCCAGCTCGGTGAAACGTCTACCGACCCCTGCAAATGCTACGAGACCGCGCTGTATCGCGGCATCGTCTACACCTTCGTCAGTCGCTACTGCTATTGCCGCTGTAGCATTAAGCACGTTGTGTAGGCCAGGCATATTCAGTGACACTGTTAGCGGGCCCGCATTACCAGGTCGAACACATTCGAATGTGGTGGTCGCGCCCTTTCGCTGCAACCCGGTGATCCGGTAGTCGGCATCATCGGCAAAGCCATAGGTCACTACCTGACGCGTCACGTCGGGAAGTAGACTCGCAACGACAGGATCGTCTATACACAGCACTGCAGCGCCATAAAACGGTAGGTTGTGCAGGAATTCCACGAAAGTGCGCCGCAAGACGGCAAAGTCGCCGCCGTATGTATCCATGTGATCGGCTTCGATATTGGTCACAACAGCCACCATGGGCTGCAGGTGCAGGAATGACGCGTCACTCTCGTCGGCCTCGGCAATCAGAAAGCGGCTTGCGCCCAGTTGCGCATTGCTACCTACGCTGTTCAAAAGACCGCCGATAACAAAAGTGGGATCCAGCCCGGCCTCGCCAAAGATACTGGCAATTAAACTGGTAGTCGTTGTCTTGCCGTGAGTACCCGCTACCGCAATTCCGTGCCGGTAGCGCATCAGCTCAGCCAGCATTTCTGCTCTTGGAACCACAGGTACACGCGCTTCGCGCGCTGCGACGACCTCCGGGTTAGACTCATCCACAGCACTCGAGCTTACGACTACATTGGCGTCACCCAGATTATCGGCATGGTGTCCGATGTGCACGGCGATGCCCTTAGCTTCCAGTCGGCGGGTGACTGCGCTGGCGCGAAGATCAGAGCCGGCAACACGGTAGCCTAGGTTCACCAGTACTTCAGCTATGCCACTCATACCAGAACCACCAATACCAATCATGTGGATATGGCGTATTCGACGCATCTCGGGTACGTGGTAGGCGCTGATGTCATTCATGATTCATCAACACCTCGCAATCGTCACACACGTCCTGTGTTGCAGCGGGTAGAGCGGTAGCAGCGGCGGCAGCTGCCATCGAGCGCAGCGTCTCGGGTGATGCCAGCATCTCATTCAACGCAGAAACCAATCGCGGCTGGTCCAGCTCAGACTGTTGAAATAACACCCCACCTCCACGCTCGGTTAGCGAGCGCGCATTGGCGCTTTGGTGATCATCTATTGCATAGGGTAATGGGATGAGAAATGCGGGGCGCCCCATGATGGCCAGCTCCGAGACGGTCAACGCGCCTGCTCGACATATCACCAGATCCGCCCAGGAATATGCCGCGGCCATATCTTCAATAAAGGCAGTCACCTTGATGGCATCATCCAGCAACGCCCCGTAGCTATCGCGAACGTCCTGCAAATGTGCCTCACCAGTTTGGTGCCATACATCCAGGGTGACTGTTTCTTGGGATCCCCGAATCTCTGCTACGGCACCCGGCACGAGCTCGTTCAAGGGCCTGGCGCCCAAGCTCCCCCCTACAATAAGCACGCGCAAGGGTCGATCGGCCTCGTAGCTCCAGGGATTATCCCGAGCGGCCAGTATGAGCTCTTGCCGTATCGGATTCCCCACGACACGAACCGGCACGTCATCGGCGAATGCATTGGGGAATCCTGCCAGCACCTTATCAGCTCGCGCGGCAAGCAATCGGTTGGTAGTACCTGCCACTGCATTCTGCTCATGAATCAACAATGGTTTGCGCAACAGCCATGCAGCTATCCCGGCCGGGCCGGCAACATAACCACCCATACCCACCACACATCTGGGCGAACGGCGTAGTACAAGTACAAAGGCCTGTAGTAATGACCACAGGAGCAAGAGCAAACCAAGCAAGGTATCAATGAGGTTCTTACCACGCACGCCTCGCACCGATAGATGATGCAATGTAATGCCTGCAGCCGGTACCACTCGCGATTCCAGTCCGCGCCGGGTGCCCACCCACTCCACTGCATAACCACGACTGCGCAGCTCCGTGGCAACCGCCAGTGCAGGATAAACGTGGCCACCGGTACCACCGGCCATCATTAACACAAGGGGCGAACCGCTCATGCCGCACCTCGCACGCGCTGCTGCAAACCATGCTCAACTCGCAGAACCAACGCCAACAAACAGCAACACACAATGAGGCTGGTACCGCCGTAACTGACGAACGGTAACGTCAAACCTTTAGTCGGAAGTAAGCCAGAGCTCACGCCCATATTTACAAATGCCTGACCCGAGAAAATCAGCGCTACACCAAAGCACAGATAGGCGCCGAACTCGTTTTTTGCAGCCAGTGCACGCCGGGCGATCCAGAGAATGCGCCCAATAAGTAATACATAGAGGCCAATCACGAGTAGCGCACCGAGCAATCCAGTTTCTTCTGCCCAGATTGAAAATACAAAATCGGTATGGGCTTCTGGAAGGTAGAATAATTTTTGAATGCTGTTACCCAGACCTACGCCAACTAATTCACCTCGACCGAACGCAATCAAAGACTGAACCAACTGGAAACCCGAGCCAAATGGATCAGCCCAGGGATCCGTGTACGCCGTCAATCGTGCTACCCGGTAAGGTGCGCTGAAGATAAGTCCGGCAAGGCCCAGGAAACTGACACCCAGCACCAACAAGAAATGCCGCAGCTGCACGCCCGCCAGGAACAACATACCAAATGCGGTACCTGCGCAAATGACCGTGGCACCAAAGTCAGGCTCAGCCATCAGCAGCAGAGCCATGGCTCCCAACACCACCATCGGTGTAACAAAGCCTCGCCATTCGTTGCGCACCTCGTGCTCATGACGCACGAGGTAACTCGCCAAATAGATCACCAGAGCCATCTTGGCGAGCTCTGATGGTTGTAGCGTGAATGGACCCAGCGGCAACCAGCGCTGACTTCCGTTTACGTTCTTTCCGATGCCGGGCAGCAGTACGAGAATAAGTAGCGCCATGGCGAGAAACAGCCAGATCCAGGCGGTGTCCTGCCAGAACTGGGTAGGTACACGATAGACAACAACGCTGGCCACGCCCGCTATAACTAGATAAATCAAGTGTCGCTGAGTGTGGTGCCAGGGATTATTAAAGTGCCAATCAGCATATTCGATTGAAGCAGATCCGATAGCGACCAAACCCACCATCAACAAGGCTATACCGGATAGCAAAAGAACGTTATCCACCGCAAGCAGGGGGCGAACAACAGCACCTGATGCAGCGGCCGTCATGCGTCACGTCCTTTTGCGCTATCAGATCCAGCCTCAGCCAGTGCAGCTACCGCCGCGCAGAACGCTTCGCCGCGCTGAGCGTAACCGGAAAACATATCGAAACTCGCACAGGCTGGCGAAAGTAAAACGGTATCGCCTGAGCTTGCCACTTCAGCTGCAGCCAAAACTGCCGCTTCCATCGAATCAACTACGGTCACGGGCGAACTGTCTTGCAGAGCAAGGCGCAACTGCGGCGCCGCCTCGCCAAGCAACACTACGCGTTTACAATGGGCGGATACGGAGCCTGCCAAACTGGCAAACTCCGCACCCTTACCCTGCCCCCCGGCGATGAGGATCACATTGTGATCCTGCCCCAATCCACGAATTGCTGCATCTGTCGCGCCTACGTTCGTGCCCTTGGAGTCGTTCACGTAAACAACGCCATCGAGCTCGGCAACACGCTCACATCGATGCGGCAAGCCGTGAAAATTCTCTAGCGATAGTCGCATTGCTGAAAACGGCAGACCTGCTGCAAAACCTAAAGCCAATGCTGCAAGCGCATTCGCTAAGTTGTGTCTTCCGCTAAGACCTAACGCTGAACTGGCCAGTACTGGCTCAAAACCATGACAAAGATATTCAACCCCATCTATGGTTCGCAGGCCAAAACCATTCAGCGCCGGCTCACGCAAGCGCCAGCTGATCAACTCGACGCTCTCATCCACTAAAGGAATCGTCAGCGTGTCGTCAAGATTCAGTACCGCCTTGTTCGCACCCCGAAAAACGCGATGTTTAATTTGATGATAGCGAGGCATTGACCCGTGGCGGTCCAGATGGTCGGCTGTGAGGTTAAGCACTGTAGCCACTTCCAAATTTAGCGCTCCCGCTCTCTCCAATTGAAAACTAGAGAGCTCGATAATATATAGCTCGGTTTGAGGGTCGAGAAGCTCGAGTGCAGGTGTTCCCAGATTGCCGCCCACGCCACACTGAAGACCCGCACGCGCGGCCATATCACCCAGAAGCGCAGTAACCGTAGACTTCGCATTCGATCCGGTAATGCCGATGATCGGAGCAGTCGCCGCCGCTGCAAACAAATCAATATCACCGGCTACCGGAACGCCAGCGCCGCTGGCAATCGCTACAACCGGATCATCTAGCGCTATCCCTGGGCTTACGATTAGCTCACCCGCCGTCTCCAGAACCTGCGAGGGAATATTGCCTGCGAACACCGGCACATCTGGCATCTCCTCCTGCAGAGTTTTCAAGCAGGGCGGAGATTGTCGCGTATCGGCCACTGCAAAGGTTTCGCCACGCGCGTGCAGATAACGAGCGACCGAGAGGCCCGTAGGCCCCAGACCGAGGACAACCCGGTTGGTGCTGCTCGCTATCAAATCCTGTGTCAAAGCTCTATCCACCTCTTATCGACAACCTAGCGCAACTTCAACGTGGCCAATCCGAACAGGACCAGCATCACGGTAATTATCCAGAAACGCACAATGACCCGCGGCTCGGGCCATCCCTTTAACTCGTAGTGATGATGTATGGGCGCCATACGAAATATGCGCTTACCCGTTAGCTTGAATGAGGCGACCTGTAGGATCACCGACACCGTTTCAAGCACAAATATTCCACCCATAATGAAAAATACGATTTCATGCCGAGTAATGACGGCTACCGTTCCTAAAGCAGCGCCCAAGGCCAGTGCACCCACGTCCCCCATGAACACCTGAGCGGGATAGGTGTTAAACCACAGAAAACCCAGGCCAGAGCCTGCCATCGCTCCACAGAACACGGCGAGCTCCCCGCTGCCCGCCACATAGGGAATATGCAGATACTCAGCGAAGTCGACCCGCCCTGTAAGATAGGCAATGATTCCAAGCGCCGTTCCCACCAGAACAGTTGGAAGAATAGCGAGTCCATCAAGTCCGTCAGTGAGATTTACCGCGTTGCTGGAGCCCACAATCACGAAATAACACAACAGCATGAAGAGCGGGCCCATGTCCCAGGCAAAGTCCTTAAAGAACGGTATATACAGCTCGGTAGTCACCGGCGTATCGAAAGCTGTGTAAAGGTAAATCGCAGCGGCAATGCCCGCCAACGATTGCCAGAAATATTTCCAGCGTGCGGGCAATCCCCGCGAGTCTTTCTCTATGACCTTGCGATAGTCATCCACCCAACCCACTGCTCCAAACACAGCGGTCACCAACATCACGATCCAGATATAGGGGTTGCGGAGATCCGCCCAAAGCAGGCTACTGATCGCAATGGCAACAAGAATCAGTGCGCCACCCATTGTGGGCGTTCCAGACTTGCTCAGATGGCTTTCAGGACCATCATCACGAATCGCTTGACCAACCTGGTGATAATTGAGCTTGCGAATCATATAGGGACCCACAAGCAGTGAGATCGCCAGTGCCGTTCCAGCTGCCAGAATTCCCCGCAATGTCAGGTACTGGAAAACAGCAAAATCACTTTGAAATTGGGTCAGGTATTCGGCTAGAAAAAGCAGCATGCTAAGCCCTCCCTCCTATCAACGCCTGTAAAACTGATTCCATGCCGGCGCTGCGTGAACCCTTAATCAGCACGATATCGCCCGAGCCAAACTGCGAAGCCAGGGCTTCGATGGCTTGCGCCCGATCGCTGTACCAATGCGCTCCCTCGCCAAACGCTTCTACTGCAACCTGAAGCTCGGGACCTACACCACACAAACTCTGTAAGCCGCGTTCACGGGCATACTCACCAATTGCGCGATGCATCTCTTCACTTTCAGGCCCGAGTTCACGCATGGCACCTAGCACCAGGGTGCGCCTCTCGGGACAGGCAGCCAGCAGGTCAATGGCCGCGCGCACCGAACCGGGGTTTGCGTTATAGCAATCATCAACCAATATCGCGCCTGCGGCGGATTGATGACGCGCAAGACGACCCTCCACCGCGACCACCGATCGTAAGCCACTGGCTATTTCCGTTGGTGAAAGCTGACAAGCCAAACCTGCAGCGATTGCTGCAAGAGCATTCATCACGTTGTGCTCCCCCGGCAGCGCAAGATCGATCAACACATCTCCGGCCGGCGTGTCTGCAGTAAAAGAGACACCGCTGACGCCACGCACGTTAATGTCACGCGCCTTAACCGCGGCATCATTGTGCACACCAAAATCAAGAATGGCGGCGTCTCCAGCTCGCTCCCGCCATGCGGAGGACCAAGGCTGGTCTGCGTTGATGATTGCAGTATCTCCGGCGCCCAGCTGATCAAAAATTTCCCCCTTGGCGCGGGCTATCACTTCCACGCTACCGAACCCCTCAAGGTGGGCCGGCATGGCGTTCAATAATATCGACACATTTGGCTTACCCAGCTCGCACAGCCAACGGATATCCCCTTCGCGACCCGCGCCCATTTCGACAACGGCAAAATCATGCTCTGGTGCTAATCGCAGCAATGTTTGCGGCACGCCAATCTCGTTGTTGTAGTTACCCTGAGTAGCAAGAGTATTTCCCCGCTGACCCAGTACACAGGCGAGCATATTCTTCACCGTGGTTTTACCTGAGCTGCCTGTAATGGCGACAACAGGATTCGGAAATAGCTCGCGGTTGTATGCGCCAAGCAATCCAAGCGCTCGCTGCGTATCAGCAACCCGCAGTAACGGCAACGTTGATTCAACGTCACGACTGACAAGCGCAGCTACTGCGCCCTTTTTTGCCACTTCATGGAGATACTCATGACCATCGAAATTCGCACCGCGTAACGCGACAAAGATGTCACCCGGGGCTACATTGCGACTGTCGGTAGTGACACCTGTAAACTCAACACCCATCCCTTGCAGATGAGCATGCAGCGGAGCCTCAATCTCATTCATTGAGAGGGAACGCATCATGCGTCACCCCTCCTTGCAAGAGCATCAAGCGCTTGCTCTTCATCGCTGAAGTGAAGCTTCTGTCCATCGATAATCTGGTAGTCTTCGTGCCCTTTACCCGCGATCACAACGCAATCACCAGAAGCCGCTTCACTTATTGCAAGCCAGATAGCAGCTGCACGATCAACTTGTAGAAGGTAATTGCCAGAGCAACCTGTTTCGATATCGCGCACGATCGCCTCGGGGTCTTCACCGCGCGGGTTATCGCTAGTGACAATAACCTTATCTGCCAACTCACACGCGGCGCGGCCCATGATCGAACGTTTCGCTGGATCGCGATCACCTCCGCAGCCGAATACTACAACCAACTGCCCCTGCACTTGAGGTTTCAGCGCTTTGAGTACTTGATGCAACGCGTCCGGCGTATGCGCATAGTCAACAATTACCTGCAGGCTTGAGCTAGTTGGAATGCTCTGCATTCTTCCCGGCACGGGCTTCAAAGAGGCAACGCATTGGAGCACTTCCGGCAATTCACGACCTCTTGCCACCACGCTAGCAATTGCGGCGGCCAGGTTCGCCAAATTGAATTCACCTGGGAGCGTGCTAAAAAATTCGCCTTGGCCCCACGGGGTAGTGATGACTGCGCGCACTCCGTCAGATGAGTAACGTGTAGACTCAATCTGGATGTCGGCACCCGCTCCCGGTGTAGAGGAATAGGTAAGCACACGCACTTCTGAAGCTACTACCGAAGGCACCTGCATGGCGTAAGGATCATCTGCATTGATGATGGCGTACTGCAGATCTTCACCGGTAAATAGTTGTAACTTCGCCCTGGCATAGCTTGCCAATGAACCGTGATAATCCAGATGGTCATGAGATAGATTGGTATAGACGGCGGTATTAAAGCGAACCCCATTGGTTCGCCCTTGAACAAGCGCATGCGAAGAAACTTCCATGCTGACGCAGGAGACTCCGTCATCCTGCCAATGCGCCAGCTGACTCTGCAGAGATACGGCGTCGGGCGTAGTATTACCAGCCTCGGCCACCGTATCTTCGCGCGACGCACCCAAGGTCCCTATCACACCGCAGTCTTCGCCCAGCGCGCGATTCAGTTGTGCAATTAGCCGACTGGTGGTCGTCTTGCCATTGGTGCCGGTAACACCAACCATATGCATTTTTGCGCTGGGATCATCGAAGAACCGACTGGCGATGCTGCCAACTTCCAGATTCAATTCTGGCATTTCCAAAAGGGGTACGGGCAGCTCGTCGACAAAGCCAGACAAAGGGGCATCAGCCACAACAGCTACCGCGCCATTAGCAACAGCTTGCTCCATAAACTGCCGGCCATCGTGCACTTCACCAGCAATCGCAAGAAACAGATCGCCTGCCGAAATTTTGCGAGAATCCAACTGCACGCCAGACACTTGCACACCCTCAGGCCCGCCACCTACCAGCACAGATAAAGGCACGCTACGCCGCGTAGTCGACTGGGACGTCATCATCCTGTGGCCCCCGATACCCTGCGGGCGGCAACCACCGCCACCGAGCCAGACTCATTCGAGTCAATACTCTGGCTTGGAGGGACGCTCAGCAATCGCAGTGTTCCTTCTGCCACACGTGAGAACACCGGTGCTGCAGCTGAACCACCTCCATAGGCTTCGCCTTTAGGTTGATCGATCACCACGACAGTGACAAAACGCGGATCCTCTATTGGCGCTATGCCAGCAAACAAGGCAACGTACTGGTCATCAATGTAGCCCTGCGGACCTACCTTGTGCACGGTTCCGGTCTTGCCGCCTGTGCTATAACCTTCAACCCGTGCCTTCCTCGCCGTGCCGTGCTCGCCAGTAACCGCGTGGAGCATACCGAGCACCTGCTTAGCTACATGATTACTAACGACCCGCCTACCCTCGCGCTCATCGTCTTCTCGCAACAACAGCGATAAAGGCGGCTGAACTCCGCCATTCGCAAAGGCGGTATAGGCATGCGCGAGCTGCACCGGCGTAGCCATGAGGCCGTAACCAAATGCCAGCGTCACCTGTTCAATAGGGCGCCACTTGGGACGATTAGGCAGCATTCCAGCACTTTCACCCGGAAAACCGGTACCCGGAGGAGCTCCCATGCCGAACCGGTTGAACACATCCCATACGGGCTCAACACCCAGATCGAGTGATAACTTGGTTACGCCAACCTGACTGGATTTTTCCAATACGCGTGACAAAGTAATCTCGCCGTAATTGCGAGGATCGGGCAAGGTCTTGCGGCCGACGCGAATACGACCTGGAGAGGTATCAATTAGTGTTTCCGGTGTATATCGACCGCTCTCTAGCGCAGCCACCATCGTCAGGGTCTTCATCGTGGAACCAGGCTCGAATAGATCGGTCATTGCCCGATTACGGGTATTAGCCATCTTAAAGCCGCTGCGACTATTGGGGTTGTAGACAGGATGATTGACCATCGCCAGAACTTCCCCGGTATGGACATCCAGCGTCACAATAGAGCCTGCTTCGGCCCCCGTGATAGTCATGGCTCTTTGCAGCTCACGGTGGTGAAGAATCTGAAGACGAAGGTCGATGCTCAAGGTTAGGCCTTTGCCAGGGCTCGCCGCCTCTATGACACCAATATCGCGCACCGCATCACCGTGCAGATCCTTAATATATTTCTTCTTGCCGGACACGCCTTTCAGCCAGTCGTTGTAGGCAAGCTCGAGTCCGGCAATGCCCTTGCCATCAACATTGGTGAAGCCCACCAATTGCGCGGCAGCCTCTCCAGCTGGATAAAACCTGCGGTACTCGCGTTCGCCCCGTACTCCGGGTATTCGCAGCGCCAACACTTCTCGCGCCTCACCTGGAATTCGGTGACGTTGCAGGTACATGAATTGCTTACCCCGGTAGCGCGCTAGCTTGGCGGTAAGCTCATCGAGATCCATAGACAAGGCCCGGGCCAACTCAGGCAATCTCTCATGCCCTGCCAACAACTTCGGGTTTGCCCACAAAGAGATCACCGGCGTGCTGACAGCCAGAGGCTCACCCCGCCGATCTGTAATCACGCCTCGATAGGCGGGAATTTCGGCAGTGCGCAATGCGCGCATCTCGCCTTGCCCCTGCAAAAATTCATACCCACGATCTGTATCCAACACCTGTAGCGTTAATATCCGACCAACGAGCAATGCAAGCAGTGTAAGTAACACCGCAACCACGAAATAGAAACGCCAGGGAATCACTCTGCGCTTTTGTGATTTCATGGTGTCACCACCTTCATCTTAAGGGCGGGCGGCGCCAACATATCCAACTCCCGGCCCGCCACCTTTTCAACGCGGTGATGTGATGCCCAGGTACTTTGCTCAAGCAGTAGCCGGCTATAATCTTCCTGCAGATACCACTGAGTCGCCTCCAGGTCTTGAAGCTGAGCGTAGAGTCCACGGCAGCTGTGCGAAGAATGAATGACGCCAAATGCAGAGAACACGACCAGCCCCAGCGCAGCAAAGGCGAACGCACTAATCGACTTATCAGCGGGCAGTAATCCAGCCATTACTGAATTTTCTCCGCCACGCGCATGATCGCGCTGCGAGAGCGGTTGTTCGCCGCAACCTCATCGGCACTCGCACGAACGGCTTTCCCCACCAGCTTCATCCGGCGGTTTAGCGCGCTATCTACAACCGGCACACCTGCAGGTAATTGCTCACCACGCGCCATGTCACGCATATAGCGCTTTACCATACGATCCTCTAGCGAGTGAAAACTGATGATGACAAGCCGCCCACCAACCGCCAGTAAGTCGATGGCGCTATCAAGCAGCGCTTCGAGATCATCCAGCTCCCGGTTAACACGGATGCGAATAGCCTGAAAGGCGCGCGTGGCTGGATGCTTATGTCGCTCCCAGCGAGGATTGGCCTCACTGACTACTGTCGCAAGGCGCGCCGTAGTTTCGATCGGCTCATCGCTCTGCGCTTTAACAATCGCTCGTGCTATGCGCTTGGCAAAACGCTCTTCGCCGTACTCCTTCAACACGCCAGCAATCTCCTCTGCGCTGGCACCCGCTATCCACTGTGCAGCCGTTGCGCCGGATGATGTATCCATACGCATATCGAGAGGTCCATCGTTTAGAAAACTGAAGCCGCGAGAAGCCTCATCCAGCTGAGGGCTGGAGACACCCAGATCCAACAAAATACCCGTTACGCTTTTAACGCCCATCTCGTCGAACTTGACCTGTAACTGCGCAAAAGAGCCATGAAAGAATGAGAACCGCTTATCCGCTTGCTCGAACTGCGCTGCTGTTATCGCTGCCTGCGGATCCTTATCAACTCCCAGCAGCTGACCCTTGTCATCAAGCTGCTCAAGAATTGCAAGGCTGTGTCCGCCGCGGCCAAAAGTGCCATCGACATAGAAACCATCGGGGTCGGTTACCAGAGCATCTACAGCCTCTCGCAACAGCACTGTCTCGTGCATTCCTTCCACCTACAGGGTCAGCGACATCAATTCATCGGGAAGTTCGGCGTCGACGCCAGAGTCCAGCAGCGCCTGCTCGCGCTCCTGCAACCATAACGTCTCGGACCACAGCTCCAGCTTGTTACCTTGGCCTACCAAGACCAATTTTTTATCTAGACGACCATGATCTCGAAGCGGCTGCGGCAGCAGCATACGGCCGTTAGCATCTAGCTGCAGGTCGGTGGCATAGCCGAGCATGAGTCGCTGAAACCGTTTCACCGCCGGATTGAGTGCAGGCAGACCTTGAATATCTTTTTCGATGCGCTCCCACTCGGGCAGTGGATAGATCACCAAGCAAGAGGACTGAGTGTCAATCGTCACAACCACATGGCCGTCACATTGCTCACGCAACGGCTCACGCTGACGAGCCGGCATGGCAAGCCGACCCTTCGCATCCATGTTGATGTGCTGTACGCCACGAAACACGCCAGTTTTCCCCACTCACATGACTCTTGCTTCCACAAAAAGCCAAAATTATCCACTTACTTCCACTTATCGACACTATAGGTGGCTGTGAACAAAACTGTCAAGCAAGGCTCGCCAGAAAAGTGCTGTAATTTCAGTGGATTAGCGCGGTTTCTTGAGAGAGAACGGGCAAGACTTGCTATAGGGAAAATCAGAAAATGTGACGCAAAACAGCCCCATAAATCGACTTGTTAACTATTTACTTTAAGTTACAGTCGATTTTTATCTTTCCGAAAGGCTGTTTAAACGAAAAACGTCTAACCCGCTGAGAGTACTAGTGGGGTTTAGCCACGATAACGCCTCTCTTGCATGGGTTACCGGCTAAGAATTGCCTCAAACTCAGCGATACTTAGGTCAGAAGCGTCGAATCAGGAAGGAAAAACGAGTCGGTCGATAAGCCGGGTTCTGTCGTGGACGATCATTCATCTGCGACAGGCGTCGCCGCCTGCCTGTAGCGACCTACCCGAATCCACTGCGGGCCGCAGCTCAAGGATTCCTATTTGGTCTTGCTCCGAGTGGGGTTTACCATCGCCGTGCCTGTTGCCAGCCACGCGGTGCGCTCTTACCGCACCTTTTCACCCTTACCTTAGATCCGAGGACCGTCGGCGGTACACTTTCTGTTGCACTTTCCGTAGGCTCGCGCCCCCCAGGCGTTACCTGGCACCCTGCCCTATGGAGCCCGGACTTTCCTCCCCGCAACAATACAAGTACTGCCACGAAGCGATCGCCTGACCGACTCGCGCGCAAGAGTACCTGTCACGTCGATGCAGAGCAACCAATTGCCCACAACAAATGACAGGAAACTCGCAGGAGAGTGGAGGCGTCAAACCAGTAAATATCAATCGACCGCCTTGTTCGCCAGCAAATAGTCATACAACTCTTTCTTGGGTATGCCACTGAACCTGGCAACGATAGCTGCCGCGCGTTTTGGTGGAGCCAGCGCAGCCACATCCATCAACAGTCCAGCAAGTGCCGTGTCCAGTTCAGCCTGCTCGGATCGGCCTGGCGCGACCATGATGACAATCTCACCACGCTGTTGATTGGTGTCGTCGCGAACCGTCTCAACCAACTCCTCAAGCGTGCCATCCAGCAGAGTTTCAAAGGTCTTGGTGAGCTCACGGGCAACCACCGCGCGACGCTGTTCACCAAAACTCAATACCATCGCCTCCAGCGTTGCCAGTACCCGGTGCGGTGCTTCATAAAACACTAGTGTGGAAGTGCAGTCGCATAAGGTATCAAGCTGGCTGCGCCGACTACCGGCCTTTGCCGACAGGAAACCCTCAAAGCTGAACCGATCTGTCGGCAAGCCGGACGCGCTCAAAGCCGCGATCGCCGCGCAAGCGCCGGGCACAGGCACAATCGGATATCCCGACTCACGAACAGACTTGACCAGACGATAACCTGGGTCGGATATCAGCGGCGTACCTGCATCTGAAATGAGTGCCACCACGTCTCCGTCTTCAAGGTGCTGCTTAACCCGAGCAACGGAACGCTCGTCGCTGTGATCGTGATAAGCCATCAAGGGGGTGGAAATACCAAAATGATTGAGCAACCGGGCGCTGTGACGTGTATCCTCAGCGGCAATGAGACTGGCGTGCGCTAAAACATCGAGCGCGCGCTGGGTAATATCCCCTAGATTACCGATCGGTGTCGCAACCACATACAAAGCTGATTCCACTGAGGTTCCTTTTCCTTATAATGAGCATCTCCAACCGCATAACTTGCCGCGGCCACTTCGCCTCCCAGAGGGAACGAAAAGCATAACATGTCGTATCGCCCCACCCTTACCCGACCGACCAGCAAAAGTCGACGGATTGCTCTTCACTGCATTGCCATCCCTGCGCTGATCGTCGGCTGTGCCGGCGCACCGACTCCGCAGACGAAACAGGCCGCTGAAGTGTCTATGCAACCGATCACACCGGTTGTCGATGCAGCTGCTTTGCGCTTACCACAAAGCGAACATTCAACCGTGTTTGCCGCAGCAGAGGCTGCTTTGAACCGGCACGACTGGATGGAGGCGCAGTCGCAGCTTGATAAACTTAAGCAGGACGAGATCCCCGAACTTTCAGACTCGCAGGAAACCACCTTTCAGTACACACCACCAACGCTCACACCAAATGATCTGGCCTTTCGCGATTATTTGCTGGCGAGAAGCCTATGGGAGCGCGGCCAAGGCGACGCTGCACTAGCAGCTCTGCGTGCGCTACCACGCTACGACATCAGCCCCGCCATTACGCACCTCGCACTAAGTCAGCAGCAAGAAATACTCGACTTGCAGGGGCAGTATCTGGCCAGCGCCGCGGTTGCCAGTAACATATTATCAAGCGTACCCGGCGATCAGAGCGCAGTGCTCAAGCGCGAGATATGGCGCAGCCTGCAGCGCCTGAACACCGCCCAGATTCGCGCCGGCCTAGCGGCTGCGGAGAATCTGGAGTGGCGGGGTTGGTTGGAGCTCGCTCTAATAGCCGATCCTCAACAGCGTGGGACGAATTTAAACTCAATAGCGGCGCTACAGCGCTGGATGGATGAGAACCCAACACATCCTGCGGCGAACCCACTACCCGGTGGACTGGGTTTTTTCGTGCAACAACCGCAACCAGCAGCTGCAGGTGTCAACAAGGTGGCTCTTCTATTGCCCCTAAGCGGTAGGCTGGCACCAGCAGCCAAGGCCGTTCGCGATGGCTACCTGGCCAGCTATTTTGCTGCAAAACAAGCTGGAGACGCGAACCTAGAAGTCTCCATCATTGACACTCTCCTGCATGAGAATGCGGCGCAGGCCTACCAGTCAGCGATTGGCGATGGCGCTACTCTGGTGATTGGCCCCCTCGGCAAAGCTGCAGTCAGTGAGCTCGGTGCGCTTGTTCAGCGACCGGTCCCCGTGATTGCGCTTAATCGAGTTGATGAAAACCTGCCAAACAACCAAACGGCGCTGATTCAACTATCGCTGGCGCCAGAGGATGAAGCGGCCCGAATCGCCGAACTCGCCTTCGGCCAAGGCAACAGACGAGCGATGATCGTGCGACCCGCTGGTGCCTGGGGGAAAAAAGTGAACGACGCACTGCGGCAACGATGGCAGGAGCTGGGCGGTAAGATGGCGTCTACCGCATCCTACAGCAGTCAAGAAAGTTACTCCGGCAGTATTCAAACTGCACTCAATCTTAGCGATAGCGACGAGCGTGCGCGCCAGGTTCGCAGTATGCTGGCTACCAACGTAGAGTTCACTCCACGACGACGCCATGATGTCGACGTGATATTCCTGCTCAGTCGCAATGGTGCCGAGGCACGTTCTATCAAGCCGCTGCTGTCCTATTACTATGCGGGCTCATTGCCTGTTTATGCCATGTCGAGCATCTATAGTGGTATTCCAGACCCACGCGACAAGGACCTCAATGGCATCAATCTGGTCGATCTGCCCTGGCTATTAGGATCGAGTCCCCAACTGCGAGTGGCGATCGCCGCTGGTGGCACCGGCAGCGACAACTACACACGGCTTAACGCTCTGGGTGCTGACGCATTCCTGCTCCAGCAACGCTTTAGCCAGCTTCAAGCGGGGCCAGACGCCTTGATTCAGGGTAATACTGGCTTACTGTCCATGAACCCATTGCTACAGATAGAGCGCGAGACAGCTGCGGCCACATTTGCCGGAGGAAAACTCGAACCTCGCTAGCTACACTCCCTTGCTTCACACGGGAGAACGCAGCATGAAAACACGGGGAGACTGGTTTGAACAACGCGCTGCTGACTGGCTCATGAGCGAGGGCTGGACAATAGTTGCACGCAATTACCAAACCCGCTTGGGCGAAATCGATATCATCGCTCTGGAACAGAATACGCTTGTCTTTATCGAGGTACGCGCCAGGAAGAACCCGCAGTTCGCGAGCGCCAGCGGCTCAGTTGACTGGCGCAAACAACGCAAAGTCAGCCGCAGTGCCCAGCTGTTTCTCAAACAGCAGCCTAAATGGTCTAACTGGGCCTGCCGATTTGACGTGATCGCATTTGAGCCGACACAATCATCGGCACGCGAGATGGAGCTTCGCTGGATTCGCAGCGCCTTTACCACTTGACCACGCACTAGACACAGGGAGCCCTACCAGCGAATGGACTACTACCAACTTATCGCTAGCAGCTTTCAAGATACGATAGAAACGGTAGCATCTGCCGTGGACACACTGGCACTGCCGATTGAACAATCGAGTACAGTGATGACTGAAGCGCTGCTGGCGGGCGGCAAGATTGTCACGGTTGGGCTAGATGGCGATGCCGCATTCGCAACGTTACTTGCCGACATTTTGTTGTGCAACGCGGAGTATGAAAGACCCGCCCTACCCGCATTAGCAATGCCGGCTAACAGTACCCCCGACGCTACCGCCCGACAACTGCGGGCCCTGGTTCAACCGACGGATGTCGTGGTGATATTCGCCACCTCCGCGGATGACCTGATCAACGCCAATACTCTTATTGCAGCGGCTGCCGACGGGAACGCTCGCGCCGTGTTGGTGTCGAACTGCTCGGAGATAGAGAAACCTGATAGCGCCGACACTGTCGTCATTTCACTCGGCGAACTGAAGCGCGCTCGGGCCATTGAACTAGCAACCATGGTGACCTGCGCACTTGGGACGCTGATCGAGAACAACCTGTTTGGCAACTTTAGCGAGATCAATGAATGAGACACCTGGCACCTACCTTATGCATAACTATTACACTGCTGCTTTCCGGCTGCGGCAGTTTGCTTGCCACCTTCCAGTCCAATGAGATCAAAGACGATCCAGGCGAGCGGACTATGTCGCAGCAACTCGCAGATGAAGGTATAGAAACCAAGGCTGTCGTAAATATTCATGCCGCCAATGAAGCATTTGATAACGCACACCTGGTCGTGGTGAGCTTTAATGGCTATGTGCTGCTCGCGGGACAAGTTGCCAGTGAGCAACTTAAGGCGCAGGCAACTGAAGTTGTGCGCGGGGTCCGGGACGTAAGACGCATATATAACGAGCTGGAGGTGGCCTCACCGAGCTCAGGCATGACACGAACAAGCGACACATGGATCACCACCAAAGTGAAATCCTGGTTACTGGGCGACACCAGCACTGAAGGACTGCGGGTGAAAGTAGTCACCGAAAACGGAGTGGTCTATCTGATGGGCATGGTCACGGCTGAAGAAGCTAATCGTATTGCTGACGCAGCAGCGGATATTGGTGGTGTTCAGCGTGTAGTGCGTTTGTTTGAACTGGTCGAAACCGGCTGAGCAACCAACCAGCGATGACACAGTTCAGCGCGCGATATTACTTGACGATTTTGAGTGAGGGACGACTCTCTGCCTTGCCGGGTCCCGGGGTGGGGTCTTCAGGCGGCGGAGTATCGTCGGCATCGTCTTCAGGCTCGAACACCATGCCCTGACCATTCTCTCTGGCATAAATGCCGACAACTGCACTCATCGGCACAAAAATGTCAGTAGCCACGCCACCGAATCTACCGTTGAAGCTGACGGAGTCATTTGAAATAAGCAGTTCGATAACCGCGCTCGGCGAAATATTCAGTACGATCTGCCCGTCCTTCACGAATTGCTGGGGGACATCTACGGAATCCACGGTTGCGTCTACCAGCAGGTAAGGCGTGCAATCGTTATCTGCGATCCACTCGTACAGCGCTCGCATTATGTAGGGACGACTGGGAGTCATGCCACGCCAGACCCGGAGGGCTGCGCCTAAAGGCGCATCTCCCGCTCCTGCTCTGTAAGGCTTTCCTGGAATGACTCGCGGTTGAACAGCGCGTCCATATAGGCAAGCAACGGCTTGCTTTGCTTGCTCGAGCGAATATCGACTCCCAGAGAGGGTAAGCGCCACAAAATAGGTGCAATGCAGCAATCTACCAGCGTGAATTCTTCGCTCATGAAAAAGGGCTTTTCAACGAAGATCGGCGCTATCCCCATGATCCCCTCGCGAAGTTCCTTTACACTCTTGCTCACCACGTTGTCGCTGCGGGAATGCAAAATGGAATCCACCAATGTGCACCAGTCTTTCTCTATGCGGTGTATATACAAACGGCTTTCAGCACGTGCAACGGGATAGACAGGCAACAACGGCGGGTGCGGGAAGCGCTCGTCGAGGTATTCCATCATGACCTTTGACTCGTAAAGTACGAGGTCACGGTCCACGAGAGTCGGCAAGCTGTTGTAGGGATTCAAATCAGCAAGCTCAGCTGGCGGATGCGCCCCGTCAGATTCTATCAGGTCTACCGTTACGCCTTTTTCAGCCAGAACAATCCGTACTCTATGGCTGTAATGACTGGTGTTATCAGAAAAAAAGGTCATGGAAGACCGTTTTGCGACTACGCCCATCAGGGGCTCCTCAACTTAACTCTTGGATGTAAAAGATGCCGGCGAAGATTCCTTCGCCAGCACGCTTTCGATCTTGTTCGATCAGTGTACGTCTTTCCAGTATTCGCGATTCAACAGCCACGCTAATACGAAAAACAGAGAGATAAACAATAACACATAGATGCCAATACGTTGGCGATCCTGCTTGTAGGGCTCTGCGGTATAAGCCAGGAAATTCACCAGGTCATACATCGCTGTGTCAAACTCTTCGGGCGAGAGCAGCCCCTCTTCCGCTAGCGTGAACTGCCCGCAGGGGTCTTCCAGAATATCTTCACCCGTTAATGGGTCGCGCTTAACACCACCGTTAGCTGCCTTAACCGGCCCCATCGCGCACTCTTGCATACCCTGCAACTCCAGCAGGACGTGAGGCATGCCTACATCCTTGAAAACTTTGTTGTTCACACCATAAGGGCGTGATGAGTCTACATAAAACGTACGCAAGTAAGTGTAAAGCCACTCAGGTTGGCGAGCTCGCGAGACCAGAGTGAGGTCGGGAGGAGTAGCACCAAACCATTTCTTGGCATTGTCCACATCCATAGCATTGGTCATCAATGCACCGATTTTTTCCTCGGGATCAAACATCAGATTAGCCTGAAACAGATCTTCAGGAATACCCAGATCCTGAGCCACCCGGTTGTAGCGGGAATATTGCAACGAGTGACATCCCATACAGTAATTCATGTACACGGCAGCACCGCTTTGCAACGATGCTTTGTTGGCTGGATCCACAGAGATCTCATCACACGGCATAGAGCCACAATTGTAGGCCGACTCAGCGCCCACAGCCTTTAGAGGCAAGATCGTCAGAGCCAGAATCACCGCTAACACGGCCAAACTACCCATAATACCAATGCCGCCGTCCATCGTGACACGCTCGGGCACCGGCTTTGTCTTATCAATGCTCGACCAGATCGGCATCAGCAGGAAAAAGCCGAAGTAGAAGATAGAGCAAACCTGCGCGAGGAACGTGCGCTCTGGTGTTGGCGCTTTTACGCCCAACACACCAAGAATCAAGAACGAGGCTACGAACAACACCAACATGACCTTGTTCAGATTGCCGCGATAGCGCCAGCTCTTAACCGGATTACGATCAAGCCAGGGAAGCGCGAATGGAATCGCCACCGACGCTGCGAAAGCGATGAAACCCCAGAACTTATCGGGGACCGCACGCAATACAGAGTAAAACGGCGTGAAGTACCAAACTGGTGCAATATGCTCTGGTGTTTTGAGCGCGTTGGCCTCTTCGAAGTTGGCATACTCTAGGAAAAATCCACCCATTTCCGGCATAAAGAAGATCACGGCGCAGAAGATGAACAGGAATACGCCGATGCCTTGCAAGTCATGCACCGAGTAATAGGGGTGGAAGGCTATGCCATCGAGGGGCACACCATCGGGGCCCTTGTTTTTCTTAATATCCACACCGTCAGGGTTATTAGAGCCCACTTCGTGCAGAGCCAGAAGGTGCAGGACAACCAACGCCAAAAGAACGATCGGAAGCGCCACCACATGCAATGCGAAGAAGCGGTTTAGTGTGATGCCAGAGATCAGGTAGTCCCCACGAATCCAGGTCACAATGTCTTCACCGACGACAGGTATCGCCCCAAACAGCGATATGATCACCTGCGCACCCCAGTAGGACATCTGCCCCCAGGGCAACACATAGCCAACAAACGCCTCTGCCATCAGCACCACAAAGATCAACATGCCGAAGATCCATATGAGCTCGCGTGGCTTTTTGTAAGAGCCATAAATCATGGCGCGGAACATGTGCAGGTATACCACTACAAAAAACGCAGATGCCCCAGTTGAATGCATGTATCGCAGCAGCCAACCGTAATCGACATCACGCATGATGTATTCAACCGACGCGAACGCCTCCTCGGCGCTGGGGGTGTAGTTCATGGTCAACCAGATGCCTGTGAGCAACTGATTCACCAGCACCAACAGCGAGAACACCCCAAAGAAATACCACAGGTTGAAGTTTTTGGGCGCGTAATACTTGCCCATGTGAGTGTCCCATGCTCGGACAATCGGGAGCCGGGCATCTACCCAGTCGCGCAAACCAATCAACGCATTATTCATCAGGCTGCCTCCGAGTCCACGCCAATAACCAGAACATTGTCACCCTCGAAGGAATACGGGGGAACCACCAGGTTGGCCGAAGCAGGCACACCTGAGTACACACGTCCAGACAGATCAAACTTGGAACCGTGACACGGGCAGAAGAAACCGCCTTTCCACGCATCGCCGCCAAGATCTGCAGCACCCACTTCAGGTCGGAATTTAGGTGCACAGCCCAAATGCGTGCACAAGCCCTCAATCACCAACAACTCGGGGCGAAGAGCGCGATCGACCCCTTGGATATAGTCGGGCTGGACAGAGACCAGTGACTCAGGATCTTTAAGTTCGTCGTTCAATCCAGGAAGTGCCGCCAGTTGCGCCTCGGTACGGTTCACCACATATACGGGCTTACCGCGCCATTCGACGACGACCATCTGCCCGGGCTCTAACTTGCCGATGTCTGCCTTAACCGGAGCGCCCGCTGCTTTGGCCTTCGCAGATGGATTCCACGACCCTACGAAGGGAACTGCGATTCCAACCACGCCAGCAACGCTGACTGCGCTGGTAGCTGCCGTCAGAAACCGTCTTCTGCCGGAGTTTACGCTGTCGCTACTCATGTAAAGTTCTCCTGATACACCGCTCGTTGCGAGCCGGGAATTGGCCATTCCAGCCGGACACTTCAAATCGGCGCAAATAGTAATGGCTTTGCCCCCTTGTTACAAGGGAACTGCCTTGATTTTACTACGATTTCCTTCGCGATAAAGGCAATGGGACGACCTTTTTGAAGCAAAAAAAACGTCCGGCCTGGTACCAGGCTGGACGCTTGTTTGCTTTGCGATGAGTCCCGCCCAATAAGCGGGACAGCAATTAACGCTTGGAGAACTGCGGACGCTTACGCGCTTTGCGCAGACCGACCTTCTTACGCTCAACTTCACGCGCATCTCGAGTCACATAGCCTGCACCTCGCAGTGAGCCTCGCAGAGACTCATCATACTCCATCAAAGCGCGAGTAATGCCGTGACGAATAGCACCTGCCTGGCCAAAACTACCACCACCAGCAACAGTCACGTTGATATCAAATTTGTCTGCCAGTTCAACCAGCTCCAGCGGCTGACGCACAATCATGCGAGCCACTTCACGACCGAAATACTGGTCGAGAGGACGATGGTTAACTGTGATGCTGCCTTCACCATTTTTGATGAAAACACGAGCGGTGGACGTCTTGCGACGGCCCGTTCCGTAATATTGAGTAGCTGACATAAATACGTTCCGTTAGAGGTTCAGAGCTTGAGGCTGCTGCGCGGTATGGGGATGTTCATCGCCCGCGTACACCTTGAGCTTTCTGAACATGGCACGTCCCAGAGGGTTACGCGGCAACATACCTTTTACCGCACCCTGAATGACGCGCTCAGGTGCTTTGTCGATCAGCTTTTCAAAGGAGATCGACTTCAGTCCGCCGGGGTAACCGGTGTGAGAGTGATACATTTTGTCGGTAGACTTGGCTCCGGTTACACGGACTTTCTCCGCGTTGATCACAACGATGTAATCTCCGGTATCCACATGCGGTGTATATTCCGCCTTGTGCTTGCCGCGCAAACGATGCGCGATCTCGCTAGCCAGCCGACCCAGGGTCTTGTCAGACGCGTCTACCACGAACCAGTCGCGGGTCACATCTTGAGCTTTGGCGCTATAAGTTTTCATCAACACTTGCCTCTTGGAGGGCTCCAATTTCGAGAGCGCGAATACTACCCATTGCGGGCATCCTTTTCAAGGGTAAAACAAAGAAAATAATCGCCCGCCAACACAAGCCGTTGTAGCCACTGGGCTCGCGCCCTGTCTGGCACAAAATCAGGCCCAATTTGGCCCAACACTGCAGTCACGGCAAGTGCTCCGCTGCTAGGTACTCGTAAGACTGCATTTCCTGTAATCGAGAGACTGTACGCTGAAATTCAAACTCAAGCCGTCCGCCGGCATACAGCTCAAAGAGGGGTTTGGCAGCAGTCAGTACCAATTTGACATTTCTGTCGTAGAACTCATCAACGAGATTGACAAACCGGCGAGTTTGATCGTCCATCGACGCGTCCAATGCAGGCACTCCCGAGATCAGGACTGCATGAAAAATACGGGCCAGCTCGATGTAGTCGTTTTGCGACCGCGGCCCGTCACACAATTCCGCAAAGTCAAACCAGGCGACATCCTCGGCCAGACACCTCACCATCAGGTAGCGCCCATTGATTTCCAAGCGCTCCCAGTGTTTGCCGGCCTCCGGAGCCAATTGTTCGAAACTACGCTGCAAGCTTTCATCAGCTTGGGCATCAAGCGGTGAATGATAAAGCTCAGCCTGCTGCAACGTGCGCAAGCGATAGTCCACGCCGGCATCCACATTAACCACTTTCGTGTACTTCTCGATCAAGGCGATTGCTGGCAGAAATCGCTGCCGTTGCAAGCCGTTTTCATACAGGTGCTTAGGCTCTATGTTGGATGTTGCCACCAGCGTAACACCGCGGGCAAAAAGCGCCTCCATCAACCCACCAAGGATCATGGCGTCTGCAATGTCGGTAACAAAAAATTCATCGAAGCAAATTACCCTGGCTTCACTCGCCAACGTATCAGCGACAATCAGGAGGGGGTTTTTTTCTCCGTCTAACTGCTTCAGCTCGGCATGCACTCTCTGCATGAAGCGGTGAAAGTGTACTCGCAGCTTGTCACTAAACGGCAATGAATCATGGAATGTGTCAACAAGATAGGTCTTACCTCGCCCAACCCCACCCCAAAGGTATAGCCCGACCTCTGGCTCCCGCGCTTGCTTTCGCCAACGCCGCCAGACCCCTGCTAGCCCCGCCTGATCTCGCTCACTTGCTACAAGCCGTTCGTATAGGCTCTGCAACAGCAAAACAGCCGCTTCCTGGGCCTCATCGTGCGAGAAATCTTCCCGCTTGAGATCGGCCTGATAACGCTCCCAAGGTGTTTTACGCACTAATGCCAAAGCCTATATTCCCCTAAGTGATCAGGGTACATACGTTACCCAGACCAGACGCGGCTCACTCTAACCAGTGACGCACCCATTGGCAACGCAATGCATGGCAACGCTACTGCCGCCTCAGCATTCGAGGTATACTGGTTTGATAGACTCCACCCTGTGATATGAGGAACTTTCGTGTATAGCCTGACCGTACTCTTGGCGCTAGCCGCCGCCTGTCTGATCGCTGGACTTCTGCTTGGAATGTTTATTGGTCAACGTAGTTCCAAAGACAGTCAGCGTTATCGGGAGGTCGAGCGCAAGCTCGATCAGGTGATGCAGGAGAAGAAAGCTTACGAAGATCAGGTGGTCGAGCATTTTGGGGACACCGCTCGCCTGCTCAACACACTGACCGAGAGCTACAAGAACGTTCACAGTCACCTCGCCAACGGAGCCAGCACGTTGTGTCAGGATACCGGACCTATTGCACTTTCTTCGCTCAACACCCCCGCGGACAACAGTGAAATCCCAGCGCAGCTGGCAGACGTTCAACCCCCGCTTGATTATGCACCCAAGACCTCACCCGATGAGACCGGCATGCTAAATGAGGAATTCGGTCTCGAGCGCACGCCGGCTCCTGAGTCCGCAGAAGAACCCCAAAGACACTAGCGGCTGCGGGCATTCTTTGCGTTGCTAGACTGGATTGTCTATGTCGATGAAAAGATGCTCCAAGGAAAATCGCTGCGCTAGATGCTCCCCTAGCGCCTGCACCCCATAGCGCTCGGTCGCATGATGCCCGGCAGCGACAAAGTGGATACCCTCTTCTCTGGCCACGTGCACGGTAGGCTCTGAAGCCTCACCGGTTATAAAGACATCCGCACCTGCGCCAACAGCGGCATCGATGTAACTTTGCGCGGCCCCGGTGCACCACGCGATAGTTTCTACCACATCCTCTGGATTGCCAATATGCAGCGGCGCTCTTCCTGTCAGCTGCTCCAATTGAGACAAAAGCTCAGATACCGGCTGCGGAACAGGTAGACGACCCAGATTTCCCAACCCGTCATTTTTGTGGGGCTCCAGGGAAACCAAGTGCTCCAGACACAGCAACTGGCCTAACCGAGCGTTGTTGCCGAGCTCAGGGTGTGCATCCAACGGCAGATGATAGGCAAGCAGGCTGACATCGTTTAGCAGCAGAGTCTTCAATCGGCGACGCTTCATCCCTCGCACCGTTGGGTCTTCCCCACGCCAGAAATAACCGTGGTGAACCAGCACAGCATCAGCATCGCTCTCAACTGCCGCATCCAGCAGAGCCTGACTTGCAGTCACACCCGTCACAAGCCGCTCGACACGGGACTTTCCCTGAACCTGCAAGCCGTTAGGACAATAGTCGCTAAATCGACCAGGCTCTAACAGCTCGTCGGTGTATGTAAGTAGCTGCTCCAGTTCCACTGCCATCGTGAATTTCTCCGTAGAAATTAACTGTTGCCGCTTTCGCAGCTGTTCCCTAACGGTGCATCATATACAATGCATGGGCCAAGGGCAGCTGAAGCCATATCCATGGAGAATTTTAGATTTATCACGTGGCCCGCCATCGCAGGCGTGCTGGCCGCACTTTTGATTCTGGACCGTTGGGTGTTACCTCAAACATCTACCGATCAAACCTACGCGGCGCCTGCCAGCTATAACGCTGCAGTACGGGCCGCATCGCCCGCTGTAGTCAATATTTCCACTGCCAAACTCGTACAATCGCGTCGCAACCCATTACTGGACGAGTTATTTTTGCGCGGACTGATACCGCCACAAGCACAGCGCCAGCGTCTGGAGCGCGCTCTCGGCTCTGGCGTTATCATGACACCCCAGGGTCATATTCTTACCAACAACCACGTCATTGAAAGCGCCGTTAACATCGAGGTTGCCCTGCTCGACGGCCGCACCGCCAGCGCCACCGTTATTGGCCGTGACGCGGCAACGGACCTGGCTGTGCTCAAGGCCGATCTGGACAACCTTCAGCCTATAAAGCTGGCAGATTCAGACGCCGCCAGGGTGGGAGATGTTGTACTCGCTATCGGGAATCCATTGGGATTTGGCCATTCTGTCAGCCAAGGCATTGTCTCAGCTCTCGGCCGCTATGGGCTGCAACTCAATACCTATGAGGACTACATCCAGACAGATGCCAATATTCACTTGGGGAACTCTGGCGGCGCTCTAATAAACGCCAGCGGTCAGCTTCTGGGGATAAACACCGCGTTCTACACCACTTCGGGTCAGGGCCGTACTCCGACGGGTATCGGGCTGGCCATTCCTGCCAATCTGGCCTCATTCATTATGCGCGACTTGATTGATTACGGAGAAGTAATTCGAGGTTGGCTGGGCGTTCAGGTTGAACCCCTACTTGGCCAGAATGCCAATGGGGTCGCTACGCAGGCACTCATGGTCATCTCAGTGGCAGCACAAGGGCCTGCTGCACGCGCAGGCATCATGCCCGGGGATGCAATTACTCACATCGACAATGAAGCGGTACAGGACGTTCGCCTGACTATGCACAGAATCGCCCTCCTCAGACCCGGTGAGTCAGTCGGTATCACTGTGCTGCGCAACAACCAAAGTATCGACCTTAAAGCGGTCGTGGGCACTCTGGCGCAATCACCCTCGATCTAGAAAGCCATCATGGCGGAGCGGTATGCCCGTCAGGCATTCCCATCATCTGGCAAACGGTATTCCGCACTGCGCGCATGCGCGGTCAATGACTCGCCATGCGCGAGCACTGAGGCAACGCGACCAAGCTCGGCCACACCCTCTGCACTGCAATGAACAACCGAGCTACGCTTCTGAAAATCGTATACACCCAAAGGTGACGAGAACCGTGCGGTAGTTGCAGTTGGCAATACATGGCTAGGACCCGCACAATAATCACCCAGGCTTTCTGTGGTATGCGCGCCCATAAAGATCGCCCCAGCGTGACGAATTCCAGGCAACAACACCTGCGGGTCACGCACCGATAACTCAAGGTGCTCGGGTGCCAGCGAATTGCTAACTGCCACAGCGTCGTCCAAATCACGTGTCCTGATGAGCGCCCCCCTACCGGCCAACGATGCACGTATAATCGCTTTGCGCTCCATCGTTGGCAGCAAGCGGTCGATACTCTGCTGCACAGCCTCGAGGAAACTTTCATCCGGGCAGAGCAGCAACGCCTGGGCATTTTCATCGTGCTCAGCTTGAGAGAATAGATCCATGGCAATCCAGTCGGGGTCGGTGTACCCATCGCAGATAATCAGGATTTCACTCGGGCCGGCCTCCATATCGATGCCTACTTTGCCAAACACCTGACGCTTTGCGCTGGCGACATATTGGTTGCCAGGCCCTACTATTTTGTCCACCGCAGGCAGGGTTTCGGTCCCATAGGCAAGCGCCGCAATGGCCTGAGCGCCACCAACAGTGAATACTCTGTGAACACCGGCTATGGAAGCTGCAGACAACACAAGGTTGTTCAATTGTCCTTTCGGCGCTGGCACCACCATGACAATCTCACCCACACCGGCCACTCGAGCTGGCAGTGCAGTCATTAGCACCGAAGAGGGATAGCTGGCCTTACCGCCTGGTACATATATTCCGGCGCGATCCAGGGGTGTCAGTTTCTGACCCAGCAGGTTGCCGCCGGCATCGCGATATTGCCAGTCATCCTGCATCTGGTGTTGGTGATAGTCGGTAATACGCTGTGCGGCAATTTCCAACGCTTCTCGCTGCTCGTCCGTAATAGCCGACAGGGCTTCGGCCATACGCTCCCGAGAAATCTCAAGATCGGCCGCAGTAGATGCATGGACCTCATCAAACTGCGAGGTATATTCCAGTAACGCTGCGTCACCGCGAGTGCGAACCTGCTCCACAATCGCAGCAACAGTCTGGTTTACCTGTTCGTTCTGGGTGTCTTCCCAGGCAGTCAATGCGTCCAGGCGACTTCTAAAGTCAGTATCGGCCGTATCCAATCGACGCAACCAAGGTTCAGCGATCGTCGCCTCATCAGCCATCCGCTACTGCCCTCGTCAAATCATCAATGATAGATTGCAAACTGGCATGGCTCGCTCGCATTGCAGCCTTGTTAACAATCAGGCGAGAACTGATGCTGGCAATCTCCTCCAGTGGCTCCATATTGTTAGCGCGAAGGGTGTTACCCGTGTCGACAATATCGACTATCAAATCCGCCAGATCCATCATTGGTGCAAGCTCCATAGCACCGTATAGCTTGATCAGTTCGGCCTGCACACCCTGACGAGCAAAATAGGCCCGCGTGATATTCACAAATTTGGTCGCGACTCGTAAGCGAGCAGCGCCAGTAGACGACCCGATCGGTCCAGCCGTCATTAATCGGCACCGTGCTATCTGCAGATCCAAAGGTTCGTAGAGACCTTCAGCGCCGTGTTCCATCAGAATGTCTTTTCCAACCACACCCAGATCCGCCGCGCCATGCCGTACATAAGTGGGCACGTCCGTACCGCGAATCACGACGAGTTGCAGATCGCTCCGACTGGTAGCAAAAATCAGTTTACGGCTGGTAGCAATATCGTCCAGTGGCTCAATGCCAGCACGTGCCAACAGTGGCAGCGTCTCCTTGAGAATGCGTCCCTTGGTGAGCGCAATTGTGAGTGGTTTGCTCATGACAACCTATTTACAGTCAATCGGGGAGTCGACGGATGTCGGCACCCAGAGACTGCAACTTCTCTTCAATGCATTCATAACCGCGATCAATATGATAAATCCGGTCAACACGGGTTTCTCCCTCAGCCACCAAACCCGCTATCACCAAACTGGCAGAAGCGCGCAGGTCCGATGCCATCACCGGCGCGCCTTTCAACGTCTCCTGACCCGTGATGATGGCCGTGTTGCCCTCAATCACTATATTGGCACCCATGCGATTCATCTCGTGTGTTTGGATCAATCGATTTTCAAAGACCGTTTCGGTCATTGTGCTGGTACCATCGGCGATGGCGTTCATCGCAGTAAACTGGGCCTGCATATCTGTTGGAAAACCGGGATACGGCGCTGTTTTCAGGTTCACCGCAGTGGGGCGACGCCCCTCCATATCGAGCTCAATCACATCACCATCGGTTGCGATTTTTGCTCCAGCCTCTTCCAACTTTTGCAGAACCACCTCAAGATCAGCCGGGCAGGTGTTGCGCAGCCGCAGCTTGCCTCCGGTCGCTGCCGCGGCCACCAGGTAGGTCCCAGCTTCGATACGGTCCGGCATTACGTCGTAAGTACACCCATGCAGCGCGTCAACGCCCTCGACAACAATGGTACTGGTACCGTGCCCTGACACTTTTGCGCCCATGGCTATCAGGCACTGAGCAAGATCAACCACTTCGGGTTCTCGCGCCGCATTCTCCAGAATTGTTTGCCCCTGCGCCAATGTCGCCGCCATCAAGAGGTTTTCAGTACCGCCAACTGTAACGGTTTCCATCACTATGTGAGCACCTTGCAACCGCCCCTCAACAGACGCGTTGATATACCCGCCATCGACAGAGATGGTGGCACCCATTGCTTCGAGCCCTTTCAGGTGTATATCCACAGGCCGGCTGCCAATGGCACAGCCGCCGGGGAAGGACACATGGGCCCTGCCAAAATGTGCCAACATCGGACCCAGCACCAATATCGAGGCGCGCATGGTCTTGACCAACGCGTACGGCGCAGAAAATTCTGAGGTCGTACTGGCATTGGCTTCGACACTGAGCTTTTCATCTACCGTAAGCTCAACACCCATACAGCCGAGCAGCTCGATCATCGTCGTAACGTCATGTAGATGCGGGAGATTACGGATGGTCACCAGCTCTTTTGAGAGCAATGTTGCCGCGAGAATGGGTAGCGCCGCATTCTTTGCGCCCGAGATACGCAGCTCACCTCGTAGAGGGTGGCCGCCTCGAATCACTAATTTATCCATAGTTCAGATTCAGAATCCGGGTTAGGCGCCTGATGCTTCCTGCCATTGCGCGGGTGTATAAGTGCGGATATTGACCGCATGAATGCTGCCCTGCGCGATGTGCTCACTCAGAGCCGCGTAGACGACCTGCTGTTTCTTCACTGGGCGCAGCCCCTCAAACACATCACCGATAACGGTAATATCGTAGTTGGCACCTTCGCCCTGTACTTCAACCTCGCAGTTTTCGAGGTGATCCAGCAGTAACGATGTGACCGTTGCCGCATCCATCATAGAGCTCCCTTAACGTGTTAGCCCTAGATTGGGCAAAGGCGGCGCATTCTAGGAGAAAATGGCGCCGATAGCGAGGCCAGTCGACTAGCCGGCAGTTTCCAGTTCAGCCGTCGTCCAGCTGTCGATAACCAGGTCCAGATTGCCATCGTGCTTACGGGCAGAGGCCTCGAACTGATTCTTGAAAATTTCGCCTAGATTAACGCTTTCAATGATCATATTGCGCAGCTTCCAGACCCGGTTTTTATCCATACCCATTTGATACATCACCACATAGGGTTGTGCATTGTCACTGAAGATCAACTGGGTCACAGTCGTCCTGCGTGCGTCTGGTAACTCATCAACCGAATCGCTCAGCTCAATCCGCGACCCTCCAAACGCCAGAAGGCCCTTGCTATAGGTCTTGACCAGCCCGGAGCGAATAACTTCTGTGAAGCGGTCCAACTGACCGCGCAACTGCGCCCGACCGGCCTCATCCAGAGATCGATACCGCTCACTACTGGCATAAGGACCCATTACGCCACGCGCGAAGCCTCTGAAATCAATAACGGGGTCGAGTATCGCCTGAACCTGGGCATAGTAGCGCTCTGGGTCCTCATCGACATACTCGGGGGCCACGCGTACCAGCGCCATTACACCTTCAGTCGCCTCACGGACGACGTCGTGGGCTGTACCCGATGCGGCTGTCGTTTGGGCCCATGCCGTGGAGAAAGTGCCGCTCAATAGTGTGAAGGCGATCACGGCGCTTTGTAGAAGTTTGCTCATCACTAATCCTTATCCTATCTTTTGCTTCTATGTATCAACGGTCGCTGTATAATCCGCGGTTCAAGTCCCGATGCAACTGGGGCAGGCGTCTGTGAACCCGCTCATATGACAGCGAAGCGGTGCCAGCAGTTCACTCTGTGACACGAATAACTGTAACAGGAATATAGCGTATATGCTGATAGCTGCCGCAACCATTCTGGTCGGCTTCATTGTTCTGATCTGGAGTGCCGACCTGTTCGTTGCAGGCGCTGCTTCGATTGCTGAAAACCTCGGCCTATCGCCAGTGATCATTGGCTTGACGATAGTTTCACTGGGGACGTCTGCACCTGAAATCCTGGTTTCGCTGACAGCCGCACTCGCCGGAGCCGGCGATCTCGCCATTGGCAACGCCATTGGCTCTAATATCGCCAATGTCGGCCTCGTCCTGGGTGTCACTGTGCTTGTGGCTCCACTGTGCGTTCACCCCAGCTGTATGCGCGTGGAAATGCCCACACTACTTGTGGTCACCGTTGGTGTTGGCGCTCTGATGCTCGATGGCGAACTCAGTCGCCTGGACGGGGTACTGATGGCGTCGGCTCTGGTCATTATTCTGGTTCAAATGATCCGCACACAGTCCAAGGACGAAACCTTGCTGGAAGAAGCCGTCGATGAGCCACTTCCGCACCTGAATCCTATGAAAGCCTGGCTAACCTTTGCCTTTGGACTAATCCTTCTAATTGCCAGCTCACGTTTATTAGTCTGGGGGGCAACAGACATCGCCCTGCGTCTGGGGGTTTCGCAGCTGGTTATTGGTCTGACAATCGTCGCCGTGGGTACCAGCTTGCCTGAACTCGCCGCAACAGTGGCCAGTGCGCTCAGAGGGCATACAGAGATTGCGGTCGGCAATGTGATTGGTTCTAACCTGTTCAATCTGCTGGCGGTGATGCCAATTCCCGCCCTCTTCTCTTCAATGCCACTGGCGCCTGAAGTTCTCACAAGAGACTACGCAATGATGAGCCTCGCGACGCTCATGCTTGCAGTGGCGATCTTGATCGGACGCCTGCGCAAAGCCGCGCCTGAAGGTCATTCCTATGTCGGACGCTCGGTCGGCTGCTTATTGGTCACATTTTACGTTGCCTACTATTACCTCCTTTACGTCACTATTTAGGACCTCTGCCTAGCGTATGCCCTCCACTCAAAACACCAACTTCGTAGAATCCGGACAGCGCACAGTACGCATGGAAAGTGAGGCTGTCGCTTCACTGGAGACGCGCATAGACGCTCACTTCTATCGTGCATGCGAACTGCTCATGGAGACTCGAGGACGAGTCATTGTGACGGGCATGGGAAAGTCCGGCCACATCGCGAGTAAAATTGCCGCAACGCTCGCCAGCACTGGAACACCCTCCTTTTTTGTCCATCCGGGAGAGGCCAGTCATGGCGATATGGGGATGATCACGGATAACGATGCCGTGCTCGCCCTGTCCAACAGCGGCAGCACGCCAGAGATTATGACCCTGCTGCCCTTACTCAAGCGGCTCGGCATTGTGCTCGTGAGCATGACCGGTAATCCCGCGTCAGCGCTGGCCAATGCGTCTGATGCCCACCTCGACATCGGAGTCGAAACTGAAGCCTGCCCTCTGGACCTGGCACCTACTTCAAGTACAACCAATACACTGGTAATGGGCGATGCGCTGGCTATCGCGTTACTGGAGGCGCGCGGTTTTTCAGCAGAGGACTTCGCGTTTTCGCACCCTGGTGGTGCACTCGGCAGAAAGCTGCTACTGAAGGTCGAAGATGTTATGACCTCAGGCAGCGAAATACCGCAGGTTCCGGGTGGTACCGTGCTCTCGCGCGCCCTTCTGGAGATCAGCGACAAGGGTTTGGGAATGACCACCGTCGTTGACGCAACAGGCGGCCTTGCGGGGGTGTTCACTGACGGCGATTTAAGACGCGCTCTGGATGCCGGCATCGACATTACGAGTACACCTATCTCGCAGTTAATGTCTCCCGAAGTCAAATCGATTCACGAAGGGATGCTTGCGGCAGAAGCATTGCGGTTAATGGAGGAGAACAAAATCAGTACTCTTGTTGTCGAATCAGGAACGGGGCAGGTAGTTGGTGTTGTTCATCTACTGCGACTGCTGCGGGCGGGCATAGCGTGAGCACTTCGCAGCGCGCCTCCCAATGAGGGTATTCTGACCATGACAGGCACTGCCGAACAAACCGTTACAGAGCGCGCTAGATGCATCCGACTGCTGGCTTTGGATGTAGACGGCGTGCTCACCGATGGGCGTATTTACTACGGCGCGAGCCAGGAAGAACTTAAGGCGTTCAACATTAAGGACGGCCTTGGCATCAAGTTATTGCAGCGCGATGGCATCATTGTCGCCATTATCACGGGCAGGTCTTCCGCAATGGTAGACCGTCGAGCAACTGAATTGGGCATTGAACATGTGGTGCAAGGTCGCGAGGATAAACTGACCGCCCTGAAGGAGCTATGTGGACAACTAAACATAGCGCTCAGCGAGTGTGCGTATATGGGTGATGACTTGCCCGACTTGTCTGCAATTGCCGCCGCAGGTCTGGGCTTAACGGTAGCCGACGCCAACACCAGCGTCGTCGACCAGGCTCATTGGCAAAGTAATCTTTGCGGCGGAGATGGAGCGGTACGCGAGGCCTGCGACTTCATCTTAAGCTGCCGTGGATCACTCGGTAAGCTGGAACAGGATTTTCGCTAGTGCCCCGGCCCTTTCTACAGATTCTCTTTGGTATCGCTGTCGTGATCGCATTCAGTTCATATTGGAACCCCCGCACAGGATCGGTGGCTGACGAACAGACCCGCGCTCGCATGGAAGCCCTGCCGAAAACCTATCTCGACCAGCCTCGCAGCTGGCGGTACGACGAAACAGGCAGGCTAGCCGACATTCTGGAGGCAACCAGGGCAGAGTATTTCAGCGCCGATGACGAAACATTACTGGATCAACCGCGCTTTTACGCTCAAGCTGACAATGACCGCAGTTGGTCGGCTGCGGCACATCGCGGACGGTATAAACAGCGCCGTGGCTTGCTGTTTCTCAGAGGTAGCGTCAATATTATTAATGACCAGAGTGGCGCCGAATTCAACAGCCGGGCCATGACCGTGAATTTCAAGCAAAAAACAGCACAATCACATGTTCCTGTGACTGTTACTCATAGTGATAACAGCGTGCAGGCCAAAGGTATGACTCTGAAATTGAACAGCGAAACAGTCCTAATGAAACCAGATGTGGAGAGCCTTTATGCGGCATCGCCGTCCTAAACTCTACGATCAACACTTCCGTGCGCGGCCTTGGGTGCTGGCAATATTGATATGGCTTGCTGTTGGCGCCTCGACTGTTCACAGCCTCCCGGACGATCGGGAACAGCCCATACGAATTACTGCAGACCAGGCCATTCGCGATGAGAAGCAGGGATTTACTGTGTATAGCGGGAATGTACAAATGGATCAGGGTAGCCTGCATATCGACGCTGATAAGATCACGATCTATCACAGCGAGGAAGACGCCGACCGAGTTGTGGCTGAAGGCACGCCCGCGCGCATGCAACAGCAGCCTGAACCCGATGAAGGACTTGTTAAGGCGCAAGCCACCAAGATTGAATACTTTAAACTTGAAGATCGTGCCCTGCTAACACAGAACGCTCAAATTCAGCAGGATGGGTCTACGGTGACAGGCGAGACAATTGAGTATTTCATCAGCGAGCAGCTGGTACGTGCCGACTCAAATCAAGACGCTGCCGACAGCCGCGTTGAAGTCGTGATTCCAGCGCAAAATATCCCCGAGAACAAGGACGACCGTGGCGACACTGACAGCGAATAATCTGGCCAAGGCCTATGGTGGGCGAGAGGTCGTGCAGGACGTATCCCTGTCACTGGAGAGCGGTCAGGTAGTCGGTTTACTTGGACCCAACGGTGCAGGCAAAACCACGTGTTTCTATATGATCGTTGGTATTGTCGCTGCCGATAGGGGCACGATTATGATCAATGGGGAAGACATCACCGCGCTTCCAATGCACGAACGAGCGCGTCGTGGTATCGGCTACCTACCTCAGGAAGCCAGTATTTTTCGCAAGCTTACGGTGGGAGACAACCTACTGGCGATCCTGGAGACACGCCCTGATCTCACGCGCGCGCAAAGATTAGAGCGTCGTGACGAGTTGCTTGAAGAGTTCAATGTCAGTCACCTCATCGACAGCTTGGGGCAAGCGCTATCGGGGGGAGAGCGTCGCCGGGTAGAGATCGCTAGAGCGCTAGCAACTGAACCCGACTTCATTCTCTTAGATGAGCCATTTGCCGGCGTTGATCCAATTTCGGTCAACGATATCAAAGATATCATTCGCCACTTACGAGACCGGGGCATTGGGGTATTGATCACCGACCACAATGTCAGGGAGACTCTGGATATCTGCGAAACAGCCTTCATCGTAGGTGAAGGGCACATTATTGCCTCGGGCGGAGCGCAGGATATACTCGATAACACACGCGTGCGTGAGATTTACCTGGGAGAGCAGTTCACTCTCTAACGCTCGACAGCAATACCCTGCTTTTCTTCGTCAAATATTGGTCAAATTTAGTACAAGCAATAATCACGCCAAACCGGTTGCCTAGTCCTTGCTTCGGGGGCTACACTCAATCATGAAAGCCACCACCTTCTGGGTGCTCTTGCCACCGCCATGAAGCAGTCGTTACAACTCAAGCTCGGCCAGCAGCTGACAATGACGCCTCAGCTTCAGCAGGCGATCAAGTTGCTGCAACTGAGCACACTCGACTTGCAGCAGGAAATTCAGCAAGCGCTGGACTCCAACCCCATGCTGGAGCTTATTGAAGACGATGGTGACCCTTCACCTGCAGAATCGTCCGACGACAGCATCACTGAATCACTCTCCGGCCAATCTGATCAGACCGAACAATCTGATTTACAGGGAACAGAGCCAGAATCACTACCGGCGGGTGAGTGGGACGAAACAATACCCAACGATCTGCCTGTGGACACCCAATGGGATGACCTACTTCCTTCCTCCTCAGCCCCAGCTCGAGCCGCACCGGATGGGGCAGAGATGGACTTCGACCAGCGCAACAGCGCGGAACCCGAGCTGCAAGACCTCCTACTGTGGCAACTGAACCTCACTAGGCTGTCAGATGTCGATCGTGTAATCGCGATGAGTATTATCGATTCTGTAGACAGTATGGGTCGGCTGAGCGTAACTCCAGAGGAGATCCACCAGTCCCTGGAGCAGGAGCTGGAAATTGATCTCGATGAAGTGATAGCAGTTTTGCATGCACTGCAGCAGTTTGAACCCGCCGGGGTCTGCGCTCGCGACTTGCAAGAGTGTCTCATGATTCAGCTGAAGCAACTTCCCCCGAGCACACCTTGGCTGGAGCAAGCGAAGCAGATGGTCTCAAGGCACATGAGTCAACTGGCCAGTGGCGACTTTCCACAGATTCAGCGACGCATGCGCCTCAAAGAAGACCAACTGATAGAAGTGATGGAGCTGGTTCAGTCCCTAAAACCCTTTCCTGGTGAAGGTGTGGGGGCTGATGCAACTGAATACGTTGTTCCTGACGTTTTTGTCAGCAAACAGAACGGGCGCTGGCAGGTGAACCTGAACCCCGATATCGCCCCTCGAATCCGCATCAACGAAGGTTATGCAGGCATGATTCGGCGGGCAGACAACAGCGCCGACAATAACTATCTGCGAGATAACCTACAGGAGGCAAAATGGTTCCTGAAAAGCCTGCAAAGTCGCAACGAAACACTGATGAAAGTCGCTACCCGTATCGTTGAGCATCAGCGCAATTTTCTCGAGTATGGCGAAGAAGCGATGAAACCGCTGGTTCTGCACGATATCGCCGAGGCAGTGGAGATGCATGAATCCACAATATCGCGTGTTACAACCCGAAAATACATGCACACCCCACGTGGTATCTTCGAACTCAAATACTTTTTCTCCAGTCACGTCGCCACTACTTCGGGTGGAGAATGCTCATCTACCGCCATTAGGGCATTAATCAAGAAGCTGGTTGCAGCGGAAAACCCCCGCAAGCCACTGAGCGATAACAAAATTACGCAATTACTCGAGGATCAGGGTATCAAGGTTGCAAGGCGCACCGTTGCCAAGTACCGGGACACTCTTTTCATACCACCATCCAACGAACGCAAGAGATTAGTCTAAACTTAACTGTACTCGACCTAGTCGGGTACGGGTGCTCTGGCCAATGTCAGGTCACCCATCACACACCACAGAAGGAGCATGTCTATGCAATTGAACGTCAGCGGTCATCATGTCGAGGTCACGGACCCTCTGCGGGAGTATGTCGAAAGCAAGTTCGAACGATTACAGCGCCACTTTGATCAAATAACCAACACTGAAGTCACCTTGATTGTAGAAAAGCTGGTACAGAAAGCCGAAGCGACGGTGCACATTTCGGGCGCCGATCTATTCGCTGCCGCTGAATCAGATGACATGTACGCGGCAATAGACGCGCTGGCAGACAAGCTCGATCGCCAGCTTATAAAACGGAAAGAAAAGTCCAGAGGACACTAAACCCAAAGATGCAATCCATCGCCGATCTTCTGACCCCGGGACGCACTGTATGTCACGTCTCCGGGGGCAGCAAAAAACGTCTATTCGAAACGATCGCTACCATTATCAGTGAAGATCAGCTGTCGCTCCCACCCAATGAAATATTCTCTCACCTGATCGCCCGAGAAAGACTGGGCAGTACCGGGCTTGGCAAGGGCATCGCTATACCACACTGTCGCGCTGACAATTGTAGCCGCCCACTGGGAACGCTGATCACTCTGGATGAGCCGCTGGCCTATGATGCGCCCGATGGTGTGCCTGTCGACCTACTTTTTGTACTGCTGGTTCCCAGTGAAGAACATCAGCAGCACCTCGATATACTCGCGCAAATTGCAGGCCTGTTTAGCCAGGAGGCGTTCTGTAGCGCATTGCGCAATAGCTCAGACTCAACTGAGCTGTTTGACACCGCTGTTGGCTGGGCCCCGTAGCTAGACATGGAACTTGTCATCATCAGTGGTCGTTCTGGCTCCGGCAAAAGTACCGCTCTGCATCAACTTGAGGACGAGTCGTACTACTGCATCGACAACCTGCCAGCATCTCTGCTGCCAGCACTGGTCACAGAGACCAGCCAATCCGATTTCGCCCATTTCGAAGGCACGGCAGTGTGCATAGATGCGCGCAATGCGTGGAAAGACCTCAGTAACTTCGGCTCCATACTCGAGGCGCTGCCCGCCAGTGTACGAACCCGCATCCTGTTCCTCGATGCTCAGGATGCCACTCTCATCAAAAGATTCAGCGAGACCAGGCGGCGACACCCACTGTCGAGTGACAACGTACCTCTGGCGGATGCAATTGAGCGTGAACGATTTCTACTCGAGCCCATCGCCAGCACTGCAGATCTCGTGCTGGACACCAGCGCAATGACAATCTATGAATTGCGCGATGCTATCAAGCAGCGCCTCGTCGGCGGCGTCTCTGGCGCTATGTCGATCCTGTTTCAATCCTTTGGGTTCAAACGTGGCGTACCGGCCGATGCAGATCTGGTGTTTGATGTGCGAATGCTACCCAATCCACACTGGGTCAAGGAGCTACGGTTACAGACGGGACTGGATGGCGCTGTTCAATCGTTCCTGAAAGAACAGCCCATGACCGAGCAACTTCTAAACGATATCAGTACTTTTCTGGACAATTGGCTGCCCCACTATAGCCAGAGCAATCGCAGTTATATGACTATCGGGTTGGGTTGTACCGGTGGACAACATCGTTCAGTCTATTTGGCGCACCGCCTGTTTGAACAATATAAAGTGCTCTATCCGCAGGTTCATCTGCGCCACAGGGAGCTGCAGTAGCAGAACGCACAATGATAGAAACCCAAGTCACTATCATTAATAAACTTGGCTTGCATGCCCGAGCGGCCGCAAAGTTTGTTGGCTGCGCATCTGCTTTCTCCAGCCGTATAGAGGCAGGCCACGGCGGAAAAATGGTAGATGCCAAGAGCATCATGTCAATTATGATGCTGGCCGCGGGCAAGGGTACCATGCTGGATCTGCGTATCTCTGGCACAGATGAAGACGCAGCACTGGAAGCATTGCAAACCCTGATAAACAATCGCTTCGACGAGGCGGAATAGTACCAAAGCAGGCTATCACTGGCCTTGTAAGCCCGCTCGCAAGTTGTTGTAGCACTGTATTTACCGGATAATTCATGAGTCCGGCGAACCGCCTGACGATCTCTCACGCGGATGACATCATGGTAAGCACAACAGCCACCGCTCAAGCACAACTCGACAAACTATCTCTGGCTTTGGACAGCGGTACGCTAGCTGATGTACGTCGAATGCTCAACGGCCTGTCCGCTGCCGACGTCGCGCACCTGCTCGAATCCTCACCTCCTCGTTATCGCCACATCCTGTGGCAAATGGTCGACAGCGACCGTGAAGGAGAGGTCATCAACGAACTCAGCGATGAACTGCGCTCCGTCTTCCTCAGTGATATGGACGCTGCAGAAGTTGCACAGATCATGGTGGGGCTCGAGGATGACGACGTCGCCGATATCCTACAGCAGGTTCCAAATGCGGTAACTACTGAAGTCCTCAATGCGATGGACTATCAAGACAGAGCTCGTCTGGAGCAGGTTCTGCACTACGCCGACGATACTGCCGGCGGCTTGATGAATACCGACGCCATCACCATCAGGGCGCGATTGACCCTCGATGTGGTTCTACGCTACCTGCGTAGGCACGAAGAAATTCCTGCGATGACCGACAATCTTATTGTCGTCAATCGCTCGGACAAATTTATTGGCCTACTGCCATTGCGAACGCTATTGGTATCGGACCCTAATGTGTCCGTTCGAGAGATGATGCTCACAGACGTCGAGCCGATACCCGCGGACATGCCCGATGACGAGGTAGCTCGTTTGTTCGAACGCAACGACTGGGTGTCTGCACCTGTGGTCGACAGCACCGGCAAGCTGCTTGGCCGTATTACCATTGATGACGTGGTCGATGTAATCCGTGAAGACGCCGACCACTCCTTTATGTCAATGGCCGGCCTTGATGAAGACGAAGACACGTTTGCACCCATTTTGAAAACGACCCCGCGGCGCGCAATCTGGCTGGGCATCAACTTGGTCACAGCCTTCATCGCAGCTTCGGTCATCAACATGTTTCAGGACACCATCGAGAAAGTCGTCGCCCTGGCTGTACTAATGCCCATTGTTGCTTCAATGGGTGGAATCGCCGGTACTCAGACGCTCACCGTCCTCGTTCGCGGGATTGCACTGGGACAGATCAGCAATAGCAATCAACTGTGGCTTATCAACCGGGAGCTTGCTGTAGCGGCCATCAACGGCATACTCTGGGCCACCGTAGTTGCTGTTGCCGCTTCGCTCTGGTTTGGCGACTGGAGCATAGGGCTGATTATTGCAGCAGCGATGGTGATCAGCCTAATCACTGCAGGGCTAACCGGCGCTGCCTTGCCACTCATGATGAAACGGGCAAACATAGACCCGGCTCTCGCTGGCGGCGTAGTGCTAACCACGGTTACCGATGTTGTGGGATTCCTCTCTTTCCTTGGCCTGGCGACGTTGTTTTATGCATAACGATAAGAATCATCCAGATGACCTTGAACCCGAATGGGAAGGTCCCAGCAAGTCTGCAGTTAAGCGGGAAATGAACGCCCTCCAGAAGCTTGGCGAAGAACTCACTAGCCTCAGTCCAAAGCAATTGGCTGCCATGCCTATTGAAGATGACAAATTGCTAGCTGCGATAGAAGAAACACGCCGAATCAGTTCCAATAATGCCATGCGCCGCCACCGGCAATACATAGGCAAGCTGATGCGAGGCATAGATCCTGAGCCAATCGCAAAAGCACTGGCCTCTCTTCACGCCGCCCACTCACAGCGCAATGAAGAATTTCATGCCCTCGAATCATTACGCGACCAATTACTTGCAGAAGGTGATAGCGCGATAAGCGCCGTGCTGGAGCGCTGGCCTTCTGCCGACCGACAACACTTGCGCCAATTGGTGCGCCAGCACAAGCGTGAGCAGAGCCAGAGCAAGCCTCCAGCAGCAGCGCGCAAGATCTTTCGCTACCTACGTGATCTGTTTGATGCAGAGTCAGACTGAGCTGCAGATTCCTACTGGGAAGGCGTATCTTCCTGCGCTGTAGCAGTGTTGGGGTCAGGAGTCAGCGGGGCCTGGGTTGATGACTCGGTGGACTTTTGGCTCGCCGCCGGTAGCGAGAAGCCCGCGGCTCGCTCTTGCGGCGTTAATGATGAATCTTCGTTAGCGGGTTTTGACGAAGGACTATTGGCGTCAGACGCAACCTGGCTGATCGTGTTGATCTGAGTATTATCAAAAATGCGATCAAAGCTGACGTCCGGTTTATCCAGTGAACCACTCACCTTGTATACCCCGCTCGAAAAGCGGTCCACCTGTTTTTGAAAAACTTTACTTACAACAAAAACGCCGGCGGCGATAGGTAAACCGGCCGCCAATGCAGCTACCCAAGGTAGATTGTTGGCCACCGGTAACGTAACTACCAGTTCACCTTCAATAGTCTGGGACACCAGGTCTGTGACACCACTAAACTGAAACCCGCTTGAAGCCCCCTGCACAATCATCGCCGGCACTTCGGCGGTACCACTATGAAAAAATGCCTCTGACTGCACGCTGTCAAATGGAATACCCGATTCGAACATGTGTGAGAGGCTAAGACGGTTGACGATCCCTGCCAAGTTGAGAAAGCTGACCATCCGCAAAGTACCCGACGTACCTTCGGGGGGATCTACAAACCGCCCTCGGCCTGCATTCAGGCGCACCGACCCAACGAGATTTTCAATGGCAAATGCCTCAGGCCCTCCCGGCCAGACGATATCCGCCATCAACGTGCCAGACTCCGTCTCCAATAGTCGCGGATAACCCAACTGCTCCAGACTCTCCCCCATATCATTGATTTCAAATGCAGTCACAAGCCGAGTCTCTTCGAGCTCGCCGCCCTGCCGCCAGCTCAACATCGATGGGTTGTCCACATTCATCTTCATACCCGCGTATTGCCCCACAAAAGGGCCTGCCGTAAGCAACTCTCCCTCAGTGGCCATGACGAATGTTAACTCGCCTATCGGATCTCCATCGCTCAGCAGCTGCTCTACGGTGACATCGACAGTCGGTAAAACGAGTGGCTCCTGCAGCTCGTTCTCAATCGCCTCAAGCGTGGTGAGTCCGGACAACTCCAACGAGCGCACTAGTAAACTCGCGGTCTTCAGGTCATTCTGTAACTGCAGTTGCCCATCAAACCACTCACTCTGTGCCGTAACGAGCCAACCTGCCTCCCCTTGCTGCAAGCTGATTAATACATCGGACACTATCTGGGAAGGGAACCTCAATTGCGTTGCGCGAAGGTCTTCAACACCAAACCAGAACCCTACTTTAGTGGGATCTTCTTCGGTGACAGTTGGTTCGTCTTCAACCGGTGCTACAAAGTAGCGTTGTACAAAGCCCATCCAACCGTCAACATCAACAAGCGGTGCATTACCTGTAATACGCAAACCGCCCGGTTCCAGAGGCAGTGGCTCAGCATCAACAGCTACAGAAGCTGAATTGAGTGAAGCACCCGAAATATCGGCCCGTAAGTGCAATGTGTCTGCTCGCACATCAAGCACGGAAATATCACCGGACAACGGCAGATAGAGTTCCAGCCCCAATTCTTCCTCAGCACTCTTGGACCAGGGTTCGGGCATATCCAGAGAAATCCCTGCAAGCGTGCTGGACAGCTGCAATGACACGGGCTCGCCTGGCGTGACCAGAAGACCGCCGGTCATCGCCGCTTTACCAGCCATAAACGCTAGTGCATCGATCCCAAGCCATGACTGTAAAGATGCAGGAGCAAGGTTTCCCTCTAGCAGTATTTCCACAGGCGATGTCGATGCCGAGTAACGCGCACCGTCTAACTCAACATCGCGCTGTCGCAACCGCGCTGCAATCGCCTCACCCCACAAGCGACCCGACAACATCTGGGACGAGAACCCTTCGAGGCTACTGTAATTCACATTACCGGAGAGTTGCGATACCGGCAGGTTGCCGGGTCGAGCCATCAGATCTACATCCTCTAGTTCAACATCAACCTCTATCAATGGCGGCTGCGCGTCGGCACCCAGATCAAGCACCAGGTGTAAGCGAGTTTCCAGGTCACCCTCAAGTGACCAGGCGCTAAAGGCCGATCCGACAATGTCGTTGAGGGGCGAATTGTTCACTACCCGCAAGCCGTCCGCCGCGCTACCGGTTAGATTGCCATTGATTGCGAGCTTCATCCGACCGGAGGGTTCCAGCCAGGTCTCAGCAGACAGCTGCCGCACAATAGAGTCATACAGCTGCGCTTTTTCTGACCAGAAGCTCACTTGCGCATCATCAATCAGCACAAGACCTGCCACTCCACCTATCGCCGGCCAATCGGGATGGTAGGTCACGTGGGTGTCCCGCACATCGAAGAATAGTTGTATCGAACGATGTTGTGGGGCCTGCTTCGCGAGACTGCCCCGCCACAGGAATGCACCTTCGCGGATTCGCCCCTCTCCGATACTGCTCTTCAGCCAACCAAGCAATGCAGGATTCAGATTCCTTGGCAGGTACTTGGATCGGTGGATGGGATTTGAGTCGACAAGGCCTACCAGCAATTCCATTTCAACACCGGTTTCAACCTTGGTAAAAGGCACCAGCAGCCCAAACAAGGCCGTCGCCTCGCCCTCCACACCTCGCGCCACGATTTTTCCGCTGGACAGGGTCAAGCGCTCTTGGTCCCAGTCGATCCCGATCGTGCCATGCAACTCGTTATAGCGCAGCGGTTCGTCATAAATCGTAGGAAACGCCAATTCAAATAACTGGGAGTCAAGAATCACTGAGCCACTGCCAGGCGACAACTCTAGAAAGCCATTGGCCGACGTCACGCCGGGCGCGCCTTTCCATGATTCAACGGCCAACTCTTCAAAACTCGCAGAGAATTGCCAGCCCGCGGTCAGTTGCGATGTATCTTCAACACTGTACTCAATCGTCGCCAGTTGACCGCGTGGCGAAAGGATTTCCAATACACTGGAGAGCCCCTGCGGCATAGTACCGCTGTCGATCAACAGTTGATTCACCACTGCCAGATCCAGCTGCTGCGCCCGCACCCGCAACGAGTCCCCCCAGCCGTCTAGCTGTACTCGCGGCACAGACAGGGGGCTTCCGCCATCACTGAGTTCCACCTGCGAGGCAAATACGCTCCAAAAGTTGCGTTGTTCGACAAATGACCCGCCAAAAGAAAGTGCTTGCGCAGGCACACGCCAGCTATTGTCTCGGGCTCGTATATCCAGCGAATCGGCATCCACCTGCACATCTATAGAGGATGAGCCATCTTTCCAGTCGATCCAGGCCTCGAACTCAGCGCGACCCGAAACACGAATATCGGACTGCATCTTCACCGGCATCAAACTCTCAAAACGGGCCAGCTCATTGACTTGAGTATGAATATAGATATCGCCATCGTATTTACTCCGGTCAAAAGGATCACCCACGCCGTCCACCAGCACCTTTACGACCGCACCCTCCGACGTTTTCAACGTCGCACCAAGCTGCCTGCGCGAACCCTCACGACGCAGAAGCAGGTCTAAGGTGAACGCACGCTCAGAGTGGTCGGGCAAGCCGACTATCAAACTATTTTCAACGAGCTCAATCTGGGTCACGTTGGCGACAAACGCCTCGAGCCAGGCATTAAGCCTACCGCTGCCATCACTCTCGAAACCCGCCACATCCCAGGCCCCGGATTCATCCACGACAGCGTGTAGGGTCAGGTTTTCCAGGCGTAATGCTCGCGATTGCAGGCTTCGCGTTTTTAAGGTGGATAGCACGTCGATAGAGAGGCGACCTTCGCGCAACTCCAGCGGCCTCTCGGGAGAGTCTGGAAAGGACAAACGCAGTTCAGACAGCACAAGCTCCGGAGTGAACATGCGCCAATCGCCGCTCACACTTCTGGCTTCGACCTGAAAGGGGAGCCGTGAATTCAGCTCAGAGAGAATGTCATCCTGATAGGCGCTAACCATACCCACGGCAAAGCGGCCCAAGCTGACATAGATGGCGAGCAGGACAACCACGCCGACACCGAAGACCCAGAGCACGCGGCTCAATTTATGAAACGCTGATGTTTCCAATGCTGCGCTTATGCCCTGTTTTGAGATCGCGGGGTAATGCCAAATGGCTCCCTAGTTTAGAGCAGGACGATGTCAAAATGTTCCTGTAAATAACCAGGTTCGACCCGAAAACTGATCGTCTTGCCAATGAACTCCTCAAGATCTGCCACATTCGCAGATTCCTCATCCAGCAAGCGGTCAACCACACCCTGTGCCGCCAGCACCATGAGATTGTCGTTCTCATAGGCACGTGCGTCACGCATAATCTCACGAAATATTTCAAAGCACACGGTATCTGCTGACTTGATAACACCCCGGCCGGAACAGACCGAGCAGTCTTCGCACAGAATGTGCTCCAAGCTCTCGCGTGTGCGCTTGCGCGTCATCTCCACTAGACCAAGATCGGATACACCCGTAATCTTATTGCGCGCTGGATCTCGCTGCATCGCTTTTTCCAGGGCTCGATGAACCTGCCTGCGATGCTCCTCATCCTGCATGTCAATGAAGTCCACGATGATGATGCCACCAAGATTGCGCACCCTGAGCTGTCGCGCCAACGCCACCGCTGCCTCAAGGTTGGTTTTGAAGATAGTTTCCTCAAGATTACGCCTGCCCACGAATGAGCCGGTGTTCACATCTATCGTTGTCATCGCCTCAGTCTGGTCAATAATGAGGTAGCCGCCGGATTTCAGATCAACTTTGCGCTCAAGCGCTTTGCGGATTTCTTCTTCGATGCCGTGTATATCAAAGAGCGGCCTATCACCATGATAGTGCTCTAGCAGTGCGGCCACTTCGGGTACATAGGCATCGCAAAAAACGCGCAGAGCTTCGTAGCTCTCGTTGCTATCGATACGGATTTTCTCAACGCCCGGACGGGCCAAATCACGAATAGTACGCAGGTGAAGGGGTAAATCCTCATACAGCAGTTCTGGCTTGATTGCCGCACTGGATCGGCGCGAAACCGCACTCCAGAGACGTTTAAGAAACCGCAGATCGGCCAGTATTTCATCCAGCCCGGCGCCCTCTGCCGCAGTCCTGAGTATAAAACCACCGGGGGTTTCAAGTGGCTCTTGCTCGAGTCCCTCCGCGAGCACCGTCTGGAGACGCTCGCGCTCATCCGAATCATCGATTTGCTGCGACACACCCACATGGTCCCCGCCAGGCATGAATACAAGGTATCGCGATGAAACAGATAACTCATTCGTCAGCCGAGCGCCCTTGCTGCCGAGAGGGTCTTTCGCAACTTGCACTATCACCTTTTTACCATCGTGCAGATGGTCTGTAATCGACGCCTGCGCCTTAGCAGTAGAGCTACCACTAACGATGTCCGCTACATGGATGAAGCCATTGCGATCGGTCCCAAGGTCGATGAAAGCTGCCTGCATTCCAGGCATCACCCTCACAACCTTGCCAGCATAGATATTACCCACATGACCGCGGTTAGCACTGCGTTCTATATGCACATCCTGAGTTGCCCCATTCTCTACCAGCGCGACGCGCGTCTCCATGGGCGTGACATTGACCAGGATTTCCTCGCTCATAGAACAGCCCCATTCCCAGCAGATAGATCGAGTGCTGTGACACAGCCAAAGCGTGCCAGCAATGCACGAGTTTCGCACAGAGGTAAGCCAACCACATTGCTGTAACTGCCTTCGATACGGCTCACCAGCGCACCCCCAAGCCCCTGAATACCATAGCCGCCGGCTTTATCCCAGGGTTCGTCCGTGGCGAGATAGGCATCACATGTGGCGCGATCTAAAGACGTAAACGTTACCTGCGTATTGATTCGGTCTACATGAACCTCGTCTGCACTCCAGAGGCATACTGCTGTCATTACTGTGTGGGTTCGCCCGCTCAATCGCGCCAGCATAGCCAGACCATCAAAGTGATCCCGTGGCTTGCCAAGGATATCGTCATCGATCACCACACTGGTATCCGCCGCCAACACTAAAGTGGATACACCGATGTGAGTTTGAGCGACCACCTGCGCCTTGGTTTTTGCCATGCGCTCAACATAGTCAGTTGGCGCCTCTCCCGCGAATACTAACTCATCTATATTTGCAGGCTCACACTGATACTGCACGCCTAACTGATCGAGTAATTCACGCCTTCGGGGCGACGCCGAGGCAAGAATGAGCCTGGTATCACTCACGTCAGGTGACCCGGTAGAAGCGGCGCAAGCCACGCAAACTGTGCAACACCACCGGCCACAGCAAGGCACTGGAACACGCTGGCAACAGAAATAAGAGAGACTGAGCGCCAGCGCCTTCGAGATTCTGCACCCACTGGCAAATCAATTGGTTGATGCCAACCAGCACAAAGACCACCATCGACTGCTGCCAGAGACTGAATACGCGCAATCGTTGGTAGAGCACCATTGCCAGCAGTGAGACCACAACAAGCGCAAATGCATTCTGCCCCAGCACTGCACCTTCGAGAACGTCCATGGCTATACCAATCAACAGCGCGGTGAAAATGCCTACTCGATGCGGTAGCGCTATCGTCCAATAGATTACAACCAGCGCTACCCACTCAGGACGACCCCACACAGACCAAGCGGGCATGGGAGTTACAGCGAGTATCAGGGCAACCAGAATAGACAGCAGGATCACCCAATACGCATTGGCCCCCTCTTCCATTCTTAATTAACGCCGGGGGAGTCTGCACGAAACACCAGCAGTACATGCCGGCTGCGATCGATTGCGGCAGTCGGTTTGGCCAGAATTCGCGCGAATGGTTGGCCGGGATCACGCTCGACTGCAACCACGGTTGCCACCGGGTATCCTGTTGGGAATCGTCCACCGAGGCCAGAGCTCTCCAGTAAATCCCCGACTTGAATGTCGGTCGTTGCCGCCACGTGCCTGATCTCCAACCGCTGGAGAGACCCCACACCTTCTGCAATGGCCCGCACGCCGTTGCGATTAACTTGCACCGGCAGGGAATGAGTGGAATCAGTGATGAGCAGCACACGGGAGGTTAACTCGCCCACCTCTACTACCTGCCCTACCAGGCCGTCTGCATCGATCAGCGGCTGACCCAGATAAACGGCATCAGATTCGCCCTTATCCAGTACAACCTGATGGCGAACAGGGTCGGGCGATACGCCAATTAACTCGGCAACCAGCACATCATCACGCAACAGCGCGGTGGAGTTGAGCAAGGCACGCAAGCGCGTGTTGTCAGCTTGCAGGGAGGCCATTTGAAGGGAACGGCCTTGTATCACCAGATTCTCACGCCGTAAGCGCTCTGTTTCCTGCAACAGGTCATCACGAGATTGAAGCTGAGTTTCCTGCCACTGTCCGAACTGGGTTGGAAGGTCCGCGACCCAGTAGATAGGCGTCAGAAGAGTATCGAGCGCGCCTCTGGCATAGTCCAGACTGTTATAGCGAAGGTCAGCCACGACTAATACAAGCACAACCACCGCCGCTATAATCAGACGCGTTCCAAACTGGGACTCTTTTACAAATAGCGGCTTGATGTCAGCTCCTGCAGTGTCCGGCCGGCACCTGTCGCCAGTAAATTACTCAGTAGACAAGAGGTCGATGGTATGACGATCCATATATTCCATAGCGCCACCGCCACCGCGGGCTACGCAGGTCAGAGGATCCTCTGCCACAATCACCGGCAACCCGGTTTCTTCGGAAATCAGCCTATCGAGATCGCGCAATAGGGCACCGCCACCGGTCAGTACAATCCCACTCTCGGCTATGTCTGCCGCCAGTTCGGGCGGTGACTGCTCAAGCGCAGATTTCACTGCCTGCACGATAGAAGACAAGGGGTCACCCAACGCTTCCAGGATTTCGTCACTATTGAGGGTAAAGCTGCGCGGCACGCCCTCTGCAAGATTGCGGCCGCGCACATCGATTACTCGCAGCTCGCTACCTGCATAAGCGCAGCCGACTTCTGTTTTAATACGCTCCGCGGTGGCATCACCAATCAGGCTGCCGTAGCGGCGACGCACATGCGACACAATCGCTTCATCGAAACGATCACCACCCACTCGAATAGAATCGCGATACACCACGCCATTGAGAGAGATGATCGCCACCTCAGTGGTGCCACCACCGATATCGACCACCATACAACCGGTTGCTTCTTCGACGTTGAGCCCAGCACCGATAGCCGCTGCCATGGGCTCTTCAATCAAACGAACCTCGCGAGCACCCGCACTCAGAGCAGATTCGCGGATAGCGCGTCGCTCTACCTGAGTCGACATGCACGGCACGCAAACCAGTACTCGCGGGCTCGGTCGGATAAAGCGGGTTTCATGCACCTTGGCAATAAAATGCTGCAGCATTTTTTCGGTGACCTGAAAGTCGGCTATCACGCCATCCTTTAACGGCCGGATCGCAGTGATATTACCGGGTGTTCTACCCAGCATACGCTTGGCTTCGGTACCCACCGCCTCGATCGTCTTTTGGCCATTGTGAATACGAATGGCAACTACGGAGGGCTCGTCCAGTACTATGCCTTGGTCGCGCACATAAATGAGAGTGTTGGCTGTACCCAGGTCTATGGACAGATCATTGGAGAACAGCCCACGTAATTTCTTTAACATTAAATTTTTACTACCTATTGACTACAACTGCCAGGATCCCGGGAGGGCTGTTCCTAGACATAGGCCTGTCACATCGCGGGTGGAAGTCACCATGAAAGCGAGCGGCTTTTGCATTGTTTTTCTGGCCTCGAAAAGGTGCAGCAACTGTATCAACCACAGGGATTTTGGGCAAGGCGCAAATGTGATAAGTTTACGCCCCCGTTGCACTTGCGACGCGCACTTTCCGGGTTTTAAACATGTCTATTGAACAGTCCGATATCCAGAGCATCGCTGAGCTGGCGCGCATTCGCGTCAGCGACGACCAATTAGAGGCGGTAACCGAGCGAATTCAGAGCATTCTCAGCATGGTCGACCAACTGCAAGCGGCCGATACAGCCAATGTCGAGCCAATGGCCAACCCACTCGATGCCACAGCGCGACTGCGTGCTGATGAAGTGACCGAGACCAACCAGAGAGAGGCTTTCCAGGCCATTGCACCCGCCGTTGAGAATGGCCTCTATCTCGTACCCAAAGTTATCGAGTGATTTCGCCCTACCCCACCAGGACACCCCTACATGATTAATCAAACGGTCGCTACGTTGATACACGGGCTGAGCGAGAAACAGTTTTCCAGCGAAGAGCTGACTCGAGCCTTTCTGGACCGCATTGCATCGCTAAATGGTTCGCTCAACAGCTTCATCACTGTTGATCCAGACCACGCGATAGCTAGCGCTCGTAAGGCTGACGCCGAGCGCGCAGCAGGCAATGCGCCTGCGCTGGCCGGCGTACCTATAGCGCACAAGGATATCTTCTGTACCGCGGGCATCAAAACCAGCTGCGGATCGCGCATGCTCGATAATTTTGTCCCGCCCTACGATGCAACGCTGATCAAGCGATTCCAGGCGCACGGCTGTGTCATGCTAGGCAAAACCAATATGGATGAGTTTGCCATGGGCTCTTCCAACGAAAACAGCTTTTATGGCCCGGCCCTTAATCCGTGGGACACACACTGTGTACCGGGCGGGTCTTCAGGAGGCTCCGCCGCCGCCGTAGCAGCAAGAATGGCACCCGCGGCGACGGGCACTGACACCGGCGGATCTATTCGCCAGCCTGCTGCTTTTTGCGGCATTACCGGCCTCAAACCCACCTACGGCAGGGTCTCCAGATTGGGGATGGTGGCTTTTGCCTCCAGTCTCGATCAGGCAGGCCCAATGGCGCGCACTGCAGAAGATTGCGCGCTATTGCTCAACGTGATGGCAGGACATGATGCTGGAGACTCAACCTCTGCGACCGAATCAGTGCCGGATTACACCGCCTCCCTCGAGAACTCTTTGGAAGGATTGCGCATCGGCCTACCGACGCAGTTCTTTGGCGCCGGGTTAGATGCACAAACTGGCGCATGTATCGACGAGGCGCTCAAGGTTCTGGAGCAACGCGGCGCGATATTAAAAGAGGTGAGCCTTCCACATAGCGATCTTACGATCCCAACCTACTACATCGTTGCTCCTGCCGAGGCGTCCACCAACCTGTCGAGGTTCGATGGCGTTCGTTACGGCTATCGTTGCGAAGACCCGGTTGACTTGCACGACCTCTATACCCGCACCCGTGAGGAAGGCTTTGGTGACGAAGTCAAAAGGCGCATTCTCGTTGGCACTTACGCATTGTCGGCTGGATATTACGACGCCTACTACCGCAAAGCTCAGCAGGCCCGCAGGTTGATCCGGCAGGATTTTCTCGATTGCTTTGAAGATGTCGACATCATTGCAGGACCAACGACACCCGGCCCCGCGTTTGCACTGGGTGCCAAGTCGGATGACCCTGTGAGCATGTATCTGGAGGATGTGTATACCCTTGCGGCAAACCTGGCGGGTCTTCCCGGCATGTCCGTACCCGCCGGATTAGTTGAAGGCAAGCCTGTGGGTTTACAACTAATAGGTCAGCACTTTGGTGAGACCGCACTACTCAATGCGGCGCACCAGTTCCAGCTGGCGACCGATTGGCACCTGAAACAACCACAACTCGACAGTGGGGAGGTAAGCTGATGCCTTGGGAAACCGTTATCGGTCTTGAGGTGCATTTGCAGCTCGCTACCTCCTCAAAAATTTTCTCTGGGGCCTCGACTGAATTTGGCGCCGAACCCAATACCCAGGCCAGCGCTGTCGACCTCGCTATGCCAGGCATGCTACCGGTTCTGAACGAGCAAGCTGTGCGTTACGCCGTGATGTTTGGCGTTGGTATTGGCGCAGAAATCGGCAAACGTTCAGTATTTGATCGCAAAAACTACTTCTACCCCGACCTACCAAAGGGGTATCAGATCAGCCAATTTCAGGATCCAATTGTGGGTATTGGCGAGTTTGAAATTCAGCTGGAGGATGGGTCCACCCATCGCATCGGCATCACCCGTGCTCACCTTGAAGAAGATGCTGGCAAGTCTTTGCACGAAGACTTTCACGGCCAAAGCGGTATTGACCTGAATCGGGCAGGCACGCCGCTACTGGAAATCGTATCGGAGCCGGACATCCGCAACGCAGAGCAAGCAGTAGCTTACCTCAAGGCATTACATAGCCTCGTTACCTATCTTGGTATCTCAGACGGAAACATGGCAGAAGGATCCATGCGCTGTGACATCAATATCTCGCTGCGACCACAAGGCTCGGAAACGCTTGGCACCCGCGCGGAAATAAAGAATGTGAATTCATTCCGCTTTGTGGAAAAAGCGATTCACCACGAGTTTAATCGCCAATCCGACATTCTCGACGGCGGCGGCACCGTGGTACAGGAGACACGCTTGTACGATGCAGATCGCGACGAAACACGCTCTATGCGGAGCAAAGAAGTCGCCAACGACTATCGCTATTTCCCTGAGCCAGATCTGCTGCCCATCGTAATCGACGACGCCTATATCGAATCCATTCGCAACGGCCTGCCAGAGTTACCGAGACAAAAAAGAGAACGCTTTGCGGAGCAATACGGCTTGTCCACCTACGATGCTGGCGTGCTATCGGCAAGCCGATCGCTGGCGGATTACTTCGAAACTGTGGCCGAACAATCGGGCGATGCCAAAATTGCCGCGAACTGGGTGCAGGGAGAGCTACTGGGGTTGCTCAATCGCGATGACCTCGCGCTGGAGCAAAGCCCAATATCGGCGATCAACCTAGCCGGACTGATCGCGCGGATACTGGATAACAGTATTTCAGGTAAGATCGCCAAGCAGGTGTTCGAGGCCATGTGCGACGGCGAAGGTGATGCGGATACGATAATCGCAGCACGTGGACTTAAGCAGGTCAGCGACAGTGGCGAACTGGAGGCGATGGTAGATGAAGTTATCGCCAACAACTCAGCCCAAGTGGAGCAATACCTTGCTGCAGACGAAGCCAAGCGCAAAAAGCTAACTGGCTTTTTCGTTGGTCAGATAATGAAACTCTCCCGTGGGCAGGCCAATCCTAAAATGGTGAACGAGCTTTTACTTCGGAAGCTGGTCTAGCTTTTGGAACCAGCACCAGCAGAACTAGTCATGACTACCAGGTAAAACAGGAACAGGACGAGCGAACAATGAAAAAGGACAAAGAAAAAGTACTCGATGAAGTGTGGACACAAGATCACGTGAAGAGCTTTCTTAACGTGCGCGCCCACGACGGTAGCAGCGACGACTTTCACATGCTGCTAAAAGCCTATCAGAGCATGCGTGCTGAAGATTTCGAACTTTTCATCTCATTCTTCGCCGCTGAAGATCGCGACGTGAATGCTGCGGACCGGAAGGGTCGCACGTTGCTGACAATCATCGATCAGCACCGACACGGCGGGCCATATGCACAGGTTTTACGCAACGCGGGCGCACTTTGAAGCTGATAGAACTTGGTTGATTCGCCCCTACATTTTGTCTGAAGGTACTCTTCCCTTCATAAAGCGCTCGCGATTCTCACGCTTTTTTTCCTCGCTTTTACGTAGCAGGATATAAACAGCGCCAGTACCGCCGTGCCTTGGCTGTGCGCTGTGGAATGCCTGTACGATCTCCAACTCCCGCAGCCAGTGGTTGGAGCAGCCTTTGAGAATAGAGCTACGTTCTCGGTCCGGTTTGCTCTCCCCTTTACCGTGCACCAACATCACGCTACGCAGGCCCAGTTCGTAAGACGCTTCAATGAATTCGAACAGCTCCTTACGTGCGCGAGGGATTGTCATGCGATGCAGGTCCAGCCGCGCTTCCGATTCATAACGACCTTGCTTCAACTTCCTGAACACACCGTTTTGCACGCCCGGGCGCTTGAAATCCAGCACAAACCAAGAATCCAGAGGCTCCACCCCCTCTTCGGTCAGCGTATTGCGATCGACTTGCGCCGCAGCTACGGCCGCACGGCGTCGATGATCAACTGACGACTGGGTCGCAGAAGATTTGCTCAGCGTCGCCCTGGGCTCGCGCTTAAGCGGCACCACACCGGACATTTCTTCCTCAAAAAGTTTATCGTCTTCGCTCATCTTGCTGTCTAGCCTGCAGGAGTTGGGTATTATAACCAATACAGCGATGGCACTGGATAAACCATGCAAAAGATCCACAAACAAACTTGGGAGACCACTTGCCCGGTATGTATGCAGGGCAATGATTGCCAGGCTGCCGAAGGCGGGCCAGTAGAGAGCTGCTGGTGTTTCAGCACCCAGGTCGATCAATCAGTGCTCGACGCGCTGCCTGCAGAAGACCGTGGCACGCGTTGTCTTTGCTCCAAATGCATTTGTGGCGACACCGGTAAGCAAACAGAAACAGGACAAGCATCTCTATGAACGGAAGCCTCATGATCGGCACCGGCTATCTAATACGTGGTGCCAAAATGCTGACACATCCCTCACTGCGCCTGTTCGTACTCATACCATTGATCGTCAATATTGTTATTTTCGGGTCACTGATTGGACTGGGGCTTAGCTATCTGTCGGCACTTGTCGATAGCTGGCTGGCCTGGATCCCCGACTGGCTGGATTTCATTACGTGGATACTGTGGCCGCTGATCGGCATTGCCGTCAGCCTAATCACGGGCTATCTATTCACCGCTGTGGCGCTAATCATTGCTTCACCTTTTAATGCACTACTGGCAGAGAAGGCGGAAGAATTGGTGACCGGCAAGCCTGTGGACTCGCTCGAAGGACTCGGGGCGGCTCTGTTGGCGATGCCACGCGGCGTAATACGAGAGCTCGCTAAATTGATGTACTACGTACCCATGGCTTTATTTGTGCTGCTGGTTACGTTCATTCCGGGTGTGAACGTTGTGTCGCCGTTCTTATGGTTCCTGCTGGGGGCCTGGATGATGAGTATCCAATTTGTCGACTACCCAATGGATAATCACCAATTGAGCTTCAACGACGTTAAAGAGGCTGTGCGCGAGCGTCGATTGAGTAGCATGGGATTCGGTGGCGTGGTCGCACTCTGTACAGGCATACCTGTTGTTAACTTCTTCGTGGTTCCGGCTGCCGTGGTTGGCGCGACCCTGCTCTGGGTTGAGGAGTTGTCAGTTGAGGAGGTAGCGCGCGCAGACATTAATTAGTCCGCGCGCCTTGGGTTACTAGACCAGCAATTCCTTAGGTGGATGCGTACATTCCAGAGGCTCACCGAGCAACTTTTCGATGTCGGGCAACAAGAAGGCGTCATCTTCACTGGCAAAGCTGATTGACGTGCCTGTGGCGCCGGCACGACCCGTTCGGCCAATTCGATGCACGTAATCTTCAGGATCTTCCGGTAAATTGTAGTTCACTACGTGACTGACAGCATCGACATGGATACCCCGTCCTGCCACATCAGTGGCCACCAGCACCTTGATACTGCCGTTCTTGAACTGCTCCAGCGTGCGCGTACGTTTACCCTGGGGGATTTCTCCTGACAGGATGCCGCAAGATATACCCGCCTTGCGCAAACGCTCATGCAGCTTACGTACCTGATCACGACGGTTGGCAAACACAATAACGCTGCTCGCCTCCGGGCTGCGAATCAGGTTGTTTAGCAAACGATAGCGCTGCTCACTACTCACCAGATAGACCTTCTGATCAACAGAATCGGTAGCTACATGGTCAGGCTCAATCTCAACGGTAACTGGATGATAAGTCCATTGCGCAGAAAGATTGATGATGTCCTGGGTAAAGGTCGCCGAGAACAAGAGCGTCTGACGATCTTCCTTACGCGGCGTTGCACGAACGATGCGCTTTACCTGAGGGATGAAACCCATGTCCAGCATGCGATCGGCCTCATCCAGCACCAAGGTCTCCACATGATCCAGAAACAAATCCCGACGGCTCATGAAGTCCAGCAGGCGTCCAGGTGTGGCTACCACGAGATCTACGACCTCACTGCCGAGTCGATTGAGCTGCTTCTGGTAGTCCATACCACCGATCAGCGTAACCACCCTGAGCCCGCTAAAGCGGGCAAGGTCTTCTGCATCCGCGGCAATTTGCATAACGAGCTCGCGGGTAGGCGCAATAACAAGTCCGCGCGGCTCTCCAACAAAACGCTCACCCTCAACCGGGTTACACAACATATCGTTAAACATCGTGATCAGAAATGCAGCTGTTTTACCGGTGCCCGTTTGTGCTTTACCTATGGCATCGTGACCCTGCAGCGTTTGGGGAAGCACTTGCGCCTGAATCGGCGAGCAATACTTAAAGCCCAGCTCTGCTATTCCATGCATAAGCTCTTCTCGCAAGCCCAGATCATGAAACCGTGTTTGGCCTTCAGCTGGCTCTACAGGAAAATCAGCAAGCGTCCAGGCCTTCGCATTGTCGTTACGCTTACGATGGCGAGAGCGCGACTTATTGCCCGCAGGCTTGTCATGTTTATCGCGCGCTGAAGCAACGCTCTTGGCGGGGGAGTTTTTGGACGTGGCGGTTGGGCTGGCAGCTTTCGGCGGGTTATCGCCTTTGGCGATGCGCCCTACGAGGTTCTTTAACAAAGGATCATCCTGTTACTGGTCAAAACGCGCGCTAGTCTAGCATCTTTTAACCCTGGATAGGTGGATGACAAATTAAGCGGGAGTCGAGCCCATTGACTCCCGAAAAACCGCTCCAATCTAACGCGAGGCGGGATAAAGCCGGGAGAGATAGTAATCCACGCTCACGTAGCGACCGCCGCCGGTAAAGAGGAGGCTGAAGAGCATCAGCATATAGGTAATGGCAAACTCGATACCGTTATTCAGTATGACAAAGTTTCCGGCTTCGGTAAGCCAGCTGTAATTGCCATGTTCGCGCAGGATGTCTTTGGCAGCACCCAATCGAACGGCAACATCCTGTGAGCTGGAATCAGCTATCGCATACCACCCGTTATCCCAGTGCACCGCAAAAGCGGCAACCAGCATAGTGACGATCAACGGAATCGATATCCATCTTGTAGCCAGGCCAATCAGCAGCAATAGCGCGCCAATTGCTTCCGTGTAGGCGGCCATGTAGGCCAGCAGTGTGGGAAATGGCAGACCAAGCCCCCAATCAGGGTTGCCAAACCATTCGATGGTGTTGTCGATACCGGAAATTTTCTGCGTTCCAGCCATCCAAAATACAGGCACCAGATACAACCTTAGTGCCAGGGGTGCCAAGCCGTCGAGGTGCTGCAATCGAGGAAAAATTGCGTTATGTATGCTGTAATACCACGCTGCCAAAGCGTTCATTTCGTGTTCCTTGCGAATTTGTAGTAACTCTATGACCGCGCTTGCCTCAAAAAGTTTTGCGGCGGCACCAAAGCCACTCTATAACGTCAGTTCAAGACATGGTGAACCCACAAGAAACAACAAGATCAGGTATTCCTGCGCTTCTCCATGAGTGCAGCGCACTGTGGGTCATCGCCTGGCCGATGCTTATCGCGCAACTCGCCCTGATGGGAACTGGCGTTGTAGACACCGTGATGGCGGGACACTACAGCGCTGTCGATCTTGCCGCTATTGCCATTGGGTATAACGTTTGGCTGCCACTCTACCTGCTCTTTGTGGGGGTCATGCTGGGAGCCACTGCCATCGTTGCCCAGGATTTCGGCGCGGGCAAGCATCAAAATATCCGCCGTATCCTGCCTCAATCTATTTGGCTCGCAGTGGTGTTGGGCTGTGTCGCCGGCCCCGCTTGCTACTTTATTGACCCATTGCTCGATCAGCTGTCATTGGACAGCGATACCCAGAGCAAAAGCCTGGGGTACCTGCAGGCCGTCGCGTTTGGAATGCCCGCAGCCGCGCTTTACCAGGCTCTGCGATGTCATACTCAAGGCCTGGGCATCATGCGCCCTTTTGCGGTTGCGAGTGTAATCAGTTTTATAGCTAACATCCCGCTGAACTATGCCTTTATCTACGGTGGTTGGGGCATACCGGAGATGGGTGCAGCAGGTTGCGGCTGGGCTACGGCAATCTCGATGTGGCTGAGCCCCATACTCATCACGTTCTATATGCGGCGCTCTAAAGAATTAAAGCCATTTCTTCCTGCATTGCGTTTTACGCCGCCACACTGGCCGACGATTCGTGAGATAAATAGAATCGGACTCCCTATGGGGCTCACTCTGTTCCTCGAGGTTGTGGTTTTTTCTGTGATTGCGCTCATGATCGCTACCTTGGGCAACACGGCGATGGCATCACACCAAATCGCATTCAATGTGTGGGACATCGTGTATATCCCTCTGATCAGCATTGGTTCGGCGATGGCGACCCGCGTTGGTCATGCCATTGGGGCTCAGAACAAACCTGCCGTCATTCTGTCTGTGCGCTGCGGCACACTGATATGCGTTGCTATTGCCTTGCTCGGTATGCTGGTGCTGATCAGTGTGCCAAGCCTCATCGTTCAGGCCTACACCAGCGATACGGCCATCATGGCAATGGCGGTGACACTAATCCGACTAGCAGGGCTGTTTATTCTGCTTGATGCCATACAAGTCGCAGCATCTTTTTGTTTGCGGGCCTTCAAGGACACCCGCTTTCCTTTTCTGGCGATGTGCATCGCCTACTGGTTGGTTGCCCTGCCACTAGGCTACTGGCTGGGCATTGTATCGACAGACGACCCGGCTGCAGGGACGGTAGGTTTTTGGCGCGCGATGATCGCAGGCATCGGTATCGCCGGTGTGATAGTTGTGTGGCGGGTTAAACGTACACTGGACAAACCACTGCCTACACCAAAACAATGGCAGGAGGACGCGGGTGATTTTGCGTAACGTTATTCTGTCGAATGCAGGTGCGCGCAGTCCGGACAGTCTTCACGTACGTTTAACGTTAGATAACGCACTTCGTGCGTCGTTAAATCCAGCATCATCAACCGCCCTCTCAGCGTTTGACCAACACCCGCGATAAGCTTAACGACCTCCAGCGCCTGCAGTGATCCCAATGCGCCAACAACAGGCGCCAGCACACCGCTTTCGCTGCAGTTCAACGCGCCTTCTGCACCCTGCTGGGGGTACATACAGCGATAGCAAGGGCCGCCGCGAGCCGGATCAAACACAGTGAGCTGCGCCTCTAACCGAACTGCTGCGCCAGACACCAAAGGTGTACTGCTATTGAGGCAGGCACGGTTCAATGCATAGCGCGTCGGATAATTATCTGTCGCATCAACAACCACATCCACGCCTTGAAGCAGCGTGCCTAGCGCCTGCTCATCCAGATGCTGCGGGATCGCCTCAACCGCTATGAGCGGGTTGATTGCCTTCACGGCAGCAGCAGCTGATTCTGCCTTGTTGAGGCCTAGTGACTTTTCTGTGTGGGCAATTTGTCGCTGTAGATTACTAGACTCCACCGTATCGCCATCGGCAAGCAACAAGCGTCCTACGCCTGAAGCGCCCAGATACAGCGCTACCGGACTACCCAGTCCGCCAAGCCCTACCACCAGCACAGATGCAGCCTTTAACCGCTCCTGACCGGCTATATCGAAGTCATTGAGCAGTATCTGGCGACTATAGCGTTGCAGCTCTTGATCACTCAGCATGCCAGCACCCTCCAGTAACTCGTTCGTGTCCTGCCAGGTCAACGCGGGAAGTCACATCAGAAAAGCCACTTTCCTTCAGCAGATCACGAAGTGTAGCGGCCTGTTCGTAGCCATGCTCAAGCAGTAGCCAACCACCCTTTCGCAAATAGTCACGGCTGCCATTCACTATTGCCTGCAAATCAGCGAAGCCTTTATGCTCTGCCACAAGCGCAGACGTCGGTTCGAATCGCACGTCCCCCTGCCCCAGGTGCGGATCGCGCTTGTCCACGTACGGTGGGTTGCTAACGATAAGATCTAAGCTTCGCTCCCCGAGCCCGTCAAACCAGCAAGAATTCAATAGCTCAACGTTCGCTAATCTTTGCGTGTCTGTGTTCTCTCGCGCCACTGCCAGGGCTGACTCACTACTATCCACGGCAAGCAGGTGCCAATCGGGCCGCTCCGACGCCAGCGCAAGCGCTATAGCACCCGAACCCGTACCCAGGTCGGCAACGTTAGAGCGCGAGGGCAGTTCCAACGACAGGGCCCACTCCACCAGCCCCTCTGTCTCAGGCCTTGGTATCAACGTATGGGAATTGACCTTAAGCGTCAGCGACCAAAATTCGCGCTCTCCTGTGAGATAGGCAATGGGCTGACCCTCGGACCTGGCTGTCAGCAAGCTGTTGAATTTGCTCAACACCGGCTCCTCCACCGAAGCTTCAGGCCAGGTATACAACCAACTGCGTGGCTTATCCAGACAATGGCAGAGCAGGATTTCAGTGTCGCGGCGAGCGCTGTCTCCGGGAAGCACATCTGAGGCTCGCAGGAGCTCTTGAACAGTAGGCATACTTCGCCAGCTTAGTCGGCCAGCGCCGCCAGCAAATCAGCCTGATGCTCCTGACGCAGTGGCCCAACAATGACACCCAAATCACCTTCCATAACTTCGGCTAACTTGTATAGGGTCAGGTTGATACGGTGATCGGTAACACGGCCTTGAGGGAAATTATAGGTTCGAATTCGGTCAGACCGGTCACCCGTGCCCACTAGGTTGCGCCGCTGCTCAGCCTGCTCGGCAGCATGCTTGTCTTCCACGCTGGACAGCAGCTTGGCCGACAATAGCGACATCGCTCTGGCGCGATTCTTATGCTGGGAGCGCTCGTCCTGACATTCCACCACGATGCCTGTCGGCAGGTGCGTTAACCGCACCGCTGAGTCGGTCTTGTTGACATGCTGACCACCCGCGCCGGATGCGCGGTAGGTATCCACCCGTAGATCGGCCTTATTAATCTCGATTGCATCGACTTCCTCTGGCTCAGGCATCACCGCCACTGTGCACGCTGAGGTGTGAATACGGCCTTGTGATTCAGTCTCAGGTACGCGCTGCACGCGATGGGCTCCGGATTCGAACTTTAGCTGCGCATACACATCGCGCCCTTCTACACGGGTAATAATTTCTTTGTAGCCACCGTGCTCACCAGGGCGCTCCGACAACACTTCAACCTTCCAGCGCTGCTGCTCGGCATAGCGCGAGTACATCCGAAAGAGATCACCTGAAAATATTGCCGCTTCGTCGCCGCCCGCACCGGCACGTATCTCGAGAAACACGTTGTGGGAGTCATTAGGGTCACGCGGCAGCATAAGCGCTTGCAGTTCAACTTCAAGCTCCTCGCTGCGCTCGCCTCCGGATTCAATCTCCTCACGTGCCATTTCACGCACGTCCGGATCGGCATCCTCCAGCATCGCCTGCGCTTCCTCCAGATCATTACTGACCTGCTGATACTCATTGAAGCACTTCACCACCGTTTCGAGTTCAGAGTATTCACGTGAGAGATCTCTAAATCGATTTTGGTCCGAGATGGTTTCGCTATCACCTAACAGCGCCGAAACTTCTTCGTGGCGCTCGGTGAGGGTTTCTAACTTATTCAAAAGTGACGCTTTCACTGCAGTGTTCGTCCCGCCCGTTCATCACCGTAAGAGCCTTGATCGACCCCGGAATCCTGATCACCAGCATCATCGCTGGCACCCGCTGTAGTTGACTGAGACTCCTCAGCACCCTTTGTCTGCTGGCTCAATTTGGTTCGTTGCGCACCGGACAACTCATTCGAGTCCAACCCGAGCAATCCTCTGGCGATACCCAGTAGGTCTTCCCGACCCTCTGCGCTTGCCTGCTTCAGGCCCTTGGTGGGTGCATGAATCAACTTGTTAGTAATCCCGCGCGCGAGTTGGGCAACCACCTGCTGAGGATCATCGCCACGCGCGATCGCCCGCATTGCCCTATCAAGCTCCTGCTCGCGCACTTGCTCTGCCATTTGTCTGAATTCTTTGACCGAGTCAACGGCGAGCAATGAGCGAATCTCTTCTGTCAGAGCAGCTACGCCGTCGGCAATTATCAGGTCGGCTTTGCCTGCCTCGCTCTGACGACTTTTTAGATTCTGGTCTACGATCTCACGCAGATCGTCCACGCTATACAGGTACACATCGGGTAGCTCACCCACCTGCGCTTCGATATCCCGCGGTACGGCGATATCAACCATCAACATAGGACGATGCTTGCGCGCCTTTACTGCCTGCTCAACCGCACCTTTACCCAGGATTGGCAGCTGGCTGGCAGTAGACGTAATCACTATGTCCGCATCCATCAACTGTTCCGGAATCTCTGATAACAGCACTGCCTCGGCGCCAAACTGCTGAGCAAGCTCGCGCGCTTTACCCAGCGTACGATTGGCTATCACGATACGCGCCACGCCCGCTTCCAGAAGATGCCGAGTGACCAGCTCTATCGTTTCACCAGCGCCTACCAGCAACGCATTGCACTGGCTCAGGTCGGAGAATATATGCCCTGCAAGGTCAACGGCCGCGTAGGCAACCGATACCGGGTTCTCGCCAATGGCAGTATCGGTGCGCACCTGCTTGGCAATGGAAAATGCCCGCGGAAAAAGACGTCCCAGTTCGCTCCCTATTGAGCCCGCCTCACTGGCCACAGCATAGGCAGATTTGAGCTGACCGAAGATTTGCGGCTCGCCCAGCACCATGGAGTCGAGACCACTGGCCACCTTAATAATGTGGCGGAGCGCCCCGTCGCCCTCAAAATGATACGCAGACTCGCGCAGCTCCAGAGCAGACAGATGATGATAGTTGGCCATCCAATCAATCATGTGCCGTGCGCGATCGGCCAGCACTGTTGAATCGCCTTCGGGCACAATCGCGTATATCTCAGTGCGATTGCAGGTAGACAATATCACCACCTCTTCCAAGGCAGCGGTGCCCATTGCATCAACCAGAGCCTCGCTTACCTGTTCGGGCGCAAACGCAACACGCTCGCGCACTTCCACCGCGGCTGAGTTGTGATTGATACCTAAGGCGATAAGGTTGATCAAGGAACTGCTATCTCCACTGGACAGAATATGGGCCGAAAACGATTGGGCCGTGCGCCCCAGAACCGGCGCACAATACCACGAACAGAAAAATATCTCGGAATTTTAACAAGTTAGCAGCGCAAAGGCACGTTGCATTCTCTAACGAGCCGCTGGAACATTGCGGGATTAACGGGGTCTATCCCTTAGCCTCCCGGTGTGGGTTTAACGCATTTACTGTGTCATCATTAGAAAATTATCACCATAACTTCATTTGGTTCCGTTGCATGCTGCGCACGTCATTCATTCTGCTTCTTCTCCCGGCACTACTGTGGGGATGCGCGAGCGTGCAGGAACAAGTTGTCACGCAAGACACGCCACAAAAACCTGAGGTAGTCGCTGAGACCGTGCCGACACCGGCTGAACGCGCCTTTCCCGACGACAGCATCTATCCACTGCTAGTCGCTGAGTTCGCATTGCGCCGCCGCCAGTACGACGTGGCACTCGCTACCTATATGCAACAGGCCGACGCGTTGCGTGATCGAGGTGTGAGCGCTCACACGACCCACCTTGCTCAATTCATGCAGCGTGAACCCGAGGCCCTGCACTCGGTTGCGCTTTGGTCCGAGCTGGAACCTGACAATGTTGAAGCCCAGAAGACGCTAGCCACCTTGCTCGTTCGCAGAGGTCGTACCCTGGAAGCCATGCCACACCTGGCAGCAGTGGCGCGCACAGGCAGAAGCGCGCCATTTCCCATCCTGCTCACGGGGTTCAGACAACTCTCGCCAGCTCAGCGCGCGGAGCTGGTGTCCGGCGTAAACGCGTTGGCTTTGGAGTTTCCCGACAATACCCAGCTTCTCCTGACACAGGCACTTATCCATGAAGAGCTCGACCAGAACCAGCAGGCACTAGAAAAACTAGACCGGCTATTCGCAACAGACCCCTATCAATCGCAAGCGGTGTTTTTGGAAGCCAAATTACTACTGGAAGCGGGAGACAAGAAGCCTTTCCAACGCATCGAAGCTGCACTGAATGCCAATCCCGATGACAATCGCCTGCGGCTACAATATGCCCGGCTACTAACGCAGAACAATATGGACGAAGCGCGAGGGCAGTTTGAAATCCTCTCTGCCAGAGCGCCCGAAGATGCTGACCTCTTGTTTTCTCTGGCACTGATCAACCGAGAGACGGGTGATGACATCGCCGCTAAAGCCTACTTGCAACAGATGCTGGAGCTCGATGAACGCACGGATGAGGCGCACTACTATCTGGGCCGCATAGCCGAAGATGAGGAACAATTCACCGACGCGATCGCCAATTACCGCCAGGTTTCTGGTGGCCGCGACTTCATGAGTGCTAACAATCATATTGGCCGCATTCTGATTGAGCAGGATCAACTGCAGCAGAGCAAACTCCACTTTGAGATAACTCGCAAGCGCTATCCTGATGATGCAGAGCAACTGTTTACATTGGAGGCCGAGCTTTTCAATCAGCTGGGGATGCTCGAGGAAAGTGAGCAGGTCCTCAATGAAGGATTGGTACAGTTTCCTGCATCTACCTCGCTACTGTACTCCCGCTCCCTAATCGCAGAGAAGCAAAACGACCTGATTACGATGGAAGCCGATCTGCGCAGTATTTTGGAGAAAAATCCACAGAACGCGACCGCGCTGAATGCTCTGGGATATAGCCTGGCAAACCGTACAGACCGATATGACGAGGCCTACGAACTCATTGCAAAAGCATTGGAGCTGCAGCCGGGAGAGCCGGCAATACTCGACAGCATGGGCTGGGTACTGTTTCGCAAAGGCGAGTATTCACAGGCCATCAACTATCTTCAGCAAGCCTACGATAAATTTCCCGACCCGGAGGTGGCCGCCCACCTGGGAGAAGCCCACTGGGCAAATGGCGATACAGAGGCTGCGATGACAATCTGGGAGAACGCCTTAAAGCAGGACCCAGATCACAAGGTGCTCATGGCGACGCTGCAGCGATTGGGTATTAGTGAGCTTCTGGCCAGCCCCTAACACCATGGCATCTACTCCAAAAGTGAACCTACTGGCATTCGCCACGCTCATGTTGTTCTTGGCTGGCTGCGCGACCCAAACCAGCACGGTTGTGCCAGATTCCGCCTGGGAACAGCGGCGAGCAACTCTGACCGAACTCGATGAATTCAAGGCTGACGGCAAAATCGCCTTACGTACCAGCGAACGTTCAGACTCCGCATCGATGATCTGGGTGCAGTCCGGTGGCTCCAGCTATGTCAACCTGAGCGGCCCCCTGGGCACTGGCGCAACGAACCTTCGCAGCGACGGTAAGACAGTCACCATCACTCGCAATGGAGAAGTTCAAACCTACAGCGCCGAAGACTACGAGTCTCTCGATGACTTTGGCATTCCCGTCGGCACGATCGGTTACTGGGCAAGAGGCATTCCTGACCCCGCATTGCCCATCGATGATATCGCCGTCACAGACAACCTGTTGCAAAGCCTGGTGCAGTCAGGGTGGACCATCACCTACACCGGCTATGACCACTTTGGCAGTTATACGCTTCCCACTCGATTGCAGCTGTCCAAAGGCAGTTCAGTGGTGACAATCTTTCTATACGACTGGTCGTTACCGGTTGTGCAATGAGCTTGTCACTGGAATTACCCGCCCCTGCCAAACTCAACCTGTTTCTGCATATCACTGGCCGCCGACCAGATGGCTATCACAATTTACAGACGCTTTTTCAGCTGCTGGATTGGGGTGACTCGATAAGATTTACAGCCAATGAGTCTGGCCGAATCACCCTATCCGGGCCCGACCTGGGCATAGCGGACGAAGACAATCTAATCGTGCGAGCAGCGCGAACCCTACAAACTGGCTCATGCGGCGTGGATATTGAACTCAACAAGCAGATTCCCACCGGCGGCGGACTGGGTGGAGGGAGCTCAGATGCCGCCACCACACTCTTGGCGCTAAATACGATCTGGTCATGCGGCAAGAGTAGTCAAGAGCTCCAATCCATTGGTCGAACTCTGGGCGCGGATGTTCCCGTTTTCGTCGCTGGCCACACGGCCTGGGCGGAGGGAACCGGTGATCAATTGACGCCAGTGGAGTTACCGCAGACCTGGTTCCTGATTCTGCACCCCGGATGCCATGTGAACACCCAACAAATATTTTCCGACCCGCAATTGACACGGGACACCTCTCCAATCACAATAGCGGCCGTTTTTAGGGGTGGCTCCCGGAACGATTGCCAACCTGTTGTAACGCGCCTGTATTCTGAAGTGGATAACGCGTTGATTTGGTTGGGAAAATTTGGGGAGGCCAAGTTGACGGGAACCGGCGCATGCGTATTTGCCGCTTTTTCGTCACGAGATCAGGCAGAGGCTGTACAAGCGCAGGTACCATCACGGTGGACCGCCTATGTAGCCCGCGGTGTAAACCGGTCTCCCACACACGAGTTATTGCTCTAGCCCAAAAATTCTTGGGGTGTCGCCAAGTGGCAAGGCACCGGGTTTTGATCCCGGCATTCGCAGGTTCGAATCCTGCCACCCCAGCCATATAGATGTGCGCCGTTTTGAACAGAGTCGAAACGGGTACAGAAAACCGACCAAGTGCCATACACCCAAGGTGTGTGGCACTATTCGTATTTGATACGCAACATTTACAAGACCCAAAGGAACCTCACCGTGTCCTCAAAAATGATGGTCTTTACGGGCAATGCCAACCCCGAGCTTGCCAGGAAAGTAGCCAGCAGGTTGTACCTGACGATTGGCAAAGCGAAGGTCGGCAAATTCAGCGATGGTGAAGTTGCTGTTGAGATAAATGAAAACGTGCGCGGCAAGGATGTATTTATCCTGCAACCAACATGCGCGCCAACCAACGATAACCTGATGGAGTTGATCGTGATGATCGACGCCATGCGCAGAGCGTCGGCAACACGAATTACGGCAGTAGTGCCCTACTTCGGCTACGCACGACAGGATCGTCGGGTGAGATCTTCACGAGTGCCAATCTCGTCGAAGGTTGTAGCAGACATGATGGTCGCCGTGGGTGTTGATCGCGTGCTAACTGTCGATTTGCACGCCGAGCAGATTCAGGGATTTTTTGCCTGTCCTGTTGACAATGTTTATGGGTCGCCGGTGCTCAATGACGACATCGTAGCCTGCCATTATGACAATCTGATGGTGGTGTCGCCCGATATAGGCGGCGTAGTACGCGCACGAGCCATTGCCAAGCAGCTGGATGACGCCGATTTGGCGATTATCGATAAGCGCCGTCCACAAGCTAATGAAGCTCAGGTGATGAACCTGATTGGCGAGGTAGACGGAAGAACTTGCTTGCTGGTTGACGACATGGTCGACACGGCGGGCACACTATGTAAAGCGGCAGACGCGCTCAAGGAGCGCGGTGCCACAAAGGTCGTAGCCTACTGTACACACGCTGTACTGTCGGGAAGCGCCTTGGAGAATCTTCGTGGCTCATCGCTCGACGAGTTGGTGGTTACGGATACGATTCCTTTGAGTGACGAAGCGAAGCAAGTCAGTAAAATTCGCCAACTCACCATTGCAGACTTGCTGGCGGAATCCATCCGCCGCGTGTCGAATGAGGAATCCATTAGCGCGCTGTTCACTTAAGCAGCGCTTTTTAAGAACCCACTGCCGAACCGGTCGCAGGTTTGTCGGTGACTTATCAAAGGAGTCAGGACTATGTCTGACCAGTTTGAAATTAACGCAGAAGTGCGAGAGGACATGGGGAAAGGTGCGAGCCGCCGCCTGCGTCGTCTTGCTGACCTCATACCAGCCATTATTTACGGCGCTAAAGAAGATCCTCAGTCTCTTTCTTTGGTCCGCAAGGATTTCGAGAAGGCGCTGGAGAACGAGGCTTACTACTCTCACGTACTCACTATCAATGTGGGTGGAAGCCAGCAAAAAGCTATCCTCAAGGATCTGCAACGCCACCCCGCCAAAAACCGCATCATGCACGCCGACTTCTTGCGCGTTGATGAGAACACTGCGGTCAAGGTTAATATTCCGATTCACTTCATTAACGAAACCACCTGTGTGGGCGTGAAGACTGAAGGCGGCATCATCCAGCACCAGATCACTGATGTAGAGATCTCGTGTCTACCCGGTGACATTCCCGAGTACATCGAAGTTGATATGGCGGAAGTCGTTATCGGCCAGATCGTGCACCTATCGGATATCACACTGCCAGAAGGCGTTGTTTCAGTAGCGCTAGCACTGGGTGAAGACCACGACTTGGCGGTTGCTTCTGTTATGGCTCCCAAGGGCGGTAGCGATGCAGAAGACGAAGTCTCTGAAGCTGCTGAAGATGCCGAGTCTACCGAAGAGGAAGGCGACAGCGAGGACTAATCTCCTCGCTGTGATCGGCCACTGCGTTGAGCGCACCCATCAAACTTATTGTTGGACTGGGCAACCCTGGTAGCGAATACCAGGGAACGCGCCACAACGCTGGGGCCGACTTTGTTACCGCGCTATCTCAACAGTGCGGAACCTCTTTGCAAGCGGAATCCAAGTTCTTTGGCATGGCCGGCCGTGCGACCTGCGCTGGCCATGACTTGCGCTTACTTATTCCCACCACTTTTATGAACCGCAGCGGTAAAGCCGTTGCGGCCATTGCGCAGTTCTACAAAATTGCGCCAGAAGAAATGCTGATCGCCCACGACGAACTGGATATTGATCCAGGCACTGCACGATTCAAGCAAGGCGGAGGCCATGGCGGCCACAACGGGTTGCGCGATATTGTGCCAGCTCTAGGCAACAGCAAAGACTTTCATCGCCTACGCATTGGCATAGGCCATCCGGGACATGCCTCTAAAGTCAGCGGCTACGTTCTGAGCCGGGCATCTCAGGTTGATCGAGGTCGTATTGCCGACAGTATCGACGAAGCCATACGCGCGCTGCCACTCCTTTTGGATGGCGACGCTGTTAAAGCGATGACTCAATTACACAGTTTTCGTGCGGCCTAGGTGCCGTACACGTTTATAGGGACGCACAATGGGTTTTAAATGCGGCATTGTTGGTTTACCCAACGTAGGTAAATCAACGCTTTTCAATGCACTGACCAAGGCCGGCATCGACGCGGAGAACTTCCCGTTCTGCACCATCGAGCCCAATGCCGGTGTGGTTCCCGTGCCCGACCCCCGCCAAACCCTGATTGCTGAGATCGTCAAGCCCGAGCGTGAGGTCTCCACGACTATGGAGTTTGTGGATATCGCGGGATTGGTGGCCGGAGCATCCAAAGGCGAAGGTCTTGGCAACCAGTTCCTCGCCAATATCCGTGAGACCGATGCGATCGCTCATGTGGTGCGCTGTTTCGAAGATGACAATGTCATTCATGTCGCCAATCAGATCGACCCGAAAGCTGACATCGATGTCATCAATACAGAACTCGCTCTGGCTGATATGGAAAGCTGCGAGAAACACTTACAGAAAGTAGTGAGAACTGCAAAAGGTGGCGACAAAGAGTCAATCGCCATGAAAGCGCTGCTGGAAGACAAACTACTGCCTCATCTTAACGAAGCACAACCCGTGCGTTCACTAGAGCTCAATGAGAACGAGACACTGCTCGCAAAGCAGCTGTTTCTGCTAACGAACAAACCCACCCTGTACATCGCCAACGTCGACGAGGAAGGGTTTGAGAATAATCCTCATCTGGACGTAGTGAGATCGATTGCTGATTCAGAGAACGCGATGGTTGTCGTGGTTTGTAACAAACTGGAATCAGAGATTGCGGAACTGGAAGACGATGAGCGCCTGGAATTTTTGAACGATCTGGGCATGGATGAACCCGGTCTCGACAAGGTAATTCGTGCAGGTTACGAACTACTGGGTCTGCAGACTTACTTCACCGCAGGCGTAAAGGAAGTGCGTGCGTGGACCGTGAAGGTGGGTGCCACTGCACCTGAAGCCGCCGGTGTCATTCATACTGATTTCCAGAAGGGATTCATTCGGGCTGAGCTGATTAGCTACGAGGACTTTATCGCCTATAAAGGCGAACAGGGCGCAAAGGATGCCGGTCGCTGGCGCCTGGAAGGCAAGGAATATATTGTGCAAGACGGCGATGTGATTCACTTTCGCTTTAACGTCTAGCCGCTCTACCTGACTGTCCCTAATTCTCCCTAGAGTTAGATTGAGTCCAAAGCCGTTGGTACACCACACAGTGCGAGTTGCCGCGAAGGCTACAGCCAGCCTCCCAGCGCCTGCAGAGGCTGCTGACTGCCATCACTACTTACCCAAGCTGCTAGAGCAACGCGCGACGCATCTACCCGCAATGGCGCCACGGGCATCTCGCCCTGCCATTGACCTGCTTGTGACTCGTATTGCCGGTACCCCAAAACCACGAAGTCGTGCTCCAGCAACTTCCCTCTATTCTCCCCTGCCTTAATGGGTGTTTGCAGACCAAAACCCAGTATTGCAACGTTCAGGGTTAGGCTAGCATCCGCCACTACTGAGGGAGATTGAAAAGCTGCGCTGAACGCAGCTCCAGACACATCCAAACTTAATACGCCTACCACCTCCCCCGTAGTAGGAATTTTCAACTGGGCAGTGCGCCAATTGCGCCACTCGTGCCCAGCGGCCACTACGCCCGGGGTATACACACCCTTAAGATTGCCCTCTCGTTTGTACTGCCGCTGACGAGAGCTAAATTCAGCCTTTGAAAACCGATCATCCCAACCCAGGTGATTCCAGTAGTCGACATGAAAGGACACTGGCACGACTGACTGCCAAAGTCGCGGGTGTGCTAACAGCGTTGAGTACCAACGATCGGCAGGAGGACAAGAACTGCAGCCCTCTGAGGTATAAAGCTCAAGCAGCGTCGCCTGAGCACTGCCGCTGCTGAATCTCAACTGCTCCTGCGCAGGCGCAATCGCGGCGAACAATAGCGAAGCTAAAGCAACTACAACCAGAGTTTTTGTCATTCGAGCACCGGGCAAAACAGATTCAGGTTCGAAAGCCGAGTCTACCCCAAATCTCGGTCTATACTGAGCAACACATCGTTAAACTTACCAAGCGACATCAGGGGAACTCTTCACACTATGCCAAGACTCAAGCAAGTACCCAGAAATGAGGCTGATCCACTGGCCATCCAAATGTACGACATGCTATTTGGCAAGCGCGACCCCGTTGCAGAGCCAGGCACCGATACTGGCACGCCAGGTAACTGGTGGACGGTCTTCGCTCTGGTGCCCGACTGTTTAAAGCACGCGGTGCAAGGCTTTCAGTTCTATCGCGACCCTGCTCGAAAGCTCGATCCGCAGCTGCGCGAGTTGGGCCAGACACGAGCTGGCTATGCGAGAGGGTCACAGTTTGTATTCTCTCAGCACTGCAAGTCGTGCCGTTCAGTGGGAATGGATGAAGCAAAAATAGCCGCCATCCCTCACTGGCAGACCAGCGACGCGTTCACACCAATAGAGCGCGCTTGCTTGGCCTACACGGATGCAATGGTACTGGAAGGCGGACGCGTAACCGATGCTCTGTTTCAAGAGCTCAAGTCGCACTTAAGTGACGAGGAGATACTGGAATTCACCTACATTACCTGCATGTACGAAATGCACGCCACCATGTCTAGAGCCCTAAGATTGGAGTACGATGATCGCGATGAGGCGATAGTTGAAATCGCAGCCCCTGCGCATGGCAGCAACTACGATGTGATGAAAATGGTCGACAAAAAGGAAGGAGAGTAAATATGGGGTATCACCATCTGGCTATGGCCGCTAAAGACATGCAGGCCATTCACGGCTTCTACGAAGATTGTATGGGGTTCGAGCTGGTTAAGGTCGAGATAGGCCCGGTGCCCGAGGGCGGTTGGGCCAAGCACTTTTTCTATCGGATGAATGGCGACAACAATAGCTTTATCGCCTTTTGGGAAATGCATGACGTGCCGGGCGCAGATACGGTGGAAACCAACCTTTCAAAAGCAGCTGGCGTGCCTGATCAGATTAATCACATTGCCTTTAAGGTCGAGTCGTTGGAGGCGCTTAACCAAAAGAAAGAGGCCTGGGTGGCCCATGGCATTGACGTATTAGAGATCGATCACAACTGGTGCCAGTCCATCTATGCAAAAGACCCCAACGACAACCTGGTGGAGTTCTGTGTAACCACGGGCAGTTTTAACGAGGTGGATCGACAGCGCGCCCTGGAAGCACTCACCTCCAATGATCTCGAGCACTCCAAGCCGCCCGCCAGTATTGATGTGCATCGCGCATGAAAAAACAACTGATCGCTATCGGCAGCATGGCTGCTGCCACGTTACTCCCCGCCTCCGTCACATGGGCGCAGACTGAAACCAAACTGCTTTGGGGCGACACCCACCTGCATACCTCATTTTCGGTAGACGCCTACATGGCGGGCAATCGATCGCTGGGGCCGGATGCTGCCTATCGCTATGCCAAGGGTGAGCCGGTGGTTCACCCCTATAACAAGACGCGAGTACAAATACAGCAACCTCTGGATTTTCTAGCCGTGTCCGATCACGCCGAATACCTGGGTGTTATTCCTGTAATTCTCGGTGGCGACTATGATCAATCCGAGGCAGGTATTTTTCAGGAGATAAAGTCCTGGATGATGATCACAGCGCTAAACTACGCCATCGAGGACCCACTGGAGGGCACCAAGCGGTTTACAGGTTTATTGCCAGAGCCAGAAATTCAGTCCGGTGATAGCAGAGACCCAATCGCCGCAGCAGTGGAGGCTGGCACCGATGGTGGGCTGGCAGGTCTGGGGCTCATCGATGATGACGCCGCCCTGCGCATCAGCGCCTCTCAATGGACGAAGTCCATGCAAATTGCCGATCGACACAATGCACCTGGAGAATTTACTGCGCTGGTAGGCTGGGAGTGGACCCAAACGGCAAGTGGCGCCAACCTGCACCGTATCGTGGTGTCGGACATCGACGGTAGTACCGCTACCGGTATTGATCCGGTGGGGTCCGGCGAAGCGCCCTACCCCGAAGACCTTTGGAACGAATTGGAAGCGCTGTCCAATAAAACCAACGCAGATTTCATTTCCATCCCTCACAACTCCAATCTGTCTAAAGGCTATATGTTTGCCAAAACCACTCTAAAGGGAGAGGCCATTGGGTCGAACTATGCCAGCACACGTATGAAGTGGGAGCCCCTTGTTGAGGCGACGCAAATAAAGGGGGATAGCGAAACACACCCCGATCTGGCGCCTGGTGATGAGTTTGCTGAGTTTGAACGCTTCAACTTCTACCTGCAGGCTTTTCCACAGGCACTGGGCTACAAAGCCCAACAGGGCGACACGGTACGCTCAGCGCTAAAAAGCGGCCTTGAGTTGGAGAAAGACATTGGCGTTAATCCTTTCAAGTTTGGCCTGATTGGTTCAACGGATGCACATACCAGCATCGCCTCGGCCGAAGAGTCTAACTTCTGGGGGAAAGTGGCCACTGATTCCACTCCCTCAACCAAACGCCGGGATGATCCGTCGGGTTATTCCGATGGAAAGCAGAGCTTTAACGGCTGGAATATGTCGGCGGGCGGACTGGCCGCCGTATGGAGCGAAGACAATAGCCGCGAGGCCATCATAGCGGCGATGAGGCGACGCGAAACATATGCTACAACTGGACCGCGCATACAGGTAAGGATGTTTGCGGGCTGGGAGTTTTCTCAAGCTGATGCTGAATCTGCAGAATTTGTCAGCATCGGTTACTCAGGCGGTGTACCGATGGGCGGCGAACTGAGCGCCTCACCGAGTAACAGCGCGCCGAGCTTCCTGCTTCGGGCATCACGCGGGCCAATGGACCACAATCTGGATAGGATTCAGATCATCAAGGGGTGGACCGATGCGTCTGGCATGGCACAGGAAAAGATATTTAACGTCGCGTGGTCTGGCGACCGGCAACTTGATGGGGCCGGCAAACTGGCGCCTGTTGGCAGCACCGCAAATACCCAGACCGGCATAACAGCAAACACCATCGGCTCTACTGAACTGGCCACCGTATGGATGGACCCGGAATTTGATCCAAACCAGAGTGCGTTCTACTACGCCCGAGTGATACAGATACCCACTGTGCGCCACTCCCAACTCGATGCAATCGCACTTGGGGTGGACACGCCTTACGAAGGGCCGGCTACTATCCAGGAACGAGCCTATACATCCCCGATCTGGTATACGCCGTAGGCCATTTAGTAACGCCCCTACTGGAGTCAGCTCGCGGACAATTCGGTTCCGACGCGCTGAGCGAACGCTTGGCGGTGGTCGTCTGAGCCGTTAAACTGCCGCTTTCCCCAAGGCTCATCACGTGACCAGCACTCAGCATACTTTCATCGCGTTTATTCGTCAGTTGCTCACCAGCAAGGGCTACTGGGTCTGCGTGCTACTCACTGGCATAGCTTTGGAAGCGGTCGCGCTGTTCTATCAATACGCACTAGGGGAAGAGCCCTGCCAAATCTGTATTCACATACGCATTTGGGTAGCAGCGTTCACCCTACTCGCCTTGATCATGTGTCTGCTACCGCGCAATAACCTACTGAATCTCATAGCCCACCTACTAACGGTGGTGACCACCGTGGGATTGTGGGAGCGCTGCAAGTATCTGCTGGATGTGGAGCTGGGCCGAGGCGACGCCAGTTGTAACTTCTACCTGGGCTTTCCCGAATGGTTCGCACTCGACAGCTGGTTACCCTGGCTATTCGAGGTGCGAAACCTGTGCAGTCTCACCCCCATGCTACCCGGGGGCATCAGCATGGCCGAAGCTCTCATTGCTATTGCTAGCATCCTCGTGCCGATCTCATTATTGGCTCTGGGACTAACTATCAGGACAACCATGAACGCCGCTGCAGAAGTTGCCTGACGCGCGATCGGGAGACTTTTTCAGCTCGTGGCTTATGGCCATATGTCATAGGTTTCACCACTTCACAAGTCAGAGTATTCCTAGAGAACGCGCCATGCTGCGTTGACGGAAGCAGGGTCTTGACTACGCCATAACAATCGCGGAGAATTCGCGCCTCTTTGGGACAGCTGGTCCCACTCTTGATGTGGCTACGTAGCTCAGCTGGTTAGAGCACAGCATTCATAATGCTGGGGTCGGTGGTTCAAGTCCACCCGTAGCTACCACTTCAAACCCTTGTACAGCCTAACTTTCAAGACATCTACCTCTCACGAACATACCGCGTGCCATTTTGTCGTGGTCAGTAGGTGGTGCGCAAAAGCTGTGATCCGCGTATATCTGGGCATAGGCATCAGTTAAATGGGATTGCCCCCATTCGCGCACCACTGGGGCCGTGTGACTGGAGGCGATTAAAGCCCCGCCCTGCCCCGTCATTGAAATATCAGAAGCATCCGCCTTCGCCTAATAACGGAAGTCAGCCTATTCCTGTTAATGAACTTAACAGGAGATACATCATGGTAATTAAAATTGATGCGCTGGGCGCACCAGAACAAGGGATGAGTCGTGCAGAGATACTGGACTACTCTTCCAGCATGTTAGAAGCCTCGCTTTCAGTGACTGATTTATTCTACACGCCACTCTTTGTCGTGGTGCTTAACCAATATGAGTTGTTACTACTCCGCCAGAAGTCTGTGCCGCCGCTTCTAACCGAAACTGAGCTGCAAGCCCAGGCGCTTAACTAACAAAGCCTGTTTCAAGTTGCGCCAACTATTTCTTGCACGGCACGATGTGCTTGCGCTATTGCGGTTTGCGTATCCGCTTTTGCATCCGCATCAGAGTTGGCGATATGAATATTGCCGAATGGTTGACGGCCAATCACCCAGGGCTTTTCCGCCTCTGCGAAATCTTCACCCCAGAGTAAACTGTTGCTATAGGCATAGCCATGCGGCCAACGGTTGACAGTGATGGCCTCAATATCCCGGTCTGCATCAAAACCTACTTCTGCGAAAGCTTGGTTCAATTGATCTTTGGCGTGCCGCTCAAATTCTTCAAAACTGGTGCTGAGGATTTGTCTGCGGCCTGCTCGCCATTGTTCCGGACCTTTCAGGTCTTTAAACAATGGCACATGACACATATGCACGATCATCGGTTCATCAGGGGTTTGTGATCGTTTGTATTCGCCGAGTGAAACAGGATAAGCAAGTTCTGCTTGTTTATAAAATCCGGCAGTAAAGTAGACAAAGCTAGTCTTCAGTTTGTCAAACGCTTCCCAGTTGGCAATGAGAACCTTGGTATAAACCAAAGGTACCTTAACGTTGAAGGCTAACCCCTGTTTCTGTTCGTCAGGCATTTCAGGGCACAAGTAAGGAATCGCGCTGTTGTAGCAAGCCATAATGCACTTCTTGGCATTTACCTTGTGGGTGTTGCCATCATGGACATAGGTCACATCGACATTTTTCCCGTCTCTACTGTTACGTGCGTGTACGACTGTACTATTGAGTCTAATGTTTAGGAGACGATCTTTTTTATCCAGCTGTGAATAGTCAGCTTTCGCTGTGACAACATCTTCCATGGTTGAACCGGGAATTGCTTCAGGAATCAACCTTCGAACGAGCAAGCGGGCAATGGAAGCGTTGCCATCTGGAAAGTGAAAAATATATGGGTCTACGCCGCGACCTTCTCGAATTGGCAGCGTGTGGTCGAGGCCTGGGATCCCGCCATCGTAATACTGCACGGCGGTGGTGGGCACTTCCTCCATATCAACGCACCAGAAGCTCATGCCCCAGTGCTGATAGATATCGATCACCTGTTCATCTACCTTGCAGTAGTCTCGAAGGTATGTGGCATAGCCGGTTTTATCCAAGATTTCGAATTTCTTTGCTGTCTCAACTCCAGGCAAATAGTCAACTTGAGCCGTTTGTACTCTGACAAAATCGGCACGGGCTTTGTCAGTGAGTGGTGCTTCTTTGGCAAAGTCTTCCCAGCTTTTCTCGCCGTAACCTGTCACATGTTTGGTTTTGCCAAAATGTTCTTCGTCAAACACGATACTGAATCCCATGCCCCTTGATGAATAGAGGTCCTGCTGGAAGGCGCCATAAAACTTGTCTAGTTCGATTCCAAGGTCTCGTAATAATTGTAGAGCCTCGGATGGGTATGAGGAGGGTGTGTCGATGGCTTCCGTACCACCGTAACCAATTCTCGTCTCGCCATTGTGTTCAAACTCGTTCCTTTTCGCGTGCCCACCAAAGTCATCATGATTATCGAGAATCAAGACCTTTGCATTGGGGTGCTTTGCCAAATAGAAATGTGCGGATGACAACCCACTGAGCCCAGCACCGACAATGACAAGATCGTATTCAGCTTCTGCTTTTTCAGCTTGCCATTCTGTACCCATCACACGAGCATGCATCACTTCCCAGGAACCGTCGTGGCTGCCCCGGAGCCCAGTCTTGGCAGGAGGATAATAGCCTGTCCCTAGCGAGAAGTTTTTTGTTGAACCAAACGCTTCGCTCCAGGGTGAGAGTAAAGAGCCTGCGACAGCGCCGCCGATCGCGATTTGCGTGCCGTTCAAAAAATCCCGCCGAGTGATCTTCTTGTTCACGTGAGCTCCTCAAAGTGCTGCTAACCACCAAGATAAGCGTTTCAAGGTTTTTGCTCAAGACAGCATGCCTGCGTCGAGTCCAATAGAGTTGATGCCAAACACAGCGGGGCCTGAAGCTTTGGCGGGGAATATCCGATGCATCCAACCGATTGGCTATATTCGAGCAGATTTGGTCACACCAACCGATTCCAGTCTATCGATCAGCATCCAGAGTCGGACGCTCTATCTATAGATAACTATGTAATGTATTAAGAATGTTGGGGCCAGGCGCGGTAGCAGAAGGATTTGAACGGCTGCGGCCGACCGTCTTCGATCTTCCAATCATGAGGCCGGTGGTCTAACGGTGCCCAGCAAAAGGGCACTCGGGAAGTGCTGCCTAGCGCCCTCTTTGAGGTGATAGCGGACATTACCCCATCAGGGCCTAAGCAGGCCCTCTAGCGTCCGCGTTCGGCTAGACATGGGTGCTCTGATGACTTCGATACACTCTCACTATGGCAGCTTTCACCCGGTTAGCCCTTGTGGCGCAAGGGACTTGCGATGGCGACCATAAGCAGCGCGAGAAGCACCAAAATTTGCCAAGGGAGTGTATTTACCGGGGTTGGATCGAGAGGTTCTCTAGCTACCAGCCTAATCGTTTGGCTTACGGGTGGTGCGGCGTTCCAAGTATCGCCACCAGGCTGTGCCGCCTCTATAAGGCAGTTGCCGCTGGACACCATGATCACGTCGATGCCGCTCATAGCACAGATGGCGGGCGAAAGAGAGTTATACATCACGGGCAGCCCTGAGTTCGCGCTTGCGGCGGGATTCAGGGGGAAAGTAGCACCCTCACTGAATGGTTGATCCGGCTGCGATCCAAATATGATCGTCTGTGGCCGCGGGAGAATTTCAATTGATTCTTCAATCGGACCACCAGCAAGGTAAATACTATTGGGTGCGGATTCGACGGCTATCAAACAAGTGCCCACGCCCAGGATGTCGACACTAGTACTGCCTTGTAATGGTATGGAACAAACTGAGGGTGTTGCCGAGCTATAAAGAATATCCGGTTGAGGATCCACCGGCGTTTGCAGGGTGCTGGCTGCTGGTGATAGGAGGAACGAACCGGAAGGTTCGAAAATTTCAGTATCCTGAGGGTCAAATTGTAAACCCGGATTGGTTGGTAGACCCCCACTGGGTGGTGGGTTGATTTGCAGCACCGACTGACCAAGCGACACTGCCGGTTCGTAGGTTGCGTCCCCGGGCTGTGACGCTTCCACTCGACATTCGCCGGCGCTGACCATGGTGATTAAGACACCAGAGACTGTGCAAGTAGAGGGTGTTAGAGAAGTATGTGTTACTGGCAGACCTGAGCTGGCGACTGCAGACGGATTTAGCGGATAGGTTGAACTGACGAAGAATTCACGGAAGAGCGGTGACTGGGCCGGAAAAGAAATAGTCTGCGGTGTTTTCGTGCCGGTACCACTCAAATAAGCGCTGAGGGTGGCGTCAGAGACGCTCCCTATTGGAAGGCAATCGGCCACACCCATTCCACTGGGCGAAGGTTCGAACCCGAAAGGATTAACGTAGCTACAACTTATAGTGATGTCCGATATCGAATCTCCCTCGCTGACAGGGCTAAATGTCGTAGGCACGTTGCAGCTGAAGACGCCGGGACCTCCCCCCACATTTGCGCACTGGTTGTCATCGACGGCGAAAACTGAGTTACCAGCGGAGACGCTGATAGAGAATTCGATGGAGGTATCGCCCGAGAGGAAATCGACAATCGTTAACTGAATCATTGCTGGGGTAGTAGTGCCAAGCGGCTGACTACCAAAGTCTATTCCTGTTGTTTCAACGGGAGAAATCTCGACGTAGGGTGCGGTTACTTGAGCCAATGCTGCTCGAGTCATTAATAGTGTTGCCAGAACGCATAACGAGCGTCCAACAAGGGATGTCAACATGACGCCTCTAAAATCCTGAATCACAATCGCTTAGTATTGCATCCAATAACCACGAATTATAGTGCCAGAAGCGCTGCAGCTATGAACCTTTCGCGACCCCATTCATCTTTTTGAGTTCAAAGCGGACATTCACAGGCCTGATTCCCAAGTAGGGCCTCTGACGTCCGCTTTCGCCTAATAGCGGACATCAGGTTATCCTTGGGAAAAACTTTGTGTCAGAGGCACGAATATGACCGAATACGAACTTGCAGATGCCGTTTCTTCTTATGCAACGCAAGGGGGAACCTTTATGGCCCTCTGGATATCAATATTGAGTGCATATGCCTTCGTTGCCTACACGACAGGAGAGAAGCTTCTACGCTCTCAAGTAATCTGGATTAATTGCTTGTATGTCTTTACCTCGTTCCTGTGCATTACCGCTATTTACGGCTCTTACAAATCTCATAGTTATTACACTTCGCAGATCAAGCTGGTTAACCCCAATTCGCCACAATCGATGTATCACGACTTAGCTATATTAGTTACGGGAGTAGCCATTTTAGGCTCTATTGCCACACTCAAGTTCATGTGGGATGTCAGACACCCCAAAGCAGAGTGACTGCTATGAGGTGATAGCGGACGTTTCCAGCCCCCAGGCCTGCTCAGGTTCAATAATGTCCGCTTTCGCCTAATAGCGGTCGCTTTTTCACTTGTCCTCGTGTACTTTTTGAGACTTTAAAAATCCACTCAAACTAGGCGAACCTGATGGACCACATGACACTCAAAGTCTTATTAACCATACTACTACTTAGCCAGTCCTCGGGCTTGCTCGCCGCAATAACTGTCAACTTCTATGAGCAAGGAGGCGACGTTGTTGCGGAAGCCAGCGGCTCGCTGGACGTGTCTGGAGGAACTGCCGTTGCTGGGACAGATGTCCCATTTATCGGCACCAACTCAACGACTTACTTTGGCTACATTTTCGGCGCCTTCCTCCCAGGCGCCCAAGACCAATACCGTGTTCCATTTACCTCCGAGCAACCATTCGGACCAGACCCAGGTTCGAGGCCTACGTCTTCATCCGGCGATACAGTAGGGATCGCCGGAGCATTGTCTGGTTCAGTGACCCCGGATGCTGATTTCATCTATGTGCCCGGGGGCTATACAAGTGGGGACCCTGTGAGCGGATCATCAATCTGGTCTGGAGCTTCATTGGCTAGCCTGACCCTCGTGCCAGGATCCTACACTTTTACATACGCAGAAGATTCCATCACTTTCAATGTTCTTACCTCCCCGCCTACACCAACACCGACACCAACACCAACACCTGTTCCAACTCTCTCTACTTATGGCCTCGCTCTAACTGCGATAGGGTTACTAATCGTGGCAGGACGTCGCTTACGTACTCGAAGACAGCCTTAAGCGAACTGCCCTATTGAGATAATCAAGCCCGCCGCAGAGTGGGCTTTTCTATGCATTAACTGATAGCCCGCTTCGAGGTGATAGCGGACATCTGAGATAGAATGGCAGCTGCTTTTAACCTTGCCGTTTGAAACGGTAAAAGAAATGCTGAATTTATGTTGGAGTTAGCAGCAGCCAAGCCGTCTGAACTCGAGAAAGGGCTGATTCTGATGTGGACGAATATGTCGGCCACTCTCGAAGAGAGAGGTGTTCAGTGGGATGACGATTGGAACAGAAAGCACTATTCGTCGCTCGATAACTACTCAGTGTTCCTAAGAGATCAATGGATAGGTTTTATCTCAATAGAGGATATTCAGGATACCTTGTTTGTCCATACGCTACAGCTGTGTCCTGAGTATCAGGGCAATATCTATGGAATCAAATTGTTCCAGTGGCTTTGTGCCCAGGCCTTGGGTAGCGATAAAAACTTTATCAGATGCAGAGCCATTGAAGGCTCTTCGGTAGTCGAACTGTACTCTCGTTTAGGTTTTGCCGTTGAAGGCACTAGTGGCGTTCTAGTCAGCCTTGCTCTTTCGCTAGATACGATTAAACCAATGTCCGCTTTGAGGTGATAGCGGACATTACCTAATCTAGGACTGCGCAGCCCCTCTAACGTCCGCTTTCGCCTAATTGCGGACATGCAGGTACTCTTGTTGGAGGAATCTAACAGGAGAGATAGACATGGCAGTTGAAACAGTTGAGATACTACCCCTAGGCGCACCCCATCTAGGCATGACGCGAGCAGAGATGCTGGAATACGCTGCTTCTAATGTGGATCAGGCTATTTCGTTGGGTGATACGTTCTACACCTTACTATTTGCCTATGTCATCGCGATGTTCATAGCAGGTCGGCTACTGACTAGAACGCAGTACGTCATTGCCAACATCATGTATGTAGCAGTGATGACTATGACCGTTTTTGGTTTCTACTCCGCTTACACAACACAAAATCACTGGGGTGCTAACGCGGGTTTGAACAATACAATAGGGAGTGAGATTGTAATGGGCACATGTGCATTGTTTGCAATCCTCGTAATCCTAAGTATCTGGTTCGGTAGGAAGGTACGACATCCAACCTCCGAGCTTCCGCAATGAGGTGATAGCGGACATTATCCCCAAGGCTGAATGAGTCCCTCTAACGTCCGCTTTCGCCTAATAGCGGACATGCGTCTATCCTTTAACATATCGCATGGAGGTAGTTCGAATTGTCTAATAGGTGGGTTGGAATCGTTGAGTTGGCTGGCATAGTGCTGGTCGCGGCATCTCTTTTGGCAGTGGCATACCAAATACATCAAGAGCGAAAGGTGGCATTGGCTGCCCTCAATACTTCGCAATTAGAGGCCTTTGCTTCTAGGCTTGAAGCAGGGCTTGGTAGCGAGGAATATTTGTCTATGTGGAGTAAACTGTATGCAACTGGAACTTGGGACACGAAAGACCTTTCCCACGTTGAGATTGCTGCTGCCGAGGTAGATGCTCTACTTTTCTGGGTTTATGCTGAGATGGCCTTTGAGCATTACCGAGAAGGGCTTGTTGACGCACACGCGTGGGGTGAGTTTGTTGTTGAGGTACAGGAGTTTTATTCTTTGCCTGTTTTCAAGTCAGTGTTTGAAAGCCATTACAAGCAAACTCCCAGTGAGTTTACGAAAGCCATTGACCTGATCTCGCAGCGTGCATTGCACTAAAGCTCTGTTATTACAAGCGACATACAATGACACCGTTCATAATTGTCTGGTTTGAGGTAAAAGCCGACATTACCCCTTCTAGAGTCGCTCAGGCCCTCTAAGGTCCGCTTTCGCCTAATAGCGGACATACGTCTACCCTCATTGGAGGAATCTAACAGGAGAGATAGACATGGCAGTTGAAACAGTTGAGCTAATACCCCTTGGCTTACCCGAGCTAGGCATGACGCGAGCAGAGATGATGGAAATCATTGCTCATAACACGGAAATGGCGCATGGGATGGGTGATACGTTCTATACGTTACTCTTTGCCTATATTATCGCGATGTTCATAGCGGGTCGGCTACTGACTAGAACGCAGTACGTCATTGCCAACATTATGTATGTAGTAGTGATGACTTTAACTGTGTTTGGTTTGTTCAATTTTAGTAGGCAGGCTAACGCCTGGGTTGAATACGCTGGAATGCACAATGGATTTGGGGATTTTACCTTGGTCGTAAGTGCATTGTTTGCAATCCTCGTAATCCTAAGTATCTGGTTCGGTAGGAAGGTACGACACCCAACCTCCGAGCTTCCGCAATGAGGTGATAGCGGACATTACCCGACCCAGGGCCGCATCAAGCCCTATAACATCCGCTTTCGCCTGAAGGCGGGAATCGCGACATCTTGTGATCTATTCGAAGCTAGATAGGGAAAAACAGTAAAATTCAGAAGAGATTGGTCCAGGATCCATGTTTTGGTGGACCCACAATTTTTTTGGAATTTTTCGCTGTGTTAGCTCGCCACCTGATCTATCCGCTGGCAGATTCGCTGATGTAGATCCGGAGTTGCATCTGCAGCGAACGTAATCAGCATGCCGATCAGCGCGTGTTGCCGGTACTCCGCCAAACTAATATAGCCACTGACCCAGTCCTGCCTCGCGAGTCGCTGGGAACCAAATAACTGTTGAGCCAACCAGCGGCTGTTCACGCGGCCCAGCAGATAACCATGCTCAAGGGCACGATCACAGAGTCGCTCAGCTACCTTGATGGACTTTCGGAATACACCATCGTTCATTTCATGCTCAAAAAGCCCCAGGCGCTCTCCTCCCAGAAACGCAGCCCTGTAGAACACTTCGTCGGCCGCGTAGAGCGTCACCAGGCTATCTAGGAACGCCTCTGATGCACCTATAGGGTCCACCATCTCAGGCTCAGCAAGCACGTCATCAATGCGATCGACGAGCTCCCGGAACAGCGCGGAAACAATATCGTTCTTCTTCCCAAGCAGGTTGTGCACAGTCGGGATGGTAACTCCGGATCTCTCGGCCATTTTGCTGATAGTAAGGGCGTCAAACCCCTCTTCGGCGATCAGGCTCCTGGCGACCGAGAGTATTTTCTCCCTGCGACGTTCCTTATTTGCCTGTCGTGTTGCCTGCCCTTTAGCAGCCACAATGCTCCCCCAGTAATCTGATCGGCTAGATATTGACACATAAATTTACTGCTAGTAAAATTTTATTGTTAATAAAATATGTAATCCATTTATGGCTACCACTTATGCGGACGACACGTTGATGAAAAAACCAAACTATATGGATTCAATTGAAGCGTGTGCGGCACATTACGGTGATGATGCCCAGGCAATGCGAACGTATCTACTCAATGGGCATGAACGCGCAATGCAATTGGACAATCGTGGACCTATCTCGTTTGACGGCGCTGGAAAGCTAGACCCCAAGATTGTGGATGCCTACAAGAAGTACGGGTTTTACGTTTTCACCGGCGTTCTAAAACCTGAAGAACTACAAGACATTGAGCAAGATCTCGAAGCACTTAAAAAGCGGTTCCCTGTTGGCCCCGGGGAAAAGCTTGCCGCCGATGGTGCACCCGCACTTGGCGCTGACTGCACAGCACCGACACTGGTTTGGTCAAAGCCTCTGGGCGACCCACTGGGCGGCTCAACGTTAGCCAATGGTAGGCACCAGGTAAAGCTTCACGAACCTAAAGCCGCAGACGACGCACCCGATATGGCGCCATTCATCCTGCTTGGCTCCCTACAGTTCTCCGAAACCTGTTTGAGGGTTTACGGACACCCCCAGTTATTGAAGGTTGCCGAAGAGATCAATGGGAAAGACTTCGCACCCTTCAATGAGACATTGTTTATAAAGGAACCCGGCATCGGTGCCGCAGTATCGTGGCATCAGGACGGCACGACCCATTGGGACAGCGAAGACTTTGATCAAGATATTCATGGCTTCAACTTTATGGCACAGGTCTATGGAAGCACTGCCGTGAACGGCGTCTGGGTTCTCCCGGGGAGTCATAAAGCCGGAAAAGTAGACATCACAGAATTGGTCGAACAATCAGGTAGCGAGCGCATCAAGGGAACAGTCCCTCTCGTCTGCGAAGCCGGCGACGTAATTATGTGCAATCGCCAACTGGTTCATGGGTCCTTCGCCAATACAGGTTTCGAGCCTCGTATCACGGTCAATATGGGCTTCCACCGGCGAAGCTCGGTACTTAATGTGATGGGGGCTGGCACTCACAACGAAGCGCAAATTTTCGACGACGCAGTTATCACGAAACGTTCTGAGGTTATTGGCTACGCCATCGACGCGCGCAAGCAACGCTTTCCACAGGAATCTCCCTACGAGTATCAGCCGTTCCTCGAGCGGGGGCTGGACTATCAGTGGAACGCGGAAGCAAAGACTCTCTTACACGACTATAACGCCCTTGATTTAAGCATCTAGGGCAAAGTAGGTAAGAACACATACCCTAAGACTAAGCCCTAAGCTGCTCAATGCGCCTGTCCTTAAACTATCCAAACAGGAGTTGCCAATGTCAGAATCCGTAGGCGTTCTCGCTATGCACGCGCAAATGCACACTTTGTTTCCCAATCCACCACGGCGCTGGCGCTGGATTACCGGGGAAGGAGATGTTAACGACATCATTGAGGAACACGGCAGCGAGGTGGAGGTTCTTCTCTCGGCCAGCATTGAAAAACTGGACAAGGAAATGCTGTCGCGTTTTCCCAGATTGAGGATGATTGCCTCGATCTCGGCCGGCTTCAGTAATATTGACCTCGATGAATGCCGATCGCGTAATATCGCGGTAACCAATGCGCCAGGACTCAATTCTGGTGATGTCGCTGACCTGGCGGCTACTTTCCTGACAAGCCTGCTATTGCGCTTACCTAAATCGCAGTCGTTCATTATGAACGACCAATGGATCACACCAGCCGGCCCTCTGCGACATTCACTTCGAAATACGCCTGTGGGTATCGTGGGCCTTGGCTCAATAGGTCAGGAAGTTGTGAAACGATTGACGCCTTTTGGGCTGGATCTGAAGTGGTGGGGGCCTAGAGCGAAGCAGGACGCAGTCATTCCCTACGTCGATACTCTCGAAGAGTTGGCTGATCAGTGCCTCGGTCTAGTCATCTGCTGCCGACCGGACGCGTCAAACAAACACCTGATCGATCAAAACATTCTTGATCGACTTGGACCAGAAGGCGTACTTGTGAATGTATCGCGAGGCAGCGTCGTTGATGAAACAGCATTGATCGACTCACTAAAATCGGGCCGAATCGGCGGTGCGGGGCTGGATGTATTCGACCCCGAGCCAACCAGCAGCAGTCGTTGGTCCGATGTTCCAAACGTGATCCTAACCCCTCACCAGGGCGGCTCGACCTACGAGACGCTATTCGCACAAGCGCAGGTCGCACAATCTAATATAGAGAGCTTCCTTGAAGGCAAGCCACTACAAACGAGCGTGCTCTAGGCTGAAAACATAGTCGCACAGGCAACGCACTAGATAATGTCGCAGCAAGAAGCCACGCAAGCGCTCCTCGTATACTATTTCTTCATCCCAAGTCGCTCGTAGCTCTCACACGCGCAGCGGCACCTATTCCAGCACTTTCAGACAGTCTATTTGGCAGTAGCCACTGCGCTCTGTCCCAAACCCGCTACTTTGTAGCTCATGACCGATCGGGTATTCCAAAAACTACTAGTGCCTGAAAGTGCAAGACTCGTACTATTTTGTGAGCATTCCTTGATAAATCTTTTGTGTCAGTATTTCTGCTCTTACTGCATTGCGGCTGGCACCGTATCAACCCGCATCCACTCGATGGTGCGGCTCATAAAGCCCACCTTAACCTCGAACTGCATGAGGTCAGGCTCCTTCAAGGATATTTCAGCGTCCTTGTATTCGCCCAACCTTTCGGCATAGACCAGGCCTCGCCAAAGACCCTCCTTTGATCCATCGGCCTGCAGCTCCTTGACGATTTCGCGACCTACACGTTCAGGAAACTTGTCATTGCGCATCACGGTACCCTTGCCCTCAACCAGGCGGATTTCGATCCAGCCCGGTTCATCAACATGCTTCCAGAAACCTGAGATATCACCCGCTAAGGACAAGGGGGCGGTGAGCACGGCACACACAAAAACTGCAACACGATTCATCGCTGTTCCTCTAATGACTATGCGCTAGGTTTATGCGTTAAGTTCGCGCGCGGTCAACTTGCCCAGCTGGGACATGTGCACCTCATCGGGACCATCGGCAATACGTGAGAATCGCGCCAGGGTAAACACTTCGGGAATCAAGGTGTCCTGACAAACACCCATGCCGCCAAACACCTGCATGGCGCGATCGGCCACCTGTTGCGCCATGTTGGGTGCGACGATTTTGACCATAGAGATATAGGGTCTCGCCGCTGTCATACCCTGGGTGTCCATCACATGAGCGGCCTGTTGGGTCAGTAAGCGTGCCTGCTCAATATCACACCGACATCGAGCGATCTCATGTTGTACGCTGGTTTTTTTGATCAGCTTCTCACCGAAGGCTACACGCTCGTCGGCGCGTGCACACATCAACTCCAGGCAACGCTGAGCCAACCCTACCAGCCCCATGGCGTACTGAAATCGGCCGGGGCCGAGCCGACCCTGGGCAATTTCGAAGCCACAGCCCTCTCCTTTGATCATATTGCTCGCTGGAACACGCACGTTGTCGAACAGGAATTCCGCTTCTCCCCCGGGTGAGTGGAGGTTGTCGAATACACGTAGTTCCCGCACCAGCTTCACACCGGGAGTATCACGAGGAACTAGAATTGTTGAGTGCTGGCGATGACGGTCGTTCTCCGGGTTGGATTTACCCATCACCAGCATGATTTTGCAGCGCGGATTAATCGCGTTTGTGGTCCACCATTTACGACCGTTCAGCACGTATTCGTCGCCGTCACGCTTTATTTCCAGCTCCATATTGGTGGCATCGGATGACGCCACTTGGGGTTCGGTCATAGCGTAGGCGCTGCGAATTTCCCCCGCGAGCAGAGGCTTCAACCACTGCTCCTGCTGTTCCTGTGTCCCATATTTCGCCAAAACTTCCATATTTCCGCGATCCGGTGCATTGCAATTGAATACCGCCTGGGCCCAAGTAACCTTACTCATAGTTTCGAATAGAGGCGCAATTTCTGCATTAGTAAGACCCGGACTCCAAGGCTCATACTCGTGAGGGAGAAACAAATTCCACAGGCCCTCGCCCTTGGCCAACTCTCGTAATTCGTCAAACCAAGGTGGCGTCTGCCAGAGATTGTCCTGGTTGAGCGTCCATTCGTTCCAGTCATGTTCGCGGGGATAGACATACTCCTCCATAAACACTTCCAGCCTGCTATTGAGCTCTCTCACTTTCTCGCTAATTTCAAATCCCATATTGTCTTTCCTCAATTTGTGTAGCGTGAGGTCAATGCACTCGCCGCCAGATCAACGTTAACCGCCAACCGACGGCATTTGAGCCCTATATTAGTAATTCTAAAAGCCGATGTACCGCACAAAATCACTGTTGTCAGCACGCTCCGAGCGCACATGATTCGCCGGAAAGCTGTCGTCCGGGTATCCCAAGGCAATACAAATCATAATGCTTTCATCGTCTGGGATTTGTGCGTGTTTGTGTACCACGTCAGACTGCATAATTCCCTGACCATTGATTACACACCCCAGTCCACGTTCCCAGGCTGCCAGCACTATGCCGTAGGCCAATGAGCCCAGCGAAAACTGACTGATGGCAGCGGGCTCCAAATCTCTATCGTACGTTAGTACCAGTGATACTGGCGCGTCGAATTGACGGAAGCCACGTAGCATCCAATCCATCCGCTTTTCTTTGTCGTCCCGCGCGATACCCATAGCTTCAAATAGCTGGACTGCCACATCGACCTGTCGTTTCCTGTGCTCCCCTTCATATTCCTCTTTATAGGGAAAGTCTCGCTGATGCGGCTTCCCAGCAAGAGTATTTTCTGTATTCCCTTCACGAATTTTATCCAACGCATCACCGCTCACGGCATGCACGCGCCAGGTCTGGGTGTTATAAGAACTGGGCGCCCATTTGGCAGCATCGATAATTTCGTCGACAACTTTCTGCGAAACTGGCTTTTTTGAAAACCCTCGGACACTTTTTCTCGATTTAGCAAATTCAGTAAAGTTCATCCCGCTGTTTCCTCAACTATTCGTACCTTACATCACTGACTCGCATGGTCAGTGATCGCTTTACGGTTACTTTATTCTCTATAGCTTACGAAGTCGTCAACATGGTCTCGACTCCCGTGCCGCGCAGCAGTTGATCTACGGATGCGCGATCGCCTTCACTCAGCGCCTGATAGCGTTCGTTGGTCCACCGTAGACACTTCGCCTGATAGGGGAAGGTTTGCTGAACCCAGGGAGCGCCATCGATCTCAGACTCCCAAGTCTTGTCACCTGCTTGCACAGCGCGGGCGTTGGCCAACTGCGCCGGGGCGTAAACCCGTCCTATCTCCCGCAGAAGGCCGCGCAGGCTCTCGGGTTGATCATCCAGCCCAAACCAGTCCTTGTCAGCAGGCTCAAGTCCGCTCTGGTCGTGCATTCGATCGACCCAGGCCACGGTGCGCGGAGACACCTCGTGTGCAATCTCCCTAGACGTGGGGTCAAAGCCCACCAGCTGCGTCAACTGGCCGTAGAGGCCGAAATCGCCAGCTGCCGGTCGATTACCTAGCATAAATTTCTGATTGGCCAGGTGACCTTCCATGGCTGCCAGAAAGCGTCGGTAGCTGGCATCGATCACGGGGGCAGTGGTGTCATTGGACCCCACCACATACAAACGGCCAACCTGGCGATCGGTGAAAAACTGCTTGAACTGTTGGAGCGCGTCTTGCGGCAGGCTCACATCCATACCCAGCGGCAGCAGGGTACCTGCATTGTCCGCGTCCGTTTCCGGGTACCAGCGGTAATGGAACATGTACTTGGTACACCACTCATCGCCAAAGTCTTCAATCAGGTAATCGATAAACGCCAATGCAGGGTCCTGGGGCAGCACTGAGCGGCCGGGATACATCTCCTCTAGACGTCGGATGATAGGCGTGGAATCGGTTGCGGCCTTCAGACCACCCTCTTCCTCAAAAAAGAACGTGGGCATAAAAATCGGCTTGGGCTTTTCCACCCCCAGCGCATCACATGCCTGGTCTGGCTGGCCCCAGGTAATCGCATAGGGCACGCGCCGGTAGCGCAGCAGACCCACCATCTTCTGCGTATAGGGCGAGGCGGTACCTCCCACGAAACGTATCGGTTGCTGTGCTGTCATATGCGCTTCCTCGTGTTTTCCGATAAAACTTTGGTGTTTCAACCAGCTTGAGCCATCCAAAACATATTGACATATTTAGTGTCATTATGTAAACCTGACGCTGTAATAAATCGACCGACCATGCCCACGGGATAGTCCATGTACAAACGCAACTACCAACACATTGGCAGCGAAGGACCAACCAAGGTTTTTTATTAGTGGTCGTTACCCGGTTTTACAGCACAAAAGGAAATAACCATGTCCACGCGCGTCAAAATATGGCTAATCCCCAGCCTGCTCTACGCTGCCTTCTTTTACTGGTACACGGACTTTGGCGGCCCATTGACTGACACCGAAGTCGATCAATTCGTGGCCACCATGAAAGCCAACGGCAGCGACACCGAAGCGATCGTCTTTATTGACAAATTTTCTCGCCAAGACAGCGGACGTCAGTTCCTCATGGTGAATAATATCGACATGAACGAGAATCCACCGGATGTAGAGGGCGCCGAGCCAGGCGAAAGCGCTTCTGACCTTATGGGCCGTTACATGGAACACATGATCCCCGCGCTACTGGCTCGCGCCTGCCACCCGGTGCTCATGGGATCTGCTGTCTATCCCACTATGGATCTGGTGGGCATCGAGGGGGCTGAAAACTGGGACCAGGCCGCACTGTTTCGCTATCGTAGTCGCCGCGCCTTTCTTGAAATCGTAACCAGTCCCGCATTCAACGGGAAACATCATTTCAAGACTGCGGCGCTAGACAAAACCATCGCCTATCCAATAGAAACCAACCTCTATCTCAGCGACCCCAGGTTACTGCTTGGGCTTATTCTCTTGGCAGCAACCGCACTGATCGACAATCTCAGAATGTCAAAACGGAACGGACAGGCTGCCGATTGACGATAGCGCTTGTCGTAAATATTCGTCGCTACACTTAGTTGGGTGTGTAGACGTACTCGTCGCCCTCAACAAACTTTTCGGCCAGGGTTTTGTCGACCATTACCGGCATTTGCGTCACGGACTCGTATAGAGGACCACGAGAACTGGCCTGGTGTGCCGCAAGCAAGGCCTCCAGTTCATTCAGTTTTTCCGAGTGGCTAGCTGCAAGGTTATTCTGCTCGGTGGGGTCCTCCGCCAGGTTATACAACCATTTCTGCATACCGTCGGTGGGGCGATCATTGACCTGCAGTTTCCAGTCGCCATGGCGCACCACCTGGTAGTGACCGTTCTGCCAGAACAGGGTTTCGCGGTTCCAGTTGTCGGCCCCCTCCCCTGTCGCCAGCGGTAACAGATCCACACCGTCAATGGTAATGCCTTCAGATTGCGGCGCTCCAGCGGCGGACGCCAGGGTAGGCATCATGTCGATGTGCGCGACAGGCGCATCCACCGATGTGCCGGCAGCAATTCTGGCCGGCCACTTCACAAACATGGGTACACGCAGACCACCTTCAAACATGGTGATTTTCCAGCCGCGAAACGGACTGTTCACGTCAGGGATGCCGATATAACCGGCACCGCCATTGTCGCTGGTGAATACCACCACCGTATTGTCGGCGATGCCCTCGGCTTCCAGGGTATCGAGAATACGGCTGACGCTGCGATCAACTGCACGAACCATACCCGCGTAAACCCTCTTACGGTGGGGTTCTATTTCGCCCAGCGCGTCATAGTCCTCGCGGGTCGCCTGCAAGGGTGTGTGGGGCCCCCAGTGGGCAAGGTAGAGAAAGAAGGGACGATTCTTGTTGGCCTTGATTACCTTGATGGACTCATCTGTCCAGTAATCGGTGAGGTAGCCGCCAGGTTTGAATTTATTCGCATCGCCAGAGTTATAGCTAGCTGAAAACCCCATGCCGGCCCACAGAAATTTATCTATGGGGTCAAAAGAGACTTTGGCGTTAACCACATTGGGGTCGTCTTCGGGCAAATACAACCCGCTTTGCATTAGCAGGCTATCATCAAAGCCCTGCTCGTGGGGTGCCATTCCGTTTTTGCGACCCAGGTGCCATTTGCCTATGTGAGCAGTGTAATAACCTGCCTCTTTGAGTGTTTCGGCGATGGTCACTTCGGAAGCTGGCAGCCCCTTTAGTTCATAGGGTGGCTGACTCTCCTCCAGTGCCTCATCATAAACACTTGGAGGTAAACCACTATCCATGCTTGAGGCAACGACACCGACTATTTTCGCCATGCCTGCGGGCGTTGGAGTAAATTCAAAGCCGGTACGCGTAGGATACCGTCCGGTCATCATCATTGCCCTTGACGGCGCGCAGGTGCTGGCGCCGGAATAGGACTGGGTGAACACCGCGCCTTCTGCAGCCAGTCGGTCAATGCCGGGCGTCTGCATGCCACCCACGCCTCCGCCGAAAGTGGAGATATCGTTATAGCCGAGGTCATCCGCCACGATAAGAATGATATTGGGCGGCCGCTCACCGCTTGCTGCAGTTGCTTCAGCAGGCCCCTGCTGCCAGGGGATTTCCCGGGTGGGAGCAACATCGGCATACCTCTGGCTGGTCTTGTACTTGGCCAGCGCCAGGATGATGTCGGCACGCTTGGTCCAGGCGATAACGCCCCCAACCAAAACGACAACCAATAAAGAGACAAGGAACTTTTTCATTGGGAATCACCCTCCAACCACTGGCCCGCAAGCCCGGTGGTTTCGATATTAAGTTGGCCCGCCAATCCGGCGCTGCGGTGAACCGAAATTTCCTGCATCTCAGGTGACTGCATCACCTCGAGCATGACCTGGCGCGAGGGCCATACCGCTAGTGCAACCGCGTCCCACAACTCCTCTACTTCACCCAGGGTCAGGCGTTCCACGTCACCCTCGAAGCCAATGCCCCCGCCAATGCCTTGCAGCAATTTCTTGACGCCAGTTTCATATAGCTCGTAAGCCTCCCGACCGGTGAGGTCGGTTGTGCGGCCATCCTCATACTCAGCCTTTTGTTTGAACTTGATTAGGTTGACCATACAGATGGGACCCTCGGCGCCAGCCGCGAGAAAGCCCTTTAGTTGCTCTTCATTGGGGTACACCTTGTTGACGACTTCCATCGGCATTTCCTCTATTCAACTTATTAGTGGCACGCCACCTTCTGGTAACGGTGAGCTGCACAACATTTATCTACACAACCGTGTTGTTTTCATAGCGCTGTAATATTTCACGCAGGGTGCGGCTGATCCTGGTCTGCAAGCGGATCATTTCCAGTTTCGGCCAAGTACAACGTTCGCCCGAGGCAATCAGTTTGAGAACCTGCTTTTCGCCAGGGAAACCGAGCAAATTTTTAGGATTGATCAGGCGGTAGTCCGGCAGGATATTAATATCCCCCACGTAGTCTTGGTTAATGACGGAACGTATCGCGCTAGTAGCCTGCGTGATCACACCATTTTTTTTGTCCGCCCGATCGAGAATCAACGTGACTGCATTAAACCATTCTCGGGTAGCGCGCCGACTCGCGTTCTGCAGCAGCCCCAGAGATGTTTGCTTTCGCTGTCCGTCCGTCACAAAAGGAAGCACATGGGGATTAGTTTGGCTGACAATATAGTGATTTACGCCATACAAACGCGCCAGCCGTTTGGCCGGCATGTCGTCACTGACCGAACCATCTACCCAGCGACGCGATGGTAGGTAGCTCTTGATTTGCCCATCGTCGGCCATCGCCTGCAATGTTACCGGTGGGAAAATGCCCGGTACGGCGGCAGAGGCCATCACAGCACTACGCATCAATACGGTGGGCGAAGTCGTGGCATTGAGAAGGCGGGATGTCTGGTGAGTTTCTGCAGGGGCGATGGAGACATTCATGGCCCTGCCTGTTTTTTCAAACGCTTTCTGGAAAGTCATATTGTCGGGTAGATACTGCTTCAGGCTCTCCTCTATTTCGGCCTGCTCGGCAGTTCCCGAGCGCTTGGAGGCATCAGGCATTCTCTCGAGAAACACCTCGGGGTCCAGCAGTTCGCGCAACTCTTGATCCGAGTGACTGCAAATAATACTCCCGACGATAGAACCGCCACTAGAGCCTGACATGACAGTGGGAAGCAGGTCCGCCTCGAGCAGAGCTCGCGCGACTCCCATGTGAAAATAGAGTAAGGAACCGGAGCCGCTCATCATAAATGCGCTATGGCCAAAACAATGGCTGGCCCGGCGAAAGAAATCGAGCTTCTCTTCAGGGCTAATATCGCCCGCATCTTCCCCGGCTAAATGTTCAAGGGTATGGACAATTTCATCAATGTAGTCTTCTACAAGAAGCTTGGTGCCGGCAAGCGCATAACCATACAACCCCGCCCGGCCCATACCACCCATATTGCCGTGTATGCCCTCGTTCAATGTATACAAAAGTCCTCGATGATCATTCCTGACCTTTAAGCTTCGCAGGCGATCGAGGCGTGTTCTTATGGAAACGTAATCGTATTGCTGGCTATGGTCCCGCTGCCGCCATCGGTCCAGCCCATTGCGCTTATCATGAGCTTCGGCTATCTCGCGCCATTCCTGGTAGCTACCTGCTCCTCTTAGTGCTCTTTTAACTTGAAACTGCGTCGCTATGCCCATTAGGTCTCTCTCTCCTTCAACTACCCTTCGCCGCTGAAAAATGCCATACGCTTGCCCCTAGGGTCAGGCACTTTGTGCTCCTGTGGCAGGGTGCAGATCCTGTCCATGTGGGTAGTACTGCCATCTGCATACTCCCAGACCAGTTGGTCGCCCTCCATGTAGCGCTTTACAACTACCGGCCCCCAGCCAAAGACATGAAAATCCAGCACCCCATCATTCCAGATCATGCTAGCCGAGGTACGCATGCAGTACTCGTTGCTGCCAACAGTGAACAATACTGAACCCTCAGTATCGTCCGTATTGAGGCCCGCTGTGCTGTTGGGGCCATAGTCGTGGATAATTCCGCCTGAAGTCACCACGGCGCGGCTGCCGCACTGTTCCACACGCTCCAAATGTCCCACATGGCCGCCCTTTACCCCTAACCACAGGCCACGAATATCGTCCGCGCCTTCTGGCAAGGGTTCAGTGCACTGGGCCAGGATCGGCAGGGGAAAATGCGAGTAACTACAGCCTGGAGTATTGCCCTTGGGAATATCGGCGGCCAGTTTACCGCTGCCGTCGAGTTCCGGCAGTTCACAGTAATTGAGGGCACTGCCATCACCTGCCAGGGTGGCGGGATCTGTGGTCAATGGCGGCCGTGCGGAAAAAAACCCCAACCATAACAGAAACAAAAACAGACCAAGCGGTGCTACGACAAGGGCGACAAGTATTTTTTTGATCATAGGGCCAGAGTATCTCCTACATTATTCCTTGTGGATTCGCACCTTCGCGGGAATAGCGTTGACGGATGCATGCTAGCTTGCCGCCAGGGTTTCAGCCATACGACTGGCACATCAATCATTGTACAAACTCCTGCAGCGAGATTCAGGCGGCGGCGACAGCCGCTGGTTCTTCTTCGGTGTAGATACCGGGGGCCATCCAGCCCTTGGCGTTAAGGCGGCGCTGATATTCGACCATGCCCTCCTTCAGATCGGGCGAGGCTTCGACGCCGTGCAACTTTGCCTTCAGCTCATCATCCATCACGTTGGCAAAAAACTGTTGAACTTCAGCCTGGAAGTCGAGCTCCTCATCAGTGAAACGTATATCCATGAATTACCCCTTTTTGATATCCAGTATCGCCTGCACACACTGCTGTGGCTGGTCCTGTTGCAAAAAATGCCCCGCGGGACTGATGGTTCTGTGCTCCACACCTTGGCAGCCCGGCACCAATTCTAAAAACTGCTTATCGCCGCCAGCGGTTACTGGGTCGTCATCGGAGAAGGCACAGATAAAGGGCTTATCAAATTGTTTGAGTACCTCCCAGGCGGCCTTGTTTTCCGACACTTCCGGCTCATCGTGGAACACTGGCACTAAAGAAGGGAAACGGCGCGCGCCCACCACGTAGGAGGCATCCGGATAAGGAACATTGAAGGCATCTTTCTCTGCATCGGTAAGCGACGAGGCATTACCAACACTATCGATCGCGACGCCAGGGCGCTGGATTTCCTCGCTTTCGGCGCAGAACTTGCGCCAGTAGAGGAAGCCGGGGACGCCAGGTGTGCCACCCTCGTAGGTTCCGCGAAAGCACGCGTCCAATTCCGATGCTTTTACGACCGGCAGTGTCTTGTAAGCCTCTTTCGCGAGGGCCGCGTACTCCTCAGGAACCATTCCCGCGGGCAAGCCGCCATTAGCCAGCACCACGCCGGCAAAGCGCTCCGGAAACGCCGCTACAAGACGCAGACCGATAAGGCTGCCCCAGTCCTGCAAGAATACCGTGATACCGGTGAGATCCAACTGAGTCAGCCAGTCACTCATCCAGGCCACGTGACGGGCGTAGGTGTAGTCCTCGATCTCTGTCGGCTTGTCCGAGCGACCAAAGCCCACCAGATCCGGTGCAATCACCCGGAAACCAGCCTCTACCAGTGGCGGTATCATGTGGCGGTAAAGGTAGCTCCAGGCCGGCTGGCCGTGTAGCAACAGCACAACCTCGCCGTCTGATGGGCCCTCGTCCAGGTAGTGGATGCGCAGCTCTCCCCCATCGGTATCGTCTACCTGTATGTAGCAAGGCTGGAAGGGATAATCGACCAAATCGATGAACCTTTCATCGGGTGTGCGCTGAAATCTCATATTCTAAATAGTCTCCCAAAAGTCTAATCGCGCTGTTCGCTCCAGTGAGCCCTAGTTTGGCGGAGCTTGCTTTTGAATAAAAAACAGCATATCTTGTGCCAATAACTAATGACACATGATATGTCATAAATATAAATTTAAAAAGGATTATCGCGATGAAGAGAATAAAACCCCTAGCCTCTGCTCTCGCCCTGGCGATCTACGGCACCGGCGCAATGGCACAGACCGGTACATTGGAAGAGGTAATAGTTACTGCCACTAAACGGGCTGAGAGTCTGCAAGACATCGCTGTGACAGTTACTGCATTCACATCCGATGCAATTCAGGAGGCGGGAATTAACAACGCCAGCGATATCGCAATTCTCACGCCCTCGCTGAACATCAATGCGAGTGTATCTCCCTTCAGCTCCCGCATGAGCATCCGAGGGATAGGCACAGCCGGCTCTACCTACCTTGAACCCTCGGTGGGAGTCTTCGTGGACGGTGTATACCTGAATCGCACTGGCCTGGGTGTGTCCGACTTGGTCGATATTGACCGTATAGAGGTACTGCAGGGTCCACAGGGGACTCTTTACGGTAAGAACACCAACGCGGGCGCTATCAGCATCACTACAAAACGCCCCAATCTCGACGAACCTGAGGGTCATTTGGAGGCTCAGGCTGGCGACTACAGCATGTATAGAGTCAACGGCTCGGCCTCTATACCCTTAGCGGAGACTATGGCCTTACGCCTGGCCGGCAATTACCACGAACGAGACGGTCACCTGGAAAACAAAGCAGGTGAAGACCTTAACGATGCCGACGAATGGAGCCTTGTAGGCAAATTCCTGTGGGAGCCCAGCGACACATTGAGCATTCTGCTCAAGGCCAGCCATGTCGACCGCGACATGAACTGCTGCTCTCCTGACACCACACAGGACCCACTTGTCGATACAGTCGCTGCTGCGCGCGGCTTACCCGTTGTCGATCAAGATCCTTTCGACTACGAGACAGCGCAGGCGATTCCAAGCACGTTCGACATGAGCTCCGACGCCGCCTCTTTGCATATCGATTACGATCACACGTGGGGCACGATCACCTCGATCACAGCGTGGGACGACTATGATGTGGACACCTTTCAGGAAGCGAGTCGATCAGTCCTCAATACGGTTGTACTCGATCAGCCGCAGAGCGGCGACAGTTTTTCCCAGGAACTACGCTTTAGCTCCAGCACCGATAACATTGACTATATGGGCGGGCTTTACTACTTCGAGCAAACAACCAAAGATGGGGACGGCAGTGCGGCCGCTTGGATCGGTCCTGACTTAGTGCCCATAGGTTCACAGATTTCCGGCCCGTCGCTGGCCTTGCTCGCTGCTGATGGCGACACCTTATACCAAAAGCTGGAATTTGAAACTGAAACTGTAGCAGTATTCGGTCGGGCAACCTGGCACCTAGGCGATAACTGGAACCTGACCGGCGGCCTGCGCTGGAGCGATGAGTCAAAAGATGCCGACTTGTTTGTGAACACCCAGTCCACTGCTCTTACGGCACGAGATCCGGAGAACATACCGCCGCCAATTCTCGCGCTGTTACAGGCGCAGGGTATTAATCCACCTATCTCTTTTCTTTCCTCTGCCAAGCCAGATATCGACCAGGACTTTGATCGCAGCACCGATAATGTCGACTGGCTGCTAAGCGCTAGTTACGATCTCGGCGACTCGACAATGGTATTTGCCAGCGCATCGACTGGCACCAAATCCGGCGGATTCAACGGCGTAAACGGCGCACCTGAGAATCGCGAATTCGATGATGAGGATACTACCAGCTACGAATTGGGCATCAAGGCCACGCTGCTCGATTCGCGATTGCGCTTTAACTCAACCCTGTTTTTCACCCAGATCGATGACTTCCAGTCTGCCCAGCAGGCAACCAGCGGACTCGGCCAAATCACCACCAATCAGGGTGAGGTAGAGGTGGCAGGTCTGGATTTTCAGGTGGACGCTTTGCCCCTGCCCAACCTAACCCTGTCTGCTGGTTTGCAATACTTAGACAAGTATGAATTTACCGACGGCCCCGACGACGGATTGGAGGTGCCCTACGCCGCGGATTGGAGTGGCAATCTGGCCGCCACCCTGGTGTTCCCGCTAGCAGATGGCGCCATCTACCTGCGGGGAGATTACAGCTTTATGGGCGATCACTGGACAAACTCCGCGGCTGAGGCTCAGCTAGAGCCCAAGGATGAGCAGGACAGAGAGACCGTTAACGGCAAGTTGGGTTGGCGCAACAATCACTGGGACTTCAGCGTCTGGGGTAAAAACCTGACTGATGATGAGTACGCGTTGCAGACACTGACGCCTTTTCCGATTACAGATATGGACGCCTATTTCCTGGCTCCGCCAAGGACCTATGGCGCGACCTTGCGCTACAACCTCTGATACCTCCAGGGACAGAGCGCTCCGCAAACACGGGCGCTCTAACCTTTTGAGGCATAGCACTTCTTGGCTATGCCTTTTTTTTGCACTAAAGGGGCAATAGAGTGCCGCTAATCCCAGACCTCGAGATTGTCGTCTCGTTTCAGCTGCCTGTCCAAATTGATAAACAGGATATCGGACATACCGCAAGACTGGAGCATGGATTCTACGGATGCCTGTTCACTGTCCGTAAGGCCCGCATGAAGTGCCTGTACTCGCGCCAGAAGGTAAAAGCGATACGGCTGTGCCAAGGCTCTGATGGTTTGATCGCGCACGGTAAACTCGCCATTGCCCAGAGGGTTGGCTAGCCGACCTACAGCAGCGGCGCCGGCCTCGGGGTTGTGGTGAGCCAACCAGTCATTGATGCGCTCGGCGGCAGCTCGTGTCTCTGGTACGAAGTCTTCAGCCAGCACGCGTAGCACCGCTAGCAATGTTTCTGGTACCTCATCGTCCGCCAAAAACTTCGTTCCCGGAGTAAAATACTCGGGTACGTCCTGATCGGCCCGGTTCATTCGCTCAACCCAGCGATACACGCGCGTCGCTCGCTGCTGCATCAAGCGGGCCGGAAAGGGATCTCTGCCCAGGTGGGCATACATGGGAGCGAGCAGACCGAAGTCGCCGATACTGGGCTGCCAGCCCAACAGGTAGGGGTACTGATCGAAGTGGATATTTAGCGCATCGAGATACTCAACGTAGAGCTCTTCCACAAGCCCCTGTGTATGCTCTGTAACGCCGAAAGCCTCTGCCGCATGCCGCATTCGATCCATCATGTGATCGGTTTTATCCTGCCGCTGAGTTGTATCGCGCTGAGAATGTAAGAAGTGGTATCGAACAAACTCCAGATTCTCCTGCGGATAATTCCAGCGATAGTGCATAGCTGGGCGCAACAACCCATCGGTGCCAATCACATCAAACAATGCGCTGACGATCTGCTGCCGTGGCCCCTTCGGCTGACAGGGTCGACCACTGGCGGCCTCGAAGTGTTCGATGATAGCAGCACCGTCGCGAATCACGTCGCCCTGCGGGGTCACTAGCGTGGGTATGGTCGGCAGCTTGCCCTTGGGCAGAACCTCTGCCTTGAAACTCTCATGGCCGGTAGACAGTTCCTGAAAGGGGATACCCTGCTTGATCAGGTAGGCGCGAGCCCGGCCCGAGTATAGCGAATGAGTGATAGCGTACAGCCGGTGCACTTCTATCATCAGTGGGAATCCTTCTTCATTCGATAGGCAACATAAAATGGAAGCAGCACCAGTAGGCTCAGGAGGAACAGCAGTACTCCCTCGCGGTACTGCATCTGTAGCGTATTGGCAACCAACTGCTTTATCTGTGTATAACCCGCCGGTAGGGGCAGCACGCCATTCTCTTGCTGGTAACGTTGATAGCGGGACAACATACGTTGAAAGAGGACGGGGCGTGTAGACGCAATATCTTCGGTCTCTCCGGGGTCCTCGACAATATTGAACAGTCGCCACCGTCCATCTCCCAGAGGCGGCTGGTTGACCATCAACTTGTAATCGCCCTGGAACAGGACGGCATGGCCGGTCAACTCGTAGCCCACCGCATCGTCATCTGTATAAACTCGCTCAGCCTCCCCTGTGAGTAGCGGAGTCAGGTCACGGCCAATCATAGGCAGCACCGGTCTGCCTGCATAACGCTCACCGGGCTGTTCGACACCGGCCATCGACAGGATGGTGGGGGTGATATCCGTGGCCCAGGTAAACGCGGGGTTCAGCTTACTGGACTGCGGTAAAGGCTCACCGGCAATGATCAGGGGTACACGCATTCCGCCCTCCCCCGTGTAAAATTTGTAAAAGGACAAAGGGCTGGCTGCTGCACTGGCGAAACTGGGGCTGATCGTGTTGAAACTGCCCTTGAGGCCCAAGCGGTCATAATCCAGGTGGTAGCCAAGCCGCCCAGGACCGAGCCGCGCGGGAAAAGCCATCGGATCAGCGGGGCCGCTGCCTTCGCTGCCGTTATCCGAGGTAACAATGAAAATGGTATTGTCGTACTGGCTTTGGGACTTGAGATACATCACCAGACGGCCGATATGAAAGTCCATGGCTTCGATCATGCCCGCGTACACTGCCATACGCTTGGCCTCGTAACGCTTGCGCTGCGCATCCAGCGCGTCCCAATCATCAGTGGTTGCCATATCCACCATAGCCGTATCCGGCGGCACTATGCCCAGCTCCACCGCACGCTGCAGCCGCTGTTCACGCAGTGACGCCCAGCCCCTGTCGTACACCCCCATATATTTATCGATGTACTCCTGTGGCGCCTGCACAGGTATGTGTACAGCCTGAAAAGGCACATAGGCGAAAAAGGGTTGTCCGTCTTCCAGATTGCTATCGATAAACTCAATGGTTTTATCGATCAGAAAACGTGAAGAATAGAAATCGTCTGGCAAGCTGATGCGCTCACCGTCGGCAAACCAATTGGCCTCATCGTACAGTGGCAAGTAAGGGCGCTGCTCCCAGTTGTCGGCGCCTGAATCCATCAACGCCACTGTGCGCTCGAACCCGCGCCGACTGGGACGCTTATCCGGAGTGGCCCCCAAGTGCCACTTTCCCGCCATATAGGTGTGATAGCCGGCATCTTCCAATAGGGTGGCCACGGTAACCACGTTATCACCCAGCACACCCTGATAGTGGGCGTGGGAGCGCTGCTGGGGCGCCAGCATTTCAGGAATATTCGGTACACCGGCCAGGTGGTTATCCACGCCGGTGAGCAACATGGCCCGCGCCGGGGCGCAGTTGGCGGCGGTGTGATAGTTGGTGAACCGCACCCCCTGCTCTGCCAGGGCCGACAGGGTGGGCGTGTTCACCTCGCTGCCGTAGGGAGCAATGTCGGTGTAACCCAGGTCGTCTGCCAAGATAAACACAATATTAGGGCGTTGAGCGCTAGCGTGTGTCGCATCGGTGAGCGTCTGCGTTTCCGCGCTTGCCTGAACCGCGGCAATCGAAAGGGTCCACAACAGGGAGACGGCCAGACCCCATTGCCGGATGCCAGAAACTTTCACCAACTCAAGCCCCTTCGGGCAGCCGACGCGACGCCACCAACAAGATGATCGACACGATCACCTCTGGGGCAATCAGGTCCAGCGCAAGCGTAGCATCGTGAACCAACCACGCCAGGACACGGCCAACGGCCGTGATGGATAACAGCATGATCGCCGGGTAATACCAACTGCGACGACCGCTGATCAGCGCTATCAACATACAGCTGGCCAGAGTCAGGAAGAAGGAGGACATGTCACCCACCTGGGAGCTCAAGCCCACACCCACATCAAGGGTCAGACCGAACGTGGGCGCTACCCCGGCAGGAGCTACCAGCCAGCGCAATCCTGTCACCATGAACAGGATGGCGGGCAGGAGTACCATGATTTTAAGGACTCTATTCATATTCGTTCCTCTAGAATTTGGGCGCAGATCAGGTTTAAACGTGGTCTGCGCCTATTAGTCCCCATGAATCAATCCCGCTCACTAAGAACCAGCATCATGTTATGCGCCGTCTCGAGGCCCGAATTTTGGTTCTGGCCGGTAACAAAGCGCTGCTCTTCGTCGATGGTAACGTGTGTGGCGAAAATATCCCTAAATGCGGTCTGGCTTTCGAATACGACTCCTGCCTTGCGCAGCTCCGCCTCAGGATGCAGCGGTGTGAGTTCTATACCCAGTTCCTTGATCTGCTTGTCGGTCACCCCGGTCATACGACGACCGGCAATCAGCAATTTACCGTCGCGGTCACGGGCGTTCACCAGGCCCAGTACACCGTGGCAAACGCCACCAATCACCGCGGCCTTAACGCCGTAGTAGGACTCGCTCACTTTGGCCGCCAACACGGGGGATTGCGCAAGATCGTATGCTGCGCCCCAGCCACCTGCTATGAATACGATGTCGTACTGGTCGACGGCCACATCGGTAATAGGGATGGAGTTCTTCACCTTGGCCTGTGCAATAGCATCGTTGAGGTAGCGATCGTCTTCGGGCGACCGGACCATGAATTGCAGTGTCTGGGGGTCTATTGGGATCTCACCGCCGGCGATACTGGCAATGTCCACTTCCATGCCACCGTCGAGAAACGTGTAATAGGGATGGGTAAACTCAGAAGCCATCACCCCGGTGGCCGGGCCCTCGGTTTCCCCAGGGGCCGCCAGCACGCCGTGGCTGGTGGTGATAATCAGGGCGCGTTTCCCCGGCAGCTCTGCCGTTGGCCCGTTGTATTCCGGGTGGAGGCCAGCCTTGTGGAGAATGGTCGGCAACGACAGCAACAACAGCCCTACCAAGACGAGCAACCCTGCAGCAGTGAAGAGCAACTTTTTCATAACCAATGTTCCGATAATAGTTGTAGAGGCAGTTCAAGAAATGAACCATATTTATATGGCATATACTATGTCATAATAAGTCACTCCATATCAAGTACAATGCGACCTGGCATACGAGGAGCTGTGTATGAAAAAGTTAGTTGCCGTCACCGCGATCGTGGCAATACTCGGTGTTACGGTTTATAGCCAGCGCGCAACCATCGCCGCCCGCGTGATGGAGAAAGGCCTGGAATCCCGAATGGGAGTAGACATCGTGGCGGAGCTGGAGGACGGCCTGCACCTCGGCCTCTGTGGCGCGGGCGGTCCACTGCCCGCCCCCAACGCCTCCGGACCTTGTGTCGCAGTGGTGGCCGGTAAGCAGCTCTTCATGGTGGACTCGGGTACCGACGGCCCTCGCAACCTGGCCCGAATGGGATATCAGCCGGGCACCGTCAAGGGCGTTTTCCTCACTCATTTCCACTCCGATCATATCGACGGCTTGGGCGAAATCAGCACAATACGCTGGGCTGGAGGCGACAACGACTCGCCCCTGCCGGTCTATGGGCCACGCGGTGTAGAACGGGTAGTAGACGGATTCAACGCCGCCTATGCTCAGGACTTCGTCTACCGACACGAGCACCATGGAGATCTTGTGGCGCCGATGAAGGCCGCCGGCATGCAAGCCGTGCCGTTCGACAAGCCCGCCATGGGTGAACTGGTCGTTGTATACGAGGGAGAGGGACTCAAGGTGGAAATGCTCGCGGTGGATCACTCACCGGTAGAACCGGCCGTAGGCTACCGCTTCACCTACAAGGGTCGTTCACTGCTGATTACCGGCGACACCACCAAGCAGGCCAATATCCAGAAGTTCTCCGAGGGCATCGACCTGCTGGTGCACGAGGCCTTGGCCCCCAACCTGGTCAACATGATGAACGCGACCGCGAAGAAGCTGGGCAACGAGATCATGGCCAAGATCACCTACGATATTCTCGATTACCACGCCAGTCCGGTGGAAGCCGCGGAAACAGCCCGCGATGCCGGCGTTGGTCACCTGCTGTACTATCACATCGTCCCGCCGCTGGTTATCCCGGGTCAAGATTTGTTGTATCTGAACGGGGCCGAAGATATCTTCCCGGAATATACCATCGGGCAGGATGGCGTGGCATTCACGCTACCGGCGAACTCGAAGGCAATCATCAAAACCAGCGACGGTTTGTAAATAAAATTGAGAAAAAGTTGCTTGTGTGCTGCGGCTTGGAAGGCATGTTGGCCTTCCTGAAAAGGCACAAGGCGACATTCAACAGGCGCGAGTAAGAGTTGGCGACAACAGAGAGAATTATGAAAAAGCTTAGTATGGTAGACAAGGCGTTTCTAATCTCGGAAACCCGTGAAATGCCCATGCACGTGGGCGGCCTCGCCCTGTATACCCTGCCCGAGGGTGTCGATGAGCAGGAATTCTTGCACAGCCTGGCACACAACGTGCGCAACGCAGACGCCCTACTGCCGCCGTTCGGCGATCGGCTGAAACTGGGGCGCATGGGCCTGGCGGGCAATGCCTTCTGGGAACCCGATCCAGCCATGGACATGGACTACCACGTTCGCCACTCGGCCCTGCCCAAACCCGGCCGCTACCGTGAATTGTTCAATCTGGTATCGCGCCTGCACGGCACCCTGCTGGAACGAAGTCGCCCTCTGTGGGAGATGCACCTTATCGAAGGCCTGCAGAACCGCCAGTTCGCTGTCTACACCAAGACCCACCACGCAGCGGTGGACGGCGCACGCTCCATGCACATCTCACGCAGTATGCTCTCTGCAGACCCAAATCAAATACTCGACGACTCGCCCCTGTCTCTAAAATCCTGGCAACGTTACAAGGAAGGCCTGCGCATGGGCAAACCGGCTGAGCACTCGGATGCAGAATTGCGCAACGTCGCCGACATGCTCAAGTCAAACTTCGACAGCAGCACCAACCTGTTCCGCGCCCTCAAAGGATTCACGCAGGCCTGGAGTGGCCGCGGCGGCGAGCTTTCCCTGCCGCACCTGCAGGTTCCCACCAGTGCCCTGAATACAGAAGTAGACGGTGCCAGGCGCTTCGTTGCACAGTCCTGGCCCTTTGCCCGTATCTACGCGGTGGGCAAAGCGTTTGATGGCACCTTCAACGATGCGGTCCTGGCGATGTGTGCCGGCGCCCTGCGCCAGTACCTACAAAACCACGCGGAGTTACCTGAAGAGTCCCTCAAGTCCATGGTACCGGTCTCACTGCGCAAGGCGGGAGACGTAGACTCGGGGAACGCAGTAGCCAGTATCAGCGCAGACCTCGCAACCAACATCGCCGACCCCGGCGAGCGCATTCAGGCCATCATGGCGTCGGTAAAGGCGGGTAAGGCGTTCTACGATGGCATGTCGCCCAAAGAGATTGAACTGGTCAGTGTGATCATGCAGACCCCCACCCTCGCACTCTTGCCGTTGGGGCTGATCTCGCGTCTGCCCGCTTACAACGTCGCCATCTCCAACGTGCCAGGCATTAGGGAAACCATGTACTGGAACGGGGCGCGCATGGACGGCTCCTACCCTCTGTCCATCGTCACGGACGGCATGGCCATGAATATCACCCTGGTCACTTACGACCAGAATGTGGACTTCGGCATCATCGCCTGTCGGCGTTCTGTGCCTCAGGTGCAGCGGCTTATTGACTACATGGAGGTGGCACTGCAAGAGCTGGAGGACGCAGCAGGCATCAAGGCAAAGCCCGTGGTTAAACGGAAGGCTCCAAAGCGCAAGGCTCTAAAACGTAAGGCCAAAAGAGTCAGTGTGAAATAACCAATGATCGCTGAATAGAGGGCAACTTCCGATTCATGCTGCGCCGACCTGATCACGGCCGTGTTCTGTCATTTCACCTGGCCGCTCAGTAGTCGCCCATTAGGTTGTTCAGCAACGTTTTGAGAATAGTGACACTGGCTGTCTTACTCAAACCTTGGTGGTAGCGCAGCCTGTGCCACATTTCATAGGAGGCTATAGCATCGATGGCTTCACGAGTATCACGGGGCACCAATTTCAGTTCTGGCAGCCAGTCATCCAGATCCCTGCGCAAAGCGCGTTGGTTACGAGCATAGTTTTTGCGTAATACCTTATAACGCCAGAGCAGAGCGGTAGTACCCAGGACAATGTTGGTGACACTTTCATAGGCGTCGGCATGACGTTCCACCGCGTGATCAATACGCTCCTCTAGCGTTCCGTCCCGATCCCCGCCAAAAAATAGCGCTTGGTAGGAGTCGCGAATGTGATCGTCGACAGCTTCAAAAAGCGTCTCCATATCTTCAAAATGCCGAAAGAAGGAGCGAATACCGACACCCGCTCGATCGGATATCTGCTGAGCCGTGGGCACCAGCACGCCCTCCTCCTGCAGCGCCAACACCGCTTCAATAATGGCGAGTCGACTACGTTCACTGCGAAGGCGACGTCCGTCAATAACCTCAGCACCCTGTTTTTTTGACATAACGGTCTCAAATTTTATTCTGATAACACAGATATATTGGCATTAAGAATGCAACAATGCGCCGGACATTTCCAGCCCTACCGAATCCATAGAGACCCGGCCTGGCAGGGCATCCCTTAAGAAACAAATACCCTTCCCCATTCGGCGCAGCTTTAAGTAAAGCTCTTCACTACGTTTGGAAAAAACTGTGCACGTCGTGCTTATAGAAACTTCTCAAGTAACCGGAGAAACACCTGCAACTGGTCGTGATGCACCCAGTGGCCGGCATTGGCAATAGTCTCAACCTGCACATCCTGAAAGACCTGGTCTCGGCCATCCTGCGCCGGATTGGAAGCATCGCTTTCATCACCGTACACCAGCAGTGTCGGACAAGTGATCTTGCTGTACAGCGCGGCGGCGAGGTCTGGCGTCACTGCTGCATTTTGGAATACGTTTATGTAGTTATCATACTTCCAGCTGAAACTGCCATCTTCGTTCTGGTTTGCTCCGTGAACTGTGAGGTGTTGGGCCTGCTGCGGTGACAGGTGTGGATTAGCCTCCTGCATACGCAATGTCGCATCAGCCAGGCTTTTATAGCGTCGCGGTTGCCGCCCCGAGATGCCGCGAACCTGATCGACCCAATTGCGAAGACTGTCTGCTGGTTCCTGTTTTTTCCACTCGGCGAGCATTTTCGGTGAGGGCCCCAGCCCTTCTATGGCCACCAGCTTCTCCACTTTATCTGGATAAAGCCCCGCGTAGCGCAAACTGACATTGCCACCCATAGAGTGAGCTACGATGCGCAGCGGTGCCAGTTCAAGCTGATGAATAAGCTGCGCAATATCGTAGGTGTAATCCATCATGTTGTAGGTGCCACCCGTTATCCACTGACTGTCACCATGCCCACGCAAGTCAGGTGCGATTACGTGGTATTGCTCACTGAGTTCGCGCGCCAGCCAGTCCCAGTTGCGGCAATGATCGCGACCACCATGCACCAGCAGCAAGGGCGGTGCCTCGGCATTCCCCCAATCCACGTAGTGCAAACGCAGCCGCTGTGAGTAGTAAAATTTTGAGGTCGGGCCAAAATCTAGCGACATGAGTTATTCCCTTTGAACGTTCGTAAGCACCGGTACAATGAATAATCAGTTGCGCCTTGCGCGAAACCTTCCTCGTAGAGTGGAAGCCTGCGAAACAGTTTACTTCTGCGCTAAAGACGCTTTCGCCGTATCTATCGCCTGCATATGCTGGATCATCCGCGCTAACAATAACGGCAGTACGTCGTCGGGAATGTTGTGGCCCATTCCCTCAAAAACGACGAGATCAGACCCTTCGATCAACTCAGCCGTATATTCGCCATGTGGTGGCGGAATCAAATCGTCATCTGCGCCGTGCAGTACCAACGTCGGTGCGCTGATGGTTGCCACCTCTGCTGATCGATCACCGGTTTTAAAAATGGCCATCATCTGTCGAGGCATGGCCTCTGGATAAAAACCACGCTTTACGAATGCGGCTTGTCGCTGGGCATCGTCCTCATCGCCTGATGCCAAACCTACAAGTCGTTCGGTGGCTTCGTCGCTGGGTGGTGGTAAATGAGGCGCGCCGGTCGTAGACATAATCGATATAAGGCTCCGGGCTCGATCTGGGTATTGCGCTGCCGCCACCTGTGCAATCATGCCGCCCATCGACGCACCAATGAGGTGTGCGTCTCGAATATTCAATCGGTCCATCAACGCTATCGTGTCTGCGCCCATATCATTGAGCGTGTAAGGCGCATCTACCTCGAACCCGAACTCTCTTTTTAGCAGCTGCCACCACATTGTGGGTTCACCCCATTCATCGAAGCGAGTGCTGCCACCCACATCACGATTGTCCAGCAACACCACACGAAATCCAGCCTCCTCCAGCCCCTTCACCATCCTGTCGCCCCAAACGACATGTGATGCGCCTAGCCCCATTATCATCACAACCGGCGGACGATCATCCGCGCCCAAGGTGCGGTAGGCAATCTCAATGCCGTTAGCGGGAACAACCAACAAAGGCTGGGCATCAAGATACGCGCGAGAACGCTCATCCTGGGCAGACGCGCTGGCGGCCAGCATAAGAAAAAATAGCGTGCCTAGTAATGCTGTTTTGGAGCGAGGGAGAAGCTTGATCATACGTTGGAAATCCAGCGGCTGGGTTATGAGGCTCGTGATTATAAGCGCTAGCGCAGCTGTGCGCGAACACACCGGCTCATAAGGAAATGGGAACATAGCCCTTTACGCGCGCATCATCCCTTCTGCGTGAACCTGCTTCTCGGTGGCTGCCCAATCTTATTGATCAACGTTTCTTCAATCTGCTTAAAGGAGCATCCCCTTTTGTGTGAGAGCGCATCTGAACAGCTGCCCTAGCGATGTCGCATAACGACTGGGAAATTTACGGCTGTAGAGAACCGCTGCGGATAAATCGCGTACAAATAGGACAACTACTATTTAGGTTGCCCAAAAAATGCCGGAAGGCCCTGAAATTAGACGCGCGGCAGATAAGCTTGCTGACGTACTGGTCGGGAGGGAGATCATTCATGCCCGCTTTGGTCTAGCCAAACTCCGCCGGAATGCTAAAAAACTGGTGGGTCACACAGTGGTCGATATTGAAACACGCGGTAAAGCCCTCCTAACACACTTCGACAACAGCCAAACCATTTACTCGCACAACCAGCTGTACGGGGTATGGCGGGTAGTAAAAGGTCATAAACTTCCCGACACCACGCGCTCCCTGCGAATCGTACTGCAAACAGAGCACCACAGCGCTATTCTCTATAGCGCATCAGATATCAGCGTATGGCCCACACAAGAGTTGGCGCAGCACCCCTTCCTGGCCAAGATCGGCCCAGACATCATGAACACAGATCTCACATGGCACCAGATTGCAGGTCGACTTGGAGATGCTCGTTTCGCTCGTCGCGAGCTTGCTACACTCTACCTCGATCAGGCATTCCTAGCAGGCAATGGCAACTACTTGCGCAGCGAGGTTCTGCACGATGCACGCATCAATCCACGCCGCAAACCGGAGACTCTCAGCCGAGGCGAACTAGGCCGACTGGCGCGCAGCACTTTAGCATTGAGCCGCCGCAGCTACGACACCGGGGGCATCACACTGCGGCCCAGACTCGCTGGAAAACTCAAACAGGCCGGCGCGGGTTGGGAGTGGCGACGATTCTATGTCTTTGGTCGCAGTGGCAATCCGTGCTATCACTGTGGCACCGGCATTGTTCGCACTACAGCCAACAGCCGGCGGCTTTACCACTGTCCTGAATGCCAGCCTGCGTAGTTGCATACTTTTCGACAGAGTTGCTTATGGCAACGTGTAACAACACGTGTAATTCGGGCGTACTGATCTCGCGAGAGCCCGCATACTGGTCGATCTTTACGCCATGACCATCTCGGCGAGATGTTCCACACTGGCACGTATGCACTTCACTACAGCGGGTAAATTTCATGGACTTCACTAGCGGCACCGATACAACCGATTAGCTCACCGGCAGTTCGCTCTCTGCAGCTTGTCTTACTCGTTTGAGTGAGAAATCTTTCGAGGAGAAAATATAGTGCATTCCCATGCCGGAAATGCACCTACAAACTAGCCTGTCTTATCTGGAAAATATGCTCTTTGTACAATGGCTATAACAATTGCTGTAGTCCAGCCAAACATAATGATGCCGGTTGCCGCCTGAAAAGACGCCAATAGCCGCCAACGTTCTTCCAACACTATCTCGCCGTACCCCAACGTTGTAAACGTCACCATAGAGAAATAGGTCGCCGTTTCGATACCCTCAATAGCACCGAGGGCAACATAGGCTCCCGCCCAAAGCAGCACCTCCAAAAGAGCAACCACAAACATCACCTGAATCACATAGGCTACCCAAAACAATTGGGGAAACCGTAGTCTCTCTTTGCGCTCTAGCGCATGAGCCTTCACGCCATGGGACGCCAATACCATCCCACCCGCGTGCATAGCTGTAGTGAGTATCATGAGTCCGATTGCTATGACTATATTGAGCAGCATGTAGAGATCCCTCCAAGGGTAATGTTTCTATGGGCAATAAGCGCCCGAATCGGGCCCAGTTTTCTCGCGAATCTGCAGTGAGGCAGAGACAAAGCCGAATATTTCAGTGGCCACATTCCAAACACTCATCACTGATTCCAACGTGTCCTAGGCTTGCTTGTCTGCGGTTGCGCTCTGACCTGATCGTTTCAACCGAGCAGCAAGCACCGCAACTAGTGGATTAGCACTAACGCCGTGGCAAACAACGCTTAAGAACACAGTACACAACACCGTCATGCCAATGATATCACCACCAGGCAAGTCGGCATTCAACACGATAACGCCAAACACAATGCTTGCCAGCCCGCGCGGGCCAAACCAGGCAGCGAACAGCTTTTCATCGACACGCAGGTGGGTACTGTATAGCGACAGAAATACGGGCAGCATACGGACCACTGTAAGGCTCAGTAGCGAGTACACCACCACCTGCCATGTCAGCGCGTCAAACGATGTTCCAACAACGATCGCGCCGAACGCTACCCATGTGAGCAGCGACGTCGTGTCGCCAGTACCTTCTGCAGCTAAAAGTAGCTTTTTTTTATGCTCCTGCACTATCCAGCCGAACAACATACCGCCAGCGAATGCAGCAATAAAGCCGCTTCCTCCGAGTAATTGAGCAGTCGCAAAGCAGACGGTCGCCAGCGCCACTACCGGCAGCTGTCGCCAACTCTTGGTCATATAACCCCGAGCTCCTAAAGTCTTCACCAGCACACTACCAATAGCGGTTACAGTCAGGCCTACAGCCAGCCCGATACCTATCTCCTCAACCACCAACTCCAGCGCTAGCATCATCGTGCCATTGTCACCGCTTTGCCCCTGAGCTAACGCAAGAAATACGAACAGGATCGGCACACAAATACCATCATTCAACCCGCTTTCCACATTCAGACCCTGGCGCAGGTCATCGGGAACAGACGCATTAGTGACAACCGCCTTGCCCAGTGCAGCATCTGTTGGTGCCAGCATGGTGGCCAGGATCGCAACTTCAAAGAGGCCCAGACTGTCAAACAAGAATGCGCCGGCGCCAAAGCCAAGCAATATTGTTAAAGGCAACCCTACCAACAATAGGCGCCTCGGGAGAACGATACGCTGCCTCAGCACTCCAAGATCAGCACCGGCGGCATCCGTAAACAACACCAACGCTAGAGTGATCTCAGCTAGAACCCGCAGGCCTTCAGAGTCCAACGACAACTGCAGCCAATCCAAGCCCAGTGGCCCCACCATAAGTCCAAAAAGTACAAAGACCAATGCACCATTTATGGGAGTACGCTCAAGCCCACCACTGACAACGCTATAGAAAAATACAAAGCCAGCAAGAATAGCCATGTTTTCATACATCATGCGCCTTCTCCCGGGAAATTAATTCTGCGATTCTTTTGAGTGCAAGCCATTTGCAAGCCTACTTATATCTGCTGAAAACGCCCGTGAGGTTTCCACTCTACGCAACACGAAGCTCAGTATGTTTGATACCTATCTGGCGCTCTCGTTACATACCTTGCGTTAGCTATTACCTTTCTCATCCCGAGCGCTCTGACGAACGTCATCGATGTTAACCTGCAGTGGCCCGGTTGTGTTGAGATGCAAATCGCGCTGTGGAAATGCGATCACTATACCCGCCTCACTAAATTTCTGATTGATCGCTTTATGCAGCTCGCTAATGGTAGACAATCGATACTGCAGATCCTGAATATAGGCTCGCAATCTAAACGTCAGGGCGTTGTCACCAAACTCTTCGAAGCTGACAAAGGGAGCAGGGTCCGAAACTACCAGATCATTCTCGTGTGCTGCCTCGTACATCAATGCCTGTACAGCTTCTACATTTGATCCGTATGCAACCCCCACAACCACCATGACCCGCGATACTTCGTCCGACAATGACCAGTTAAGAACTCTAGCGGTGATCAGTTCCTTATTCGGCACAAGGAGCTCTCTTCGGTCCCACGTTCGAATCGTGGTAGCGCGAATGCGTATTTTTGTGACTACGCCCTCTGTCTCTCCAACTGTGACTACATCTCCCACGCGAACGGGGCGTTCAAACAGAATGATCAGGCCGCTGATAAAGTTTGCCACTATCTCCTGCAAACCAAAGCCTATCCCGACACTAAGTGCCGCCACCAGCCACTGCAACTGAGACCATTGCGCACCAATGGTGTTGGCCACGAGCAATACCCCAACAACAACCAGGGCATATTTCGTGAGCACCACAGCCGCGTAACGACTGCCGGCCGATACGTTAAAGCGACGCTGCAGAATAATTTCCATCAGAGCAGGTAAGCGGGCCATCACCACACCGATCCCCACTATATAGAGTCCTGCCTCCAACAAATCACCTAGTGAGATTGGAGAACGGATATCCTCACCATTTACCGTCACCGTTTGGTACCAAAGGTGCACGCTATCGAAGATGCGCAGCGCTGGTAGCAGGGGTGACCAGATTAAGTAGAGAGCAACTAGACCAGCAACAATCGCTACAATATTCACCAGACCGTGAATGTCATCGCTAAGGTTTTCTATATCCAGTTCAGGTTCTTCTACTGCGAGATCGTCGTTTTCACCCATCACCACGCCCACTGCGACATCACTCCCTAATCTTGTTGTATCGGATTGTTCGGCCGCCTCTTCAGCAACCCTAACTGCAAACCGTGACGTGGTAAGACGCAAACCACGCAGTGCAAGAGCATGCAATAAAATAAGGACAAGGGTTGCCCACAGCGTAGACACGTACATCAAAGAAAGCGTTAGAACAGAGTACAAATACCCCATAAGCGGGAGTGTCGATAGTAAGAGTGGTGTGGCGACGAGTGAAAGAGTTCCCAACCAGTAACCGATGAATATTGCTACCGATTGCTCGCCCAATCGCCAGTGGGAAAAAACACCGCGAGTTGGATGGAGTACGCGAAGAAAGAACAGCACGAGCGCGCCATAACCAGCCACAAACGCAAGCCTGGTCATGAGTCCGCCGGTGTCTGCATCATTTATATCCATCGACAGGCGGAGAACTATCAGTGCGGGTATAAAGACCCTTGTCAGGTTCTTAAGTGCGGGACGCAATATCCTGAGGCTACGCTTGCGCCAGCGAAAGTGCACTGATGCCAGCCCCTTTGGCATGCATACAACGCTCAACAAGCCCAGGATGTACAAATTTCCAGAAACGCGCATGAGAGATGCGCCCACAGCACTGTAAACCGGCTCAATCTCAGCGGGTATCGTGTTTAACTGCCAGCCTACAATAGCCAACAATAACGGTATTGGCGCTGCCGCGATCAAAGTAAAGAACAGCGCTCGTAACGTGAGCGAGAAACTATCCGTATCAGATCGGTTTACCTTCTGGGAAATCGCCTCTATAGCTGCAATGGCTGACCGCCGCCGCCAAACGAGTCCAACTACTGTCAACAGGGCCAGCCAAGCAATAGGTGATTGTGCCATCTGCGTCAGAAATGCATTAAAGAGGCTCGACCAGATGGCAGGAGAGAGTAACAACTTGATCTCTTTTGGTAGCTCGCGAAAATCTGAGAGACTGGTGGGATGCACACTACCCAACCACAACAGATTTTCGTCTAGAAACTCCCTGTATGAAGCTATCTCTGCCATGAGCTCTCGCTCAGCGCTATCCAGTTCGCGCAGGCGATTCAAATACAGCTCGTCGTCCGCCAATGCTTTATCAAGCAGCTCGATTCGGTGCTCCAACAAGCCGCGCAACTGTGCTTCCAGTTCCGTTGACTCCGGTGTTGATAGCTGCGACATATAGCGTTGGAGAGTTTGGTCACTCTCACTCGATCGCCGGGACTCTTCTCGATGCCTCAAATTCCGCACTACTACAGAGTCAATCTCGCGCTTACGCGCTTTTGACCTATCAGCATAAAGTCGCACATCGGGTAATGAGCTACGGTGCGCAACCAGCACCTCTCCCAACCCTTCACTTCTACCACTGCCTTCTACCGCTGCACGTGCGTCGGTAGAATCGGCTTGAATTCTAGCGGTCAGTTTCTCCGCTAGTAGATTGTCTTTATCCAGCTGATCCAACCGCGCCGCCGTATCATTGAGGTGCCTTGTGAGGTCGGCATTGCGTTCAGCAAGATCGATCAACAATGGGTCCGACCCCACCGTATCTTTGCGCACCTGCTCCGCGGTTTCATTTGCCTTTACCGCTTCAAGCTGCCTTTTACGATTAACGAGCGAATTTAGCGCCTCCAATCGAGCATCAATCTGAGCGAGTCTCACATTCTCCTGCTCACTTTGAGCCTCTAATAGATCACTCCGCACACCCTGGCTGTTGAGCTCTTCGTTCAACGCTTTGATTTCCGCGGCTAGTGCTGCAACTTCCGTTGTTAAGACCCAGCGCCTTGCCTCAGTCAATGCAGGGTCCTCGGCGGGATCCATAGGCACACGCAGCTGAGCTGCGGCCTCCTCCTGTTGTTGTGACAACTCCAGCAAACGTTGACGCACTAACGCAGGCCGGCTGCTTTCATCCAGCAACCGCCTGCTGAAGTTTTCTGCTCGAGCTGTTGATGCAGTGAGCGCTGCTCGTTCATCCTGTAAATATCTCTCGAGTTCCTTAAGCGGCATGTCTAGGTTGACTTCCAGCATCATCAGCGACTTCAGAGGGTCGACATCTTTCTCCTGCTCAAGCTTTTGCCGAATAATCCGTGTCTGCTCTGGCGCAGATACGTTCGCATCTCTGAACGATTCAGCTAGTTCGGAATTTCGATTGAGACTCTGGAGATTATTTTGAGCGCTTCGCAGTAGAGTCAGTAACTTCGTGCTCTCTTCTTCCGCAAGATCGCCATCCTGAACAGCATCTATTCGCGCTTCGAGCAGTTCTGAAGAAACAAGGGATGCACGCGAGATCGTATCTGTCGTTTCTTGCGCATTGGCGCTGGCACCGCTAAATGCAACCAAGTTTAGTAGCAACACGAACAGGGTAGTCGCAGAAATTGACAAGGGAATCTTAGGCACGCAAAAATCTCAGTTAGCGGATAAACAAGGTGTCAATGAGTGTAGAAACTGCTCGCGCAGAATCAACACTCTGCAAGTATCAACGAATAAACCGTAGACCCCGATCATTTTAGCACCAAAACAGGCGTGATTCTGAGTTATCCGATCCCAGAGTCGCGCAAAATTGGCAACGCAGTCACTTCAAGCAGCATCTCTACATCGACTAAGCTAAGCTGATAGCATAACGAAAAGCTATCTTTAGATAAGGCGACTCTGTCGCAGAATTACACACCACGCCGGTAAGGGGACATTATTCATGGGAAGTTACTTGCGCCTGGGGTTGTTGATTAGCCTTATTTCAGGCTGCGCTTCTCACGGCGTGGTAAACAACACCAGCAGCAACGGAGTCGACCAAGCCAACTCTTATTCCATAGAGTCGTTTTTCAGGGATTGGCGTCAAAGCGAGAATGCCTTGATGCTCGCATTTTCGGGCGGTGGAACCAGAGCATCAGCACTTTCCTACGGCGTTATGAAAGAGCTTCGTGATACTCCCATATCGCTTTCAGGGGATAAGGCGAGGCTTCTGGATGATATTCACGTTATCAGCTCGGTTTCCGGCGGCAGCTTTACCTCCGCCTATTATGGACTGCACGGTGACCGCATTTTTGACGACTTTGAAAGCGCATTCCTGCGCAAAAATGTTCAAGGCGATCTTCTTCGAGGCCTACTGAACCCGTTGCGCTGGCTCAGCGGCCGGGGACGCACTGAGATGGCCGTCCAAGAGTACGAAGAAACTGTTTTTGGCAACGCCACTTACGCTGATATGCGCAGAGATAATGCTCCCCTCATTCTGATAAATTCAACTGACCTGAGTACCGGTGTCCGGTTTTCTTTTGTTCAAGAGTATTTCAATCTGCTGTGCTCAGACCTCTCAACGTTTCCTGTGGCCAGAGCCGTAACCGCTTCTTCAGCGGTGCCAATAGTATTTGAACCGGTAGTGGTAAAAAATTATCCTGACTGTGGCTCAGCCGGTCCTCGCTGGGAGAAGAACCTATCCAGCGCGGCATTGAGAGACCCAGACATAGCCCTTTTAGACCAGGGTCTACGCCAGTATTTCGACCGTCAGACAATCCAGTATTCGCACTTTGTTGATGGGGGTATCACCGACAACTTGGGCCTGCGCGCCATCCACGAGATAGTGGAAGTCAACGGCGGTATCAACAAGATGTTATTAAACGGTAAGCGCGAACTGGTACCCAAACGCATCGTCATTATCTCGGTTGACGCATCCGTCGACAAAACAAGAGATATGGCGTTAACCGACGAATACCCTAAGATCTCGGACACTATTTCCGCAGTGAGCTCAGTGCAACTGAACCGCTATAACGTAGCAACAATTGAGTTGATACAAAGGAGTCTAAAAAAGTGGGCGCAGGCCCTGTCGACTCCACAAGCACCAGTATCGGCCTACTTCATCCGCCTGAATTTTTCGTCTGTTAAGGATCCGCAGCAAAGAGCGTTCTTTAATACTGTTCCAACGAGTTTCGACTTGAGCGACGAACAGGTCGATCGCCTGATCGAAGCAGGTGGTGAGCTACTGAGAGAAAACCCAGAGTATCGCCGCTTGCTTACCGACCTCAAAAAGGATGATTCATAGATAAAGGCAAGGTAGACTTCTTCCTATCAAGGATCGAACCACCGCACAAATAGAAGGCATTTACATTGGGCCATGTCAGAACAAATATGACCTACGCCAAGCGACTCAGGTGAACAAGTGAGTAGGCTGCATGACGTTGCGACAGTCTTTGTACTGATGTCTGCCTGTAGTCACTCGCTGCTAGCTCAGCAGAGTACGCAAACTCCCAACCAACCTGCAGAGAGCAACGCCAACGCTTTACTGGATGTATCAGTAGAGAGCGATCACAACAAAACATCTGAGCCGGTTATTGTTGTCGATCCCAATGAACCGATTTCAGCCAATCCTGTTAGTGAGCCTTCAGCGCCTGGCGGCAATGCTACCCCAACAGCTGCCCAGCCAGAAACTGCGAACGCCAAGAAACGAATTGCTACAACTGATGTGCAATCAAGCCCTCCCCCGGCAATGAAGTCGGGGGACGAGATGAGCCTGGCAGACGTTATAGCGCTAGTACAACAACAGCAAGAGCAGCTTGCCGCGCAGCGCAAGCAACTGCAGGCCCAAGCAAAACAAATCACGTCGCTGAGTGAAGAACTAGACGCACTGCGCTCGCCCCCTCCTACCTTTACGCCGAGTGATAAAGACTTAGACATACCCGCTAGCCAAGCCGATGAAGTCATTGCAAAGACAGAAATTGATAGCGATAGTGCCCCTGCCAAGAGTACAGCTGAGATCAAGCAGCAAACAGGTGAAGACGTGCTGGTTGCTCAAACCGATGACCCTACACGCGCACTACTAAACGACTTTCCTGGCGCTTGGCGTCTGCCGGGTACTCAAGCTGCTCTGTCTATCGGCGGCTATGTTAAGGCTTCTGCTGTTATTAACCAGGACCCTCTCGAAATTAAAGACCGCTTCATTGTAGGGTCTATTCCCATTGACGACGACAATACAAATAGCGTGAAAGCAGAGTCGAGCCTGAGTGCTGCTCAGTCGAGATTAAACTTTGATCTGCGTGAGCCTACTGATGTTGGCACAATGCGAGCTTTCATTGAAGGTGATTTCGCAGAAGACAATGATACTTTCCGGCTACGCCACGCGTTCGGTCAGTGGGACAGAATGCTGGCGGGTAAAACCTGGTCAGCGTTTGTCGACACCCAAGCTTCTCCGGAGGAAGTCGATTTCGAGGGACTCAACGGCCGCATCAACCTACGCCAAAGTCAATTACGATTCTCGCCCCCTATCGGCGATGATTTTTCTATGGTGTTGTCGCTCGAAGACCCCAATCCACAGATACAGGGCGGCAGTGGTGTAACCCGCGCTCCGGACGTGGTTGTGGCCGGCCGCTTCGAGCCTAACGATAGGCTGCACATGAAGGTAGGCATGCTAGCGCGGCAAATACGTGGGCAAACCGATGGAGAACGCTCGGTCTTGAAGAAAAAATCTGCCTGGGGCTTGACCATGAGTGGACGCTTCACAACGCCGTTTCTCGATGATCGCGATGGACTCCTATTTCAGCTAAGCGGAGGCACTGCCATAGGCCGATATGTCAACGATCTAGGCAGCGTTGGCTCCTATGACGGAATCTTTGATGACGAAGGCAATCTGGAGCTGTTTGAGGTAATCGCTGGGTACGCCTCCTATCAACATTGGTGGGGTGAGGTGACTCGCTCGAACTTTACGCTTGGCGTTGTAGACTTACAGAACCCGGATTTTGTCGAGGGAGAAGCATATCAACGCACAATACGCGCGTCAGTCAACATGATCTGGACGCCTACACCCCGAGTTGATGTAGGCTGGGAGTTTTTGTGGGGAGAGCGCACCAATGAAGATGGCGAGAGTGGGGACGCTTTGCAAACCCAGTTTATGGCGCGCTATCGCTTCTCTCAACAATAGCGCGCAACACAAGGCTTAACCGCCGCGGCGATTGTTGTAGTTTGATTCTCTGCTTGCTGTTCTTAAGCTTCTCTCCGGCTGTAAACACGCTGGAGCTTCAGACAGCTTCGTATCTCAACTCGATTGGCAGCGTTCGACTTTTCATGATCTTGGAAGATCCAACATCAACTCCGAAGAAATCGCCAATCTGGTACGGCCCAGATAGGCTCATGGCTTCGGCTTACCAGAGATATGTCCGTCCATGATTGCCCAAACGTGGACAGACTTGCCATAGATAGTTGTGATGATTTATGAAGACGGCATAGGTACCAAATCGTAGCTTCGATTGTCTTTCCCAATAACGCTCAGGAATGAAGCAAGGGCCAAAGGAGATCCCTCAAATGCACTGGCTCCCAACGAAAGCAGATCAGTTGCCGATAACTGCCCACTGATCAGCTCCAAAAGCTTCTGTTGGTCAATCGTCAATGTTACATCTGCTTCCTGTAGCTGTTGCGCTGCGTAATACGATAGATTGCCGTTAGCAAGCGTAATAGCGTACTGCTCTTGACTATCAGGAAGAATGAGATTTATAAGAATACTCTTTCCATCAGCATCCTGCGCATTAACTTTTACTGCCAAAGCGTCGAGCACATCAGGCACAGTTGCCGCTGCCAAAAGATCTTTTTGATCTGACGCAATGCTAGGTTCAAGTACTTGGCCCGTGCGCATTTCCTTGGCAGCCGTTAAATAAGCATTGCGCCACTGAGGGCCTTCAGACTGATAACCCAGTTGCTCATAGGCATCTGCGAGCAAATGCCTGGCCGGCCAATTGTCAGGGTCTGCTGTCACCAGCTTATTAACCGCGGTAGATACGAACTGATATTCGCCTTGATCAAAATCACGCTGGGCATTGGCCATTATTTGGTCCGCGCCACCCATATACTGCACAAACTTTTGAGCCTCGACCTTCAATGGCAAAGGGTTCAGATTTGCCGGATTGCCGTCATAGAAACCCAAGTACCTGTTCACCACACCGCGTGCGTTATGACTGTAGGTTCCGTGATATCCACGGGTATGCCAGACACTCGCGAGACTACCCGGGATCATGGACTCCACTGCCCGACCCACGTCCTGCAACTTCATACCGCTGTTAATCAGCCGGAGTGCCTGATTATGAATAAATCCATAATTGTCTCGCTGGAGCGTCATGTACTCTACGATCTTCTCATTCCCCGAAAACGTCGGCCCGTGTGGACCGGTAATCATCTCAACATTATCGCCAAACTCTTGTATAACCTCGTTAATCAATTTGGACCAACCCAACGCATCACGCACCAGAGCACCGCGCAATGTATAAACATTGTGTAAGCCTTTGAACATGAGTTCGGAATTAAAAAGCAGCTTCTTCTGGGGAAGATACATCAGCGTTGCAGAAGGCGCCTCGGCAGAACTAATGTCCTTGAAAAGAATCTCGACACCGTCTACTACTCTCTCGGTAATGACTCCTCGCCCCGCCGGCAACTCCACCGTGGGCGCTATCAGAGTGAAGTCACCTCCCTGCAGGTTCATATAGAAGAGTTCAGTACCATCGGATTTCAACGAGAGGTTGCTACCAAAATGATAGTTAGCCCTACGTAGCATCGCACTGCCTGCGATCACATTCTCGGCAAGAGCCTCTTTCATGAAGGCATAAGGCGCTATTACCTCCACTCGCCCCTCATTTACGTCCGACTGACTTACCAACCCTTTCACACCACCAAAATGATCAACATGGCTGTGTGAGTAGACAACTGCGGAGATAGGTACGTCGCGCCCCCCAGGTAGGAGGGCGTGGGCGAACGCCCATGAGTCGCCGGCAAACTGCCGAGTTGTTCCAGCGTCTAGTACGATCCAGCCACGGCCTCCTCGTACCAGCGTGATGTGCGCCAAATCTCCACGGATCTGATAAACGCCTTCATCGAGCTTATAGAGACCGGAGTTCTTTGATCTCTCACGCATATCAACAAACACGCTGGGGTGAATCTCATTGGGACGTTCATCATCAACAAAGGAAAATTCGTTTACGTCCAGCGCTCCGACACCGGCCGGCAAACGCGCTATTAACTCCTCCTTACTGTGCGCTTTCATCATGGAGCCATCGAGAAAATCACCCGCGGGCAGCAATTTCTCAGCATCGTCCTGCGAGGCTATCGTTGCCGCCGTTGCTGGTTTACCTTGATATTCATCGAGCAACCATGCCGAGTCGCTCGGGAGCGATGCGCCATCCTTCTGAGCCGCGTTATCCTTTGTGGACTCACCGCATGCAGTGAGCACAAGCGTTATCAATAGAAAGAGATCGCGAATTTTTGGTTTCATGTTGAATCACTCTAGCCTTAATCTATGAATGCGCGGTGGCAACTTAACTAGCAGGCGTGCCCTGCTCTTCCTTCACCTGCGTCAATAGAACGCCACCGATTATCAACAGAAGCGACAGAGAAGCAAAGCCGAGTTGCTGAGAATCGAACCAGTCTGTGAACGTGGCCACCAGCAAAGGCGCTAGAAATGCGGTTACCGTACCCGAGAGGGCATACAATCCGAAGAACTGAGCAGACATGCTGGGCGGAGATATACGCGCCATCAGAGAGCGAGAGGACGACAGTCCGGTAACAAAAAACATGGCCGAAATTTGATTGGTAGCGAAAAATATTAGCTCAGCCGGGGTTTGGAAATACGGAAAATCCCATACCTTCTCCGTACTCAGCGGGATACCGTAAAGAATGCTATCGGGTTGAATGGACGCCAGAAACAGAATAATGATAGTGACAAACGTAATCGCAACTTTCAGCGTGCGCGCAGACCCCAACCAGTCATCGATCCTGCCGCCAATGTATGCACCAAACATCGCCGACCCACTGCTGCACAATCCGAAGATCAGCAATGTGGAAGTGTCCCAGGAAAACGTTCCGGCGGCGTAGATTCCGACAAACGTCATTACACCTACCATGCCATCGAAAAAAAACATCCGCGACAGCAAGAATAGCGCGATGTTGGAATAGTGCTTAAGCGATGTAATCGTTGCCACTGCATCGGCAACACCTTGCCTGATAGCGCGAGGAATACTCAAACTGCTAGCGGTTACATCCGGCGTAAAAAGTAATACGGGCAATGTAAACACCAACATCCACACCGCAGCGATCGGGCCTACGATGCGGTTGTGTTCATGTAGAGATTGATCGATTCCAAACAGCGTATTCTGGGGAACGAATGGCCAGATATCAGTCCCTGGAAGCGCGAATGCGATGAGTATAAACAGCATCAGAAACAAACCCGCCCAATTTCCCAGAGCAAACGCAATCCCCGAAATTTCGCCCACACGCGCTGCCGGTGCAATGGCGGGCAACATCGCATTGTGAAATAGCTCAGAAATAGTAAACGCAACAATGACCACTAGTAAGAGCAACAACGTTTGATAGACACCCAACACTGGGCTATTGGGTTCTACGAACCAGAGACATGCGGATCCCACGGCCATGACACACGTTGCACAAGCGATCCAGGGTTTACGACGACCGTGCTTATCGGCAATAGCGCCGAGTATTGGCGCCATCAAAGCAAGCAGCACACCGCCTACCGCGCCAAGGTAGCCAATTAATGCCTGACCTCGTACGGGATCCCCTACCACTGTGCTACTAAAGTACGGATAGAAAATGTAGATCACTACGATAATGTAGTAGGGATCGCGCGCTGCCTGCCCCAGTGTCCAACTATAGAACCCAAGTGGGCTCGCAGCAGCAGTGCCAGCCAGCGATAATGCTTGCTTGCTCAACAGGGGCCCAGAGGGTGTGCAGGGCCAATAGAGAATGAAAACTCCGAACCGTCTCCGCTCGTCAGCTCAACGTTGTTCTCGTACGTTGGATTAGCTACTTCAATCACACTGTACTCCGCTGCCAGCATCAACCGCCGACCGGCATTTCCAGTGCGACGAAGATCTCAGCTATTTTATTACTCACAACACTATCACATCGTGCACACACCACAGTATCTGAGCATTCGGGTAAACAGAACGAGCAACAAAGCTCGGTTTAATGGACGTTGATCCGCCAAAGATACCGGATCGTATCTTCAATATCATGGAGGCCTTACTATGCCAGTATCCCAACCCACAAACATCCGCATCACCACGTTCATCGTACTGACTTTTCTGACATTGACTACATCTACATTAGCCACCTCTGCCGATATAGAGGAGCCCAAGTACGCCTTGTTGGATACGCTCGATGAAATAGAGATCCGTCGATACGGGCCCACTATTCAGGCGTATACCTCCATGGACAATGGCGGCTTCAGAAATCTGGCAGGATATATTTTCGGCGGCAACTCCGGTAGCGAAGAAATCGCCATGACTGCACCCGTAGCTACATCAATTGGTGATGGCGATGCACAAATGGCGTTTACGCTGCCATCGGCATGGACCATGGAAAACCTGCCATCTCCGGATGATGCAGACGTTCGGCTACGCGAAATGCCGGCATTCACCGCCGCAGTGATCACGTTTAGCGGGTGGGCAAAACGTGGAGCTTACACCAAGCAGTTGGAGCAATTGTCTCGAGTGTTGCAAAAACAGGGCATCACCACGCTCGGCGAACCCATACTGAACCAGTACGACCCGCCCTGGACACTACCCTTCATGCGTCGCAATGAGGTGATGGTTGCTATCGAGTGGCCACTAACGCTACCGGAAGAGTCTTAGCCGGCGTCATAAGCCATACCGCCATCGACCTTGATTATCGCGCCGTTGGTATAACTGGATGCGTCACTGGCCAGATAGAGTGCCGTACCGATAATCTCTTGGGCTTCACCCGCTCTGCCCAATGGCACCACAGCGTTGATTGCAGTCTTCACCTCATCACTCCACGCATCAGAAATATCCGTTAAGAACGGCCCGGGCATTATGCAGTTAGTACGGACCTTAGGCGCATACACTCTGGCTAATGAGCGCGTTAAGTTATGCACGCCCGCTTTGGCCGCACCGTAGGGGACTTCTGCTGCACCCGGGGCCACGGCTGCAGTACTGCTCACATTTATTATCGAACCGCCCTCTCCTTCTGCCATGCGCTCACCCACCACGGCAGAAAGACGGAAAGGCCCAGCCAGATTCACGCCGATCACCTTGTCCCACAATTCTCGACTTACTGAGGTCAGCGATTTGTAGAGCGGCGACATACCCGCGTTGTTCACCAACACGTCAATACGACCGAACCTTGCGTATACGGTTTCTGCCAGCGCATCGCAGGCATCCCAATTCGCCACATGGCAGGCAATACCCACACACTCTTGCCCCGATTGGGCTGAAATTTCAGCTGCCGCGGCGTCGCACCCCTCCTGCTTGCGCGAGCTGACCACCACCGTTGCACCAGCGTGAGCAAACGCAAGGCTCATATTAAAACCCAACCCGCGACTGCCGCCGGTTACCACGATCACTTTTCCGTCGAGATTAAAATGTGAGGCTGTTTTGATTGGATCCATAGCTAACGCGTTCCATTTTTGTCGGGCAATGCCGGCGAGCCTATGCTCGCCAAACTGGGGTTATCAATCGGCAGGAGTCATAATCTGACCAATGCGCGGAAAGTGAACATGTACCTCACCGGCGCGCTCATCGACTCGCGACAGCGATATACGCCGATCAGACAAACCCACTAAAGTCCCTTCAATTGCGGCAGGATCAGGGGAATCAGTCGTTACAGATACGCGCTGTCCAGCACTAAACCCCTCTCCGTCAGCAACGGCGCAACCGCCCACTGGTGCTGAATGCAGCGCATGCTCTATCGCCTGCTCGCTGGTCCACTCTTGAAAGTCGCCATAGCCCAGGGCCTCTACCCGTTCGTACCAGGCCGCTACCTGTGGGCTAAAATCTGCAGGTGTGACCCCGGCAAAAGAAACAAAACGAATATTAACGTACAGGGCAAAGTCAGCATGCCCTGGCGCATCGCCCGCAATAAAGGCGCGACCATCGTCCAAGGCCGACGTTACCACGCGTGCTCCGCCCGCGAACTGTGATTGAAGATACGGCACGGCGGGAAGAAATGTCTCACGGCGCATACCGAAGCGTTTCCCGCGATCTTCCCAAAACTCGTCCGGCAACATATCTGGATTCACACCCAGCGAAGCACCCACCGTTGGCATAAACCAGGCATTCCCAGCCCACAGCGCGATGATCTTGGCAGCAGGTCCCATCGGATCGGGATAAAGGCTGGGGGTGGGGGATCGAGTTTCCAACTCCTCGGTTATACAATCGGTATCACAATAGATGTCGGCTCCAATCTGTAGCACGGGTATCCGCTCGTACCCGCCCGTAAGCGCGCTCAGATCGGGCTTGGGAGATATCACGGGGGCATCCACAGACTTCCAGTGCAGACCCTTCAAACCTAATGCCAATCGAATGACAGTACCAAAAGGTGACATCTCGTAGTGGTGTAAAACAATCTCGCTCATGAAAACTCCCTCAGATTTCGTAGATACTCAGTAACGTTTTCTAAATTTGGGCCTGAAACTTAAGCGCAGAATATCTGGGCTGATCGATCGCCAGTTGCGCGGCTACCGTTTGGCGCAAATGCTCAGCCAGTCCCGGCGTATCCAGTGGCAGTTTGCCGCGCAGCTGATGAACAAGAGACCATCGCAGCGCATCCAGATTTTCATCGCTCTCAAGCAATGTCTGTAGGCGCTGCTCTTCACTGTTTGCCAGCTGCGACCCACAAAGCAATTCGCGCTGTGCAATGCCCAGAGAATTTGCCGCCACCCGGGCAAGAAAGCCTTTGTGGGGATCGTCGGTTACGGCAACGTCCTCTTTTAAAAACTTGGCCACTCCCTCCAATAATTCTGCCGGCATGGGCAACTGGGTACCCTCGTGCACAGAGCGGCCAGTATCTGGTAATTCAAAGGCCCCGGGGATAAGTAGATTGACGCAATCCATCTGCGCTTCAGATGATCGACGGCCAATAACCGGACGTTCCAGACTGGGCGTATCACCTCTGCGCCATGCGTTGGCCATTAGCAGCGTAGCCATGGCCCACCAGAACGAGCCAAACACCTCCCAAAAATGAACTTCTTCCTGCGGCACCGCGATGCCAGAAACTGACTCGTAGCCAGCAAGCAGATCTTCGAGCTCACCAAAACCACCCACTGCCAGTTCACTGCGACCAAAACGCCACGAGTTAACACACAGCCAACCCAGGTCACGCACGGGGTCTCCAATGTGCGCAAGCTCCCAGTCCAGCACTGCCTCAATACCCGAGGGCGACACCATCAAATTGCCGTTGCGAAAATCTCCGTGCACCAATGTCGTACGCGATTGTGTGGGCAAGTTCGACTTCAACCAACGCCAGGTGTAGTCGATCATGGGCACTGGCACATCCAGCGCCTGATACTGGGCCCAGGTTTCATCAATCAGCTTTTCAGGGGACACGGTTGGTAGCGCACCGCGAATTGTTTCAGCATTAAAGTCCAAGGCGTGCACACGAGCCAATGCTTCACCACAAAGAAAAGCCAGACGCGGTCGCAGCTGGGCGAGCTCTTCCACCTTCACAATGCGCTGCCCCAGAGTCTCGCCCTGTAGCCATTCCATGAGGAATCCAGAACCCAGCTCATCGCCCTCTTCCAGAATATGCACCACAGCTGGCTCGGGGATGCCCGCTTGATGCGCGAGCTGCAACAATGCTGCTTCTGTGTCCAATCCTATGGACCCTACACTCGAATCAGACTCAGCCGTTGGTTGCGCCCTGCGCAGGGCAAGCGTCACATCTTCTGCGCTGGTTGTGCAAACCACTCTATAAGTTTCCTGACTTGCACCCGCTGTGAGTTGAGTAACGCTGCTCAGGCTCACAAAACCATCCACTACTTTCGACAGCAATACCGTCAGCGCTTTTTCAAACTCTGTCACCTGTTACTCCCTCGATTGCGACCGGCTTCTACGTCTGGCATGCATGAATCAGCCGACGCCTTTCGGCTTTTGTTGATTCATATAGCCAAACATGTAGCCCGCCACACGGCGCATTTGTATTTCATCTGCGCCCTCGGTGATGCGGTAACGGCGGTGATGACGATAGATATGTTCAAACGGCTTATAACGTGAATAGCCCACACCACCGTGCACCTGCATCGCTGTGTCAGCCGCCTCACAACACAATCTGTTAGCCTGATAGTTACAGATTGATACTTTATCCGACACCGAGAACGCGCCGTCCTTGTCCATCAGCCACGCCGTTTTATGAATGAGCGCTCGCAGCATCTCGCAGCGAGCTTGCAGATCTACCAGCGGAAACTGGATAGCCTGATTAGCCGAGAGTGGTTTGCCAAAGGGCTTGCGCTCGGTGGCATACTTCACCGATTCGTTCACGCAATACTGCGCAGCACCAAGACTGGATGCAGCCTGCCGGATCCGGTTCTCATTAAAAAAGTGCTGGACGACCTGCAGCCCTCTTCCCTCTCCGCCGAAAATACTGCTATCGGGTACGCGTACATCGGTGAACGTAACATGCGCGTGGTCGGTAGGCATATTGAACGTCCACAAGTACTCTTCCACGTTAACACCCGGTGCATCCATGGGCACCATGAAGGCTGTAATACCCCTCCCATCACCAGCCTCACCCGAGGTACGCGCCATCACCATATCGTCACTGGCTTTGTGCACCCCGGTATTCCAGGTCTTCTCACCATTGATAATCCAGTGATCACCGTCTCGTACAGCAGATGTTTCCATGTGGGTAGCATCAGAGCCATGTGCAGGTTCGGTAATGCCAAACGCAAAACCCCGAGTGGCGTTCTTCAAATGCTCAAGCCACTCATCCTGCTGCTCGGGCGTTCCGTACTCAAGCATCAGTAGCAGACCAATGTTATTACCCACCACCGAATGTTCGTTCTGCAGGTCGTTGTGCAACCCCAAACCTTGCACCGCCAGGTGCTCTCGAATGATCGCCATACCAAGATTGGAACCACCCCGCCCGCCATGCTCCGGCGGGAACGGGTAGCTGAATATCCCCGCCTTGATTGCCAGCTGTTTGGCTTTGTGCAGCAACTGCTCCCACTCTTCATTCGGCAAGCCATCGCGCTCCCAGTCGGTGCGGGCATCTTCACGGCGATGATCAAAGAAGCGAATGTTATCGTCCTGCTGCTCCAGAGGTTTGATCTCATCTTTTACAAACTGATCCACTTCCTCAAGAAAGGCAGCAATATCTGCGGGCACATCAAAATTCATAATTTTCTCTCTTCGGGTTCTTATGCAATAGGTTCAAATTTACCTGATCATGTAGGTACTGATAATAGACCATGCCAACGAGCATTGGCGACGCATTCCAGACAGCACTAGCCGGCGTGATGCACACGCTACTTTCCATTCGCTCGCGTGAGTTGTAGCATCCCTCTTCACTGTGGCACTCAAAAGGCAGCGCCGCGCTTTCTCATCACACAAAGGAATTCCTTATGAGCGGTCTGTTCACACCCTTGAGCTTCAATCATGGCCCCAGCATGAAGAACAGGTTCATGCTGGCACCATTGACCAATTGCCAAAGCGGTGTCGATGGCGTGCTGTCCGATGATGAGTTTCACTGGCTGACTTTGCGGGCCCGAGGCGGTTTTGGACTCACCATGACCTGCGCCGCTCACGTGCAACGCATCGGCCAGGGGTTTCCGGGTCAGTTGGGCATCTGGAGCGACGAGCACCTGCCCGGCTTGACCCGTCTTGCGAAGGAGATCAAAGCACACGACAGCGTGGCTATCTGCCAACTGCATCATGCGGGTATGCGCTCGCCCGAGGAGCTGATCGGCGAAGCGCCAGTGTGCCCATCGGTGAACGAGCGCGCGGGCGCCCGTGAACTGAGCCTGGAAGAAACCGAGCAATTGATAGAAGACTTCATCATTGGCGCGGTTCGCGCCGAGCAGGCAGGCTTTGATGGCGTGGAGCTTCATGGCGCACACGGCTATATCCTGTGCCAGTACTTTAGTGCATCTATCAATCATAGAACCGATCGCTTTGGAGGCAGCATTGAGAACCGCTTTCGCATACTGTTTGACATCATTGATGGCATACGTGCGCGCTGCGGCAGCGACTTCATGGTCGGTGTGCGTTTATCGCCTGAACGATTTGGCATGCAATTGCCAGAAGTATTAGACATTGCGCAGCAGTGTCTACTGGATGAACGTTTGGACTTTCTTGATATGTCGCTATGGGACATATTCAAAGAGCCTGAGGATCCCCAGTACGCGGGCAAAACCCTACTGCAGCACTTTGCAGCTCTTGAGCGCGGTTCTGTGCGCCTTGGGGTTGCCGGTAACATCCGCAACCCGGAACAGGCTGAACAGGCTCTTGCCGAAAATATTGACTGGATCATGCTGGGTCGCGCTGCCATCCTCAATCACGATTTCCCCGCTCAATACCAACAGGATTCGGCGTTTGTTCCAGCAGCCATTCCCGTTACCCGAGCACATTTGCGCAACGAGGGTTTGAGCGACGGTTTCATCGATTACTTCGGCGGAAACTGGCCGGAAAATCTGGCCGACTAAACCGCCTGAATCGACCTACAGTGTCTGCAATGGCCCACCGCTTCACAATGGCGCGCGGCAACGCAATTATAGACATCAGATGACAGCAGAACCCGCCTGCCCGAACCCCAGCTCGCTCGGTAAGCTGCACGGCAGCTTGCAGCATACCCGGCGGGCTTTCATCATTGCCAGACTATGGCATAGTCTGACTCTACGACGCCTTAAGGTCATCCTATGTTGAGAGCTCTCTGGGTTTTTGCTGGCATTGCAGCCGTGCTATCTATCTATCTGGCATTGCAAGAGCCGCTCAACAGTGGACCCTGGCAGCCTGGGCAAACCAGAACGCCAATGGCCGAGATCTCAGGTCGCACGCTGTCGATAACCGACGTCAGAGACTTCACTTACGCCCCTGATAGTACTGAAATCATCGATAGGCGCTACGCAGATAAAACCTATGACCTGAACGAGCTGCAACGTGTGTGGTTCGGCCTGTCACACTTCGGGCCCTACGGGATGGCCCATTCTTTTCTCAGTTTTGAATTCACCAGCGGCGAGAATCTTGTGCTTTCTCTGGAGGCCAGACTGCGCCCCGACCAGAGCTACAGCCCAACGCTGGGGTTAATGCGGCAGTATACGAAAATTTATGTCATGGCCACTGAGCGTGACGTGATTGGTTTGAGAACCCAACATCGCGGCGAGCGGGTACTGCTGTACCCTATTGTTAGCTATCGCAACTCTAGTCCGGAGGCCTTTTTACGCACGTTCCTGGCCGACCTGAATGCGTTGGCCACCATGCCAGCGTTCTACAACACAATTCTGGACAACTGTCTGACCAACCTGTTGAAAAACAGCGCAAGTAGTGACGAGATCGGGTTCGCCGACCTACGTGTGTTGCTACCTGGGCGTTCAGACAGATTGACCTATATTTTTGGGGCCACTCCCGACAGCATGCCATTTGAGACTGCGCGGGCTATGGCCACGATTAAACCCGAGACTACCAGTACCGACGACGGCGAGTTTTCCACCAAAATCCGCTGTGGTTGGGCGCCACTGTTTCCGGAGTTGGCGGAGGCTTGCCAGGCAGTATTGCCTCTAGCTAACGAAGCCACACCGTAGAGCATCCGCGCTAGATGCTTTCCGTTAGACGGTCACGTCACAGTAAATGCAATCAGGCGGTCAAGCCACCATCTACCATATACACGCCGCCATTCAAAAAGCGGCTCTCCTCGCTGGCTAAAAACAGCATCAAATTGGCGACATCTGACGGCACACCGTAGCGACCCATCGGAATACTGGCGATCAAGGATTCGCGCATCACTTCGGGTGACTCAGGCATCGTACCCTGCTCTAGGGATTCGATCATGCGGCCTTCTATCGGTGCGGGATTCACAGTGTTTACCCTGATATTAACGGGACCGCCCTCCTTACACATTGATCGCATCAGGCCTATAACGGCGTGCTTGCTGGTGTTGTAGGCAGACATACCAGGGGCACCTGACACACCCGCGACAGATGAGGTAATAATGATGCTGCCACCGCCCGAAGAAGCCATTGCGGGAAACACATGCTTAGCGCCCAAAAATGGGCCAATGACATTGATGTCCATAAGACGCCGGAATGCATCGGTGGGGTATTCCGCTACCGGAGCCACTACCCCTTCGACACCCGCGTTTGCCAACAACACATCGATACGCCCAAACACTTCCAATGCCTTGCTCACGTACGCTTTAGTATCTTCCTCGGAAGTGACATCAGCTACACAATAGTCGACCCGATCACTTCCGAGTGCCCGCACGGCTTCCTGCAGATCTGACTCGTTAAGATCGACCAACAGCACTTGCGCGCCGCCCGCCAGAAACTGTGTTGCGATCTCGCGTGCTATCTCACCTGCTCCACCAGTGAGGATGACTGACTTACCACTAACTGTTGCCATGTTTTTTCCCGTCGTTACTGACTATTAGAGATTGATGATTGTCACGTAAGCCTGCGATTTGACGCAGGATTTAGTCACAAGACTTTGAGAATAGATCAATTCGCAGTTTGTGCTAGTCTCTTGCTTCGATAACAGCAAATCCAAAACAAAATGCTCGTATAGGAGTTACATCATGAGTGAAGAATCCAGCTACACACCCCCCAAGATATGGACGTGGGACTCGCAGAGTGGTGGCAAATTTACCAATATCAACAGGCCTATCGCCGGCCCCACCCACGAGCACCCACTTCCGGTGGGTGACCATCCGCTGCAGCTTCATTCACTGGCGACACCCAATGGCGTGAAGGTCACCATTCTTTTGGAAGAATTGCTGGCACTGGGTTGCAGCGGCGCGGAGTACGACGCATTCATCGCCAACATAAGCGAAGGCCATCAGTTTGGTAGCGGCTTTGTAGACGCCAATCCCAACTCAAAGATTCCCGCGCTGGTAGATCACAGTACAGACCCGGTCACGCGTGTATTCGAATCCGGCTCGATACTGCTCTACCTGGCAGAGAAGTTCGATGCCTTTATCCCCAAAGATCACAAAGGGCGTACCGAATGCATGAACTGGCTATTCTGGCAAATGGGTAGCGCACCCTATCTGGGCGGCGGTTTTGGTCACTTCTACGCCTACGCGCCTTTCAAGATCGAATACGCTATCGATCGTTTTGCAATGGAAGTAAAACGCCAACTTGACGTTCTCGACCGTCACCTTGCCGACAATACCTACATGGCTGGCGACGAGTACTCCATTGCCGATATGGCAATATGGCCATGGTACGGCGCGCTCGTGACCAACAAAGTGTATGAAGCGGCGGAGTTCCTACAGACTCACACCTATGAACATGTGAACCGATGGGAGCAGCTCATCGCAGAGCGCGACGCGGTTAAGCGAGGTCGCATGGTCAATCGCGCCTGGGGCGATCCCGCTGGGCAATTGCTCGAACGCCATGATGCATCCGACTTTGAGCTGCGCACGCAGGATAAAATTGCAACCTCAGAGGAAGACCTGGCCTAAGCCTCGTTCTCAACTCTACTCGCTGCTCGCTGCCCACTTCTGGCAGCTACAACGAAAAAGCCCCTGCATAACAGGGGCTTTTTTGATTCAGGCAATCGTTGGACTATTTCGAGCCCTGCGGTACCTCGTTAAACGGTACACCCTTATCTACCCGCACATCCTGGGGTAAGCCCAGTACGCGCTCAGCGATAATATTACGCAGGATCTCATCTGTACCACCGGCTATACGCATGCCCGGCGCTCCCATGAAGGTGCCTTGAAACAAACTGCTTCTCAGTGGGTCTGAATTATCAGGGTCGAGCATTATTCCACCCATGTCCATCAAATCCATACCGAAAGAGCTCAAGCCCTGCATCTTACGGGCACTGACGATTTTAGTAATTGAGTTTTCCGGCCCGGGCGTGTCACCTCGCGACAACGCGCTCATCACCCGATACTTGGTGTTTTTCAGGCCGCTCAATTCACAATACCAATTAGCGATCTTCGAACGAACTGCAGCGTTATCCAGGGCCGACTCGCCATTCAAATCTACCTTGGAGGCCAACTCCAAAATGTGCGGCACATCACTTCCACCGGCATCACCCACGGCCAATCGCTCATTCATCAAGGTAGTCAACGACACTCGCCAACCATCGCCGACTGCACCCAGACGCTGGCTGTCAGGAATTCGCACGTCCGTAAAGTACACTTCGTTAAAGTTTGAATCTCCGGAAATCTGCTTGATAGGGCGAATCTCTACACCCGGCGACTTCATATCGAGGAAGAAAAAAGTCAGACCCTTGTGCTTGGGTACGCTGGGATCGCTACGCGTTACCAATATCCCCCAGTCGCAAAAGTGCGCGCCCGATGTCCAGATCTTCTGGCCGTTAATCACCCAGTCGTCGCCATCACGTTCACAGCGAGTGCGCAGATTGGCTAGATCAGAACCTGCTCCAGGCTCACTAAACAGCTGACACCAGATATCTTCTCCCGCCACCATGCGCGGCAAACGCTTCTGCTTTTCTTCATCACTTGCATAGGCAATCAGCGTGGGCCCACACATACCAAGACCGATCGCATAAGGTCCAACAGGTACGTCATAACGACCCTCTTCCTGCCCCCAGATAATCTGCTCCATGGGCGTTGCGCCACGACCGCCGTACTCCGGTGGATAATTGAGGCAGGCCCAACCATTTTCAGATTTCAGTTTCTGCCAGACCCGGGCACGCTCGATGTATTGTTCCTCGGATTCTTCGCGGGGCTTTGCGTCTGTCTTGAGCGTTGCGTTTGCGCTCAGGAATGTTCTTGCTTCTTCACGAAATGCTGCTTCTTGCGGAGTATCATCAAAGTTCATGGCTACGCCTCCTGTACTGAATTAAGGTCTGATTGGGATTGCAGTGCGTCCACCAGCTTGTCTTCCCAGACTGTCTGGTTGCCAAGGTTCACCGACATGGCCTTGGCCCGGCGATAGTACATATGGCAATTAAATTCCCAGGTAAAGCCCATGCCGCCATGAGCTTGAATGTTTTCGGCTGCGCATTCATTGAACGCATTGGTTGCACTCACGCGCGCGGTTGCTGCCGCCAGCGGCAGTTCATCTGCATTGGTAGACAGTGCCCATGCACCGTAATAGCAATTGCTGCGCGCCATAGTGGCTGCAACATACATATCTGCCAGCTTATGTTTTATTGCCTGAAAGGAGGCAATAGAGCGGCCAAAGGCATAGCGTCCCAGCGCATACTCGCGAGCCATCTCCAGCGCGGCTTCCGCACCACCTGACTGTTCAAAGGCAAAAAGAATCGCCGCTCTGTCCATGAGCACCTGCAGTGCATCCCACCCTGCCGGATTGTCGCCAAGTTGCTCGGCTTTGGCTCCATTGAATGTCAGACCAGCCTGTGAGCGCGTGGGATCCAAAGACCCTACTTTGCTTCGCTCTACACCGTCTCCTACCAGATCGACAACCGTCAGGACCACATCGTTATCGCCACGGGCGACGACAACCGCAAAGTCGGCCACATCGCCATCGGGAACCGGTAATTTTTCGCCCGTCAAAGCGCCACCATCGAATCGGGTGGTGAGATTTTTTGCGGTAGCGGCATGACGCCCTTCAGCGATCGCCACTGTACCAATGATTTCTCCCGCGGCCAGACGCGGCAGATAGTGCTGCTTCTGCGCTTCCGAACCAAACTGTAGCAGCGCTTCAGTCGCCAGGTAGACGCTCGAGGCAAAAGGCGTTGGAGCCAGGGAACGACCCAGCTCTTCGGCAATCACGCACAGTTCCAGATAACCCATGCCAAGCCCGTCGTACTGCTCAGGAATACTCACACCCGTCCAGCCAAGCTCTACCATGTTCTGCCATACGGCCTGATCATAGGAGACTTCGTCGTCGTCCAGTACTTTGCGCACGGTGTCCAGCGGGCACTGCTCTCGCAGGAACCGTTGAGCCTGTTCTCTTAACAGATTCTGTTCTTCGGAAAATTCAAAATTCATCGCGTCTGTCGTCCTCTCGTTACGTCGTTATCTTTGTGTGCCGTAGTGTCACTATCCTTGAACGGGAGGTCAACTATAGCCGGATGCCTCGATTCAAAACACCTGGACAGGTCTGGTTACCTCACCGTCGCCAGAAACGGCCATACCTGATCTGCGCCACGCGCACAGAGGCTGGAACCCAGTACCTGCTGCCAGTAGCGCTCATTGCCAAAATCTTCGCGCCAAACCCACAGCCTGCGGGTGTAGTGATGCAAGATATGCTCATGCGTGAATCCCATAGCGCCAAACAGCTGATGTACGGTATCAGTAACAATGCCCGTAGCCTCGCCAATGCGGGCCTTTGCTATGGCTATCTCATCTCGCTGCCGATCAGTATTGAGAAAGGCCAGCGCACCGTCGTGCGCCTTGCCGGCTACAGCCACCTCGGCTGCGACGCCGGCTACCGCATGTTGAATCACCTGGAATCGAGCCAACGGGCGACCGAACTGCTCGCGCATTGTCACCTGCTCCACTACCAGCTCCAACAGACGCTGCATAGCGCCCACCGCCATAGCGCACCGAGATAGCGCTAACAGCTCATAGGGTTGCTCACTGCAGCCAACAGCGACCAGCTCGCTATCATGCAATGCGTCATACGGTTCACCCGCGCTATTCTTGGACGAGGTCCACGTGCCCGCCTCTGTCTTAAACAATACACCGTCTTGCGTAACAGCCAGACAAGCCTGCGCCTGTTGCCCCCAGGGCACATCAACCACTGCCGACTCGCGTCTCTGCCCCATAGAGGTAAGTACGGCGTCATCCGCTTCAGCGTCCAACCAGCGATTGGCCAGCATCCATTCGGCCAGCGGAACGGGCAGCGCGTGGTATCCAGCTACTTTCAGTAGTGCAAAGACATCCGCCAATGCGAACCCACTTTCACGCTCGGCCAAGCGATGGAACCCGTATTCGGCCAGCTTGGAAGCCAGCTGGGCGGCAAATTCGCCACGCTCTGCTGAATCCAATAACGCTTTGTCGCAGTGATCGCCAAACAGCCGATGCGCTGACTCCAGCAGTAAACGCTGCGACTGCACACTGTCATCAAGCGAAGAGGCCTCTGTGTTGATATCGTCATTCATCAGCGCAGCCCCAATCCGCGAGCGATCATGCCTCTGAGAATCTCGCTGGTGCCGCCGCGCAGACTAAAGGAGGGTGACAATAACAAGCTGTCTGTGAGCACCTGATCAAACACTTCTCTATCGCAATCTATCGGCGCTGCCAGTCGGGCGATTTCAAGCGACAGTTTTTCAAAACGATTACCCAAATCTTTTACCAGCGCCGCCTCCACGTTAGGCATCTTGCCGTCCTGTAACATCCCCGCTACCGACAACGACATGCGGCGTAAGCTAAGCAGGTGGCTGGCCAATCGGCCTACTGCAGCAGCTTGATCACCCTGTGGGTTGTGGCCCACAAGACGTACGAGTTCAAGAAATACCCTGAATGTCGATAGAAACCGTTCTGGGCCACTGCGTTCATAACCCAACTCAGAGGTCACTTGCTGCCAGCCGTTTCCCTCAACGCCCACCAAGGCGCTATCGGGCACCAAAACATCGGTGAACACCACCTCATTAAACTCACTGTTACCGGTCATGCTGTCGATAGGCCGAACGTGTACTCCTTGCGCGTTCAAGTCGATTATCAATTGCGACATGCCCGCATGCCGATTCTCTGATGGTGGCGACGTTCGCACCAACGTCATAAGGTAGTGATTGAGATGGGCACCCGTGGTCCACAACTTCGTGCCATTCACCAGCCATCCCCCATCTACGCGCTCCGCGGTGGTACGTATGGCAGCCAGATCAGACCCTGCATTGGGTTCGCTCATACCGATAGAGAAATAACAGGTGCCGGCGCAGATAAGCGGCAGATAAAATTCTCGCTGCGCCTGCGTACCATGACCCAGCAGCAGCGGAGCCGTTTGGCGATCCGAAATCCAATGCGCTCCCACCGGTGCACCAGCAGCCAGCAACTCCTCGGTAACCACGTAGCGGTCGAAGAAACCGCGTCCGCCACCACCATAGCGCTCGGGTATCGTCATGCCCAACCAACCGGCAGCACCCAATGCGGAGGAAAATTCAGGGGAGTGCCCGCTGGTGAAGTCAGAGTTCCGCCTATGACCGGCAGGGAGGTTGGTCGCGATAAACTCGCGAATTACCGGACGCAGCTGCTCGCTGGACTCAGGCAATGTCGCGGGATCAAAACTTAGCATAGCGTGGGTAAGCCCTTCACTCGTTGATGACTCTATTGCCATGTGGCATTGGGACTGGAGACTATACTATGCTCTTCGCATATGAATCGACCTTACGGAATATCCAAGCTATGAGCATAGACCTCACCTACCACGGGCATATCGCTGAGATCAGCCTCAACAACCCCGACAAGCGCAACGTACTCGATCTGGAAACCAGCAATGCGCTTAAGTCTGCGGTGGAGCAAGCGATCAATAAACCTGAGGCTAAAGCGATCCTGATAACAGCCACGGGGCGCGCTTTCTGCGCCGGTGGCTCACTGGATGAACTACTGTCGGCGCAGGAAGATACCACCCAGTTAGGCGCAATCTATGAGGGTTTTTTGGCAGTAGCTCGCTGCCCACTCCCCACGCTTGCTTGTATACAAGGTGCGGCAGTTGGCGCTGGAATGAACTTGGCGCTAGCCTGCGATGTGCGCTTGGTCGCCCCCAAAGCCTCTTTCGATACTCGCTTCTTACAATTGGGCATCCACTGCGGCGGCGGCCATACCTGGTTGCTACAGCGCACGCTGAACTGGGAGCAAAGTGTTAACGCATTACTGCTAAGCCAGGTCATTCGCGGTGAGGCGGCTGTCAGTGCAGGACTTGCCTTGGCCTGTGTGCCTGAGGATGAGCTGCGTGAACGCGCACTAAAACAGTTAGAGCATTTATCCAGCGTGCCCAGGGAACTGATTGAGCACTCCAAAGCTTCACTGTTAAAAGCAGCCTCAGTGCCTGAGCACGCGCAAATGGTTCAACATGAATATGACGTGCAGGCGTGGTCACTGCAGCAGCCCCATGCCATCACAACGCTGTCGAATCTGAAGCTCAAGATTGCCGGCAAGTAACTCAGCAGTGCTCTGCGCAACCGCTGTTAGCTCGGTTCCCGCTGCCACATTCGGTAGCCCATGGGCATCAGCAACAGCATTGCTAGCAAGCCCGCACAGAGCGTAACCGCCGGAAAGCCGAACTGCTGCGCCAGAGCGCCTATCAACATGGCACCCACAGCGGGCGCTCCCATCGCGAGCACAGTCCAGAGACTCAGCACCCGACCGCGAAACTGCTCATCAACCAGCAACTGCGCAAGAGCCTGACTACTGGTACCCACCATGGTGGTGATCATGCTCAGCACAAATATAAGCAACACAAAGGCAGACAGCCCCGACAACCATTGCACGCTCAACAGACACACCGATGCCAGCAACAGGCATACCATCACCAATCGCAGCAAGCGCACGTCGCTGCCGCCCTGACGACTCACAATCAGTCCCCCAAGTATCGAACCAGCACCTCCGGCACCGCTGAGTATGGCCAGCGTTTGCGCGCGACCATCCAGCAATTGTCCCGAAAAGGCCGGCAGCAGCTCCAGTAAGGTGCGGCCCAACAATCCATTGATGAGCGTAAGGCCAAGCACGAATCGAATCACAGGGTGCTCTGCGGCATAACGCATACCACCAACCAATTCCTTGCGGAACGAGGAAGGCTTTCTTAATGACGCGTGCCTCTCGATACGAATACTCATGAGAATAGGCAAGGCGATGCAAAACATCACGACAGACAGCATAAACGCTGCCGTTACAGAGTAGCGCGCCACAACAACCGCACCCACCGCTGGGCCCAAAATACGCGCCGCATTAAACACCATTGCCGACAGACCAATAGCGCTGGGTAGCGCCCGACGACTGACCATGAGTGGAACCAGTGCCAACCGGATTGGCGTGTGCGCCGATGTGACTGCTCCCATCGATGCAGCGAGTATGACCAGCCACCGCACATCCAGCGCGCCCATCGCGCTAATAGCGGCAGCCACAGCCGCAATAACCCCGTGCAGGGCGAGCGTAACCACCAGGCCCTTGCGCGGATTAATACGGTCCGACACGATGCCAAATACAGGAGAAAGCAGAAACGTTGGCAGCAACATGACACCTGCAACAACACCCACCCACCACGCCGAGTGGGTAAGCTCCCAGGCACTCCAGCCAAATAGAAAACGCAGCAACCAGCTACCTAGCGTCGAAAAGCAGGCCTGCGGAAAATAGCGTCGGTACAGTGGCTCTAGAAATGCCGAGCGGTGTGAAGTATCAACATCCGGGGCGCTCTGCAAAGTCGTACTCGACGTCGTCTTATCCTGCATCAGCGATACCGCAGCAGCATGAGGGGTTTGTCATTTTCAATGCAACCTTGGCACCTGCCTATACCTGATAGTTCGTCGATGCGACATCGCCGCCGCGGCCCGTCCAATCGGTATGAAAGAATTCACCTCTGGGCCTATCGACTCGTTCATAAGTATGAGCCCCAAAGTAGTCACGTTGCGCCTGAATCAGGTTCGCAGGCAACACCTCAGTGCGAAAACTGTCATAGAACGCTAATCCAGCGCCCAGGCATGGCACTGGGATGCCCTGCTTCACCGCGCTACCTACAGAGTTTCGCCACCCTGGTTGTGCCGCGTCGATAGCCTCTTTAAAAAAGGGTGCCAGAAGAATGTTTGATAGGCCTTCGTCATCAGCGAAAGACCCTGCGATGTCATCAAGGAATACCGAACGAATAATGCATCCGCCCCGCCACAGTAGGGCTATAGCGCGATAGTCAAGATTCCAGCCACTCTCCTGTGATGCCTCACGCAGTAACATAAAGCCTTGGGCGTAGGACACTATCTTTGCCGCATACAGCGCTTGCTCTAAATCCCGGACCAGAGCATCTCGATCGTCGCACTCCGCATCATCAGGGCCAGACAGTTCAGTGGCAGCAACTATGCGCTGATCTTTCAGTGCTGAAATGCAGCGACTGAATACCGATTCCGTTATCAGGGTAAGCGGGATACCGTGCTCGAGTGCGTCGATCCCTGTCCATTTCCCAGTGCCTTTTTGCCCTGCTGCGTCGAGAATTTTCGGTAGAAGAAAACTTCCATCAGCTTCAGCAAAGCCGAGAATATCGGCCGTAATCTCGGTCAGATAGCTGTTGAGCACACCCTTATTCCAGCGGGCAAAAATGGCTTGCATCTCAGGCTGGCTAATACCGGCGCTGCGCAGTAGATGATAGGCCTCGGCGATCAACTGCATATCGCCATACTCTATGCCGTTGTGCACCATCTTCACGTAGTGGCCCGAGCCGCCACCACCCACCCAGTTACAGCAGGGTTCATCATCACCGGCGCGGGCGGCGATAGCCTGCAGAATTGGCCGTACCAAGGGCCAAGCGTCGGCATTGCCGCCGGGCATAATTGAGGGGCCATGGCGAGCACCCTCCTCACCCCCCGATACGCCAGCACCAACATACAGAATGTTGTGTCGCTGTAACGCCTGCACCCGACGCTCTGTGTCAGTAAACAGGGAGTTGCCACCGTCAATAATCACGTCGCCGACGTCCAGCAAGGGCAGTAGCTGCTCGATATAGTGATCTACAACCTCACCGGCTTTGACCATCAGCATGATCTTGCGTGGTACTTGCAGTGAGTCCACGAGAGCCTGAATCGAGTGAGTCCCCATAATGGTGCTGTCTGCTGCTGGCCCGGATACAAAGTCATCGACTTTGTGTGTACTGCGATTGAACACCGCGACGGTGAACCCATGGTCGGCCATGTTCAGCACCAGATTCTGCCCCATTACGGCCAGCCCAATCACACCAATATCCGCTTTCATCGTTCTTCTCCCTGCAAAATGCATGAGTAAGCTTAGCTCATCGCAAAAAGTTATCTCCGAAAAGGAGGCGCGACCGGGCCCTGCACCGACCCACGTTATCAGACACAGCCAACTGAGCGTACAATAGTGTTCAAAGGCAACGAGACTTTCGTTTATCTCTGATGAGCTATCGGCATATGACAACACACGATAATCGCCCCGACGAACCAACCGGACGCCACGCCATTACAGCGCCACAGCTTTTCGATGGCAGCAGCTGGAGGTTTCAGCACGCGGTAGTCATCCAAGGCGATACGATAGTGGATGTGAAGCCACTGGATGAGCTAATGCCGGGAATACCCATAACAGACTTGGGCACAGGCGTGATTGCGCCAGGTTTCATCGACCTACAAGTAAACGGTGGCGGCGGCGCATTGTTTAACAACGAGCCAACAGTATCAGCTTTGAAGACTATGGTGAGCGCCCACCGGGCAACAGGCACTACGGCCATGATGCCTACGTTAATCTCGGATGAAAAAGACATTTATCTGGCCGGCGTATCAGCAGTGCTCGATGCTGTGAGTAGCGGGAACTCATCGGTACTCGGACTGCACATTGAAGGACCCTTCCTGTCGCAGCAAAAACGCGGAACGCATAATGCCGGCATGATCCGGCAGATGACTGACGAGGATCTTAACTGGCTGGCAGCCTCCGCCGCTTCGCTACCGCTTATTCTTACCCTGGCACCAGAGCATTGCCACGCCGGTCAGATCGAATTTTTGACCAAGGCGGGGATAATGGTTTGCGCGGGACACAGCAAAGCGACGGCGCAGCAAACCTTAGCCGCGCTGAGCGAGGGATTGCGTGGCTTCACCCACTTGTTCAACGCGATGGAACCCCTCTCAGCACGAGAACCCGGTGTACTGGGCACAGCATTGGACGACAGAGAAAGCTGGGCAGGCATTATCGCCGATGGGCATCATGTAGATCCGGTAAACCTATCGCTGGCACATCGTACTAAAGCACCCGGCAAGCTCTGCCTGGTAACCGATGCTATGGCAACCGTGGGCACGGCGCAGAAAAGTTTCTTGCTCTACAACGAGACGGTTACTGAAGACAATGGCGTTTTAGTAAACGCCGAGGGGAATCTGGCCGGCAGCGCGATTGGCATGATACAAGCAGTAGCGGTAGCACATCGTTCTGCAGGGATTGAGTTAGGCGAGTGCCTGAATATGGCCTCGCGCTACCCCGCTGCGTTTCTCAATCGGCACAAAGAATTGGGCCAGTTAAGTGCGGGCTTTCGCGCCGATCTCGTTCATTTTGACGACAACTTCACCGTGCACAACACATGGGTGGCAGGCAGTCCTATCGCTCACTCGGTGTAGGCCGCGTCGCCGTCAGAATATCTCTCGTCTATCGATAAACGCTGTACTTTTTGTAACTAGCTGTCCTTTTCGCAAGGCAAAAAAAACCAGCGACACCTAACGGTGGCGCTGGCTGATTAACCGTAAAGTCTGCTTAGAAAGCGTACTTCACACGTGCATAGTAAATACGACCGCGAGGATCATGGTGCTTGGGATCGTAGCTGAAGTTCGCCGCATCGTACACTCTGGATGGATCTTCATCGAACACGTTCTTGGCACCAAAACTGAATACCGCCGCGCTGTCTGAGAACTCCATATTGTACGAATAATTAAGATCTACTGTTGTCCAGCTGTCGATCTTTGCGCTCTCATCGGCAGGAACCGTGCGCGTGGTTTCGTACTCGTCTACCCAGTAAGCGATGGCAGCAACTGTATGATTTCCGATCATCCAATCCGCTGACAGATTGAGCTTTGTCTCAGGAATAGAGCGAGCGAAATTGTCGTGGTTGAAGAACCCCGCTACATCGCGCGTGCCTCGACCATTAGCATTGGGTATCTCGTAGCTAAGGAAGTGCGTACCTGTGAAGTTCAAGCCAAACTCGCCCATCGAATTGGTAGGAATCACATAAGTTGCTGCGATATCCAGTCCGTCCGTATCAACCGAGGCAGCATTAATATAATCAGCATTAACTCCTGCCAATTGGCTACCAGGACCCGCGATTCGAATAACATCCTCGCCTTCGGGATCGTTTTGCAGTTTGCCCTGAGCACTTTCAACTGTAATTACGTCGTCATACTCAAAACGCCAGTAGTCAAGACGTATGTCAAAGTTGTCAGTAGGCTGCCAGATTGCACCCAAGTTATAGTTAGTGGATGTCTCCACCTCCAGATCCTTGTTACCCGCTGAGTTAACCCGAACGAATACAACGCCACCCTTAGGTGTACCATCAGCGTTGAAGTCCTGCAGGCCCTGCAAGGAGGTTTCAAAAGCGTTGAACTGAGAAAGCGAAGGCTCCCTGAATGCAGTTGAAGCCGATGCTCGTAGCACGACAGAATCAGCGACCTGCCAGCGAACAGCGATCTTAGGATCGATGCTGTCATCGGTATCCAGGTTCTCATAACGGGCAGCCAGATTGACCTCCAGAGAGTCGGTCACCGGTATTTGCATTTCTGCAAACGCGGCATAAGACTGACGATCTTCGTCAACCGGGAAACCACCGCCCAGGAAAATAAGATCTGCAGGAATCAGGGTACCGTCTGCATCACGGGTCTGTGTAGCAACCTCGTTCCAGCTCGCTTCGTAACCCTCGTCACGATACTGAAGACCTGCGGCAAACCCTACTGGACCAGCGCCCATATCAAACAGGTCACCGCTTATCACGAAGTCGCCGACCAGCAGTTCCGTCTTACGATTCGCCTTGCTGTACACGCTGATGTAATCAATCAGCTCCTGGCTATTAGCGCTTGAGTCAAATACATTGAACGTCTGATCGCCATTGGGGCCACCGACACCCGCAAGAGCATCATTAAGGCGTGACGCTTGCGTATCTGGCTGATCCGCATCACGCTCGTTGCTGCTGTAGGTAAGCGCAGCGTTGTAAGACCAATTGTCGGTGAATGCGCCATCAAGAGCCAAGGACCCTCGATATGTTTCACTGTCACGTGGCGCGTTGGGCGAGGCAAAATCTGACCCAAGCGGACGACCCAACCAAACTACGGGAACATTAAATGGACTACCCGCTTGCCCTGGGAAAACCAGAGGGAAAGACAAAGCTGGATAAGAAGGAGACTGAGGATTGTCTTTCACTTCGTTCTTCGTCCAGCCCAGCTCCGCTGTCAAACTCAGCGTGTCGGAGAAATCATGGGTGACGTTACCATACAGTTGATTTCGCTCTTCTTCGTTCACCAAATTAAAGCGCGGACCATAGAAAAATCCGCAACGAGCACCTGACGCTTGCGGGATGATCAGGCCACCATTTGCGCTACAGTTGGGGTCGGGGACATTTTCGCCGGGGGAATACGTGCCGGCGTAGTCACCGGAAGTCACTTCATCAGGCCCTAAAAGAATAAAGGAACGTCCAAGTGTACTAATGGCGTTATCTACGAGTTCCGGCCTATCGCCAGCACTCAGAGGATCCTGCCGCATGATCGCACCCGCGAACGTGAAGTTTGTGCTGTCGTTACCGAAACCTGCAAGGAAGCTGGCCTCTGTCGTGTCCTGACTGTCGCTTTCCGTGGTCTGATAACCACCGTTGATCTCGAAGCCTTCGAAATCTTTCTTAAGGATATAGTTCACAACACCTGCTACTGCATCAGATCCGTAAGCGGAGGCTGCACCCTCTTTTAAAATCTCAATGCGCTCCAGCGCGGCAACCGGAATCGTGCTGGTGTCAACGAACACACTTCCATCGTTGGCGAGTGTTGCGGCATTGGCCTGACGTCTGCCGTTTATCAGCACCAGTGTTGAACTGAGTCCCAAACCGCGCAGGTTAACGTTACTGGTTCCCTGCGTTTCACCTGAAGTGAATGAATCCGCCTGGTTCTCAGAGCCTGAGTTAACGGCCAGCTTGGCTGTAAGCTCGCCGACAGTGAAGGCACCACTGTTTACGATATATTCGTTGTTGATCACTTCTACCGGTGACGCCTCGTCAGTACCAGTAGACTTGATGTAGGAACCAGTAATCAGAACTTCTTCAAGCTCGTTCTGGGCGACTACCTGAGTAGACATTGCGACACATAAAGGGGCTATCGCAGCAGCCAGGAGCTTTCTTTTAAACATGCGTACGGGTGCATGTGTTTTAGTGCGGGACATATTCCTACCTCGTTAATTTTTGTAGTTATAGCTTTGTCAGTTTTCTTGTTATCGGTAGATATTAGCCTGAGAGCAACGACGTTTACAAACTCTACGCTATGTTATTAGTTCGCTTTTTGGCACAAGCATCCACAGAGGGAAGTTTGTCCAATTTTTGCCTAGTAAGCAGCTGCGAGTTGAACTGGCCGGCAAATGGTGCGAAATTCGTCCCTCCGAGAGAGCCATCCCCACAACGAGCGCTATTGAAGGGGCCACACACACGTAAGGAAAGAGAGAAATGAACGTAGAGATCATCAAAGACGTATGCGTCATCACTATGGACGATGGCAAGGCCAATGCGGTAGGTCACACACTCCTGGACGGACTTAACGCCGGGCTTGATCGGGCGGAGCAGGAGGCCAAAGCCGTATTGCTGGTTGGCAGGGAGGGTTTGTTCTCCGCGGGCTTTGATCTCAAGGAGTTTCAGAAAGGGCCGGACGAAACCAGGGCACTAGCACGCAGAGGATTCGAGCTGCTGCTGCGTCTGTACGGCTACCCACTGCCACTGGTGTCTGCCTGCACCGGCCATGGCATTGCCCTGGGCGCATTCATGCTCTTAGCATCAGACACCCGCGTCGGTGTGTCTGGCGACTTCAAGATCACGCTGCCTGAAACAGCGATAAACATGGATCTGCCGCCCTGCCTTATGGAACTGGTTAAACAGCGCATTGCCAGCACCCACATCACACGGGCTGCCATTCAGTCGGAGGTATATACGCCTGAGGGCGCTGTGGAGGCAGGCTTTCTGGATGAAGTAGTCGCACCCGAGGCGCTGCTGGATCGCTCAATGGCTATCGCCGAGAAACTAGCTGCGTTGCCGCAAAAATTCTACGCTATTAACAAGCTCGCAACGCGCAGTGACTCGCTTGCCGTTATGGAGGCGAACCTCCCCTGAAGTCGAGCGAAAAGCCCCCGGAGCAGGCTACGCAGATCTAACATCCAAGATCGCCTGCACGCACGCCTGGGGCTGTTCTTGCTGGAGGAAATGCCCTGCTCCCTCAATAGTTCTATGGGGCATTCCCTCACACCCGGGTACGCGCTCTAGAAATGCCTTGTCGCCCCCGGCGGTCACAGGATCACTATCGCTAAAGGCCGTTAGGAATGGCTTCTCAAACTGAGCCAACACATCCCAGGCCGCCTTGTTTTCAGTAACTTCTGCCTCATCTGGAAAGACAGGTACCAAGCTGGGGAACTGCCGAGCCCCAGACATGTAGTCCTGATCTGGAAAAGGCGCTGAATACGCCAGCTCTTCTGCCTCACTCAGATTGGGCGATGAGACCCCCATAAACGAGCCCACCTCAAACTCAGTAGACTCGGCGGCGAATTTGCGCCAGTACAGGAACCCGGGGATACCCGACGTATCTTTGAACCGCGCACCCAGTTCTTGCGCCGGCACCACGGGCAAGGTCAGATACGCTTGCTGCAGTGGCGCTGAGAATTCTTCGGGGATAAAGCCGGTGGGTAATCCTGTGTTGGCAACCACTACATGAGAAAAGCGATCTGGAAAGGCTGCCACCAAACGCAGGCCAATCAATCCTCCCCAGTCCTGGCAAAATAAAGTGACATCCCGCAGATCCAACGCCTGCAGCCAATGACTCATCCAGCTCACATGCCTGGCATAGGTGTAGTCGGCCTGAAGTGCTGGCTTATCGGAGCGGCCAAAACCTACCAAATCTGGCGCTATCACCCTGAAGCCCTCCTCCACCAAGAGCGGAATCATGTATCTGTACAAGTACGACCAGGTGGGCTGACCGTGCATTAGCAACACCACCGACCCGTCTGGAGAGCCCTCATCGACGTAATGCACACGTAGCTCGCCACCCTCGCCGTCGGGGACCTCGACATAGTTAGGGGCATAGGGAAAATCTGCCAATTGAGTGAAATTCTCATCGGGCGTGCGAAGAACTTTCATATCAACTCCTAGTGTGCGTTTTTCCGTGGTGCAGGGAGTACCGTGGGCCGGCCATACTATCGTTAGATACCCCGCACTGAAAGCCAGTTACTTTTTGCTATAGTAATAGCCTACCCGATATTATTTCTCAGGTTGACTCACATGGATGCTTTGCTCGAAAAATTACTGTCTTGGGGACCCGTTTTCTTCGGGGTCTGCCTGTTCGCTCCCATGCTCGCAGCAGTACTCAATACCTACGGATTCGAGGCAGCATTTGGTGTGCCCTCATTGACGGTAACTCTGCCGCTGGGTTTCGTGTGGGGGCTGGTGGCCAAAATAACGGGGCGCTGGCTATGAGCATGCAGGAGCAAAGGGCCATTGCGCAGAAATACATAGGAGACTTCCCCTGGTTCATGGTTATTTGGGGGCTTGGGGGGTTTGCCCTGTGGATTGCACTATGGCCACTGGCGCATATGCAGATCATTCCGATGTGGCTGGCCTGTATCATTGCCACCATCGTCTTGTGTTATTGCTATCTACCTTCTCACGATGCACAGCATGGCATTATTGGCAGGCCCAAGACCTCGACACGTTGGCTCAACGAGCTAATCGGGCACGTTTCTATGCTACCCATTTTGGTTCCCTATCGACTGCACCGTGCCATTCATTTAAAGCATCACGCCAACGCTAACGATCCAGAACGGGATCCTGACATCTACATGAAGGCCGATACCATCTGGGGCGCTGCACTCAACGCATACAAGAGCAATCAGCCCGGCCAGGCCGGCGCTCTGGCCGATGGCGTACTTGAGGACAATCCGCGCAAACAGGCGCTCATTCTTGAAGCGCTAATCGTGACCCGACTGGTCTGGGTGACCATGGCGATCCTGGCCTGGAGCGGCTTCGCGCTCGAAGTATTGATGATCTGGTGGATACCGCGACAAATCGCCTCCATCTACACACCCGTTACGCTTTCGTGGGCGCCCCATCACCCGATGGAGGAAACCGGTAGATATCGAGACACCCGAGGTTGGAAGTCACCCGTAGGCACAATTTTGTCCTCGGGCATGGAATACCACATCGTTCATCACCTGTTTCCATCGATACCATTAAACAAGACGCCAGCTGCCTACCGGGAACTGCGCCCTATCCTCGTGCGGGAAAATATGCGCATCGAAGACCTGTAACGCTTAGGAGTTAAGCATGTCCGCACAACCTGTTAACGTTGGGGCAATTTTGTACCCCGGCTTTGAAATGCTGGACCTGTTCGGTCCACTCGAGATGTTTTCTGTATTAGGTGCTGATACTGCTGTCATTCATATGGTGGCTGAAAAAGCCGGACCGGTGCACGCAGCACTGGGCGCACAGGGCCCGGTTGGACCCAAAGTGATTGCAGACTACAGCTTCGATGACGCGCCGCAGCTGGATCTGATGGTATTACCCGGAGGCTTCGGCACGTTTCCGCAATTGGAAAACCCTGCAATGCTGCAGTTTTTGCGTACGCGCAGCGCGCACGCTCAAACGGTGACTTCTGTGTGTACTGGCTCTGCCTTGCTGGCAAAAGCGGGTGTACTGGATGGCAGACGCGCTACGTCCAACAAGCAATTCTTTGCTATGTGCGCCGCGCAGTCCGACGCGGTTAAATGGGTGGAGGAAGCGCGCTGGGTTGAAGATGGCAAATTCGTCACGTCTTCGGGCGTCTCCGCCGGCATGGACATGACATTGGCAGTGATCGAAAACCTGCTGGGACCAGAGGTTGCAGAGACCGTCTCAAAGTATACGGAGTACACCCGCCATCGCAACGCAGACGAAGACCCGTTCGTGTCTGAACTCAACAGCCTGGTAGACGCAGTATAAGACTCAAGGTTAGAAAAGCGTGCTATGCCAGAGATGCGAAATTTTCTCAATCGCACCGACCCAACTCCTCCAGCACATTCGCCTTACCTTCTGCCTCAAGAAAACCCATAATTACGCCCAACCGGACCTTGGCTATTAATAGTTGTGCGTTTTTCTAAGCGCTTTTGGCATTCTGATGCTGCTAGTAGGCAAAATCTCCGGCGGCGGGCTCGCAGCACTACTAGGATTCTCTATAGGAGGTATAATGCTGCTTGCGATGATGGGTTCGAGCGCCTCATATATCGCGGTTCCCGCTGCCATGAAAACCGCCCTACCTGGGGCAAATCATGGCATTGCTAGTGCCGCGTCGCTGGCCGTGATGTTTCCTTTTAATGTGCTGGTCGGCATTCCGCTCTACCTCGCTATCAGCCAATGGTTGGCAATGAACTAATACGGAGAAAACAGATGAATCCCGCCAATGAATCAGTTGCACCACGAGTCAGTGTAATCATGGGTTCACGCTCAGACCTTGAAACCATGCAACACGCACTCGACATGCTGTCTGAGTTAGAGATTCCCTGCGAAGCCCGGATTGTATCTGCTCACCGAACCCCGGACCGGTTGTATCAATTTGCCCGCGATGCTGAGGGCCGTGGCATTGAGGTAATCATCGCAGGCGCCGGCGGTTCAGCGCACTTGCCCGGCATGGTAGCGGCAATCACATTGCTTCCCGTTATCGCTGTTCCCGTCAGTAGCAAGGCGCTCAATGGAATCGATAGCCTGCTCTCTATTGTACAAATGCCGAAAGGCGTCGCCGTTGCAACACAAGCAATTGGCGCTGGCGGCTCTGCTAATGCTGGACTGATGGCAGCACAAATTTTAGCCCTTCATGATGACTCACTAAAAGAGCGACTGGCCAATTGGCGCAAAGCTCTTACCGACAGCGTTGAGGAGTCTGTCGCATGAAGCATGTTGCGATCGTAGGCTGCGGCCAACTGGCACGCATGCTCGCGCTAGCGGGATGGCACATGGGTATTCGCTTCAGCTTTGTCGCTTGTAATAACGAAGGAACCTACTGCGTGGAAGGGCTGGGACCTATCACGCCTTGGGCAGATGGCGACAACGTAGAGAACCTCTATGCTGCACTGGGAGAACCAGACGTCGTTACCGTAGAGCGCGAAAGCGTGAGCACAGACTTGTTGCGTGACCTTGCTAAGCATTGCCCGGTGTACCCCAATCCGGATGCCGTTTCTGTTTGCCAACACCGACTGCGCGAAAAGGCGCTGTTCGATGAGCTCAATATTGCAACTGCTCCCTACAGAGCGGCCAACCGACTTTCAGATGTTAAGAGCAGTGTCGCAGAGCTTGGCTATCCCGTAGTGATAAAGGCCGCAAGCGATGGTTACGATGGCAAGGGGCAGTGGCGCGTTGGCACAGACGCCGACCTGGAGCAGCTACCTGCTGACGAAAGCGGAGTCGAATGGCTGATCGAACGGCGTATACCGTTTGATTACGAGGTCTCATTCATTGGCATTCGCACCAGCACGGGCGATACCGCTTTTTATCCACCCACGAGAAATGTGCACCGCGATGGCATCCTGATCCATTCGAGCGCACCCGCTGACACCTTGTCAGAGTCTTTGCTGGATAAGGGAGAAACTTACTTAAGATCCCTTATGGAGTCGATGAACTACGTAGGCGTGCTAGCCGTGGAATGCTTCGTTGTAGGTGACCAGCTGCTGGTGAATGAATTGGCGCCACGAGTTCACAATAGCGGTCACTGGACACTGCAGGCCAACGTAGCGTGCCAATTCGAAAATCACTTGCGCGCTATTCTTGGTTTGTCAGTTGGGAGCACCGAACTCAGTCACTACAGTGGCATTGTCAATATACTGGGTAACCAACCAGACAGCGTTAAGCTAGAGAATCTACCTGCTCAAGCCAGCTTTCACTGGTATAACAAACCATTCGCGCCAGGGCGAAAGCTCGGTCATTTTGGCGTAAACGCCGACAGCGGCGAGCTACTCGCGCAGCGGTTAGATATGTTGCAGTCGGTACTCGAATAGGAGAGAACGGTATGTGGAGCATAGCTTACCTGGAAGACAAGAATACGGCTGACAGCGCTGTATCTGAGTCGCTCTTGAGTATTGTACCAACGTCCTACCCCCGCGAGGACTGAATCATTCCAAGCGCGTTAGCCCGGCATAGCCGCCTCTACTTTTTCTCGATCACGCTACTGCTGATCACAAGCTGCTCTAGCGGTCCGGGCTCAGGCCAAAGGACCGGCGATGATGCGCTTATCGACCTGAGTAACGGTGTGTGCCCACGCTCAATTGTCTATATTGCAGATAGCAATCGCTGGAGCACCAACCGCTATGGCGAGGCGGCCAGTTACCAGCAGATGCGCAGACACCAGGAGAGAGAGCTGGCCAACTGCAACGATGCGCTCAAAGAGGGCGAGATCCGCGCCATGCGAGTGCTAGAGAGCCACTGGCTGGATCAGCAAAATCCTACAGAGCGGGCGGCAGTGTACAAAACGTACGTTGACCATGGTTCAGATTCCGCATTACTAGAACAAGTCAGCGTATCACTCTACACACTGTATATCCGCGGCGAGCCGGGGCTGGCGCCCGACCCTTCTCAGGCCGTGACTTATCTGGGTTTAGCGGTTGGGTTTGGTAACGATGCGCTACGGTTGAACTACGCCGAACTACTGTTAGCGCTGCAGCGCCAGGACGAAGCCTTCGAGCAATACACCAGGTTGGCACTGCGCACGATGCAGGAGCAACCCAACCTGTTCACCACGCTGCAGCGGTGTGATATCAATCTGCAGCTGGGCGCCATGTATCTGCTGGGGCAAGGCACCCAGGAGAATGCCTATTTGGGCGACTACTTCTGGCAGCGCGGCCTTCAACTCACCGAAGGCGACGAATTTGGCTCTTGCGTGAAAAACAATTTTACGCACGGCCAGCGGTATACCCTGGAGTCAGCAAGGTATCGGATGGTAAGTCAGCGCTTGGCGCAGCTATCGTCTGCAGAGCGCTCGCGCATCAGTCGCACACTGCGTCAGGAATACCTCGCGGGCTACCAAACCGTAGCAGCGATTCCCTACACCTCGCGTCCAGTCTCGGCTCTGGGGTTACAAACGCATCCGGGGGCGGCTCGCTCATCAGGCGCAAAAGTCGCTAGCGGGCAACGCACTAGCACAGGCTGGCCGCGCTGGCTGCCGCTGAGCGCTTCTGTATGCCAACTGAATCCGGCGGGACCCGGGCGTTCCTGGAGTGAAGTATTCAAGTTCACCGGTGATAGCGTATGGACGCTGTACTCCTCATCGGATGGCAATAAGCAGCAAGGCTCTGCTGTAGCTATCTCTCCGCGCGCATTGATTACCAACTGCCACATGATCCTGGACCCCCAGCGGGTGGAACTGCGCAGCTCCCGCGGCAAAATGAGCGCCAAGGTTATCGCAGCAGACCTCGATGGCGATCGCTGCCTGTTACAGTCGTCTGCTACGCTCAGCGGCTATATCAACTATTCACGCGACCACCAGAATCTGGATATCGGCGAGGAGGTGGCAGCCATCGGCAGCCCGAAAGGATTGAGCAACACCCTGTCTCGTGGCATTGTTGCGGGACAACGAACAAGAAAAGGGCAGGCATTGATCCAGACAGATGCAGCCCTCTCAAGCGGCTCGTCGGGCGGCGGTTTATTTGATCAGGCCGGTAATCTGGTGGGCATCACCACCTTCGGCATAGAGGAAGGCAATCAGTTGAACTTTGCTATCGCTGTTTCCGAATTCTGTAAGCCGTGATCTGGCGCCAAAACATCGCTCAAGAGCACTCCAGTGCTACCGAAATTTGCTTCTCGCACCTTAACCCGGTTCAGACGCACCCTAGATACCACCGATAAAAGGAGAGAAACATGTCAGATATACCCGCGTTCGTCCTTGCCAACTTTCTTATTCACGATGCAGACACCTATCGAGTCTATGAGAAAGGCTTTTTCCCGCTCCTCAAAAAGCACGGAGGCCAATTCATTACCCTGGATGACAACACCCACACGCTCGAGGGCAACCAACCCATCGAGGGTCGCATGGTAATGCTTCAGTTCCCTAGTGAGCAGGCAGCCAAAGATTGGTATAACGATCTCGACTATCAGGCGTTATCTGAGCATCGTCGGGCGGGAACAGAACTCAAGTGTCTCACGATCGTACACGGCATGCCGCCACGCGGCTGATCAACAATTCAAGGAGCAACTTTCTTTCATGTCAGAACAGTATGTAAAAGCAAACGGCGTCAGGCTTGCCTACGACAGCTTCGGCGACAAAGGCAATCCGCCTCTGATTCTAATTATGGGACTTGGCACCCAGATGATCGCGTGGCCGGATGAGCTCTGCACTGGACTCGCCCAGCAGGGTTTCTATGTAGTGCGTTTTGATAATCGCGACATAGGTCTGTCAGAGAAAATGGAGAATGCTCATATTCCCAAGGCCTCTCGCCTGATGCTGCTATCAAAACTACGACTACCCATGCGCGTACCTTACACGCTAAATGATATGGCGCGGGACGTAATCGGCCTGATGGACAGTTTAGGGCTGAGCCGGGCACACATCGTCGGTGCATCCATGGGAGGAATGATCGGACAGATCGTCGCTGCGCTTTTTCCAGATCGAATCCTGTCGTTTACCTCCATTATGTCCAGTAGCGGCGATCGCAACTTACCCGGCGCGCGCCAGGATATTGTGATGGACATGGCCAAGCGTGCTATGGGGATGGAAACTGTGACTATGGAAGGCACTATCGCATTGTGGCGCAAGATAGGCAGCCCAGACTACCAGCCCAGCGATGAGGAACTTGCTGCACGCATTACCCGCAGCCTGGAGCGCAGTAATTATCCCGAGGGCTATTCACGCCACCTCGCGGCGATCATTGCCAACGGCAGCCGGGTGGAATTGTTGAAAAAGATTACTGCACCTACTCTGGTTATTCATGGCAAGGACGACGCGCTGGTACCCGTAGAATGTGGCATTGATACAGCCAAGCACATACGGGGTAGTACGCTGGAGGTGATTGTTGGCATGGGACATGACCTGCCGGTTGAACTGGTACCCACTTTTGTAAAACTGATATCGGAACATGCATTGGCAGCACAGCAGCGTGTGACCGCTGCTTAGTTCAAAGAGTTGGTGTTGGCATCTAGTTAGCGTTGAGCATTGACCGGCCAGGTGTGACGCCGGTCAAATCTCCGCCTTCTACAACCACCTCTCCGCCTACGATAATGTAGTCCCAACCGGTGGCCTCTCGATAGGGATCGGTATAGCGCGCATTGTCTTGCAGGTTCTCCAACGCGAATACCAGTAGATCCGCATCCGCCCCCACCTGCACACGACCCTTCAGCTTGAAAGCCGGCGCAAAAGATGCGAGGCGGCGAGCAGGATAGTAACTGGCTCTGGCTATCGCATCAGACAACTCCAGCACCCCCTCATCACGTACAAAGTGCGCCAGTAATCGAGTAAAGCTACCTGCGCCATTAGGCGCAGACTTAACTTCAAAACGTAATGACGGCATGGCATCAGTAGCGACCATCATGCCTGGATACCGTAGTGCTCGGCGCAACCATTCTTCTTTCATGTAGTGATGGATAACACTACTGTCGGGGCGCTCCTTTCGCGTACGCTCCCAGCTCTCACGCGTGAAATACTCGCCCGTTTCACTCCACTGCACATCTTCATAGGTAATACCGAAGATAGTCTGCCAATCCCGATCAAAAACAGCAGCCATTATCGATGTGGAGCCCGCCGTATAGGGGTAAATCTCCGCCGTTACATTGGCACCACGCTCGTTAGCTTCATCGATTGCGACCAACCAGGCATCGATCTCCCCCATGGCGTTGGCATTAATGTGACAGATGTGGAGTTTGGAACCCGTAGCGATGGCTAGCTGCAGCATATCGTGCAGTGGCTGGATATCACCATTCACGCCACGGCGGATATGAGCCCAGACTACCGAATCGTTGGCACCGGCCACGTCAAAGATCATGCGCAACTCTTCATCGCTCACCGCGTCTGACATATAGTCCAGCAGCAGTCCAATCCCCAGGCCTCCCTGATTCAACCCCTGCTGAATCAATTTACGCATTGTCGCTATCTGCGCCGATGTGGCACGCTGTGTAAACGCTGCTCCCGGCACCATCTGTCCGGTCTTGGACAATAGGTAGGGCTGGTCTTTACCTTCAATAACTTTAATGCGGATCGCATAATGGCCTACAGATGCACCGTAGTTGGCATGCGCCTGATCGCGAATAAATTCACCGTAGAACGACAGCGGAAAAGCGCCTGCCTCAAGATCCAGAGCCGTGGTAACACCATCTTTCACCTGCAGCGTTTCTCCGTAGGGAAAAGGTGTATGCGTATGCAGATCGATGAATCCCGGCGCTACGATGCGTCTATTCGCATCAATAACACGCTCGCCAGATAGAGGCTGTTCGCTCAGCGCTGCTATCGTGCCATTCGTCACACCCACATTGAGCACTTTGTCGGTACCCGAGGCGGGGTCAATAACGCGGCCACCCTGTATCACCAGGTCGTAGTCTGCTCTTGCAGCACACATTCCCACCAGCAGAATCAAGACTAGACACGCTCTTAAACCAGTCACTGCAAAGGGTCGACGGTGGGCAGGTATCAGATGAAAATTCATGTATGCTCTGTCTGTCAAAATAATCAATCCACAGTAAAGCAGATAAGAAGGAAAAAGCTATGCCGGCGTTTCACCAGGAACTGATCTATCGCGCCAAGCTCTCGTTGAAGGGACGCGTCTTTGCCAAGCCTCAGCCAAAGCCGCTGCTGTTCTCCGGACCGGGTTCCAGCAAATCCCTGTGTAAAACGATCGCGGAATTCGGCTTACGAAATATCCTGGTCGTGACAGACAAGCCACTGGTGGAGCTGGGTATTCCGGCGGGCACTATCGAAGCGCTCAACGCGCTGGGTGTCTCCACCACCGTTTACGATGGCGTTGAACCCGATCCAACGAAACAGGTTGTCGATGCCGGGATAGCATTACTCAAGCAATCTGGCTGCGACAGTGTACTGGCGTTTGGCGGAGGCTCTTCTATTGATGCCGCCAAGGTTATAGCGTTGGGGGCAGCCAATAATTGCAGCGCAGAAGACTGCATGGGGTTCAAACAATGCGATCTACCTAGCCTGCCATTTTTTGCCATCCCCACTACCGCCGGTACTGGCTCTGAAGGCACCTTTATTGCCGTTATTTCGGACAATGAAACACACTCAAAGGGCGGCGTTGTTGATCCGTGCCTAATACCCCGAGCTGCGGCACTCGACCCGGTACTAATGACCGGATTGCCTCCGCACATTACGGCCGCCACGGGAATGGATGCACTCACCCATGCGATTGAATCTTACATCGGCAACTGGGGTACACCCGAAACACGCTTCTATGGCCTGGCTGCGATCAACCTCATATTCAACCATCTCGCGGAGGCCTGTCAGAACGGTGACAACCTGGAAGCCCGCGAGGCCATGTCACAGGCGTCTTACTATGGCGGCTTGGCTATCACCAACGCTATGGTGGGTTACGTGCATGCGGTGTCACACAACCTGGGTGGCAAGTATGGCCTGCCCCACGGGCTGGGCAATGCAATCGTGCTACCCCACATTATGGCACTCATGAAAGACGCGGCTTGTACCCCTTTGTCTGAGATTGCTGTGCACGTGGGGCTGGGCAGCAAGGGAGAGCCGCAGGCAGTGCTGGCTCAGAAGCTAATCGACCGTGTTGTAGCGCTCAACGAAGAAATCGGTATACCCACTGACACAGATGTGATCAAAAGCGAAGACATTGAGGAGCTGGCCGACGTAATACTTGCAGAAGGTTCAGGCTACCCTACTCCGCGCTTCCTGGAGCGCGATGAATGCGTGAACCTGCTTAAGAGTATTCAGGCAGCCTAAAGACAGAAGGCTGTCTGTAACCGCCCCATTGAGTCACTCGGCATCGTCAGTAAAAAGTGAGTACGCAGGATACTCAAGTACGATGGGGTTTGCGCCGGCAGCATCCTGAGATCGAGCCTCGGCCCTCAGTGCGGCTAAATCGTCAGGCATGCGCCCGCGCACCGCTCCCAGGTTTTTCCACTGATCAATAAACAGCTGCGGGGGATTATGCACGTCTGAGGCGGCCATCACCTGCCCGGTGGCAACAAAGGCGCCGGTAATGCGCTCGCCCTGCTCTCTTTCGAAACTGTCTATCTGCGACAAAGCATCGACCAACGCTGGGGATAACGCAGGCTCAGATATGTTCTCAGGCTCGGCAGGAAAGTCGCTGAAGTACGCCAGAGTTTCTTCTGCCGAGCGCGTCTCGGAACTGCGCCAGTAGGACAACGTAGCGTCATTGAGCACTTGTCCGGTTGCAGGCTCGACAACGATCACTGTCGGCGTGCCGTACAAAACCGGAATATCAAACAAACCCAGCAATGGTTGCAACGTATCGAAAAAGCCAACGTTAACCTTAAAGACGTGATAGCGCGGAGACAGCTGTGAAGCAATCTCATTCTGCTCAAGCTTGTCACTGAAATCCCGACTGTCGTGGCACCAGTTGGCACCCAGCACGACCATCAACAATTGTTGTTGCTTCACCGCTGCTGCTTTGGCTTCCTCAAACTGGCTCGCTACCTCCGCCGCCGGCACAGGCTTGGGAAAATTGTCGTAGTCATCCGCTGCCTGAACAGCCAAAGCCGACATCAACAGGCTACTGAGCAGCAAAACGGCGCGGCCTATCCCTGGTAGCGCTCTGCACATCCTTGCAGGGTTCCTGCTATTTGCGGCTGACCGAAACTCGATAACGCGCACTAGACTGCTGCTGCGAGATAGCTCGCCTGCTTGATCGCATTCTTGGCATCGAGCTCCATGGCCTCATAGGCGCCGCCAACCAATTCAACCGGGAGTCCTTTGGCCTGCGCCGCATCGTACAACTCACGAGCAGGCTCTTGTCCGGCGCAAACGATCACGGTATCCACCTCAAGCAACTCTGGCTGATTATCGCGCAGGATATGTAAGCCTTGATCATCAATACGATCGTACTGCACGCCGTTCAGCATCTTCACGCCTCGACGTGACAACGTCATTCGGTGCGTCCACCCCGTAGTCTTGCCAAGGCCGCGGCCGACAGACGTTTCCTTACGCTGCATCAGGAATATCTCCCGGTCAGCGGCAAACGTCACCGGCTCTACACCCGTTACCCCACCGCGCGGATGGTTGGCAAAATCAACGCCCCATTCTTTAGCAAACACATCGACGTCCATGGCAGCTGAGGTGCCCTCATGGCTGATCAATTCGCTAACGTCAAAACCAATACCGCCGGCGCCCATCACAGCCACTTTCTTGCCTACTGGCTTGTTGCCTTTGATGACATCGATATAGCTAACCACCATTGGATGGTCGATGCCTTCTATATCGGGTTGTCTGGGTGTTATACCGGTGGCAATCACGATGACATCAAATCCGCCGGCTGCGAGCATGTCGACATCAACGCGCGTACTCAGATGCAGATCGATATTATTCACTTCGATCATGCGATTGAAATAGCGAACGGTCTCATAAAATTCTTCTTTGCCTGGAATCTTCTTGGCCAGATTAAATTGCCCGCCAATTTCATCGGCCGCATCATATAACGTGACTTTATGCCCGCGCCCACTTGCCACGCTGGCATAGGCAAGGCCAGCCGGTCCTGCACCGACTACAGCGATATTCTTAGGGGCTGTAGTGGGTTCATAGTTGAGCAGGGTTTCATGACACGCCCGAGGATTAACCAGGCATGAGGTAAGTTTACGATCGAATGTGTGATCAAGGCAGGCCTGATTGCAGGCAATACACGTATTGATTTCATCCTCACGACCCTCCATCGCTTTGTTCATGAATTCGCTGTCTGCCAGCATTGGCCGTGCCATGGATACAAGGTCGGCATCACCACGCTCCAGTACTTCCTCGGCCACATGCGGCATGTTAATTCGATTTGAGGTAATCATCGGCACGCTCACTTCCTTGCGAATGCGCCCAGTGACAGAGGTAAACGCAGCACGCGGCACCATAGTGGCGATTGTGGGAACTGCACTCTCATGCCAGGTGAAGTGGGTAGAAATAATCGTAATGCCCGCTTCTTCGAGTCGCTTGGCAAGAGTTACCACTTCTTCCCAGCTCATGCCGCCTTGCAACATATCCATAGCAGCAATACGAAAAATAATGATGAAATCGTCACCCACGGCAGCGCGCATTTTCGTGACGGTTTCCAATGCAAAGCGCATACGATTTTCGTAGGACCCGCCGTATTGATCCGTACGACGATTGGTTTTCTCTACCAGGAAGCAGGAAATCAGGTATCCCGCTGAGCCGATAATCTCTACGCCGTCATAACCCGCCTTCTGGGCGAGCACTGCGCAGTTCACATGATCGTCGATCTGCTTCTGCACGCCCGCGGTATCTAAATCATTGGGCACGAACCCGCCAATACGCGACTTCACAGGCGAAGGCGCAACCAGCTTGGGGTTATAGGCCAGCGGACCGGTATGCAGGATTTGCATGCAAATTTTGACGTCTGCATCGGCTGAGTGCACTGCGTCTGTAACGACCCTGTGCTGCGCTGCCGCTGCGTCATCGTTGAGCATGGCGCCGTCCATTGCCGACTCTTCATTCGGCGCAATGCCACCGGTGATGATCATGCCAACGCCGCCGCGCGCCCGCTCGGCAAAATAGGCCGCCATGCGCTCGAACCCGCCCTTGGTCTCCTCTAGCCCGGTATGCATGGAGCCCATAATCGCGCGATTCTTCAACGAGGTAAAACCCAGGTCAAGGGGTTCAAACAGCTTGGGATAGTGGCCGCCTACAGGCGCTGGAGCGTGTACTTGAAGACTCATATTCTTTTCTCAGTCGTTATCGTTATGCAGCAAGATATTAGGTGGGATACGCAGGCTTTGGCAAGTCGGCCTAGTCCAGGCTGTAAACCTGCGTTGCAGTTTCACTAAAGAGGCTCGATTTGTCGGCCTCGCTGAAGTCCTGCACGATCTTTTTCACTCCATTCCAGTACACGTTGTATGACAGCGAGAAACGGTCCACCGGAAAGTTACTCTCGAACATACAGCGCTTGGCACCAAAACAATCAATGGCATGCAGGTACCACTCGCGCTGTGCCTGAACAAATTCGTCAGAGGTGGGCGGACAGGCGCGCTCATGCCAACCCCAGCCGTTGTCGGGCATGGCCAGACCACCCAGCTTCAAATGGACGTTGGGGCATTCGGCCAGCGTCTGCATGTTCGTTTTCCACTGAGAAAATATCTGTTCGCGCTGCCCGTCGAAACGACCCACGCCAATCGGCGTTGCAAAATGGTCCAAGATCATCGTGGTATCGGGAGCCGCTTTAGCGAGCGCCAAGAACTCATCCATCTGAGTGTGATAGTGCCAACTGTCATAGGTGTAACCAAGCTTACCCAGCAACTTCACACCACGTTGAAACTCCGGCTCATGCGCCATGCCTGGCGAGCTGCCGCCGGCAATCATCAATTCCACGCCATCGGGCGGGCAGGAGAGCGCGTGGCGAATGCCGCGAAACAATCCCTGACTGGCCTCTACATGCGCGGCCAGCGACTCACGCAATTGATCTTCGGGTAAGCGTAAATCACTGTGTGCTACCAGGCCCGCGATGGGCGGCAATCCAGCGCTGCCTCCCTCTCTACTCTGGGCCGCTATCTGCGCGACAAAGCGCGTCTCTCCCACACTGCGCAGGTGCTGCGGGCCTTCTTTGTCATACTCTGCCGAGCATTCCATAAACATCGTCTTGCGAACGCCATGACCGGCACCCGTATCTCGGCGCAGATCCTCAAGTAGATACTGCCCAACGCCAAAGTCGTGCCACAAGTGATGATGCGGGTCTACGATGTCACGCTCTGGCTCCAATGCCTCTTCTTGAACCTGATCGAGCCACGCTTGTTGATCCCGTTCTGCCATTTGCATATCACTATCCTCCTGCGTTTATCCTCCGAGGATAGCATGTGTTGTGCGCGCATGATGAGGTACTATAGTTGCCCTCAAGACTCACCTGTTTGTTAGGAACTGACTATGCTCAAACGCCTCATCACCACAACTGCCTGCGCACCGCTTTTGCTCACGCTTCTGATGACCTCTTCGCTATCGACTCAGGCGCAAGATACCGTGCAATTGATGGCAAATACCTCGCCACCCTATGCCGACGTAAAACTACCCAATCGGGGCTTGGCTTTGGAAATCGTTGAGCACGTGTTCAGCCGAACCGATTATCAGGCCGACATCACAATCGAGAGCTGGTCACGAGCGATAGAAGGCGCATCCATTGGTGTGTATGACGGCCTGGCTGCTGCCTGGTATACGCCTGAGCGAGGCGAAGATCTTCTGTTTAGCGAGCCCTATCTCAGCAGCAAGCTGATCATCGTTAAACGCCTTGAAGATCGCGGTCGGTTCCGCCAGTTAAGCGATCTAGCCGGTCGCCGACTCGGTGTGCGCGCCGACTACGCCTATGGCATAGACTTCTCTACAGTTCCTGGCCTCACGCTGGTCGAGGAGAATCACCTGATCCAGAATCTGCTTAACTTGATGAATGGCTCCGTGGACTTCGTGATCGGGGATCAACGCACCATGACAATGCAGCTGCACGAATACATGAAAGATCGTATTACGCGTTTTGAAGTGCTCCCTATCGACCTTCCTTCTCCAGCGCGTCACGTTGCCACCAGTCGCGAGCTCGCCGGCCACGAGAAAATCATCACCGAGTTCAATAAGGCTCTGGCGGAAGCCAAGCGCGATGGCTCCTACAACGCTATATTGAAGAAATGGGACAGCCGCTACGAGGGCATTTAGTCGCGCAAACACCGAATCTACGGCCGCTGCGCAGGCTCTATATGCCAACTTATCCACCTTGCATTAGGGCCGGGATCAGGTAGTATGCGCAGCGATCGCACTCGCTGACAGTGCGTAATCATCGTCAGCACCCACTTTTTCCTTAAGAGTTTAATGACGATGATATTTGATGATCTCGGATTGTCCGAGCCACTGCTGCGCGCAGTGAAAGAACAAGGCTACAACTCACCTACCCCTATTCAGGCTAAAGCGATACCTCTGGTGCGCGACGGTCAGGACATCATGGCAGCTGCACAAACCGGCACCGGCAAAACTGCCGGCTTTACGCTACCGATGTTGTACCGGCTCGCCACAGGGTCACCTGCCAAAGCACGAAAGGCGCGAGCGCTTGTATTGACACCCACGCGGGAACTGGCCGCTCAGGTTGCCGCCAGCGTAGAAACCTACGGCAAGTACCTCAACTTACGATCCGCTGTTGTGTTTGGTGGCGTGAAGATCAATCCGCAGATAGCCAAACTGAACAAAGGCGTGGACATCCTTATTGCCACACCCGGCCGGCTGTTGGACTTGTACCAGCAAAAAGCAGTGTCATTTGAGGACCTTGAAATTCTGGTGCTCGACGAAGCCGATCGCATGCTGGACATGGGCTTTATTCACGACATTCGCCGTATCGTGAAGGCACTGCCCAAGCAGCGCCAAACACTGATGTTCTCAGCCACCTTCTCCAAGCAGATTCGCGACCTTGCCACCAACTTTTTGATCAATCCCAAGCAAGTCGACGTTGCCCCGCCTAATGCAACAGCAGATCGGGTTGATCAATGGGTGTATCCGGTAGACAAAAAGCGCAAGTCGGCGCTGTTGACCCACCTTGTAAAAGACAACGGCTGGGACCAAGTGCTTATTTTTACTCGCACCAAACACGGTGCCAACAAGCTCTGTAAGCAACTTGACCAAGCCGGCATCAGAAGTGCGGCCATTCACGGCAACAAAAGCCAGAATGCACGCACTGAAGCACTCGCGCGGTTTAAGGGCGGCAAGATCAAGGCGTTGGTGGCAACCGACATCGCTGCTCGCGGCATAGATATCGAGCAGCTGCCTCAGGTTGTAAACTTTGACCTACCCAATGTCGCCGAAGACTATGTTCACAGAATTGGCCGCACTGGCCGCGCAGGCTCGGCCGGTCAGGCACACTCGCTGGTAAGCGCCGATGAAGCAGACAACCTGTTTGGCATAGAACGATTGATCCGCAAGAATTTGCCACAGCAGGAAGTTGAAGGTTTCGAGCCCGAGCACAGCCTGCCTGAGCGCCGAGCACCTCGCCCAGCGAAAAAGGCGAGCAATGGCAGAGCACCGTCAAACGGCAATGGTCGTCGCAGTGGTGGTGGAAATAGCGGCAACGGTAACGGCAACGGGAACCGCCGAGGACGCGGCGGCAACGCCAGGCCAAGCAATGGTAATGGCAACAGCAACGGCAATCGACGAAACAGCCGTTCAGGCGCTGGCGCCAGCTAATATGCTTGCCCGCCTGGCAAAAAGCATACTGAGCCTGTTCGGCTGGCGGCTGGAAGCGCCGCCACCGGACCTCAATCAATATGTTCTGATTGCAGCGCCCCACACCTCAAACTGGGACTTTCCACTGATGATTCTGTGTGCGATGGCATATCGCATCAAGATTCGTTGGCTGGGAAAGAAGAGCCTCTTCGATCCGCCTTTTGGCTGGGTGATGACAATGATGGGCGGGCTGCCAGTGCGCCGTTCCGGCGGACATAGCCAGGTCGATAGCATACGACAGGTATTCGCCGACAACCCCAATCTTATTGTAGCGGTACCCCCTGAGGGTACCCGCGATCACACCGCGCACTGGCGCTCTGGTTTTTATCATATTGCGCACGGTGCCAACGTGCCTATTGTTGGCTCGTATCTGGACTACAGCCAGAAGCGCGCCGGCTTTGGCGAACCTCTCTACCCTACGGGGAATATTTCCGCCGACATGGATGTTCTGCGAGCTCTTTATGCACCGATGCGAGGCAAGTACCCTGAGAAATCCGGTGCTATCAAACTACGAGAAGAAATAGAGTCAGATACTGGCTCACCCTGATCGATCCTGTATTATCTTCCGGTTAGCAACAAACCACTTCGGGAGACTCATATGGACATCCGCTACCGCAGCGCCTTTGCATTGGCTAAAGACATTAAGGCGCAGACTCTCAGTTCGCTTGCTGTGCTGGAGTACTTCCTAAGCCGCGTAGAGCAATTCAATCCAACGCTAAACGCCGTGGTGGCTCTGGACATAGAAAATGCCAGAGCGCGCGCCACCGCTGCAGATAATGCGGCAGCAAACGGAGAAGACTGGGGGCCATTACATGGCGTACCTGTCACTATCAAAGATGCACTCTGTACGGCCGGACTGGTAACAGTAGGCGGCATCCCCGAATGCAAAGACCATATTCCAGAGGGTAACGCCACCGCAGTTCAGCACTACCTTGATGCCGGCGCCATCGTCTTTGGCAAAACCAATGTGCCCTTCATGAGCTCTGACCTACAGTCATATAACGACATTTACGGCACCACCAATAACCCCTGGAATACTGAGCGCACTTGCGGCGGCTCTTCAGGCGGCGCGGCTGCCGCTGTGGCAGCGGGTCTCACACCACTGGAGATCGGCAGCGATATTGGCGGCTCGATACGCACTCCCAGCCACTTCAATGGAGTATTCGGGCATAAAAGTAGCTTTGGAATAGTGTCACAACAAGGCCATCTGCCGCCGGGGGAAAGCACCCTATCTGAGAGCGACCTCTCGGTAATCGGGCCTATCGGTACCTGCGTAGACGACCTCGAACAAGCACTGGAGATTCTATGTGGTGAATCCGGTAGCTTGTCGCCCGGCTGGAAACTGGCGCTACCAGAAGCCAGCTTCGATGATATTGCCTCGTTGCGAGTAGCCGTTTGGGCCGACGATTCCTTCTGCCCGGTCGATGCCGATATTGCACGCAGCATTACAGAGGCGGGAGAGTCACTGCAGCGCGCTGGTGCACATGTCGATTTCAATGCTCGCCCCGACTTTGACCCTGACGCCAATCACCACAACTACACCCTGTTGCTGATGTCGGCGATGGGCGCAGGCATGCCGCAAGCCGTATTTGATGCTGCAACCCAGGCAAGCGCAGCGGCGGATCCCACTGACGTAAGCGACGCCACTCTTAGCTTACAGGGCATCGCTATATCGCACAGAGACTGGCTGAAGCAGAACGAGCGCAGACTAAAGACACAGGCTGCCTGGGATGCGTTTTTCGAAGACTACGATGTTGTGCTCTGTCCCAGCGCGTTCGTACCTGCGTTCCCTCACGACCACACACCGGATATGCAAGCACGACAACTTACAGTAAACGGTGAAACACGGCGCTATACCGATCTGCTGCGCTGGTCAGGACTCACCCTAAATACCTATCTTCCGGCTACGGCTGTACCTGTTGGGGCAACGGCAGATGGCATGCCTGTGGGCGCTCAAGTAGTGTCTCGCTACATGGGCGATCGCACGACATTGGCAGTCGCCAGATTACTAGAGCAACACCACCGTAGCTTTAAAGCACCCGATGGTTACTAATGAATGTCCGACGACAGTAGTCGATAACCAGGCGGTGGCTGAAAAAACCGCAAACCCATTCAACCCCATGACGGGCACGCTATGAAACCGGAAGAAACTCACCACCCCTACATTCGCCCGCGCGATGCTGCCACGCTGATTATCGTAAAAGATAATCGCGAGGTATTGCTGGGTTTGCGCAGTCACAAGCATGTCTTCATGCCGCACCGATATGTGTTTCCCGGTGGTAGGGTAGATTCCGGTGACTCTCGTGTTCCCAGTCCAATGCGCTTAAAACCAGAGGTGGAGAACAAACTGCTAGAGACCACTACAGCAGCGAGAGCGAGAGCACTCGCTATGGCGGCAATCAGGGAGACATTTGAAGAAACTGGCCTTATCGTCGGCGCCGAGCATCACACAGCGATCAAGAGCCGCTCTAAGCATTGGCGCCCATTTTTTGAGCACGGAGTGGTACCTGCGCTAGACAAGCTGGACTACTTTGCCCGAGCTGTTACTCCTCCTGGCAGAGTACGACGTTTTGATGCGCGCTTTTTCACCGTAGATGCTAAACATGTGTCCGGCGCACTGCGCAGCAATGGTGAACTCGAAGACCTGCAATGGGTTCCCATAGAAGAGGCCACCACGTTTCCGCTGGCAACGATCACCCAGGCAATACTGGAGCTCTTACAAGATAAGACAGGCCTGGTACCCGCCGGGGGTCACTCGCAGCTCTACGAGCAATTGAAGAACAGCGAGCTACTCGACCACCACTAAGTGATTGGGTCGTGGCGCGAATATCGAGCCTATCCAAAATAAGCCTCCGCACCCTGCGTAACTGCTCACTGCCTACGCGGGCGTTTCGTCGTCTGGTTTTTCAACTTCGGGCGTCTCCACCACCGCAGGTATGGTAATCGCATTACCATCACGCTCGGCGCGATAGGCCGGCGACGTGATTTCAACGTTATGTCCATGAAACTCATCGAGAATATTGGCATGAAGGTTGGAATAAATACGCGGTAACTCCTCCGGCCTAAGCGTCCAACCGTTCACCTCGTAACTCACATAGTTATCATCAAGCGATGTCTGCAATACAAACGGCTCGGGCGTCATCGCAATATGCTCGGTCTTGGCGGCCGCGGCAACGAGCAAGGCGTTTACGGTTTGCCAGGGCACGTCGTAACCTATCGTGATGCCAGTGTGTACCAGCAAGCCTGTCTGACCCATATTTTTACTGTAATTAATGACGTTGTTTGAGAGCACCATGCTGTTAGGTATCGACACAATCACATTCTTTAATGTCTGAATACGCGTAACAAACGTGCTGCGCTCCACGACCCGGCCGCGCACCTCAGACACCTCAACCTGGTCGCCCACCTTAAATGCTCGGGTATAGGTAATCACGATGCCTGCCACTACGTTGGCCACTGCAGTGGTGGAGCCCAAAGACACCAGCACACCAACAAAAATGGAGATGCCCTGAAATGCCGGTGAACTCGACCCGGGAAGGTAGGGAAAGATAATCACGGCGGTAAGAACATAGATGAGCAGCTTTATAAGGCTGAAACTAGTCTCCGCCCACTCCGGATAGAAGTTCTTGAGGTGTATGCGGCGGGTACGAATACCTTCAAAGATTAGAGAGATAGTGCGAATAACAAAGCGAGTGACCAGCAAGATCACCGCTATTGTAATCAGGTTGGGCAAATAGCCGACAAATCCAGACCAGATATACTCCAACGCCGACGTCACCAGAATTATCAGTCTGGCAGCCAGATTCATAGTCCAGTCAGAGGTCATCAACACCCCGATCAATCCCAGCAATACACACAGAGCCGACAGGGCACGACTTAACCAGCGCCACACCTCACACCAGAATGCCTTCATGTCCTCTGAGGACATCAAATCTTGCGCCTGCCAGCGCAGCGGGGCGAACTTGCTTTCCGGCAATGCTTCCATTCGCTTGACCCGACGGGTAATCAACAGCCGAATCAAAATAAACAGAGCGACAGCAAGCCCGATCACCGCAGCGGCTATACCCAGACGAATCAGCGGCTCCTGTGCATCCAAGCGATCAAAAAACGCGACCAAGGCGTTTATTTCCTCAACCGCTTCTGCGGCCTGCACGTTCAAGTCCTGCCCCGAGGGTATTGCGTCTTGCACTGGCGTTTGCTCTTATACTATTCAATAGACCTTAAGCTTAGCAGCGAAACCCCTCCTCTACACCCTGCCTCAAGCCGATCAGAGGGCGATTGATAGCAATCAGACCTATGACGAAAAGACCAAGTCGATAAAACCCGCTAGAATTACCCCATGGCAAAATTCAAAGAAGTACAGGCACGCGCAAGCGAGCGAGTTGGCGGCAAAAGGGCCCTCATGGACTTAATGCCAAAGGTAAAAACTGCGCGCGCCGTAGCGGCAACCAAAAATGATCGTTGGCTGGCACAGATGACACGCTGCGTCTTTCAGGCCGGGTTCGTGTGGCGGGTGGTCGATCATAAATGGGACGACTTCGAGGACGTTTTCTTTGGCTTTCCTCCCGAGAAGATTGTGCTACTGAGCCCGGAACAATTAGACAAGTTCAGCCAGAACCCCCGGATCATTCGAAATCGACAGAAAGTGCTCACCGTGCAGCACAATGCTCACTTCATTCAGAACGTAAGCAAAGAGTATGGCAGCTTTGGTAAGTTCGTGAGCCAGTGGCCAGAGGATGATTTGATCGGGCTATTTGCATACCTAAAAAAGCACGGCGCACGACTAGGCGGAATGAGCGGACAGCGCGTACTACGTAATATGGGTAAGGACACCTTCGTGGTTACAGGCGATGTTACGCGCTGCCTCATACAAGCCGGGCTGGATATAAAGCCGCAGCCCACAAGCCAGCGAGAGATGAAGCTTATCCAGAGCGCTTTTAATCACTGGCACGAGGAATCAGGTTTACCTTATGCCCACATTAGCAGGATCGCTGCATTGTCTATTGGCTAACCCGCAAAGCTTTCTCACATTCCATCAACGCTGCGCGCATAAAAAAAGGAGCCAGCTAAAAGCTCGCTCCTTCTTTGATTGCTCATCGCAACTACACAGAGTTTAGCCGCCGCGCAATATTAGCTCCACCCGGCGATTGGCTTCGCGCCCTTCGCGAGTTCCGTTATCGCTGATTGGATGCTCTTCACCGAAGCCGATTGACTTGATCTGTTCTGGGCTAATCCCATGTTCTTTGATCAGCAAATCCATCACGTTCTTCGCCCGGCGATCAGACAACCACTTATTGTACTCACTGGTACCGGTGTTATCCGTGTGACCTTCAACGATGGCTTGAACACCGGCGTTGTCCTTGAGTACCTGAGCTGCAGCAGCGATTTCCGCATCGAACATGCTGCGCACTACTGAGGAGTTCAGTTCGAACAAGACGTTCAGCTCAACAACAACAATGTTCTCTCCAGCATCGCGATACCGTGTGCTGCCCGCTGCCAGGCCTGCGACCGCTGCTACAGCCTGCATGTTATCGCCGCCGGAAACGCTGCTGCCATAGAGGTTCTGGAACAGAGCTTCTTTGTCAATCACTATCTCTTCGGGGGGCTCTGGAGGACACAAACCTTCACCATTAGGATCATCGCCACGAGTGAAGTCCAACTGCAGCTCGTCGAGCTTTTCCTGATTCAATCCTTCGACACTCATTGCCGAAAGTAAAATGCCCATATTGGATAGCGTTCGCGCCTTTGCGCCGAGCAGGTCAGTCTGCGCAGCAACATATGCGCGCTGCGTATCAAAATATTCGTTCTGGCTGTCGAGCAGGTCCAGCAAGGTACGTTGACCGATATCAAACTGGTCTCTATACGCTCTGCGCGTCTTATCTTGCGACAAGCGGTTACGATCGAGGAAAAGCACTTGCTCTTCCAATGCAGTGATGTCGTTATAAGCGATCATGGTTTCCTGACGAACGTTCAGACAGGCCTGCTTCCGCTCTTCAATCGCAGAATTATACAGGTTGTAAAACTCACGCTTGCGCGCGCTATCGGAACCACCGCGGTACAGGTTGTACGTTAACACCAGCTCGATGGCTTCAATATCGTAGCGCCCGTCAAAACCGTCGGTGTCGTGTTCCACTTCATTACGATAGCGCAGGTCGAGGCGAGGCATCATGGGCGCGTTGGTTGCATTCAATGAAGACTGAACCGAACGTAAGTTCTCAATCGCCGCATCAATCACCGGGCTCTGGTCGTAGGCCATGTTCAATGCCGCCTGACGATCCGATGGGATCATGCTGCTGGGTACCGAGGGCATTGTTAAGCCTTTAGCCGGCACACTGCCTATTACGCGCTGAAAGCGCGTCTGCACATCGTGCAAGTTTGTCATTTCGGTTAGCAAGTTAGATTCTGCCAGTGCAATACGCGCATCTGCCTGTTCAAGATCCACACCCTGGCTCACACCGCCACCGGTTCGCTCTGCAATACGGTCGTAGATCTGGCGGTGTACTATGTAGTTGTCTTCAGCGGCCTTCACCAGCTGCTGATAACGAACCGTGTCAAAGTAGGCACGAGATGCCTCTAACGCTATTTCCTCAGACGCACGCTGTAATTCGTAGTATTGAGACAACTTCTCGAAACCAAGCGCTTGCACTTGGTCACGTGTTTCAAAGCCGTCAAATAGCATCTGTGTGATACTCAGCCGGGTGGCATCACGAGAGTAGTCACCAAAATCTACCAAGGGTGTCTCTCTTTCTTCTCGACCGACATCAGCTATAACGTCAACGCTGGGCAGATAACCGCCTTGCGCCGCGCGCTGTGCTTCACGAGTTGCCTCGAAGTTGTACCAGGCCGCGTTCACGCGAGGGTTGGTCAATACAGCCTGCTTGACGGCCGCAGTGTAATCGGTAATGGGTTGTGCTGATGACTGTGTACTGAATACACCCATAGCTAACGCCACAGGTGCTAGCAAAGCTAGTTTCCTTTTCATGTCGGTCTTCCCTACCTAGTTAGTCCCAGTCGGATTTTGTAACTGCTGGGATCTGTAATCGTTTGAGTATAGGCCAAATCTCGAGTATGCAAGCCCGCCTAAGCAAAATACTATGAACTGGTTCACACAATCAGGCTTTCTAAATCCCCAATTGGGTCAAAAGGCACTAGCAATCATCAAATTTGGTCTACACTTCATCGTTCTTTCAATGGATTGAAGCTACACACTTGGTATGCATGTCATTTTTCCAATTTTCCTAATATTTCCGCAAGTTAGCGTATTTTAGGCTATTTTTTGCGCACTTTAACAACAAAGTATTTTGCGGTGTTACTCAAACGGCTGGGCCGTTTGGCGCTGGCGGCACTGCTGGCACTCACTATTGGTGTGTCAGCGGTCGATCTGGATCGTATGCAGCAGCTCGCGCTGCAGCGATATGGTCAGGAAACCGCCGATATGGTGGCGCAGTGGCGTGCAATGATTACCGAGATTCAAGGGCTGCCCGAAGAACAGAAACTGGCCAAGGTGAATGATTTTTTCAATATGCGCATCCGCTGGGTACAGGATCCTCAAGCCTGGGGGCAAAAAGACTATTGGGCCACGCCACTAGAAACCATGGGCAAAAGAATGGGCGACTGCGAAGACTTCAGCATCGCGAAGTACGCCACACTGATTCTGGCAGGCGTAGATGTTAGCCGCCTGCGCATTACCTACGTTAAGGCTCAGATAGGTGGCCCCTACAGTAAAGTGCATGAAGCGCACATGGTGCTGGCGTACTACGCGTCGGCTGGCGCAGACCCTACGATTTTGGACAACCTCATTATGGAAATCAGGCCTGCCTCGCGCCGACCTGATCTCACACCAGTATTTGGTTTTAACAGTAAAGGCCTCTGGGTAGGCGGCGCGGCAGCTCCTGCTACCAAAGATCCCGGAGCCAAGCTCTCGCGCTGGCGAGATCTGTTACAGCGAGCCGCCGCCGACGGGCTGGGCTAAGCAAACACACACGGAGCAACACTATGTCACTTTTCAAACAACTCTGGCTCGCGGTTACCGTCATGCTTCTGCTGGTGTTTGGCGGCAGCTTTCTCGTTAGCAGCCTCTCGGCCAAGGCGTATCTCGAACAGCAGCTAACGATGAAGAATGCTGATAACGCGACAGCGCTGGCGTTGTCGCTTACGCAGCAGAACGCCGATATGGTGCTATTGGAGCTCACACTCTCTGCCCAGTTTGATACCGGATTTTACGAAATGATCCAGCTGGTTGACCCAGAGGGAAACGTGGCCATCTATCGTGTGGATGATCAAATAGCTGATGATGCGCCGCAATGGTTTATGGATCTGCTGCCCATTGAGGTTGAACCCGGTGTCGCCTCGGTACAGAAGGGCTGGCAGCAGCTCGGAATGCTAACCCTGCGTAGCCATTCACGCTTTGCCTATGGTGAGCTCTGGCAGAGTACGCAAAAACTTGCTTTGGTGTTCTTCATCGCCCTCGTTGCTGCAGGGATCATTGGTAGCTATGTGCTAAAGCGCATCCTGCATCCGTTAGAAGACGTGGTAGATCAGGCCGAAGCCATCGGCAATAAGCGCTTTATTACTATCGACGAACCCTATACCAAAGAGTTCAAACAGGTAGTGAATGCAATGAACCGGCTGTCTGATCGCATCAAGCAGATGCTGCGCGATGAAGCCAAACGGCTGGAAAAATGGCAACGCGAAGCCCATGTCGACAAGGTAACAGGCTTGATGAATCGCGAGCCATTCATGCAGTCGCTGGACGCCGCATTGGAAAGCGATGATGTGAACTCTACCGGCAGCCTGGCTCTTATACGCTTAGCTGGCCTTTCCAAGCTTAACCAGCGCTATGGACGTAGAGCTATTGACGGCATGCTGGCCGATATTGGCAAGGTACTAAACAAGATGGTGATTTCTCACAGTCGCTGGGCAGCTTCGCGCCTGAATGGCTCTGATTTTGCACTGCTCGCACCCAGAGCGATGGAGGCAAAAGAAGCGATAGAGGAAGCACAGAAGGCGATTTTTGAAGTACTGGAAAGCCGCAGTATGCATGAGGATGTAAAGCTACCCGCAGCAGCGACGATATTCGCACATGGCGATACCATCGGCGGATTGCTAACGCGTCTGGATGCCAGCTTGCTCAATTCAGACAACGCGGGTAACTCCGAGATCGCCCTTGCGCGTGATGGCGACATTCAATTGACTACGGTACGCGAGCAGATGGAGCAATGGCGCGAAACATTCCTGAAGGCGTTTCGCGACAACAGCTTTTCCCTTGTTGGCTTTCCAGTCATCAACAAAGACGGGGGACTCATCCACTATGAATCGCCTGTTCGCCTCAAGGTAGATGGCGAAGAGATGTTCGCAGGCAGGTTCCTGCCTTGGATTAATCGCCTGGAAATGTCTCACGACCTCGACAAAGAGGTAATTGAACTGGCGTTGCGCCAGATTGAAAAAGATGGCCAACCAATCTGCGTCAACCTCTCGGTTGCCTGCGTCGTGGAACCATCTTTTGTCAGCTGGATCAGCGAACGCCTCTCATCCCATGCCGACGCCGCCACCCACCTATGGATGGAAGTCGCCGAATCAATGGCCTTTAGGCATCTGGACAGCTTCAGAAAGCTGAGCACACGAGTAAAACAGTTCGGCTGTCATATCGGTATAGAGCACATGGGTCACCAGCTATCAGATATCGGCAAGCTATCGGATGTAGGTGTGGACTACCTCAAAGTCGATGCCAACTTCGTGCGCGGTATCGATGAAAATGCTGCTAACCAGACACTACTGCGCAACCTCTGCACAGTAGGGCACTCGATCGGCGTACTGGTAATCGGTGAAGGCGTGAGAACCGAAGAAGAGTGGACAACGCTAAAAGAGATTGGGGCAGATGGTGCAACCGGGCCTGGTATTGAGCTGAGTTAATCCCTTTTGGTCAGACTCGGCTGAAACTCTCACTAGCGCTAGGCGCCAGCTCCTTTCGGGGCGCTGGCGCACTACTCTGATTCTCATCCTCACTCTCTTTTATATGAACGACCTTCTTGCAGCCGCCCGGCAGCAACTATGGTTGGATGGTTTAAAACCCCAACGCATTTCCCAAAAAGGGACGTGACAATTACCAGCCATAACAAGAGCTAGACCAATCTCCTTGGCCACTTCTGGCTGAATTGGAATATCGCTTATGAGTCCTTTCTGGTGAGATAGTGTTCCATCGGCAGCCGGCTAAGATCGGCTGCAATAACACTCATCTCAACTCCACCATTAATACGTCATTGACGTATATCCGAAATGTATACCATAATTGAAACGCCGACGTTTAAAGAAAGCGCCGACAAACTCTGGTCAGATGATGAGCGATACGACTTCCTCGTATGGCTTGCCTCGAATCCAGAGTGTGGAGCGGTGATCCCTGGAAGCGGTGGCTGCAGAAAGGTTCGCTGGGCCAGCTCAGGTGCAGGTAAACGTGGTGGAGTGCGGATCATTTATTTTAACAAACTGCAAAACGGTGAAATCTGGCTACTGCTGATGTACAAAAAAGCAGTTCTAGATACGATTCCCGCGCACATTCTCAAGGAGATAAGGAAGGCTGTAGATAATGACCAAGCCATCAACTAAGCAACCCGGTGAAGCACTCGGGAAAAAGCTACTTCAGTCCGTAAAAGAAATGCAGGCAGGGCAAGCTGCCCGTAAAACAAAGGTAAAACCTAATGAGATAGCTGCAGCAAGGCTTAATACTGGACTTACCCAGGCGGAATTCGCCAAAGCATTGCAGATTTCCGCCAGAACGCTACAGGAATGGGAGCAAGGTCGAAGACAGCCATCTGGGGCTGCAAAGGCACTTATACAGATTGCTTCTCGTCATCCGGATGTGATTACTGAGGAGTTTGAACTGACGAAATAAAATTCATTCTGCACCGACACCAAGTATCAATACAGTCGCACAACCATCCTAATCATCCCCAATCAAATCCAGATTACCGCTCAACTTGCTACGCAACTGCTGACGGAACAGCATCTTCTCTTGCGCCGAATCAGGTAGGTCGGTAAACAGAATAACGCCCTTCTCCACCAGCACTTGCACCAGATCTTCTACAACCCTCACAAAATCCTGATCGGTTGCATCCAATGTTGCGTTAGCTGACTGCAAGTTAGAGAGAAACTCACTCACATCAGGATGATCAGAAGAAAGCTCCTCATCAAACCCTGGTTGAGCACTCTGGCTAACCGCCACAATGCTGCCACTCTCATCCCGCTTTATATAAGGCATTACTCATTCCCCAAAAAAAATCCCCGGCACCGCTGGGTGCCGAGGATTGATCATAGCTCAGTTTACTTAGGAGTCGATAGTCAGCTTGCCGCTATCGAGCATGCTCTGGATGACAGAGTTCACATCATCCATACCGCCCACCAGATCCACACCTTCGAGGGTGATGGTCTGGTCAACCAGTGTTGCATCGCCCTGATTGCCCTGGAAAGATCCTGATGCGCTCACCTCTACAATCGTACTCTCACCATCGAAAGACACGTTGAGATATGCAGACAGATCATCCGCAGCCTCTTCTCCTGCGAGCAGATCGCGCAGATCCAGTGAGTCGCTACCCTCTTCGCCGAAGCCCGAGATAGTGACGTCTGCAGGTGCATCACCGGAATCGCTCAATGCAAAGGCAAACACATCGTCACCGTCTGTCGCAAACACGTTATCTGTTCTCGCTTCAAACTCAGTAAGACCAGCGTGCTCTTCGATCATGTCGCGAACGTGCTGCATAGCATCGTCTTCATCGACGGGCGTATAGCCATTCTCTTCCAATACATCGGCAAGATCAGACTTGGAGATGGTCTTCAGATCGAAACTGTCGTCAGACAACGCCTCATGAATCGAGTCATTGATCACGATGCCGTTGTAGGCATCGCCATCATTGTCGAGAGACTGCAGCAACACTGCCATGTTCTCAACGTAGTCGTCGTTCATGTCTTCAAGGCCCACTCCAGCGATTTCCTGGAGGAAGACTTTGCCGTCGGCCATGACTTCGTCGGCGAGGAAGGTGCCTAGTACGACATTGCCCACGCTGAAGGTGACGCTATCGCCTGAGCGATATTGGAATGCACCCGAATCATCGGTAGAACCCTGAAGCCCTGAAGTAGTTTCATAATGGATTCCGGATACTACTCCATCAACCAGCACCGCCACGTTAACACTGTCAGTCGCAATGTCTCCATCGCCATCCGTACCAGTTATTCCAAACTCGAGCATGAGGCCCTCTGGAAGTATCTTATCGACCTGCGATACTCCGGTGACTTTCAAGGATGCATCAGAGGTTATAACTTCCAGCCTGATGGAATCGTACTGCTCGTCCAAACCAGCGATTACAAGCTCCCCTGGTGCATTACCTGTACCGCTAGTCGACGTGAAATACCCCGTGTTGCCAGCACCATCGCCGTCCAATACTACCGAGGTATTTGCTCGATCACTTGAGTGAAATGCGGTGACCTCGAAGTCGTTGGCCCCACCAAACATATCGAATATTACCGTGTCTGAAGCACCCTGGAAGGTAAACAGCAATACATCGCCCACGACCAAAGAGTTTGAGTCACCGGCAAGGCCAGATGCACTGGGATTTATCTGCACGTTAACACCAGGCATGCCGCCATCGTCCCTATCGGGTGTAACGAACACGTCATCCACAGGATCCACGGTATCGTTTGTAAATGTGTAGAAATCCACTTTGCCACCGCCTTTCGGGCCCTCGAGAGACGTTACTAGCTCCGAACCAGCATCAGGCTTGAGCAGCTGGAACTGATGGAACCCATCTGGATCTACGAAGAATGTATATACAGGATCTCCACCAACCCCGGCCTCGGTCGCTACAAAGGTTACACGGCCGCTGTTATCAGTTGATTGAGTATAGGTGAGGCCAGTAGCACCACCGTCATCATCTAATGTGATAGCAATATTCGACCAACCGTCAGCACCTGACTGGAACGTACCAGCACCACTATCAGTGCCTAAAACTCCGGTCTGGTTTTGAACTTCAAGGTCCTCAAAGTCGCTAGCCGTTGGCGCGTCATCATCAAATCCGACCGTCAATGTTCCTGTCGCAGAAGGACCATCTGCATCAGTTACCGTATACGTCAGGTCGACCGAGACATCATTGAACTCATCGTCTGGGCCTTCCGCATGCAGAACGTTGTCT
>JBDXFZ010000127.1:0-1249 GCA_039990395.1 Halioglobus sp.
ACTTACCACCCTGGTAGAGTCCGTCTGTGCCAAGCGACTCCACCGGCACTATGGCGGGCAGCGCCGGCACGGGATCTGTCACTGTGTCGGGTTTGACGACGCCCCCTGTCTTTGTGGCAGGAGGGCGGGGCGCTCTCCGCGGCTTGAGTATTCTACGAGACGAATCATCGCCGACGAATATCACATCTAAAAACTCGAGGATCCGATTTGGGGACCTACTTAGGAGCATTCGGGCAGCCAGCACGTAAACAACGTGTTGTGCGCTCCCTCGTCTGATGGCCGTCGGGTATGTCAGGGTTAGTCTAGCGTCTGCTTGGGATTCACAGCTGCGAATGTCGAGCAGGGTGCGCGGGAGGAGCATACAGAGTAAGGTTTTGCTTGAAGGGAGCGCTTCGTTCTTCGCGTTAGTTAGTGAGTAGTGCGGCGTATGTGCGTGCTGAGAAGAGGTCTACCCACGCGGACATGCATAAAAAAATGTGGCCGCGGGTTTCCCCGCCTCATTCTTGGTTGATGTAGAAAGTCGTGTGTCTACCGTCTAGACTAACGCGTGGCTGGCTTTCTTAGCTCGTGGCCGACCCGCTGGGGGTGCGCTCTTCTTTGTACATCAGTTGATCGAAGCGGGGTTTCCGGTTGAGGCGTGGCAAATGGGGTAGCGGGGGTGATGAGGAGTCAATCCCGGAGAAATGAGACTTCCTGGGTGTTCAAGCAGGAACCTTTTTCGAGCACTTCCCTCTTCTCGTTCTCGTGTTGCTAATAATAGTATCTAGAACCAGCTACGCGTGGCAGACGCGTGACTGATTTGAGGCGATATGAGGGCTCAGATGTACGGCCTCCAGGCCGCTGTGGACTAAGCTTACCCAGGTAGCAATCTGTGCGTGACCTCGACGACCTTCGCCGTGACGATATGAGGTGCCGTTGGATCGTGAAGTACTGGTCGGCCGGGAAGGATCGTAGCATACACGTGTGATTTTTGATAGGATGATCTTATGACGCACGCACGTGGCAAGTAAGCCCACAGGGCGAAGGTGTACTCCATACTACGGACACGGCGCGCCCAGGTTGACTCCGTAAGACATCCTTACGAGACAAAATCAACGTCACCATCATCATAATTTTCATTATCCTCATCATCATCTTCAGTATTCTCATGGTCCTCGCCAATATCATCACCATCATCACCATAATTATCATCATCATCATCATCACCATCCTCTCATCGCTATTAGATCCGCGCCGCGCCGTCGCGCAA
>JBDXFZ010000128.1:0-4322 GCA_039990395.1 Halioglobus sp.
CCTTGGTCGACCACCAGTTGGGCTGCCTCCAAACGGAATTCCGGACTGAAGTTTCTAGTTTTCGCCATCGTCTTCACCTGATTCATTATGTGAGTGATCATACACTCAAAATCAGGTGGCCAAAGTCACTATGCCACTACAAACCCGGTACTTTTAGAGCATCGCCAAGGCCGTCAAAACTCGCAGTCTTGCTGGCAGCTCAAACAGGTATTAGGCCGGTATAAAATTCAGTAGTCGCCGTGCGGGGCAATCCGCCGAAAACTGAATCTTGATCTGCTACTCTGAAGTTCAGGTTCATTCACCGCATCAAAGGCGGTGGTTTTAATCACGTTGCATTGGCAAGCGTCGGTGCAAGGGCAATGGAGCAGGCCGTGATGTTGGTTGCCAGGGAATGGTCTTCAAAGTTACCTCCAGCTAACCAGTCGCTTAAGGTTGTTCCCGGCCTGACGGCCGTCCACCGGACGCCCTTGTCAGGGCGCCGCTTAGCTTCGCGTTAATGGCCAAGGCCTCGGAAGGATTCAGTCAGTAAAGCAGGGAGTTGCTTTCAAATGTTTACCACCGTCCAATTCATCTCCCCGCAAAACACTGCAAAATCTGGAAGCTTCGTGTTCTGGTTCCTCGCGCCATGGGCTAGTGTGAGTGCAAGCTGTATGGCAGAGGGCATTCGGGTTTGGGTGCCAGGGATCAATCGCCGGGTAACTGGCTATTAACAAGGCGCATCAGTACGCGGCCGATGGCCGCCGGACGCCCCAGTCGGGGCGCCGCTGTGCTCAGCGTTAAATGGCTTCGAGAATGAGCAATGAAGTGTTCAAATTGTACGCAGGGGAAGAGATTACAATTCACTCGTCCCTAGACGCAGCAAAAATGGCAGCGAAGAAATATATGCCTGCGGAAAAGTACCTTCGTATAGAGGAAGTAGATGGTGAGCTTGGCGGTGATTGGTGGGCGTACGAATATGATAACGATCGCTGGGTGCCATCATAAATCTGCGAGCTGTCAGCCACTTAACCAGTCGCTGTAGTACGCGGCCGATGGCCGCCGGACGCCCTTTTCATTGCGGCTTCGCCTCCATTACAAGGGCGCCGCTAAGCTCAGCGTTAGTTGTTTCTATGAATCAGGAATTTATTAGTATTCTTCAACAAAGAACGGGGCAGTTGGCTATCGGTCGCTCTACCCTGCGTAACCAGGGCGCACCGGAAGTGATCGGTAGAGCGCGATCATTCCTGCAGGGTATCGAGCTATCTGAATTAAGGTCAGTCAGCACCAATGACCAGTATCTCCAATTTCTTGAGGATAGAACCTTAGAATTGTCTGAGTCGTTTCCATTGGGAGCAAAGGGAAACTGGGGCGCTGCGCGCAAGGTTTTGAATATCTTCTTCAGAGACTGTCTCTACAACGCTTATTTGAGCAAAGAATATTCAATCGAACGACTGAGGGGCTGGCTCGAGATCCCTCTTGATGGGGATGTGGCCCGGAACCTTTATGCCTTACACAAGTCCTCTCTGCCCAAGTGGCCAAATATCCGGCGTCTTACCCCAGACATCAGCTCAATTTACCAAGAGAAGGCGGCTGAAGAAGCTCAAAAAGTCGGCATCGCGAGGGTGGACTTGGATATTTATTACTGGCGAGATGGCCAATACACAACTAACCAATAGTTGCAGTTCGTTCCGGGCCTATCGGCCCTCCACCGGACAGCCTTGTCGCCGCTTCGCTCTGCCAAGGCTGCCGCTGAACAACGGCGTTAGGATGCCGCGTCATGACTAAAATGAATTCGATCGTTTTTTTGGCATCTTTCTTCTTGATTGCCTGTTCAGAACAGAGTCCAGTTGTTACGCAATGCGGTAGTCACTTTTCGGAGATGATCGAGAAGTTGCATCAGATCGAACAGGAGCTTGCCACAGATGATGTTTGCTTTGAGTGTATAAAAGAGAAGGTCAAAAAATCGAGGGGAATCTCAGATTTATCCCGAAAAATGACAGATTGTAGTATTGATGGCGCATATGACTTCAGAACCGATTCTTTGGTCAGTTCCGTCGACAAAAGGGTCGATAACATAATTTATGAGGTCGATTGGTTAGATAGGAACACAAATACCTCACGGTATTTCGAGGTCATCGAAGATAGAATTGACGAGCTGAAGCCGATGCTGAGAGAGATGATATCGCTCAGAGAGTCATGAAGTTAACCGAGTGGTCGAGCGGTGTTTCCTAACCAGTGCAGGCACGGCGACGCCCATTACATTGCGCCTTTGGCTCCATTCCATGGGCGCGCATGCTGCAAGCGTTAGGTGTTCACATTCGGGGCTGATCATTTCGCCAGGCAGTTATTGAGGGCAATGAATGACAAATCGTCAGCAGCGCTTTTTGGTGGCATTTGGGCTTGTCTTTGCTCTGCTTCTCACAACAATCGCCAGTGACAACATATTTGCTACAAGGGTCTCTGTTTGGGGTTTCATAATTTTGGTTAGCCTACTTTCACTTTCCAAAGAAAATTGGATCAGACCAGATAAGGCGCTTGAAACGTCAAAGTTTGCAAGGTGCTGGCTTGTGGTTTCTTTGGTCGTACAAATGGTGCTTGCCGTTCAGAGCCTCCGAGGAGGTCTTGATCTTAGTGGCTTTATTTCCAGTAACCCGGGAATGCTGTTTTTGGTTCTTTTTCTTCCAATGTATGGTGCGGTAATTGTGTCCGTCTTGGAACGCTTTAGGGAGCTTGGTTGAGGAATGCACCTAACCAATGCATTAAATACGTTCCGGCCCGATGGGCCTCCACCGGACGCCCTTGTCAGGGCGCCGTTTATGCAGGCGTTAATGGCCAAGGCCACGGAAGGGTTTAGGCAGTGAAGCAGGGAGTTGCTTTCAAATGTTTACCATCAGTCAGCTCTTCTCCCCGCAAAACACTGCAAAATCTGGAAGCTTTGTGTTCTGGTTCCTCGCGCCATGGGCTAGGGTGAGTGCAAGCTGTATGGCAGAGGGCATTCGGAATTTGGTGCCAGAGATCAAACGCCGGGTAACCGGCCATTAACAAGGCGCATCAGTACGCGGCCTGCGGCCGCCGGACGCCACTGTCGTGGCGCCGCTGTGCTCAGCGTTAGGCAAAATAGTGAGTGAATCTATTTCCATCGTAGTAGTTCTTTCTGGTCTAGTATCGGGTGGCATTCTCGGTAGCACTCTAGCCACAAATACGGAGAAAGAACGGCGCTATAGAGCCAGTAAATCGCTGTTTCTTAACAATAGTGCTTTAGGCGTCATGCTGAACAGCATTCTCTGGCTTCTGCTTTTGAGTGCTGTCTTCACATTTGTGGGAATGGGAATATTGATTGCAGGCGATGCGTACCCGCTCTCTCAAGCCGATAGATACGCTTTGGCTGCCTCATGGATACTCGGCATGTTCGTAGCGAAGTGGCTGAGATACCTATACTGGGTCAGCAATGCCTAACCATTGCAGGCACGGCGACGCCCATTACATTGCGCCTTCGGCTCCATTCCATGGGCGCGCATGCTGCAGGCGTTAAGTTTACATCGGGATCGGTCATGGATGAAAAAATACGAGCATCCTGGGAACGGACTCTTCACCCAGAAACCCTCAAAACCAACATCATCACAGCATCAATATTCTCGATGGCTTTCGAAATGCTGAAGAGCAGCATTGTAGAAAAGATCGAAGGTTTCTTTACGAACGGGTTTGATCAGGATGGACCGTTTATCAGCCCAGAGTACAAAGAAAAGGTCCTTTCCCTGAATAGAAGTCCCGTCTACGCGTCATTGAGGTGGCTGCAGGACATGGACGCCATCAATGATGAGGACATGGGGAAGTTTGAACACGTTAAAAAGTGCCGCAACACGCTGACACACGAAATGCTTTGTTTCGCGTCCAGTGGGGTAGATTTCAACGTTGCGGAAGCATTCGACGAAATGGTGGCGCTGTTACGAAAGATCGAAATGTGGTGGTTCGAGTATTTTGAAATGGCAATAGATCCGGAATCCCATCCAGACGATTTAGATCTGGATCAGGTGATTCTTGGGCCAGTCTGGAGTCTCCAAATGCTTGTAGATGTTGCGTTGGGACCAGAGGAAGAGGCTGAGAAGTATTATGATCTGTTTGTGGCAGCCGCAGACAAAACTTAACCAGTGGGTGAAGCCGACCGGTACTACGCTGCGCTCCGTCCCGGCGGCTTACCCAAGGCGTTATCACACAAGGAAGTGCATCAATGAAGCAAACGGGTAGTTGTCTCTGCGGAGGCATCCAATACGAAATTAACGGTCCACTGACCGACGTCCTGAACTGTCACTGCTCAATGTGCCGGAAGCTACACGCTTCAGCGT
>JBDXFZ010000129.1:0-2155 GCA_039990395.1 Halioglobus sp.
AGCTGTCTACGGGGCGGGGGGGCGCCGGAGTGTATATATACTCTTGGCGCTTCCGTCGTGGCGAAACAAAACGAAGCATATTAATAGTGACTCTTTGCAGGTCCAAGTGGAGCCCGTGGTACCTACACCCTGAAGGAAACAAAACAATTCAGATTTTGGAGGCCATGTGGCACGCTTAATTTAATGCTTTAGAGCCTTCTTTTTTTTCCGGATTGTCATGGACATCACACCGCTCGTGGCGCGCGTTTTTCACTTGGTTTTAGCATGTACCTGATTTTGGCTCAAACGGATCAGGTATACCTGATTTTGGCATTTTTCCTTTTCTTTACATTAAACAATAGTTGTTTTCGACCCGTCGACATCCAGCACAACCAGTGTCCGTGCCGATTCTTCAATCCTCTCTCGCGGAGAAACACGTGTGGATCTCTCTTAGAGAAACACGCAGGTGGCTTGGTGGCACCTAGTGACCGTGAGGTTCACTGTTCAATGGAACAGAAAGGAAAGAGATGGTTGAAAAGGTGGCGCTTATGTGGCCGTTCTCTAGAGAGCGGTGTTGTGTTGGGGAGTGTTGGGGAGTGAGCTCGGTGGGGCTCACAACACTAGTGTGATCACATGGTGCGATCACCCTAGCAAGTTGGTCACAACTTACACGAGTAATCTCAACTTACACGAGTAAGTTCACAACTTACTCTACATGTCCTACATGTCTACATGACCCTCATGATCTGATCATGTGTCAGTACCCTCAATCCATGTACCAGTACCCTGTGCTACGATATCGAGTACTCTTATTGCTTCCCCGACTGATAATCTTGTCTCATAATATCGTAGATCTGTCATAATCAGAACAATAGACAGTTCTTCTATCGTACATTCTAACACGCACCACCAGAGCATCCCGAGCCGCCGCCCACCACCGCATCGTCAGTCCGGGCCGTACTATTGACCTGCTGTTGCTGCTGCTGTTACTGCTGCTGCTGCTGCTGCTCTACCAGCTCTACTGGTGATCACAGAACGGAATTTTATGGCGCGGAATCGCGGAAGCAGCGAGAGCCGTATCCACCCACCGCATCACCGGTCCTGGTCGTGCTACCGACCTGCCATTGCTGCTGCCGCTGCTGTACCGCCTCCTCGTCGATAACCGGGTGTCGCGGTCGCCGCATCGCCGGTCCTGGCCGTGCTACCGACCTCCTGTTGCTGCTGACGCTACTGTACGGCCTCCTCTGGTCGTCGCCAGCCAGGCGTCGCGGCCGCGGCATCGCCTGTCTTGGCCGTGCTTTCGACCCGTTGTTGCTGTTGCTATTGCTGTTGCTGTTGCTGTTGCTGCTGCTGCTGCTGCTGTACCATCTCTGCCGGCGGTCGCAGAACGGAATCCATTGGCGCGGCATCGCCGAAACAGCGAGAGCTGGATCCACCAACCGCATCGCCGGTCCTGGTCGTGCTACCGACCTGCTGCTGCTGCTGCCGCTGCTGCACCGCCTGCTCTGGTCGTCGCCAACCGCGCGTCACCGTCGCGGCATCGCCTGTTCCGGCCGTGCTATCGACTCATTGTTGCTGTTGCTGCTGCCGCTGCTGTATCGCCTCCCCTGGTCCTCGACCACTAGTCGTCGCGGTGGCAGCATCGCCGGAGCATCGAGAGCCGTCACCCCCTACCGCATCCCCGGCCCTGTCAATGGGCCCGACCGACCGGCGTCGGAACTGTTGATGCTGGTCCTGGCTGGAGTGCTGGCCCCGGCTTGAGTCCTGGTATGCGGCGAGGATGACGACACGTCGAGATCCGCCTCCGACCGCATTGCCGATGTAGTCCAGAGCATCACCGGCAGACACCTGGTGCAGCGCAAGTGTATGGCTCAGGTTAACATATTTAACTACAGGCTGGTTCAAGTTAAAAGGCGCAACTTCTCTCCTCCATGAAAACCACCTGCTATCTATGCTGGAATTAATGCATTTTTTGCATAACGCTGACCCCGATGAACCCCGGAAAACCGTGTCATTGTCTATGTTTAACTTGGCGACGTAGTGCTGGGAGTACAAAGGGGGCACCTTGCACACAACAAAACAGAATTTTGCTCCCCGGGGAAATACTCTGATTTGACAACATTTTCTGCCATTGGTGGTCGGGGGGGTGTACTCGATAAGAGAGATGTACTCGATC
>JBDXFZ010000130.1:0-1953 GCA_039990395.1 Halioglobus sp.
AAATCCCCAGCAAGTGCGCTAGGTCCGATAGTCTTGGGCGGCAGTATCTGACGTATGATCGATCGCCTCCTTGACCGTTGCTTGGAAATTCGCCTGGCTATTGACCTGCTTGTGTTTGCTCCAAACCGATTTCACGTTTGCTCCGACATGGGGAGGAAGTGGGCTGTTCAATAAGAAGAATCGCTGCGGGATAAACGTGGCGGTGCACGTGCTTCGGAACAATGCGGAGCTCAGGAAGGCCCTGATGGGAGTCGGAGGTAAGGCTAAAGCGCGGCACAGTCCCCCTCTAGCCAAATCCTAGCCATGGCCGTTTTCAAGTGTGTATGAATCAGATGTAACAATGCATAATCGTTGCCCGCGAGGCGTCCGATGGCCAACATTCACATATGTTGCAAAGGCGAGTCGGCGTACATGCCTCGAAGGCATGTCGGGCATGCGGTTTCGATTTCCCCTGACGCGCGATAAAAAGGAAAATAAGGGCTTTAGCAATGGTGGTGGAAGCCACGCGCGGCTTTTTGCGGTGGCGCAGCCGCACATTGGCAGCCGCGTCGGCACTGTGCGTAGTGCATCGCTTTTTCGTGATGCTGTGTTGACCCCGGACGGCTGGTCTGTCAACCGGCAGCTGTGTGCCCAGTTCACTGCATCTGCTCTATTCTGCGTGTTGCGTGCACCGCTGATGTGTCTCTAACCTGCCTCCAACTTGGCCCTGCCCACCTCCCCGCGTTGCCAAGGGGAGCCGCCGAACAGGGAGACTCTGGGGGCGTACCTGGGCACAACGTTCAAGGTTAGACCATCGATAGTTGCGGCGCTCAATCTATAGATTTGGCGCTATAGGCGGGAGGCCCCTACGGCCATGTATGTCATTGTACGAACGTGCTGCATGCACCCAGCTCGCTTTTTGAAACAACCATCACCGGCTACGTGGTGGTCTGAGTGCAGATCGCTTTGAAGTGAAACGCTGGAAAAAGTTTTGGCAAGAGCAAGCGTTGAGCGAAGAAAGGGTACGGTGGTCGCGTAGTGCAAACCAAGGCCATCCAACGCGAGACCGATTGAGACCGTCGCTGGCTCGAAGGAAACGCGTGCCTGCAGTGTTAGTGTTGATCGGTCCACCGCATTGTTGCCTAATCGTGTCTCTGGTCCTGGACCTTGTGGTGGCGATTTTGGTCAGATCATGGAGCGGGGGGGCAAGTGCTTCGTCCACCCGAGCTTGGTGACAAAGATTGTCGACACTTTCGGGGTGAGTCCCGAGCGCGCCAAGACGCGCTCATCCATTGTTGCTCGAACCGGGCACTGGGAGTGTAAAATGGTGGATAGCGTTTGACGCTACAACCATATTTTGGTGTGACGACAGTGGACAAAATAGCGGGCTTCTTGGCGCGGGTGGACTTGAACGTACTTTGTTGCTTTGCGAGCTTTGAAGCTCTCGTTCAAGAGCGTTGGCCAACGTTGTACACCTCTTCTCCAGTATATATTTGTATATGGTGCCGCACGTTTTTGTCGTACCATGAATAGTGCTCATGCGCTGAGGCCATAACAGCCTAAGGCATAACATGCCCGTCGTCGGCAGTGCCCCTGGGTGTATCAGAGTCACGCGACTGCAGTCAGCTTGGTGTGTGCCGTCTTTTAACCCGCCTGCTATTTAACGAACGAGCACCGCCTAAAGAAGGAATGTCTTGTCCTGCCTCTACTCTCGTTCGGCGATTGTCTCCCGACCTTTTACGTGCGCTGGGTGCGCTTTTGGGTCCTTTTCGGGAGCAGGACAGACAACTGGACGCACCGGAGCTTGTCATGTACTTGGTGAACACCCTTAAGGACGAGGCGGACGAGACCGGGGTGAGGAAGTCCTTCGGTTGATCAAACACTCGCAGCGGCTATTGGGCTAGTATGACTCGACCCGGCCAGATGAGAATGAGACGGCACTGCCATCAGATGCTCATCACGCGGTCGGCCGTC
>JBDXFZ010000131.1:0-1057 GCA_039990395.1 Halioglobus sp.
CCTCGGCGCAACCCCCTGCCGCTAGCGGAGCAACTCCGGCAGTCGGTGTTCGCTGCGCAGAGGACCCGGCAAACGCCGCAAAGCTGCGGGAGGACAGAAAGGCCGTAAGCACCCCGCCCCCGGTCGGCGCCAGTGAGGGGCGCCGTCCCAACCGGAGGACAAGCGCCCAGCGCCTTTTGAATATCACGCCCGTCCTTGAGGTCTTGATCAATTTGACGCTTGTCGAGGCCGCGCGAGTTGGGGAGCTTTTCCGTGAATACCCCAAAGGTTACGGCGGAACACCAAAAACGCATGAGCCAAACTCTCCCCGGGTGAGCGTTCGATCGCTTGTTCGGGGTACAGACCCATGTCGTGGGCGAGAGAGGTTGCCGCGCGCAAGGTGTGTGCGAAATCGTACCAATTCTGCGTCATCTCCACGATGTTTTGCTGAAACTGTAGCCGAAGTAGCCATCCTAGCAGATAGGTACAACGACGGTCGCAACAACGGGATAAGGGGCAGGTAGGCCGAGAGCCCATTCACGGCCTTGTCATATACCACCAAAACATCATACACGCGGCTCAGACACAAAAAGGAGAGGGTATGCAGTAGTATCTACACGTATGCGCTTACAGTTGCGGGATTGAGAGGGCACAGCAGCACTAGACGCCGCGGCATTATCCCCTCAACTCAGCAATCAAAGCTAGAGAGTATACAGGAGTACCGAGCAACTGGAGGACACTCAGCGTACGCATGTCAAGTTTGCAGTGAGGGAAAGGGCACCACCGTACCAGACACCTCGGCATCATACACTTGACTCCCCCCGTCAAAGGGAAGAGAGAAAACAATACCGAAAGAGCACTGACTGAAGAGACACCGCGACCTCGTACCCTCACATGAACAGTCACAGCGAGATAGAGAACACTGCCGACCCCGCGGCACCAGACACTGGGCTCAACCGTCAGAAGCGAGAGCGTAAACCGCAGTATCGAGAGGGCGCAGTGAGTGAGAGGTACAGCCGTACCAGACGCCGTAAAGTTGTACCCTCCACAACACAGTCGAACACGAGAGAATACAGCA
>JBDXFZ010000132.1:0-2148 GCA_039990395.1 Halioglobus sp.
AGGACTCCAGAAATATGAATCGAACCAGACGATCGTCGGCTACGAAAAAACTGGCTGGTACCCCACACCAGGCAGCCCGTCATTTGTCGTACAGCAGCAGTACCATACTAAATAATAGTGCTGTACACATGTTGGCGAGGATGGCCGGTACTCAACACCATGACAACCTGCTGCCTCCTTGGTGGTCGCCTCTTCGGTAGACTACTGCTGCTCTGCCTAACGGTACGGCAAGTCAGAGCTGAGGTCCTCATGCCCGTATGATTTGTCATATTCTCCGTACCAGGTAAACTGCTGTGCCAGGTACTATTTAAGGGGGACCACAGTAAATAAGACCCAATATTGTTAGTGAAAATAGGCAAATATATAGGTTTTTGTGTGCACCGTAGGTCCTATTTACTACGGTCCCCCGTAAGTAGGCTACTGTTCATAGGTCAACAACAAGCATCGACGCTCTTGCTTGTCGCGACTACAGCACCACAGCACAACCAGCAGCACCGGCCGCATCAGCAGCTATTACAGCAGCGATGCTGTCTGTCCGTTGTCCAGGAAGCTCCGCTACTGCGGTGCCAGCGCTTTTACTGCCCAGAAACCTCAACACCGCCTCTGCCAGTCGCTTCCAGTATCAAAACGACATGTGTACGTATCCACCATATTATCCACACGGCCGTATCCATGTTGGCCGTGCGGCAGTACGAGCTCGTCCATAGCCAGATAGGGTGGAAAGGAGCAACCGTGGAGCTCCACCTCCCACACAGCCTACTGCTCGTGTGTCGACATCCTCCTGCTGCTGCTGCTGCTGCTGCTGCTGCTGCTGCTGCTGCTACTGCTGCAACTACGGTACCTTTACCGCCACAAAATTTCTCAACAATGCTCTCAAGTCGATAGTTGCACTGTCTGCCGGCCTTCTCTCGCTCACCCCACGGAACAGGTCTTGGCTGAGCCCCATGGCCTGGAAGCTCCCAACCTTCGGCTTCACCGGTGGCTTCATCGTTGACGATTTCTGCGAGCGTGATCGGCCGTGGGCCTGGTGCGTGTGGACGTGATGCGGCCCAAAACGAAACCCGGCCGAAACTCGAAAAAACAGAATCCCCAGTACAAAAGGCTTCCACAGTAATGGAAACCCTTGTTTCCGTAGCAGAATCCCACACATGTACGCTCACCATAGCAGTTAGACCACCTTGACTTGGAGTTTCTGGCTGGGTGTAGATGATTCGAGCCCCGAAACTGGACGCCCGTCTTAGGACCACTCTTTCAGGGTTGGCTCGGGAGAGCTCTCACTTCCTGCGAGACGGTGGAGGCGGAAGCTGTGCTCGTCATGGCATACTATCAAGAGGTCTCGGTGCCCACTCTCAGCAGTTAGGCTGGGGGCTTGGGAGAAGGCAGTGGTCTTCGACCCATGAGGTCGCCTCAGAGAAGGTGCGTTGACACACAGCAGAGCAGGGGCAGTGCTTCGTTGTTGGGTTGAGCTTCGTGCTGCCTGCTGTTCTTGTTTTAGCCCTGGTCTCGCTTTGAGGTCAAGGAGAGGGTAGGGATGCGAGAGCTTCAGGAAGGATGCGGATGTTCGAAAACGTGTGGTGATGTTTTGGCCGTCCTCCCTCGCCTCGCGAGTGCATAACGATACAACGGGTAACAGGATCAACACCCGTACAGCAGTGCTCGTAGCTACTGCTGCTGTGGCAGTAGAGCTGTGATCAAGCAGTGCAGAGCAACAGTGCAAGCAGCAGCAACAGCAGCAACACGGCAGCAACACTGGGTGCTCGACATATTCGTATTATATACAGCAGTAGCTGTAATTCCCGTCTGATGGTCACAGCGCGATTTAGCGCACAAGCATCTATAATACGAGTACGCGGCCTGGGCGTTTGGTACGCCGAAGGGGTAGAAAGAGAGCCATGTGAAAATGAAACAACGACCGGCAGTCTCTGCGCCAACCGAATCGGCCACAGAGCAACCGACGTGATTGATGATTTCATGATCAAGACAAGGAGTCGAAACAGCGAGGGTGCTGTGTGACCAACAAGCTGCAGCTGTGTGACGCACGTGCCTGCATTCATCAGAGCACACTCAATCAAGTACAAGCCCCGTTTGCGCTTTCCGGTAAAGAAATGGCACAGGGAGCCCATGTGTGCCGTCTCGATGGTCTGGAAG
>JBDXFZ010000133.1:0-2560 GCA_039990395.1 Halioglobus sp.
GATTCCCCACTGCTGCCTCCCGTAGGAGTCTGGGCCGTGTCTCAGTCCCAGTGTTGCTGATCATCCTCTAAAACCAGCTATAGATCGTAGACTTGGTAGGCCATTACCCCACCAACTATCTAATCTAACGCGGGCCAATCCATCTCCGATAAATCTTTCCCCCGAAGGGCGTATAAGGTATTACTCACCGTTTCCAGTGGCTATTCCTTAGAGAAGGGTATGTTCCCACGCGTTACTAACCCGTCCGCCGCTCACCCGAAGGTGCGCTCGACTTGCATGTGTTAGGCGTGCCGCCAGCGTTCGTTCTGAGCCAGGATCAAACTCTCAAGTTGAAAAGCTATTGCTAGCTTATCCTTGACGTTCGAACCTCTGCACATCGTCCCATTGTTCAAATGGGACAGTTTCTGTTTGTTGTGCTTCAGGTTTTCATAAGAAAACAAGAAACCGTTCAAACAGTGAAGCTGACACTAGATTATCGGGTTACCCCTACTAGCGCGATATACAGACGTTGATCCATCGAAATGAACCAAACCGCCCACATATCTCTTCAGTTACTATCAATTTCAAAGAGCGTAGAGACAAAAGTGACTGGATGCGCCCTAACTTCTTTGGCGCGCCCCGCCTCGTTTACCTCTGATTTTATTCTTGCGTCTCGTCTCGGTCCGTTGCGTTTCCGCTCTGTCCCGCCCGTCTGGCGCCCCGTTGGTGCATCTCTGCGCCGCCGGTGAGGGGGGTTCTACGGTTAGTGCCGGATACCCGCAAGTGCTTTTTTGCAGAAACGTCATCTTTTTTCAAAAAAGGCTGTTTTTCGTTAAATAACAGGACTTTAAGTAATCATCTTTCGCGGACCGTACGTCAATTCATTATAAAATTGCGCGCACCGGTGAGAGTTGGGGGTGATTGAAACGCTACATATGGGGTTATCCCCAGACCTATCCCCAAGAGTCCGGAGACTCACCCGTGAATCGGAGGTGAATCAGCGCTCGAGTCGCATGGCGACTCGCCCGATTCACCGAGTCGGGCCAGAGATTCTTCAAAATTATTGGGAAGGTCGCCGATTCACCCGGCTTGTTGCACGACTCAGGGGCCAACACGGCACTAAGCCAAATTGCACTGCGCCCGATTCCGGGCATAGCACCCTTTATACTGCCACTTTCCTGAGCAGTGAAGGAACACGAAGCGCCAAAAGACCCAAAATCACCGTCAAGTAGACCAAAGGCTCCAACTGAAACCCTTTAGACAGCCAGATGAAGTGGACAGCTGCCAGAATCGCGACGGGATATGTCAGAAGATGCAGTTTGCGCCACACGGCGCCGAGCGCGCGCACCGACCGGTTGTTCGACGTCACCGCCAGCGGGATCATCATTACAAACGCGGCCATGCCGATTGTAATGTAGGGACGTTTGATGATGTCGGCCCAGACACGCTCGAGTGACTGGATATCCAGCACTGCCCAAACCAGCAGGTGCAACACGACATAGGTAAAGGCCAAGAGCCCGATGGCCCGGCGAAACTTGATCAGGTTTACTCCGGCAAACTTGCGCAAGGGCGAGATGCACAACCCTATAACCAAAAGCTGCAAAGCGATCTCGCCAAGCTCACGCTCCAACGCGTTGATCGGCTCTCGCCCAAGGCCCCCAGTCATCCCCTGATACAGCAGCACAGGCACCGGGATCAGGTACACTATATATACTGCCCACGTGGGGACCTTGCGGGCGACAGAATTGATCCCATCAACCAGCATCAGAAATTCTCGCGCAGATCCATGCCTTCATAGAGGCTCGCCACTTCGTCCTCATAGCCGTTGAACATCAGCGTGTCCTGCCGGCCGGCAAATAGACCGCCACCGACCACGCGCTCAGTTGCCTGGCTCCAGCGTGGGTGATCCACGTTCGGGTTCACATTACTATAGAACCCGTATTCATGACCAAGCGCTTTGTTCCAAGCGGTGGGCGGCTCCTGATCCGTGAGCGTGATGCGCACAATCGACTTGATCGACTTGAACCCATACTTCCATGGCACCACGAGGCGCATAGGTGCTCCATTCTGGTTAGGGATCAGTTTGCCATAGATGCCCGTGGCCATAATGGTTAGCGGGTGCATTGCCTCATCCAGCCGCAAGCCTTCGACATAAGGCCAGTCAATTACCGGATAGCGCGTGCCGGGCATTTCGTCCTTCCGCAGCGCAGTTTCAAAGGCCACGAACTTCGCCCCTTCCTGAACGCCAGCCAAATTCAGCAGATCGGCCAGCTCAAACCCGTTCCATGGAACCACCATCGACCAGGCTTCTACGCAGCGGAGCCGGTAAATACGCTCTTCGATCATCATGGTCTCCATGATCTGTGCCATGGAGTAATCGCCAGGCGCATCAACCATGCCGTCAATAACGACCGTCCACGGCTCTGTGGTTAGCATATGAGCATTTTTGGCCGGATCACCCTTCCCGGTGCCGAACTCGTAAAAGTTATTGTACTGCGTGATGTCATCCCAAGAATTCGGGACCAGGGCCTTATCTTCGGCACGCGCCATACCTGCCGCACCAACTAATCCAAGCCCAATG
>JBDXFZ010000134.1:0-1239 GCA_039990395.1 Halioglobus sp.
GCTGAAATATCGAGCAGATGACGAGGGGCGGAGGAAGAAGGGGCACGCGCTGTAACTGTCTATGAGCGTGATACCCGCTAGACACCGACGCTCACATGCGCCGGGCCGCGGGGGGATACAGCAGCGGCGGAGAGTCGAGGAGGAAAAGACAAACGATTAGTCACCGTAACCCCGGTTTGGAACCAACGCTCATTTGTGCCGGGCTGGAAGGGGGTTGCAGTGACGGGGGTGCTGAGGACAAAATTCGCACCTTACCGTAGGAAAGTCCGCCCTGAGCCAAGCAATATGCGTCGGTGGGGTGGTACAAACGCCGCGCCGACGACAGGGATAAGACCCACACGCTGCCGTTGGGCTAGTGTCGGGGTGCCCGCTTTGTGCCGACGATGGTTATGCGTCGGACAGTGGGGGTGTTCCAGCGAGGGGCGCCAGGGTGAATGGTTCAAGGCCTTGCGACTGTCGTGACCAGCGCTATGAGGAGGATATTACAGCGCGAGACAACTGTTTTGATTAGTGTCACGCGTCGGGTCAAGTTGTGTAGGCAAAGGGTAAGCTCTCATTCTCCCCGCTGGATGACTTATAGCGGCTGGGAGAATCCCCGGTGTTCAACCACTTTCTGTCTCGGGCAAAGGGCCAGTAACAAGGTTCCTGCGACTTCCGGCGTTCACTAAATACCACCAAGTGACAAAAAAAAGTAAAAGTCGAGTGATCTGCAATGCCAGCCCTATCAACCCCCAGCCGCTTGAACCCTGGCCTGCCCGTCGTGCCCATTACCGTGTCTGGTGCTTCCTTGATGTTTCACTTTGGCTGCTTGCAACTACCGCCATGCATAGATTCACATGGTGCGCGTGCCCCGATCCTACCTGCACGAGGGCACTTCTCGAACTCTCTAACAACAGATGGCCCACCCTCAGAGATCTAACGAGCGCGGGTCCTTGTTAGTTTTTCGTATATAAACGGTTAACCACTGAGCTGCTCAATCAGTGCTGACTGAGTAGTTCAGTGGTTTTACCTAAATATTATGGACAAAAAAAGTGCCTTTGGGCTCGATACGGCCTCCCGCCGATACCATCCTCCGGGGTGGATCAAGCCCCTAATCAGCGCCTGGTTTTTCCTTCATATCAGAACAAAAAAAGTCCGGGGTTCGCGTCCCGCCAGACGTCCTATTTCCGCTTTTCTGCCGTGGGTAGACACGGAAATAAGTGGAGAGAACTACGATGAAAGAACACGCGAGAGTCGAAC
>JBDXFZ010000135.1:0-1182 GCA_039990395.1 Halioglobus sp.
ATACCGCCCGCACGGGGGGGGGCGAGGAAGATGCGCGCACGGTTGCCATTGACGGAAATTCTTGAACCTTCCCTACCCATCCAGGAAACAATTGACGTTGCGAGATTCCTCCAGTTCTACTTGTGAGAACGACTGCGTGAAGGTGGTGGCATGGCAGGCCCTCGCTTAAACCGCTTCATTCACGTCCGAGTGTGCTTGATACGAACGCTCGCGGTGGCTACGGCTACGGTACGCTGCAGTCTGCGGCTGGGGAGCAGGCAGCAGCAAGGACGTCTGCTGGTAGGAAAAAATGTGTTGGTACCCATGATGCTAGCCACTATCGAAACCAGCCGAACAAGCAGTCGTGACGCCTCCTTGCATGCAGTCATATTTGAACCACTGCCCCTTGCAGAGAAATTGGGTGACAAAGTGATCTGGAATGGAGTCATCGACGGTCGAAATGGAGTAGACGACGGAAACGAGTGAGTACTCTGCGCCCAAAACCAACGCTGGAGACAGCGCTGGAGGCTCTCCGGCGTCGCCGTCAGCGTCGACTCAGGAAGATGTAATGAAGAGGCGGCCAGGAGCGTTGTCTGCGCTCCAAGGAAGTATCGACCACAAGGAGGTACTCTCACAGTTGTCATCGCAGGTGGGGCGTGGTGCAGGACCTGGGTATGAGACGTCACGGCCGGCTCCGGTGAAGAAGAAATCGTAGACGGCGTCCTGACGTGATTCAGGTGGTCCGTGTGGTATCAAAACCGCAGCGGGGTCTCGCCAGCGACCAGATTGGTCCCCTGTTATCTCGACGTGCTGATGATCGTGTACTGAACATTCCGTGCTGTTGAGCCAGTTTAAGCCAAGAGTTTCCCGAGCGTAAACCACACGGGTATGACGGTCTTCGATAGCAACTGTCCATCCGTTGTCGGGGTGCAAATGGTCGTCCGGCTGTTTTGCCGCCGCTTCGAAAATGGAGCCAGGCGACCCCCGTTGAGACCCGACGCCTGGCAGGGAGCTGTGCGCGAGAAAAAGCGAACAAACACGGAACCAAGACGAAATTGTCACCGAACCCACCCAAAAGGAGATCGACAAGGCAACATAACTGACCTCATGATAAATAGTGCAAGAACTCACCGGAGGTTGATTGGTGGTGTAGAGACCAGACTTGGTCGGAAATGATGGGGGGGCTTTGGTGCGAGGCCTGTT
>JBDXFZ010000136.1:0-1593 GCA_039990395.1 Halioglobus sp.
GGGTTTCGATTGTGATCATCAGATTATTGTCCACGAGAACCCCGAGTTGCCCCAGTCAAAAGAAAGCATCGAATTTAGCAAGAAACTAAATTAGTCTTCGTCACGTACTTATACACACAGCGTACCCCAGCAGCCAGGAAGATGGAGGCATGATACACTGGTTGCCTCACACCAATCTATTGAACCAAGCACACGGCTGATTTGGCGAGTCCATGTCAACGCGAGGTCTTTGCGAAGACTTGCAAAGTCATGGGGCCTTGTGCAGCGGAGGGCTGGCAGGGTGCAGCTTCAACATCATTGACGGCACCGTGTGCGTGGTGGACTGCTGCTGGAGTTGTTTCTATGCTGTGCTGCTTTTTCTTAGGGGCGCAACGAAGAAACAGTACTCTGGGCTCTGGGGCGTGTTATCACACCACACGCACACCCACAGGACGCCGACAAACGCACTGCACAACGGGCCTCGGTCGCATCTGTTGGCACTCCTTTTACTTCACTGCCATAGAGCACACAGAATACACACATACGCAGCGAGCCACGCAGCAGCAGAAGCGAGCAGCACCTCGCACGAAGCCGTCGGTGTTCCATTTTTGTACTTTCATTTTGTTTTTTGTCATGTGTTGCTGTCTTCTTTATTTCTAGAAATATAGTTCCAGTTCCTAACCGACATTATTGTTTAGGATTCTCGCAAGCAGTGTCAAAACCGATTCTCGTTTGGTTCGCGGAATGGCCTGGGGTTCTCGACCCCACCATAATTGTTTTTTCACAATCACGTAGTCCTGCAGTGCGTCTACGGGATAGCTCAAACTCAGGTGAGGGAAGTTATATACGTGTACGTCTATGCATCTCATTGCAATTATAACGTTATCAAATATCAATCTCCAGTGTTCGAAGATTATCTACCATTCTTGACTAGATGTAAAACCAATCTATAAACGGAAACCGCCAGAGCAGTCCATCAACAGAGTCAATCGTGCCTGGTGCGGACATTAGTCCTTGCTGGTGCCGACTCGGTCCTTTTGGTCCTACATCTTCTCGTGGGGCAGCGCATCCTGTCGAGCCCGTGCGCTGAGCCCAAGCAGACGATGAAACTCTTTCCCGAGCCTCTGTCCCTCGTCTCTTTCCGCTGGTTTAACGCCCCCCCCTGTCACCAACCTGGCATGGCGCTTTTGTAGCAGTCCAGGCAAACAATTCTGAAACAAGACGTTCAGCGGCGCTCCCGCGGCCTCCACCTTCTCTCCCGGCTCCTGACGGCCAAACCCCATCTTTCATGCTCTCATATATTGTTACTTTCTACTTCTACGTCGCCAGGAGGAAGCGAATCCACAGATTCAAGCAGATACTTGGCTTTCTCGGGGTGTTGCAGCAGCGACGGTGACGGAGCGGTCCAGACAACGGCGGCGGCAGCGGCGGTAGGGAAGACGGCTGGTGCGGCTACGGTGGTCACGGCGGCGGCGAAAACGGTGGTAACTGCATGCGCTTCATTATCGCAACAAAAGTGCAGCAACCCTCTGACTTCTGACGTTGCTGCCGGTCCTGCTGGAGCTGGTGCTGCCCCTGCAACTGTTACTGTCAAACGCCTTCGTCACCAGTGCC
>JBDXFZ010000137.1:0-1196 GCA_039990395.1 Halioglobus sp.
GTCGGTCGGTCGGTCGGTCGGTCGGCTAAGCCATCTCGATCTCGTAAAGGGGTCCCTAGTTTTAGGCGCCCTGCCCTGTAAATTAGAAACGCTCGTTGCATTTGCTCGTCATGAGCAGCGCTGTAGTTGTAGCAGTGATGGTGGTACGGCTGCAGTGCACGCCTCGTCGGTCAGTCGGTCAGTCGGTCGGTCGGTCGGTCGGTCGGTCGGTTCACCGATCTCCTAAAGGGGTTCCTAGTTCTGGGCGCCCTGCCCTGAAAGCAAGAAAAAACTCGTCGCATTTGCTCTTAATAACAGTACTTTCGTAGTTGTAGTAGTGCCGGTGGTACTGCTGCACTGTAGTGGCTGCGATAGAAACGTAGTGATGCCAATGATATCGGCGGTATCCATTTTAGTGGTGATAGTGGGAGTACGTAGTATAATAGTGTTCTATTTTCTACCGCTTCTACTACCCGTATTTTGGCGCAATATACCACCCTTCTCTCAGCTCCCACCCACCACAGAACCGATACGCCTCCCAAAGCATAGCCATACAACGAATAATATTACCCGGGGTCCACGAGAAAGTATTGCAGACAGCTTTCGGCAGCGCCTATCATGGAGAGCGACGACAACAACAGGCGCAGAGACCTTCCGCAGGGGCGACCCATCACCGCGGACAGGACGCGTCTGTGGCTCCCGCGAAGCCTGCTGCCCCGACGCGATCTGCCGACGCGCCCCTAGCCACGACCAGGGCCACGATCGCTTTGTCCTTCGTCCGTCCTCGAACCAACCGTGCCGCACCTGCCTGCGCCTCAAGCTCCGACAGCAGCGCTAGACGAGCCAGCCACGGTAACGCGTGCCGCGCCAGCCGCAGCAGCGAGCGCTGTTTGTGCCTGCCACGGCAGTGCCGTCTCAAGCCCTGGTACCGGCATTTATAGCCCCTTTAGCAGCGGCTTGCGGTACCACTCCACTCGTTACGACCCCGCCCTGGTGACTTCACGGAAGCGTCAATAGGTGCCAATTGACGTGGTTTATGGTTTATCACCCCTCCCTACGGCCGCGGTGGGTGTGCTAAGTGTACCAAAATCTTACCCATCGTACTGCTACCACACCCCGCGGTGATAAAAAAAAAAAGAAACCTCGAATAAGCATGGACCATGTCCACTATCACCGGAGTGTGGTAGACACTACCCGACCACAGGAAACAACCCCGC
>JBDXFZ010000138.1:0-2895 GCA_039990395.1 Halioglobus sp.
CCCGGGGAGATCTCGCCTCATGCCTGAAAGGGCGACGTGGTAACACGGAGCGAGAAGTCAGCAGAGGCCATAGTAGCCGCTTATTCAGGGTGAAGGGCTGAACGAGAAGGAGCGTCAAACGCCTTGTCGATGAGTACTGTAGAGCATCAGATGCCCGCGTCAGCGGGGCGGGTTGCAACAAGGGAAGGTGAAGCCTTGCCGGGCGTGACCAGTGATGAAACAGGACTCCCGCCACAAGAATCGGAGGGCGTAGGGCGAAGCCTGCTTGAGCAGGCGTTCGCACGAGAGAATATGCAGCGGGCATGGAAGCGCGTGAAGGCCAACAAGGGATCTGCGGGTGTCGATGGACTGGACATTGTCCAGACCGCCGAATACCTGAGATGGACGTGGCCAGAGCTCAGGCAGCAACTGCTGGAGGGCTCCTATCAACCGAACCCCGTTCATCGGGCAGGCATCCCGAAACCGGACGGCAGTGAACGGGAACTGGGTATCCCCACCGTCACCGACCGTCTGATCCAACAGGCACTGCTGCAAGTGCTGCAACCTCGGTTTGATCCCACCTTCAGCGAGCACAACTACGGCTTTCGTCCGGGCCGTCGGGCCCACGACGCCGTGTTGGCTGCACAGCATTACGCCCGGCAGGGCCGCCATATCGTGGTGGACGTCGATCTGTCGAAGTTCTTCGACCGGGTCAACCACGACATCCTGATCGACCGTCTGAAGAAACGCACAAACGACCCCGGCGTCATCCGGCTGGTTCGGGCGTATCTGAACGCAGGCACCATGGATGGCGGCGTGGTCATGGATCGGCACGAGGGCACGCCGCAAGGCGGACCGTTGTCGCCGTTACTGGCCAACGTTCTGCTGGACGAGGTGGATAAAGAGCTGGAACGCCGGGGGCACTGCTTCGCTCGTTACGCCGACGACTGCAACGTCTACGTTCGCAGTCATAAAGCGGGAGAGCGGGTAATGCGATTGCTCCGTCGTTGTTACGACAAGCTGCACCTTAAGATCAATGAATCCAAAAGTGCGGTAACCAGCGTGTTCGGTCGCAAGTTCCTTGGCTATGTATGCCTTATGGCAAACCAGAGACGGAGACGTCCGGCGCGCGGTATCAACGAAAGCGTTACAGTCGTTCAAACTCAGGATCAGGCAACTGACCCGGGGATCAGGTGGTCGCAGTGTTACACAAGTGGTGGAGAAGCTCCGCAGCTACCTGCTCGGCTGGAAAGGGTACTTCAGGCTGGCGCAAACGCCACGCATCTGGCGATCACTGGATGAGTGGATACGTCGCCGACTGAGAATGCTCCATCTCCGGCACTGGCGACGGGGCACGACGATCTACCGGGAACTGGTCCGCTTGGGCGCGAGTTCCTGGGTTGCTGAATCCGTGGCGGCCCTGAGCCGTCGCTGGTGGCACAACAGTCGCTCTGCCATTCATACTGTGCTGACGATTGCCTACTTCGATCGATTGGGAGTGCCGAGACTCTCGTGAAACCTCAACTTCTCGAACCGCCCGGTGCGGACCCGCATGCCGGGTGGTGGGGGAGGGGTGGAGCCTTATGGCTCCCCCCTATCCCGATTGGGCGGTACATCTATCGGCCGGCTAACGTGACTTTGTCACTGAAGCTCAGGCTCTGGAGGGATAGCTTAAGCTGGAAATTAGTCGATTAAACATAACGGAGTTTCAAGCATGATCAAGTCATTCAAGACCATGGCGATTGGCGCGATAATGACGTTAAAGTCATTCGGAGTCCAGGCAGACGTTCACAAAAGCGGTGTTGAGGAAGTGTTGGTCATTCTTTCGAGAATATGAACGTTCGCTTCGCGACCTGCGCCGACCTTGAGCCGCAACTCTTGCCCTGTCTGTTTCTTTAGAATGTTCTTAAGATGATGAATTCTCAGCTTGCAAACCGTCTGCTTGCGTGCCCCGGTTTCAACAGCAAAAAGCATCATTAGCTCAAAGCAGTAATTTCCATATTTGCTCAGCTTATCAGCGATGATCTTTTGGTCCTTTGAGTCGAGAGGTCGCAACTTCTCACCGTCGTTAAGGTGTTCTGGGGCAGCGATCTGATCTCTTCTGGGTACGCCGATAGAAAGGTCAGTTGTTTGAACCTCTTTGATCCTCGCGAGACCTTGCGGGTTAATGTACGGAATCCCAGCTACTCGTTTCTCTTAAGGAGGGTTGGGTAATTTCGAACTCTCAACAAGCCCTCCGATGATCAGGGCTCTATAAAAAGCGACAACGACTCCCATTCGGGTGCTTGCGACGTTTAAAGATAAAGATTGTGGCGTCTGTCTGAGTTGGCGCATCAGATAACGGCGATAAACATAGGTAACTCGGTTATGGGGCTCATTAGGAAAGGTGTATTCGTTTATTTCGTTTCCTCTCGAGTTGCTGTCCTCTAGCCATCGAAGAAATCCCAGGAGGTGAACGGCATGAGTTTCAAGAGTATCAACCGACACTTGGTCGAATTTGGCCATTTCGGCCATTTTATTCATGAGATACAGATTAGCGATGTCCCAGGGTTCGCCGTTTCCTCTGAAGAGAATCGGAAAGTTACGGATAATCCCATCGTCTCGTATGCCTGAGAGCGAATATGGGTCTTGGAATCGGTAGGACGAGAAGGTTGCGCGGTTTTTATCCTCAAAAACTACTTTTCGTGGGATAAAGATGCGGATTTTTGAGAGGTAAGCGGTGGAGTTGAGTTCTTCTCTGGAGAAATTTCCCGGCTTTCCCATAGCTGGATGCCCATGGCTATGTTTGCTTCGGCTGTTGGTACGCTCTAAGAATACTGTATATACTACTGTATAAATAGTACTTCGATGGAGCGCACCATGAAAAGAGCTGATGTTAACGCCCTCGAAAAGACCTTGGCCAACCTCCCGGTTGAC
>JBDXFZ010000139.1:0-529215 GCA_039990395.1 Halioglobus sp.
CAAAATGGATGCGATCCCCATTGAGCCTCAATCATCGATTAACGTCAAACTGGTGTCCGTTGGCGCCGAAGTCCCACCCTATACGTCAGGTAGACGAGCGTTCGAAGAGCAGATTAGCTATTCTTGCTAAGCTCGCGCCACCAAGACAAGAATTCGAAGAGATAGGTTCAACAATGAAAATCGCCCAGCAATCTGAGCTAGAGAATTTTTTGCAGACGCACACCGATATCCAAATGCTGGAATTATTAATGCCAGACATCAATGGCATTTTGCGCTGTAAACGCATACACCGACGCGAATTCAACAGCTTGTTTGATCATAGCTTTAAAGCGCCTCTTAGCGTCCCGTTACTTGGCATTATGGGCGAGCTTTACGAAAAAGAGTTGGATCATGACTTACTGACGGGCGATCCCGATCAACTCCTATTACCAATAGCAGGATCACTGGCGCCAATACCTTGGCTGGGCTCAGCAACAGCTCAGGTTATTGGCGGATTCGCAGACATGAGTTTACAACCTTCTTGGACCGACCCCAGAAACGTTCTCGCCAAAGTGCTAGAGCAATACACCAGCAACGAGCTGAAGCCAGTCGTAGCAACAGAGCTGGAATTCTATCTGCTCGCCGACAACAGTAATTCAGTCCCCTCGCCTCTCATGGGTAGAATACCCGGCACCGACCTCAACCAGGAAGGCATACAGTACTGCATGTCCGACGACTTGTTTGATTGCGACGCTATTCTTGATGACATCACACAAGCCTGCGAAGCTCAGAACGTTCCACTGACAGCAATACATTCGGAATTCTCCGCAGGGCAATGGGAGATTAACACCCACCATACAGACGATCCTGTGATGGCCTGTGACCATGCTGTGTTGTTGAAGCGTATCGTCAAAGGCGTTGCTCGAAAACATGGACTGGGAGCCACCTTCATGGCCAAGCCCTTTGATGCATTAGCCGGCAGCGGTCTCCATATACACGCGAGCGTCTACAACAGCACGGGTGAAAACATCTTCGCCGAGCCCAACAACGAATCGCCTACCGCTGTCTCAGATACACTCCTGCACGCGATTGGTGGTCTGAGTGATACGCTTAGCGAGTCGATGGCCATTTTTGCGCCAAACGCAAATTCGTATCGCCGCTTCAAGGCCGGCGCTTTTGCTCCGTCTTCTCATACCTGGGGCCACAACCATCGGGAAGTGGCATTGCGTATACCTGTGTCGTCGCCTGACAATCGACGGATAGAGCATCGTGTGGCAGGGGCGGATGCCAACCCTTACCTGGTGATGGCAACAGTTCTCGCTGGTCTACTACATGGCATTAAAAACAAGTTGGACCCTGGCGCACCCGTGCCCAGTGGTGCTGACCTGTCTGACGCGAAAGTCACGCTGCCGCGTCGTTGGGATGATTCGCTTACACTGTTTCGTCGTAGCTCCGTATTGCCCGAGTACTTGGGTAGAACCTACTGTGAAACCTTTGCGGTACTGCGCCAGGGAGAGTGCGACGACTATCATGGCCGAGTGTCCAATCTCGACTATGAGTGGTATCTCAGAGCGTTATAGCAGTCGCTGAATACGCCACTAGACGGAGAATTTCTCCTGTGAACGACGGTAGTGGGCAGGTGTTTGTCCCGTTGCCTTCTTAAAGGCAGTGTAAAACGTTGATGTTGAGTTAAATCCCACCTGCAACGCTACATCAAGTATCGACGCGTTTTCGTTGTCACCGGCGGCCAGTATTCGAGTCGCCTCTGCCACACGATGGCGATTGACAAAGTCGAAAAAAGAAACACCGTGCCCTTCATTTATCGCCTGCGAAAGATGGTTAACTGAACAACCCAGCATGGCTGCAAGCTGAGGTAACGACAGGTGCGAGTCCAGGTACACTCTCTCTACATTCATCGCTTCTGATAAGCGTACAGTAACTGCACGCAATCCAGACGCACTCAGCCCTGACTTTGCATACCGTTTACTATGATGAGGACCAGACGCGACTCGACCTATGAGTTGCGGCTCTCGATAGTAGTCCTCAATTTTGAGCGCGCTATCTCCCTCCATGGTGATGAACTCAGCGCCGATCCAACTGACAGCTGAATCTTCGTCTCCTTCCGGAGATACCTGGTACTGAAACGCAATAGTAGACTCACCGGCGAGCACTTCCCCTACCAGTGTGTAGCAATGTGTATCCTGGCGAAAGTAGTCGCGTAGGTGGCTCACCAACTCTTCTTGTGCAATGACTTGCTGTGAAGGAATGTCAAAGTACATTCCTCCTCGAGAAAGATGATCAGCAACCTGTTTCGGATCATGCCGATTCCATGCATCGAAATAGCTTTCCACAAACTCAGAGGTCAACATCTGCAACAGACCTTACCAACCGTGCAATAGACACCATTGAATACCATATCCCTTCGCTCGTGTCATGAGCTCAACGAACATGGTGCTGTGAAACCTCTATGGACACACACCCGAGAGCATGGGGGCACACTGCGCCAAAAACGGGTTATGCTAGTCTCACACAAAAGAGAGCCGACCCACTAGAGATGAGTACCCACCAGTCTGATATAGCTGGAACCCCAAAGCCGGGATTTGATCCGCGGCAGTTGATCAAGATTGCTGTGTACGGGCTGCTGCTCGTAAACTTTGCTTTCTATCTCATCGAAGATGTAGAGATATCGCTTCATACTCTCCGCAATGGAGGGACATGGCTGGACTATACGTCTGCCTTCGCTGTTTCTCTGGATACATTGGCATGGCTGACACTGCTAGTGCTGTTTGAACTCGAAACCTATTTGCTATCTGACGACGCGTTTACACCTCGCAGAATGCTGGTAATGCACAGCGTTCGAATTATCTGCTATCTGTTTCTTGCTCACACCCTAGTGGCCTATGCGAATGCTGGAAAGGACCTCACCAATCTGACTCCGATGCAAAACATCACCAGTTTGTGTGAACTGGTCGAGCGCGAGGTATCTTTTGGCTACAACTTGGCGTACACCGAGCTGGACTCTGAAAACTGTTCTGTATTATCGAACGCAACACAGTTCTACCTAATAGAGAATGGCACTGTGGTCACCGATGCAGAAGGACTGCAGATAGAACGGGAGCTAGTCTGGTTAGACCTAATTGAAGCAGTAACCTGGTTGATCATCCTGCTCTGCATTGAATTGATTGTGCGTTTGCAGGATAAGGGCACAACACGCGGCCTGGCTATTCGCAGCGCCAGCGGTATCAAGTTTGGTTTGTATCTATTGTTGTGGGGCGCGGCTGCCTACTGGATCTACCGCGGACACTATATGTATGCCTGGGACGAAGCATTGTGGATCCTTGGCTTCTTCGCAATCGAAATGAACATCTCGGACTGGAAGAAAGAAATTCGTAGCGCAGGCGCGGCGCCCTAGAAAGAACTCGGCGGCGTTGCACGCGCCCTTGCCGGAGCCCAGAATGGTTTATCTTTAACCTGGCAACGTGCAACCTTGCGATAGTAACGCAGCTCTTTTTGATAGTAGATTTCTGCCCAGATCTCTTTACCCAGCATTGATGTCTCGACCATCGCAAGCGCGATGTTTGATTTGACCGAGGGAGACCACATCGCAGATGTTACGTAGCCAATCTCTGTGCTACACCGCTTGCTACTGTACAAAATCGCGCCCTCAGCAGGTTTATTGCCGTCAATATCCAGTTTTGTCAGCGTATACCTGGGACCCCGATCGCGCTCCTCAAGTAGCGCACGACGTCCATTGAAGTGTGGTTTTTTGAAGTCCACCAACCATCCCAGGTTCAGTTCGAACGGCGTTTGATCATGCTGAAAGTGGATGGTCTTCAGCGCTTCAGAGAATTCCATATCCGGCATGATAAAACCTGCTTCCAATCGTGCCATGTTGGTCGCGGCCTCCCCATAGGGGTGTATCCCATGATGTTCGCCTGCAGCGTAAAGTGCATCCCACAATGGAAGCGCCTGAGACGGGTCTATCCACAACTCGTAACCCAAGTCACCGGTAAACCCTGTTCGAGATACCATCAAAGATTCGCCGTGAAACGGAAAATGCATCACACCAAACGGCTTCAGGTTTTCAACGCCGTCAAGACCCATCGCCAGACATGTGGCACATGACGTAGGGCCTTGCAGAGACAAAGCCGCAAATTGTTCTGTCATATCTTCGACTAGCAGGTCATCGAACCCCAGACAGCTCTTTCGCAACCATGCCAAACAGGGACTTCCGCATGTCAGCATAAAGCGATCTTCACCTAGGCGGAATATCGTACCGTCATCGACCATACGGCCCTCATCGGTACACCAGCAAACATAGGTGACCCTGTCGATGTTCAGTTTAGATATGTCACGCGTAACCATACGATCGAGCATCGGCAGTGCATCCGCACCACTGATCATATACTTCTGCATAGGGCAGATATCGTAGGTTGCGCAAGTGTTTCTGATACAGAAGTATTCGTACTCAGCATCGTAGTAGTAATCGGCAAATTTGAAGCCGTTCCACGAAGACCAGGCATCGCGCAGATTCATCACTGCCTGGCGCTCGTGAAAATGTGAATGCTTTAATCGCTCACCGGCAAATGGATCAGCATGGGCGATGGCTTCACTCGTCATAGCAGTCATCCTCAGGAACAGTATTGGGTCGCTTAAGGTCTATCAGAATTTCCCGAGCAGCGTTGGCTCCGCACGCGGAGGAAACACCGCCTCCCGGATGGGTGGATGATCCACACATGTACATGTTCTTTACGGGCATCCTGTATTGCCCGTAACCCGGAAAGGGACGATTGAAGAGCAGTTGATCAATCGTAAGCTCACCCTGAAAAATATTACCCTCTGTCAGCCCTATCTCGTTTTCAATTTCGTGAGGCGTGCGAACTTCCATATGGACAATCAGGTCTTTGAACCCCGGACTGTAGCGCTCAATCTTATCGATAACTGTTTGCCCGAATTGATCACGCTTCTCAGGTGTCCAAGGGCCATCTGCAAGCTCAGGAGGGCAGTACTGAACAAAATTGGACATCCAGTGTTTGCCAACAGGCGCGACGGTTGGATCCCAAGCCGACGGAATAATCGATTCAATGAAGGGATCGTCAGACCAGCGGCCACGCTTCCAGCAATCGTATGCTCGCTCCATTGTTTCTAAAGACCCGGCAAAGCCCTGCCCGCCTCGATTGATATAACGGTTGTCTGGAACATTATTGAATTTGGGCATACCCGACAGAGCAATATTTACTTTGCCCGAAGAGCCACGAATCTTGAAATTTTTGGCCCGCTCGAAAATCCCCGGAGGTAGATCTTTCCTATCCATGACCTTCGTGAAGGTACGGCGCGCATCCAGATTCGATACAACAATACCGGCGCGAATCTCTTCCCCGCTCTCAAGCGCTACGCCTACAGCCTTGCCACCCTCCACAAGGATCTGCTCGACACCAGCGCCAGTGCGTATCTCCCCTCCCTCGGCTTGCAGTGCACTGGCGAGTGCGTTTGAGATCGCGCCCATACCTCCGCGGGCCAAGCCCCACGCACCCACATTGCCGTCGACATCGCCCATAACGTGATGCAGAAGAATGTAGGCGGAGCCGGGGGAATACACGCCAAGCGCGGTTCCAATAATACCGGGGCTGGCCATTGCAGCCTTGATCAGGTCACTCTCGAAATACTCATCCAGAAATTCAGCTGCGCTCATCGTGAAAAAACGCACGTACTCGTACAGCTCACGCTCGCCTAGTGACCAGAACTCTTTGGCGAGGAACAACATTTCGCGAATATCACGCGGCTTAAAAGAGCTGGGATCCGGCGGCGTTCGCATCAGCGTTTTACGAATCAACTGTGCATAACGGCCTAGATCAGCCTGAAAGCGCATCATGGAATCCGCATCGTGTGGAGAATGGCGTCGCAGCTCCAAATAGGTTGCTTCTTCATCCGAGTAGTCGGTGAGCGTCTGGCCACTGTCACTAAACGTTACCGTGCCCAAATAGGGCACCAGCAGGAGACCATGCCTTGTTAGGTCCAAGTCACGATGAATGGACTGACGCATCATGCTGCACACATATGAGCAGCTGGAATAGAACCACCCATCATGCATCTCGCGGGTGACCGCGGCTCCACCGATATAGTCGTTCTTCTCTACTACCACCACATCCAATCCGGCCTTGGCCAGATAAGCGGCATTGGTCAAGCCGTTGTGACCTGCGCCAACAATTATGGCATCGTATTTTTTCATTTCAGTATCTCGCGGGCTGCGTTAAAGCCGGCACCACCCATTAGGCCGCCGCCCGGATGGCTACCGGCGCCACAAAGATACAAACCCGGAATCGGGGTTTCGTACTGGGCAGCCTCATAAGTAGGACGCATCATCAGCAACTGGTCTACCGCGAATTCCGTGTGGTGCCAATGGCCTCCTGTTACGTAGTGAAGCGACTCCAGATCCTTGGGCGTCAGTAGTTCAGCGTGCAAGACAAGCTCACCAATTCCGGGTGCGTGGCGCTCCAACGTTTCGAGCAATCGTGCCAGCAACGCCGCGCGAGCTGTTTCCGTCCAGCCACCCTTGGGTGAAGCGGGAACATACATGACGTTGGCCGATAAAACGTGTTGACCGTTGGGCGCCATTGAAGAGCTCTGAAACGAAGGAATCACCAGCTCCATTACGGGAGCTACAGATGCATTGCCATACTTCGCGTCGTCGAACGCAAATTCCAATGCGTCCGGCTCTGATGCAATAATCATACGGCCGTCCGCACGATCAAGTCCGGTAAACGAAGGGGCATCACTTAGCGCAAGATGAAGCTTCGCCACGTAACCTTCACAGCGTAATCGCTGAATACGGTTCGCAAACTCTATCTCCAGGAACTTTGCGCCAACCAGTTGTAAAAATGTGCGCTGCGGATCGGCAGAGGAAACAACTCTGGCCGCTGTGACCTTCTCACCGTCGGCCAGCTCAACTCCGACTGCACGCAGTCCACTCTCACTCTGCGAAATACTTACGTTTGCGACAGGCGCATTTAGCCGCACCTTCGCTCCCGCAGCATTAGCAGCGCTCACTAGCGCATTGACTAGCCCTTCTATCCCCGTGTCTGGGATAGCGTGTCCACCGTCATGATCTCCCAACATTCGATACAGGAGCGCAAAGACTGCACTGTTGGGCGAACGTGGAGCCAGCTTTGAACCCACCAGCCCATCCCAACTCAAAGCGGCCTGCAGGTGTTTGTTATCGAAGTACTCATCCATAAGGTCGCGCATCGGCAATGTGGCGACCCGAAGGAACTCCAGCATATCCTCCTTACCCAGTCTGCGCAGACGCAAACCCAACTGACCGAAGGTTAATAATTCTCCAGGGGTATTGTTGCCGATGCGCGGCATTGTCTTCATCCAGAAAGGCTCTAGCGCACGCGCGAACTTCTGCATCGCTGCCCGATACTCAAGATAGCTACTCGCATCATCGTCCGAGACACCGGAAACACCGTCCTCAGCAATGACTATATGCTCGCCATCCAAGTTCAGACCTATCGTTGGCATTGGCGCGACAGCACGGTGGTAACCGTGCGACTGCAGATCCAAGTCTTTTATGATTCTGGGTGAGAAATGGCTGACAGTGTGAGCAACGGATGCCTTAAACCCCGGATAGAATTCACGGGTGGACGCCAGCCCTCCAGGCGCAGCAGAAGCTTCCAATACCAGTACGCGCTGACCTTGCCGGGCAAGATAGGCAGCACAGATCAACCCGTTGTGACCCGCACCAATTACGATTGTGTCGTAGCTATTCACAGATTCGCCTGTCAGATTTTGTTGCAACCATGGAGATTACCGGCGGCTTAAGCGAGCCACTACCGCGCCTATACGCCGGGAGATTCGTCTGTCAGCAAGCAGCCTGAATGTCCACCGTACAGTCGTAGTAGCAAGCGCCGCCAGCCATGTCCGCTTTGTGCCCCGGTATCAATGCATTGATCGTTTGACCCGTCGCACTGCCTGCAAGCCAGGCGCCTTTGGGTACAAATACGGTACCGGTACGAACTTCGTCAGAAATCACAAGTGGCATGATAACTTCGCCCTGTTCATTGAAGAGTCGCACGTCTTCACCATCAGACAACGCCAGGCTTGCTGCGTCTGACGGGTGCATTTCGCACACAATGTCGCTCTTGTGATCTGTGAGCCCCCCGAATGTCGAGTTGATACGGTGCTCCGATGCCGGACTCACAAGAATGAACTGCCGCGCCGACTCAAGTTCCCGGTAGCGGGGTAGGCCGAGCCCGGCCTCTGCTTCCAGAGCGGCACTGTAAAGTTCGATCTTGCCACTGGGAGTGGCAGGGGCTAGTCCGCGCAAAACGCCAGAAGCGGTTGTCGCTGACATGTCTGCCGCCGCATCGAGGGGGATAGTGCTTGCTCGCCGCCCATCCAGGCCGGGGGTGTTCGCATCCACAGCCTGATCCATCAGCTGCTCGTCTGTTTCACCGAAGCAATCTTCTTCAAACCCGAAGCGGGCAGCGAGGCGGCGGAAAATTTCCGTGTTCGGCAAGGCTTGTCCAAGAGGCTCCAGCACAGGCGCACTGCGCTGTAAGTAATGATGACCATAGGCTTTGAAGAGATCGCCATACTCCAGGTGCGTGGCTGCCGGCAGGATTACATCGGCACAGGCCATAGAGTCGGTCATGCTGACATCAGATCCTACGACAAACAGCTCTTCGTCGAGCAGCGCAGCACGCATATCATCCTGACGAGGATGTACTGCCACCGGGTTGTGATTATAGATAAACACCCCTTTGAGAGGTGTTTCTTTGCCGGGGTCAAGAATATGCCGAGGCAAGTCCAGGACGTTGAACTCGCGGATATCCGCCGGCGCGAGATCGGGGCGTTCAAGCGCGTCGTAGTTGACCGGAAAAAAACTGGAGACATCGCAGACGCCTGCTCCTGGTACGCCAAAGTTTCCGGTGAGCGCTGGCAGCGAAAATAGCGCTCGCAATCCGGAACCACCGTTACGATTACGCTCGGGGGCTACGCCAACTGAGATTGCAGCAGGAGACAGCTCCTGCCACCACTTGGCAAACAACCGGATATCATCCATCGTCAGGCCACAGATCGCCGCCGCGCGTTCCGGAGAATAGTTAGCCGCCTCTGTCAAAAACTGCTCGGCGCCGCTCACATGGCGCTCAATAAAAGCCTCGTCTAGTCCGCCATTACGCTCAAGCAAAGCAGCAATGGCGTAAGCAAGCACAACGTCTGTTCCCGGTATCACCGGCAGATGCAGATCGGCCTCACGGGCAATACGCGTGCGCTTAGGATCTACCACAACCAACTTAGCGCCTTGTTTTCGAGCATCTCGCAACAGCGTCGTCACATGCAAGTTGCAGGCTGTGATGTTGTTGCCCCACACAACAATCAAGCGAGAATGTTGCAGCTCGGTAAACGCAATACCGCCGACATCACCAAACACGCTGTCCCATGCGGCACCAGACACTCCCGCACAAAGAGGTGCGGAGTCCACGGCGCTCGCACCCAGTCGATTAAAGAAACGCTTATCCATTGACCCGCCGGCCAACAACCCCATAGGGCCTCCGTAGCTCAGAGGTGCTATCGCCTGCGCGCCGTAATGCTCAATGATTACCTGAAAGCGCTCATGCACCACGTCCAGGGCCTCATCCCACGATACGGGTCGGTACGCCCCGCCACCTTTGGGGCCGCTACGCAATAATGGCTGCGTAAGTCGCTGCTCCCCATGCACCTGTTGTGGCAAGCCTTGTGCTACCTTCGCGCAGATTTTCCCTCGCGTGAACGGGTTGGCTTGACTACCTCGCACTTTCTGTACTTTGCCATCGACTACTTCAATAGACAGGCTGCAGGTGTCGGCGCAATCCAAAGGGCAGATACTGGGGTGGTGTGTAGCGGCTGATTCAATCGATGTCATGGCAAAGTGACTCCTGAATTTATCGTCAACCCTGTTCAGCCGGTTGCGATGCGACTGGCACGCATATAGAGAAACTGCAGTGCCAAGGTAGCAGCCGCCAGCGAGGTAATGTCTGCGTGATCATAAGCGGGAGATACTTCAACCACATCAAATCCAACAATATTCAGATCGGCAAGGCCCTGCAATATCCGCAGCGCTTTTGATGTCGTCAGCCCGCCAACCACCGGCGTACCAGTACCCGGCGCGTAAGCTGGGTCCAGCCCGTCGATATCAAACGTAAGGTATGTGGGGGTATTGCCAACGCGATTACGTATGCGCGCGACGATTTGCTCCACCGATAATTCATTCGCTGCATGCCCATCAATCACCTCAAAGGGATGATCGGGTTTGTCATAGTCAGTACGAATACCAACTTGAATAGTTTTGTCGGCATCGATAAGACCTTCGCGTGGCGCATGGTAAAACATGCACCCATGATTGTACTTTTGCTCTTCTTCGTAAGAGTCGGTATGCGCATCAAAATGAATCATCGCCATCGTGCCATGCGTGCGCGCGTGACCGCGCAACAAAGGCAACGTGACGAAGTGATCGCCTCCAAGGCTTATCAAGGTCTTACCGGACGCGGTAATCATCGCGGCATGCTCCTCGACCTTGTCCAGCATGTCCTCGCTATCACCCCAGAGAAAGTCGATGTCACCGTAATCGATCGCCTGAAGTCTGTCGGGTAACGCAAAGTCCCAAGGCCAGCGGTTTTCTTCCCAGCGTAAATTGGCACTGGCCTGGCGTATACCATTTGGACCCAGCCGGGTGCCAGACCGTCCGCTGGTACCCAGATCGTAAGGAACACCCATCACTGCCGCGCCAATCGAGTCGTCTGACAAATCTCGACTGATGGGAAGCCCCATGAAACTGAATATATTGGAGTACATGCCCCGGTCACTCAGCGGCGATGCGCCCTGCCCTTGTTGGCTCATCAATCCGTCCTCAATTAGTCCTGCCAATAAAACCCGTCACTACAGACAGGCATCATACTCCAGCGGCGTCACCTGCCGATCGTATTCATCCATTTCCTGTTGCTTTAACAGGGTATACACACGCTGAAAATCACTACCAAAGTTATTTTCTATAAATGCTGACTCAGCGAAGCTGGCAAGCGCGTCCGGCCAGTAGCGCGGCAAACTGGCTGGCGCTTGGTCATAGGCATTCCCCGTTAAAGGCTCTGGCGCATTCAGCGTGTTTTCAATGCCATGCAGCATACCGGCTAGCAGCGCTGCGATCACCAGATGCGGATGTGCGTCTGCGCCCGGTACGCGGTGTTCAAGACGTGTCGCTACCGGAGCATCAGCGGGCACACGTACGGCCACGGTACGATTTTCGTAGCCCCAGGTGGGCGCCATTGGCGCATGCGTGCCGCGCTGAAAGCGCCGATAAGAATTCAGGTTGGGGGCAAAAAGCAACATGCTGTCGCGCATGCCGTGCAGACACCCTGCAATCGCCTGACGCAGCAAGTCTGTCCCTTTGCCGGTACCATCGTCGAATGCATTGTTACCGTCGCTATCGAGCACACTGCAGTGTAGGTGCATGCCATTACCTGCCAACTCTCCAAAAGGCTTGGCCATAAAGCTGGCGATCAGGCCGTGGCGTTTCGCAACGCCCTTAATCGCCCGCTGCAGCATCAATGCCTGGTCTGCCGCAACCAGAGCATCAGCATTGTGGTACAGGTTAATCTCATACTGGGAAGGGGCTCCCTCTTTGATGAGCGTATCGATGGGCAGATTCTGCGCCACACAGGCATCGCGTATTTCATGCATCAGTTGGGACATGTCGCTCATCGTATCGATGCAGTAGGTTTGACCGGTCGCCAGAGCGCCGCCCACGCGATCCGTCTGGGTATGAACCGGCCGACCCAGCGTGTCATGCTCGTCCTTCAGCAGGTAGAACTCCATCTCGCTGGCAACCACGGGAGTGAGTCCCAATGCGGCGAAGCGATCGATGAGTCGCTGCAACAGAATGCGCGGATCGAGCACGCAAGGCTCACCCCCAACCTCGTGCAGGGAGATCATCACCTGCCCGGTGGGTCGCTGTGCCCAGGGTACCGTTGCCAGGGTTCGGATATCGGCCTGGCATAGACCATCACCGTCACCAGAATCGAATACCCAGGCTTCCACGTCGCGCCCCCACACATCGAAGGCCAACGAACTAATAGGCAACTTGAGTCCACCCGCGATGACTTTCTCGATTTTATCGCGCGTTACCCACTTGCCGCGCAAGCCGCCAGCAATGTCCGGCAGAATAATCTCAAATATCTCGATATTGGGATTGTCCTCGAGAAAGCGCTGCAAGCGCTCACTGGCATCGGACATAGTGATTTCCTTAACTATTGTTATATTTCCCAAGCCCAAAACACCACTTTAGGGGTAATTCGCGCTCTCGGGGTCTGTGCCACACTATTAAACATTGCAGCACCACACTCGACCATACCACTTCGGGGTAGTTAATCCCGAGTGTAGCCGCTTAGCACGGCTTTCACACATCAGAGGAACATGGCATGAACAGTAAAGTTGACACCGCCGCCCTGCGCCAACTGGATCAGTCCCACCACCTGCATCCGTTCACAGATTTTCAAGATTACGCGAACCACGGCGGTCGTATTGTGAACAAGGCAGAGCACATCTACATCTACGACAGTGAAGGTCACAAAATGCTGGACGGCATGTCTGGTCTTTGGTGCTGCAACCTGGGCTACAGCCAGAAAACGATTATTGAGGCGGTAAACCAACAGATGCAGGAGTTGCCGTACTACAATAATTTCTTCAATTGCTCCAATCAGCCTGCGGTGGAGCTAGCCAAGGCACTGGTTGATGTGACTCCTGCACAATTCAACCATGTGTTTTTTACCAACTCCGGATCAGAGGCCAACGATACAAACATCCGCTTGGTGCATCGCTACTACGACTTGCTGGGTAAACCGGACAAGAAGCAGATTATCAGTCGCAAAAATGCATACCATGGCAGCACTATTGCGGCTGCGTCTCTGGGCGGAATGAGCGCGATGCACAAACAGGCACGCGGTCTGGACTATGTTCACCACATCAATCAGCCACACTGGTTTGAGGAAGGTGGCGATATGGATCCCAATGAGTTTGGTCTGAAGGTTGCCCGCGAGTTGGAAGCCATGATTGATCACGTCGGCGAAGGCAATGTAGCCGCATTCATTGCCGAACCTGTGCAAGGCGCGGGCGGCGTGATTATTCCGCCCGATACTTACTGGCCTGAAATACAACGTATCTGCGATGAACGCGATATCTTGTTGATTCTCGACGAAGTCATCTGTGGCTTTGGTCGCACTGGACGCTGGTTCGGCTGTGAAACTTACGACCTCAAGCCGGACTTGATGACATTCGCCAAAGCAATCACCAACGGTTATATGCCACTCGGTGGCGTGATGGTGAGCGACAAGGTTACCGATGTGCTGATGTCAGGTGGTGGTGAATTCGCCCACGGACTTACATACTCAGGCCATCCCGCTTCCTGCGCAGCAGGACTGGAAACGCTGCGCATTCTCCGCGACGGCAGTATTATCGAGACCGCTGCGACCACTATTGGACCTCATCTACAAACACGTCTGCGCGAATTTGAAGATCATCCGATCGTAGGCCAGGTGCGCGGTAAGGGTATGTTTGCTGCAGTGGAACTGGTACGCGACAAGACCAGCCGCGAGCGCCTCGAACCAGAGTCAGGCGGCGCTGTCTTTTGCCGTAATCGGGCAAACAGCAATGGCCTGATGGTGCGCCAGACCGGCGACGCCATGATTATGGCTCCACCGCTGGTATGCGACATGGGTGAAATCGATACCCTTGTCGACAAACTTGGCGCAGCGCTGGATGAGACCGCCGCGCACTACGGCATAAGTAGTTAATTAAAAGCCCGGCCCAGAGCCGGGCTTTTTCATGGATAAAAGTCTATGAGTGAGACGATCGGCCACAATAAAACACTGCGGCAGCGCGATATGGTGCTGTTCACCGTATCCGCAATACTCCTATTAGACACACTCACCGCGGCTGCGTCCGTTGGCGCTCCCGCCGTTTTCTGGTGGCTCTTTCTCGGTATAATTTTTTTCATACCCTTTGCTATGATTTGCGCCGAGATGGGCTGCGCCTACCCTGAACAGGGCGGTATCTACGCATGGATTCGGGACGGCTTTGGTGGTCGCTGGGCTTCACGTGCAACCTGGTGCTACTGGGTTAACACCGCTGTTTGGATTCCCGCCATTTTTCTCCTGTTCGCAGGCGTCTTCAAACAAATGTTTTTCCCCGACCTGTCCCTAGGGTGGCAGATTGCAATCGGTGTGGTGCTCACATGGCTGGCTGTGGCTGTTAATGTCATGACGCTGGACGTGGGCAAGTGGATTCCCAATCTGGGCGCCATTTTAAAAGTGATTATCTTTGTCGCCATCATCGCGGGTGCTTACAGCTACATCGGATCCAATGGCATGGCAAATCCGTTAACACTGGAAACCTTGAAGCCGGACTGGGGTAGCAGCCTGCAATACATCCCCGCCATAATCTACGGCATGCTGGGCTTTGAGCTGGTTAGTGCCGGCAGTGCAGAAATGAAGAACCCTGCGCGAGATGTACCACGAGCCATTTTCATCTCCGGCAGCATTATCATCGTGCTGTACCTGCTTGGCACCATTGCCGTACTCGCCGCCATTCCCGCGGGCGACATCAACCTGGTAGAAGGCCTCATGGATACGCTGCAGCTTTTCTTCGGCGAATCAGCCGCAGGCAGGGCTTTCGTCATGGTGCTGGGCATCGGGGCACTCTACACCTTTTTTTCCAATGGCGTGACCTGGGCGCTGGGATGTAACCGCGCCGCTGCTGAGGCAGCTATTGAAGGCGAGTTGCCGAAAATATTTGCGGTAGAAAGTAAAAGTCTGGGCACGCCAGTTGGCGCGGCCGTTTTAATGGGGCTGGTCAGCACCGTCGTGCTGGTTTTGTATGGAATGCTTGCAGGCTCCAATGAAGACCTGTTCTGGTCTCTGTTTGCGTTCTCTGCTGTTATCTTCCTACTGCCCTATCAGGGCATGCTACTCACCTTCATTCGCATGCGCATCCGGGACCCAGACCATCACCGGCCCTATGCGGTACCCGGCGGGTTGGTTACAGCCAAACTATCTGCCTGGCTGTGTATGGCAGTGCTGGGGCTCTCTATCGTGTTATTCGTTTATACCCCTGGCAGCGGGTTGGAATGGCCCGTGCTAATAGGCGTGGTAGTCACTTTGATTATCGGAGAGGTGGTGATTCGGTTTGCGGAGAATCATCGCGCGCGATAGCGAACAATCCCGCGCTTGTCGGCGTACACTAAGGCTCCACATCCTTCGCATGGGGTCAAAGTATGCAACACCAGGTTTCCGGTCACTACGCCGTCATATTCACCGCACGAATCCGCAATCTGGATGACGCATACCTCACAACGGCAACCCGTATGCGCGAATTGGCCATGTCCGAGTTCGGGTGTTACAAATTTAACGCTGCCTGCGAAGGCGATACCGAGATCGCCATATCCTACTGGAGTTCACTGGAACAAATCCGCGCATGGCGCAACCACCCTGAGCACAAGATCGCACAGAAACAGGGGCAGGATGTCTGGTATGCAGGCTATAGCGTAGAAATCACACGCATAGATCGCGCTTATTCTTCCAGCGAGTAAGCTCGGCTTAGCATCAATCCACTGCGCGCAAGTCGCCGTATATTGACTACTTAAAGATCACTTGATGAACACAGGTAGACTCCATGCTGACGCACAGCGAGCACGCGATGACTGAGCCGCGCTTTTACCGCCCGGCTTTCACACAGACCGTCTGGTTTAACGCCATCTGGTTCCAAAGCGTATGGTTCTGCGCCGTGCTGGGTAGAGACAACCTCCTCGCCGTGACTGTGGCGTTACTTGTCGCACATCTGCTCTTGTGCCGCTCGCTGGACAAAGAGTTGCTTCAGCTTTCTACCATCGCTTTTGTTGGCATCGCTGTCGATGCAACCTTGAGCGCAACTGGCGTGTACCAGTTTGAAGGCAACGTGCTCGCACCATTATGGCTATGTGCCCTTTGGGTTGGCTTTGCCACCACGCTCAACCGCAGTCTGGCGTTTTTCGGCAGGCATCCCGCGATAACTGTAGCGGTGGGCGCTATCGGTTTGCCGCTGAACTATTGGGCGGGCGAGCGACTGGGGGCCGTTGACTTCGGCTACGACCTCTTCCCTACGCTACTGATACTTGCAGCCGTGTGGTCGATCATCTTCCCATTAATGTTCCGTATCACCGCAGCACTAGACGCGCAGGAGCAATGAGTCTTGCGCGCGCTCGTATCCCTAATCCTACTTATTGTTGCATTGCCGGTTGTCGCAAACGGAGACGCTCTTACCAAGGTCGGCGAGGCAAAGCTGAAGGTACTATTCTGGGACGTCTATAACTCCACGCTGTACTCCGACAATGGGCGTTACCGCGAAGGACAAGTGCCACTGCGATTAGATATTCAATATCTCCTTGATATTGAGTCGAACGAGCTCGTGGCGCGAACGGCGCAGGAGTGGGATGAATTGGGATTGGAGCATGAGAATCGCGAAGAGTGGCTCACCAATCTCTCTAACCTTTGGCCAGATGTGAGCAAGGACGACGTGCTTACCATTGAGCTTGATGACAACAACCGCAGTACTTTCTACCGCAACGGTGAGCTATTGGGCACTATCGAAGACCGTGCGTTTGGTGCCAGTTTTATCGACATCTGGCTGTCACCAGATACTACACGCCCCAAACTGCGGACTTCACTGATAGGTGCTAAATAAGCTCCCCGCACACTGCCTACACCCTCTTTCGACTGATCACGCGGCGATCGTCACACGTCAAGCTACTGCGTCTTCGGCAACAAAGTAGCGTGGGTCTTCAATCACGTTTACTTCCACCAAACTCCCCGCCTTCTGAAGCAAATTGCGGCAATCCTCACTCAAATGCACCAGGTGCAACGTTTTTCCTGAATTCAGGTAGCGCTCGGCCAACGTATCTATTGCCTCCAGACCGGAGTGATCACACACTCGCGAGTCTGCAAAATCAACCACCACATCGTCGTTTGCTTGCGCCGGATCGAACTGCTCCAGAAACGACGTAACGGACCCAAAGAACAACGGTCCGTGCACTGCGTACACCGTGGAGCCTTTGTGATCTTCCTTGGTATCAACGCGAACCTGTTTGGCATGCTCCCAGGCAAATACGAGCGCAGACACGATAACGCCAACGATCACTGCCATCGCGAGATCGGTTGCAACCGTTACACCTGATACCAGGATGAGCACCATCGCATCGCTACGCGGCACTTTGCGAATCACGCGAAAGCTACTCCATTCAAACGTTCCAATCACAACGATAAACATCACGCCGATCAGTGCGGCCAGTGGAATCTGCTCTATCAGTGCTGAAGCCACCAGAATAAACAGCAGCAGAAACAACGCAGCAGAGATACCGGACAGTCGACCGCGCCCACCAGAGTTCACATTAATCATGCTCTGGCCGATCATGGCGCAGCCACCCATACCCCCGAAGAATCCGGTCACGGTATTCGCCACGCCCTGGCCGACACATTCCTTGTTACCACGCCCGCGAGTCTCAGTGATTTCGTCAACAAGGCGCAGGGTCAATAGCGATTCGATCAACCCGATAGCCGCCAGGATTATCGAGTAAGGAAGAATGATCAGCAGTGTGTCCCAATTAAACGGCACGCTGGGAATGTGAAAAGCGGGAAGGCCGCCCTTAATGGAGGCGATATCACCCACCACGCGAGTATCCAGGTCCAAGCCAAAAACCAGCAAGCTGACAACGATGATAGCGACGAGCGAAGAAGGCACAGCTGTGGTCAGTCGGGGCAGAAAATGAATAATCGCCATGGTTAAGAGCACCAGCCCCACCAAGCCATACATCTGTCCACCTTCCAGCCATGCCACATCGACAATCGACCCTTCCATGAAGGTGCCGTGCAGCCAGCCAGCATCGCCCGGGGTACCAAACTGGCCCAATTGGGCAAGGAAAATGACGATGGCCAGGCCGTTAACGAAGCCCAGCATAACCGGATGGGGAACCATGCGAATGAACTTGCCCAGCCGCAGCGCACCTGCGGTAATCTGAATCAAACCCATGAGTACGACAGTAGCAAACAGATACTCCACACCATGGTCCGCAACAAGCGCCACCATTACCACAGCCAATGCGCCAGTCGCACCCGAAATCATCCCTGGGCGCCCACCGATACAAGCTGTGATCAGGCCCACCATGAAGGCTGCATACAGGCCCACAAGTGGCTCAACGCCGGCGACGAAAGCAAAGGCTACAGCCTCTGGTACGAGAGCGAGTGCAACGGTAAGCCCTGACAGGATATCGCTCCTGGCGGTGGCAACTTTATTGGCGTGTAGCTCAAACATAAATAGTTCTCTGACAGTATCCGCTCCTGAGGCCACGGGTCGGGTGCGCAGGAGCAGTGGGGGCTGACCGATCGGCTGCTTTTTGGGCTAAAGCCGCTTTTATGGTGTGAGCAATCGGGGAAGGCCGGAAGTGTAGAGGACTACTCTTCGCGTCACAATGCAGACAACGCGTTGATTCCGGTACAAATTACGCTCGGGCAGCAGGAGCCTCAGCCGCAACAGTGTTAGCGGGGCTGATGGAATCGACATATTCGCGATAGCGCTGCTCTGCGGAGTCGCCAAACAGCAAGTTACAAGCCTCACGCAGCCCCGGTGACGCCAATATCTCTTGATTCCTAACGACCAGTTCTATCTTCGACCGGCGACGCATAAAATCCTCCAGTTTCACGATCATCTCTCGTCGGGCAGCCAGCTCAATCTCACACCGGGTATATTCTGCACTGCGAATCAACAACTCTGCCTCTCGTTTATCCTCGCGAATTGCCTCCAGTAGCTCAAATGCCGATGCGCCATAGCGCCGCCAAAATCGCTCGGACAGAGGTTCCGGGGAGGTGGGGTCGGTCAGATCGTCGAGTTTCATACGTCGTGCCTGCAACATGAATTCATCACGTAACTCGAGTGGTGGCTCACCGTACCAGCGCCCCTCAGGCTCTGGCACTTCTATGCCGAGGCTTTGAACCAGATCGACTACCTCGTTACCCACATTCAGGCAATCGGTAAGCTTGCCCCCAAATATACTCAAGTGAGAGCGCTCGTGGTCTACTTCAATTTCATGCTTGCGAGAGAGCTGAACCCAGTCGGCCTCCCCGCCTTCGCCCTGTATTGCCAAAGGCCTAACCCCAACACGCTCGGCGATGACATCAGCCGTTGTTAGCGGCCTGTCCAGGTCCAATAGCGCGTTTACATTGCTTAGCACAAACTCGCGATCTTCCTGTGTGACCTCTACCTCGGGCGCATCAACCTGAGTATCGGTGGTACCGATACAGGTCTTGGGGCCCATGGGGATAAGAAAAAACAGCCGGCCGTCGCTGGCAAAAAAAGTCAGCACCCTGCGATTGTCCGTTATCTGGTCCACGATCAGGTGCACACCTTTGGAAAACAGATGTCGGTGAGTGGTCGAAATGCCGGTCTCCCGGTTGCGCTGGTCTACCCAAGGGCCGCAGGCATTAATAACAACACGCGAACGGATAGTGAACTGCTCGCCGGTCACTTCATCGCGTGCAGTAGTTGCCCACTGCTGCCCATCAAACTGCGCTTGCTGCGAGCTCACATAGTTGGCGGCAATACAGCCGTAGTTGAGGCTCTGCCGGATAAAGCCAAAGACAAAGCGCGCATCATTGTCGTAGAGGTAACAATCGGAATATTCCAGGCCTCCGGCAGCCTTACTGGTATTAATTTCGGGCTCTGCCTGCTCTATCGTTTCTGCACTCAGGTAGCGTGGCGCACGGGTTTTACAGCGCCCCATCAGCCAGTAGAGCACGCTGCCCAGAAATACAAAAAATGACCAAAAACGAAAGCCTCGCTGTATCGTAGTGAAAAAGCGTATCTCCTTCACGGTAGAAGGATAAGCGCGCATCAGCTCATTGCGTGACTTGCACAGTTTGTTAACCAGCAGGTATTCATGGCTCTCTAGATACTTGATGCCGCCCCAGGCGAGATTGGAGGAGTTTGAGCTGACGCCTGAGGCAAAGTCGTCTTTGTCGATCAGTGCCACTCTTACGCCCCGACCCGCCAGCGCGGCTGCACTAACCGCTCCGTTAATACCCCCTCCCACGATCAGTACGTCGAAGTCTTGCTCTTTGAGCCGTTCGATATTGCTCTCGCGCAACGTTACTGCCATACCACTTAACTCCGTTTATTTCGCAACACTCTAAAGCTTCCAGAACGCTTCGCAAACACCAACAAATGCCACCGCGCTGTCACTCAGCGCACTACCCGCGCGATGGTATAAACCCACCTGTTTATCGATCCGACCGAATGACACATCATCCATAATATGAAACTCACGGCATTGTGGGTGCTCGGCAAGTAGTCTGCCATCCATGAACGTGACGCCCATACCCTGGGCCACCATGTGGATACGCAACGACAGACTACTCACCTCCCAAACGCTACTGAATTGGTCTCGCAGACGGGCTATCGAAGGCCGCATATCCGGACTGTCGAGCGCTGACGCGATCAGGGGCGTTTGCTTAAGCACCCGCGCATCCCCAGCCACCATTGCCGCAAACTTGGGGTGCTGGGGACTCACCACCAGATGCCGCGAATCCTGATACAGCGGGATGGTTGTAAAGGCAGACATGTTTTTTTGAAACGGCCCCAGACCCAGCTCCGCATTACCCGACAACACCGTATAGATAATATTTCTACTGGGCAGCTCTACCAACTTCATTGCTATACCTGGGCTTAGAGAATAGTAAGCACTTATTAACTTTGGCGCGTGAAAGCGATTGATCGACGCACTAAGGGCCAGGCTCAAGGTCTGTGACCCCCCTTCACGCAGGCGCGAAAGGTCCTCCAGGGTCTGTTGTTCGTCGCGTAATACTTCCACGGCATGGTCAAACAAGCGTCTGCCCGCCTCGGTCAGCTTCAGCGACTTACCGCGCTCTATCAGGGGCATCTCGAGCTTGGACTCCAATCCAGCCACCGCCTGACTGACCGCCGACTGAGAGAGATGCAGCGCATCCGCCGCACGCGCAAATCCGCCTTCCTCCAGCACTGCTCGAAAAGCTCGTAACTCACTATTTTCAAATCTCATATAAGTAATACTTATTTTTGTATAAGAATAATTAACTCCACTAATTATACTGATATTTCTATACTGTGAAAAATTTACATAGCAGCAGGTATGACCATGACTATCCAGAACGAGATTTTCTCCGTGGACCTAGCCGGCGTGATTGTCGGTGAGACGGCCATTTCTGACGTGCAGGGTGAAGCCGGCGTTCTCAGCTATCGCGGCATCCCAATTACTAAATTGGTCGATAAGCCGTTTCAGGAGGTTGTCTGGCTGGTCGTGTTTGGTGACTGGCCCAATGCACAACAATCAGCGCAGTTACTGGAGTACCTCATCGGCAACAGCGCATTGAAAGACCGGGAGTTAGAATTACTGCGTGGACTGCCTGCGTCGTTACACCCCATGTTGATGCTCCAGGGGATGGTGCCTCTGCTCGACCTACCAGAGTCGTCAACCCTCGGGCTTCCCCTGGACGCTGAGCACGGTTTATACATCGCCGCCAAATTGTCCGGACTAATCGCCGCGCACTACCGTCTTGCGCACGACAAGGACCCGCTCGCTGCAGGTAGCGACAAGAGCTTCCATGACAACTTCCTTACACTGTTTCACGGCCAACCCCCCACTAGCGACGCGGTACGTATGCTGGACGCTGCGCAGATTTTGCAAATGGAGCACAGCTTTAATGCTGGCACCTTTGCCGGTCGGGTATGTGCCAGCACTCTGGCGCCCATTCAATCGTCCATTTCCGCCTCAATCGGTACGCTGTTTGGCCGCCTGCACGGTGGCGCCGACCAGGCCGCACTGGAAATGGCTATGGCAATAGGCAGCCCTGACGCCGCGGCGGACTACGTTGTAGAAACGCTCGCACGCAGAGAAAAGATCATGGGTATGGGTCATCGCGAATACCGAACCGTGGATCCGCGCGCCAAGCTACTCAAGCCCATGGCTGTTACGCTTTGCCAGGAACCGGACAGTAAGCGACTGCTTGCGACACTGGTAGCCGTGGAAGAGGCGTGTCAGGCCGCATTTTCTGTGCGAGGTAAGGAAATCTGGGCGAATGTGGAGTTCTACAAAGGCGCCGTGTTCCACAGCTTAGGCATACCTACCCAGAACTTCACGGCAATGTTCGCCATGGCCAGAGTCTATGGCTACATCGCACATTTTCTTGAGTTCAGACAGGAGAGTCGCCTAATCAGGCCTCGCGCGCGCTACGCTCCCTCTCATGGCAATCAGGGAGCCGCTGCCTAAAAAGACCCGTCCGCTCGCAGAACTACACACTGGATGTGGCATTGCTAGCAGGTGATTAGTGTAAGCGTTGGGCCGCCTCAGAATCAGCCCCGAGCGTTTGAAAAGCGCTGGGGTCGAGGCTGTTTTCTCGAAAGAAACCTACCGATACGCGAAAGCGGCTGTCGTGAATTTGTATCTTGTCGCCATGCTGCAGTGGTTGCCGGCCAACAAGGGGTTCGCCATTAAGCAAGGTGCCAATAGCAGATTCCATGTCTTCAACGAACAGCGTAAAGCGCTCCAGCGTGAGCTTCGTGTGATGCAGAGATACCTGCGAAGCCACTAGTGTGAGATCACAATCGGCTGATTGCCCAAGCACAACAGGCGCTGCAACTGCGTAGCGCATGCCTTTAAGTGGCCCCGACTCTGCCTCGATAATCCACTCGTATGACTTTGGAGCCGGCTTGGTGACTGACTTTCGGCTTTTTCGTCGATCATTGATGGGCGCAATATTCACAGCCAGTCGACGCTCATCGACGCTGTCTTTCAAACGCCGGGTCTGGGCCCGCAGATCACGTACCAGACCTTTCATTTTTGTCTGCCAATTGGCCATATCACTGCCTTTGCCGCGCCGTGTAAGGCGATTCCAAATTTCCCGCGGCCCGACAGTAACGCAAAGCCCAGCCTGAAAGACTAATCATGACTATAAAACTGTGATTCAAGTCACATCTTTGGATGCCTCTCTCACACATTCGCCCCACCAATACACGCAGCGGAGAAAAAGTGGCTCTGGATACACGCGAATTCACCACTGCGCGTGAACTGCCGCTGGACAGGTACGCTGCAAGCACCCACTATTGGCTTCCCATTACAGATTTGGATACACACAAATGCTCGCTGAAGCCGCTGAAAACTACCGCGGATTGCACTACCCCTGGGGACGTACTGAAGCCCCCAAGCCTGGCGAGCCCATTGCCGTGGCCGAAGGTGTGTACTGGCTAAGGTTTCCCATGCCTATGTCGCTGGACCACATCAATCTCTGGTTGCTTGAAGATGATGACGGCTGGACGATAGTGGATACCTGTCTGAATATCAGCCAGGCGCGCAGCATCTGGGAATCGCTATTTAGTGGGTTCATGGCTAACAAACCCGTTAAACGGGTTATCTGCACACACATGCATCCCGATCATGTTGGGCTGGCCGGCTGGCTTACGCAGCAGTTCGATTGTGACCTGTGGATGTCCCGTGAAGAGTTCCTCATGTGTCGGGCAATGGCTAGCGACACCGATCGTGAAGCGCCAGCTGCGGGTATTAACTTTTATCGCGCTGCAGGCTACACCGAGGAACAGATCGAGCGATACCGGCGCAAGTTCGGTAACTTTGGCCGCTCTATCTCCCGGTTGCCCGACAGTTACCGCCGACTCGTTGATCGAGAAACGTTCTCGGTGAACGGTCGTTACTGGCAGGTGATCGTCGGTAGCGGACACTCTCCCGAGCATGCTTGCCTGTATTGCCCAGGTCTGAAGATATTGATCGCCGGCGACCAAGTGCTGCCGCGTATTACACCCAACGTGAGCGTGTTTCCAACCGAACCCGAGGGAGACCCTCTGAAAGAATGGTTGCGCTCCAATGCCCGCATCCGCGAGATATTACCCGACGACGTTCTCGTACTACCTGCTCATGAAGCACCCTTCTATGGCCTACATGTGCGCCTGAGCCAGATCATTGAATCCCACAAGCGCGACCTGTCTGAACTGTTCAGTTTTCTGGACGAACCCAAACGCGCGGTGGACTGCTTTCCGCCGCTGTTCAAGCGCGACATCGATGCAGGCACGGTGGGTATGGCTACCGGCGAAGCGCTGGCCCACCTGAACTGCTTACTCGGCAGACGACGCATCTCCCGATATCGGGATGAGCAGGGCGTGGATTGGTACCAGCAGATACCAGAGACCGCGCAGTTCGACTAATGATTATCGCCCACTACAAGCACAGAGCCATTCCAGAAAAAAGGAGTCAATAACCATGATGCAAACTCTCCGCGTAGGTTTCTTCAGGTTGTTCTATCGTTTTGGTAGCTGGATCAGCTGGCGCGGCAAAACGCCAAGTGTGGCGCACAGCGTTCGCCAGTTACCTACCGACGCGGGCAATCTGGGGGCACGTATTTATGCCCAGACCGACGGGGCCGACAAACCGCTTATCGTTTACTTTCATGGCGGCGGCTGGGTGATTGGCGACCTGCGAACCCATCACTACTTCTGTGAGGCCTACAGCCTTCACACAGGTTGTACGCTTATTGCCATTGACTATCGACTGGCGCCTGAGCACACCTTTCCAGCGGCACATGATGACTGCCTGGCAGCCAGCCAATGGATCGCTGAACACATCAATGAACTGGGACCTTCAAACGGAACAATGATTCTCGCAGGGGACAGCGCGGGCGGTAATCTCGCAGTGTGTTCTGCACTCTCTCTGGACGAGTCCGCTGCGAGCAAAGTCGCGGGAGAAATTCTGATCTACCCTGTGGTAGATCATTACAGCGTGCCCTATGACTCGTACGAGGAACGCGCCACCGGCCAGGCGCTCACTCGCGACATTATGCTCTGGTTCTGGGATACGTACCTCGGATCAGAGGCACCAGACAGCGAGCAAGCAGCCGTCGCAAGACCTATGCACGCAAACAACCTCTCCTCTCTACCGCCGACACTATTGATCACCGCAGAGCGCGATCCACTGCGTGACGAAGGCAAACAGTTCGCCCAAAAGTGCGAGAATGCAGGAGTCTCGGTGAGCTACAGACACTACGAGGATGTGGAGCACGGGTTTGCTTGCTCAGAAGGTCCCACCCCCCAGTTTCAGGCCTTTATTGATCAGACCCGCGACTGGCTCAAGACACTTTGAGTCGAAGGGCACCCGTGAGTCAGGGTGCCCGGTAGCGATCAGGCCGTTATGTTGGTGAGTATCGCAATGGTGCTGTCACGATCGAGCAGGCGCGGCACCGGATAGGAACCACCTTCTGCCACCGCCAGATCGGTAAGGTAATCGTAATCCTGAGCCTTGATCTGGTCTGACTTATCTGGAATATGCACGGCGGTGCGCAGATCTTTCACTGCAGCAATAAAGCTGTATGCCAACTGCTCCTCACTGGCACCGGACTCACCTACCCCAATCAATCTGGCCAGCTCTGCCAGTTTAGGCTGCGCATCTTCCCGGCAGAATTCAAGCACGTGCGGCAGCACCAAGGCGTTAGCCAAGCCGTGTGGGATGCCGTATTTTCCGCCCAACTGGTGAGCGATGGCATGCACATTACCAACGTTCACCTGATTGATCGCCATACCTGCGTAGTATGCCGCCATGGCCATGGCATCGCGGGCTGACCGGTTAGTACCGTCGCTGCAGGCTGTCTCAAGATTTTCAAAAATCAGGCTGATAGCTGCGCGCGAATTCTCGGTACGCGTGCCACGATCCCATATACCGATATAAGCCTCAATCGCGTGAGTCAGCGCATCCATTCCTGTAGCCGCTGTTATCGAAGCTGGCAAACCCAACATCACGTCGGAATCTATGGCACAGGCAGAGGGCAATAAAGTAGCACCCGCGATAACACTCTTTTCGCCAGAATCTGGATTGGAAATTACCGCACCCATCGTCGCTTCGGAGCCAGTGCCCGCTGTCGTGGGTATGGCATAGATTGGTAACGCGGGCTCCTTGATTTTGCCGTGACCGATCCAGTCCTGAGGATTGTCGGCATTGGTGGCCGCTGCAGCGATAACTTTGGCAGCATCGATTGAAGAACCGCCACCAATCGCAAGTACCACTTCGCTGCCTGCCTGTTTGAGCATAGCCACACCCTCTGACACATGCGTGAACGAAGGATTGGGCAGAACGCCGTCGTACACCGCGAGCTCGATGCCAGCTTCGTTAAGCGCGACGGTAGCCTGATCCACCACGCCTAGCTCGCGCAACGCTGCATCAGTGACAATAAGCACTCGCTTGGCGCCACTGTGCATGATGTGTTCACATAATTGACGAGAGCTGCCACTACCGGCAAACGCCATATAGCTGGCTGCAGGCGCCAAGCCTGACAGGGTCTTCATCAGCCCGATCAGCATGGAGTGTTTCAACTTTCTCACGAACATTGACATTGTTATCTCCTGAGCAAAAAACAGTGCGATGAGTGCAATCGCTCAGGAGTATACCCGATCAGGCGACGGTCGCACGTGGCATTTCGAGCTCATCACGCACTTCGGAGGGCAGCACAAACCAGCGCAATGCCTCTGCATCAGCTCCAAGCTTAGGATCTTTTACCGTGCCGATACTGCGCGTAAGTAGAAGCTCCGTTTTGGCCGCGTCAGCGATGTCAGGATACTCAGAGTCTGCGAGAGTCGACACCATTGCCGCGTCTGGATTACCTGCCAGGCAGTCGAGTAGCGAAACCTGGGAAGGCGCCTGCGCACTTTGGTATCTCCAGACGCCTGAGGCCTCATCGTACTGATAGAGCGGCAGCAATCGCCAGCCATGCTCAGCAATCGTCTCAAGCGCCTCCAGTAGATATTCAAACTCTCCCTCACTGATGAAATAGTTGAAATTCAAGCGCACCCAACCCGGGCGCAACAACGTGGAGCCTGTGCGAATCTGAGCCTCCAAAGCCTTGCTATGACGCATATCCATATTCAGCAGGCTGTGGCCATAGGGGCCGGCGCAGGAACAACCGCCGCGCACTTGTATCCCGTACAGGTCATTCAAAAGCGAAACGACAAAACCGTAGTGCAGATCACGCTCACCGTGCTTGAAACGCATCGATACTATCGACAGCCGCGGCGCTTCCACACTGCCTAGCACCTCAATATTTGGACAGGCTTGCAACCTCTTCAGCGCTCGATCGATCAATGCGTGCTCGCGCGCTTCTATTACGTCCGTGCCTACGCTCTGCTGCACCGCGAATACCATGCCTGCCCGAATTGATTCTACAATGGCGGGTGTTCCACCTTCCTCACGACGCTCCGCATCGGCCAGAAAGATGTGATCCTCGGGGGTAACGTAGGCTACCGTACCGCCGCCAACAACAGCCGGCACACGGTTGCCCAGCAAAGTCTCCTTCACAACCAGTACACCGGGTGTGCCCGGCCCGCCTACGAACTTGTGCGGTGATAGAAAGACGGCATCAATCGGCGCTTCGCCGTTCACATCAATTCCTACGTAGGGACCTGCAGCCGCGTAATCCCAGAACGCCTGTGCACCAAATTGCTTGAGCAGCGCGGTGATTGCGGGAACATCACTCTTGATCCCGGTAACATTCGAGGCAGCCGAGAAACTCCCGATCAACAGCTCTCTGTTAGCAAAACGTTTCAACTGCGCTTGCAAAATAGCGGTATCGATCTGCCCGTTTTTGTTAAGCGGTATCGAAACCACCTCCGCGATACTCTCGCGCCAGGGCAACTCGTTAGAGTGATGTTCATAGGGACCAATGAAAACGACTGGTCGCGCTGCCGTGGGAATCTTTGCATCCAGCTCATAGCGGTCCGATAGGTCCGCCGGCAGACGCAGATTCAGAATATCGATCAGCTTGTTGATGGCTGCCGTTGCGCCGGAGCCACAGAAAATCACTTTGTCGGCTGCTGTACCGTTCACACTAGCGCGGATTACCTCGCGCGCCTGCTCACGCAACGCTGTGGTGCGAGCGCCAGTCAATGAGGTCTCGGTATGCGTGTTGGCATAATAGGGCAGCACCTGCTCGTTGATGGCGTCCTCGATAAATCCCAACGCACGACCAGACGCCGTATAGTCTGCGTAGACCAACGGCTTTACACCAAAGGATGTAGTTATCGCCCTATTCGCTCCGATCACGCTGCTGCGAATTTTTTCAATCGTGGTTGTCATGACAAGCCCTCGCGTACTGAGATAGCCAGTGTAGACCCAACTTCACGAAACATTGTGCCCAAATTTCGCAGGAAAGCGCTTTTTGTGAAATAAATACTCGTTATTGATATCATTATCGAAATTTATTGCCAGATAAACTCTTAGGTGCGGAATAATGGATGGAATCGACAAACAGCTACTAACACTGCTGCAGAAGGATGCCAGCCTGTCTATAGGCGACCTGTCGGAGCGGGTAAGCATTTCCAAATCCGCCTGCTGGCGCCGCGTTCAAAAACTGGAGGAATCCGGCGTAATTCGCAATCGCGTCAGCCTGCTGGATGCCGCAGCACTGGGACTCTCATTAACCGTTTTTATCTCGATCAAAACCAACCAGCACAACAAACAGTGGGCAAAGAAGTTCTACCAGGTAGTCGAGAACCTTGATGAAGTATTAGAGGTTTACCGCATGGGTGGCGACGTAGACTACCTGATTAAAGCGGTCGTCAAGGACATGCCAGACTACGACCGCCTATATCAGCAACTGATTCAGGCCGATTTGTTCGATGTGAACGCCGGCTTCGTGATGGAGGAAATCAAGCACACCACTGCGCTGCCAATCAGCTAGTAAGGTTTCCCTCCGCCAGCTGCTTCACGGCGTAGTCGCAGGCCCGTGCCGTAAACGCCATATAAGTCAGGCTCGGATTCACGCACGACGCAGAGGTCATGAAGGAGCCATCGGTAACGAATAGGTTATCGATCTCGTGAGCCTGATTAAAGCCATTGAGCACAGATGTGGCAGGGTCAGCGCCCATGCGAGCGGTGCCCATCTCATGCACGCCGTCGCCACCTTCATCCAGCTTCGAGCCATCGGCAATCAACGAGTACACCGCGCCGGCGGCGCGTAAAATCTTCTCCGCCTGAACAGCACTGTCGCGAACAAGCGCTCGCTCGTTGTCACCCCACGTAAACTCGGTAGCCAGCAGCGGCATACCAAAGCGGTCTTTCTTGGTTGCATCGAGAAACACACGATTATCGGCACGTGGCAGGCACTCAACAAATGCTCTCAGTGCCCATACCCAATAAGGCGCCGGCCGAAGCAGCGCGTCTTTGTAGCTCGCGCCGAAGCCCTTGCGATTAAAGGCAAATTCCCAGTCGGGCCGAAGCACCGGCGACTGGTAGCCGTAGCCGCGAACAAAATCAGCATCAGCATCCTGGCCACCCACATTGCGAAATCGCGGAATGTACATAGCATTTGGCCGATTGCCTTGATAGTAGGTGTCGACATCATCCACCAACACACCGGTGTGGCTAATAGCGAGATGGTCCATGAGGTAATGGCCCAATGCTCCACTGCGATTAGACAAGCCATTGGGATGAAGCTCACTGCGGGAGTTCAGCATCAGTTGGGTGCTGGCTAGAGTAGATGCGCACAAGAAAACCAGCTTAGCCGTATAGGTTGTGCGCTCCCCGGTCTGTGTGTTCACGGCATTGACCCCGGTAATACGACGGCCGGTGTCATCGTGTACCAACCGCTCCACCAGTTGATCAGACAAGAGCGTCATGTTGCCGGTGGCTTGTGCTGCGGGCAGTGTCGAGCTCTGCGAACTGAAATAACTACCAGTAGAGCAACCTCTCTGACAGGGGCCACAGTAATGACAGGGAGCGCGACCATTGTGCTCCTGCGTCAGAATCGCAACCCTTCCCATGGTAATGGGGACTTCCGGTAACTTCTCTTTCACTCGCTGCTTGATTGTATTTTCTACAGCGTAATAGTCCATCGGAGGCAGAAACTCGCTGTCGGGCAGGTGATCAAAGCCTTCAGCTTCTCCGCTGACACCGATGAACCGTTCGACATGGCTATACCAGGGCGCAAGATCTGCATAGTCAACAGGCCAGGGTATGCCGTGACCATCTGTTTCATTTGCACGAAAGTCCTGTTCGCTCCACCGATACACCTGCCGACCCCACAACAGCGAGCGACCACCAACAACATCGGCACGTATCCAGTTGAACGGCTTGTCTTCGTTGCGCAAGTAAGGGTTATCACGGTCGTTGTTAAAAAATTGGATCGTTGCATCGGAAAACGCATAGCTCTTGCTCTGAATGGGGTAGTCGCTGGCCGCGCGTTCGCGATCGGGCATCCCATAAAAAGGCAGCTTCCAGGCCTCCGCATGCTCCCCAACATAGTCCACGCCATGTCGAATCATGCTGCCTCGATCCAGCACCAGCACCTTCAAGCCTTTTTCGGTGAGCTCTTTCGCAGCCCAGCCGCCCGACATACCAGACCCAACCACGATCGCATCAAACTGCGTGTCATTCATTGACTTGCCTCTCCGGCAAAACTGCGCAACATGCTCTCCTTATCGTATGCGGGATCGTCGGGTCCCAGAGGCAAGCTGCCATTCAAAGAGCCCATAGGGTTGGGGCGCAAAAATTGCGTAGCACCGACTTCCGACAGAGTGAAACCCAAAACTGCTAGCTCCTTGACCTGACAAATGAAGGGGGCAGAGTCATCCCACACTCGCATTGTGGAGAACGGGGCATACCAATTCGCATCCGCCGACTCCGACTCCAGAGCCTCAAGCAATGCCAACTGCTGCGCCGAGGTGCGTGCGGTAAAGTCACCACCTGATCGATCCCTGATTTCGGCCAGCCCCGCCATGAAATGCTGTTGCTCTGCCTCGTTAAACCAATCAGACACCATCAGTTCGATGAAGCGATCAGCGCCCGCATCAAGCGCGCCTGGTGTGTCAGTTCGAGGAATAATCAGGTCGGCCATCGCTCGCACGTCGGCACGCTGCGAAACAGAAAAGAACGACGGTGCAGCCTGTTCAATGTAGGGGGGCCTGGCGGCAAGATAACGGGATTGGTCTTGACTCAGTGTCCAGCCCTTGGGCACCACAGTTGCACCAGCACTAATCAATGCTGCGCACTGTAAAAACTCCCTGCGATTCATCGTGACTCCTTATCTGCGCGATGGGTTCGACTGGCTAGAAACAACACCAGCAGTCCTGCCAATACACCGGCAAAGGTGCAGGCTATCCACTGGTAGGGCCACAAACCAAACAGGTAGCCACCGCCTCGAAAAACGCTATACCCGTGGTAGAGCCAGTCTATGTGGAGCGAGTGGTAGGCCTCATAAAACAACCAGCCGGTAGGCTCTAACCCATAGCGTAGATAGAACGTGACAGCCAGCCCACACAACAGGGCTCGAGGCAGAAAAGAATACATGACAAACTCGTGTTATTGATTTTTATGCGAACGTTTGTCTGACCTGTATCAATTGTGTGTTCGCAAGGCAAGGACAAGCGGCCGATTTTGTCCTAGAGTAACCTAAAGTACAGTAATTGGGGAACGAAGATATGCGACTGTCAATCATGCTCGCTCTGAGCGCACTAGCCGTTGCGGGAACTACCGCACACGCCACGGAACAACGAATGGCTGAGGGTAAAAAGGCCTACCAAAATACCTGTGCCCGCTGCCATGAGGTTGGCGTCATGAAGGCGCCTCGTACAACACAGCCAGCAGATTGGGAAGGACGCTCGTTTCTCTGGGACAGTGTACTCGTTGAGCACGCAGAAAAGGGTTATCTAGCTATGCCACCCCAGGGCGGTGATGGCGGCGAAAGCCCATACGATATTCGAGTCGCCGCGGAATATATGGCCACGATCACCCATCCAGAGCTACCGCACGACTAAAGGATACTCGACAGTTTCTCGTCGATACCTTTCGACCTGAACTCCCGCAATGCAGCTAAACCGCTTGGATGCAGAACCGCGTGCGTCATTAGCTTATAATGCCCAGCCCAGACTATTCCAGGATACCTCCCATGAACGCTGAGCTGACCGCCCCATCCTCACGCCGCTTTGTTGCGATCGACCCCCAGGATCAAACGTTGTCGATCGACAGTGGGACGACACCTCAGCCGGGACCCGGCGAAGTCCTTATCAAAGTTGCTGCAGCGGGGTTAAACCGGGCTGACCTGCTGCAGCGAATGGGTTTGTACCCACCCCCGGCGGACGCCTCGCCAATAATGGGACTTGAGGTATCCGGCACTGTGGTCGCTGCTGGTAGCGATGTGCACGATTGGAACGTCGGCGATGATATTTGCGCACTTACGCACGGTGGTGGCTACGCCGACTACACGGTCGCACCCGTATCGCAATGTCTGCCAATTCCTGAAGGTATGTCACTGATAGATGCCGCGGCGCTGCCGGAGGCATTGCTCACTGTATGGCACAACCTGTTCCAGCGCTGCCAGCTCAAAGAGGGAGAGACCGTGCTTATCCACGGTGGCGCCAGTGGCATCGGCACATTGGGAATAAGCCTTTGCGCTGCCATGGGGTTTGAGGTTTACACCACCGCCGGTACTGATAAGAAGTGTGCCGCTCTGGTAAAACTCGGAGCCAAAGCTGCTTTCAACTACAAAACTGAGGACTTCGAGCAAGCGCTGCGAGCGCGTGATATGGGCGACAAGATCGACGTGATTCTCGATATGGCGGGCGGTGACTTCGTGCAGAAGAATATCAATATAGCGGCGCCAGAAGGTCGAATAGTTTACATCGCATTCATTCGAGGCTTTAACGCAGAGGTGAACTTTCTCCCTATGCTAACCAAGCGCCTGGTCCTCACCGGCTCTACTCTACGCGCGCAGAGTTTTGCTCAGAAAGCCGTGATGGTTAATGAAATTCTAGACAGAGTATACCCCTTGCTGAACACCGGAAAAATCCAACCCACCATCGATTCGGTAGTGCCAATGGCACAGGTAGGCGAAGCGCAGGCCAGAATGGAAGCTGGTGGTCATATGGGCAAAATCTTACTGGCAATGGACTAACGGACAAACGATAGGAGAACGCTTACACCGTCATGGTGACACGACGCCTCTCAACCGCTCTTGCTGTGGGCTTTATTGCAGCGCTAACTGCCTGCGGTGGTGGCAGTGGTAGCGAAGGCTCCCCGTCGCCCTCCAACCAGCCTCCTGTGGCTGACCCGGGTAGCGCACAAACCGTTAATGCGTTTCAAGATGTGCTGCTCGATGGTACTGGCAGCACAGATCCTGACGGTGTTGTCAGCACTTATCTCTGGCAGCAGGTCTCGGGACCGGCGCTAACTCTGGCAAATGCCGATACGCCACAGGCCTCGTTTACAGCACCAGATATACCTGCGGGTGCTACCCTCGTTTTCTCACTGACGGTCACCGACGATGAGGGCGCTCGCAGCTCATCCAATGTTGCCATTACAGTAAATGCCACCCAAGTACTGCAACGTTTCTCACTCACCGGTACGGTAGACGCCTCGACCAACCAGGTCCGTGATGGTGACACCAATGACCCTACCGACCCGGTTGAAAGCAACAACTCACCAGGCTCCGCACAACGCATAAGCAACCCGGTCACTGTAGGGGGTTACGTCAATCAACCCGGGACTGGCTCCGAGGGAGCCTTCCATAGCGCTGGCGACATAGATGACTACTATCGAGTAGAGCTTCTGGCCGGCCAGAGCGTGACATTGCTAGTGGCTGACTACCAGACTGCTGACGCCGATCTGTACTTGCTAGATACAAATGGCGCGGTTCTCGATTTCTCCATCGACGTGGGAGAAGTGGAAACTTTGGAGATCAGCGCCGATGGTACCTATTTGGTGAATGTATTCGCGTTCGAGGGCGCCACCAACTACACGCTAGCAGTTGGCTCACGCCCCCCGGGTATCACTGCGAACCCTCGCGCCGAAGTCATCCCCTGGGAAACTGTTGTGGCGTTTCGAGACCCCCGCCCCCAACCCTCGCTGGCAACATCGCGACGGCAACAGATCATGGATCGCGTCGGCATGATCAAGCGCAGTGGCGACTGGGAAGGCCCAAACCTGCTGGCTATGCATTCCGCGGCTTCCGACTTTGATCAGTCCTTGCAGCGCCTCGGAACAGCTCTGCAGCGCAAAGGCATGATCATCGACCACGCACTATCGGCTCGCTGGGAAACCCTGATGACGATTAAGTCTCTGCGCCGCGATCCACAAATTACTCACGCCGAACCCAACTATCGGGTGCATGCATACGCCAGTACCAACGATGAGGCGTATCCGTTTCAATGGCACTACCCATTGATTAATCTGCCGGCAGCGTGGGACACCACAACAGGCGCATCTGAAGTGATTGTCGCCGTTATTGATACCGGAATTTTGTCACGTCACCCCGATTTAGACGGACAACTGGTACCAGGCTTTGACTTCATTCGCTCGGCCAGCAGTAGCGCCGATGGTGACGGCATCGACCCCGACCCGGAAGAGCCCGCGACTGGCTCCGGTATCAGCGGCAACAACTTTCACGGTACCCATGTAGCAGGCACTGTGGCAGCGCGAGGCAACAACGGAATCGGGGTTGTTGGCGCGGCCTACTCAGCCCGCGTGATGCCAATAAGAGCACTGGGCATCGACGGCAGCGGCACCAGCTATGACCTGAACCAGGCGATCCGTTATGCCGCCGCACTGCCCAACGATTCTGGCACGGTGCCTGAGCAAGCCGCCGACGTCATAAACCTGAGCCTTGGTGGCGCGGGCTTTAGTGAGGTTGATCAGGCCTTGTTTCGTGAACTGAGTGCAGCTGGAATATTGGTAGTGGCAGCAGCGGGCAACGATGGCAGCAGCATTGCCAGTTACCCCGCCGCGTATGATGGCGTTTTCTCAGTAAGCGCGGTGGACGCACAAGGGCAAATCACCCGCTATTCCAACCGGGGCAACACCATCGACATCGCAGCTCCTGGCGGAGACGCATCTGCGGACTTTAACGGTGATGGCTACCCAGACGGTGTACTCAGCACGGGCGGCTCGAATACCGACTTCGCCTACACATTTCTTAGTGGGACATCGATGGCCGCCCCGCATGTAGCAGGCGTTTTCGCGTTGATGAAAAGTGTGAACGCTGCATTGGGCGCATCCGATATAGAGGCTCTGCTGAGCCGAGGTGACATCACTGATGATGTTGGTACACCCGGCCCTGATAGCAACTACGGATACGGAATCATCAATGCGCAGCGAGCCGTAGATGCGGCGCTTAACCTCGCCGGAGAAGACAACCCCGCAGTTGCTGCGATCACCGCAAATACCAATCTAATCAGTTTTGGCGGTGCTATCACTAACCTGACTCTCGGCATCAGCCGTGCTGGCTCTGGGTCGCTGCAAGTCACTAGAATAGCGGGCTCTGAGCCGTGGTTAACAATATCGCCTGCCGAAGTGGATACTGATGGCCTTGGGTTGTACAACGTAACCATAGACCGCGGCTTGCTGAGCGATGGCGTGAATTCCGGCGAGATAACCGTTTTTTCCAGCGAAAACACGCTGAAGGTTTCTGTGCTGGCAACTGGCGGCGACGCGGCAGTGTCTGATCTGGGGCGTATCTACATCCTGCTGATCGACGATGCCACGGAGGAAGTAGTGGCTGAGGCAAGCGCGCTACCGCGCGGCGGAAACTATGCTTTCGACTTTGGTGAAGTACCGGCTGGAACCTACCAGATCTATGCTGGCACAGACTTGGATAATGACTTTACGATCTGTGATTCGGGGGAGGCCTGCGGTGCCTGGCTAACCATTGACCAACCACAACTAATAGAACTCACAACTGATCGTGACAATATCGATTTTGCGATAGAGTATCTGGTGGTGATTCCTACCATCGCGTCGGCTGGGAATACAGAGCCAACACTGCTGCGATCCCGCAGGCCCCTTGGCAACAACTAACACGGCATAAAACTCAACTCACCCGGACTTTACTAGTATGAAACTTACTCGCCTCCTTCTCTCGACTTTGCTGTGCTCGACATTGCTAGCATGCGGTAGCGACGTGCAGGAAGACCCAGTTACCACGACTGACCTAACGGGTGAAAAAGCTACGCAGGACATTGCGGTCACGGCGCAGCCAACCGAAAAAATTGAGGTTGAATCTGATACCGAGGGCACACAATCAAACTCTGAAAATCTGCCATCATCTCTCTCGTTGGTAAGAAACCAGTGGACGGGTGATCTGGATGGCATGCTCGAGCGACGCGTGATACGCGTGCTGACCGTTTATGGAGCGGGTCGTTACTATCTGGACAATGGGGAAGAAAAAGGCATCGTGGCCGAGGTTATGGGTCGATTCGAGGACGCGGTCAACGACAGCATGGACAACGGTCACGTGCGCGTACACGTGATCGTAATACCCGTCGCTCGGGATCAGCTAATTCCAGCGTTGCTTGAGGGTAAAGGCGACATTGCCTCGGCTGGACTCTCGATTACACCTGAGCGACTGACCGAAGTGGATTTCAGTATTCCCTCCAGCAAACCACTTTCGGAAATTCTGGTCACAGGGCCATCCGCGCCTCCCCTTGAAACAATAGAAGACCTGTCGGGCCAGACCGTCCATGTACGAGTATCCAGCAGTTACCGCATGAGTCTGGAAAACCTGAACGAGCGACTGGTGGCCCAAGAAAAGGAGCCAGTCGTCATAGAGCCAATGTCTGAGCTTTTGGAGGACGATGATCTGATCGAAATGGTCAACGCAGGGCTTTTGCCATGGGTCATCGTGGACGAGTACAAGCCTCAGCTTTGGGATGGCGTGTTCACCAACCTGACCGTACGCAACGACATCGTTTTTCGAGAGGGCGGCCGCATTGCCTGGGCCTTTCGCAAGAACAGCCCACAACTTGCTTCAGCGGCCAATGCATTCTTACGCAAGAACCGAGAAGGCACCATGATCGGCAACATCATGCGGAACCGATACATACGCGATTTTGACTGGGCAGCAAACGCGCTGAGCAGCGATGAGTACGCGCGATTTGAGGAGTTAGAGTCGATTTTTCGCACCTATGGCGAACAATATGGTATCGAGTATCTGCTCGCCGCGGCTCAAGGCTATCAGGAAAGTCGGCTGGACCAATCAGTGCGCTCAGGAGCAGGCGCCGTGGGCGTAATGCAATTACTGCCGAGCACCGCATCTGATGACAAAGTAGACATTGATAACATTCACGAAGTTGATGCCAATATCCATGCTGGCATCAAGTATCTTCACTATTTGCGAGATCGCTATTTCGATGACCCTGACATTGATCAACTGAACCAGACCCTACTGGCATTGGCAGCCTATAACGCCGGCCCAGCTCGTATGATCAATCTACGTGCGAAGGCCGAAGCGCAGGGATACAACCCTAATATGTGGTTCGATAACGTGGAATTAATTGCGGCAAAAGAAATCGGTAGAGAAACTGTTCAGTACGTCGCCAATATCTTCAAGTACTACCTGAGCTATAGAATGGTAGCGATGCAGGCACTAAAGCGTCAGGCCGCACGCGAGGCGGTAGGCATCGACGCAATACCCGAAGGTAACAACGGCAACTGAAGTCAACTAACTGGCTAGGGCGGGCCTGCTAAGAAGGTGGTAACAATAGCCACCCATTGCCCCTGCCAAGCCCTGCCCGACCAGGCCGGCCAAGGTGCGTGTAACGGCAACACCTGAAACACCCAGCACCGCTTTCATAATCAGGTGCAACGCCACTACTGCAACGAAGCCCGCCAGTGTAAAAAGCAGTGCTCGCTGACCTGGCAGCAAGCGGGTAAGCGCTGCCGCTACGGGTAACCCGAGTACAAACGCTACGAACATCAGCAGTAGATAACTTGAGGCCATACCCATAATGTCGTGCCATGTGGCTGCTATACGCTCTGCGAATGTCACATCCAGCCCAAACGACTGCACGGTTGCCAGTATCATTTGGGTGAAAATGACACTGGCCAACAGGTAGGCAATCAAGACCGCTGGAAAGAAAGCTCTGAGTACGCGCACCATGGTGGTTCATCCCCGCTGTGAGTTGTGCCTATAATGACCCACTACACCGCAAAGGAAAAGCCAATGAAGAAGGGGCTCATCAGGGCAGCCACCGGCCCATTGACCGCACTGGCAATAGGGCTGGCCTCGTGGACGGCGACAGCAGCCGACTACAAGCTAGTACCAGTCGCAAGTGATCTGGCGAACCCGTGGTCTATTGCGCAGTTACCTGACAACAGCTTTCTGGTAACACTGCGAGCGGGCAAGTTGCTGCACATTGATGCCGACGGAAGCTCAGTCGAGATAGCGGGCGTACCCGACACCTATTTCGCTGGCCAGGGCGGCTTCTTTGACATCGTGCTGCACCCGCAATTCGATCGCAATCGGGTGGTTTACTTGTCCTACGCTCATGGCACACCCGAAGCCAATGGTACTGCAATCATCAGGGCTGTACTCACTGACGATGCACTGGAAGAGGCCAAGCAGATATTGTTGGTAGCTCCACAAAAGGACACGCCACAACATTACGGCGGTCGTATGTTATTCCTCCCCGATAACACTCTGCTCCTGTCTACCGGAGATGGCTTTGAATATCGCGAGGCCGCACAAGACACATCCAGCGAGCTGGGCAAGGTGTTGCGTGTTAACGATGACGGAAGTATTCCAGCTGATAACCCGTTTCAAAGCGCTGGTAGCGAACGGGTATGGAGCTACGGCCATCGCAATCCTCAAGGCCTTGCGCTAGACCAGAGCACAGGTACTGTCTACTTGCACGAGCATGGCCCCAAAGGCGGCGACGAAATCAACATAATCGAACCGGGCAACAACTATGGCTGGCCCGCGATAAGCTATGGCGTGGATTACAGCGGAGCCTATGTTTCACCGTTCACAGAGGCGCCGGGGATGATTCAACCTTCCAAAAAATGGGTACCCAGCATCGCCCCATCGGGAATGGCACTCTATCAAGGACAACACTTCCCGCAATGGCAAGGGGATCTCTTCGTGGGTGCATTGGTTGACATGGAGGTCAGGCGTGTCGACCTGGAGAAGGGTGAAGTTGTAGGCGAAGAGCCGCTCTTTACAGAACTCGAGGAACGCATACGCGATATACGCATGGGCTCCGATGGCTATCTGTACATCTTGACCGATGGCAAGGGACAACTGCTGCGAGTGACGCCTAAGTAAGCTGTTGTGATCGTAAAGACCACAACAGTCATAGATAACGCTGGCCTCAACTAATGGGCTGAAGCCAGCTGATCTACACCATCAGTTCGCCAAATTAGCGCTTTGCGGCTGCCTTTTTCTTTGGTGCTGCCTTTTTCTTCGGTGCCGCTTTTTTCTTGGCTACCGTTTTGCGCTTGGGTGCTGCCTTTTTCTTGGCCGCAACTTTTTTCTTGGCCGGGGCCTTCTTTTTAGCAGGCGCCTTTTTCTTTGCCGCCTTCTTACTCTTCTGCTTCGCCGCTCGTTCAGCGGCTTTCTCAACCATCGCAGCAGCCCGCTCAGCCGCTTTGGCCTTACGTTCTTCCAACACCGCATCTGCACGCATCGGCATTAGCTTGTCTGCATAGTCATATGCAGCTTTGGCTACATTTGACACAGTGTCGCCGAGTTCCTGGACTTGTTTAATCAGAGCGTCGACTTTTTTCCTGTTGTCTGTAGTCGCTTTCTTTGTAAGCGCAGCTCGTGCCTTTTTCAACCGTGTATTGGCGGTACTGTGCTTCTTTCGAGCCGCCGCGAGATCACGCTTTGCTTTGCCGTGAGCTTTCTCGGTTTCTGCAAGCAGACGCTTACGCAGTTTTTCAACTTCACGATTTGCTCGCTCAGCCATTTTGGTGGCCTGCGCCAGTTCTTTCTCTAACATAAATCACCCACTCATTAGTCAAACTTGTTATTCCCAAAGCAGTGTAGGCCGAATCCTTGAACTTGTAACGATTATTTTTTAATCAACATCATGAGACGCGCAAACGAGTAGTTTGCGGTAAACTCCCTACACCTATAACACCATGGCGGGGAGAGGGATGACAGACGCTAAATCACCCGGCAAACTGCGCGCACCTAAAGCCGTGCGTAAAAAGTTGCGCTCTGCTGCGATTGCTCGTGTTCGCCAAGATATGATCCACGCAGGTCGTCAGGAGGCTGACTACTCCGTAGAAGATCTGGAATATCTGGTCGCTGAGAAAGAAAAGGAGATCTGGTCAGGCTTAGGCTGGAAAGGTTTCGGTATTGCCGCGCTGTTGCTGGGTATCAACATAGGCATCTGAATATGTCCCTATTCCGAGTGATCAAGTATTCGTCCATTCTGTTTTTCCTCGGAAAATACAAGAGCAAGCTGTTCAGGGTTATTGCAGTACTATTGTTTGCAATGGTCACCTCCCTACTCTATCAGGATCTGGCAAACTACCTTGCGCAGCAACACCCCGACACGTTGATTTATGCACTGATCGGCAAAATTGCTATCGTCTACGGCTCGCTAGTGTTCGTGCTGTGGCAATTCAGGCCCGAGCCGGACACAAAAAATCCACCTCTGCAGGCAGGCTCCACCAGTGAGACCAGCAAACGCTCCGGAGAACAGAACGCCGCAGCGACAGTAGATAGGCTGTCGCAGCTCGAAGACCTGGATACTCACCAGCGACTGCGTACCCGCTACGAGCAAATGCTTGAAAAAGAGAAAAAAGGCTGAAAACTAGCCTGAGGCAAATTGCGGGCTATAATGGAACAACAAGAACTTAAGACAGACAGGGACATCCCATGGAATACAACGCAGACGAACACAGCATCGAGTGCCCAAAATGTGGGCATGGCATGAACGAGATAACCTATGGCGAAGTCACCATAGATCGATGCACCAATTGCTCCGGCCTGTGGTTTGATACCGGCGAAGCAGAAGCATTGAAGAGCAAATGGATGGGCGACGCTCTGGACATGGGTAGCCCAGACGAAGGCAAAAAGTGGGACGCTGTCGATGATATCGCATGCCCCCGCTGCGGTAAGGATATGACCAAAACTTCAGACCCCACTCAGAGTCATATCTGGTACGAGACCTGCAATGAACACGGCATGTTCATGGACGCGGGCGAATTTACCGACTTCAAACACGAAACGCTAGCCGACTGGTTCAGAGGGTTGATCAAAGGCTCTCGCTAGCACCGTGCCTTGTCCGCGCAGGGGCCGCTAAGCGGCCCCTTTTTGTTTCCATCTTTTGGCAAGCAACTGGCGCTCACCACTTTCGAGTCAGGCTCATTTGAAGCATGACACTTTACAGTGCGCAACGCCCGAGCCAGACTGCTCCGATGCTTAAAGATTTCTTCCTATGATCAGCCTTAAAACTCGCACGCTGTATGGCGCTGGCGGTGCTGTGTACGCAACCAAAGAAGCTGCGTTCACAATGTTCATACTGATGTTCTACACCCAGGTAATGGGCCTCGATGGCAGCATTACGGGTTTGATTATTTCACTTAGCCTGGTTTGGGATGCGGTTTCTGATCCTTTGGTAGGCGCTTTGTCAGACCGATCCCGGTCGAAGCATGGACGGCGACATCCCTTCCTGTATGCCAGTATCGTTCCACTGGGTTTGGGGTTTTATGGGCTGTTCTCTCCACCGGAGTCCTTCATCGGCAGCAACGTTCTTCTAGGTGGCTGGCTGCTGTTCTGGTCGCTCTGGATACGTACATTTATCACTACTTTCGCCGTACCCCACCTCGCACTATCAGCCGAAATAACCAGTGACTACCATCAACGTAGCCAAGTACTGGGCGCGCGGCTTGCGTTTATGTTTATCTTCACCGTAGGCCTGCCGGCTGCGGGACTGCTCTACATCTTCGCTGAGTCGGGCGGAGTAGATGGACGATTCGAGCTGAGCAACTATCCAATCTATGGCGGGTTGTCTTGCTTGGTGATCTGGGTAATGGGCACTGCCTCTACCTTAGGAACACGCCGGTATGCATTTCCGCCACAAAGTACGCCACAGACACTACCCCCGCGCGTCACTCTACTCTCACTCATTCACGACCTGCTTCTCACCTTCAAGAACCGAAATTTCCGTTTAATTCTGGGATATGAAATCGCTGCCATGATTTCCTATGGGGCGATCGCTACTCTCAATATGCTGGTGTGGACGTATTACTGGGAATTCAGTGCCATGGAAGTCTCCATGATACTCGCAATACCAAGCTTACTGGCCGTTGGCCTTGTGATGATGACACTTGGTCCGCTTACCCGTCGTTTTCAGAAAAATCGTCTGCTGCAACTGTCTATTCTGGGACTCATTTTAAACTGCCTGTGGTTATACCCTTTGCGATTCATGGATTGGCTACCTGCCAACGGTACGCTCACCATTTTTGTTCTCAACTTCCTGTTCATGATGGTGTTCATGTACCTGTTTCTGCTGCGTGCTATCAATACCCAATCTATCATTGCCGACATCACCGATGAGCACGAACTCGATCACGGTACACGTCAGGAGGGCGGATTCTTCGCGACCACGAATTTTACGGCCAAGTTGGCGTCTGTTTTTGGCCCTGTGTACGGAGGCATCGCACTCGACATCATCAACCTCGAAGCGGGAGCCCTGCCAGGAGAGGTACCTCAGCACACGCTGGACGGATTGGCCTATGCGATGGGTTTGGGCGCTCTACCGGCACTATTTGTTGCCTACTACTTTGTTGTGAAGATCAAGGTCGGACAAAAGGACGTAGAGAAAATACAGGCGCGTATCAAAGAGCGCCGCGCCAGCATGCAGTAGCGCCCGGCTTGCCGGCCTGCCAGTGCTGGTTCACAATGCGGGTCTTTGCAACGGTCCACCTAAATTCATGAACGAAACCACCGCCGACATTCGTATTGCTGACGCGCAGCCCCTCACTACACCCTGGATTCTTGCGCAGGAACTGCCTGTTTCCGGGCAACAACTGGCAGCTGTGGCCACGGCTAGACGCGCTATCGAGGCTATTTTGGCCGGAGAAGATCCGCGCGTACTTGCGATCGTGGGGCCATGTTCGGTACATGATCCCGCCGCGCTACTGGAATTTGCCGCCACATTACAATCGCACACCAGGGAACTGGACGATGCCATATTTCCGGTACTGCGCGTGTACTTTGAGAAACCGCGAACCGTCGTCGGCTGGAAAGGGTTGATCAATGACCCTCAGTTGGACGGAAGCTTCCAGATTAATCGTGGTCTACACAGCGCACGCAAGGTTCTGCTGGATGTTGCCGAGCTAGGGCTACCTGCGGCAACCGAGTTTTTGGACACCACTTTCGGTCAATACTACGCCGATCTCGTGAGCTTCGGCGCGATTGGTGCTCGTACAGTCGAAAGTCAGATACACCGGGAGCTGGCTTCCGGGCTATCAATGCCTGTGGGTTTCAAAAATGGCACTACCGGCGATATAGGCGTAGCCATTGATGCGATTCGTTCAGCCAGTCATAGCCACTGGTTTCCATCGCTGACGCGAGAAGGAACACCAGCAATCTTGCAATCAACGGGCAATCCGCACTCCTATCTAATCCTGCGTGGAGGTTCACAGACTGGGCCGAACTATTCTGCTACGTCTGTACAAGATGCAGCTATAGCTCTAGCAGCGCACGACCTCCCCGCCTCAGTAATCGTGGATTGTAGCCATGGAAACAGTGAGAAAGACCCCACCCGGCAGGCAGTAGTAATGTCTGATCTATGTGATCAAATAGAGTCGGGGCAGCGGGCAATTCGCGGCATCATGTTGGAGAGCCACCTGGTGGGAGGTAGTCAACCGCTGGGGGATGGCACGCAGCTCACCTATGGACAGAGTGTCACAGATGCCTGCCTCAGTCTTGAAGACACGATACCGCTACTGACAACGCTGGCAGCAGCGGTTCGCAAAAGCACTTAAGCAACTACCAAGTGTAACCAATACGGAAGCTGTACGTTTGGTCCAGCTCTTCAACATTGTCTACAGCGCCTGAATCGTACTCGAGCATAATTTCGGCAGCTGCCTCAAAGTTGAGCAACAGGGGAAAAGCAAGACCGAATGTAGTGTTGAGGATCAGATCGGATGTTTCTTCCAGGTTCCAAATGCCGATGTGATCGAGATAGAGACGAGAATTTCCACCAAGATAGTTGCTACCCATACTGACATTCCAGTTGGCACCCGGGTATTCCTGATCCTCAGCCACTATGAAATCTTCGTTAACATAGGCAAGGCCAGCCTCGGCCTCCAGGTTGAATAGCGGCTCGTCATAGAATTTGCGTCCCAGATACGGACCCACATACCACCGCAAATCCAGATCGGCAAACTCATCTTGCTCTGCAGCCAGATTGATACCCCAATAGTTGGGGCCATCTAGGAAACGATCGTACTTGCCGATGATGGTCCAATTGTCCGCATTCTTTTCCCCATTGGCTTCATCAATCTCACCATTGCCTTTCAGTGTGTAACGATCCTCCAATCCCAGCCACTGGGTATTAAGCTTGTAATCCACTTCGTCGGTATCAGAATTTCCTCGCTCCGTTTTCCACGCAATATTGGCAAGGCCAGTCCAATTGTAACCTTCACCCAACTCCCAAGGCTCAGGGTCGGTGGCCTTAAGATCGGCCAACGCATAGGTTGTGCCCGGCACCACGCCAGTCACCACTAACTGTTCTTTCTGCACTACTAACGGTTGCTCCGCGAGCACCTCGCCATCATCCATCTGTATCACCACCGGCGTGTCGGATGTCAGCGAGACCACCTGATCCTGGCTAACTTCAAGCGTTCCGGCAAAGTCAGTCTCGATGACGACCACGCCATCTCTTGCAGACATGACGGTACCAACGATCGTGGAACCATTCTTAAGCACAATACGATCGGCAGGTGATGGCGCCTCTGGGTCCTGTGCGTGAGTTGGCAGAGCCAGTAACACTGTGACTGTCAGAGCCAACAGATGAACGAAGGAAACATGCATGGGTATACGCCTTTATAGGGCCAGTTCTGGCTTGCTGTTGAGTGGAAATAAAAATATTTCTGAAACGCGCGGGATTTTACCCGATTTTGTTCGGGAAATGCAGACCATCCGAAGGCGAAAGATTCACGGTTTTCGAGCAAGCCGCACAACATCGCGAAACAGTACCCCGTCCCCCTGATCCACGGATATCGGTGTCAACCCCAAACGCACGACAACCAACTCATCTTCGGGAAATACGGCGACATGCTGGCCGTTGAAGCCGGAGGCGCGAAACATTGAGGACGGAGAATCCGGGTAGGCTACCCCATCAACATTCAGCCAAAAGCCACGCCCGTACTCACCCCGAGCCGATGAAGTTCGCGGTTGCACAGCCTCACGCTGCCAACCCTCAGGTAAACGCTGACTGCGCCCATGATACTCATCCAACCAGAACAGCCCTATACGCAGCCAGTCCCGGCCGGTCATGTAGGTAAAACTGCTACCGACCTGCACGCCGCTGATATCACCTTCAGACGTCATAGAAGCTAGGCCCAGCGGGCCGGCGAATTCACGCGCTATCCACGCAGGATAGGCCTCTCCATGCAGCGACAGTTGCCACAAATAGGCCGCCAAGTTGGTGTCGCCACTGGAGTAGTGAAAATGTTCGCCCGGTGAAAACGCCGTCCCACTGCGCAGAGACGCCAGCCACATCGGGTCGCGCCCGAATAACATGGCGGTGACATCATCGCCTGGTTCGTAAAGCTCGGAAAAATCAAAGCCGCTCTCCATATGCAACAGGTGATCCAGCCGTAGCTGCGGGTCGATTGCCTCGAGCTTGCCGGGGCCAGCGACACCTTGCAGCGTAGTTCGCACCGGGAGTTTGACGTCCAACTGAGCGTTTGCTACCTGAATGCCCACAAAGGTCGCCATCAGGCTCTTATTCATCGACCAGCCTTGTAGGGGTGTGTTCGCAGTAACAGGTGCGCGATAGCGCTCAGCTACCACCGTGCCTCGATGCGCCACTAGTACGGCCAGCGTGTTGCGGCCCCCACTCACAGGCTCCTCGAAAGCAGCATCAAGTATGGCGTCGTAATCTGGTTCAAGCGCCACTGACAGAGTTGGCTGTGCACCAGCAGTAGCGCTCGCTATTGATAGCTCAGCAGGTCGGACATACAACGTACAACCCGAAGCAGCAGCATAAAAGGCTGTGGCGGAGAATCCAGGCAAGCTGGCCGTAGCGGACTTGTTTGCATGATCCACAGACAAGTCCAGTAGCGGCAGCGCCGGCCCCAACAATCCCATATTGGGGTGAATATCGTGTTCCAGCACAAACTGCTCTGGAAGTTGGGCAACAAACACGCCCGAGCACATCTGCTTGGCGCTGTACCCCAGTGGAATCGCAGCCGCCGGTTTGAGCCAGGAATATGCTGCGACCAAAGCAAGTACTGATATTCCCAACACCACTATGAGTGTAACGATGATTTTTTTCATGCATTGCTCCCGCGCAGACGCCGCCATCATAACCGATTGGAACCATTCCGGCCTCAGGCCTGCTAGACTTGCAGGCCAATAAATGAGGAGAGCTATTTGTGAGCGACATGGACTACGATCTATTTGTGATTGGAGCGGGTTCAGGCGGCGTAAGGGCAGCCCGAATGGCCGCAGGCTTTGGAGCCCGCGTCGCGGTTGCTGAAGATCGCTACATGGGCGGAACCTGCGTAAACGTGGGTTGTGTGCCAAAAAAGCTGTACGTGTATGCCTCTGAGTTCGGCAAGGGTTTCAAGGATTCTGCCGGTTTTGGCTGGGATAACACCGTGAATGGCTTCGACTGGGCTACGCTGCGCGACAACAAGAAAACCGAAATTGCCCGCCTCAATGCAATTTACCGCAATCTGCTCTCCGGAGTAGACGCAGACCTGATCGATGGTCGTGCTCGAATCGTTGATGCCAATACTGTAGCCGTGGGTGATCAACACTACACCACTCGCAAAATACTCATTGCCACCGGCGGCTGGCCCTATATTCCACCCTTCCCTGGCAGCGAGCTTGCAGTCACCTCAAACGAAATTTTCGACCTGGACGCTTTTCCTCAACGCCTGGTGATTGTAGGTGGCGGCTATATCGCCGTGGAGTTCGCCGGCATCTTCAACGGACTGGGTGCAGATGTCACTCAGCTATATCGAGGCCCGCTCTTCTTACGCGGATTTGACAGCGATATCCGGGGCCATGCTGAGCAGGAAATTCGTAAAACAGGCGTAGATTTACGCTTTGAAACGAACGTCTCTGAAATTTCCCACGGCTCAGACGGGCTGGCTGTCACGCTAACTGACGGCTCAGTGATCAGCGCGGATGCCGTTCTATATGCCACTGGCCGTAAACCTCATCTGGACGGCCTTGGATTGGAAAATGTCAGCGTAGCACTTACCGATGCTGGCACTATCGCAGTAGACGAGGAGTTTCGCACGAGCGAAGCATCGATCTTTGCGCTCGGCGATGTCATTGGTGGAATGGAGCTAACGCCGGTAGCACTTGGCGAGGGCATGTCTTTCGCCCGCCGGCAATTTGGCGACATCGAGCACGATGTCGAGTACGACTTTATCCCCACTGCTGTGTTCTGCCAGCCCAACATCGGCACTGTGGGATTCACGGAAGAGGAAGCAGCTGCGGAATTTGGCAAAATCACGCTCTACAAATCCTCGTTCAAACCGATGAAGCACACTATCAGTGGCCGCGACGAAAAGACGTTCATGAAACTAATAGTCGATACCGCCTCGGATCGAGTGGTTGGCGTACACATGATGGGTCCCGATGCGGGGGAAATCATTCAGGGCATTGCTATCGCATTGAAGGCTGGCGCTACCAAGGCGATCTTCGACAACACCATAGGCATTCACCCGACTGCCGCCGAGGAGTTTGTCACCATGCGCGAGCCTTGGTCAGAGGACTGAGTTGGACATCTCGCTCTGGCAAGCCGGCCTACTCACAGCGATAGGCGTAGTTGCAGGCTTTCTTAACGTCATGGCTGGCGGGGGCTCATTGTTAACGGTTCCTGCAATGGTTTTCATGGGTGTACCAGGGCCGGTTGCCAATGGTACCAATCGCATCGCGATCCTCGCGCAAAACCTCACTGCCATAACGACGTTTTTCAGCAAAGGTTTCTCAGATTTCAAGTTGAGCCTCTCGCTGGCTGCCTGCGCAATACCCGGCGCGATTGCGGGTGCGATGCTGGGCGTAAAGCTCGAGGGTGACTGGTTCAATCGCATGCTCGCCCTGATTATGCTCGGCGTGATGCTGATTATGCATTTTGACAAGGGCAATAAGGCCGCCGCCAAAAATCATCAACCCAGTCGAACGCAACTCGTGCAAGGGCACCTGCTGATGCTGGGCGTAGGTTTCTGGGGAGGTTTCATACAAATCGGTGTGGGGTTCATCATAATGCCGGTTCTCAACCGGGTGATGGGGCTGGATCTTGTCCGAACCAATATGCACAAGGTATTTATTGTTGCCTGCTACACTGCGGTAGCCCTTCTTGTTTTCGCGTCGCAGGTTGAGATCCTTTGGATAGTCGGTGCCGCGCTGGCACTTGGGAATGCTATCGGCGGCTACCTTGGCGCGCACTTCACCGTGACCCGCGGAGAGCGCTTGATCAAGATAGTGCTTAATCTTGTACTGATTTTGTTTATTATTAAGCTACTCTTTTTCCCCTAGGCGAGAAAACGCCCAACAGACGTTGATTCTATGATTCAGGTGAAAAACCTGTCCCGGCAATACGGCAAGTTCACTGCAGTGGATGCGGTGAGCTTTGACATTGCAGGCGGCGAAGTCGTGGGCCTGCTCGGACACAATGGCGCGGGCAAATCCACCATCATGAGAATGCTGAGTGGATATCTGGAACCCTCATCCGGCAGTATCAGTGTCAACGATGTCACGCTGGAGAATGATCCGGACGATGTCCAGCAGACCCTGGGATACTTACCGGAAAATCTACCTATCTACCCAGAGATGATGGTTGCTGATTATCTCGATTACGCTGCAACTCTAAAGGGTATTGATAGCAGCAAGCGCAGTGCCGCAGTAAGAGAGGCCATTATAGCCACCGACCTCGAGGCACGTGCGCTCGATATCACCGGCGCGCTATCGCGAGGACTCAAGCAGCGTGTAGGTGTTGCTCAGGCGATACTGGGGTCTCCCAGGCTTCTCATACTGGATGAGCCTACTAACGGACTCGACCCGGGCCAGACTGAAAGTATGCGTCAGTTGATTCGAAAGATCGCCAACCGAGCCACCGTGATCCTATCTACTCACATCATGCAGGAAGTGGAGGCCGTTTGTGACCGGGTGCTGGTACTGAGCAATGGCAAGTTAATCCTCAATGGTCTACTGGCGGACCTGAAAGCCAGCGACAATATGCTACTGCGCACCTGCGACAGTGTTGCGGAATTACCAAGGTATCTTGCACAACTGCCACAGGTGAGTACCGCGTCGAGAACCCAGTGCGACGACAACCATTGCGACTACTTGATCACATTGCGCTCCGGTACGGATCACGATACCGCGGCGAATAATATCTGCCAGACTGTGGTTAACGCCGGCGCACGCCTGTACTCACTGCAGCCAGTGGTTCGCGACCTGGATACCATTTTTCGTCAAGCTACCACCCAGACAGAAACTAGCGACGCGTCATGACCAACTCAGCGATCAAGCGTATCGCTCAGAAAGAAACACGATTGTTTTTTTCTTCTGCCGTTGCGTGGCTGTTTCTCTCTGGTTTTGCCATCGTTACGCTGTTCATGTTTTTTTGGGGAGAGTCTTTTTTCGCCCGCAACATCGCCGATGTTAGACCCCTGTTTGAATGGATGCCCGTGCTACTGGTGTTCTTGTGCAGTGCAATCACCATGCGCTCTTGGAGTGAAGAGCGCCGCTCCGGAACACTGGAACATGTCATCACCCAGCCTGTTGCACTGTGGCGCTTCGTGCTTGGAAAGTTTCGCGCCTGTTTCTTCCTGCTAATTTTAGCGCTGGCAACCACTCTACCTCTGCCGGTTACCGTCTCGCTTTTGGGTGACCTGGATTGGGGGCCGGTAATCGCCGGCTACCTGGCAACGGCGTTGCTGGGCGCTGCTTACCTGAGCGTGGGCTTGTATGTATCTGCGCGCACTGACAACCCCATAGTCAGCCTGATGATAGCCGTCGCACTATGCGGAGGACTGTATCTGGTGGGAAGCCCCCAGATCCACGGCTTCTTCAGTGACAGCACAGCTGATGCGATGCGTTTACTCGGTTCAGGTGCCCACTTTGGCAGTATCACTCGTGGTGTGATCGATTTACGCGATCTGTTTTACTACTGCAGCCTGATACTGATATTTCTATCCTTGAACGTTTACGCGCTTGAGCGTGAACGGTGGGCACGCACCGCACCCACCCATCGTCATCTGCAGTGGCGAGCTTTCTTTTCACTGTTAATCCTCAACCTGATTATCGCCAACATCTGGCTTGCCAAAGTGAGTGCCGTACGGATTGATGTCACACGCGGCAATCTATACTCCATCTCCTCCCCTACACACGCACTGCTTGACCAGTTGGAAGAGCCACTTCTAATTCGGGGCTACTTCAGCGCCAAAACGCACCCGCTGCTGTCTCCTTTGGTACCTCAGCTAAGAGATATACTGCAGGAATACGCAATCGCGGGCGGTGATCGAGTGCGGGTAGAGTTTGTTGATCCTGTTGAGCAGCCTGCGCTCGAGCAGGAAGCTAACGAGCAGTACGAAATATTCGCTACTCCTTTTCAGGTGGCCGACCGCTATCAGTCGGCGCTGGTGAACTCCTACTTCAACATCCTGGTGAAATATGGTGACCAGCACGAGGCGCTGGGCTTTGCAGACCTTATAGAGATACGGACAGCGGCAAACCAGTCCCCTGACGTCTTGCTGCGCAATCCAGAGTTCGATATCACCCGAGCCATCAAAAGCGTTCTTTACAACTATCAGGCCAATGGCAATATCTTCGAGGGTATTGAGCAGCCTGTAAAGCTAACCGCCTATGTATCGAGCGACAGTCTATTGCCTGAGTTGTTAGTTGCCTACAAGGCCGCCATCAAGCCTGAACTCGAAGCGATGAGGGAGCTGGCGGATAACAAGTTTTCGTTCGAGTTTCTCGAGCCTGAGGCAGGTGATGGTAGCGCTGCTCGCCAGATTATCGAGAAGTGGGACTTCAAACCAATGATCACCGCGCTAGGAGATGACAGTGAGTTTTATTTTTATCTCACGCTCTCCGACGATCGACAGGTGGTTCAGATTCCTACAGACAAATTCAATGCGACAGAATTTGCGGATGCTCTGCAGGCCGGGTTGAAAAGATTCGCCAGCGGCATTACTAAAACCGTAGCTTTTTCAGCCCCTGAGCTCATCGAACAGCAGGCACGCCTACGTTTAGGCGCTCCCACGTTTACCAATCTCGAACGCCAGATTACGCGAGATTACACGATTCGCATGGAGGATCTCGAAGATGGCTTTGTAGACGCAGCAGCAGATGTACTCGCAGTGGTTGCGCCGAGACAGCTGTCTGACCGTGCTATCTTCGCCATCGATCAATACCTGATGCGCGGCGGAACAATATTACTAGCCACCGCCCCTTACAGTGCAGAGATTGCCAATGGGGAAATCAAATTGCTGCCCTGGCAGAGCGGACTGAGGGATTGGCTGGCAGACAAGGGCATCAGCATCGACAAGAGTCTGGTACTCGATAAACGCAGTGCCACATTTCCCGCTCCGGTGGTGCGTAGCTCTGGTGGATACGATTTCCGCGATGTGCAATTGGTGGACTACCCTTATTTTATTGATGCCAGGGAGAACGGCATCAACTCTGAACACCCTATTACCCGCAGCTTGCCACAAGTTACGATGGCATGGGCTTCTCCCATCGACGTCGACCGTAACCGCGGGCTTACTGTAACCACACTACTGCGTAGCTCCGAACAATCCTGGCGCTCTAGCGAGACCGACGTCATGCCGCGATTAGACAACGGTAATGGTGGGGGTTTCGTTGTGACCGGCCAACCGGGGCAGGAGGAGTTGGCGGTAAACATACAGGGTCGCTTCGAATCATTCTTCAGTGATCGGGAAGTACCTGCACAGGTCGAATCAAGCACGATGATCAGTCGCTCTCCAGATTCAGCACGGATTATTCTGTTTGCGTCCAACGACTTTATGGACGATCAGGTGTTACAGCTGGTTGTTAATGCGGCAGGCAATCAATATCTGGGTAGTCTGGAAATTTTCAGCAACGCGCTGGATTGGGCAGTGGAAGAAGATGACCTTCTGCAAATTCGCTCGCGCGCGCATTTCAATCGCACACTGCGCCCAATGGAAGAATCTGCTCAGGCTCCCATTGAGTACCTGAATTATGGACTGGCAGCCTGCTGGCTGGGCTTTCTTGGCCTGTGGCATTGGTTACGCGGTCGCTTGCGCAAGCGTCACTATCGTCGGGAGCTGAGCCTGTGAATCGCGCTATTGCTCTACTAACTCTCACGTTTGGCGTGCAGATCGCTATAACTGCTCATCTCTACTGGCCAGATTCAGCGCCGGCACTCTTGCAGTCTACACCGCTGACTCTGCTGGAGCCCGCCGCGATTGACGAAATCCACATAGAGGACAGTAAGGGCAACGAAACCAGGCTCAAGCGCGCAGAGAGTGGTTGGCAACTGCCGGAACTAGACAACCTGCCCGCTGATGAAGCTAAGGCTGAATCACTATTACGCGTTGTATCGAGTTCAGCGCATGGTTCTCCAGTGGCCGACTCTATTGCAGCGAGGCAGAGATTTCGAGTTGCTTCATACCATTACCAACGTCGTATTAGATTACACAAAGAAGGCCAGTTACACGATGAGGTCTATCTGGGTACATCGCCGGGCTTCCGCCGAGTGCACGCACGTAACGACACCACCGATGCTATCTACAGTATTCCATTCAACACATTCGACGCATCTGGAATCGAGGATGATTGGCTGGACCGGAGTATGCTACAGGCCGGATCACCTGATCTGATCCAAGGGCCCGGTTTTGCGCTGATACGTGACGGTGTCAGCTGGATTAACCAGAACGGTGGTTTACCCGAGGCCAGGGAACTTGACGCCCTGCTGCGTGTATTGGCCAGCCTGCAGGTTGAGGGCGTTGCGAATGAAGATGACCATCGTAGCATTGCCGAATTGGAACCCGACCTGACATTGGAGCTCACTGTAGACGGCAAGCAGGTTGTCTTGGACTTTTTCTCTATGAATGAGGAGCGTTACGTTTTCAGCAGCGAGTATCCCGTCATTTTTAGACTAGCGGCCTACCACTATGATCGTATTTTGGGGCTTGATCGGCAGCTCTTAAGCGATAACTCAGGTTCAAGCATCAGCCGGGGCACTGATACCGAGGAAGAGAGCAGCAACCAACCAGATACCACCGAGATGGAGCAACCCTAATCATGCGAAATACAATGACAGGACTCATAGTAGCGGGTCTACTGGCAGCATCGGGCTGCGCCAAAGAGGACCCTGAGGGCGTGATACCCGAGGGCTACAAAAAGTCTATGGATAAAGCTGAAGCGGTAGAGCAGCAGCTACAGGATGACGCGGCAAAAAAGCTGGAAGCGATCGATAAACAAATCGACTAGAGCACGGTTTCTTAAAAAACGATGTAGCGTTATCAGGCGCTGCTGTCGCGATTTCTACGTTGGCTGTAATGCAGGGTTTTGGCGCGCAGCTTGTCGCGCAACCTGTCGGAGGGCTCGCCGGGGTCCATCGGCACACTGCGGGCCAACTCCAGCAACGCTGCAGATGGTAAATAATCGCAGATGAGGTGAATCCTTCCCTGGGAGGGGTGCGCATTCTCTACCCCATGCACTGAACAGTTGTTCAGCAACCAAACTTCTCCGGGTTGCAAGCGATAGCACGCGCCAAAATACATTGTCACCAGTTCATTCGTCGTCACCGGAAAGTGCACGCGCAGCGTATTCTGAAAATACTCACCCTGATCTATGTGCAGACCAACATCCACCTTAGGTGGCAGGTAAGACAGCACACAGTTTTGTGGCTGCGCAGGCACGAGTGAATAGATCATTTCTCTGGCATAAGGCAGCTCTGCAAGTATGTCGCGATCTTCCATGGAGGGGTTACCCGACGCTGCAGCAAAGCCTTTCAAGAATACGGCCTGTGTGTTGGCAAAAGCGGGCGCGATGCGGCCGTTCACGCCCCATTCTGTTTCTGCTAGGGCAGCGACCTCTGTAGACAAACGCGCGGCATCGTATGTTAACGGCAGTCTGATGGCGCCCCAATCCTGACCCGTCATGGCGCAGTAACCCCGAGTATTGCCCTAGTAAGCGTAATTGAAATGTTCAAGCAGTGTTTTATCCTTCTCGGCAACCAGGTCAATCAGCGCAGGCGAATAGTACTCCCGGTAATCGTGTTTGCGAAAGCTAGTATTCACAGCTGGTGCTGTTTGTATTTCTCGCAACATCGCATTCGGTACTGGACAACCCGTCTGCTCCAACAGGCTCAACAAGTCTTCCCTCATACGCTCAAAGTAGCCAAAGTGCCCCACCAGCGAGCCATCAACCATATGCATCTGCTCGAGTAGCCAGCTGTAATAGCCTTTGTCTCGAGGGTATTGTTCAAATTGCTTCTTCACCAACCCCGGGCGACGACGCTTTGGCATGATATCAGGGGTTAATGCCTGCGGCGCTGCTTCAATCAGCGCTTGTCGTGTAGCCGTATTCTCGGCCGACGCTTCACCTAGCGTGAGGAATCGCGCGACAGCCTCAGTAAAGGGCATGTCACTGCCATGAGTTACGACGTCGAAGATATACTGACGTTTAGCCTGGTAGTTAAAGTACATTGACACGTACCAGTCCCAGGGATTACGCACAAAACCAATGACCGGTAAGCCACGCAAGGCAGTTGGCAGGTCCCTTAGCTGTCCGTGATACCGCAGCATCTTCGCAGACGGCACATGGTCGAGCAGCAGGCCATTAATAAAACTGCCCGCATGCCTGGACGTGTGGATATACACAAAGTGTTCGGTGACTATCATAGCGCTCCTACACGAACCCGCGCCTACTCTCGGCAATAACGCATCCGCCGCTTAGCGAACACGCAAGAGCTAGCAAGCGTTCTAGGCGACTGAGGCCGCTAACATCGGCGCAGCCTCCTCAACCTTGCTCTGTGAACGAGTGAGATGCTTCATCAACAGCGCACGCATCCACTGATGCGACGCACTGCGCGCTGTCCGCGTGTGGCGCATCAGTGACATTTTACCTCGGTTGCTACTGTGCGTGTTGCGTATCATACGCCGTAACTCCTCCGGTAACTCCTGCCCGACAATCAACTCGCGATACAGTCCTCCCTCCTCAAAGCCTGCATTGGCCACCAGCAACGCCTCGGTTTGTGTGAGTACGCCAACGGCGGACGCAAATTGCGTCGTTTCCAGAGCGATCTTCCGGTGTACCCCGTACTGCCCCAAAACATCGTCCACCATACTGGTATTTTCTCTAGCTAGCCCGGCCAGGTAGAGCCGCAAATGGGGATATGCGAGAAAGTCTTCCAGATTCATTGTGCGTTTAACCAACGGGTGGTCTTTACGCATATAACAACGCGGGGCTATGGCCGCGATAGGCTCGGCATGAATGTCGCGATCAGTGTCCATAGCAATAAAGGCAGCGAAATCCGCCTCACCTTTTTTCAGTTGTTCCTGATAATTGGGCGCTACTTCGGCGGTAATAATCTGCACATGCGGTGACTGTTCGCTCAAGTCCGCCATTAACCCGGGTAACAGCGCCTCGCTCACGATGGGCGGCAAGAGTAACTTGAACACGCCGTTGAAAGTCGTTGGGTCGAAAGAGTCATCACCCAGTACCTGTTCCACCGACTCCAATAACCCCGGCAGCTGCTCAGCCAGCGATTCAGCTTTAGGCGTGGGCACCAAACCATGTGCGGTACGCGTAAACAGCTCGTCTTCAAATGCATCGCGCAGTTTCTGCAGTGTTTTACTCAGCGCGGGTTGCGACACCGACAACCGCTCTGAGGCGCGCGTAACGTTGCGCTCTTCCAACAAAATTTGCAAAGCAACCAACAGATTTAGGTCTGTTCGAACCAGTTTTCGTGAGATCAAACTACACCTCCATGAAATAACCTGTAGTTATGGCACCAACACTAGCAAATTACACTTGAATTTACAGTGTGCATGTTCCAAAAAGTACAGTTATTCCATATACCTAGCCACTATAGCTAAGCACCAATCTGAACAATGCACGGTAACTCACTCATAGGTTATCCCCTCATCGTCTGCAGCAAAGTCAAATGAGCACCTGCCATGTATCGCCCAATCGTTTAAGATTGCCAGACACTAAATGCACGGAGATTGTCAATTGCGCCTCGTAATATTAGTCCTGTTTACCCTGTCTGGACTCGCCGCATGCTCTAGCAAGCCGCCCACCGCCGCCAATGACCCCCTGAATCAATCCAGTGCTGTCGCGGTCACTCTGCCAGGCTTTGTAACCGGCCCTACTACTACTCTGCACTGGCACTCAGATGTGATCTGGGCGGACGATGATACCGGCCAGTTCGAGCATCGCGGTAAGGTGCTACAAAGCGCATTGCAGGATGAATTCGAGCGCAAGGGCTATCGGTTTGTAGAAGACGCTGCCTCTGCGACATACGACGTGGTCGCTGTCGCCATGCTGGGCGATGTAGAAAGTCACAGTGAAATTCTTGAAGTTTTCCGTCTGTATCCAGCGCTAGCACAGCCCGCGAAGGGCTACGACAAGGGCACTGTGATGGTAGCGATCGCACCAGAGGGAACCAAAGACATTGTCTGGCGCGGCGCCTTACAAGTATTTACCGACCCGGGCTTAATGCCGGTGGAGCAACGACAGCAGCGTCTGGAATGGGGCGCCCGGCAGGTACTCGGCAGCATTCCCAGCATCCGCTGAGGCTGCTGGTTGGCGCGCCTATGCGCTACTGCTAGACTGCCCACTACTTTCGACCAACCAGGAAACTTCACGTGGTGTCATCTTACATTCAGCGGGTCATTTGTACGGCCCTTCTCGCGGCATGCTCATTGCTGGTAGCGTGTAGCGGCGTAGAGACACGCCCGGAAGCCACGGACACATTTGCGGCAGCAAATTACCGGTACTACAGCTGGCTGACGGAGCCACTGGCCAACACAGCCAACTCCCAGGACGCGGTTTATGCAATCGATCCGCTGGTGCGCCGTGCCATTGATAGAGAACTACGGAGCAAGGGATACCAACTCAATCCGGAAAAAGCACAGTTCAGTGTGGATTATCGCTACGCACAGGGTACCCGTGTTGGTGAAGTAGGCGGTGATGCCAGTAACTTATCCACCTATCCAGGCGTGGTGCCCAACCGCAATATGGATGGTGCCTCTGTCGACAATGCTTACGCACTGGCAGGCGTGAAAATAACCAATAATATCGGCATTCAGATGAACGATATCGCCAATAATAAAGAGGTTTGGCGGGTCGTGATAACCAAGATTGTAGAGAATGTGAACAGCTTCGACGCAACCAAAGCAGACAAAAATATCACCCGCGCTGTTAAAGAAGGTATGCGCACCCTACCCTCCGCCAACTAGGCATAACCCTGGGGCTCACTTTGTATAGACCTCCGGGTTCACACAATGTGGCATGGGCTGACCCGCAATTGCGGCCAATGCGTTCTCTACAGCTAGATCTGCCATCCTCGCTCGCGTGAGCTGCGTTGCACTACCAACGTGTGGTGCAAGCACAACATTCGATAGTTCCAGTAAAGGGTTCTCTGCAGTAATTGGCTCACGGTCAAATACGTCAACGCCCGCCGCATACAAGTGCCTGCTGCGCAGCGCGTCCGCCAAGGCGACTTCATCTACTATGCCGCCTCGAGCGGTGTTAACCAAAACCGCACCGGGTTTCATCTGGGCAATACGATCAGCGCTGATCAAGTTACGGGTGTCGGGTGCAAGTGCGACGTGAACACTAACAAAATCGCTGCGTGAAAGCACCTCGTCCAAACTAACACTGACTACGTTCGCCACATCGCGCGGCGTGCGATTCCATGCCAGCACATTCATGCCAAAGCCAGCGGCCCGGCGCGCTACAGCCTCTGAGATCGCGCCCAAACCAATCAGACCCAGAGTAGCTCCGCTCACATCCTTGCCGGTAAAAAACTCAGGAGACCACGCATTGTGTTCATTCCAGTTCCCCTGCCGTACAAAGCTATCGGCCTCAGGCACGCGCCTGGCAGCGGCCAGTAACAGTGCAAATGCCAAATCGGCCGTCGTGTCCACGAGTACCCCTGGCGTATTCCCCAGCGGAATACCGCGCGCGGTCAGCGCTGGCACATCCACATGATCTACACCTACAGACATGCTCGAAACGAATTCCAACTGGGGAGCACAGGCCAGTACGTCTGCTGACAAACGATCGGTGAGCATGCAGATCAGGCCCTGACAATCAGCCAATTCCTCCTGCAATGTGAACGCTGACATGAGGCCAGAATCGCTCCAGACTACCTCGTTACAGCAGGTGTGCAGATCATGAATTCGATTACCCGGCAAGCGGTGTGTCACAAGCACTTTTTTCATTATCATCCGAGGATACCCCAATGGTAACGTCAGGCAAAAGCTACTTGTCTAATTTGCCAGCAAAGCTAAGCTGCTACACTACCGCGCTAGTCAAACTACAAAAGCAGCCTCTGCTGCCTGAAAAGGGATCCTGTATGTTCAGTCAACTTCTAGAATTGATAAGACAACCACTAGCGCCAAGCTGCAAGTTGTTCGCAGGTTCTGCAGCGCTACTATTGGTTGCTACCACCGCGCCTTTCTCGCAAGCAGCTGGAATTGCACCGGCAGATATCGAGCGCGTGCTGGGCGAAGCTCACAAGCAGTTCTCCGCCGTGAAGGACGGCGCCAATGCCGACTATATTCCAGCGTTGGACGAAGTTAACTCAGAACTGTTTAGTATCTCCCTGGTCACTCCCGACGGGCGTGTATATGACGTTGGCGACAGTAACTACACCTTTTCAATTCAATCGATAAGCAAGGCGTTCATTGCAGCGAAAGTGATTGAGACTGAAGGCGCGGACGCTATGCTCGAGCAAATAGGTGTAGACGCAACTGGAGCACCTTTCAATTCAATCAAGGCCATCGAGCGAATTGACGAGCGCTCCGTCAATCCCCTGGTTAACGCCGGCGCCATGGCTTCCGTCAGCATGCTCAAAGCGGACTCCCCTGAAGCTAAGTGGAACCTGATACTTGGCACACTCGAAGAATTCGCCGGCCGTAAACTCACGGTTATGGAAGACATTTACGAGTCCGAAGCCGCTACAAACGACCGCAATCAGGCGATCGCCAAATTACTGGAAGCGTACGGCCGCTTATACGACGACGTGGACAGCACCGTTGATCTCTATACCCGGCAGTGTTCAGTGGGCGTGACCTCCCACGATTTGGCAGTAATGGCAGGCACACTGGCCTCAGGTGGAACAAATCCCGTAACAGGCAAGCAGGTAGTCAAAGAGGACAATGTCCCGGAGGTTTTAGCGATAATGGCGACTGCAGGACTCTATGACGATTCGGGTATTTGGCTTTACAACGTTGGCCTTCCCGCCAAGAGTGGCGTGGGCGGAGGCATCGTTGCAGTGGCGCCGGGCCAATACGGGATCGCAGCTTTCTCACCTCGGCTGGATCAGGCCGGGAACAGCGTACGTGCCCAACTCGCCATCGAATATATTGTGGAACAGCTGGGCGGGAACGTTTTTGAATAGCCCCAGTCGAATCACTGCGCTTACCAATTCAGGTGAATGCAGTATCGATAGAGGCACCTATGAGCAGTACTCACGTTTCGCTCAACACTGATCTCAACGCAAGAACCGTTGTTCGCACCGACAAAATGGACTGGACGCCCAGTCCCGGCGGGCATGTGTTGCGCAAGCGTTTGCATTTGTCGGGCCCCAGCGAGTCGGGGCAGGTCACTTCTGTGGTGCGCTACATGCCGGGTGCGAGATTTCCCAGTCACGAACACCCGGAAGGGGAAGAAATTTTCGTACTCGACGGGGTGTTCTCAGACGAATACGGGGACTGGACTGCGGGCACCTACCTGCTCAACCCCGAGGGGTTCTCGCACGCGCCTTTTTCTGAAGAGGGTTGTACCTTGTTCGTCAAGCTGCGCCAGTTTCCCGGAACCGAGCGCGACCATGTAGCTGTCCAGACTCGCGACGAGCCCTGGCGTGCGTCTGTGAAAAAAACTGCGCGCTGGAAAAAACTCTATGCACAGGACCCCTATCCAGATTTTATGCGCCTGGAACAATGGGAGAATCCGTCGGATATTGGGGAGATCACGTTCCCACTCGGCGCCGAGCTCTTCGTGTTAAATGGGTCCTTCGACGATGAGCACGGCCACTACCCATTGAATACCTGGCTACGCATTCCGGCGGGCGAATCCCTCACACCTACAAGCCAGAAAATCTGTGAGCTCTACATCAAAGAGGGTGGCTTCACCCTGCTGCGCTAGGCATAGAGCTACAACGTCATACCACCGTCCACCACGATGCATTCACCATTAGTGTAGCTACTGGCATCTGATACCAGATACAGCACCGTGCCTGCCATTTCGTCGGGCTCTGCGTGGCGCCCCATCGGAATAACCTCCATCGCCCTGTCGTAGATCTCATCATTGCTGAACAGTGCGCCAGCAAACTTGGTGCGGGTGAGGCCCGGTAAAAGCGCATTGCAGCGTATACCGAGACCGCCACATTCCTTGGCAAACGCTTTGGTCATGTTAACGACCGCTGCCTTGGTAATGGAATAAATTCCCTGCATAGGACCAGGCTGCAGTGCATTGATTGACGCTGTGTTAACGATGGCACCGCCACCGTTGTCACGCATAAGCTTGCCTGCCTCAATCGACATAAAGAAATACCCTCGCACATTCACATCGACTGTCTTATTAAACGCGCCCAGGTCGGTATCGAGAATATGGCCAAAATAGGGGTTAGTTGCAGCATTGTTAACACAGATGTCCAAACGGCCATGAGCCGAGCGTATATGCGCAAACGTGGCGGCAATATCATCCATGCTGCCGACATGACAGGCAAATGCCTCAGCGCTGCCGCCGTCCGCACGAATCGCATCTGCCACCTTTGCACAATCATCAATCTTGCGACTCGATACGATCACATGTGCACCCTGCTGGGCTAGCAAACGGGCGATAGACTCGCCAATGCCACGGCTAGCACCGCTGACAAGTGCGATTTTTCCAGTGAGATCAAATAACTGTGTAGGCATTGCTGCGGATTCCTTCTGCTAAGTTAAGGGGTGATATCAGTTGTTTTCTTCCGATACGATAACGCGTGCTCGCAAGACGCGCAGCTATCAGAAGTGCTCACTCCAGGGTGTCGGAATACTACGCGGTCACGACGAGGATTGCATCTTGCTGCCCTGCCGACTCGAGCGCTCACGCAACGCCCAAACAAGATAGGCAAACACTAGCACAGCCAACGTCAGCCAGGCTGCCCGGTAGCCGAAAAGCGTAAGATTCAGCCCGCCCAAAAGAGGCCCCACTACCCTGCCCCAGGATGCCAACGACGCTGTAGTTCCCAACATCCTGCCACGTGACGCAACAGGCGTGCGCTCGCTGGTAAGCGTATTGAGAACCGGCATACACATGGTTGCGCCAGTCATGGTGATCAGCGCAGAACCTACGATGAACACTGCGGTGTTAGAAAACGCTGCGATGAGAAGACCAATAAAAAAGACACTAATGCTGGTTCGCAGCAAGGGTATCTCTCCGAACGTACGAACCAACGGACCAATAAGCATCCCTTGCATCAAGGCCATGATCGCGCCCTGAATACCAAATACGATTCCGACTTCACGGGCAGTCCAATCTAAAAGATCGGCAACCCACAGCGGAAAAATGTAGGTAAACCCGCTAACACAGCTGTTGTGCAGAACATACTGCAGGGCCAGTAGGCGGTTACCAGTTTCACGCAGCAGGGTTAGCGTCGATACTTTACGTTGCGTGCGCTGGAGATTCCGATTCTCCTGCCGACGTTGCGGGGATAATGATTCCGGCAAGAATATTTGCGCGGCAATCACAGCCAACAACGACATCATTCCGGCCACCAGACAGGGCAGCATAAAACTGCCACTATCACCTGCCAGCAAGCCACCCAGCACTGGACCCAATACAAGCCCCATACCAAACGCGGAGCCTATTACCCCCATACCTCGCGCACGATTCTCAGGCGATGTCACGTCGGCCATCATGGCCGATGCCACACCAAAATTACCGGCCATGATGCCGGCAAAGGCGCGGGCGCAGTAAACCATCCACAACTCATTGGCCATGCCGAGCATAACGTAGGAAATAGCCGCGCCAGACAGGCAAATCATGATGACCGGCTTGCGGCCAAGGCGATCCGACAATCTCCCCCAAAAAGGACCACATAACCCTGAACACACCGCGTAGCTAACAATGATTAGGGCGATATCGATTTTGTCAGCGCCCAGCTCGGGCGACAAAAACGGGAGGATAGGAATAACGATACCAAACCCGATCAGGTCAATTAGCACCACGCCAAACAAAATCGGCATGGCTAAACCCCTAACGGCATACGGGTATCACTGTACGACGCAGGTGCAGCAGACTCAGCTAACACCGCAACAACGTTCAGGTCTGTACAAAAATCTAGACGTACGGGGTAGTAACTGACGTTATCACGCGCTCCTTGGACTTCCCGGGGAATTGTTCTCGCCATGACTTTCAAACCGCGTAACCGACGCTCACTGTAGCAGTCCGTTGGCAAGAATTCACGGGTGGCAGCCGGGGTTATTCGATACACTTTAAGTGATAAGAATGGAAATATGTTATGGCAATAATGAAAACGGAACGCTTGAGTCTGCGTGAATTTTGCCTGGACGATGCGGATGTCGTGCTGTCACTGTTGAATGACCCTGAATACATCGCCAACATTGGCGATCGCGGTATCCGTGACCTGCAACAAGCCCAGACCTATTTATTGACTGGGCCAATCAAGAGTTACCGGGACAACAACTTCGGTCTGTATGCAATACAGCGCCATGGCGAGGAAGCCGTTATCGGCATGTGCGGCTTGATTAAACGAGATGCGCTCTCGGGTATCGACTTAGGTTATGCGCTATTTCCAGAGGCTCGCAGGCAAGGGTACGCGCGGGAAGCTGCTGCGCGAGTCGTGGAGCAAGCGCGGGTGAGTCTACAGCTCGAAACATTGTTGGCAATCGTAGACCCGAGCAACAAGGCCTCCATACAACTGCTAGAAGCCCTGGAATTCATCTACCAGCGCAACATAAGATTAACTCCAGACGATGATCCCGTAGCCTTATACGCCCTCACATTCGAGCCTATTGAATAATACTAGTGCGCATGAGCGCCTATTGGGCAGAGAAAGAAGCAACCACTTTCTCTGCTTTCAAAAGCAACAAGGTATTGCCTTCGATTCGATAAGCAGTAATCTCGCCCATCGCATTGAGGTAGTCACGCTCGAGGTCACCGCCTTCCATGCACGCCATCATGGTGCCCGCTAACGGTCCCAGCGTCAGGGCTTTACCTGCGACGCTCTCGCCTTCGAGTGCATAACTACCAAAGTATCGATTGCAACCGGAAAAACCTGCAGCACGTTGCTCCTTAGACATAAACACTAGATCAATCGGCTTGTCCCCCGCGCCCAGCTGGGCCGGACTGCCTGACAGGGTCTCTAGCTGCCACTGTGTATCTTCAAGAGTCGCTGCCGAAGGCTCGGGCTCGGCTGGAACACGACGCACAAGCACTTCCACGGGACTCTCCGAGAAGGGATCAATATAGTCTGTATTCGTAAACATAAGCCGATCACCACTATGAATAGTGGCGCGCAATGCATAACGCATTCTCGCGTCGACTTGGGACGTGTCGTACTCGATAACAAATGGGTAGGGTGGCGCGCCATCTGCCGCCATATTTACCACGGCCATTACCGTTGCCATCGCATCGGCGCGCGAAACATCCTGTAACTGAATTTCAATCTGAGCATCGGGAGGCAGCAACATGCGCTCGCGATAAACAACCATTCCCTTAATAGTGCCAGCTGTCATCTCGGCACTATCCTTCGAGCTGCCATTAGATGTACCTTGATTACAACCGGTGACAACGATGGCCAAAATGCCAAGCAATAGAGCGCTAAAGCTGCCACGATACCCTGATGTAAATCGCCTCACGCATAACCTCCGAAAACATAAAGTGGATGCCAGATAGAATGGATAACGTGCTCAGGAGGCAAGCTTTTCGAGCATGGCTTTCATTCGACCATGCAGCATGTTCACGGCTTTTAGTGGTCGCACCATTACTTTGAACTCGGAGATCTTGTCTTCCTTGTTAAACGTCATCATGTCGATACCATTGATGATGATGCCGTCCATCTCACATTCAAACTCCAGCACGATATGCTGGGGAGTCACGATCTCCTTTGTGTAGCGAAAGGAGTCATTGAACACTTGCATCGCGCCTGTGAGGTAAAGCTTACTGATAGCCTGACCTTCTTGCGGTGTGTGCACGACAGGGGAAATGAAAACACAATCCTGCGCGAGCAAGTCGTCCAGTAAATCGGGATTACGCTCTTTGGTATAGTGGTGCCAGCGCTCTAATCGTGAATCCATGGGCCGTCTCCCTAAAAAAGAGGCACTACAATAGCGCCGAGTTAATAGATTGCCAACCATCGTCTGAGCGCGAGCCCAGATGACGGATGGTAGGTCTCAGTTGTCTTATCGTCGGGCTATTTCGCAATAAAGTCAGCCAGATCCTGCTTGAACTTGCCCATGGATGGCTCGTGCAAATACATCATGTGACCTGCCTCGTAATACTCCACCTTAAGGTTGTCCAGTATGTGCTTTGGAACGTCCATGTGGTTGATGAAATACTGCGTCGCGCCATACGGCGTGGCCAAGTCGTAATAGCCTTGCTGAACAAGTACACGCATTTTGGGGTTCTGCACCATGGAATACGCCAGATCCACTGCCGTATTCGCCACCGGCACTTTGCCATAGGGCGCGCCCGGTTGATCGTGACCCTGCTCCCAATGCTGCCAGAGCTGACCCGACGTCACATAGCGGCGCTCCGTTTTTACACCCAGCTCCTCACGATAGTAGTCATTAAAGGTTGCAACAAAGGCTGGCCCAACGGCGGGGAAAAACGGGTCGTAGGAGAACGACTCACCAATATGATTAATCCCATCGCCGACAAAACGCGAGTCTATCCGGCCCACAGTTTTGCGTTGCTCACGCAACAGCTCCTTGGCGAAGCGCGATTCATCGATACGCAGATCGGCTTTGTCCCAGTACTCAGCGCTAATACCCGTAAAGCGCTCCATTCCCGCCAGTACCGCTTCGCGCTCCTCGGAGCTCGCCAAATTACCTTTCAGGAGTATCGGTGCGTACTCATCATAAGCAAAGGCCTCCGCCTGACGCAGGAAGGCCTGAAGATCATCAGGGCGATCAGCAATAGCATTGTGGTACCAGGCAGTTGCGGCATAGGTCGTGAAAAAGTTGACGTAAGGTAGGTCAATTTTTAGTCCTGCATTACCCGCTACAAAGTCCATATAGGGTGACACAAGGATCACGCCATTAAGCGCGATGCTGTGTCTCTGCAACAGGTAATAGGCTACGCCCCCACTTCGGATCCCGCCGTAACTCTCGCCGAGCAAATATTTTGGCGATTGCCAGCGCCCGTTATCCGTAACATAGCGGGCAATAAAATCAGACACCGATGCAATATCCTGATCGACTCCCCAGAAATCGGTTCCCTTGCCCTTACCAACCGCGCGCGAAAAACCTGTGCCTACCGGGTCTATCATCACCAGGTCGGCTTCGTCCAGTATACTGAAGTCATTGCTGACACGCCGGAAAGGGCCCTCGGTGGTAAACGCTGTATCTTCCACCTCCGTGCGCTCTGGCCCCAGAATACCCATATGCAGCCACATTGAGGCGGAGCCGGGCCCACCGTTATAAGCAAACAATATCGGCCGATTGGATTTGTCAGCGCCCTGCTTGGTATACGCCGTATATCCGAAGTGCGCGATGGGTTCATCCTTCTCATTTTTCATGACCATGGTTGCAGCGGTAGCGGTATATTCCAGCGCACTGCCATCGATCTTGATCATGTGAGTGGATTCGAAAAACAACGGCTCGGGTATTGCGTCAGCGGAGGTTTCGCTAGATGCACTCTCCTGCGGCTCTTCTGCCGCGAACGTCAGCATGGAAGCTGGGCAGATGACCGCCATGGCGATCAGTACTCTGAAAATCGGTTTCATTTTTTGGGTCCAGTTACGTAAGAAAAGTCTGTTGCTGAGAGCTTCAGCTGTGCGCTAAGGGGTCATAACCGACACCTCAATGGCGTCGTATATATTGTCGCTGTACTCCATGTGAGTGTCATAGTGCGTATTTTCGTAATGGCCACACTTCCTGACATAGTCCAGATAACCTGTAGCATCAAACATACCGATATTATCAGCGACCACAATGCTGCCAGGTCCTACGGACTTACAACTCTCAATAACTTTCAAATCTTGGAGGTACAGATTCTTCAAGTGATCTATGAAAACCAATTGATACTGCTTACCCAATTGAGGGATAACCGACTCAGCACGGCCGACATGAACAGTAACAACATCCGTCAGGCCGGCGTGCTCGATAATCTGCCTGGCAACGGCTGCGTTGTCTTCTTCGACCTCAACAGAATCAATATGACCATTGCCCTCGAGGTGTTGTCCCATGAGGACGGCTGAATAGCCGCAGTAAGTGCCCAACTCCAATACGTTGCCGGCGGCAGACCGCAGCAATTGGCGGGTAAGAATCATGCCCTTTACATCGCCTACGTTCATGAGAAAGCGTTGCTCGAGTGCAAAGGTGTCCATGGCGTCTAGCACGGCAGCCGGGTCGCCCGGTTCGGTGTTGCTAAGGACATAATCCAGCACACGGCGCGGCCTTGAGGGCCTCCCAAGAACAGAATCCACGAGCATAGCTGTCCCTTCTCGGATGCCAAATCCGATAATGGCCGAGGAGGTTTTAGGAAACATCGCCACGCTGGCTTCCTTCCGGCTAACGCCGGTTCAGGTTTCCGCCGATCACTTTAGCCACCCGATTGTTATAACTCTAATTCCGAGTGGAACTCTTTCTCTATGTTCTGCTGGGTCTCGTATTGAGCGATACCGCGTTTAACTGTGGAATCGCGCATACGCTGATGATACCGCTGTCTGCGGTAATGCGCCACGAGCCGCGGGAAGAGCTCTGACTCTTCTTCACCCGCAATCAGGGCTTCTATCAGTGCGATATCTATCCCTACGCGATAGGCGATACGACTGGGTCGAATTTTATGGGCATGAAACTCCGCTACAATATGCACTTGCTGCGCACGACTATGCGTACAGACCCGTGAATACCCATAGGGCGGAGATGGCGTGCGCTCGTCGTTATTGGAAGTTTCGTTGATCATACTCACGTTTTAGCAGCTGGCGACCTCGCTGCCAAGTTTTAGCAGCTGGCGACCTCGCTGCCAAGTTGTCGCACCCTTTGGCCAGAAATAACCGCTGCATATGGTTAATTTTTGCTCACTCCCAGTCTATACTAATCTGTTCAGACGATGGCTTTCAGGCCCAGAAACAATAAAAGGATAACTCCATGAACGCACCTCAACAGGCACCGATATCCGAAGATGTAGAGCAACAGATGCAGCAGTCGCTCGCTGATCAAAAGCAGGCGTACCTTGCAGAGGGTGCCGTCACTGCGGAAACCCGGATCGATCGAATGGACCGTGCGATAGATGGGCTGGTGCGCCACGCAGACAAAATCAGCGACGCACTGAACAGCGACTTTACCTGCCGCCCTCGCGAAGTGAACATGCTGACAGATGTTATCGGCTCTATCGGCGCACTCAAGCATTCCAAAAAACACGTTCGGAAATGGATGGCAGCAGAAAAGCGCCCGACTCTCTTCCCGTTGAACTTGCTTGGCGGTCGTTCGCGCATCGAGTACCAACCCAAAGGCGTCGTCGGCATCGTTGCACCCTGGAACTTCCCGATTGCAATGGTTTTTCAACCTATGGCTGGAATCCTCGCAGCGGGTAACCGGGTTATGATCAAGCCATCAGAGTTTACTCCCGCCACCTCCGACGCTATTGCAGAATTGGTTGCGGATGTTTTCGACCCGCTGGAAGTCACCACTTTTACTGGCGGCCCGGAAGTTGGACAGGCTTTCTCCGGCTTGGCGTTTGACCACATGATCTTCACGGGTGCCACCGGTATTGCAAAGCATATTATGGCTGCTGCTTCGAGAAACCTGGTTCCTGTCACGTTAGAGCTTGGCGGCAAGTCGCCAGTCATCGTGTCGCGAAGTGCAGACATCGACAAGAGTCTGTCGCGCATCATGATGGGCAAAACGATGAACGCCGGCCAAATCTGCCTTGCGCCCGACTACTTGCTGGTGCCAGAGGAAAAATTGGACGAGGTTATCGCCAGCGCAGAACGCGCCGTGGCGCAGATGTACCCCACTTTGCTCAACAACGAGCAGTACACGTCTGTGGTAAACGAGCGTCACTATCAAAGACTGAATGGTTACCTAACAGAAGCCCAGGAGCGGGGCGAAAAGGTTATACCCATTAATCCAGGCAATGAAGATTTCAGCGCTCAGCAGAATAGCTTCAAGATTCCGCCTACGCTGGTTTCCCAGCCCGCAGAAGACCTGGGCCTGATGGAAGAAGAGATGTTTGGCCCTGTGCTGCCCATCAAAACCTACAAGGACTTTGAGGAAACTATTGACTACATCAACAGTAAGCCACGCCCTCTGGCCGCCTATTACTTTGGTGAAGACAAGCAGGAAGAAAATGCGATGATTACTCGCACCACATCTGGCGGCGTTTGTGTCAACGATGTGGTGATGCACATCGCCCAGGAAGACCTGCCCTTTGGCGGCATTGGTCCTAGTGGCATGGGCTCATATCACGGGATAGAGGGCTTCAAAACGTTTAGTCATGCCAAGTCCGTCTACCGACAGACAGGTATGAACGTGGGTAAGCTCAGTGGAATGCTGCCGCCGTATAACGATACTACGCAGAAGACTATTAAGGCCCAACTCAAGAAGTAGAACTGGGGTCCATTATCAAAGGGGCCTTCGGGCCCCTTTTTGTTTGACTATATTTAGCACCCCTACGCCGATCGAGACTCTACTCCAAAATACCTCAACGAATCCGACCGCCCACCGAGATACTGGTGTGCATGCCACTCCCCCATCCGCCGTAGCCACGGCCATACCCATGTCCATACCCGTGGCCGTAATTGCTATACCCACTCGATACGCCGATGCTCCCATAGACCTGCGGGTCATCACAGCCCGTCAGAGTAGCAAGGATGAATGTGACCCCCACGATGCGAAAAACGCTATATAGTTGTTTCATTGCACGATCTCTCCGTTTGCGCCAGACGCTGCACCAATAGCCCCTTGATCCCACGTTTGTAATGCAATACTCGCACCAGAGGGGTCTGCGATAATGGCCATATAACCACCGCTAGGTCGCTCCAGCTTCGGTACCAATATGCTGCCACCGAGATCCTCTACCTTACTCAGGGCGATTTCCAATTCCGATTCGTCGACAACTCGCAGATAACTTAACCACAAAGGAGGCATCTCGGGTGCAGGCGTGTTGCGTATACCCAGCCGCGGCCGCCCTAAAGAGGACAACAGCTGATAGTTTGCATCTGGTGCAACCGGCACCGCTATCGACTCACTTTCCAATGTTGCTAGTGATCGGTAAAAAGCACTCGCTTGGCTGGCGTCAGACGTCCAAAGTTCGTTCCACAGGAAGCTGCCCACAGAAACAGGCCCAGCAACATCGGCGGGATCGCCTTCCCGAGTTTCCAAAAGGGCAATAACAGCCCCTTGGGGATCTTCGATGACCGCTATTGTGCCGCGCTCACCGAGCGACGTGGGCGGAGTCAGTACTGTTCCACCCCCTCTAAGCACAGCCGATTTCGCGGCATCAGCATTGGCGACAGACATCACTGGAATCCACTGCGAAATATCCGCCGTTGTGGGCAACTGTGTTTGATCGACCATGCCGCCGATCAGTTGTCCCTTGTGTTTGATCAAGGAGTAATTGGCACCTGTAAGACTTAGCGACTGGAATTCCCAACCGAAGAGACCCGAAAAGAATGCCTCACTCGCAGCTGGCGTATCAGAGACAAGGTCGTGCCAAATTACTTTCCCCGCAAGCCGCTGACCATCTGCGCCGTGGGGAATCGCAGGAACACTAAACTGGGTCCCCGCGCAGGCACCCAACAGTAGAAGAACACACAGTAGACTTAAGTGATAACAACGCGACACAGCTGAACTCCAGAATATTTTTCCAGTGCGCATCATACACCGCTCTGACAAGCGATATGTATTGGCGCAAACACCGAGCTGGTGCAATACTGAGACTCTATCTCAGGAAAACTTCTCAGGCTCAGGAGAAAGGCTATGAAAGCATTAATTGCAGCTTCCCTCATCGTGTTGCTAAGCGCGTGCAGCGCTGAACCTGGCAGCGAGCGCTGGTGCGCCCAGATGAAGGAAAAAAGCAAAAGTGACTGGACCGCAGACGAAGGCCTGACCTACGGCAAGCATTGCCTGCTTGACAGCCAGACCATAGGTTCAGAAGAGTGGTGCGAGGATCTGAAGGAAAAGGATCGTGGCGACTGGACCAACGAGGAAAACATGGGCTACGCGAAACACTGCGTGATCTGATCAGAGTTATCGGGGAGCAGGCTGGAGTAATAACACTGGCAGCCCGAGGCAGTGGCTTTTAATACTGGCCACTCGTGTACCCGGTTTACGACCATCGCGAATAGCCGAGACTTGCACCCCGGCCTCTGTGAGACAGTGATGCCATCCAGTCAGGTCGGCGTTAAAGAACGTAAGACCCCAGAAGTGATTAGTCTCGGTGTCTTCGTTTGCCAATACCTCCAACGTCAGCTTGCCGGTGCGAAAGAACAGCATCCGCCCTCCCCACTCAGGCACGTCCTGGTCTAACGCCAGGCGAATTCCAAGCTGGGTGCCAAATAGGTCAATACAATCCTGCCCATCGTCGCAGCGCAACACCACGTGATCAACACCGATTGCGTCTGTCGAGTTCTCTGGGAAATCGGCACGAAACTGCTCTGTCTCCTTACCATCGGTGGCGCTCAGCGACACACCCATGCTGTTGTTCAAATCAACTGCCGCATCGACAGATAATACAAGCGCATCAATCGTGTTTTCTTCGCACTCGGCCTCTACCAACTCCAGGGTGGTATTGGACAATGCCAGCCATGCCGTGCGGCCCGATGCCGTTGATTCAGGCAGAATTCTGGCCTCTATACCCGTAAGCACTTTCAGCTCGTTGCACGCTGTGGTCAGGTCGGCAACGGTGATAGTGATGCGATCGAATGCAACAACCATACAATTTATCCCTATTAGCGAGAAACAGCATTCTGGCAGACTCAAAAGGCGTTGGCGAACCGGCGTTGTAGGCTTACAATGTGCGACACCAAAATCAAGTACGCAGCCTGTCGTAGGTACTGCAACCAAGGAGCACAATAATGCCCAGAATATTCAAACACATAGCGCTGACAGCGCTATTCGTTTTCACCACTGCGTTGTCATCAGTGGCAATGGCTGGAGACACCCTTCAGCGCGTCATCGATTTCAAAACCCTCAAAGTTGGCATGTCTGCAGGTCAACCTCCTTTCACGATGGCCGATCGCGAAGGCAAATTGATGGGGTTCGATGTTGATCTCGCTAAGGCACTGGCAAGTGCCATGCAAGTAAAGCTTGAGGTTAAGGTGATGCCATTTGGTGATCTGATGCAGGCGCTTGAAGAAGAGCAAGTCGATATGGTGATCTCAGGTGTGTCGATTACTCCAAAGCGTGCCGAAGCCGCTTCATTTGTCGGCCCTTACATGATGTCCGGAAAATCTATCCTGACCAATGACATGGCACTGGCCAAAGTATCTGAGGCTGGACAATTCAATCGCGCGGACCTCAAGCTGGCTGCTCTCAAAAACTCAACGAGCAGTGCATTCGTAAGCACTGCCGCGCCTGAGGCCACCCTGATTGAGATTCAGGACTATGACGAAGGCGTAGCCATGATCAAGGAAGGCAAAGTGGATGGTATGGTTGCAGACATGACCAGCTGCATCTTGCAGGTTTTGCGCTACCCCGATGCGGGCTTGCGCACGCTGGAACGCCCACTGACAGTTGAACCAATCGGTATCGCAGTCAAGAAAACTGATCCTGAGTTCCACAACCTGGTAGACAACTACCTGGACGCCTATGGCAAGATGGGAATCCTGGCAAAAATCAGACAAAAATGGTTCGAAAGCAACACATGGATTGCTGCTCTCCCCTAGGCTTCACTTTGACAGTACCAACAAGTAGGGCGCGGTGTTTTCTCCGCGCCTTTTTTTTGGGATTCACAATCACTCATACGGGAATACCCATGGCCGACTCTGCCATCGTTATTGCGCACCGGGGGGCCAGCGGGTACCTGCCGGAACATACGCTGCCTAGCAAGGCCATGGCGCACGCGATGGGCGCGGATTTTATTGAACAGGACATCGTGTTAACCCGCGATGGTGTTCCCATTGTATTGCACGATATCTACCTACATTCCACCACAGATGTCGCGCAGCTGTTTCCAGACCGCGCACGACCAGATGGCCGCTTCTATGCAATTGACTTCACTTTGGCGGAGATCCAATCCCTGCGAGCGCACGAACGCAGCGAATTATCTGATTCCGGTGAAGAGCGCGCCGTATTTCCCGAGCGCTACCCTCTGGCTAAAGGCCTATTCACAGTGCCCACACTCGACGAGGAAATCACCCTCATCGAGGGCCTCAATCAAAGCAGCGGGCGCACCGCGGGACTCTACATTGAACTGAAAGCACCGCAGTTTCATCGCCAGCACGGCTTCGATATGGCGAAAATTATCCTGGCAACTCTCGAGAACAGAGGACTGGCTACGCAAACCGAGCTAATCTATCTGCAATGCTTTGATGACAAGACTCTCCGTTATCTACGTGAAGAGTTGCGCACGCCGTTACCTCTCATTCAGCTGATCGGTGAAAACGCTTGGGGGGAAGACAATGATGTGGACTATGACATCATGAAAACCAATGCAGGCCTTGCAAGCATCGCGACCTATGCGGAAGGTATTGGGCCGTGGATTGGCCAAATCGTCGATGGGCGCGATAATAATGGTCAACCCAAATTCAGCAACCTGGTAGCCAATGCCAAGGCCCACGGATTGCTGGTTCACCCCTATACGTTCAGGCGCGAGCAAGTGCCAACTGAATTCGATAGCTTTGTGGCTTTGCATCGAGCCTTTTTTGAAATACTGGAAGTAGATGGCGTTTTCACCGACTTTCCTGATGTGACGCGCGCCTACCTGGACGGGCGCTAATCTACACTCGTGAAGACATGCACCTCTATAAATCATGAGTACCTTCAAACCATCCGGCAGGCCTAAAGAATCACGCCTCACAAATAGGTGGAAGGCAGGCATCGAGCAATAAACGATGATAGTCTTTCGAATTAGTCTCCAACCAGCCAGACAGGACATTTCGTGACCCCCAAGATCAATAGACGCACAAAGATCGTTGCCACCATTGGCCCCGGCAGTGAATCTGCCGACATGATCGCAAAGCTCATCTCGGCTGGCGTGGATGTATTTCGGCTGAATTTCAGTCACGGCACCGCAGACAATCACATCAAAGTGTCCCAGCAAATTCGTAAGCAAGCTGCTATCGCAGGGCGGTACGTTGGGATACTCGCTGATCTTCAGGGTCCCAAAATTCGCATCAGCAGCTTTCAGAATGATCACGTTGAGCTGTCGGTTGGTGACCGCTTTCGCCTCGACCTCAGCATTGGAGAAGGAGAGGGCACGCAGCACGGTGTAGGCCTGGACTATCGAGAGCTTGCAGACAACGTGAGTCGCGGCGACATCCTGCTATTGGACGACGGACGCCTTCGTCTCTGTGTAGATGATGTTGAGCGTGGTGTCGTGAACTGTTCGGTGTTGATCGGTGGCAAACTCAGTTCGCGCAAGGGTATCAATAAGCTGGGTGGGGGGCTCGCGGCTCCGGCACTCACCAGCAAAGATATCAAAGACATAGATAGCCTCGCTGAGGTAAGGCCGGACTTTGTCGCAGTCTCTTTTGTCTCTAGTGCTGCAGACATCCATCTGACACGAGAACTGCTTGCCAAGCACCAAATGGAGCCGGCAATCATTGCCAAAATAGAGCGCGCCGAGGTCGTAGCCGATGAGGACACACTCAATAGTATTATTGAGGAGGCAACCGGCATCATGGTGGCGCGCGGTGACTTGGGCGTAGAAGTTGGAGATGCGCAATTAATAGGCATCCAGAAAGACTTGATCTCAAGAGCGCGTCGCATGGATCGCGTTGTGATTACCGCCACACAGATGATGGAATCAATGATCAGTAACTCTCAACCGACACGCGCAGAAGTGTTCGACGTTGCCAACGCCGTTCTAGATGGTACCGATGCGGTGATGTTATCCGCCGAGACCGCGGTGGGCCAGTTCCCCGTAGACGTTGTCAAAGCGATGGCGGATGCAGCACTCGGGGCCGAGCTCCACCCCATGGCCACAACCTCCAAGTACCGTCTGGAGAAGCGTTTTGACAGTGCTCAGGAAACCATTGCCTTTTCTGCTATCTACGCCGCGAATCACTATTCCAATGTTCGCGGTATTGCCTGCCTGACCGAGTCCGGTACTACGCCCCTACTGATGTCGAGATTAAGTTCCGGGCTACCCATATTTGCGCTGAGCGATAGCAGCGCAACTCTGCAGAAACTCAGTCTCTGCCGAGGTGTAATCCCTCTCTTCTTCGACGCTCAGGCATTTGACGAACTCAGCCTGGAATCCAGGGCCATCGAGTTTTTACTCGACGATGGCTACCTGCAAAAGCAGGATTCCATCATCCTGACGCGCGGAGAAGTTATGGGGCGCTCCGGCTCTACCAACATACTTAAAATATTAACTGCCGCGTAATGTCCAGCAGCTCCATCACACACCGCTTGGTTGCTGATGTTGGCGGGACCAACACGCGAGTGGCCCTATTTGATGAGCAATCCTTAACGCTTCAAGCGGTAGCGACCTACAGCAACGAAGACTACGACAGCTTTGAGTCAGTCATTACGCATTGGCTAAGCCAGCTTGAATCATCACCTCCCGCGCGAGCCTGTATTGCAGTAGCGGCTCCTCCCTCGGGCGATAGGGTTTCGATGATCAATCAAGATTGGAGCTTTTCTGTTACAGACGTGGCTCGCACGTTCGGTTTTGAGCAGCTGCGCTGGATCAATGACTTTGAAGCCAATGCCTATGCTTTGCCCCATCTGGGCGACGATGATCTGGTTTCAATTAGCCACCGCGGCACCACAGGTGAACGCCTCGCAACCGTGGGGCCGGGTACTGGCCTGGGTGGTGCAACTATTGCGCGCCTCAACGGCATTGATCACGTTCAGTCTGGAGAGCCGGGCTTTATGAGTCTGGCTCCAAGGTCAGACTACGAGCTTACCTTATTCAACCTTATCCGGGAAAAACACCCCGACATCTACGCAGAGTTGCTGATATCCGGGCCGGGACTAATGAGGCTATACCGGTACGTTTGCCAACTCGAAAACGCCGATTCTATAGTCGACACACCCGGTGAGGTAAGCGCGCACGCTATAGCGGATGACAATGCGCAATGCCGCGCTGCACTCGACATTTTCTGTGCGCTCTTGGGAGAGGTCTGCGGCAACTTCGTGTTGGCGAATGGCGCTTATGGCGGTTTATTTCTGGCAGGAGGAATCCTCCCACGCATGATTCCCTTTCTCAAACAGAGCACATTCTATCAACGCTTTACGGGGAGGAAGGCCATGCAAGAGCACCTCCAAGCGGTACCCGTACATGTGATCACCTGCCCCTACCCCGGTTTGATTGGGGCTACCCACGCGCGTCTATAACGCACTAGGGCGGCCGCAAAAGTAACAAAGTTTTTTCTCCTCAATATTAGCGGTATTCCAAAGCGGTGATACACTCTAAAGTGTGCTGATTCTCGGCACTGTTTATGCGGAGGTCGATTAGCCTGGTGTTCATCGATTGCCGTCCATAAATGTTTACGATTAACAAGGAATCGATAGGTTCCTACGCAAGTAAGACAGGTAAATTGCATATGGCTACAGTAACTGGCACGGTAAAATGGTTTAACGAATCCAAAGGCTTCGGCTTCATCGAGCAAGAAAGCGGACCCGATGTATTTGTGCACTTCAGCGCAATTCAGGGAGATGGTTTCAAAACCCTTTCCGACGGCCAGAAAGTTGAGTTCACCGTCACTGACGGCCAGAAAGGCCCTCAAGCGGAGAACGTGGTACCGGTTTAGTTGGTACTAACATCACTCGTAGCGGTGTGTGACTGATACGAGATCAAAAAAAAGGGAGCACTTGGTGCTCCCTTTTTCTTTGCCGGAAGATTAAAAATCTCCCTACATTATCGATCAACCGCCATCAGCAAGCTTTTGCTGACGATCAAGCTCTGTATCCATATACAGAATCCATTGAGCTGCATACTTTTCTGACCGATCGTCACGACCGGCTGCCTTGAAAGCCTCTCGCGCTTTAGCGTACTGCTTGTCGTTGAAGTACGCCATGCCGAGCACAAGCCGGGCAGTATCTGGACGCTTCACACCACCACGCTGCAAGCCCTTGTTTATCGCCGTGATCGCCTTCTTATACTGATCACCGTCTAGATAAACATTGCCAAGACGCGCATACAATTCGCCTGAGTCGGATTTCGACGCAGCAACTTCCATCGCCGGAATAGCCTTGGCTACCTCCTGCGACTGTCGCCACGCGTTACCCATAACTTCATAGTTCTTGGACGTATCCTGAATACTTTCGTTCTTGATACCCCGGTCCATAACCTTGGCCGCCTTGTAGGGTACTTCACCATTTAGGTAAAGATAGGCCATGGTGATCTGCTCGGTTCCCTTATCCAGCATGTCCTGAACATAAGCCGTCTCCATGGCAGCTAACTGCCAGGACTCTTTCTTCTGCTCACCATACATATGCGAGACCTGAACCCAGTATTGCTTCTTTGGGTAGTACTTCAAGAGCTCTTCAAGAACTGCTACTGCGTTGTTGATGTCATTTTTGTCGAAATACAAGAAGCGCGCCAGGTTGTACCACTGCTCTTTAGGTACCTTGCCCTTCTCTTTGTACATATTGATGGCAATTTCGGTATTCGTCAGCGCCTTGTTGTAATCTTTCAGCTGGTAATAGCCCTGCGCCAGCAGGATGTAAGCACTTTCCGGTGGATTCTGCGTTAGAGCAAACCACTCGTTTAGGGCATCGATGCCCTGCTTCCATTTCTCCTGAACGAAATACAATTGAGCAATGGTGTACTTGGTATTGATCTCCATCGCCAATGGTATGTCAGGCTGCCTTACTACATTCTCATAGGCCTTTAGCGCAGCAGGATAATCTTCGCGCGAATAATGGATAAATGCGTATAGGTTATAGACATTGGCAAGCTCGTAACTGTTGAGCTCGTTCTTGCCACCAGACGCAATCATGCTATCTAGCACTTTTTGCGCGGTCGCCATGTCTTTAGCTTCAGCCGCTGCTTGGGCTTCTGCAAGACGCTCGTACACCTTATTACGAAGCGCCGGCGTTCGACGAGTTTCTTGCTGTGGCTTTGCGGCTTTCTCGTCCTGCGCGATAGCAGACGCGTAGGGGGAAAGGCCCAATTCCGACTGTAACTGCGTCAATGACACCTGGGCAACTACAACGGGTATCGCAAACAAGGCAGCCTTGGACCACCTCTGAGCTTTCATAAACTTCATAACACTCACCTATTGTTCCAACTCGTAAGTGAACTTGTTCTGCACGCCAGCCACTTCAATTGCCTCACCATCTACAACCCGTGGCTTATACTTGAATTTCAGCGAGGCTTTAACCGACGCGCTTTCAAAAACGCCTGATGGCTGGCAATCCACAGCCTGTGGGTCACGAATGGATCCCGTTTTGGTCACTGTATATTCGACAATGCAGTAGCCGGAAATTCCACGAGTCTGCGCGCGCCGCGGATAAATTGGCGCTACCTTAACGATCGGCAGATATTCGCCATCGCCAGATGACATACCACTGGAGCTAATATCGAGATCTACCTGGGATGTCGGCGCGGTATTCACCACATTAACGTCCATGTCCATATCAAACTCCAGAGGCTGCATCTCAGGTGGCGGCTCTTCCGGGTCTTCTACTTTCTCAGGCTTTTCCTGCTTGGTGTTAACCTCGATTTCCTCATCGGGTTTCACGATGTCCGCAACTTTGCGTGTCTTGATGTCAGGCTGCACGAATTCTGTGTCAATCAAGCTATTCATGATCGCAAACAATCCCAGAGCCACTGGAATAGCAAAGAGTGCCGCGATGATCATTCTGGTGATATTGCTGCTCATTACGATCAGGCCTCCTCGTCTGTGGAAATACACGGTGGCGCTGTCATAAGAGGGCGAACTTCATCAATCAATTCCTCAACGACATGCGTAGGCGTATCCATATCCACTTGAATCACAAGATTAGCCTGAGGCGATTCCTTCTTGGCAGCTTCTGCCAGTCGATTCACCCGATCGATGGTGGTCTTATTTTTGTTGTAATAAATATCGCCGCGATCGTTCACTGCAAAGATGATCGTGCCGCGTTCACAAGCCTCTGTAGTTGCGGCCTGTGGCTTAAAGATTTCCACCCCGGGCTCTTTTACAAAAGAGGATGTGACAATGAAGAAAATGAGCATGATAAAGACGACGTCCAGCATTGGCGTCAGGTCGATTTCACCCTCTCCACCGCCCTGCTGCTGAGCTCGACCACGTGACGAAGTAGCCATACTACTTACCCCCTCCACTAGCCCAGTTCACTGTACCGACACCGGCTTCGCGAGCGGAATCAGCAACTCCCACCAAAGTGCCTGCTTTTGCGCCCCGTTCAGCCTTAATGGTCAGTGGCTGTTCAGGGTCCTCAGCAAGGAGCCGTTGAATATTTGCTCGCACCGACCTTATGTCGATGCGACGATTTTCCATCCAAATCTGGTTGTCGCCTGTAATCGTAACCAGAATGCTCGAAGCGTCGCTTGGGTCTGACTTGGAATTGTCTGGCCGGTTGACCTCAATTCCCGCTTCCTTAATAAAGGATGCTACGACGATGAAGAAGATAAGCATGATAAACACCACATCAAGCATCGGTGTTAAATCGATCTCCGCCTCGTCGGTATCTGTCGCTCGATTTTTTTTGCGCATCAAATTGGCTCTATCAGTGATCTGTAGTCAAGTTGTCTTGAAGGAATTCGCTTTCATGTTGCGCTACACGCGTTACGTATGTGTTGGCAAATACGCCCGACAACGCAGCAACCATGCCAGCCATCGTTGGCACAGTAGCGCGTGATACGCCTCCTGCCATCGACTTGGCATCACCACCACCTGTCACCGCCATCACATTAAATACTTCAATCATGCCCGTTACGGTGCCCAACAAACCCAGCAAGGGGCAAAGAGCCACCAACGTCTTAATAATGGGCAAGTATCTGTTTATCTTGATCCGGGCCTGAGAAATCAACATCTCGCGTATCTGGTGCGCTTCCCAGGACTTACGTTCCGGGCGTGATTCCCACTTGGAAATCACATTCGCGACATCATTTTTCCAGCCAAACTTGAAATACCAGACACGTTCAAAGATCAGCATCCACATGAAAAAGAGCAGGATAGCGATGAGCCAAAGCACATCGCCGCCCAGATCCATAAACCTCAGCAGGGTTTCCTGCGCACTGCTTAGCCCATTCATGTTACGACCTCAGGTTGGCTTCAGTGTGCTCAGCAATAATTCCTGTAGTCTGCTCATCCAGTACATGGATGATGCTCTGGCAACGCCCATTAACAACGGTATGCAGTAGCACTGTGGGGATCGCAACCAATAGACCCAGAACGGTTGTTACCAGCGCTCCTGAAATACCACCCGCCATTGCTTTGGGGTCTCCAGCTCCGAAAATCGTGATCGCCTGGAAGGTAATGATCATACCGGTTACCGTTCCCAACAGACCCATCAGCGGTGCAACGGCTGCAATAATCTTCAGCAGGGTCAGACCACTCTCGAGTTTCGGTGTCTCTTTCAACACACCCTCAGACAGTTTGAGCTCCAGAGTTTCGGTATCCATCTTGGGGTTGTCCTCGTGAATCTTGAGAACACGGCCCAGTGGGTTGTTGTCGTTGGCTTTCTCGCTCTTGAGCTGTGAGCTCACCTTGGCGCCGACTAACGACAACACAAGCATGCGGTAAATCGCCAGAATGAAAGCAAAGACACCTACGGCAGTGATGGCATAGCCGATGTAGCCGCCCTGATGCCAGCGCTCTTCGAGCGTTGGTGTGTCAATGATCGCAGCCAGGAAGGAGCCACCGGTTGGACCCGTGGGGTCGATACCAAAGGTATGTAGCCCTGATGTCGCAGAAGCGAGATCGCTAGCCCAACCCGTGTAGTTGCCGCTAGGCTGACGCGGTAGCTCGCTCAGGGTGCCATTTTCGAAGTTCAGATAGTTGCCATTGGTGTCGATAATGTTGAAAGCACCAATACGCAATACTTCACGCTCCGCTCTTTCACCAGCCGGTGTAGCAACTTCAGCAGTGAACTTGACGACTTCACCTGTCTCACGCACTTCACGCAAAAGCTCGAACCAAACGCGCTCGATTTCTTCTACGCTAGGCAGCGTATCAGCACCGCCCATCTTGGCGATAAGGTCTTTCAGGAACAGCTCCCGATCAGGGTACTGTGTAGATGCCAATGAAACTTCGATATTCGATGCCAGGTCACCAGACGCCGCGGTCAAGTGACCAAACAGCTCAGCCAGGGTACCCAGCTTCTCACGCAACTGCGCCTGCTTGGCAGTAATCAGCAGCTCGTTTTCTTCAAACGTATTTTCCAGCTGCTCACTAAGCTGTTCCTGCCGGGTCCTCTCGGCCTCGGCTTTTCTGACTTCAGCAGCCTGGTTAGCTTTATCTTTCGAGAAGCGAGCTTCACGGGCCTGGTTTTCCCGGGCTTCGGTCACCTGTCCCTTCTTAACGAATTGAAGAAGCTGTTCGAGCGACTGAGCGGATGGCTCGGCTGCGGCAGCGCCGTCGGCTTGGGCCACAGCTAGGTTGGCCGACAGTGCGGCAACGCCAGCAGCAGCGAGTAATGAGACTTTAAAGCGGTTGATAAACATTAATTCGCCTCCGGCGCCGAAACTGGCATATTTAACAGTTCAATCGTAGCTTGCTTGTTGGCAATACGAATTCCCTTACGAATTGCAGCGTTGTACTCGCCCGAAGGCAGGTCAACCCAGGAACCTGAAGACTTGTCCCAAGCACCCGATACCGCGCCATCAGTTGACTGATAGACCAGCGCTACACGTCCTATACGAAGAAAGTCGACGTCACGCGGCGCACCGCCAATGTCGATAGTGTCTCGATAGGTTTGAATACCACGACCGTACTGCAGCTCGATATTGTAAGCTTCGAGTACCTGACGGAATTTCTCCGCAACACTCACATCAGCCCGATCCAGATTGCTGCGCAAAAACGCAACTCGCTGCAACCGCTCATCTTTATTGAAGGGAACATCGAGCTCAATGAACTGCTCGAGACCGTCAATCATGCGAATAACCAGTGGCGTCATTTGGCGCTGAACGACAGTCACCTGCTCGATCGAACCTTCGATGTTGCCGATTCGTGCCATCTGATTTTCAATCTGGCGCTGCAAGCGGTTGTTGTAAACCACCAAACCGTCAACCTGCTTCATGACAGTCTTGTAGTCGCTCAACAGGTCTCTGGTTTCGTCAGCAAGACGATCTACCTTGACCTGCGATTTGCGCGCAGCTGAGTTTTTGTCTTCTCCAACCTTGAGGATGGAATCGAGAGTACTGGCTTGCACTACTGCCACCGTACCCACAAGGGTGCCGACGGAGATAAGCGCAGCGACGAACACGTTCTTCATTCGATGCATAGTCATGGGAATGGGGCTTCCTATTTCCAACTGAGTGATTCTGGGCTGATAAATTGCGACTCGGAGTATTTACCTTACCACTGGAACATTAATTATTAGTGCAAAAACCTGAGTCCGTAAACCGAGGAACGCGATTTAACCCCAAATGGGTGAGTAATTCAATTTAGGAAAGTGCGCAGCGGGGTGCATTTGCCGAAACGTGTAGAATGGTTACACTCAAATCGAATCCTGCGCAGTTCGGTAACATTAAGTTATTACTCAGCCTTCGGACGGTGCCGATCATAGGTCAGGAACGTATAGCCAGTTTCATCGGGTGTTTTCGCTGGGTGCGCTTCGCGTGAGGTCTCTCGCCAGAGCGCCCAGTCAATCTCAGGTAGAAAGGCATCACCATCAGCGCTGCAATGCACAGCGGTGTAGTAAAGCCGGTCGGCACGCACAAGCGCTTCGGCGTAAATTTGTGCACCGCCAATCACCATTAACTCACCGATAGAATCATTTTCGGCTATCGTTCCTGCCAGCTGCAACGCGTCATCCAGCGAGGCCACCACACGCACACCCTCTGCACGATACTGGGTGTTGCGGCTCACCACGATATTGGTGCGCCCCGGCAAAGGCTTGCCGATAGACTCATAAGTTTTACGCCCCATCACGATTGGCTTTCCCAGCGTGACCCGCTTGAAGTAGCGAAGGTCTTCGGGAAGGTGCCAGGGCAACGCTCCATTACATCCGATAACGCCATTATCGGCAGCGGCAACAATAACGGCTAGCTCTACCATGGAATCGTCAGACCGCCACCGGCGCGGCAATATGGGCGTGCGGGTCATAGCCCACCAACTCAAAGTCCTCGAACCGATAGTCGTAGATTGTGTCAGGCCGCCTGAGAATATTTAGCTGCGGCAAAGGGAGGGGCTCTCGACCAAGTTGCTCGCGAACCTGCTCCAAATGATTGGAGTAAATATGTGAATCACCCGTACAAACGATAATCTCGCCAGGTGTCAGGTCGCATTGCTGGGCGAGCATCATCACCAACACGGCAAGGCTGGCAGTGTTGTAGGGCAGCCCCAGAAACGAGTCGCTGGAGCGGATGAAGAGCTGAGCCGACAACCTACCGTTAGCTACGTAAAACTGGTATAGCAAATGGCATGGCGGTAGAGCCATACGGCCGGCCGCGACGTTCTCCTGTGGACTTACCTTCTCATCTGGCAGGTACTCTACATTCCACGCATGAAAGAGGATGCGGCGACTATCAGGATTGTTCTTCAAGCAGTCCACCACATAATCTATCTGATTGATGCTGCCGCCATCGTGAGTTGGCCAGGCGGTCCACTGCGCGCCATAAATGGGTCCCAGGTCACCTGACTCAGTGGCCCACTCATCCCAGATAGACACGCCATTGTCCTTCAGCCAGCGCGTATTAGTGTCGCCGCTGAGAAACCAGATAAGTTCATTGACGATGCTCTTGAGATGCAGCTTCTTGGTGGTCAGCAGAGGAAACCCATCGGCGAGATCGTGACGGTACTGGCGGCCAAACACGGAGTAGGTACCCGTGCCTGTGCGATCGTCCTTACGCACACCGTTATCTAAAATGTCCTGCAACAGATCGAGGTACTGACGCATGATTGTTTAACTCTCCTGAGGCGAGAGCGTTCCCGCCGTTTTAAAAGCGCGTACCAGCAAGTAAACGCCTATCGCTATCATTGGAATGCAAAGTATCTGCCCGCGAGTAACCCAGCCAAGCGCCTGGAACCCCAGATGCGCATCGGGTTCACGAAAAAACTCCGCAGCAAAGCGCAGGCAGCCATAACCCAGAGCAAACAGACCCGCTACAGCTCCCACAGGGCGTGGTCGCGAGGCAAACCACAGCACCAGCGCAAACAATATCATGCCCTCCAGTGCGAACTGGTACAGCTGAGAGGGGTGCCGTGCCAGCTGCAGTGGGTCACGGGGAAATATCATTGCCCACGGCACATCGGTAGCTCGCCCCCATAACTCCTGGCCGATAAAGTTTCCCAATCTGCCCAGCGCCAGACCAATAGGTGCAAGTGGCGCGATAAAATCCAACAACTTTAAGAAGGGAATCTGGCGTCCGCGAGCAAATACGTACATTGCTATGATCACGCCCAGCAGCCCGCCGTGAAAAGACATGCCGCCCTGCCAGACTCGCAGAATCCAGGTAGGGTCCTGTACCAGCTGCTCTCCGCCATAAAAAATCGCATAGCCTAGCCGCCCTCCCAGCACGATGCCCAGCGCAGCATAGAAAATTAGATCATCTACTTGCTCACGCTTCACTGGGGAGTAGGGGCGCCGAGCATGACGTAGTGCCAGCCACCAGGCAAAGGCCAGTCCGCTCAGATAGGTGAGGCCGTACCAATGCACTTGCACCGGCCCCAGTGCAAACGCTACCGGGTCGATTTGGGGATATGACAGCATTACGTCGGTACTTGTTAGTATTCGTATGTATTTAGAGGCGTGGAATCCCTTAGCGGGACAGCAACAAACCGAAGCCGCTATTATCATGCACCTGATCTTCATTCACAAATCTTTGCCACCAGTTTTCGGGAGACATGCCATGTGTCTGGTCATATTTGCTCATCAGTGCTCACCGCACTACCCGCTGGTCGTGTCGGCCAATCGCGATGAGTTTCATGCAAGACCCACGCAGGCATCCCACTTCTGGGAGGCACAGCCACAGGTGCTAGCCGGACGCGACCTCGAGCAAGGCGGCACCTGGATGGGTACGACACGCACCGGCAGGTTTGCAGCGATCACCAATGTGAGCGACCCCAGCCGCACCACTCCCGCGCCACTCTCTCGCGGCGAACTGACCCTGAACTTTCTCGCAGGTAAGAGCACCCCACAGGCCTATCTCGCGGAGATTGAACCGCAGGCCGACCAATACGCGCTCTTCAACCTCGTAGTGGGGGACCAACAAAGCCTTTGGGTTTTCAGTAACGCCCATGGAAGCCGCGCTCCCGAGGCACTCGCGCCTGGCCTGTATGGATTGAGCAATGCGGCTTTGGACACACCATGGCCCAAGGTTCAACTGGGAAAGTCTATGCTGGAGGGTTCGCTGAGTCGCGCAACGCTAACGCACGAGGAGCTCGCCATGGCGGTACAAGATAGACATCTTGCCAACCCCGAAGAGCTGACCGCCCACGGATTAACTGGCGAGATGGACCAGGCTCTGTCTGCACAGTTCATAACAGCCGGTGTGTACGGTACCCGCAGCACGACCACGCTGTGGCAAACACGCGCAGGCACGACGAATTGGCGCGAACTCTCTTTTAACGATGTGGGGCAGGAAACAGGACGTGTAGAGGAGTGCTTCAGGCTCGAAACAGCTCAATCCATCGGATTGTGAATAAACTGGGTTAGCCCACGCTCCACCAGCACTTCCTCAAGACGCTGCTGAATCGCACTGGAGTTGTCCAGTGCGCTGATCTCATCCAACAACGACACCGCTTCAGCGTGGGCGAAAGATCTCACCGCTTTCTTTACCCGTGGCAAGCTCGTAGAGTTCATCGAAAGCACGTTGTAACCCATCGCCATCAGCAGTATCGCGGCCATCGGCTCGCCCGCCAACTCCCCACAAATACTCACCAATTTACCCTCAGCTCTTGCAGCCTCTGCAACCGCGGCCAATGCCTGCAGCACGGAGGGGTGGTATGCATGATACAAGTCTGCCACCCGGGCGTTATTGCGATCCACCGCCAACAAATACTGTGTGAGATCATTAGACCCCACTGACAGAAAGTCGACCCGGCGTGCCAGTGCTCTGGCCTGATAGACCGCCGCAGGCACCTCAACCATCACCCCTACCGGCGGTAAGTCGCCCTCTACTCCTTCCTGGATCAGCTCCCTATGGCTACGGTGGATCAGTTTAAGGGCCTCATCCAGCTCGCTAGTATTGCTGATCATAGGCAACATGATGCGCAGGTTTCCCAGCCCCTCATTGGCTTTGATCATGGCGCGTATCTGGGCGAGAAATATCTCCGGATGATCAAGCGTTACACGTATTCCCCGCCAGCCCAGAAACGGGTTGTCTTCTTCGATGGGGAAATAAGGTAAGGCTTTATCGCCACCCACATCCAGCGTACGCATCGTGACCGGGCGCGGAGCGAATGCTTCCAGTTGGTTTCGATAAATCTGTCGCTGCTCTTCTTCACTCGGGAAGCGCTCGCGCAGCAGAAAAGGCACCTCAGTTCTATACAGCCCCACGCCTTCGGCGCCCTGGGCGAGTGAGCGCGTCACATCCGCCATCAAACCTGTGTTTACCCAAAGTGGCAGCCTAAAGCCATCGGTGGTCTCACTGGGCTCATCGCGCAGCGATTCAAGATCACGCGACAACGCCAAGTCTTGCCTCACCAGCTCCTGAAAACGCTCCTTCAGTTCAGGCGCTGGATTCAAGTGCACGTTGCCGTTATAGCCGTCGACGATTAACTCGAGATTTTCCAGTCGTGTGTAGGGCAGATCAACCGCGCCCATGACAGTTGGAATCCCCATCGCGCGTGCAAGAATAGCAACGTGCGAATTACCCGAGCCGCGCACCGAGATCAGGCCCACCAGATTTTCACGTGGAATCTCACCTAAAGCCGATGCCGTCAATTCCTCGCTGATGAGCACGGTTCGTTCGGGAAATACCCGCATCTCCTGGTCGTCCGCCTGAAGATAGGACAGCACCCGCGTTCCCAGGTCTTTAACATCGACCGCTCGTTCACGCAGATAGCTGTGCTCCATGCGCTCAAAGTGACGTATGTGCTCTATCATCACCTTGCTAAGCGCACCCTGCGCCCAGTTTCCCGCCTTAATCAATGCGGCGACTTCTCCGCCAATCGCAGAGTCGTCGAGAATTCCGAGGTAAACATCAAACAACGCGTGGTCTTCTGCGCTGAGCTGGCCTTTAAGGTTGTCTGACACAGAGCGGATGTCTACGCGCACCTTCTCCAAAGCCTGCTTGAAGGCGCGCAGTTCAGATCGCCTGTCCTCTACCTTGCGTTTGGGCACTGCGTACAGGTCTGCCACTGGCGACACGACTACAGCCGAACCAATCGCTACGCCGGGTGCTCCCGCCACGCCGCTGATTCGCGTGGGTACCGCCTCCCCGGCATCGGCATCGCCGGGCACTGCGCCCGTCACCTCAGCGTGAGCAATAACACCCGCCAACTGTGCCGACAGAGTGATTAGAAAAGCTTCTTCGCTCTCGTCAAAGCGCCTGCGCTCGGCCTGTTGGACGACCAGAACACCAAGCACATCGCGCTGATGGATAATCGGCACACCCAGAAAAGCACTGTAAGACTCTTCACCAATACCCGGCAGAAACTGGAAACTGGGGTGAGCCTCTGCGTTCTCGAGGTTAACCGGCTCTTCCCGCTCTGCGACCAGCCCTACCAGACCCTCATCAACCGCCAGACTGGCCTCGTTCAGCAAACCCGCATTAAGGCCTTCTGTTGCCCTGAAAACCCAGCGACCCGTGCCCTGGTCGCGCATGTAAACGCTACAGACTTCGGTACCCATAGCCACCCTGACCCGCTGAACGATTATGGTCAGTGCTTGGTCGAGGCTTTCGGCAGCGTTAACTTCCTGTACGGTTTGGCGCAGGAGTTCCAGCATCATGAGCTAGCTACCCCCTGCTTGGCAGTGTGCCGTCCCAGTGGCTGGGAAAATTCTTTTAGTGCGCGGCGATAGACCTCACGCTTGAAGGGGATAACCTGATTCAATGGATACCAGTAGCTCACCCACTGCCAGTGATCAAACTCCGGTTTAGCGTTGGTATCGAGCTGCACCTCGCTGTCATCAGCAAGCATCCGCAAAAGGAACCACTTTTGTTTCTGCCCAATGCAGATGGGGCTTTGGTTCTTGCGGATATAGCGTTTGGGGAGTTTATATCGCAGCCAACCCCGCGTGGCGCCGAGTATTTCAACTGCGCCCTGGGGTAAACCGACTTCCTCATCCAGCTCTCGATATAGCGCCTCTTCTGGCGATTCACCTCGCGCGATACCCCCCTGAGGGAACTGCCATGCGTCACGACCGCCCACGCGACGGGCCCAGAGCAGCTGCCCCTGGTCGTTAGCCACGATTATTCCCACATTCGACCTGAAGCCGTCTGAGTCAATCACTGTGCTGCGCCATATCCATCACGAACCGGCTATTGTTCCACACTTTCCGGACTCAGAGAAATTGTCTCGTTTGTGACCACCCGCTATGCTGGCCGCCCTGAGTGGAGACCTTTTCAATGACACTAGCGATTTTCGACCTCGACAACACGCTCATAGCCGGTGACAGCGACCATCTGTGGGGCCAATTTGTTTGTGAGCTGGGCATCGTAAACGAGGGTGATTTTGCAGCGCAAAATGAAGCGTTTTATCGCGACTATCAAGCAGGCAGCCTGGATATTAACGCCTACCTCCGCTTTGCCTTAGGTCCGCTCAAGGGTCGCTCACCTGAACTGCTCAATGCATGGCATGAGCAATTCATGGAAGAGAAAATTGAGCCGCTACTGCTTCCGCGTGCGGCAGCCCTGATCGCAGATCACCGTAAGCGTGGTCATGTTCTGATGATTGTCACCGCCACCAATTCATTCGTTACAGGCCCAATAGCCTCGCGCCTGGGCATACATCACCTGCTAGCGTGTGAAGGCGAAAAAATTGAAGGCGTTTACACCGGCGAGCCTGAAGGGGTACCGTCTTATCATGAGGGCAAGGTCACGCGGGTGAACACCTGGCTTAAAGAAAATGAGCTTTCGCTCGACGGTGCCTGGTTCTACAGTGATTCCCACAACGATCTGCCACTGCTGCAGCAAGTAGACAACCCGGTCGCCGTTGACCCGGACCCAATCCTGCGAGCACAGGCGCAACAGCGTGGCTGGCCGGTAATTTCTCTCAGAGACCCATAGTGCGGGAGAACACCGCCTTGAGATACTCGGTTTCCGGAATCGCCGGATGAATCGGATGATCGGCCCCCTGAGCACCTTGTTCGATAATCCTCAACTGAGTCTTTGAACGCTGCGCGGCACCTTGCAGCGCCATATTCAGATCGGCTCGACTAAGGTGCATAGAGCACGACCCTGAGACCAAGAGGCCACCGGGCTCCAGTAGTCGCAAACCCAGTTCATTAATCTTGCGATAGGCAGCTGCACCCTTCTTGAGATCTTTGCGCCTCTGGATATACGCCGGTGGATCGAGAATAACAACGTCATACCGGCGTTTTTCCCGCGCCAACTCCTGCATGGCATCTGCGGCGTTACCCTGTAGCGTGGTCACGCGGCCTGCAAGCGAGTTCAGCTCTGCGTTGCGCATCACACCTTCCAACGCCTGTGCTGAACTGTCTACACAGCACACTGAGCTCGCGCCAAAAGCCGCCGCCTGTACTCCCCAGCCACCGATGTAGCTGAATACATCGAGCACACTCTTACCTTGGACGTAAGCAGCCAGACGGGCGCGCGACATGCGATGGTCGTAGAACCAACCCGTTTTCTGCCCCCCGTGCACAGGCGCTAAAAAGTGGACTCCATTCTCAATCAACGGCACCTCGTCGGGCACCTCACCAAACACCACTTCCAGTCGATCTTGTAGCCCCTGCTCGCGGCGGTTACGGCTATCTGCACGAAGCAAAATCCCCTTTGATTCCACTACGCGCGACAGCGCTTCCACCAGTTGGGCCTCATAGGACTCAATACCGGCATTGTTTAACTGTAAAACCAGATAGGGCCCGTAGCGATCCACAACCACGCCTGGCAGGAGATCACTGTCACCATAGATCAGGCGATAGCAACTCTCTGTGAACGCTTGCTCGCGCAGGGCAAGAGCCGTTTGAATACGTGCAGTGCACAGGGAGGAATCCAGCGGCTGGTCTTTACCGGGCGCATAGACTCGCGCGCAAATCAATTCGCGCGGGTCCAGGTAGGCGCTGCCCAGTACATCGCCGTTACTAGCGCGCACACGTACGCCTGTGCCCGCCTCAGCCCCGGCAAGCGGGGAGCGACCCGTATCTACTTCATTGGAATACACCCACAGATGTCCAGCGCGCAGCCGCCGGTCGGCGCCTTTGCGAAGAAACAGATCGTTGAGACTCATGAGGGCGTTGCTACGATCGCGACTGCGATCGGCACGGACATCGACCTGCCTCGGTCAGTCCTCTTCCTCACAGTGAGCAGCGTAGTCATCCGCTGAAAGCAGCTTGTCTAACTCTGCTGTGTCAGAGGGCTGTAGCCTGAAAAACCAGCCATCATTATAGGGATCGGAGTTCACTGTTTCGGGTTCATCTTCCAGCACACCATTGATCTCCAGAACTTCACCACCCACGGGGGCATATAAGTCGGATGCGGCTTTTACAGATTCCACCACCCCGGCCTCGTCCCCAGCGGCAAGCGAATCGCCAACTTCCGGTAACTCAACGAATACCACATCGCCCAGCGCTTCTTGCGCGTGATCGGAGATGCCGATTGTCACGGTACCATCCTCTTCCAGACGCGCCCATTCATGGCTACTGGCATATTTTAACTCGCTGGGGGTCTGGCTCATGGCACATCCTCGTACTGGGTTCGCAGACCCGGCATTTGCTCGCCGGGAGAGCCAGATATTCTAACCGCAGGAATATGAAACACAATCACGAAGCACAAACAGATCTATCAGGCGCCAAGCCCAGACTGCCAAATAGTATGCCAATCCCTGAATCTACAGGCCCATCGCCTGTCGCATGATCAACTGCTTGATAGGTGCAATGCGCCCCACACCACGCATGCCGGCATTGCGCAGCCAGCGCAGCGGCAGTGCGTCCTGTTCGAACAGGCGTTTGAAGCCATCCATTGCCGCCATCATGGCCAGGTTTTCTCCCTTCCGTTGGCGCTGATACCGCCGCAGCACGTCAATTGAGCCCGGATTAGCACCTGCCTCAACCGCAGCCAAAATTTCCTGCGCCAGTACGGCCACATCCTGCAGGCCTAGATTAATTCCCTGCCCCGCCAGCGGATGTATGGTGTGTGCGGCGTCTGCTACCAGTGCTACGCCAGGTTGCACATAGTCGACCGCGTGCCTTTGCCGTAGCGGGAATACCCAGCGTTGCGCGCACTCCGTGACCTCACCCAAACGATGTTCCAGCGCGCTGGCAATCTCTAAACTGAACTCACGATCAGACAATGCCATCAGCTCATCGGCGCGCGCATCTTCCTGTGACCAGACAACCGAACACACATGCGAATGTCCCGCGCTCGGCAATGGCAGAAACGCTAAGGGGCCGCTGGGTAAAAATCGTTGCCAGGCCGTGTCGTCATGAGGCTTTTGCGTCTGTACAGTGGTCACTATAGCTTTGTGGCCGTAGTTCCACTCGCGGGTCTGAAAGTTCAGCAGCTCACGGACTTTTGACATGGCGCCATCAGCTGCGACGAGTAAATCGGCGCTCAAGCTTCGACCATCCACCAACGAAACCGTGACCGCTCCAGAGCCATCGACCCTACACCCAGCCAGTTCTGCCGGACTAAACCGAATCACGTCGTTTCGCTCGGCAAGCCCGGTGTTCAACGCGCTGATGATGGCCCGGTTTTCGACGATATGGCCCAGAAACTCCGCCCCGAGATCGTCGCGGTCAAACTCGATCATGCCTGTACCCTGAGCATCCCAAACCGTCATGTGATGATAAGCAAGGGCCCGATATGCCAATACTCTGGGCCAGGCGCCCACTTGTTCCAGTAGCGCAGACGATTTTGGGGTAATAGCACTAACGCGCGCATCAAAGTCCAGCACCGATGTTCCGCTGGGCAGAGATGCAGTGGGGGTCGCCTGCGCTTCAATCAGGCCGATACGCAAACCCTGCCCCGATAACGCACTGGCCAGTGTTGCTCCTGCAATTCCGGCGCCACTGATCAAAATGTCGAAATCTTTAGCCTCAGGCATTGGGACTGGCCATTGCGGCGATACCCGCGGCGTGACGCACAAAAGCGCGCTTCAACGGCGGGCTGATATCCAAGCCGGCCAATGCAAGGTCGCGCGCCACTGACAAGACCGGGTCCGGATGCATAAACAAACCCGGCACCTTGTCGCTGAACGCGATTGTTCTGCGCTGATCGTCTGCCTGTAATTCCTGATACTGCTTGAGCACCGACAGGTCACCCGGAGAACGCTGCTGCTCGATCCCCTGCCCGATGCAAGCCGACAGCTGCGCCACATCACGCAGCGCAAGATTGAACCCCTGTCCAGCCACCGGATGCAGTGCATGCGCAGCATTGCCCATAACCACAATACCCTGACGCACCTGCTCGTGAGCCTCGAGTAAGGTGAGTGGATATTGAAAGCGCTCACCCACACGCTGCAGTCGGCCCAATCGATATCCAAATCGGCTTTGTAACGCCTGCAAGAAATCTGTTGGCGAACAATCCATTAGCTGCGCTGCTCGCTCGGGTGGCAGGGTCCAGACTAGGGCACTACGTTCCTTCGCATCAGGTACGCCGACCAGAGGTAGCAACGCAAGTGGGCCCTCATCGGTGAAACGCTCGAACGCACAGCCTGCATGGCTCTTGCCCAATGCAATATTGGCGATAAGGGCAGACTGCCCATAAGGTTTCTCTGAGGTGCCAACACCCAGCGCTTTGCGCAACGATGAGTCAGCACCATCGGCAACAACCAGCAGGTCTGCAGTCAAGGTGTCGTTATCATCGCCCTCGATAGACAGCACTACCGACTCACCCATCGGTGTAGCTGCTGCCACGTTCGCCGGATTAATCAGCTCCACGCGCTCCTGCTGCCGCAGGGCATACAGAAGAGCACGTCCCAACCAGGCATTTTCTACCACGTAACCCAATGCGTCCCAGCCATAGTCCTGCGCAGACAGCAACGTGCTGCCGAAACGTCCACGATTGGAAACGTGCACTGTCGCAATGGGGCATACCCACTGTGCAAGATCAGGCCAAACGCCCATCTGTTCATAAATTGCGCACGAGCTGTAACTCAGAGCGGTAGAACGGGCGTCGAAAGATGGATGATAGGCAGGAGGACCTGTATCTTCAGGCAGAGCAAAGCTCTCTACCAACGTTATACGTATGTCTGAGGGGAGTTCGTGGCCAAGCATGAGCGCGAGACTCACTCCCACCATGCCACCACCTGCGATCACAATGTGCCGGGGCTGCTGCAAGGGTTCAGGCCGCCATAGTCGCTTCGATATCATCAGCTGTTTTCGGCAACTCGGCGGTTAACACCTCATAACCATCCGCGGTCACCGCCACGTCATCTTCTATACGAACGCCAATGCCACGCCACTTTGCCGGCACTTTCTTGTTATCGGGAGCAATGTAAATTCCCGGCTCTATCGTCAGTACCATGCCGGGTTCGAGCGCGCGCCACTCGTCATCGACACGGTAGTCACCGACATCGTGCACATCCAGGCCCAGCCAATGTCCCGCCTTGTGCATATAGAATTCCTTATAGGCTTCATTCTTGATCAACGTGCTGACTCGGCCTTTTAGTAGACCGAGCTTGACCAAGCCCTCCGTGATAACTTTTACGGTAGCGTCGTGGGATTCGTTCCAATGATTGCCCGGCCGCACGGCATCGATCGCGGCAAGTTGCGACTTGAGTACGATGTCATAAATTGCACGTTGCTCCTTACTAAACTTGCCGTTTACAGGAAAGGTGCGAGTCACATCTGCCGCGTAGTATTGATACTCACAACCCGCATCAATCAATACCAGATCTCCATCTTTTAACTTGTCGCGATTCTCCACATAGTGCAGAACGCAGGCGTTGCTGCCACCGCCAACAATACTGCTGTAAGCGGGATGACGCGCGCCTGCCATAGCAAATTCATGCTGCAGCTGCGCCTCCAACTGATACTCGTACACACCGGGACGGCAGAACTGCATCGCGCGCTGATGCGCGCGGACAGTAATTGCACCTGCCTGACGCATCAAACGTAGCTCCGCGGCACTTTTGATCAAGCGAAGTTCATGCAGCATATGATCAAGATCAGTAAACTCGCCAGGCGGTACCGCTCCCGTACGCACCTGGGCGCGAATACTATTAACCCAGCCCATTATCCGGCGATCAAAATCGGCTACTCGCCCCATAGAGTAATAAACCCGTTCACGCCCCTCGAGAAGGCCGGGCAAAATATCGTCTATATCTCCCACGGGAAAGGCATCATCGGCCTGGTACTTTTCGCACGCTCCCTCGGGACCGGCGCGATAGCCATCCCACAGCTCCATTGTTGGGTCTCGCTCACGACAAAACATCACAAACTGACCGTGTCGTCGGCCGGGCACGAGCACAAGCACTGCATCGGGTTCTTCGAAGCCAGTGAGGTAGTAAAAGTCACTGTCCTGACGGAACGGGAATGCAGTGTCGCGGCTGCGCACCTGTTCACGCGCAGAGGGAATAATTGCGATACTGTTGGGCTCCATCAGCCCCATCATGTTTTTGCGGCGACGCGCGAACTCCGTTTTACTAATCGTCATAGCTTAGGACTTACCTGTTTGTGAATTACAAGACTGAGCAATTTGCCGCGGTTTTTTCCTCTTGCCAATTGTGACGCAATCCAACGCTCAATGCAGCGGTCGCTCCGGATTGTCCTCAGCAGTTGAGTCAGCGGACCCCTCACTGTCTAAAAAGACGTTGAGCGCGGCCACTCGCAGATACTCCAGAATCTCGGCGTAGCTCTGCTCTGATTCTTCCTCCGTAGCGTCCTCATCAATCCCAGCCTGAGCAATGACAGCCAGATCCTTGAGCGCTTCCGCACTGTCGGCGGCAACAGCGGCGTCAGTCGCTCCAGAGGTCACTTTTCCTTGCGCATAGCCTGCCAAAAACGCGCGCGACCAATCTGCCAACGCCTGAGTTCGCACCTCGAGCTCAGTATCGTCATCAGGCAGCAACGGGTGAAAGTCAAAGGACTCATCGATCAGCGCCGCGGCAGTGACGGTATACAGATTCTGCACTATCTCGGCTAACTCTCCATGTAGCGTGACATGCAGCGCTGTACAAACATTATCCAGTGCAGCCTCCGCAGACGTCGCCACGCCAGAAGCCAAGAGGCCCGTAAGGCACCCGTGCAAATCTGCCGGAGATGTCTGCTGTCCCTGGTCGAGAAGGTGATTGGCGATCTCATCAAAATCAAAAACACCGGGTTCACCGGGTCGCTCATCAAACATATAGACCTCTAAACTTTGGGCGTGTGGTGCCTAGCCTGACGACAGCACCTCTACTGATTACTGCAAATAGCTGGGCAGGCTATTGATATATAAACCTTTTATGACGTTGACCTGAACGCGACCCAGCTCTATAGTTAAGCGACTTTACTCGCAGCCAAAGTAAAACTCCAATGGCAGATAACCCCATCAAAGCGCTAGAGGGCAAGATTGACCAGCTAATTGCACTCTGTGACCAGCTGAATTCTGAGAACCAGGCTCTAAAAGCCAAGGGAGCCGGCTGGCAGCGCGAGCGGCAAGACCTCATCACCAAGAACGATATGGCGCGCGCCAAAGTCGAAGCCATGATTGATCGTCTGCGATCCATGGAGAGCGAGTCATGAGCATCCCAAACACGATTACCGTGAACATTTTGGATAAGGAATATCAGGTTGCTTGTCCTGAAGAGCAGCAAGCCGAATTGATAATTTCTGCCAAGTATCTGGACAAGCAAATGCGGACAATCCGCGATACTGGCAAAGTGATCGGTCTCGAACGCATCGCCGTTATGGCAGCACTGAATATCAGCTACGAGCTGTTGCAAGCTTCAGAGCAGGACGGCCAGGGTACCCAGCTGGATCTCACTGACAATGTCAGCGAGGACACTTTCGGCCAACTCAACCGTAAAATTGATGACGCGCTGTATCAGCTGCGGCAGTTGGAGATTAGCTAGTTCGGAAGATCATTTCCGAGCTGACTCCCACTCTCTCTCTCGAGTGGGCTATAATCGCTTCGGATTCCTGGCCTATTCGCCAGACGGACAGTCCTCGAGCCGATAAATTTTTATCCGGGGGTTGCCAGCGACTGTTGGTGTGCATGTCCGGCATGACCGGAAAGCCTGATACAGTACGGAAACCCCCTCCTTGAACCGTCGGGTTCAAGGGCAGTTCTGTCAGCGGTACGCTGGGTATCCTTCATCTCTATGACCACTCTCGCCCAACACAAAACCAGACTGCGTCAGCAGCTGCGCCAGCGACGCCAGAGGTTATCCGCCACAGAGCGAGATGCGGCCGCAAGCATGATCGCCGCACACACGCTGGCATTAGCGAATTGGTCGCAGATTAGTAGTGTGGCGGTTTACTTGACCAACGATGGTGAAGCCGACCCATTGCCTCTTGCCACGCTAGCACTCGGACAAGGTAAGCATCTCTTCCTCCCTGTGATTCAAACAGACAATTCACTGCGATTTGCCCGCTGGGAGCCCGGCGATAACTTGGTCGAAAACAAGTACGGCATTGGAGAACCGGAGCCGCACATCCAGCCGGTTTCCGTGGCCACAATAGATCTTCTTTGTATGCCCGTTGTCGGCTGGTCCCACGATGGGACCCGCCTGGGCATGGGGGGAGGCTTTTACGATCGTACGCTCGAGATTCCGTCAGACACAACCACACTGGGGCTAGGGTTCGAGTGCCAGCATTGCGACGAGATACCGCGCGAGCCCTGGGACGTGCGTCTTCAATGGGTAGCGACGGAGGCGTATCTTCACCAATGTTCAGGTGACGGTGTTACCCGCTAATCTTGGATAATAATCCCAGCCTGCAGAGGCGATGCAGGGGCGGCTACGGTGCTATTTGACGTAACGGGCAGCAGCAAGGTTGCCACAACGCCGAGTCCAAACAACGCCATCAGAATCACTAACGTATCGGGTTTACGTTTCACAGATGGTTTTCTCTCTATCAACAGGTCAGCGCGCCCTATCTGAGTAGGTGTCACTGACTAACGTCCAAGTTTTGAACCAGTTGCGCGCGCGATATGCCTTTATTTGTGACTTATTCACACTCACGACGCGAGTGTAAACTAGCTTCTTACGGAATAGAACCCCGAAACCCGCATTATTCCTGCCTTTCTTGAGCTTTCCCCTGATTTCGGCCCAAATAGAGCTCGTAGGCTGGGTTGTCGGTTTCTTCCCAGTATCGAAAATCGATCTCATCCAGCACCTTGCGAAAGGCGCGCCTTTCCGAGCGAGCCACCTGTACACCGACAAGGATCCGGCCATACGCCGCACCGTGATTACGATAGTGAAACATCGTGATGTTCCAGCGCTGCCCAAGCCCGGCTAGAAACTTCAACAAAGCGCCTGGTCGCTCTGGAAACTCCACGCGGTAAATCGCCTCGTTTTCCAGGTCGACAGGCGCATGCCCTCCCACCATGTAGCGCACATGAAGCTTGGCCATCTCATTGTGGGTGAAGTCATCCGTGGCATACCCCTTGCTTTCCAACTCTGCCATCAGCTCAGCCAGATCGTCGCCGCCGGGAGCAACAGTCAAACCCACGAACACCCGAGCAACGCCGGGATCACCAAATCGATAGTTGAATTCAGTAATATTGCGACGCCCCAAAGCGCTGCAGAACTTACGAAAGGCACCGGACTCTTCAGGCAGGGTTACGCTGATAACTGCCTCGCGTTGCTCCCCTACCTCTGTCCGTTCGGAGATATAGCGCAGACGATCGAAGTTGGTATTGGCGCCACTGACAATTGCCAGCAATTGCTGGTCTGCAACCCCAGTGCGCTCAACGTACTTTTTGAGACCTGCGAGCGCTAATGCTCCAGCCGGCTCGGCAATAGAGCGCGTGTCTTCAAAAATATCTTTTATCGCCGCACACATCTCATCCGTGCTGGCGGTTATCACTTCGTCTACTGTTTGTCGGATAACCCGAAATGTTTCCTTACCTACCTGGGCCACTGCGCAACCATCAGCGAATAACCCTACTTCTGGCAAAGTGGCACGGCGCCCCCTGTCCAGCGCCAGCTTAAGGCAGGCTGCATCTTCGGGTTCAACACCAATCACCCGCGTTTGTGGCCACACATATTTTACGTAGGCTGCGACTCCAGCAAGCAGACCACCGCCACCCACGGGGACAAAAATGGCATCCAATGGCTGCTGATGCTGACGCACGATCTCCATTCCCACCGTGCCCTGACCGGCAATGACATCGGGGTCATCAAACGGGTGCACGTAGGTCATATTCTTCTCTTCCACGAGCCGTTGCGCGTGAGCAGCAGCTTCCTCAAACGCATCGCCGTGCAAGACCACTTTAGCGCCCCTGCCCCGGACCGCATCCACTTTGATCTGTGGCGTTGTGCGGGGCATAACGATCGTCGCCACCACCCCCATCTTTTGCGCAGCAAGCGCAAGGCCCTGAGCATGATTACCGGCAGAAGCCGCCACGACACCACGCTCAAGCTGTTCCTGTGAAAGCCTCTGCATCTTGTTGTACGCGCCGCGACACTTGAAAGAAAACACAGGCTGCAGGTCTTCGCGCTTTAGCAAGACTGTATTACCCATTCGGGCAGTCATGAGTGGCGCTTCGTCAACAGGGGTTTCACGGGCCACATCGTAGACGCGGGCATCAAGGATGCGCTTGATATAAGACAGGGGCATGTGCAGCTTCAATCCGATCAATAAAGTCTCTCATGGTAATTCAGCCAGCTGCGCATTACAGCCGACAATGTCGAGTGTTTTGGGTATTTTTGGTGCCTGATACCCAGCGCTAACCTATAATGGCTGCGGCCTAATTACGGAGACAGCCAATGACCCAGGATGAACTCAAGCAGGCAGTTGCCCAGGCCGCCTTTGCCTACATAGAGCCCAAGCTTGAGAAAGACACTGTGCTGGGGATAGGCACGGGGTCTACCGCCAACCTGTTTATCGATTGTCTCGCACCCATCGCTGGCCATATCAGCGCGACCGTCGCCAGTTCAGAGAGCTCGGCAGAGCGCCTACGCAGGCACGGTATTCCCGTATACGACCTCAATACCGTCGATCAGGTGGATTTTTATATTGATGGCGCCGATGAGAGCAACCATGCACTGCAACTGATCAAAGGTGGCGGCGCAGCGCTGACGCGCGAAAAAATCGTAACCGCCGTGGCCGGAGAATTTATCTGTATTGCCGATGAGAGCAAGCTGGTGCACACATTAGGCGACTTCCCATTACCGGTTGAAGTGATTCCTATGGCACGCAGCCATGTGGCGCGCGAACTGGTCAAACTCGGAGGCAGCCCCGTTTACCGCGATGGCGTTGTTACAGACAACGGCAACGTGATACTCGATGTATACAATTTTCCTATTGCACAGCCGCTGGCAACCGAGGCGAAAATCAATGGCATCACGGGTGTGGTGACCAATGGGTTGTTTGCTCTGAAACCTGCGGATGTGCTGCTTCTGGGCACTGCCAACGGGGTGAAAACGCTGTTCGCACAGTAGGGGCTACTGGTCCACTGGCCACGAGAGTCGCACTGTTGTAGAGACAACGTTTGTTGCCCGTGCCTTGACGGTGCTTCCCAGTTACCAGACACGCTACAAGCACATCCATGTGGGCTCTGATGCGGCCATCCATGGCCGCATAAGGTCCGGTAACTGGGAAGCACCGCCAATGCTCTCCGAAAGCACTCAGCCCGGAATCAATCGAAGATTTTACCGGGGTTCATAATGCCGTGAGGATCGAACGCTTTCTTCACCTCACGCATAATAGCGATTTCGGCTGCAGAGCGACTGTAGTGCAGATAATCCTTTTTCAGAAGACCCACCCCGTGCTCTGCGGACACGCTGCCGCCATAGCGCTGTACGATTTCAAACACCCACCGACTGACGCTACCACAGCGCGCCTGAAACTCATCCATGGATAATTCATCGGGCTTCAATATATTGAGGTGCACATTACCGTCGCCGATATGCCCGAACCACACGATCTCAAACTCCGGATACTCACGCTCAACAACTGCCTCTACTTCAACAAGGAAGTCAGGCACTTTGGAAATCAGTGTAGAGATATCATTCTTATACGGTGTCCACCGAGAGATCGTTTCTGAAATATCCTCTCGCAGCCGCCATAGCGATTGTGCCTGGGCAACACTTTGGCTGATGACCCCATCGAGCACCCAGCCTGCCTCAACACACTGCTCAAACAGCAGCATGGCCTGTTCGGCCTGCTCTTGCGTTGCCGTTTCAAGCTCCAGCAACGCGTAATAGGGTGTCGGTGTACCAAACGGGCGTTGTAGGTCCTGATGCTCCACTACTTTCTGTAAAGCCAGTTCCGAAAAGAACTCAAACGCCAACAAATCGATCTGACTCTGGAACGTCGCGAGCACCTGCATTATTGCTCCCATATCCGGTACGCCCAAGACCATGACGGAGGTGTCTCCCGGGGGGCGATCCAGCTGCATGGTTGCCTCCACCACCAGTCCCAATGTGCCTTCTGCTCCAATCAACAACTGGCGCAGGTCGTAGCCCGCATTGTTTTTAATCAGGCCACGATTAAGGTCCAGTAACTCACCTGTGCCGGTGACAACCTTGAGACCGGCTACCCAATCCCGAGTCATCCCGTGACGAATCACCTTTATGCCTCCAGCGTTGGTGGAGATATTACCCCCGATCTGACTAGAGCCGCTGGACGCAAAATCAACCGGATAGTAAAGCCCCTGTTGCTCGGCGAAATCCTGCAACTGCGCAGTGATCACGCCACCTCCGCAGGTGACTGTGCGATCAATCGCATTAAAATCGCCGATCTGGTTCAGACGATCAAGCGCAACTACCAACTCACCCTGATGAGCAACAGCGCCGGCACTAAGGCCCGTGCGACCACCTGAGGGAACTACGGCAAGCTGCTGCGCAGCAGCCAGCGCTATCACCGCTTGTACCTCCTCAACCGAGCCAGGCAATACGATCGCGCACGGCGCCGGCGTGAAAACACGGGTCCAATCGCTGCCGTATGATCTGAGCGCGTCAGTATCAATCAGCACCCGATCGGCGCCCACGATAGCCTGCAATGCAGACAAGATTGAGGGGTCGAGATGGCTCACCAGAGCTCCTACGGTAATTTTCACACGGTAAGGGATAAAACCGTGCATATGTTAACATAGCCGCCCTTTTATCCCCTGCCCTATACACGTATTTGCACTCACATCTCTGCACTGGAGTTTTCATTGCATGGCGCAACAGTCGTTTGAAAAAAGTAAGATCAAGTTTCTGCTGTTAGAAGGCGTGCATCCGTCTGCTATTGCCGCGCTGGAGCAGGCCGGGTATACCAATATCGAGCAGCACCCCAAGGCACTGCCTACAGAGCAGCTCAAGAAAGCAATCAAAAACGCGCACTTTGTCGGCATACGATCAAGAACTCAGCTGACTCAAGAGGTGCTATCGGAGGCACCACGATTGGTGGCTGTCGGCTGCTTCTGCATTGGGACCAATCAGGTTGATCTGAGTGCGGCGACTGAGCGAGGCATCGCTGTATTCAATGCACCGTTCTCCAATACCCGCAGCGTTGCCGAACTGGTCATCGCTGAAGCTATATTGCTTTTGCGTGGCGTGGCTGCGAAGAACCTGGCCGCTCACCGCGGTGAATGGCAAAAATCTGCGGCCAACGCATTTGAGATTCGTGGCAAACGACTCGGAATCATTGGCTATGGCAATATCGGCATGCAACTGGGCGTTATTGCAGAAGGCCTGGGAATGCAGGTGCAGTTCTACGATGTGGTGAACAAGCTACCACTGGGCAACGCGCGGCAAGTACCCAGTCTCGCCCACCTTTTGGCGCATTCCGACGTGGTGAGTCTGCACGTGCCCGAGACTGAGTCTACCCGCAATATGATTGGTGCACGCCAATTGGAGCTAATGCCGGCTGGCGCTGTTCTTCTCAACGCGTCACGAGGGACAGTGGTGGATATAAACGCCCTCTCCAGCAAGCTGCAAGACGGTCATATCGGTGGAGCCGGCATAGACGTGTTTCCAGAAGAGCCCCGCTCCAACGACGATGAATTTATTTCTCCGCTGCGCGCATTCGACAATACGTTTCTCACGCCACACATTGGCGGTAGTACGGTCGAGGCACAGGAGAATATTGGGATGGAGGTTGCTGAAAAGCTTGCTCGTTACAGTGACAATGGCACAACCACCTCTTCAGTCAACTTTCCTGAGGTAGCTCTGCCAGAGCACGCGGGTAGTCACCGACTACTGCATGTACACCACAACATACCTGGCGTAATGAGTGCTATTAACAACGTGTTCTGGGAGAACAGCGTAAATGTCTCTGCGCAATACCTGCAGACCAATGATCAGATAGGCTACGTCGTTATCGATGTAGACGCTGAATATTCCCCAATGGCGCTAGAGAAGCTCAGCGCTGTAGAGGGCACGATTCGTGCTCGCGTACTGTTTTAGGAATCAGCAAGAGTCCTTTTGAGTGTCTGACAATAAAGACAAATTTCTAGCGCAACTGGTAACAGAGCATCAGCTCGCGCTACAAAAGTATCTGGCCCGCAAGCTCGATAGCCCGGAGGATGCCTCGGAAGTTGCACAGGAGGCATTCTTGCGACTGCATAGAATGGAGCAGCCACAGCAGTTAGATAACGCACGGGCCTACCTGTTCCAGGTCGCTACGAACCTTGCCGTCGACCAGCTCCGGCGGCGGCGTCTGCACTTTCGCTTTATCAAGCTGGAGAAGGTTCACAACATAGAAGGCGAACCCCTGGATATCAACGCCAACGCCGCGTCGCCCGAACAGATTCTGGATGCCAGAGAAAAGCTTACTCAGCTTTATGCGGCAGTGGACGAATTGCCTCTTAAAGTAAAGCAGGCCTTCTTGCTACATCGCAAAAGTGGCATGTCGTACAGCGCTATCGCTCAGGAGATGAATGTATCAGTCTCCAGTGTGGAGAAGTATATCCTACAGGCACTCAAGCACTGTCGTGCGTCAATGAGCAGCTCTTTCTCCTCCGACAATGAGTTTGCAAAAAAACCTAGACAAGACTGAATTTTCATTGCGGTAAGTGCTCACTCGACCGTTCTATTAGTACAACAATTACAAACTAACGCATTGTTACGGCAGTATCATGCTGTCTGGAGGCAGACCCCGTACCAGGATCGCCTGCGCGGGTGTAGGGAATGGACAACACATTCAATCAGTTTGGCAAAGACTGCGACGACGCTCTCGGGTGGATTGCACGCTTTCGGTCAGATTCAGCAAGCGAAGATGATCGCAACGCGTTCGCTCTGTGGCTCACACAGGATGAACATCGCGTGGCGATGGATCAGATGTTGGACCTCTGGGAAGACACGTCCGTGCTCAGCGTAATGCCCTTCGACACAACTTTGGAAACCCCGGCGGCAAATCAACGACGCTGGTTCGTGTCTGCAGCAGTTGCGGCTGCGGCTTGTCTTGTTGTTGCCGTAGCGTTATGGCCGCTTTCACCGGTAGAGACACCAACGCAGTACTATCAAACTGCAAAAGGCGAGCGGCAAACTTTCGAGCTTAATGATACTTCAACCGTAGCACTCAATACCGATAGCCGGATCGCGGTAAGCTACAGTGACGAAGAGCGCTACATCGAGCTTATCCGCGGTGAGGCCTTCTTCAAGGTAGCGTCAAATCCGGAGCGACCCTTTCATGTCGATGCCGGCGTGGCACGAACAACAGTGGTAGGCACCGCTTTCAATGTTTATCGCAGCGATAGTGAGACAGTCGACATCACCGTGGTTGAAGGTGTTGTCAAAGTTACCGAATTGGGCAATTCAGGCAGTCGCATGCCTGCCAGCGACGTCCTGACTGCCAATCACCACCTTATCGCCGATCGGAATGGGCTAAATGCACAGGCTCAGGTTGATGCGTCGAAACAGTTAGCCTGGCAGCGCGGCGAGATAATGGCAGAAGAGCTGCCACTGCACGAGCTCGTTCATCAGATTGAGCGCTACAGCGATCTGCATATCCTGCTAGGTGATCGAGAACTGGCAATGCTCAGCGTCTCGGGCGTTTTCAGGGTCGATCAGCCTGATGTCATCCTTACTGCCTTGGAACGCAGCCTTAATGTGCGCATCATTCAGATAGACGACTCCACGGTTCAGTTGCTCAAATCCGACCAGTAAGCTATAACGGATCTCTGAAGCCCCTTAGGGGGGATTAAATTCCATCAAATTCAGAGGGTTATGACAGGATGTCGTAGCCGGAGTCTACATGCCTGGCATTGGTCGGCAATCACTGAAACCCTCCAAGCGATGGCTGCAGTCATGGCTCCTCCTTCTATCGGTGGCCGTCAACTGTTGGTCAGCACACACATTCGCATCAGTCGATGACAGTTCAGTGTTCGATATTGACGCTGGCCAACTCTCCTCTGCCTTAATCGAATTCAGCCGCCAAAGCGGGCTGTACATTGTTTTCTCAGACAAACTCACCCGACATCTTCAGGTTGATGCTGTCGTCGGTAAGCAGACAAACAAAAGCGCACTGGAAAAATTGCTGAATCGCTCAGGGCTGGACTGGGAAGCGATGGATGATCACATCATCGCGGTGTTTGAGGCATCGTGTGCAGACAACAGCAGCAATCCTCAGGATTGTCCAGACTCCTCGGCCACGCTCGCAAACTACCCGCTCTACACACCAGGAATAGAAGAAACATATATCTATGGCAACCGCACTACCGGCTCACGTATTAGGCGCTCGGACTACCTGGGTGCTGCACCGGTCGAAGTCATCTCTGCGCCTGATATCGAGTCGAGTGGCGCTCAAACGCTGGGGGAGATACTCAAGTTTGTACCCGCAGTGGCAGGCAACGCTATAAGTACCGCTATTTCCAACGGCGGCGACGGCACCGCCACAGTCACTCTGCGCGGCTTACCCGCAAGCAATACGCTTGTTTTGATCAATGGTCGACGTGTGGCGAACGACGGACTGGCGGGTGAGGCTGTGGACCTCAACAGCATTCCGCCGGCTGCCGTTGAGCGCATCGAAATTCTTAAGGATGGCGCTTCGGCGGTTTATGGGTCGGACGCCATCGCGGGCGTGGTGAACGTCATCATGAAGCGGGACTTTCGCGGCTTTCTCGCTGAGACTTTCTACGGTGAGGCGTCACGAGGCGACCTGAAAACCCAAACCCACACGGTACAGTATGGTACCGCGCTGCCTAACGGATCATTCTTTGTGTCTGCCTCGGCTTACGATCAGGATCCCATTTACAGTCGAGACCGAAGCGTATCGCGCAGCGCCGATACTCGTTTGCGCGGCGGCACTGACCAACGCTCCAGCGCGACACCCGCCAGCCGTGTTGTACTCTCTGATGGTTCAACTCTGATTGCTACAAATAGTGGCTATCGAGCAGCAATGGATGAAGACCTGTTCAACTACCAAGCGTTTACCAGCGCGGTCGTGCCACTCGATCGCAGCAGCATCTACTCAAATGCGAGCTACGATATTAACGAGCAGATTACCGTTGCCATCGATGCATCGTATGTGAAGACCGAGTCCAAAGCGACGCTGGCGCCAACACCTGTTTTTACCGGCTTTGAGCAAGAGCCAATTCCCATTGATGCAAGCAATCGGTACAACAACTTCGGCGAGACACTTCTGGACGTGCGCAGACGGTTAGTAGAATTCCCTGTGCGTACTCAGCGCAATGAATCCGAAGTCACCCGCTTTGCCGCATCGATTGAGGGCCTGTTTGATGACTGGAACTGGGATCTGGCCTATAACTGGAGCCGAAGTGAGGCAGACGAAACACTAACCAGTATCGTGAACGCCGATCGATTGCGACAGGCTCTTGGCCCAGCCAGCAATTGCCAGGGCGCAGACATCGACGGCTGTGTACCTGTGAACCTATTGGGCACACCGAGCTCCATCACCCACGATCAGGTGGACTTCATCCGCACCAAAGGCGATGTCAGCGGCTACTCAACGTTGTCGAGTCTGAGCGCCAGTGCGAGTAACGCAGTACTCAGTTTGCCCTACGGGCGAGGTAATCTTGCATTCGGCTTTGAGTACCGCAACGAAGCCACCAGCAAGCGTCCCGACCAACTCATCGCCAACACCGGCACCATCGGCGGCAATAACTTTGAGCTGACTCGGGGTGATCGCGACATCATCGAATTCTTTTCTGAGGTGACCCTACCTGCATGGCGAAGCAGCACGACTTCGCTAGGCCTGGATGTAGAGGCGGCGCTTAGATATTCCGACTACTCCGACTTTGGCAACAACACCTCACCCAAGCTCGGCCTTGTCTTTCGCGTGGGCAATGCCGTGCTGTTAAGAACCACGTACGCCAGAGGGTTTCGTGCACCCAGTCTGAACGAGCTTTATGCGGGTGTCACCGAAGATCAATCATTTATCAGCGACCCTTGCACAGTGGCGCAAAATGTTGGGGTATTGCCGGGTTGCGTTGTGCAGGCAGACCCAACGCGAAATCAATTTTTGACCGAGAAAGGGGGCAATTCGGGGCTGGATGCAGAGCAGTCTGAAAGCTACGGGGCAGGCATTGTCTGGACGCCGACAGCCGCAGGCGGACTTACATTGACGGCGGACCTATTTCAGATAGAACAAACAGACGTGGTGTCCTCCAGCGCGCAGTTTATCGTCAGTCAGAACGCTCGTTCCGGCGCCTTCGCTGACCATGTGCAACGTGACCCGGCCGGCAATTTGGTCCTGATCACAGCAAACAATATTAATGTGGGTCGCCGCAAGGTGCGCGGCGCAGACTTTACAGCTCGCTATATTGTGCCGGATTCCCGCTGGGGCAAATTCATACTGGCCAGCAGCGTGACTTATATCGACGAGTATCTGGCACGTCTGGATGCCTCCTCACAGGAAATTGACTTCGCCGGTACCTTCCGCGATGAAGCATCTGAAGGTCTGGGTGGTATTCCGCAATGGAAAGGTCAGGCAAATTTGCGCTGGATACGCAAACGCTGGCAGGCAGGCTACGAGATTCATTTCGTCGACGCCATGGAAGAGCTGCAGCCGGGTACCAATATCAAAAAAGAGATCGACAGCTGGGCAGTGCACGACCTGCAGGCGAGCTATAACTTTGATCTCTTACGGGGACTCCGCTGGACTCTCGGGATCGACAATCTGATGGACACGAGCGCGCCACTGGCTGTCTCCGCCTTTAATGACAATATAGACGGCCGTTCACACGAGCTGCGTGGCCGTTATTGGTACACAAAGCTCAGTCAGCGCTTTTGAGGAAAAATTTGTGACCGAGACCCAAAATCCGTGGTCCATATATTGGGAGGGTGGTCCGCTCAACAGCTGCATCACCGGTAGTGAAGAAAAGGACGCCAAAGCAGTCGCGGATTTCTGGCAGCGTTTTGCAGCAACACTTCCGCATAATGCCCGCGCGCTGGACCTGGCTACAGGCAATGGCGCAGTTCCAGAGCAGCTACTGTCATCACGCCCTGACCTGAAGATTACGGGTGTCGATAGCGCCAACATCAGACCGCACGACCACGTCGCCAGTGGTCATCCGTTGGCAACCGCAGACTTCCTTGCCAATACAAACATCACCCAACTGCCATTTGACGACGGCAGCTTCGATGCCGTCACCAGCCAATTCGGACTCGAGTATTCAAACTGTCAGCTGTCCGTACCCGAAGCAGCAAGAGTGCTCGCCCCAAGCGGCCGCTTAATGTTGTTGGTCCATCACACTGACAGCGCTATTTTGCGCTCCGGCGGGCGTACGCTGCGCGAAATCAACCAGCTTACGCTTCCCGGCGGGGTGATCGATACAGTGATCGCTTATGTTCAGGGGTCCGCCAGCGTTGAGAATCTGGAGCACGCTGGCGAACGCTTTCTGGCAGAAGAAACAGCCAAAACTCGCCACGTCTCCGGGCAGATATTTGAGGGCATTAACCAGGTCATCAACGATCGTCAGCTTTATCCCGAGCGGACGGCAGCTCTGGCGCACACAATGCAGCAGCGGTTAGAGGCAGAGCGCGAACGACTCATGCAGCTGCAGCAGGCCGCAAGATCAGAACTTGGTGCAACAGAAATCACCGAGCTGCTGACAATCGCCGGGCTATCGGCAGAAGCGCCTGTAGCCGTCACCAGTGGAGATGGCGCGTCGATAGAGAGGGTCATTATTGGCTGGCAGATAGCTGCGAATAAGAAATAGGTGTCAGGAGGTGCTTGAAACGCTATTATGACGACTCGATCTAATCTGTCTTTTCAACTGCACCTACTCCGTTGGACTTATCCATGAATGACAATCCCGCCAGCATAAAAGTGCCTCAGGGCAGCATGTTTCTATACCAGCAACCAGAGTATCTGAACAAAGAAGACCACGAAAACCTCGGTTGGCGTACACCTGACAAACCGTTCGAGTTCACGCGCTCAGTTATGTCGGTACCACTTGTGGCCTCGGAGATAGCCTCAGCACAAAAGCACTATCCGGTTGTTTTTTCCGGCCAGGAGAACCCTGTGCCTCTGGCAGTCGTGTCCGTGATCAAAGACCGCAATATGTTTGTTGACGAAGATGGGCAATGGGACCGCAATTGCTACATCCCCTCCTATCTGCGCCGGCACCCATTTGCGGTTGCGCGCGGTGAGGGCGATCAGTTCGCTATTGTTATCGACCGCGCGTCAAAAGGCATCAGTGAGCACCCCGAGGTTCCATTCTGGGAGGGCGAAGAGCTGTCCGAGCGAACACGTCAGATTGTCGACTTCTGCGGTCAGTTTGAAGCCGAACGCAATCGCACGCGTGACTTCACAGAAAAGCTGGCCGCGCTGGGCCTGCTCAGCGAACAGAAAGCGACTCACCCTACACCAGAAGGCGAGCGCCCTATCGCTAATTTCTTCGCTGTTAATGTGGAAAAACTGAACACGCTGCCTGAAGAGGAGATTGTGGCCATGCACGGTAATGGCTACCTGTCATTCATTTTTGCCCATCTGTTTTCTCTCGAAAACTGGGGCCGATTGATGGTGCGCAGCAACTCTATCATTGCCGAGTCGGCGAGCGCCTAAAGCGTTCACGCTGTGTTTTAGGCGACCTTGACCACCTCGAAGAACAGCGAATTGCAGCACCAGGCATCGGTACTCGATGCATCTGTCACCGCTGCGTTTGAACGCGGAGATTATGAAGAGGGGCTTTCCGCTCTCCGCTCGCTGTCTCTACTAATACCAGACGACCCGGGCACAATTCACCGCCTTGGTGTGGTTGAAGAGCAGATCGGCGACATGCGCAAGGCATTTGAAGCACACGCGAGATGCCTCGAACTCGCGCCTGACAACCCAATCGCCTACCTATACGCTGGCTATGCTCACGCACAACAGGGCCATACCAGCGAAGCACTGAGGCTGTATTCCCTGGGGTCAGACCTGGAAAACCTGTTTCTCGACCCCGAACCCGGCGATGACCCCACTAGTATAAGGTTCCGGGATGCCTGCAAAGCACTTCGAACGCACTTCTCATCACTGCATCGGGCAAGCGTCGGCCCAGCTGCAGACTGTAAGCGAATACACGATGCTATCTGGACTCGCACGCATGACAGCCACTATAGCTTGAGCGAGCCCGGCCAAGTGCCGCAGCTGTTTTATATCCCCTCGCTGAAACCCGCCGCATTTTTCGACTCAACTGTTTGGGAATGGTCCTCCAGATTGGAGGCCGCTTCCGCAGATATCTGTGCCGAATTCACTCGTGCAAGTCACGTACTGGAGAACGAGGGACGCCCCTATCTCGAGGGTGAAAGCCTTGCGGGCGAGACGTTCACCAAACTACTAGGTTCAAAGAACTGGACTGCGCTGGACTTGTTTCGCGACGGCCAACCCAATCGAGCTGTTAGCGAGCATTTCCCCCTGACTCTTGCTGCACTAAATACCGTTCCTTTGTATGGACTGGACGAGACACCCTTTGAGGTATTTTTTTCAGTGCTGAAATCACAACAACATATCAAGCCGCACTATGGCCTATCCAATCACAGCCTAACGTTACACTTACCCTTAATCACGCCACATCCGGGCGAACTTACGGTTAAAGGTGAATCGCGTGATTGGAGGTTCGGCCAGCTACTGGCTTTTGATGATACCTATCTGCACGAGGCACAAAATCAGAGTGAACAAGATCGAGTCGTACTGATCTTCTCGATATGGCATCCAGAACTAAGCCCGGCTGAGCGAAGCGCAATTCAACGCAGTTTCAATGCGCGAAACGCCTGGTTGGCCGCAAGATGATGCAACTCAATGCTAAACCGGACCTCTATGCAGACACGTATGCATCACTCGGTCGTATATCGATTCCGAACTTTCTCACACCAGATTCAGCCGCCCAGCTCCATAATTGTCTGGCCACACAGGATACGTGGAATCTTGTGTTCACTCGCGATGGTGCGCATGTAGATATTGGTGCGGATAGCCTCGATAAATGGTCTCCGGCACAACGATTACAATTCGACGCCATAGTGCATCAGTCTGCAGAGCGTGGCTTTCAGTATCTCTATAAAAATATCCCTATCTACGACATCTACCATAAGAATCTACTGCCAGGACATCTATTCAATCAGCTCTTCGAGTTTCTTAACGACTCCGAATTTCTCAACTTCGCCCGCCAACTAACCAGGCACCCGGAAGTCAGCTTCTGTGACGCGCAGGCAACATGCTACGAGGCTGGCCACTTCCTGACCTGCCACGACGACGCTACCGAGGGAAAAAACCGTATTGCTGCCTTTGTACTGAACATGACACCCGACTGGAACCCCGACTGGGGCGGCGCGCTGCAATTCTACGACGATCAGGACAATATCGAGGCCGGCTTTAAACCATCCTACAATACATTGAACGTCTTTCAGGTTCCGCGTAGGCACGCGGTAGGGATCGTCGCTCCTTTTGCTATCGGCTCACGCTTTTCAATTACCGGATGGTTCCGGTCCGGTGATGACCCCGAAGCTCGTTAGGCTGGCACCACGTCAAAGGGCGCTGTAAGCCGATAATCAGACTCATCGCACTGAATATTGTACGTGCCATGCCACGCATAGGAGGGGAACAGCGCCAGTTTTCCACATTCAGGCCTAATAACACGCTCCACCTTCTCCCGGGCACCCAATAGCAAAGGCCCCTCTCCGAACTTGAGACAGCCCTCATTGGTGTCATTACTCCCCATTCCCTCGGGAATGTGAATGTAACACGCTGAACTGATCCAGCCCGCGGGATGGACGTGATTTACATGATAGCCCCCTGGCCCGAGTTTCACCGACCATGATCCAGAGAATTCGAATTCTTCACTCTTGCGTCGAAAGAGAGGATGCGAAGGGTCATCCGGCATAGTCGAAATATACTGACGAACTGATTGCGCAAGGCTCCAACGATATGCCTGGATAACTGGATGCTGCTTGTGTAACAAACGCCCGGGTGTCTGTGTCCCACTGACCAAAGTTTGCCGGGTTGGTGCATTCTTGGTCGTGTGCATAGACAAGAGAACTTGCCGCAATTCCTCCAGAAACTCTTCCAGGGAACCGTAGCCGGGAGGTGTTTCTAGCGTAAATACCTGCACATCGCGTTCGTAATTTATTAGCCAATCGTAACGCGTGTCACCCATGAGTCGCCAACACAAGCTAATAAGGCCCCAATTCAACTGATTGTCTGGTTCATTATCGATGCACTGCTGAAGTAGTGCCTCTGCCTTTTGGTAGTCTCCCACCGCGATTCTGGTACGAACAAGATCGTGCACAATGTCGATAAGGAAATCATCGCCCAGAGCTTTCTCGAACTCAGCAGCAGCTTCCGGAAAGCGGCCTTGATTTGCGAGTAACTGACCGGCTAACTGATGTAACGCTGGCGAACTTCCATGGATTCGAGCCATATTCAGCGCTTCGCCGGCTGCGAGAAAGTCTTGGCAATGGATCAGCAACTTGGCCTTGGAAGTATGCAACTGCAGGTTAGCCGAGTCAGTCGACAACGCTGCGTCCAAGCTGCTGGTAAGGTCGTCAGTTGCGCCTGTTTGCCACAGTAATTCCGACAACGTTTCATGAGCCAAGACCGAAGAAGGGTCGAGCGCAATCGCTTTGCGATAGCACTGTTCAGCGGCTTCATAATTTGTGAGTTCGAATTCCGCATTCCCTTTGTTCAGATGGATTTCTGCGATATCAGGAGCCAACTTTAATGCCCTGTCGTAGTACAGGATGGCAACTGCAGGTTGTTCCGCCAGTTTGTGACTTAAACCTATATTATGAAGCGCATTTACATAGTTCGGATTGATAGCCAGTGCTTTCTCATAGCAGTGCACTGCCTGGTCATACTGTTCCATCAACCTCTCTGCATTACCAAGTGCAGTTAGCAGAGAAACATCGTTTGGCGACACCTCAACTAGACGGGTAAAGAGACTTCGTGCTTCCTGGTATTTTCGCCGCGCAAGTAGCACCAACCCGAGATTTTTGCTGGCCTGACCAAAATCAGGTTTGAGTTCCAGAGCAGATTTATAGTGAGTCTCCGCCTCTTCCAGCAACCCGGATTTTTTGAAAAAGTTGCCGAGGTTGTTCAATACCTCCGGCTGTGAAGGCGATAGTGCGATTGATTTTTGTAGGCTAATTATAGCGGCGGGCACTTGACCCATTCGTGACAAAGCCAGACCTTGGAGATGTAGCAAATTTGGCTCTTCGCCTATCTGCGCCATGGCCTTCTCGCAAAGTAACTCGGCTTGCCTCGGATTATTGCTTAACACAGCAGAAATCTGCTGTATCACTCCGTGAAGCTGTTGTGGACCGGTGCGTGTCATTGAATTTACTTTAAGCAAAAAAAAACGGCGAGCCAAGCTCGCCGTTTATCTTACCACTAAGTTTCAGCTTAGAACTTCATGCTGGCGCTCAGGAAGTAACGTGGTCCGAACAATGGGTAGGTAGAAGGGAATGTGTTGCCCTGCTCCTGTCCGTCGCCCATCACAGTTGGCTCAGTGTCCAGGATGTTAGTCGCACCGAAGCTGACGTTGTAGCCTTGCTCGAACGCATAGCCAACAGTCAGATCCAGGTAGTACTCTTCATCCAAGCTGGCAACAGCCACTTCGCTGCTCGGGGTTCCGCCAACAACAACACGATCGTCGTCAACTTCACCGATGTAACGCAGCAGTCCTGAGAACGTCCAGCTACCAGTACGCCAAGTTGCACGTGTGTTCCACGCGTACTCAGGTAATGGTGATCCACAGGTATCGCCGTAGCTTCCAGCACACTCATAAACAGTGTCGGGCTGGTCTGCTACTGGAGTTACGTCAAACTCATCCAGGAAAGTGCTGTTGAAATTGATATCCAGCGTGCTTCCCTGACTGCCGAAACCAAAGGCAAAGTCAGTAGAGTAGTAAACATTGAAGTCAATACCCGACGTTTCAAGTGCGCCGATGTTTGCGTTCAATGCTCGCACTTCACTCACGTTACCATCTGCGCGACGTGTAACCGCCTGACAGTACTCGCTATTGATATCCTGAGATACGTTGTAGCAAAGGTTCAGCGTGTTGTTCACACCGCCGCCGAGAACACTAATCGAGTCAGTGATTTCGATATCGTAGTAATCGAGGGTGATATCCAGGCTGTCCAGAGGCTGCCAGACAACACCAATGGTGAAGGTCTCTGACTCTTCTTCTGAAAGATCGGGGTTACCACCAAAGCGGCCTTCGATCTGTCCATTTGCCTGAACAAAATTACCCACCTGATCAGCAGTAAGGCCTGTAGCGACACATGTCTCTACAGAAGTCACGCCTGCTTCAAAGCCATCAGCGGCACAGGGGTCAACCGCACCTGGGAAGCCATTGAAGGAGCCAGAAAACAGCTCAGAGACGTTGGGAGCACGTACAGCTTCTTGATAGCCTACACGGAACTTAAGGCTGTCGATTGGTGACCAGTTCATCGCCGTTGCAAAAGAGCTAACGCCGCCAATGTTGGAGTAGTCCGAATCACGGTAAGCGCCCCACAGAGTCAGGTCTTCCGCGAAGGGTGCACCAGACAACAGTGGTATGGATATCTCACCAAACCACTCATCCGCCTTGTAACGACCAGAAGTCGCTTCGCCAGCGTTAAATCCGAGAACATCACCTGATGCCAGGAAGGTATCCGGACGGAAGGTTGACTTGTCTGCGCGGTGCTCGTAACCAAGGACCACAGAAACAGGATAGTCTGCTGTAGGAATAGTCCACAGGTCACCAAATACGCTGGCCTGAATCACTTCCTGCTCGATATCAGTAACGTTAGTCGCGCCGATATTAACGAAATCGATCGCTTCCTGGCTGATATTACCTGCACCGAAGATATTCAGAGGCGCACAACCACCTGAGGGATCCTGACATGCCGTAGCATCATCGGTAACCAGAGCCGCTTGCTTGAAGCGAGTTCTAGACACGTCATTGTTCAGAGAGTTGGACTGGTCCAGGTTTGAAAGGCTGTAGTAAGCATCGTATGACCAGTTGTCGGTAATGGCGCCTTCAGCACCTACCAACACGCGGAACGCATCGCGCTTATCAATCGCTTGACGTGAACCGTTCTCAACCATACGACGGCCAATGTACAGGTACGCATTGCCGTTCTCGTCTGCTACGCCGTTCAGAGCTTCTTGCACATCAGGTCCGAAGAAGGCGCTATTTGGGTTAACAGTGATTCCGGTGAAAGCAGGCGTTGGCGCCAGTTCCTGAGGAACCTTGTTGTATGAGAACGCGTATTCGCCGTAGGTGCGCACGTGTTCGTTAATGTCGTAATGACCAAATGCACTGATCAAGTAGCGCTCTTGTGGCAACTGCAGGAAGTTGTCGGGAGCGTAGTTGAATCGGTCTTCAGGATCCTGGAAAGCACGACCAGAACCATCAGTGTTGAACGTACCGAGCCTTTCGCCGTTTGGCAGTGTTGGGCCACCGAAAACACGGCTTCCCGGGATACCAGACGAACCAAAGTTCACAAGACCGAGGCTTCCATCATCTTTAGTTCCGTCGCCTTTAGCGAACTTGGAAAAATTTCTGTCGCCCTGGAAGATTGCTGTACGCTTTGAGTAAGAAGCGTAGACAACTGCGTTACCGCGACCATCGGCAAAGTTGCCACCCATGGTGATGTCCATGTTGTACTTTTCACCGTCGTTCTCATCGGTAACATCGTACAAACCAGTAATTTCGACGCCTTCGAAATCATCGATCATTTCAAAGTTAACAACACCCGCCAATGCGTCAGAACCGTAAACGGCAGAAGCACCACCAGTTACTACGTCAACACGCTTGATCAGAGTACCTGGAATCGTGTTCAAATCGACAACTCCAGACTGAGTAGCCGGGATCCAGCGACGGCCGTTTACCAGTACCAGAGTACGAGATGAACCCAGACCGCGAAGGTCGACACGCGCCGTACCGTCACCTGGGTTGTTAGAACCTGGACCAAAGCTAGGCAAGGTCTGTGGCAGTTCAGCCAGTTTTTGCTCTACGTTGATAGTGCCTGAAAGCTTGAATTCCTCTGCACTTACGACGGTGTATGGGCTAACCGCCTCCAGATCAGGACGCTTGATACGCGAACCGGTGATTACCACCTCTTCGATCATCTGCTCGTCCTGCGCGATTGCAGTACCGGCAAAAGGTACGGTTGCAGAGACTGCACCGACGCCTAGTGCCAGCCTTACGGCTGTGCTCAGTTTGTTTGTCTTCATTTATAACCCCTGAATTGACAGTAATTAATGTCAGATTTTTAGTGAATAGCTCGCTTTGAATAACCCTTCGCGATTATGCAAAGTCAGCTGTATCGGTATTAGAACGTAATAAGTTAGTTCCCCCTCAGTATCTTGTTTGTGACTTTTTCACAATTTTACCAACTTATTGGGGGCGACAATGTAAGCAGGATAGGGATAATCGCCGCCTCCGCGCACTGGGAACGCTCTCTTTGCTCGCATAGCGCGCACCCGTTCCACCTGCTCACATCCCAATTGAGGCCAGAAATGGATAATACAATCGCTGCTTTTATAACGCTGGTACTGGTGATGGACCCCTTGGGCAATGTCCCCATTTTTCTGTCCGTGTTGAAAGATGTTGAAGGAAAACGCAGGCAATGGGTGATCTTCAGGGAGCTGCTCATCGCATTAGCCGTTCTTTTAATGTTCCTCTACGGCGGCAGTTCTGTGCTGAATTTCATGGGTCTCAAAGAGGAGTCTGTGAGCATAGCCGGGGCCATAATCCTATTTTTGATAGCTATTCGAATGATTTTCCCTTCTCCGCACGGAATATTGGGCGACACTCCCGAAGGTGAGCCATTTATCGTACCGCTGGCGATACCGGCGGTAGCGGGCCCGTCATCCCTGGCCTTTGCCATGCTAATGGTGAGTAACGATCCGACGCGCATGCTCGAATGGACAGCCGCATTAGTTGCTGCGTGGGCCGTTTCCGCCGTGGTGTTGATGTCTTCTCCGCTACTACTTCGCGCGCTAGGCAGTCGCGGCCTGATCGCGATGGAACGCCTGATGGGCATGATCTTGGTAATAATCTCAGTGCAGATGTTCTTCAACGGTCTCCAAACCAGCCTGCATCTAGTCGACTAGGGTTGCGCACCCGGCGCAGCAAGTGAGCTCTTATCAAAATGCGCAGCGATTCTCGCAAGATAGAGATTGCGCCAGCGCTCGCTTTCATTGGCCAGATGGTGCCCCGCTTCTGGCAGGTATTCAATCGCGCTACCCGGGAAGAGTTCTTCTATACGGCGCATGTTATAGCGCCAGTCTACGGTGGTGTCCTCGCGTCCCTGAATAACCAGCGCCGGGCCAACACCCAGATCGCGAAATTCAAGGCCGCTAAGCCAGCGCTTGAGAGCGCCTACCCAACTAACCTGAATTCGAGTCGACTGCATAGGATCTCGTTGAATACGCTCCAGAAAGTTCAGGTCCGTTGAGTTTTTGGCAAATTTGCGCGGAATGTCATCAATAAAACGATGCGCCAGGGTATGCATCAGACGCACCTGCCACCAATCAGCTGGCCGAACGAGTGGGGCAAGCAGAACTGTTTTTTCAAACGGCCAGGGGCCGCACGAGGCCAGGTCGACTAACGCAGCACCCCCGGTACTCTGGGCGATTACCCTCAATGGCTGCTGGTCGAGGCTGGAGGCTGTCAGCACATCTTTTATTGCCGCGCTATAAGATGAAAAGTCATCGATTCCCGCCCGCTGACCACTGGAAAGCCCGTGCCCGGGCAGGTCAAACGCGAGCACGTTGTAGCCGCGCTCAAGTCCAAAGCGAATGAGATGAGCGAACAACCCCACGTGATCAAGATAACCGTGTACCAACAGCAATGTGTCAGTTGCGCCCGGCTGCAACCAACGATAAGTGGCTAGGTCAAACTCACCGGATGCCACCCAACCCATCGACAGCGAGGCGTGCGGAAAAGCCTGAGCGAAATCCAGCCCATAATACGCCAGCAACGGTGCTGACTCGGGTGGCGGCCCAGTGGCGTCGTTCAGAGGCTGGAGTTGCTCCCGCAGCGCGTCTATTTGCGCCTGAATCAACTCCACGGGGATGCCACCTTAACCACGTGGTTTGAACGACCTATTTGACGCTGGAATACAGCGCACCTGATGCGTAGGCCTCTTGCATAACCTCCAGCGACTTGACCTTAATCTTGCTGGCGTTGCCCGCTGTACCAAACGACTCGTAGCGAGCGAGGCAGATCTCTTTCATGGCTGTGGTGGTTGCTGTGAGGAACTTGCGTGGATCAAACTCTGAGGGATTCTCGCTCAAGAAGCGCCGCACTGCACCGGTGGAGGCCAGGCGCAGGTCGGTATCGATATTGACCTTACGTACGCCATTACGGATGCCTTCCTGAATCTGCTCCACAGGCACACCATAAGTTTCGGGAATCTCGCCGCCAAATTCATTGATCACCTGCAACCATTCCTGCGGTACAGAAGACGAACCGTGCATGACCAGATGCGTGTTGGGAATACGCTTGTTGATCTCGATGATGCGATCTATCGCAAGAATATCGCCCGTGGGGGGGCGCGTGAATTTGTAGGCGCCATGACTGGTACCGCAGGCAATTGCCAGCGCATCCACCTGTGTGGCCTTAACGAACTCTGCTGCCTCCTCGGGGTCGGTGAGCATCTGCTCATGAGTTAAAATTCCCGAGGCGCCACTACCGTCCTCCTCGCCCGCCTCTCCCGTTTCCAATGATCCCAGGCAGCCCAGCTCCCCTTCAACCGAAACACCACAGGCGTGCGCCATATCAACGGCGAGCTTTGTTACTGCTACGTTGTAGTCATAATCCATGGGCGTTTTACCATCCTCACCCAGAGACCCGTCCATCATCACAGAGCTAAAGCCAAGCTGGATGGAGCGCTGACACACAGCGGGAGACATTCCATGATCCTGATGCACTACCACCGGTATATGCGGAAATTCGCTTATCGCCGCATCCATCAACGCCCGCAGAAAAGGCGCGCCTGCGTACTTGCGAGCACCCGCACTCGCCTGCATGATTACCGGCGAATCGGTTTCATCGGCGGCTTCCATAATCGCCCTTGTCTGCTCCAAGTTGTTCACATTGAAGGCCGGCACGCCATAACCGTGTTCGGCGGCGTGATCCAACAACTGACGCATACTAATTAGTGCCATGAAACTCTACCTCTCATTCAAATGGGGCTTTTAATAAATGCTAGACTAAGCAGACTTCGCCCGCTCCTGCAGTACTGCTACTGCCGGCAGGGTTTTGCCTTCCACATACTCCAGGAAAGCGCCACCGCCGGTAGAAATATAAGAAACCTGATCGGCAATGCCGTATTTATCAATAGCTGCCAGAGTGTCTCCTCCGCCAGCCACTGAAAACGCGCTACTGCTGGCGATCGCGGTGGCCAGCGCCTGAGTACCAGCGCCGAACTGGTCAAATTCAAACACACCAACGGGGCCGTTCCACAAAATAGTGCCGGCGCCGTCCAGAATTGCGGCTATTTCGGCTTGACCCTTCGGCCCGATATCAAAAATCATATCGTCAGCTCCTACTGCATCAGTGGAGCACAATGTAGCGGCTGCAGATTCGGAGAACTCCTTGCCGGTAACAACATCCGGTGGCAGTGGAATGTGCGCTTTTGCCTGCAGCGCCTTGGCCACAGGTATCAGGTCGTGCTCACACAATGATTTGCCCACAGGCTTACCGCTGGCGGCTAGAAACGTATTGGCGATCCCGCCCCCCACGATTAGCTGATCGACCTTATCCGACAAGGTCTCAAGCACCGTCAACTTGGTCGACACTTTGGATCCACCCACAATCGCTACCAGGGGTCGTGCGGGATCGGTCAGTGCGCGATCCAGTGCAGTCAACTCGCCCGCAAGCAGGGGGCCAGCACACGCGACAGGTGCAAATTTGGCTACTCCGTGTGTTGAGGCCTGTGCGCGATGAGCCGTACCAAAAGCATCCATCACAAAAACATCGCAAAGCCCCGCATATTGGCGCGCGAGATCATCGTCGTCGCCTTTCTCGCCCACGTTGAATCGCACGTTTTCCAGTAAGCAGACCTCACCTAAAGGCGCGTCGACACCGGAGCGCCATTCCGCTGCAAGGCGAACGGTTTTGCCAAGCAACTTGGATAGATGCAGCGCAACAGGCTGCATCGAGAAATCGGCATCAAACTCCCCCTCTACGGGGCGGCCGAGATGCGACATGACCAACACACTAGCTCCAGCGGACAATGCCGCCTCGATGGTCGGCAGCGCTGCACGAATACGAGCGTCGCTGGAGACCTTACCGTCTTTGATGGGTACGTTGAGATCTTCTCGAATCAGAACGCGCTTGCCCGCAAGGTCGATATCTTTCATCTGCAATAGTGGTAGTGTCATCGGTTTCAGCTCTCCTTGGGCAGATTCGCCCAGTAACTGGCAACATCCAACATACGATTGGCGTAGCCCCACTCATTATCAAACCAGGTCAATACTTTAACCAGGCGAGCACCACTGACTCTGGTCTGGCTGGCATCGACGATAGAGGAGCGAGCGTCATGGTTGAAATCACAAGATGCCAGAGGTTCCTGCGTATACCCAAGCACGCCCAGATAATTTTCCTGCGCTGCCGACTCCAACGCCGCATTCACAGCAGCCACCGACGTATCTTTTGCAACCTGCACGGTGAGATCAATCGCCGACACATTGAGAGTGGGCACGCGTAAAGCCTGTGCCGTAAAGCGACCGGCCAACTCCGGCAAAACGCGCTCTATACCAATGGCAAGCTCGGTATCAACAGGAATGATCGATTGTGACGCTGCGCGGGTCTTACGCAGATCCGTGTGATGATAGGCGTCCAACACTGGCTGGTCGTTCATCGCGGAATGAATGGTGGTCATGGTACCAGTCTCGATACCAAACGCGCGATGCAGCGCATCAATAACGGGGACGATACCGTTAGTGGTGCATGATGCGTTGGAGACCACGGTGTGTGAAGGCTCAAGGGTATGATGATTGACGCCATAGACCACCGTAGTGTCGACGTTCTGTTGCGCCGGCTGCGAGAACAGCATGCAGCCCGCGCCGGCGTCCATATGCAGCTGTGCCGTGGCACGATCGGAGAAAGCACCGGTACACTCCAGCACCATGTCTACGCCAAGGTCAGCCCACGGCAGCGCGGGAATATCGGGTTGGCGCAGCAGAACGATGGGATCACCGGCAACCCGCAGCTCTCCTTCGTTGCCTTCAATGGCCGCAGGAAACCGGCCGTGGGTAGAATCGTATTTGCTAAGGTGCAGCACAGTTTTTGCGTCTGCCAACTCGTTGACTGCAACAACCATCAGCTTGTCACGCAACGAGCTCTCGTACAGAGCGCGCAATACGCTACGACCAATGCGCCCGTAACCGTTTATGGCCAGTCGGATCACGTCTCGCTTCCTACTGGATCACCTCTTCCACAACGCTCAATACGTTGTCGAGAGTGAATCCAAAGCTCTTGAATAATTCGCCCGCTGGCGCCGACTCGCCGAACGTGGACATGCCGACGATACGACCATCCAGTCCAACGTACTTGAACCAGAAGTCCCGGTGAGCGGCTTCCACCGCCACTCGGGCCAGCACATCACTGGGCAGAACAGATTCCCGATAGCTTGCATCCTGCTGCTCAAACACCTCCGCACAAGGCATCGAAACAACCCGTACGGACTTACCCGCCTGACCCAACTGCTGCGCAGCCTCCATCACCAGGTGTACTTCGGACCCGGTTGCAATAAGAATCACGTCCGGCGCTGAACCTGAGTCGTGCAAAACATAACCGCCCCGAGCGATATCGCCGACTTGCTGCGCGCTGCGCTGCTGATGTGGCAGGCCTTGGCGCGAGAAAACTAATGCACTGGGGCCCGTGGTGTACTCAATAGCCGACTTCCAGGCAACCGCAGACTCCACCGCATCACAAGGGCGCCAAGTTCTCAGGTTGGGCGTAGCTCGCAGAGCAGTCAGCTGCTCTACTGGCTGGTGAGTGGGGCCATCCTCGCCCAATCCGATAGAGTCGTGGGTATACACGAAGATGCTGCGCTGCTTCATGAGCGCGGCCATACGCACTGCGTTGCGGGCGTACTCCATAAATATCAGGAAAGTCGCTCCGTAGGGGATGAATCCGCCATGCAGAGCTATACCATTCATGATCGCAGACATCGCAAACTCGCGCACGCCGTAGAAAATGTAATTCCCATCCGCATTGTTGCTCGACACACCCTTGGACCCGCTCCAAAGAGTGAGATTGGAGCCGGCAAGGTCGGCAGAGCCGCCCAGAAGTTCCGGCAATAGCGGGCCATAAGCGTTGAGTGCATTTTGTGAGGCTTTACGCGAGGCGATTGTTTCGCCTTCGCTTTGGCACTGCTCAACATAGGCTTGGGCTTGAGCTGAAAAGTCTGCGGGTAGTTCGCCAGACAAGCGCCGGCGCAGCTCAACCGCCAGCTCCGGGTAAGCCTCTGCATAAGCTGCCATGGCCGTGTTCCACTGATTTTCGCGCTCGGCACCACGTGCTTTGGCGTCCCAGCCAGCGTAAACGTGCTCGGGAATCTCAAAAGACCCATGGGTCCATCCCAATGCTTCGCGGGTCGCAGCTATCTCATCAGCGCCCAGCGGAGAACCATGACAGGATTCGCTTCCCTGCTTGTTCGGCGCTCCTTTGCCGATGACGGTTTTACAACAAATTAACGTTGGCTTGCCCGTTTCGCTTCGAGCCGCCTGGGTGGCATTGCGGACCGCTTCAGGGTCATGGCCATCGACATCGGCGATCACGTGCCAACCATAGGCGGCAAATCGAGCAGGCGTATCATCGGTAAACCAGCCTTCAACTTCACCGTCGATCGAGATTCCGTTGTCGTCATAAAAGGCGATCAACTTGCCAAGTCCCAACGTTCCGGCCAGAGAGCACGCTTCGTGCGAGATGCCTTCCATGAGGCAACCATCGCCCAGGAAGGAGTAGGTGAAGTGATTAATCACTTCGTGCGCATCCCTGTTAAAATGGGCTGCCAGCATCTTCTCTGCCAAAGCCATCCCCACGGCGTTAGTGATGCCCTGCCCCAATGGGCCGGTAGTGGTCTCTACTCCCGGCGCATAGCCATATTCAGGATGACCAGGCGTCTTGCTGTGCAATTGACGGAAATTTCGCAGCTCTTCTATGGGTAGGTCATAGCCCGAGAGATGGAGCAGAGAGTAGATCAGCATCGAGCCATGTCCATTGGATAGAACAAAGCGGTCTCGATTCGGCCACGATGGGTTGGCAGGGTTATGCGATAGAAAATCATTCCACAGCACTTCGGCTATGTCCGCCATGCCCATAGGCGCGCCCGGATGGCCGCTGTTAGCCTGCTGGACAGCGTCCATGCTCAGGGCTCGAATTGCATTGGCAAGCTCAGTACGGGATGACATCAAAATCTCCAGAAAAGGATCACAGGTCGGGACTGCACAAAGGGCCGCCATTTTCGCGTAACAACACGCGAACGGCAATCAAATCGGGGTGTTTTTAGTGTTCTGTTACTAAATTGAGTTACACGACACTATCTATATCAAAATATTTTGATATAGATTGCGCTGCCTGTTAGACTCCTGCGCCATGTTAGCCAGCCAAGCCACACTGTCTCTGGAAGACGGGCTCCAGAATGTCTCCCTCTCAGCCATCGCTGACCTGTGTAAGGCCAGTGCAGACCCACTGCGCCTGCAGGTGCTGAGACTGCTGCAGGGCGAGTCTTTTGGTGTATCAGAATTATGCACATTGCTGGATATCCGCCAGTCTGCGCTCAGCCACCATCTCAAGGTACTCGCAGGCGCAGGGTTGGTTGCAACCCGGCGCGAAGGCAACTCAATTTTTTATCGTCGGATGGGGCTGGGACAACGCCCCGAATTGGAAGCATTGCAGCAACAGATCTTCCATACCGTAGACCAGATCGCACTGCCCGATGAGTTGATGGACCGCCTGAAGCAACTACACAATCAGCGCGAGGCCAATTCACGCCGCTTTTTTACAGACAATGCACACAAATTTCATGAACAACAGGATTTGATCGCCAGCTATGGCCAATATGCCGACACAGTCGCCCAGATGCTGGACGATGCCGATATCCCCAGCCACGAGCTGGCACTGGAGATAGGCCCCGGCGATGGCGCTTTTTTGGCCACCCTGGCCCAGCGCTTTAATAGCGTAGTTGCTATCGATAACGCCTCGCAGATGCTGGAAAAGGCGCAGGAGAGCGTTTCCCGGCACGAGCTGGGCAACGTCACCCTGCTGCTTGGCGATACTGGCTCCTCGGAGATTGATGCGCTGCGCGCTAATTGCGTGGTAATCAATATGGTTTTGCATCACACACCCAAGCCGGCACAGATTCTGCGGGACGTGTCGCGATGCCTCGCGCCTGGCGGGGTTGTCGTGGTCACCGACCTGTGTCAACACGATCAGGGCTGGGCCCGCGATAACTGCGGCGACTTATGGCTCGGCTTTGAGCCAACAGCACTCACCCACTGGGCCGAGCAGGCCGGACTGTGCGATATCGCGAGCGTTTATCTGGCACAGCGCAATGGATTTCAAGTACAGGTGCGCCTCTTTGGCCACCCTCACACACAAAAGGAAGCAGCATGAGCGAATATGCACTTTTCACCTCGGAATCAGTATCCGAAGGTCACCCCGACAAAATGGCCGACCAGATCTCAGACGCGATTCTGGACGCCATTATTACTGACGATCCCGAAGCGCGCGTTGCAGTAGAGACGCTGGTGAAGACCGGCATGGTTGTGGTGGCCGGCGAAGTCACTACCAATACCTATGTTGAGCTCGAAGACGTTGTAAGAGGCGTTGTACTCGACATTGGCTATGACAGCTCCAAAGTCGGCTTCGACGGCGCATCTTGTGCCGTGCTGAATGCGATCGGGAAGCAATCGCCCGATATCGCCATGGGCGTTGATGAAGATGGCAGCAAAGAGCAAGGCGCTGGCGACCAAGGTTTGATGTTCGGTTACGCAACTAACGAAACCGACGTGCTGATGCCCGCCCCCATTTACTACAGCCACCGTTTGGTTGAGAGACAAGCGGAGCTGCGCAAGTCAGGCACACTCCCTTGGCTGCGCCCCGATGCCAAAAGTCAGGTCAGCCTGCGCTACGAAAATGGCCAGCCTGTCGCCATCGACGCGGTGGTGCTATCTACCCAACATGACGAAGACATCAGCCAGAAAGACATTCATGAAGCGGTAATGGACCTCATCGTTAAAGAAGTCCTGCCGACTGAGTGGCTGCACGCCGACACCAAGTACCACATCAACCCTACTGGCCAGTTCATCATAGGTGGCCCTGTTGGCGACTGCGGTCTGACTGGCCGCAAGATCATCGTGGATACCTATGGCGGCATGGCACGGCATGGTGGCGGCGCGTTCTCAGGCAAAGACCCGTCCAAGGTTGATCGTTCGGCAGCCTATGCCGGCCGCTATGTCGCCAAGAACATTGTTGCCGCTGGCCTGGCCGATCGGTGTGAAATCCAGATCTCCTACGCGATTGGTGTGGCAGAGCCAACATCGATCTCTATCAATACATTCGGTACCGGCAAGATCAGCGACGACCACATTGCACAACTGGTTCGCGATCACTTCGATCTACGCCCCAAGGGATTGGTTGAGATGCTGGATCTGAAACGTCCCATCTATCGTAAAACAGCTGCATACGGACACTTTGGCCGCGAAGACGCGGACTTTACGTGGGAGCACACTGATAAGGCCGAGGCGTTGAAGGCTGCACTTTAAATTACGAGGCTCTACCGTATTTAGGCTGGGTGTTGGCTGGCAGGACATAGAAACATCAGCGACATGGATGTCGCTGCTGAGCCCCCACGGATGGGTTCACGGCGTTTTCTATGTCCTGCGAGTCACCGCCCAGCCTGGCAGGGCCGGACAGAGAACAGAGAATGACCTTAGCGATGGCAAGAGCCGCAGTTGCTAATACAAATTTAACAGTTCAGAGGAAAAACTAATGAGTACTGCACAAAAAATTGAATCAAGAGAAGACTACAAGGTAGCCGATATTTCACTAGCAGGTTGGGGACGCCGCGAGCTGGATATCGCTGAGGGCGAGATGCCAGCATTGATGGCAATGCGCGAGAAATACTCCGCGAGCCAGCCGCTAGCCGGCGCCAAAATCCTCGGCTGTATCCACATGACTATCCAGACCGGCGTGCTCATCGAGACGCTGACTGCACTAGGTGCAGAGGTACGCTGGTCGTCGTGTAACATTTTCTCTACGCAGGATCATGCCGCCGCTGCGGTTGCAGAGTCCGGCGTACCGGTTTTTGCCTGGAAGGGCGAAACAGAGGAAGAGTATGAGTGGTGTCTTGAGCAAACCATCCTCAAAGATGGCCAGCCATGGGACGCAAACATGGTGCTTGACGATGGTGGAGACCTGACCGCCATGCTGCACGAGAAATACCCAGCTATGCTGGATCGTATTCACGGTATCACCGAAGAGACCACAACAGGTGTTCACCGCCTGCAGGAAATGCTCAACGACGGCAGCCTGAAGGTACCCGCAGTAAATGTTAACGATTCTGTCACCAAGTCAAAGAACGACAACAAGTACGGCTGTCGCCACAGCTTGAGTGACGCGATCAAGCGTGGCACCGACCACCTGCTTGCTGGCAAAAGAGCGATCGTTATTGGCTACGGCGACGTAGGCAAAGGTTCGGCTCAATCGCTGCGCCAGGAAGGGATGATTGTACGTATTACAGAGATCGACCCCATCTGCGCCATGCAGGCGTGCATGGACGGCTTCGAAGTTGTATCCACGTACATCGATGGCGTGAACGACGGCACTGCGTCTTCGGTAAACCGCGAACTGCTGCAAAGCACCGACATGCTGGTCACAACTACCGGTAACTACAACGTGTGTGATGAGCATATGCTAGGCGCGCTTAAAAGCGGCGCAGTGGTGTGCAACATCGGCCACTTCGATAATGAAATCGATACTGCATATATGCGCAATAACTGGGAGTGGGAAGAAGTGAAGCCGCAGGTGCACACAGTGTATCGCGACCGCGCAGCAAACGATCATCTGATTCTGCTGTCTGAAGGCCGCCTGGTAAATCTGGGGAATGCAACGGGCCACCCCTCGCGCATCATGGATGGTTCATTTGCCAATCAGGTGCTAGCGCAGATTTATCTCTACGAGCGCAAGTTCGCTAATCTGGAAGATGCGCTGAAGCCCGGTGCCTTGTCGTTAGAAGTTCTGCCCAAGAAGCTCGATGAAGAAGTTGCGGCACACATGGTCGCAGGCTTTGGCGGCGTGGTTACCCGACTGACGACAGAGCAGGCAGACTACATCAATGTGAATGTTGATGGCCCCTTCAAGCCAGATAGCTACAAGTACTAGGAACTGCTGATGTCCGGTCGCAAAGCCAGTATCTCATTCGAGTACTTTCCTCCAAAAACGGATGCCGGGAGTGAGAAATTGCTCACGGCAACCACGCCTGCACTGCGGGCGTTGGAGCCCGAGTTCTTTTCTGTTACCTACGGTGCAGGAGGCTCTACCCGAGAGACTACACACGGTATCGTGAGTGCCCTGCGAGAGCAGGGTCTGACGGTAGCGCCCCATCTGAGCTTCGGTGGCGACGATGCAGCTACCATCGGCGCACTGCTTGACGATTATAAGGCGATGGGCGTAGACCGGTTGGTCTGTTTGCGGGGTGATCTACCTTCGGGAATGGGCGCGTTGCGTCCAATCTACGCCAATGAACTTGTTCAGTTTGTGCGTGAACGAACTGGCGATCACTTTCAAATAGAGGTCGCCGCTTATCCCGAAATTCATCCACAGGCCGAGAACTACTCCAGCGACATCGCGTTCCTGAAGGGAAAGTTCGACGCGGGTGCCGATCGCGCCATCACTCAGTATTTCTATAACGTAGAGTCCTACTTCTACTTTCTGGATCGCTGCGCAGCTATTGGAATAGACAAACCGATAATTGCCGGCGTTATGCCGATCGTTAACTTCGCTAACCTTCAGCGCTTTTCGCGCAACTGCGGTGCAGAAATTCCTCGCTGGATCTGTCAGCGGGCGGATGAATTAACTAGCGCCGAAGACCTGCACAAGTTCGGCGTGGATGTCGTCACACAGCTTTGCCAGACTCTGCTGGAAAGTGGTGCGCCTGGCATTCACTTCTACACTATGAATCAGGTTGACCCAACCCGGGAGATCTTCACCAACCTCGGATTGTAGCTATTAGCAGGAGTCCAATGCGCAAACCGCGTATATACAGCCCCCAACCACTCACATCCGGTGCTACGCTTGTGTTGGAAGAGGGCCCGAGCAACCATATAGCCCGTGCACTGCGAATGAAAGCGAACGATTCGCTGGTACTATTTGATGGCCAAGGTAACCAATGGCCCGCCCAAATAGACCACGTAGACAAGAAAGCCGTGACTGTCTGTTTAGGTGAGCGCAACGAGCACAGTAGTGAATCGCCTCTGCATATTCATATTGGCATCGCCATCTCCCGAGGTGATCGTATGGACTGGATAATTCAAAAGGCTACAGAGCTTGGCGTATCAGCTGTAACACCACTGCGTTCGGAACGCTCTGAGGTTAAGCTCAAGGGAGACAGAGAGGAGAAAAAACTACGCCACTGGCGCCAAATCTCAATAAGTGCATGCGAGCAATGCGGGCGCAATACGCTGCCGCAGCTTAATCCGTTAACATCCCTAACCGAATGGGTGAGTGCAGTTGATGCGCAGAAAAAGTACGTACTCCATCACCGCGCCAGCGCGGCAGCAGAAGCCGGGGAAACACCCTCGAGCGTCGCGCTGCTAATCGGGCCGGAAGGTGGGTTGAACGATGTGGAGATCAACAATAGTGAACACGCTGGATTTACAGCGCTGGCACTTGGGCCACGCGTACTGCGCACCGAAACGGCGCCGTTGGCAGCAGTAGCGATTTTGCAGGCGCGCTGGGGAGATATGTAGGCACACCCTACTGCGCAACTCTCTACCAAACTCAAAACGTAAGCGGATACATAACCCTGAGCGGTGCTTGCTCGGTTATACTCCATTGCGTACCGTAACCGGTCAGCCGCGTAAGGAGCGATCTGAATGACGATCAAAATAGGCGTGGTCATGGATCCCATAGACCAGCTCAATTACAAGAAAGACAGTACTCTGGCGATGCTCTGGGCAGCTCAGGCAAAAGATTGGCAACTGTTCTACATGGAGCAAAAAGATCTCTACCTGGATCAGGGTGTGGCAAAAGCACGCATGGCAAAGCTAACGGTTTATCACGACCCTGATCGCTGGTTTAGCCTCGAGGAACACCAACAGACCGATCTATCCGAGCTGGACGTGATCCTCATGCGCAAGGACCCACCTTTCGACAATGAGTATATCTACTCGACCTATATCCTTGAGGCGGCAGAACGCTTGGGTACGCTCATTGTTAATCGCTGCCAAAGCCTGCGCGACTGCAATGAGAAGGTGTTCGCCACACAGTATCCTCAGTGTTGCCCGCCGGTGTTGGTAAGTGCCGACAACGAACGCTTGAAAGCATTTTATGTACAGCACGAGGATGTGATCTTCAAACCACTTGATGGCATGGGAGGGTCCTCGATCTTTCGAGTAAAACCGGGCGATTCCAATCTCAGCGTGATCCTCGAGACTCTGACCAACTTTGGAGAGCTCACAATCATGGCGCAGCGCTACATCCCCCAGATCGTGGATGGCGACAAGCGCATATTGATGATCAATGGAAAAGCAGTGCCCTATTGTCTGGCGCGCGTGCCAGCTAGCGGAGAATTGCGTGGCAACCTTGCTGCCGGCGGAGAGGGTAGAGTACAACCCCTCACAGAACGTGATCAGTGGATTGCAGACCAAATCGGGCCCACACTCATCGAAAAAGGGTTGTTGTTTGTGGGGTTGGATATCATCGGCGACTTTCTTACCGAGATAAATGTCACCAGCCCAACCTGTATCAGGGAGATTGACGCCGGCTATGATCTCAATATTGGAGCGCGCCTAATGGACTGTATCGAGGATACGCTCAAGGCAAGAGCCAACAGCTAGCCGGCCGTGGGTTATCTGGTAACAGCGAAAACAGACAACCAGCGGCTGCGCTATGCGCTGGTGATCGCCCTGATTCTGCATGCGCTGGTGGTGGCTAATATCAGTTTCAACTTGTCTGGCTCAAACTACAATGCTCCACAGATCGAGGTCACGCTGGCTACGCGACCCAGCACCTCCGCTGCCGAAGATGCACAGCTCATCGCGCAGGCAAACCAGCGTGGTAGCGGCAACGAAGCTGATTTAACCGCACTCAGCAGTGAAGTGATGGCCGCGTCCAGCGTCGCACCAAGACCTACAGAACAAGAATCCAACGACTCAACAGATTTGGCCAATAGCAATGATCCGCTCGTTACAACTACAGGCCGAACACGCAACCGTGCACAAACCGAGGTAGAGTTGCAGCGCAAGCGCGCACTACTGGAAGGTATCAGCCCGGAGGTTGACGCGCTGTCCGAGCAGCTCGCCAGTTTGGAAGCAACGCTTGATGAGCAGACTCAGGCCTATTCGAACAGGCCCAGGGTACGCAGGCTGACATCGGCATCCGCGCGCCAGGCGGCAGACGCAGCCTATTTGCTGGACTGGCGCCAACGCCTCGAAGCGGTAGGCAACACCTACTACCCGGAGGCGTCGCTGCGCTATGGTATCTATGGTGAGCTGCGCCTGCTGGTAATCATACGAAAAGATGGTTCGCTCGAAGATGTGAGCGTACTGTCTTCTTCAGGCTATGCCGTGCTCGATGAGGCCGCGATCAAGATCGTTAGGCTCGCAGCACCCTACGCACCGTTCCCCCCAGAGCTTAGCGCCACCACCGACAAGCTCGAAATCATCCGCACATGGCAATTTCAGGAAAACGAGCTAAGCTCAGATTAGTGCCCGATAAGCTGAACTAGGGCGTACTTTCTTTCCATCAAAGAGCAATCAACAATACAAAACATGTCACTGTCTAGCGCCGCCAAGCTGTCGAAAAGTGGTGATTGCCTACGCGATCACTTCCTGCTCGCAATGCCAAGTCTCACTGAGGGCATCTTTTCGCATAGCATCACCTACATCTGTGAACACGGTGAGAGCGGCGCTATGGGCATTGTTATCAACCAGCCATTAGATCTCACCGTGGCGGAAATTTTTGAGCATCTCAAAATAAAGGGCGGAGCGGGATTCGAGAAAGAGCCAGTGATGGCCGGCGGTCCGGTGCAGATAGATCACGGCTTTGTACTGCACAAAGATTGCTCAACCAAATGGGAAGCAAGTATCCACGTTACGGATGAGATAACACTGACTACGTCGCGCGATGTACTGCGGGCCATTGCTGCTGGTGAGGGCCCCAAGAATAATTTGATTGCGCTGGGCTACGCTGGATGGACCGCAGGGCAACTGGAGGAGGAGCTTGCACAGAACAGCTGGCTGACCCTGCCAGCTGATAGCGATATCATTTTTTCTATCCCGCATGAACAGCGACTTGGCGCTGCCGCTGCAGCGCTCGGCATCGATATGAACCTGATTTCCGGCCAGGCCGGCCACGCCTGAGTTCTTCTGATACCACTGCTGTGTCCAACGATAAACGTACCGTTATGGCATTTGACTTCGGTCTGCGGCAAATCGGCGTAGCGATAGGCAATTGCCTACTGGCAACGACACAACCGCTAGCCATTCTTAACGCACGCGACGGAATCCCCGACTGGCAAGCCGTGAGCAATTTGCTGCACGAGTGGCAGCCAGACCTGCTGCTCGTGGGTAACCCGCTAAATATGGATGGCACCGAAAGTAGCCTCGGCGCGAGATCACGCAAGTTTGGCAATCGGCTACATGGCCGCTTTGGCTTACCGATAGAATTTGCAGACGAACGACTGACCAGCTTCGAAGCAAAGCAAGATCTCGCAGCGAGCGGGCATTCGGGAGATTATAAAGCGCAGCCGATAGACAGCTACGCCGCTGAGCTCATCCTGAAAAGCTGGATGAGAACCGCTATAGGTTAGCGGCCGAGAAACTGTCCGCGCTTGTCATCCTCGTCGTAGGTAAGACCCAGGCCATCACCAAACGCGGACTTGCCCTTGTCGTGCATCTTGATCATCAAGCGCACATCGTTCGCAGAATCAGCGTATCGCACCGCATCCTCATCACTAATGACGCCGTCGGCGTAAGCTTTAAACAGTGACTGGTCTAGCGTTTGCATCCCTAGCTCAGTGGACTTGGCCATAAGCTCCTTGATCAGATGAACCTCGCCCTTGCGGATATAATCCGCAATCAGGGGGCTGTTCAACATAACCTCGACAACCGGCGCACGGCCCTCACCGTCTTTTCTTGGTATCAGCTGTTGAGCCACCATCGCCCTGAGGTTCAGAGACAGATCCATCCATATTTGATGATGCAGCTCTGCCGGGAAAAAGCTCTGGATTCGGTCTAGCGCTTGGTTGGCATTATTGGCGTGCAGCGTACACAGACAAAGATGACCGGTTTCTGCGAAAGTGAGTGCCTGCTGCATGGTTTTGGCTTCGCGGACCTCGCCAATAAGGATGACATCTGGCGCCTGACGCAGTGTATTCTTCAGTGCGACCTCAAAGGACTCAGTATCCATACCCACTTCACGCTGAGTGACGATACACCCGGCATGTTCGTGAATGAATTCGATCGGATCTTCAATACTGATGATGTGCCCGTGGCTGTTTTCATTCCGATACCCCACCATCGAGGCCAGTGAAGTGGACTTACCGGTGCCGGTAGCACCAACAAAAATCACCAGGCCGCGCTTGGTCATTGCCAGTTCTTTAATAATTGGCGGCAAACCAAGATCATCTACTTTGGGAATCACAGACTCGATGCGGCGCAGTACCAGACCGCACTTGCCTCTCTGTACAAATGCGCTTACCCGGAAGCGGCCCAGCTCGCCGCTAGAGAGCGCAAAATTGCACTCATGATGCTCTTCAAATTCCTTCTTCTGTTTCTCGGACATGGTGGACATAACCATGTCTCTTGCATCCTCATCCGAAAGCGGATGATCGCTGATCGGCATAATCTGCCCATCGACCTTGATGGCTGGCGCTGCGCCTGACGCAATGAAGCCATCGGAAGCACCTTCTTTCACGACTCGCTCGAGTAATTCTCCGATATTCATATGCTGTGCCTCCTGCAGGGCCGTTCAGGACCTGATATTGCTCAGAAATTTTCCGGAAAACGCGCCTTCTCACGGGCGACATCCCGAGTAATCACGCGCTTCTCAACCAGATCTTCCAGGCACTGGTCCATCGTCTGCATGCCCAGAGCATGACCTGTTTGAATGGCGGAATACATTTGTGCCACTTTATCTTCGCGAACCAAGTTTCGAATTGCGGCCGTACCACGCATGATTTCGTGGGCAGCCACCCGGCCGCCTGTGGCACGCTTCATCAGGGTCTGGGAAATCACCGACTGCAGTGATTCAGACAGCATGGAGCGCACCATCGATTTTTCGGCGGCAGGAAACACATCAACAATTCGGTCTATCGTCTTCGCTGCTGAGGTCGTGTGCAATGTGCCAAACACCAGGTGGCCGGTTTCTGCGGCTGTCAGTGCCAGGCGGATTGTTTCAAGGTCCCGCATCTCACCCACGAGAATAATGTCGGGATCTTCACGCAATGCTGAACGCAGCGCTTCGGCAAATCCCAGGGTGTCGCGATGCACCTCACGCTGGTTTACCAGACACTTCTTGCTCTCATGCACAAATTCGATAGGATCTTCGATCGTCAGTACATGCTCGTATTTGTTGTCGTTGATGTAATCTATCATCGCGGCGAGCGTCGTTGACTTGCCCGACCCGGTAGGCCCGGTAACCAATACAAGGCCACGCGGCATCATCGAAATATCGCGAAACACCTGGCCCATTCCCAGGTCATCCATGGTGAGCACCTTGGAGGGAATCGTACGAAACACACCGCCCGCGCCGCGGTTCTGATTAAAGGCATTCACCCGAAAACGGGCCACCCCGGGCACTTCAAAGGAAAAGTCAGTTTCCAGGAATTCTTCAAAATCCTTGCGCTGCTTATCATTCATGATGTCGTAGATAAGCTCGTGTACCTGTTTATGCTCCATGGGGGGCAGGTTGATTCGGCGCACGTCGCCGTCAACACGAATCATCGGCGGTAGGCCAGCTGACAGGTGTAAGTCAGATGCACCCTGCTTGGCGCTGAACGCGAGAAGCTCCGTGATATCCATTAATATCCTCCCCGAAAAGAATTTGAGCGCATAATTTCCGCCCTTAAGTGCACACAGGGTTGCTATAACCCGCTGACACTCCTTTATTATATGTCGCTACTTGGCAACCGCTTCAGCTACTATTGGCATCATGAATCAGCAGCAACTCATTGACAATATAGCAAAAGTTTCCTCGAGGGTACGACTCGCCGCACAAAAAAGCCAGCGTAAAGAATGCGACATTCGCATGCTGGCGGTGAGTAAAACCAGGCCTGCCGAGGCAATAAGGGTCGCCTCACAGGCGGGGCTTTCCGAGTTTGGCGAAAACTACCTGCAGGAGGCGCTCGACAAGATGGCGGACCTCGCAGATCTGGATCTTGTATGGCATTTCATTGGCCCAATTCAATCAAACAAGACCAAAGCGATCGCAGAACAATTTCAGTGGGTTCACAGCGTGGATCGCTTAAAGATCGCACGGCGACTCAGTGAACAGCGCCCAGAGGGTCTGGATCCGCTTAATATTTGCTTGCAGATCAATCTCTCATCAGAGGCCAGTAAATCCGGTGTGGCACCACAAGACGCAGCAGAGTTGCTGCGCGCAGCCTCCGAGCTGCCGCGAATTTGCATAAGAGGCCTGATGGCGATTCCCGCGCCCACCGAAGATCACGCGCAACAACGGCAGAACTTCGCCGAGCTGCGCGAGCTACTCGAGACGCTTCAACAGGAGATGCCCTCGCTGGACACACTGTCGATGGGTATGTCGGCCGATCTGGAATCGGCGATCGCCGAGGGTGCAACCATCGTTCGAATTGGTACCGACCTGTTCGGGGCGCGAGACAAGTGATGTTGGCAATTCCTGCGATCGGCCGTCCATGTATAATCAGCCGCTCATTGCATTGGCTAGGAAAGCACAACCATTGAACACACCGCGCATTGCCTTTATTGGCGCAGGCAATATGGCTACGAGTATAGTGGGTGGCTTGCTGGACAGCGGGCATCCCCCCGAGATGTTGTCCGCCGCCGACCCCTTTCCCGACAGCCTGGTTAAGCTCGCAGAGCGCGGGCCTGTGGTTATCTGCAACAGCAATGCGGAAGCGGCTGCAAATGCAGATGTGATTATTCTGGCTGTAAAGCCTCAGGTGATGGCAGAGGCGGTAGCCAGCATTGCCGGCGCTGCAGAGAGCAATGGCGCGCTCGTAATCTCTATCGCCGCCGGCGTAACTATCGACGCCATGCAAGCACACCTTGGTGCCAACGCTCCTATTGTGCGCTGCATGCCCAATACGCCAGCTCTGCTAGGCTGCGGTGCAAGCGGCCTGTTTGCCAGTTCATCTGTGAGCGAACAACAAAAACAGCATGCACAGGCCATTCTGGCAGCCGTAGGGATCGTACGCTGGGTCACCTCCGAGGCAGCTCTGGATACGGTAACGGCTTTGTCAGGTAGTGGCCCCGCTTACTACTTCTTAATGATGGAAGCCATGATCAACGCTGCCTGCGAGCTGGGCCTCGATCGGGAAACAGCCACTGAACTCACCACACAAACCGCGTTAGGCGCCGCGCGTATGGCGCAGGAGAGCGATGTCGACCTGGTTGAATTGCGTCGTCGCGTGACCAGCCCGGCCGGCACGACGGAGCGCGCGGTCAATAGCTTGGAAGACGATCAGCTGCGTGCAATCATTGCCCGCGCCATGCAGGCCGCGCAAGACAGGGCCGTGGAGATGGCTAAAGACCTGGGCTGAAAAGCCCACCGCCCCAATTGGAGACCAAGAATCAATGAGTGCGCTTAACGAAATTTTTGGCTATCTGGTTCAGACTTTTTTGAGCCTGTTCCTCATCGCAATGCTGTTGCGTTTTATTCTGCAGCTGGTGAAGGCCGATTTCTACAATCCCATCTGTCAGTTTCTGGTGAAGGTGACCAATCCATTAGTGATACCTGCAAGAAGGGTAATACCCGGATTTGGCGGTATCGACGTTGCCTCCCTGGTTATTGCCCTGTTGCTGCAGCTACTGGGCATCATTGCCCTGCTACTGATAAATGGCCTGGGTTTGCCCAACATCGGGCTACTGCTGGTTTGGTCAGTCATCGGTCTGGCGGGCCTGTTGGTTAATATCTATTTCTTCGCCCTACTCGCTATGATTATCCTCAGCTGGGTGGCTGCAGGCAGTCGGCATCCGGCAATTGCGCTGCTGTATCAGATAACAGAGCCTGTCATGGCGCCTTTTCGCAAGTTGCTACCGGCTATGGGCGGCATCGACTTCTCCCCCATTATGGTTTTCATCCTGATCAATATTATCCAAATCGCCCTGCGTCATGCAGCCGCGGGGGTGGGCCTGCACCCCGCCCTGGTGATAGGACTGTAATCGCAAGATGACTTCCGCCGCCCAAAGCGGCTCTGTTGGTATTGTTGTGCCACAGACCGCGCACTTTGAAGAGCCATTGCTATTGGCATGCGGCCGCTCACTGGCGCCTTTTGATCTCGTGTTCGAAACCTATGGCACGCTTAATGACCAGCGATCAAACGCAGTGCTCGTGTGTCACGCACTCAGTGGGCATCACCATGCAGCCGGCTATCACAGCGAAGAGGACGCCAAACCAGGCTGGTGGGATGAATGTATCGGACCGGGCAAGCCCATCGACACTGAGCGATTCTTTGTGGTCAGTCTGAATAATCTTGGGGGGTGTCACGGCTCCACCGGGCCATGCACACCCAATCCAGAAACTGGCAAACCCTGGGGCCCGGACTTTCCCCCCTTGCGTGCTCGCGACTGGGTCGCCAGCCAGGCAAGATTGGCGGACCATCTGGGCATAAGCTGCTGGGCAGCCGTGATCGGAGGCAGTCTCGGCGGTATGCAGGCCATGCGCTGGGCACTGGAGTATCCTGAGCGTGTACAGCACTGCGTCGTCATCGCATCGGCTCTTAAGCTCAGCGCGCAAAACATTGCCTTCAATGAAATTGCACGACAGGCAATAGAGTCAGACCCTGATTTCGCCGACGGACGTTATCTGGAGCAGGGCCTGACGCCCAGCCGGGGCCTTGGGCTCGCTCGCATGATCGGTCATGTCACTTATCTATCGGACGATGCTATGGCCAACAAATTCGGCCGCGACTTGCGCTCAGGCACCTTCGAACACGGCCAGGATGCCGCAGTAGAGTTTCAGGTGGAAAGCTATCTGCGTCATCAGGGCAGCCAATTCTCCGGCAACTTCGATGCCAATACCTATATTCTCATGACTCACGCGCTCGACTACTTTGATCTCGCGCGAGAGTACAACAATGATCCTGTGGAGGCCTTTCGCCAGGCACAGTGCAGCTTTCTTGTCATCTCGTTCTCAACCGACTGGCGCTTCTCACCGGAGCGGTCGAAGGAAATCGTGGAAGCATTAATCGCTGCGCAAAAATCAGTATCGTACGCAGACATTGCAGCAGATGAGGGCCACGACGCATTCTTGCTGCCACTGCCTCGTTATCTTGACGTGTTCGGATCCTATATGAGTCGTGTGGGAGAGCAGCTTTAATGCGTCTTGATCTTACCCACATACAGCGCTGGATCGCACCGGGCGCTCGGGTACTCGACCTGGGATGTGGTAACGGTGAATTCCTCGAGCAGCTGCAGAATGCCCGCAACGTTGACGGGCTGGGGCTGGAAATCGATGAGGGAAATATCACCGAGGCTATCGGCAGGGGTCTGAACATCATCCAGCAGAATATGGATGAAGGCCTGACTAACTTTCCCGATCAAAGCTTTGATACAGTGGTCATGGCACATGCGCTGCAGGCGGTGCATTATCCCGATCGCGTGCTGGACGAAATGCTGCGCATTGGCAGGGAGTGTATCGTGACCTTTCCAAACTTTGGTCACTGGAGCTGCCGACTGTATCTCGCGACACGAGGCCGTATGCCGGTTTCCAAGTTCATGCCGTTTTCGTGGTACGACACACCCAATATCCATTTCTGCACTGTTAAAGACTTTCAGCAACTGTGTGAGGAAAAAGGAATACGCATTCTGGAGAAAGACATGATTGGCAATACTCCACGTGAGCCCTTATTGGCCAGCGCCTGGCCCAACCTGTTTGCTGTAACAGCCACTTTCAGGATCACACGCTAAGTGAAACATCTCTTCTTCGTACTGCTGTTGTGCTTTGTTTGCAACGGAGCGTTGGCGCAGCAATCGGAGCGCTTCGGCCCCTTTGAGCTGCACTGGAGCGTCGTCAACACCACCTTCCTTGAGCCGGCGGTCGCCGCGCAATACGGGATTAAGCGCGGACGCAAAACCGCCATTCTGAATCTGGCAGTACGAGAGCACTTAACCAGTGACGATGGTACAGAGGCGCGCCCTATGCAAATCGAGGGTCGCACCTGGGATCTCATCCAGAACCAATTTTTGAGCTTCAAAGAAGTACGTGAGGGGCCGGCAATCTACTACATTGCCGAGTTCAGCTTTATCAACGAAGAATGGCGGTTCTTCGAAATGGACTTTCGCCCGGAAGGTTCAGATACAACGTACACCTACAAATTCAAGCATCAGCTTTACATTAACTAGGCAGGACAAACACGCATGCAGACACGGCAAGTTGTTCTCGCCAGTGGCAATGCTGGAAAACTGGCGGAGCTGGATCGGATTCTCGCCCCTTTAGGCGTCGAGCTGGTGTCACAAGCGCAGTTCAATGTAATTGAAGCAGAAGAAACCGGGCTGACTTTCGTAGAAAATGCCATTTTGAAAGCGCGTGCAGCCTGCGCGCAAACCGGGTTGCCGGCTATCGCCGATGACTCGGGTTTGGAGGTTGACGCACTGCTGGGAGCGCCAGGTATACACTCGGCCCGCTACTCCGGCGGTGGCGATGCCGGAAACAATCTAAAGTTGCTGAAAGCGCTATCCGATGTCCCGCTCGGCAAGCGAACTGCACGATTTCAGTGTGCGCTGGTCTACCTGCGGCATGCCGAAGACCCTACGCCGCTAATCTGCCCTGGTAGCTGGGACGGTGAGATATTAATGGAGGCACGTGGCGAAGACGGCTTTGGTTATGACCCCCTGTTTTATGTACCGCAGTATCAGTGCAGCGCGGCAGAACTGGATCGGGGAGTCAAAAACCGAGTCAGCCATCGTGCGCGTGCCTGCGCTTTGCTGCTTGCGGCGCTAGAAAAATCCGGGGCCAACTGAGAAGTCCCTTGCACAACCAATCATCACTGCCACCGCTGGGGCTGTACATCCATCTACCTTGGTGCGAACGCAAATGTCCGTACTGCGACTTCAACTCTCACGAACGCGAATCTATTCCCGAAGAAGCGTACATAGATGCCCTGCTGGCCGATTTGCAGCGTGAGCTGGTTGGGGTGCAAGGCAGGCCACTGCGCAGTTTATTTATCGGTGGCGGCACGCCCAGTCTCTTCAGTCCACGCGCAATAGCCCGACTAATGGACGGTGTACGATCACACTTAGCCGTTCACGACACGTTTGAAGCAACCATGGAGGCCAACCCAGGCAGTTCAGAAGCTGAGCGCTTTGCGGGGTTTTTTGCAGCCGGCATTAATCGCTTGTCGCTGGGCGTGCAGAGCTTTGACGACGAGCTCTTGCAACGGCTCGGGCGCATCCATGACAGCGAGCAGGCGCAGCACGCGGTTAAGATTGCGCGCGCAGCCGGCTTTGAGAACATCAATATCGATTTGATGCATGGGCTGCCAGGCCAAACAGCAGAGCTCGCCAGATCCGATATGGAGACGGCATTGTCGCTCCACACTACGCACCTGTCCTGGTACCAGTTGACGCTGGAGCCCAACACCGTATTTCACAAGCGCCCCCCCACCCTGCCCGTAGAAAATACCCTCGCCACAATTCAGGATGAGGGCGAAGCCCTGCTGGCAGAGGCAGGGCTTTTGCAGTACGAGGTGTCTGCGTACAGCAAACCGGACAGGGAGTGTGTACACAATCGAAACTACTGGTCCTTCGGTGACTATCTTGCTATCGGCGCCGGTGCCCATGGTAAATGCACATTTGAGGATGGCCGTGTTGTGCGCTACGCCAAACTGCGACAGCCGGATGCCTATATGCGGGCTAGTGAAATCGGGCAGCGCGTATCAGAACGAACGCTGAGCGATGACGACAAGATAGGGGAGTTTATGCTGAATGCCCTGCGCCTAAACGCCGGTTTTTCTCTCTCACTATTTGAGCAACGAACAGGCCTGCCCTCTTCCTCGATCACTCAGACACTAGAGCGACTGACAGAGCGCAAGCTCATGACAATCGACGGCGAAATAGCAACAACAACGGCACTGGGCAGGCGTTTTTTGGACAGTGTGGTGGGGGAGTTCTTCAATACCTAGATACGGCTAAATAAGACGTCCCAAACGCCGTGTCCGAGCCGCTCGCCCCTACGTTCAAACTTTGTGAGCGGTCTCGTCTTTGGCCTGGGTGAAAACTGATTCGCCCCCTGAGTATTCTCCAGAGAATGTTCGCCCGACAACACCTCCATAATCTGCTCGGCATAGTTTTCCCAGTCCGTCGCGATATGCAATATTCCGCCGGGGCGCAGGCGACTAACCACTAGTGCGACAAATTCTGGTTGAATCAATCTGCGCTTGTTGTGCCGGTTTTTGTGCCAGGGGTCAGGGAAAAATATCTGCACGGTATCCAGGCTGTCTGGCGCAATACAGTCTTTCAGAATTTCTACCGCGTCATGACAGTACACGCGTATATTATCGACACTCTGTTCTTCCATGTAGTGTAGCAACTTGCCTACGCCGGGCCTGTGGACCTCGACACCAATAAATTGGGTTGCAGGCGCTGCCGCTGCCATTTCAACCAGTGACTGACCCATGCCAAAACCGATCTCCAAGGTCCGCGAGCCGGTACTGCCGAATGCTGCCTCATAATCGAGCAACCCTGCCGCATGGTCCAACCCGACCCGAGGCCAATTGTCATCGAATGCGCGCTGCTGTCCTTCTGTCATACGGCCCGCCCGCAACACATAGCTGCGTATCCGCCGATGTTTCAAGTCGTCGCTCATGGAGTCGTCGTGTAATTAGATTGATGTGCGCGGTGTGGACGGCTGTGCAGCCAGATCATACCAGCAGCTTCCAGCCTACTGCCGCAAGACAGCCCCAACCACCAATGAATGCCAAGCCACCGAGCGGTGTGATAGCGCCAAGCCACTTGATACCCGAGAGGCTGAGCACATAAAGGCTACCGCTGAACAACAACAGTCCCAGCAAAAACAGAAGCCCGCTGGAGCGCAGTAACAGAGTAGGTGGTTGGCTCAATGCCAGCAGTCCTACGCAGAGCAATGCAATCGTGTGGATAAAGTGGTACTGCACCGCCGTTTCAAACACACCAAGTGCGTAGGTATCAAGCCGCCCTTTCAGTGCATGCGCGCCAAAGGCGCCAAGCGCCACCGCAAACATGCCGCTCAGGGCAGCCAAGGTTATAAATAGATTAGCCATAGGGAGGGATTGTAAACACAAGGAGGGCGAAAAGCCCCCCTGAAATCAAAGTTGATTGCGCTTAACTGCAAGTCGCAGCCAAGCGGTTAGTTCATAGACGGTTGCTGACGCCTCTTAGGCGGCGATTGCGACTCGCAGCTTCTTCATGGCGTTTTGCTCGAGCTGTCGAATCCGCTCTGCCGACACGCCATAATGATCAGCCAATTCATGCAGTGTCGCCTTCTTCTCTGCCAACCAGCGCTGTGCCAGGATATCGCGGCTGCGCTCGTCGAGATCAGCCAATGCTGCGTGCAGCTGGCCCTCGCTGTTTTCCTTCCAATCACTGTGTTCCAGCAATTCAGAAGGGTCACCGCTATGATCTTCGAGGAAGAACTGCGGCGCTTGCCAGCTGTCTTCATCGTCGGCTCCCACTGGCCCATCAAACCCTATATCGCGGCTACTGAGCCTGCCTTCCATTCGGTGCACTTCTTTAATATCCACACCGAGATCGTCGGCCACTGACTGTGCTTCCTGCGCACTGAGCCATGCGAGCGTCTTTTTAGCGCCGCGCAAATTGAAAAACAGCTTACGTTGGGCTTTGGTTGTAGCCACCTTCACGATGCGCCAGTTTTTGAGAATGTACTCGTGCATCTCTGCCTTGATCCAATGCACTGCAAACGATACCAAGCGCACACCCTTCTCTGGATTGAAACGTTTAACAGCCTTCATCAGACCGACATTACCTTCCTGAATAAGGTCAGCCTCTGCCAGACCATAGCCGGAGTAGCTGCGCGCGATATGCACAACAAAGCGCAAATGGGACATCACCAGCTCCCGCGCCGCTTCAACGTTTTCGGAATAGTACAGCGCCTCTGCCAACTCCTTTTCACGCTCAACGCTGAGCATGGGAATCGCACTGACCGCCTGCACATACGCAGGAAGATTGGCACCAGGTACCATCTGGTCAATAGGCTGTATGCTCTTACTCATTCATCATTCTCCGTGTTCATGGTGCGCAATTTTAGCACTCTTAGTATTAGAGTGCTAATAGCCCAAAAGTTCCTGATCACTAACAAAAAAATCGAAAATATGCGCGTTATTTCAATAACATACGAAAATAAGCCAGAACGGATGACTAGCGGGGTTCTATCGCGCCCAAATGACGGGAGACAGCCAGCCAGGCGCCAATAAGACCCAGCATGCCGCCCACGAGCACGAGGTTTAGGCTACCGATCAGCCCGGGGCCACGCAAACTGAAGTCAGAGCCGTAGAGCGATGCAAGCTGCTCCACAGGCGCGCTCAGGAACCACAAACCGGCACCCACCAGCAAAGCGGCAAACACGCCCCCACCCACGCCATACCACAGGCCGGTATACAGGAATGGCCTGCGTACAAAGGCATTGCTACCCCCCACAAGCTTGACGATCACAATCTCTTCGCGGCGACTCTCAATTGCTAAGCGGATCGTGTTACCCAATATCAAAACAACCCCGAAAATTAGAAATCCACCCAGCGCCAACACAGAGCGACGACTTAGCTCCAGCAGACTATTGAGTCGCTGTAGCCAGGCCATATCGAGTGTGGCTTCTGCAACGAGGCCCAGTGCTTCAAATTCATCCCGCAGGCCAGTCACCTGGGCGGGATCCACGTCTTCGAGGGGCTCTACCAACACGACATGTGGCAGCGGATTCTCTTCCAGATTTTCCAATATGTCAGCAAAGCCAGAGACGCTGGTGAACTCCGCCAAGGCATCTTCTCGAGACACAAACTGCACGCGGGCCACTTGTGGATGCATTGCCAACTCTTCGGTCAGCGCTTTGCCTGCGTCCTGCGACGTGCCGTCTACAAGGAATAGAGATAGCTGTGCCGGGCTATCCCATGTGCTGCTCACCCGCCCGGCATTTTCCAGCGCCACGTCCAAACTTACGGGCAAAGCCAATGCGATGCCAATCACCAGCCAGGTCAGAATGCTTGAAACTGGATTGTCCAATACCCGGAAAAGGCTATCTGCAGAGGACTGACGATGATGGCGCAGCCATGCGTCGTAGCGGCCCATGAAGCTGGTGCGACTGAGACTGGCTCCCTCGCGGCGACCACTGGCGGCATCATTGGCCATCAGGCGCTTGTTCCTGTGACCAGTTGGCCGTCTCGCAATGTGATCGTGCGGTGGTGCAGTTGTGAGATCAAACCCAGGTCATGACTGGCAATCAGAACGGTTACGCCCACCCGATTGAACTCTTCGAACAGTTGCATGACATCAGCAGATAGTGCCGGATCGAGGTTGCCTGTGGGCTCATCGGCTAGCAAGATTTTGGGGCGGCCAACGACCGCGCGGGCAATACCCACCCGCTGCTGCTCGCCACCCGACAGGGTAATGGGCAATGCACGTTCACGCGCCAGCAGGCCCACTTTATCGAGTGCAGCGCGCACCCGCCGACCCACTTCACGCTGGTCATAACCCGCGATCACTAGTGGCAGAGCAACATTGTCAAAAATACTGCGATCAAACAAAAGCTGATGGTTTTGAAACACGACGCCGATCTCACGACGATGGCGGGGTATAGCCCTTGAACCTACTTTTGCCAGGTCGGTACCGTCCACTAGCAATTTTCCTCGCGTAGGGCGGTCCATTAACATAATCAACCTGAGCAGCGTACTTTTACCCGCACCGGAATGCCCAGTCAGAAACACCATTTCATCGCGGCCAATATCAATCGATATCTCACGCAGAGCATCATGCCCTTCTTCGTAGCGCTTGCTGACTCGGTCAAACAGAATCATGCGTCAGTCGGGTCGCGATCAAAAAGGGCATCGATAAACTCCTTCGCTGCAAAAGGTCGCAGGTCCTCCACAGCTTCACCAACACCTATGTAGCGAATAGGAAGGCCCAATTTTTTCGCAATCGCAAAAATCACGCCGCCTTTGGCAGTGCCATCGAGCTTGGTCAGGCTGAGGCCTGTAACACCTACCGAGCGCTGAAATTCGCTGGCCTGAGCCAGGGCGTTCTGTCCGGTTCCCGCATCCAGGACCAACATCACCTCATGCGGTGCGTCGGGGTCTATTTTGCCCATCACTCGGACAACCTTTTCCAATTCTTCCATCAAATTGTCCTTATTGTGCAACCGACCTGCGGTGTCAGCAATAAGGACATCAATTGAGCGTGCTTTAGCCGCTTGCAGCGCATCGAAAATAACCGAAGCGCTGTCGGCACCGGTATGCTGTGCGATGACGGGCACGTCGTTCCGGTCGCCCCACACCTGCAACTGCTCTACCGCTGCAGCTCGAAACGTGTCACCCGCGGCCAGCATTACCGAGTGCCCCTCAGACTGGTAGCGGCGCGCCAACTTACCAATCGTGGTGGTCTTGCCGACACCATTCACCCCCACCATCAAAATAACGAATGGGCTGCGTCCAGACACTTTCAGGGGTTGTTCAACCGGCTGAAGCAACACCAGCAACTCCTCGCGGAGAGCCTCTTCGAGTGCATCAGGGTGCGTTAGCTCCTTACGAGACACCCTTCCAGTGAGCTTTCCTATAATCTCTACCGTGGCATCAACACCGACATCAGCCAACAGCAACCGCGACTCCAGTTCTTCAAGCAGCTCAGCGTCTATCTCCTTGCGCCCCAGAAATAGCGTGCCCATCCCTGCAACGAGGTTGTCGCTGGTGCGGCCCAGCCCGCTCCTTAGGCGGGAGAATAGTCCCGGACCCTTTTGCATTCCCATCGCTTCATCAGCCGAATCAGCCACGTCAGAACCAACGGATTCTACCGGCTTAACCGGCTGCTTTGATTCGACTGCCATGCCGGTTACCGGGGTGGCCGCCGTTTCTGCAGCGGCCACGCTATCTTCGCTGTCCACGTCTGTTAACGGTGTCTCAAGTTCAACCGTCTCGGCAGCCGGTTCCTGCTGCGGCAATTCAGACGCGGGGGATGCGTTCTTTCGCTTGAAAAATTTCATATCTGTCGTGCTAGAGTGCGCAGGCGAGCGCCCGCAGAGCGCGTATCCTAACACTCTTGAACAAGGCGAAGAAATGGCAAAGTCAACGCGACAGCGCCCTGATTCAAAAGGGCAGCTAAGAATCATTGGCGGTCAATGGCGAGGGCGAAAGCTGCAATTCACTGCTACCGATGGGCTCAGGCCAACAACGGACCGGGTTCGCGAAACGCTCTTTAACTGGTTGATGAGCGAGCTACCCACAGCGCGCTGTCTCGACCTGTTCGCCGGAAGTGGCGCCCTGGGACTGGAAGCACTGTCACGAGGCGCTATGCACTGTGACTTTGTCGACAGTAGCGCTATCGCGCAGCGTGAGATCTCCAATCATCTCACCACGTTAGCGGCTACTGATCGTGGAGCCTGCCACATCAGCAGCGCTGCTGAATTTCTCAGTCAGCTGGATAAGAATCACGCACCCTATACTGTTGTGTTTCTGGACCCACCTTTTGGTCATGAGCTTATCGCCCCAGCTGCAGCCACACTAGAAGCACAGGGGCTACTAGAGCCGGGCGCATACATCTATGTCGAGTGCGCAGTACAGGAGCACTTGCCTGAGTTGCCCAAAAGCTGGAACCTGCATCGTGAGAAAACAGCAGGCGGTGTGGCGTATCGCTTGTTTGTACGGTCCTAGCAAATTGTTTACCATCCACCGATTCCCCACAATCTGGACTACTGCATGCGAGCCCATACGGTCATTTACCCCGGCACGTTCGACCCCATCACCAACGGGCATGTCAATCTGACGGAGCGCGCGGCGCAGCTGTTTGATCGAGTGGTTATAGCTATTGCCCATAGCGAAAAGAAAACACCCCTGTTCAATCTCGCTCAGCGGGTTGAACTATGTGAAGCGTCTCTTTCCCATCTGGACAACATAGAAGTCGTTGGATTCAATAATCTGCTAGTAGATTTTGCAAAAAGCCAGGGGGCATCATGCGTGCTGAGAGGCGTACGCACTGTCGCAGACTTCGAATATGAGTATCAGCTGGCGAACATGAATAGAGCTATGTACCCGGAGTTTGAAAGTATCTTTCTAACGCCCTCCGAGGACTTGTCCTATATTTCGTCGAGCCTTGTGCGCGAGATCGCCGCACTGGACGGCGATATTGAGGCTTTCGTACCTACACCAGTCGCAGACGCCTTAGCTCAGCGCTTCAAGTCGTAGGACTAGTTGCTAGCAGCGGCAGCCGCTTCAGCCTTCTTGGCTTCTTCTGCAGCCTTTTGTTCCTGACGAGCGTTATGGGATTCGCGGTCCTTGTTGGTATAGCCCGTCTCGCGGCAACCCAGGCAACGCACAAAGGTCGCAGCGCCAGGCCCGAGAATCAAAGTCTCGGCAGCCTCTTCTGCGTGACCTGCCAGTAACGTAAACGGCAGGCTGACCAGCCACACTGCTGCGCCTCCCGCGGTCATTACCACACCAATCGGCCGCGCTACTAACAAATCACCTACCATCGCAAAGCCGTTGGGGCCGTCATCAACCGCCTCTTTAGCCCAGAGTGTCTGCGGTATTGCCAAACACGCCACCATAACTACCGCCGCAAAACCACGCGCCCCTTTTTGTATATTCATCGCTATCTCCCCAAGACGATTCAGTGTCCCCTGATTCTTTATAGTGTAGACCCTTCAGCGTTGACAGGCCATGCAATGCACGGTGGTTCGCTGACCCAAACGACGCTCCACCAATGCAGCACCACAGCGCTTGCAGGGCTCTCCGCCTCGGCCATAAACATACAGCTGCTGAGCGAAATATCCGGGTTTACCATCACCGCCTACAAAATCTCTAAGCGTAGTTCCACCCTGCTCTATAGCAGAAGTGAGTACTTGCTTTATACAGTGCGCCAGCCGGTCATAGCGCTCGCGACCCACACGGCCTGCCGCGCGATGCGGGGCAATCCCGGATAAGAACAGCGCCTCATTGGCGTAAATATTACCAACACCCACTACGACCTTACCGTCCATCACAAACGTTTTAACAGAGGCTTTTCGGCCCCGTGACAGCCGGTACAAATACTGGCCATCAAAGTCATCCGACAATGGCTCGGGTCCCAAGTGCTCTAGCAAAGGGTGGCTCTGACCTGCGGGAATCCACAGGCAACTACCGAACCGTCTTGGGTCGTTGTAGCGCAGAAGGGTACCGCCCGCCAGGCACAAATCGATGTGATCGTGTGTCTGCGGGGCGACTTTGCCAGTGAGAACTCGCAGCGAGCCCGACATCCCCAGATGGATCATCAGTTGACCCTGCGTGGTATTGAACAGCAGATATTTGGCTCTACGTGATACCGTATCTATTGTTAAGCCCCGCAGTGTTTCCGGCAAATCATCGGGTACAGGCCAACGCAGGCTGGGGTTGCGCACGATAACGTCTACGACGGTGTTACCTTCACTGTAGGGCGCAACACCACGACGGGTGGTCTCAACTTCGGGCAGTTCTGGCATTATTGGCTCAAAACGACTGAGGAGCGGTGATAGTAGTCGATTACCTGTCCACTGCCGATAATCACGGGCACAAAAAACCCCGGACAAGCCGGGGTCTTATGCGTCGGTATTGTGTCGCCTGTGGCGACACACCCGCGATTACTTGATTTTGGCTTCTTTGTAAGCCACGTGCTTGCGCACAACTGGATCGTACTTCTTCATCTCCAGCTTATCGGGCGTAGTACGCTTATTCTTGTCAGTGGTATAAAAGTGGCCAGTTCCCGCTGACGATACCATTCTGATTTTATCTCTCATAGTCTCACTCCTTCCGTTACAGCTGCTTAAGCTTTGCCGCCGGCAGCCCGGATATCTTCCAGCACCTGCTCAATGCCCTTTTTGTCGATGATACGCATACCCTTGCTGGATACGCGCAGGGATACGAAACGCTTCTCTGACTCAACCCAGAAACGGTGCTGATGCAGGTTCGGCAAAAACCGACGACGTGTGCGGTTCTTCGCGTGCGATACATTGTTTCCAGTGACCGGACGTTTCCCGGTGACCTGACATACTCTTGCCATGATTGCCTCTCCCAAAACTCGGGATTTGTTTAAATTTGTCTTTCAGAAGGGCTGTTCACAGGCACCCTCTTCGCGGAGCGCGACTTTATACCAGAACACCTACGCCATAGCAAGCCGAAGAGCCGTTCCAACCGGTGCTACAAAATACCATTCTCAGCAAAAGAGTACGTGGTTCCTCGGCCTACAATCAGGTGGTCGAGCACCCTGATATCGAACAGAGACAATGCATCAGACAGACGCTGCGTGATACGACGGTCGGCAGCGCTGGGCTGCGCCACGCCCGATGGATGATTGTGGGCAAAAATCAGCGCTCCCGCTCGATACTGCAGTGCCCGTACGGCGACTTCCCGCGGATAGACCGCAGCGCCATCGAGAGTGCCAAAAAAGAGATCCTCACAGCGCAGTAATCTATGTTGGCTGTCCAGGTAGAGACAAGAAAACACCTCTCTATCCCTGAACCCAAGATGACTGCAGAGGAAGTCGCGCACCGCTTGAGGACTGGAGAGCACATCCGTTGCTTCAAGTACCTCGCGAGCACAACGCCGTGCCAGTTCCAGCGCTACCGGCACCCGACGCGACGACACCGCACCCAATCCCGGAAAACGCTCCAGATCCTGTGAAGTTTGTCTGGCCAGGCCTCCCAAGCCACCGAACTCACGCAATATAGCCTGCGCGCGACTTTGACCAGCGGGGCCCGAGAGCAATTGGGCAAGTAGCTCTGCATCTGACAGTTCAGATGGGGGCCGCGCCGCCTCCGCGCTAGTAGATACAGATCCATCATTCTCATGGGGTTGTTTCATGCCCTCCTCCCTGAGAGCAATGCGCAATTGACCTCGGTATCAAATCCCCGGGGCTGGTGGTATCTTTCGCACTCTTCCAACCCATTGTCCCAATCTTGGTCAAGAAATGGCACATCTATTTAATCGCAATGTGCTGCTGGGTGTCAGCGGCGGAATCGCCGCCTACAAATCAGCAGAACTCGTCCGAGCGCTACAGGAGCGAGGAGCCACGGTGCGCGTAATCATGACCCAGGGTGCACAGGAATTCATTACGCCACTGACCTTGCAAGCGCTATCGGGCAACCCTGTTCACACCGCATTGCTGGACGAAGACGCAGAAAGGGGAATGGGGCACATCGAACTTGCTCGGTGGGCGGACCTACTAGTAATGGCCCCGGCGACAGCCGACCTACTTGCACGCCTTGCGATGGGCCGGGCGGATGACCTGTTAACCACAGTCGCATTGGCGACATCAGCCCCGGTATTGGTGGCACCCGCAATGAATCAGGCTATGTGGGCCGACCCGGCAACGCAGGCCAACGTAGCAACATTGAAGCAGCGTGGCATGATCATGGAAGGCCCCGCAGCCGGCGAGCAGGCCTGCGGCGATGTGGGCCCAGGCCGCATGGAAGAACCCCTGACCATTGCCCAGGCTGCTGCCAATATATTCGAAGACGGGGCTCTAGCCGGAAAACGCGTCATGATTACTGCCGGCCCGACTCGCGAAGCGCTGGACCCGGTACGCTATATTTCCAACCATAGCTCAGGAAAAATGGGCTACGCCCTCGCGCAGACAGCTGTCGATCTGGGAGCGGTGACGTCACTAATCTCTGGCCCGGTCAATCTGAGCCCTATCGCTCATGCGTCAATCACTCAGGTGGTCTGCGCCCAAGAGATGCTGGATGCCTGTCTCGCGCAAGTGGATGAATGCGATATATTCATCGCTTGCGCCGCGGTTGCTGACTATCGGCCCGCTGAGGTGCAAACCGACAAAATAAAGAAGGGCGCACAGACAACCACGCTATCAATGGTTAAGAATCCCGATATCGTAGCCGCCGTGGCCGCCCGCCAAGCCCGACCTTTCACGGTAGGCTTTGCCGCCGAAACCCGCGACGTCGTCAACTATGCTCGCCAGAAGCTCGATGCCAAGAATCTGGACCTCATCGTTGCAAACGACGTGTCAGACTCTGCGGTTGGCTTCAATAGCGATGACAATGCGGTCACGCTGGTGTGGAAGGATGGCGAACAGGTTTTACCTCAGGCAGGAAAGTCGACTATCGCCAGACAGATTTTCGCGAAAATTGTGGAGCTGGCTAGCCTGTAGCAAGGCTTTGTGTACATATCACCGAGCCTGCGGCATTTATCTACCCGTGCTGAGGTACTATTATCTGCATTCACTATAGTGCTTGGGAACCATGCTGAAACCGGATAAGAAAAAGAAGAAACAGAACGGCGGTCAGGCTCAGGGAATCTCGGCCAGCGGCAATGCGCTGCATCGAGTTGTCATGCTGGCAGCGATGGTGGCGATCATCCCCCTGATCGGCGCCTTTGCTTATATCCTGCTTGCCCGCGAGCCCGGCCTGCAAAACGCTCAGATCGCTCAGGTTACGCAGTCCTACGCATTGCAGCAGGCTACGAGTGTTAGCCAACTGATAACACAGATCGACCGGCGTATCACCGCGGCGGCAAAATCACCGCTGGCTTTACAATCTATCGCCAGTACCAGCAGCAACGATATTGCGCTGGTAGAGCAGGCCATGCTGGATTACTTTCCCGAGGTGTTGAGCCTTCGTCTGTTGCCGCTCGGCGACATGGGTACGGCTGACTTTACCGATGGTAACCAGGGCCTGAGAAATCATATCGAGGTAGATTTAGTTCGACTCACCGGTGAGGGCGAGGCTACGCCACCCGAGTCCTACCAGTTTGAAGGCCAGTGGGTTACTTCGGTAGCAAGACTGGTTTCACACCCCCGACAAGCCACGAAAAAGGCCGTTATGATTGTGACCATCAGCAATGATGTGCTCACCAATCGTCTACAGCTGCTCGGGCAAGGACAGGGTAAATCCACACTCAAGCAGATCTACCAACCCGCTGGGGGCGCGGCCACCACAGCCGTTATCGCGCGAGCTGGTAGTGCGACCGCCGAAGCTGAGCGCTTTAGTCGGTCTGCCACGTTACCCAACACCTCTTGGCAGGTGACCTTCACCCCCTCTGAGGCCCTGCTAAGCCAGCTCTCATTCTCGCGCCTGCCCTCTATCATTACATTGGTTATCTGCCTGATCGGCGTGCTGGCAAGCTTGGGATTGATTGCCATCTTGTACCCGCGAGCGCTGAACAACGAAGTACAAAAGGTGATTTCACTAGCCGAGCGCAAAGCGCCCATACAGCTGTCAGTGCCAGAGCTCGTCTCTATCGCGAAACAACTAAGACGCGCGACCCTGCGCTCGCTGCGCGAAGGCCCTGGAGCAACGCCAACCGCACCGGTGCTGGAGTTTGATAGCACAGCTTCTGCCGAGCTGAGCAATCCGATGTTCCATAAAGATAGCATTCTGGATGAAGAAGAAGAGGTTCTGGACCTGGACCTGTCATCGGCACCTGAACCCGAGGCCGTCGCTGCAGTGCAGGAAGGCTTTCCTGGCCACATCTTCCGCGCGTATGACATTCGCGGCCTGGCTGAGGAAGAGTTAAACGATGAGATGATCACGCGCATTGGCGGTGCTATAGCCACCAAAGCCAAGCAGTTAGATCAGCAGACATTGATCGTGGCCTGTGACGGCAGGCATTCCAGCCCGCGTATAAAAGCCGCTCTGATCAAGGCATTGATGGCTGGTGGCCGAGACATCATCGATATCGGGCTGGTACCCACGCCTTTGCTTTACTTCGCTACAAGGCACCTAAACTGCGGCTCAGGGATCATGGTAACGGGCAGCCACAACCCCGGTGACTATAATGGGCTGAAGATTGTTCTGAACCAGCAAACCATCGCAGCCGGAGGAATTCAGGAGCTGCGCGAACTGGCGCTCGGCCAGAAATTCGCCAGTGGCACAGGTCGAATGATCCGGGAAGATATTGTTCCGGCGTACATCGACGAGGTTGTCAGTGATATCGCCATCACAATGCCTCTGAAAGTGGTTGTAGACGCCGGCAATGGCGCAACCAGCCTAGTAGCACCGGGACTGTTCGAAGAGCTCGGCTGCGAAGTGATTCCGTTGTACTGCGAGATCGATGGGCGCTTCCCCAATCATCCACCAGACACCAGCAATGAGGAGAACCTCGTCGACCTCGTTGCCGCAGTAAAAGCACAGAATGCCGACTTTGGCGTGGCGTTTGACGGTGATGGCGATCGCGTCGCGGTAGTCACAGGCGCAGGCCACATAGTTAGATCCGACGTGCTGATGATGGTTTTTGCCGAGGATGTAGTGTCCCGAAACCCGGGCGCCGACGTTGTTTTCGACGTCAAATGCAGCCGTAATCTGGCGCAGCTCATCACTCGTCACGGCGGCAGGCCGGTATTGTGGAAAACCGGCCATGCCTTCATGAAAGAAAAAATGATCGAGACGGGCGCGTTACTGGGCGGCGAGTTCTCTGGTCACGTTTTCTTCGGAGAGCGCTGGTATGGCTTTGACGACGGCATGTATGCCGCGGGACGGCTGGCCGAGATACTGAGTACACACGGCGAAACTCTCGACGATGCTATCGCCAGTTTCCCGCAGACTGTCAACACGCCGGAAATCCTGGTGCCGGTCGATGAAAGGCGCAAGTTTAAGATTGTTGAACAGTTTGCACAGCAGGCTGAATTTGTCGATGGCAAGGTAAACACACTTGATGGCGTACGAGTTGATTTCGCCCAGGGCTGGGGTCTGATCAGAGCGTCAAATACAACTGCAGCGCTCACCGCCCGCTTCGAAGCCTCGGACCAGAGCGAACTGGACACTATTAAACAGGTATTCAGCTCTCAGCTCCTCAACGTTGATCCTGATCTGGATCTCGACTTCTAACCCGCAGCATCGCTAAGCCATCGATATCACCGCACAGGAAACAATATGTCACTAACCCGCGAATCGGCACTAAACATTGCACAGGTATTGACCGAGGCGTTGCCGTATATCCAGCGCTTTACAGGGCGCACGGTGGTCGTGAAGTTTGGCGGCAATGCCATGGTCGATCCGTTGCTACACGACAGCTTTGCCCGCGATATCGTTTTGATGAAACTGGTCGGCCTGAACCCCGTTGTCGTACACGGTGGCGGTCCCCAGATCGGCACATTGTTGGAAAAACTCAACATCAAGACGGAATTCGTCAATGGCATGCGAGTCACCGACTCAGAAACCATGGATGTTGTTGAAATGGTGCTCGGCGGCAGCGTAAATAAGGAGATAGTCGCGTCATTGAATCGCAATGGCGGCAAGGCCATCGGTGTCACTGGTAAAGACGGCCAGCTGATAAGGGCCCGCAAGATGGTCGTCAACCGATTCAGTCCAGAGTTGGGGGCATCAGAGATTATTGATATCGGCCACGTGGGCGAAGTGGAGCAGATTGATACAGAAGTACTGAATGTCATTCTCAACAGCAACTTCATCCCGGTTATCGCTCCCATAGGAGTAGATGAAGCAGGCCGAACCTACAACATCAACGCAGACCTAGTGGCGGGGAAGATAGCCGAGGTCACCCAGGCAGAAAAACTCATGTTACTCACCAACGTTCCCGGCCTAATGGACAAAAACGACGCGATCATGACAGGGCTGGGAACCACGCGAGTCGATGAGCTCATTGCCGACGGTACGATCAGTGGCGGTATGCTACCAAAAATCAGCTGCGCTCTCGATGCGGTAAAGTCTGGCGTGGTCAGTGCTCACATCATCGATGGGCGAGTACCTCACGCGGTGCTACTCGAAATTTTTACAGACGAAGGTATCGGCACTCTCATCACCAGCCGCGAAGATTGAAAAGGGCTTTGTAGAGCCTCAAAATAATTTTTCGGTCCGGCCACAGTCGACGAGCAACAAAAAAGTCGCATCAAAACGCCGAGTTTTATTGCGCCGTTCTCCGGTAATCGATAGCATTAAATCCGATCCCCTCAGGCCATCGGCGTTATGTCCCCCAAGAAGTCCCAACGGCGGCAGCAAATTCTGGAAGCTCTGGCTCAGATGCTGGAGGCCCATCCCGGCGACCGTATTACTACGGCCGGCCTTGCCAAGCAGGTAGGTGTTTCTGAAGCAGCCCTTTACCGGCACTTTCCCAGCAAATCGAAAATGTTCGAAGGGTTGATTGAGTTCATCGAAGAAACACTGTTTAGCCGTATCACCATAATTCTGGCGGAAGAACCTACTGCCACTCGGCGCTGCGAAAAAATGCTCATGCTGTTGCTAACTTTCGCAGAGCGCAACCCGGGCATCACGCGAATACTCACAGGCGACGCGCTCGCGGGGGAGACCGAGAGACTGCATCTGCGAGTGGCGCAACTATTTGACCGATTTGAAACCCAGCTCCGCCAAACGATTCGCGAAGCAGAGATGCGAGAGGGCTTGCGCCCTACCATCCCCTTGAATGCAGCAGCGGGGTTACTGCTTTGTGCCGCAGAAGGAAGAATTTCGCAGTATGTTCGCAGCGGCTTCAAACGCGCACCTACAGTGGACTGGTCTGAGCAATGGCAAGTGCTGATGCAGGGTTTTTTCAAAGAAACTATCGGCGCTAACCCAAGCCAGACTCCGGCGAGCCGCTTTATCAGCTAGCGATTCTCGTTGGCCAACATATTGCGGCGCAGCTCCACTACTTCTAGCAGCATTTCAAACCTGTCGATGTCAGCCTGAAAGGCGTCAGCAACCTCGCCAATCTCGGCGTCCCGATCCGCGAGCGCGCGATCGGTTATTTCGATCTCGGCCTGAGCAGCCTCGATTGCACGCAGATGCTTCACATCAACTGCATTACCCAGTCGCTCCTGCTCTGCTGCCTGCGTCTGTAGATTCTCAACCGTCTGCTTCAAAGAACGACGATTGCTCTTGAGAATGCTAACTCGAATGCGCAGCTCACTCAGCGAACGCTCCCGCGCCGCCTCAATGTCCGCAATGGTGCTATAGCGTAGCAGGAGGCTCTCATCCCACTCACGCAGCCGCTTTTCCTCGGCCAGAGCTTCATCAGCCAGGCGCTCTCTGGTGTCACGGTTTGCCAATTCCTCGGGCGTTAATGCGCGCGGCACAACCTCTATCACCACACCTTTTTCGTTCAACACCTCGTATCCGCCAGAAGCAAACTCCGGTGGTACCTGGTAATCCACCACAGTGTTGCCCTGCTCGTTGGTGTAGCGGTACATATCGCGGGCATGCGCGTTCGCCCCCAACATCATCAGGAGGGAGCCCAAAAGCAGCGCTATGCGTAATGAGTTAGCTACCATGCGATCAATATATGCCCAAGGCCACAGCCAGACAAGCTCAGACTCCGTATAAGTCCCGATAGGCGCGCATGTCGCGCAATGACTGCTCGTGATCGCCATTTTGTGCCTCGAGATAATCGATAATGTGATGCATCCCGATAATGCTTAGTACCGGCACTTCATGGGCTGCTTCTATCTCCTGAATAGCAGACAACTCTCCTGCCCCACGCTCTTGCCGGTCAAGCCCAATGGCGACACCAGCCAATTGCGCACCCGCGTCGGCAATCATTGCGATCACCTCACGTACAGCAGTACCGGCGGTGATAACATCATCAATCACCAACACCCGGCCACGCAGTGGCGCCCCCACCAGCACCCCACCTTCACCGTGAGCTTTCGCTTCCTTGCGATTGTACGCAAAGGGTACGTCGCGGCCATGGTGATCAGCCAGGGCAACTGCCGTCGCAGCGGCGAGCGGAATACCCTTGTAAGCTGGCCCCAGTAGCACATCAAAATCGACGCCTGCATCTACAATACACTGAGCATAACAGCGACCAAGTGCTGCCAAAGCCGCACCACTGTCGAATGCTCCTGCATTAAAAAAGTAGGGGCTGGTACGGCCAGATTTGAGCGTAAATTCACCAAACCTCAATACCTGATGACGCTGAGCGAGCTCTATAAAATCAATTTGATACGTTTCCATGGTAGATCCATGATTTGTAGGGAAACTTTGCATTCCCGAATTTTGTATTATGCTGTATAAATCTGGCTGGCTACTTGAACGTCGTTGATTCAATGCTTGGCTTCAGCCCTATCGTGGCCGGTCAACGCAATGCTTTTGTGATGAAAGCCAGCCAAATTCCTGCTCATCCCGGTGCGCTGTAACGGCAGTCGCTTGGACGAGACAATAATACACCCTCTCATTTCAAGGGGCTATGAATGCGGATTATCAGTTTCAGCGCTGATGGCATCAAGGATGCCGCAAAAGCTGGGTTTTACGAATGGCTGGCAGAGCAGGATGCGGATTTCGTTTGCATTCAGGATTTACGCTGCTCGGAGTACGATCTGCAAGGAGACGAATTTTTCCCCAGCCAATACAATGCCTATTTCTTCGATGACATCAACGGCAAGGCCAATGGCGTAGCCATTTATTGTAAGGAACTGCCAAAAGCCATCATGACTGGCCTTGGTTTTGGCGAATTCGACATGGAAGGCCGCTACATTCAGGCAGATTATGAAGGGCTCAGCGTCGGTTGCTTACTCGCTCCCTACGCTGCCCCTGGAGATGCTGCCGCACTAGCGCGCAAAACAGAATTCTATTCCCTTCTAAAAGGGCATCTGCAGAAAGTGAGCAACAAGCGTCGAGAGTTCATTATCTGTGGCAACTGGCAGTTCGCCCACATGGCCCGCGATGTTCAGGACACGGAAGCAAACAGCACGTCTCCGGGGTTTCTGGCGGAGGAGCGCCAGTGGATGGACGAACTGCTTGAGGTTGGCTACATCGATGCTTTCCGTGAGATCAACTCAGATGGAGACGAGTTTAGCTGGTGGCCCGATGGCGTCCGGGGATCGAACGGCTGGCGTAGCGATTTCCATGTGGTGTCCAAGGGAATGAAGTACGCAATTGATTATGGTGCGATCTATAAATCACGAACATTCTCAACCCACGCACCAATCATCATGGACTACGACATAGAGCATTAGTATCGAACGCTTTGGCGTCACCCCGCTAGCGCGGCTTTCTGTAGGACTACCAGCTCCGCAATACCCTTCTCTGCCAGGCTCAGCATGTCATCGAGCTCACTGCGCGCAAATGGTGCACCTTCTGCGGTGCCCTGTACTTCAATAAAACCGCCTGTTTCACCCATGATCACGTTTAAATCAGTGTCAGCTGCAGAGTCTTCGGGGTAGTCAAGGTCCAAAACAGGGACACCCTTGTAGATGCCAACAGAAACCGCTGCCACCATCTGCCGCAACGGGTCTTCTTTCAGCCCTTTCTCCCGCTGGAGATGGTTGAACGCGTCAACAAGGGCGACACCAGCACCTGTAATGGATGCCGTGCGGGTACCGCCGTCGGCCTGAATAACATCGCAGTCGATAGTGATCGTGTTCTCGCCCAGTTTCTCCATATCGACAGCGGCTCGCAGCGAGCGACCAATCAGACGCTGAATCTCCACCGTTCGCCCACCTTGCTTGCCCCGGCTAGCCTCCCGGCCCATACGCGAATCCGTAGAACGCGGAAGCATTCCGTACTCGGCTGTTATCCATCCACGGCCCTGGCCACGCATAAATCGCGGTACGCCGGGCTCCACAGACGCTGTGCAAATCACTCGGGTGTTGCCAAAGCTCACCAGCACCGAGCCTTCTGCATGGCAGGTAAAGTTGCGCTCTATGCTTACCTGACGTAACTCATCTGGTTGACGTCCGCTGGGTCTGTCCATGGTCTTTCCTCTTCGAATCGGCGCACAGTATACGGTAGTTGTGCATGGGAATGGGTGAAATTGAGGGCGCAGGTGGGAGGCATGATAGCAAGCTGATACACTCATAATCCTTTCCGAAAGACTCTGGAACGCAAGACAAGATGATCCAAAGCATGACCGCCTTTGCACGAGAGAGTGAGCCCACCGATCAGGGCGTGGTAACGATTGAGGTGCGCACCGTTAATCATCGCTACCTCGATTGTACGTTCAAAATGCCAGACAGCATGCGCGCCTGCGAGCACGAGTTACGGGAACTTGCCGGCAAGTCGCTCTCCAGGGGCAAGCTGGAGTGCATGATTCGGGTTCAGCAGCAATCCAATCAGGCCGGCAAGCTGCAAATAGACGAGGAGCAGTTGGCGCATGTGCTGTCATTGGCCGCCGACGTCGCGACCAAGGTCGAAAATGTGCAGCCGCTAAATCCACTGGAGGTGCTCCATTTTCCTGGTGTCTCCCAAACTCAGTCTGTGTCTGAAGATCTGCTACCCCAAGCGGCTAAATCACTACTACCGCGGGTACTCGAGTCACTGGTTAGCAACCGCAAACGAGAGGGTGAGAAGCTGGCGCAGCTGATACTCGATCGCATAAATAAGGTAGAGCAGGAAGTGGCCCTCACCCGACAGCGTCTGCCGGACTTGATGCAAGCGCAACGCGAACGGGTAATCGGCAAGATCAACGAGCTCGACATCGATGTCGATCAAGGGCGGCTGGAACAAGAGCTGGTATTTATGGCACAGAAGGCCGATGTAGACGAGGAGCTGGATCGCCTGGAAGCACATATCAGTGAGGTGCGAGGGGTTATCAAGAAAGGCGGCCCCTGTGGAAGACGGCTGGATTTCCTCATGCAGGAGCTCAATCGCGAAGCGAATACCCTGTCATCAAAGTCGACCAGCAGCGGTACAACCCAAAGTGCGGTTGAGCTCAAAGTACTGATTGAGCAGATGCGCGAGCAGATTCAAAATATCGAATAAGCGGCTAGACGCCAGATCGAGGATTCAAACCAGACACCATGGATTCCAATTTGTATACCGGCACACTTTTTACTGTTTCAGCTCCCAGTGGCGCAGGCAAGACCAGCCTGGTTAACGCACTTGTCGAACAAACATCGGATATTTGCGTCTCAGTCTCTCACACCACACGTGGAATTCGCCCCGGAGAGAATGACGGTGTGAATTATCACTTCACCGACGAGGGTGAGTTTGAAGCGATGCTCGAGAGAGGTGAGTTTCTGGAACATGCGCGCGTATTCGGCAATCTCTATGGCACGTCGCAGTTATGGGTGGAGGAGCAGCTGAAAGCCGGTATCGATGTGATACTGGAGATAGATTGGCAGGGCGCCTCTCAGGTCAAGCATCTGCTGCCGGCCACCCACTCCATCTTTATCTTTCCACCTTCGAGAGACACTCTGCTGGAGCGACTTACAGGGCGCGGCCAGGACGACCCCGACATTATCGCGGGCCGCATGAGCAAAGCAGTTGAAGAAATGTCCCACTACGTGGCGGCAGACTACCTGCTGGTCAATGACGACTTTAATGTGGCGTTGGCAGAATTAGCCGCCATCGTACACTGCCATCGGCTACGTACTGCACGGCAGACCACGTTACTCGAGCCGCTGATCGCTGACCTGCTGAACTAGGCCCGCATTATTTACAATTCGTTAGGCTGCAGAAGCACTGGACGCCAATGGGCCTGATTAGGGTATAATTGCCGGTTCTTCCCCGGCAGCTGGTCTGTCTGGGCACCGGGGTACCGCTGGCAAGCTTTAGTACTCCACAGTTTTATCTGATGTGCCGCCACGCTTTTTTGAGCCGAAACGGACATCCAGTATGGGAAACATTGAAACATGGCACGTGTAACTGTTGAAGATTGTCTGGATAACGTAGCAAACCGCTTTGAACTGGTGATGGTTGCCAGCAAGCGAGCCCGCCAGATGGCAACGGGTGGCAAAGATCCACTGGTTCAGGAAGAATCTGACAAACCCACTGTGATCGCCCTGCGTGAAATCGCTGAAGGCTTGGTCTCACCAGACATCCTGACTCGCGAAGATGAGATTGAGGCCGAGGAAGAGCTGGCCGAAGTTATGGAGGCGCACGAAGCGCTCTGATCAACCGGGCGTCTCTGCGTATTAACCTCCCGCCATGCAGACAATAGACGCCCTCGATTCTACCCTACGCAGTTATCTGAACCCGGAGCAGTCAAACCAGGTTCGTCGCGCGTATTTCTTTGCCGAACAGGCTCACTATGGGCAGTTACGCCGCAGTGGTGAGCCCTACGTAACACACCCACTCGCCGTCGCTGGTATTTTGGCTGACATGCACATGGATCATCAAAGTTTGATGGCCGCCATGTTGCATGACGTGATCGAAGATACCGGGATAGACAAGTCAGCCATTGGTGGGCAATTCGGCACTACCGTAGCCGACCTGGTTGACGGTGTTAGCAAGCTGACACAGATGGAGTTCGGCTCGCTGGAAGAGAAGCAGGCCGAGAATTTCCAGAAAATGGCATTAGCCATGGCTCGCGATATCCGCGTGATACTGGTGAAGCTCGCAGACCGGCTGCACAACATGCGTACCTTGGGCGTTCTGCACGCTGAGAAGGCAAGGCGCATCGCTCGCGAAACATTAGACATCTACGCGCCTATTGCCATGCGGCTGGGTATGAACACCGTCCGTATGGAGTTCGAGGACCTAGGCTTCAGCGCACTCTACCCTATGCGCGCCCGCAGGATCGATGCGGCGCGTCGTGCCGCACGGGGCAATCGCAAGGAGTTAGTCGACAAGATCAGGCACCAGATCGAAACGACGCTGGATCAGGAAGGCCACGATGTAGAAGTGATCGGCCGTGAGAAGCACCTATACAGCATTTACAAAAAAATGAAGTCCAAACGGAAATCCTTCTCCGAAATCATGGACCTCTACGCATTTCGAATCATCGTCGATTCAGTCGATACCTGCTATCGAGTGCTGGGCTGTATCCACAGTCTATACAAGCCGGTGCCTGGCGAATTCAAGGATTACATTGCCATACCCAAGGCCAACGGCTACCAATCTCTACATACAGTACTCATGGGCATGCACGGGGTACCGATAGAAATCCAGATCCGCACCCGGGAGATGGAAGAGATGGCAAACAACGGTATCGCCGCACACTGGCTGTACAAGTCAGATAGCCAAACGGCTAATGGTAGCCATGCCCGAGCCAGAGAGTGGGTGCAGGGCCTTCTGGAAATGCAGCAGCGCGCGGGGAACTCGCTGGAGTTTATTGAGAGCGTGAAGATCGATCTGTTTCCGGATGAAATCTACATGTTCACACCCAAAGGCCGCATTCTCGAGTTGCCACGAGGTGCTACCGCCGTTGATTTCGCGTACGCAGTACACACAGATGTAGGTAATAGCTGTGTCGCCTGCCGAATCAACCGACGCCTGGCACCGCTGTCGGAGCCGCTACAAAGCGGACAGACTGTTGAGATTCTCACGGCGCCCGGTGCACGACCTAATCCGTCCTGGTTCAACTACGCCATTACCGCCAAGGCGCGCACCAACATACGCCACTTCCTGAAGCATCAAACACGTGAGGACTCAATTACCCTTGGGCGCCGGCTACTCGATAAAAGCCTGATGGGGCTAGACAGCAGCCTCAACGAGCTGCCTCAGCAAAAGCTGGAAGACTACCTGCAGCGACACAATTATTCTGAACTGGATGACTTGCTGGAGGACGTTGCTCGCGGCAATCGTCTGCCAAACATCACCAGTCAGCAGTTGCTGGAAACAGTTGACACAGAGCACGAAGCAAATGGAGACAGCAGCGCTCAGCCTGTCGCCATTCGCGGCACAGAAGGGTTTATGGTCAGCTATGCCAAGTGCTGTCACCCCATTCCCGGCGACCCGATACAGGGCTACCTCAGCTCAGAAAAAGGTATGGTCGTGCACCGGGAGCGATGCAAGAACTTAGGTGATATCAGCGAGAATCCGGAACGCCTTGTACCTCTGCGCTGGGATGACGAGGTAGAGGGTGAATACAGTGCTGAGTTGCGTATCGAAGTAGAAAACCGTCGGGGTATGATTGCCGTCATCGCTACCCGCATCCACAGTATGGGCGTGAACATCGAAAAAATTTCAACCAAGGACAAAGATTATCAGTTCACCTACGTTGACCTGGAAATGCTGGTTGAAAATCGCAAACATCTCGCCCATATCATGCGCAGATTACGAGCCATTGAGTCGGTACGACGCGTTGCTCGTGTGCGCAACTAATCAGTCAGAGCCAGGAGACACACCGTGAGCAACCGCGCCGTTATTTCCACACCCGACGCCCCTGCGGCGATAGGCCCCTACTCCCAGGCCATTAAGGCCGGCAATACCGTCTGGCTGTCCGGACAGATTCCGCTCGTTCCCGAAACAATGGAGATCATTCAGGGAGGCATTGCAGAGCAGGCCAAGCAGGTGTTTACCAATCTGGCTGCCGTTGCGGCCGCAGCGGGGGGCGATCTCAACAATGCCGTGAAGCTCAACATCTCGCTCACCGACTTAGGTGACTTCAATCAGGTCAATGAGATTATGGCGGAGTTCCTGACGCAGCCCTACCCGGCCAGAGCCTGTGTTCAGGTTGCAGCACTGCCTCGCGGTGTCGCCATCGAAGTAGAGGCGATTCTCGTCCTCTAGGCCTGACGTTCTGCCAGTACCTGAGCATAGCCGGCGCGATAGTCCGCAAACTCAAACTCAAATCCAGTCGATAGCAGAGACGCGTTTCTACAGCGCTTGTGGCCGACGCTCATACGCTTGGCGGTAAAGCGCAGCGATTCCTCTGCCAGCCCCATCTGCATAGCCAACCAATGCTCCACCTCGTGCTGAGGTGCCGGCAGGCTATCCACTCCGTTGTAGCAGCGCGCCAGCTCTACTCCCGCTTCAGCCTGAAGCAGACAATGCACTATGACGCGGGCAGCATCCATTCGATGAATACGGTTGCTATAGCTTACCGGTGTGTCAGCGCACAGCTCGCCAGACGAGACTCGTTGCAGAAGTCGCCCACGAGGGTTTCCATAGATACCTCCAAAGCGAAGGCGTACGCTGGGAAAGCTCGCAGCATCCAATAGTGACTCCGCTCTGACAATGGCTTCCCCGCCGGGATCGTTTTGCGTCAGCGGGCTGTTTTCGTCTACCCAGCCACCCTCGCGCTCGGCATAGACTCGCGTGCTGGATACAAACACCAGCTGGCGTACTGAACTACCCTGCAATGCCCGCAGCAACAGTTGAGTGCTCTTGATGAAGCCTTGCTCATAACCCAGCGTATCTCTCTGCGCGGGAGTAAAGCTGGTCACAACATAGTCCGGGTTTAGATCTGTAATAAAGTCCAGATCACCTGGGCGAGTGTAGTCTCCCGCGTACGCTTGAAACCCCTTGGGAAGTTCACCGGGATTGCGCCGCACCGCTGCAACAGTAGCGTTCTGTTCAAGTAGCTGCTGTCCCGCTCGCATTCCTAGGTCTCCGCAGCCAACAAACAGAACGGTTTTGCCCTTCATCAAACACTCCCTTAATGGTTACACTGACTACCGCCTGCACTGTAGCCCAGAACCGCTCTTGCAGGTAATACCAGTGTCACATTTCCCTCGGGCCCACAAGACATGTTGCGCAAGCAAGCCATCACATCGCTGAAAGGTGTAGGACCGAAGCTGGCGGAGAAGCTTCGGGATTACGGTATCTCGGAGGTAGATGATCTTCTGTTTCACTTACCTCTGCGCTATCAAGACAGAACGCGCGTCACACCAATAGGCGCGATGATCGAGGGTGTCGAGGCGGTCATCGAGGGTGAAGTGCGGGTGGCCGATATCGCTTTTGGCCGACGCCGTAGTCTGGTCGCCAGAATTCAGGACGGCACTGGGACCGTTACGTTGCGGTTCTTTCATTTTAACGCAGCACAAAAAAACCGCCTGCAGCCCGGAACACGCTTGCGCTGTTTTGGCCAGGCAAGACGAGGGGCCAATGGGCTGGAGATTTACCATCCGGAGTATCAGGAAATTGAAGCCTCGGGGCTAGCAGTCGATGAGGCGCTGACGCCTATTTACCCCACGACCGACGGAATCGGGCAGAAACAGTGGCGTAAACTATGCCTGCAAGCCATCAATCATCTGCGACAACAGGCGCCAATGGACTTGCTTCCGAGCGAGGCACAGCTGGACTACTCACTGGCCGACGCGCTGATCTACTTGCATGCACCACCACCGGATGCGTCTGTGGAGCAGCTGCGCGAGGGCACACACCCTGCTCAACTGCGATTAGCGCTTGAAGAGCTGATTGCTCACAACCTGTCGCTACTCGCCCTGCGTGATCGGCAACAAGCTGTTGCTGCTCCGGTGTTGCCGGCGCAAGCCGCAGTGCATGACCACTTCATAGACCAGCTTCCATTTACACCCACGGGTGCCCAACAACGCGTAACCAAACAGATCAGCGAAGACCTCGCTAAGGCGATACCTATGCTGCGTTTAGTGCAGGGGGATGTCGGCTCGGGAAAAACCCTGGTAGCGGCAGCTGCCGCTCTGCAAGCCATCAGCAACGGTTATCAGGTTGCCATCATGGCTCCTACCGAGCTCTTGGCTGAACAACACCTGATCAACTTTACCGCGTGGTTCGAAGCCTACCCGTTCGACATCGCCTGGCTGAGCGGGCGTATCAAAGGTAAGAAGCGTGAGGCCGCACTTGGCTCTCTGGCAGACGGCAGTGCAGCACTGGTGATAGGCACGCATGCCCTGTTTCAAGATGATGTGCTCTTTGCCAAACTAGGACTGGTGATTGTTGATGAACAGCATCGATTCGGTGTTCACCAGCGGTTGGCCTTAACCAGCCGGGGCCAGCAGACCACTCGCCCACATCAGCTGGTAATGACAGCAACACCCATTCCCAGAACGCTTTCAATGGTTGCCTATGCCGATCTCGACTGCTCCGTCATCGATGAATTGCCCCCTGGCCGACAGCCGGTTGAAACCCTACTCGTGGACAATGCCCGCAGGGATCAAATTGTTGAACGGGTGGCCAATGCCTGTCGCAGCGGGCGTCAGGCGTATTGGGTTTGTACACTGATAGAAGAGAGTGAATCGCTGCAAGCACAGGCGGCCGAGGCCACAGAGCAAGAGCTAAAAACTGAGCTGACCGGCGTTACAGTTGGCCTGGTGCATGGCCGGCAAAAGCCTGCCGAGAAAGCCGCGATGATGGCGGCGTTCAAGGCCGGTGAGGTCGACTTGCTGGTGGCAACCACCGTGATCGAGGTGGGCGTCGACGTACCCAATGCCAGCCTCATGATCATTGAAAATCCTGAACGCCTCGGTCTCGCCCAATTGCATCAACTGAGAGGCCGGGTCGGCAGAGGGTCAACAGCCAGCCATTGTGTGCTGCTGTATCAAACGCCCCTGGGCCAGAACAGCAAAGCACGCCTTCAGGCCATGCGAACCAGCTCAGATGGCTTCTTCATCGCAGAGAAAGACCTGGAATTACGCGGCCCGGGTGAAGTATTGGGTACCAGGCAAACCGGCCTCATGGAGTTTCGGATTGCACGACTCCCAGAACACGAACATCTGCTTGATCAGGTGCAGACACTGGCAGAGCGATTGCGCCAACGGCATCCCGACTTGGCCCAAGCGCTGATTCAGCGCTGGACCGGAGACCGCCAGGCATACGCCCAGGTATAAGAGTGCTAGCCGAGTATCCCCGGCAGCTGTTTTTGCAGCGCCATCTTGGCTTTGGTGGCATCACCAGTAAGCGCAAATCCGAGCAACGCACCGCTGTCATCTCGGAACTCGCCCTTCACGTTATTGCCATCAGCCTCGATCTGCCATTGGCCTTGTGCATCTGGTGCCGGTGGGGCGACACAGACGGGACAGGCCGGCGTCTTGATCGTTACAGGCATAGGCGGGTAAACCACTTCCGTGGGCTCGCCCGCCAAGGTCTTACCCAGCGCTTTTGCAGCCGCCATTAGCGGGGCTACGTATACCAGGACATGGCCGGCCACCTCGGCGCAATCTCCCAATGCATACACATTCGGCGCACTGGTCTCCAGCAAGCGATTCGTTACCACGCCGCGATTGGTTTCTATTCCTGAGGCCTGCGCCAATTCGATACGCGGGCGTACTCCTACCGCAGATACCACCAGATCGGCATTGATAGTCTCTCCATTGCTGAGGCTGACAGCTACACCCTCTCCCGCGGCGTTCACGGCCGTCACCAATGGCCCAAAGTGAAAACGCGCTCCCTTGGCCTCCAATGCAGATTGCACAGCCCTGCCCGCCGCTTCAGGCAGAAGAGTGGGCAAGCAGTAGTCGAGCGGGTCTACCGCCTCCACGCTAAAGCCGCCATTGATCAGGTCATTGGTAAACTCACAGCCAATCAGGCCACCGCCAATGATGCACACCTTCTCAACCTTGTTTTTGCGCATCGCGGTCTGGAAATCGTCATAGTCCAGCAGGTCATTCACTGAATACACCTTTTCCAACGCATCGCCAGCGATAGGCGGATTGATCACGCTGGCACCCAGCGCAAGAATCAGCTTGCTGTAATGGATAGTGGTTTGTGAATCGCCCACTTTGATGAGCTGCGCTTCGGTATCTATCTCATTAACTTTGGTCATGGTCCAGACACTGGCCTTGAGCTGCTTGCCCATCGTGCCGGCATCCAGCTGCGCCAGGTCGTTGGTAGAGAAGTTTTTGGTATAGCCGGTAGACAACATGGGCTTGGAGTAGGAGCGCCCATCGTCTGACGTAATCATAATGAGTGGGGTTTCGCTGTCGTGCTTACGAAACTCTCGGGCCAGGCCATAGCCGGCCAGACCGGTGCCAAGAATAATCACCGGAGGATGAACCTTGTCGACCACCGGTTCTTCGTGATGGGGTGTCTGCTGAACTTCCTCTTCTTCGAGCAGCTCGAAGTCTTCCTTACCTACACCGCAGTCAGGGCACAGCCAATCAGCTGGCACATCCTCCCAACGGGTTCCCGGAGCTATGCCATCGTCGGGCCAACCCTGTTTCTCATCGTAGATCAGGCCGCAAACAATACATTCCCACTTTCTCATTTTGTTCCTCGCTGCAGTGTTTTCAGGTGCCAGCCGGCCGGGTTGGGAGACGGATAACTATAGGGTTGTGTGAAAAATGTGCAAGCGCTTTTAGCCTCGCACATGCGGTCATTTGTGGCAATCTGCGGCGCTTGCATCCTGCCTTGCATTGCCGCATTCTCGCGCTCTCCAGACACATCAGATACTGCGGGCAGACGTATTATTTCCTTACAGCTTGATCGCGACCCTCGCTGGGCACCCGCAAGTCGCTATACCCGCGCTCAGCTGCCGGCTGCCGTGCGCCCGTGGCTGCTCGATGATGGCTCCCTTACAGCGCGACTGATCAGGCTGAACCAGGGTCAATTCTCGGTAGAGCGGCTATCCCATGACTGGGTAACTCCGCTACCGAGCGAGCGTAAGTTGCTCGGCATTGCGCAACGCCAGCGCGCACTGGTACGTGAGGTCGTGCTCAAGCTTGACTCTCAATCCGTGGTGTTTGCGCGAAGCGTCTTTCCCTGCTCCAGCCTCACCGGCTCACTATTGCACCTGCGCCGCCTACACAATAAGTCATTAGGTGCCTATCTGTTTAGCCAGAGCGACATGCAACGCAGCCCGTTTGAAATCTGCCTGCTCGATGGCCATCACGGATACCTGCCGGCCCGCCTCAGACAGGTGCAACCGGCATGGGCCAGACGCTCCAGGTTCGAACTGAATGGAAAATCACTACTAGTTAGCGAAGTATTCCTACAGGCGTTCACGCCTTGGCCAGATGCACTGGCTGTGCATCGATCCCAGCGAGGCAAAGTTCGCGCTGCAATGCTGCGCGCAAATTAGTAAGCTGCAAGTTGCTGTTTTCCTGAACTGAGCCCAATGACCTCTTCCAAGTTTCACGCCACGCTGCAACTCATGCGAATCGACAGGCCGATTGGGACCTTGTTGCTGCTATGGCCGACTCTGTGGGCTCTATGGCTGGCCAACGAAGGGCCTCCGTCGCTGCAGCTATTACTGATCTTTACCGCAGGCACATTCCTGATGCGCTCCGCCGGATGCATAGTCAATGATTTCGCCGATCGCAGGGTGGACGGCGCTGTTGCACGCACCGCCAATCGCCCGTTGGTAGTGGGTGTTATTTCCAGCCGCGAAGCGCTTTTGGTGTTTCTGGTGCTTGCCGCGGCCTCGTTCGCACTGGTGTTACTGACCAACCTACTGACAATACAACTAAGCGTCGTTGGCATCGCCCTCGCAGTCGCCTATCCCTTCATGAAACGCTTCACACATTTACCTCAGCTGGTATTGGGACTGGCATTTTCGTGGGGTATTCCTATGGCATTCGCCGCATCGCTGAACGCATTGCCAGCTGCACTTTGGATACTGGTGCTGGCAAATCTGCTCTGGACTGTGGTCTACGACACCAAATATGCCATGGTGGATCGCGAAGATGATCTGGTAGTCGGTATCAAATCAACGGCAATCTTGTTTGGTAACGCCGACCGTTTGATCATCGCTGCCCTGCAAGTGGCGTGCCTTGCCACTCTGGCCTGGATCGGCCTGCAATTTCACCTGCAGTGGCCGTACTATTTGAGCCTGGTTGTTGTAGCCGCCCTATTCGGCTATCACTTATACCTGATTCGTAGTCAGGATCCTGCTGCCTGCTTCAAAGCCTTCAAACACAACAATTGGGTAGGAATGACGATCTTCCTGGGAATTGCCACCAGTTACACCATTGCCTAGAGTTGCCACGCCCGTGACTGAAACGCCAGATAATATCCAGCTCGAGCTGCTTACCAGCTTGCTCGACATCGAGCCTGCAACCTGGGATAGCATCGTCCCAACAGACTATCCCTTTATTCGCCATCACTTCCTGCTGGGCCTTGAAACAACGGGGTGTACGACAGCAGAAAGCGGTTGGCAGCCCTGCCATGCTGTTTTGCGAGATGGCGCTGAGATCATTGCGATAATGCCTATGTATCTGAAGTCGCACTCGTACGGAGAGTATGTCTTCGACTGGTCCTGGGCCGATGCCTGGCAACGCAGTGGTCTGGATTACTATCCAAAACTGGTAACAGCCATCCCCTTTACCCCCTGTACCGGGCCACGCATAGCAGTGACCGAGGGTAGAGAATTCACTGAAACCACAAAAATGCTGTTTGCTCTTATAGAGGCTTTTGCCACACAGAAGGGGTTTTCATCATGGCACTGTCTGTTCCCGGATGAAGCGCTGTCGCAGGATTTACTGACCCTGGGATGTCATCAGCGTCTGGCAACGCAGTTTCATTGGTTCAATCAGGACTTCAACGACTTCGATGCGTTTCTGGGTACCTTCACTAGCCGCAAGCGTAAGGCCTTGCGCCGTGAGCGCCGTCGAGTGCAGGAGCAGGGGCTAACACTACAAACTCTGGTGGGCGCGGAAATCACTGAGGCGCATTGGCAGCAGTTTCACCGTTTCTATCAATTTACCTATGCCAAGCGCAGCGGCCATGGCGGCTACCTGACACGCGACTTCTTCCTCCAGACCGCCGCGGGCATGGCTGAGCAAGTCATCATGGTCGTGGCTTCCAATGCAGACGATGCCGTCGCAGCGGCTCTCTATTTTCGCTCTGGCGACACGCTCTACGGCCGATACTGGGGTTGCGAGAGAGAGTATGACTGCCTGCACTTTGAAACCTGTTACTACCAGGGTATCGAATACTGCATCGCAAATGGGCTACAACGCTTTGACCCAGGCGCGCAGGGCGAGCACAAGATTCAGCGCGGTTTTACGCCTATTACTACTTATTCCAATCACTGGATAGCACACAGCGGATTATCAGAAGCAGTTGGCCAGTTCACACAAGAAGAGGCTCCCCACAGTAACGCCTATAAAGAGAGTGCGAGCGAGCTACTACCGTTTAGAAAAGAGCCCGATTCAAGCTAAACGCTGCCAGACCAATAGCCGGTTGTTGGCCGGCATCGCCTTATCGTCGAGCAACGCGTAACCCGCGCATTGGGCCAGCGTATCAACCTTCTCAAAATCACGGATTGCGCTGCGCAGGTCTCGTGCTCTTAACCATTCATCAAATGAGGCATTGCTCTCGCTGGTATAGCGGCCCTGATAGTTAAAGGGTCCATACACCATCAAAAGAGCGCCCGCTGCGCTGGCCTCACCCAAGTAAGCAAACAGCGACTTCACTGCTTCGAATGGCATGATATGCAGCGTATTGGCAGTGAATATTGCCTGCGGAATAGCCAATGGCCATGGCCGTTGGCACACATCAAGCGACACAGCCGGCAATAGATTGTTACCGCCATACGCCTGCGTGCGCGGCTGCAGGACATTGCGGTTGGCTTCAAGCTCGGTAGGTTGCCAAGCCAGTTCAGGTAGGCTTTGTGCAAAAAAACAAGCATGCTGGCCTGTGCCGCTACCTATTTCCAATACCTCGTCCACCGCCACTAGTCGCGGTGCTATTGCCTCGAGAATGGCCGCCTTGTTGTTCTCACAAGCCTGCGAGAATGGAAGTGGATCCACCGACTATGCTCAGGCCGGAGCCGAATCGCGCGTAAACACCATCTCTTTTGCGCTCGAATTGGCCTTGCTGTATCGATAGCCGCCGGTTTTGAAACGCCGAAGACCGGCTACATCGGTTAAGCCGTCCTCCACGATAAAGCGCGCCATTTGGCCTCGCGCTTTCTTGGCAAAAAAACTGATGATCTTATATTTGCCGTTCTTTAGATCCTTAAATACAGGGGTGATCACATCGGCATCCAGCGCAGTGGCATGAACTGACTTGAAATACTCATTGGATGCCAGGTTCACCAGTACGTTTGAGCGACTCTTCTTCAACTGTGCATTCAGAGCGGTAGTAATGTCGTCTCCCCAGAACTCATACAGGTTTTTGCCGCCCTCATTCTTGAATTTGAGTCCCATCTCCAGACGATAGGGCTGCATCAAGTCCAGCGGCCGCAACAGACCATACAACCCCGAAAGAATGCGCAAATGCTGTTGCGCAAAGCGCAACTGCTCATCCGAGAGCGTATCGGCCTCCAGGCCGGTATAAACATCACCCTTGAACGCCAAAATTGCCTGCTTAGCGTTGTCGAGTGTGAACGGTTGTCCCCAATTCATAAACCGCGCGTGATTGAGCTCAGCAATATTCTGGCTCACGCCCATCAGCTTACGAATATCATCGGGAGACAATTCCCTAGCGTCGTCTACCAATCTGGCAGCCTTCTCCAAATACTGGGGCTGCGTCGTACGGCGTGTAGTCGGGGGTGTTTCATAGTCCAGCGTTTTGGCTGGGGATATCACTGTTAACATAAGAGAACGTCCATCTGTGTGGCGGTGGTAGACAAAATTTTCAACGCTGCAAACCGCTATGATACTCTGCCCTCAGCCCATCTATAAAGAAGATACGCTAATGTCTGTGCTGCATTCGGTGGTTCGGCTAATTGATGCATTTACCAACCATCTGGGGCGTACTCTGGCATGGCTTTGCCTGGGTATGGCTTTACTCACCACCTTCGTCGTCGTTTTACGCTACGGCGTGAATATTGGTTCTATCATGGCCCAGGAAGCGGTCACCTACATGCACGGCTGCGTATTCATGTTAGGTGCGGCTTATGCGCTTAAAACGGGCGCGCACGTAAGGGTAGACATATTTTATCGCCGCTTTTCGCAACGAACACGTGCATGGGTGAATGCCCTGGGGGGCATCGTGTTTCTACTGCCTCTGTGTATCTTTATCGCCGGGATCAGCTGGAATTATGTCTATGAGTCCTGGTTGATCCGCGAATCTTCCCCGGAGCCCGGCGGCATTCCGGCTGTGTTCCTGCTGAAAACCCTGCTGCCGGCTATGGCCATCAACCTGATGCTGCAAGGGATTGCGGAAACATTGCGTAGCATGCTGGTGCTGATTGAGGGAGACGACTACTGATGGACGGAACCGTCGCCCTGTGGATGTTTGCCGCGGTCTGTCTACTGCTGATGCTCGGCTACCCCGTGGCGTTTACCCTTGCCGGAACCGCATTGGGGTTTGCTGCGGGCGGTATTCTACTGGGGCACTTCGACCCTGCATTTCTGGCGGCGCTACCCGGTAGGTTGTTTGGCACCATCAGCAACGGCACCTTAATTGCCGTTCCACTCTTTATCCTCATGGGCATCATTTTGGAGAAATCCCGGGTTGCAGAGGAACTACTGGAAAGCATGTCGCAGGTGTTTGGTCGCGTGCGCGGTGGTCTGGGCGTCTCTGTAGTGATCGTCGGCATGCTGCTCGCTGCAAGCACTGGCATTGTCGGCGCTACCGTAGTCACCATGGGCCTCTTGTCTCTACCGAGCATGTTGCGCAATGGCTACAGCCCATCACTCGCTACGGGCACTATCTGTGCTACCGGCACGCTAGGACAGATCATCCCACCCTCGATTGCACTCGTGTTACTGGGCGACATTCTTTCTAACGCGTATCAGCAGGCCCAACTGAGCCTGAATATTTTTAACCCGAAAACTATCTCCGTGGGCGACCTGTTTGTGGGCGCGCTGCTCCCCGGTCTCCTGCTGGTCGTTCTCTACATCGGCTACATCCTGACCGTTGCCTGGCTGCGCCCCGACTCGGCGCCCCCCGCGAAAACCGCTCCGGTGAATATGCGTAAGCTGCTATCAGGACTGGTCCCGCCCCTGCTACTTATTTTCATCGTCCTTGGCTCCATTCTCGCCGGTGCGGCCACGCCTACCGAGGCCGCTGGTGTAGGTGCGATTGGCGCGCTGATCCTCGCCTATGCTAAGCGGGAAATGGATTATGAACGGCTCAAGGCGGTTGTGATCAATACCCTCGAAGTCACCTGTATGGTATTCATGATCCTGATTGGTGCCGCCGTGTTCTCATTGGTGTTTCGCGGGTTCGGCGGTGAGGAGCTCATTCAATCCTACTTTGTCGGCATGCCCGGCGGCGTGATGGGCGCCACGCTGGTTGTGATGCTGGTTATCTTCCTGCTCGGCTTCATACTGGACTTTATCGAAATCACTTTCGTCGTTGTACCAATAGTGGGGCCAATACTGCTGGCAATGGGGCTGGACCCTATTTGGCTGGGTATCATGATCGCGCTCAACCTGCAGACCTCTTTTCTCACGCCTCCCTTTGGCTTTGCCCTGTTCTATTTGCGCGGCGTGGCACCCGACTCACTACCAACGAGCGCTATCTACAAGGGTGTCATTCCCTTTATAATCATTCAGCTGGCCGTTCTGGTGGCGCTGTGGATTTGGCCATCAATGGCCACTTGGTTGCCCGGTGTCGTCAATCAATAAGCACTAATCAGCCTCAAGAGACAGAGTAGACATTCACTCATGAACGATATCGATTCAGCACCCATCCCTCAGGGCGACCTCGCACTGCAGACCGTCGCCATGCCCAAGGACACCAATGCCAGTGGCGATATTTTCGGCGGCTGGCTGCTGTCGCAAATGGACATGGCAGGAGCGATTACTGCGGGTGAAGTGGCAAGCGGTCGAGTGGCCACTGTTGCGATTGAGGGCATGGCGCTTTTAACACCCGTTCATGTGGGAGCAGTCGTCACGTGCTATTGCGATGTCCTGGAAGTAGGACGCAGCTCTGTTCGCATCGTGGTGGAGGTGTGGATCAACTCCAAGCATGACGGCGAGCCCATTAAAGTGACCGAAGGCGAGTTTGTCTTTGTTGCTATTGATGAAAACGGTCGAACCAGGGCCATTACTCAGTAACGGTTACATCACTGTTTTCAATAACGACATCTCGCGCATTGATGTAAGCCTGTTCCGATATATGGTGATAGGCCCTCACGTTGTCATAGAAGCTTTTGTACGATGCATAGACTTTTGCGGCCATCGGGTCGCCGTCTATCAAGCGTTGCATGACGACTTGAGAACCATCGTACAACGCCTGTAGAACATCATCAGGCAGGCGCCGCAGCTGCACACCATGATTCTCGACCAGATCCTTGAGCGCTGCATTGTTGCGCGCGGTAAACTCATCCAACATATCCTGATTAGCCGCGCGTGCGGCATAGCGCACAATCGCCTGTAGTTCTTCCGGTAACGCAGCCAGTGAGTCTTTGTTCACAATAAACTCCAGCATGGCACCAGGCTCGTGCCAGCCCGGGTAATAGTAATATTTTGCTACCTGGTGCAAACCAAGCGCCAGATCATTGTAGGGCCCTACCCACTCAACCGCGTCGATTACGCCGGTCTGCAAAGAGGTATAAATCTCACCGCCAGGAATACGTACCGAGGTGCCACCGACAGTGGCGAAGACTTCTCCCGCTAACCCCGGGATGCGCATCTTCAGACCTTGAAGATCCTCAAGTGAGTTGATCTGACGATTAAACCAACCGGCCATCTGTACACCTGAACTACCACCGGACAAGGGCACAACATTTGAGGGGGCATACGCTTCGGCCCACACCTCCAGGCCGCCACCGTAGTGAAACCAGGCGTTCATTTCCTGTGCTGTCATACCAAAGGGTATTGCGGTGAAGAAAACAGACGCCGGAATTTTGCCTTTCCAGTAATAGGACGCTCCATGACCCGCGTCGGCAACACCTTGAGAGACAGCATCGAACACTTCAAATGCCGGCACAATCTCGCCAGCACCGTAAACCCGCGCCGTGAGTCTGCCGTCGCTCATCTCATTGATGTACTTGGCAAAGTTTTCCGGGCCACTACCCAAACCGGGAAGGTTTTTGGGCCAGGTTGTCACTATTTTCCACTCAAAGCGCTGCTGATTAGTTGCAACGGCAGCTTCAGAGCTTTGCCCGCTAACGTGCTCGCCGGCCTTATCAGTTGCCCACAGTCCAATCACGGTCACAAGCGCTGCCACCAGAATCAGAATGATCAGTGGCGTCCAGCGGGATCCGGCGGGGTTGCTACTCATCTGTGAGTGTCCTGTCGTCTGTTAGAGCAACTGCAGGTTCGCGTACTGCACGACCAGCCATTTGCTGCCTTCGCTGTCAAAGTTAACTTCCACGCGAGCGTTTGCACCTCGCCCTTCGAAGTTTAGCACGACGCCTTCACCAAAAATCTGATGGTATACCGCCTGACCAAGGCTAAGGCCCGTATCCGGCACTTCGGCCTGGGACAATGCACTTACGGGGCGCATCACCGTATTGTGCAATCGTACTTCCTGCAGCAGATCTGCTGGTATCTCGCGAATGAAACGCGAAGGTGTGTTGTAGTTTTCGTTGCCATGGAGCCGTCGGGACTCGGCGTAGGTTATAACCAGCCGCTGCATTGCGCGGGTAATGCCCACGTAGCACAAGCGACGCTCCTCCTCTAAACGACCCGGCTCCTCCAGCGACATACGGTGCGGAAACAGGTTCTCCTCCATGCCTGCCAGAAACACGAGTGGAAACTCGAGACCCTTGGCTGAGTGCAGTGTCATCAGCTGTACGCTGTCTTCGTGCGCATCCGCCTGGGCATCGCCTGCATCAAGCGCCGCGTTATCGAGGAACTGTTGGAGGGGCGACAATTCCGGGTCTTCAGCAACAAACTGCTTACCGGCGTTAATCAGCTCATCGAGGTTTTCCAGTCTTGCCTGGCCTTTCTCGCCCTTTTCCTTCTCGTACAGATCTACAAGGTGAGACGCGTGATTCACATGCTCTATCAGTTCGTGTAGCGGCATTTCATCGGTGCCCGAGTCCAGCTCATTCACCAGAATACGAAAGCCATCCAACGCAGTCAGTGCTCGTGCAGGCAGGAGCTTCTCGTCTATGACTGCGGCAATCGACTGCCAGAGCGAGATAGAGCGCTCGCGAGCAGCCGTTCTCACAGTATCCAGTGTTTTACTCCCAATACCCCGCGGCGGCGTGTTGATGACGCGCTCTACGGCAGCGTCATCGCCCCGGTTGAGTAGAAGACGCAAATAAGCCAGTGCATTACGAATTTCCAAACGCTCATAGAAGCGCTGACCACCGTAGATCCGATAGGGAATGCCACTTCGAATCAGCGCTTCTTCTAACACCCTCGATTGTGCATTGGACCGGTACAGGATCGCTATCGAAGCCCGTTCGTTGCCCTCCTCGGCCCAAGCTTGCGCCTGTTCTACGATATATCGCGCCTCATCCTGCTCATTGAAACCAGCATAGAGCGTGATAGGTTCTCCGTTGTCGCCCGCCGTCCATAGCTCTTTGCCCAAGCGGCCGAAATTGTGCGCTATCACGCCGTTGGCGGCGCGAAGAATCGTTTGTGTTGAGCGATAGTTCTGCTCCAGTCTCACCGTCTGAGTGCCAACAAAGTCTTCTGTGAAACGCTGTATGTTCTCGATTTTTGCGCCGCGCCAGCCGTAGATAGACTGGTCATCGTCACCAACAGCCACGATCGGTATCTGTTTGCCAGCGAGCACCCTGAGCCAGGCGTATTGAATGCTATTCGTATCCTGGAACTCATCCACCAATATCTGGCGAAAGCGGCCCTGATAGTGTGCAAGCACATCGGGATTTTTCAGCCACAGCTCATGGGCTCTAAGTAAGAGTTCGGCAAAGTCCACCATGCCACCGCGCTCACAGGCAATCTCGTAGGCACGGTAAACTTGCAACATGGTCTGCTGAAAGAGATCTCCTGCTGGCGCTTCAATATGCGCGGCACGCAGGCCCTCATCTTTCTGCCCATTGATGAACCACTGCGCCTGCTTGGGTGGCCAGCGGGACTCGTCCAGCTCCAGCTCCCTGCAAACGCGCTTTACCAACCGCAGTTGATCATCACCATCGAGAATTTGGAAGTTCTGCGGCAGTCCCGCCTCTTTCCAGTGCGCCTTAAGCAGCCGATGAGCGAGTCCATGAAACGTGCCTACCCACATACCGTGAGTAGGAATATGCAGCATCTCTTCGATGCGACTGCGCATCTCGCGCGCCGCCTTGTTGGTGAAGGTTACTGCCAGAATCGAGTAAGGCGAGAAGTCCAGCGCTCGAATCAGCCAAGCGATCCTATGCACCAGCACACGCGTCTTGCCGCTACCTGCACCGGCAAGCACTAATTGATTCTGACTATCGGCCGCAACAGCTTCTCGCTGAGCGTCATTGAGAGGGGAAAGAATATCGGATACGTCCATCGAGGCATTCTACCGAACTTCGGCGCCTTACTCATCGCTACCAACACAAAAGAGCGTGGATAAATATGGGGTGCACCAATCGATCTCGACTAAACAGCGCCGCTTCTTGTCTGTTACCATGCTCACATAACCCGTCGCATGGAGACTCATACGCCTCATGAACAACGACAACGATGACGACAGGGACAACAACTCCGCTGACCAGCGTAGGCCATCTACCGCAGAGCCTGATCCTTTCAGGAAAGAGCCTACTTTTTCTCTTTTTGATAATGATACTGAGCTTGAAGTCGACGATATCGAAGCCGAAGACTTCGCCAGCGACTATGCCGGTGAAGGTTATGATGATGAGCCCTTCGAAGACAACGAGTTTGCCGATGAAGCTCTGCCCCCGACTGAAGACGAAGAAGTAGTTTCTGCAGAAGACCCCATCGGTAGCGTGTGGGTAGACGATGATCACGCAGAGTTAAACGAACTGTCTCCCGAGCAGCCCGACAGAACCCCTTGGGATGACGAGCCTGATGCAACAATGGCTGAAGACTATTCTGTCGATACTGAGCTCGAGAGCAGCCTTGCCCCAGTCGCCTCTGTTGCCTCTGTTGCCTCTGTTGCCGCAGCTGCTTCAGTTGGTTCAGAAGACGAGCCATCGCTTGAGTATGCAGAAGAATACTCTGAGGAAGAGCTCTGGGAAGACGAAATCGACGACGATGAGAGCGATGACGACTATGAAGACAATGAGTATGTAGAAGAGCCTCAAAAGTTGCCGGTTGGGCTGATAATCGTTGCTGTAGTAGCACTGGCGCTGCTTGCCGCAGGCGGCTACGGGGTGATTAAGGAACGTGCTGCTGCAGAAGCCGAGCTCACAGAGCTTCGCGCGAGGCTTGCCACGGCAGTAGAGCAACAAGACATAGACGTAGAAAGAGGCCGTTCTCGTGATCTGGAGTCAGAGAACGCGCGCTTGCAGGCAGAGCTTGATGCCCTCGCCAATGACAACACCTCGCTCTCAGCCCAGGTCACTTCACTACAACAACAGCTAGAGCAGGCAGCGGCTCCCGTACAAGCTGAGCCCGTAGTAGCAAACGCTCTTCCGCAGCCGGCTCGCCCAGTAACACCTGCCAGTAACAGTGAATCACCATCAACGCCTAAGATTGAAGCTAGCAGTAGCAGCACCGAAGGCTGGTTCGTGAACTTTGGGTCCTATAGCCAGCGTGCTAAAGCACAGGAATGGGCAGACCGGCTCAAGCCCGGTAGCGGTAGTGTCATCGTGGCCGCTGCAGATAGTTCAGGGCGCTCCGTTTATCGTGTACGAATCGTAGGTCTCGCGAGTAAAGCTGACGCGCAGCGAGTCGCGGCACAGCTGGAGCGTACACACGGCCTTTCAAAGCTCTGGGTTGGCCAGCAATAGTCCTGCGCTCGTACTGCTTGGCAGCCTCGCGATGTCCTGCTAATGTGGCGCATTTACATAATTACGAAGCAGAGAGACCTCATATGAAATCGATAAAATCCACCCTGCTGGCGCTGTCTCTGGTTGCCACTCCCGCCATGGCACTGGACTGTGATATGCCAGAAGCACCCACCATGCCAGATGGAGCTAGCTCAACAATGGAAGACATGCTCGAAGGTCAAAAAGCGGTTAAGGCTTTTCAGGCCGCCAATATCGACTACATGGCTTGCGTAGAAAAAGCGATGAATACCGCAGAAACTGCGGCACAAGCAGCCAGCGACGGTGACAAAGCGACCAGCGAGGAAGCCTATAACCAGCTGGTAGAGACCTACAACGCCGCTGTTTCTGTGGAAGAGGAAGTCGCTGGGCAGTTTAACTCCGAGATCCGCGAATATAAGGCCGCCAACGCCGAGTAATCGGCGTCACAAAGTAGGACTGTGCCGCCCATCGGGGCGACACGGTCCTATTCTCTTTAGGTGCCTAACTACCTGATTGACTCATGCACCATCAATAAATCTTGAGCTTCAGCGTTGTGCTCTCACAATGAGGGACTGATACGTTGTAGCTGTACATCCCTTTCGGAATATTCTTGGTTTTCACCCGGCAGCGTAACTTGCCTTTCTTGTTGCTCTTGAAGTTACAGTCACTCTCGCCTTTTGTAATGAATGGATTAGTGTCTCCTTGATCAAACCCTATGGTGAAAGATTCCTTACCGTCCATCTGCCAGGTAATGTGTTTTTCCTGCCGGGTGCAAACGCAGCCCTCATCTTTGGAACAGTCTTCTCGACCGTTCGCCTTTTTATTCTTGCAGTTATCCTTGTCACCCTTGAAATAGGCCGATACCTCACACTGTGAACCATTGTCCACGGCCTTGATCCAGACTTTCTGCTCGGTTGCGTCAGCCAGCAGTGACGGGCTGAAACTGCAGATGGCCGTAACCAACAGCGCCTTAAGCACAACATTCACGCGCAGCATATTTATCATCCAGTTTTCCTCGTTATAACTAAAAGCTTAACCTGAGGTGTAATGGTGCTAACCCGACACCGAACCACCGGCCATGTCACGAACCAAGACGCGCTCGCGGCTCAGAAAGATCGAAAACAGTATAGTACACGTCGAGCACGCTACGCATTGACTGGCCCCGCCTCTATGTCTAACCAACTGCCGCTATTCAACCGTCACCGACTTGGCCAGATTACGCGGCTTATCCACATCAGTGCCTTTCTGCAGCGCAACATGGTACGACAGTAACTGCAAGGCGACGGTATAGAGCACGGGCTTCAAACTTTCCGGGCAGTGCGGCATTGGCAAAACATGCACTCTTTGTTCATCTTTGAACCCATCAACATTGTCGGCAAATACATAAAGCTCCCCACCCCTTGATCGCACCTCCTCCAGGTTGGATTTCAACTTTTCCAGCAAGTCATCATTAGGCGCGACAGCGATAACGGGCATGTCGGCATCTACAAGGGCCAATGGGCCGTGCTTTAGTTCGCCGGCCGGATAGGCTTCGGCGTGGATATAGGAGATCTCCTTGAGTTTCAGTGCCCCCTCCATCGCGATGGGATAGTGAACACCGCGGCCGAGAAAGAGCGCGTGATGCTTTTGAATAAAAGCTTCCGACATATGCTGTATATCACGGTCGAGTTGTAACACTTGATCGACCCAGGCGGGAAGCTCGCGCATTTCTTCCAGTAGCTGTTGCTCGAGCTTTTTATCAAGCCCGTGTCTGCGCCCCAACGCGATGGTCAGTAGCAAGAATGCGACGAGCTGCGTTGTAAACGCCTTGGTGGAAGCCACTCCTATTTCAGTACCTGCGAGAGTCAGGAAAGCCAGCTCGCTCTCACGCACCAGTGAGGAGTTGTCCACGTTTGCGATTACAAGACTACCCAAAAACTCAGCCTCTGTTGCATTGCGTAAAGCCGCCAATGTGTCTGCGGTTTCTCCAGACTGAGAAACAGTAACCAGCAAGGTATTGGCATGTTGCTTGCGCTTTCGATAGCGAAATTCAGAGGCCACTTCCACTTCACAGGGTATGCCCGCGATGTCTTCCAGCCAGTAGCGCGCGACCAGGCCCGCATGAAAACTGGTACCGCAGGCAACGATCTGTACGGATTCAACCTGATCGAAGAGCTTCGCTGCCCCGGGCCCGAAACGGTCGTCTAACAAAGGACCATCGGCGACTGGTCCTAGCGTTGCTGCTAAGGCACGTGGCTGCTCATATATCTCCTTAAGCATAAAATGCTCAAACTCACCGCGATCAGCCACTTCGAAGGCTGCTGATATGGTCGTTTGCGGCCGGGTTACCGGTTCACCCGAGGAGGCGAATATCGACAGCTGCGTTGGGGTGGCCGATACAACATCACCCTCTTCAAGATAGATAAACCTATCGGTCACCTGACGCAGCGCCATTTGGTCTGACGCAAGAAAGTTCTCGCCTATACCCACACCAATCACCAGTGGGCTACCTTCGCGGGCGGCTACGATTTCTTCTGGGTGTTGGGTATCAATTGCTGCCAGTGCATAGGCGCCTTCCAGCCGCTCTACCGTGGCTTGCATTGCTGCTAACAGGCTCTGGCCGGCATTGAGTTGCTGGCCAAGCAGGTGTACGACAACCTCAGTGTCAGTCGCGGAGCTAAATTCAAACCCCTCTGACTTGAGCTCACTCCTTAGTTGCACATGGTTTTCAATAATGCCGTTGTGAACCAGAGCAACGCGCTCGGACGAGATGTGCGGATGAGCATTCGCCGCCGAGGGTTCCCCGTGCGTTGCCCAGCGCGTGTGTGCTATTCCTACACAGCCCAGGATAGGTTGCATTGACTGGGACTGCTCCAATACAGCAACTTTGCCTTGCTGCTTGTGCATCTGCAGGTGGCGCTCATTGTCGATCAGCGCCATGCCCGCGGAATCATAGCCCCGGTATTCCAGACGGCGTAGACCCTCCAGTAGAATTTCCGAAACCTCTCTTCTGGCCGTTGCAGCCACTATTCCGCACATCTCAACTCTCTCCTTGCGTTGATTTCTGCGGCCGCGTCCAGCCTTCAATGTTGCGCTGCTTTGCCCGGCTCACAGCCAGGTTGCCAGCACCCACAGCCTTGGTGACAGTGGAGCCGGCAGCAACAAAGCCCTCCGATTCGATCGTGACGGGTGCGACCAACGTGGAATTAGAACCAACAAAAACACCATCACCAATGCGGGTAAGATGCTTGTTCACACCATCGTAGTTGCAAGTGATTGTGCCAGCACCCACGTTTACACTAGCGCCCATTTCGCAATCACCCACATACGACAAATGGTTGACCTTGCTACCCGCGCCTATGCGAGCCTTCTTCGTTTCAACGAAATTGCCAATCCGTGCGCCCGCTGCCAACTCAGTGCCTGGGCGCAGACGAGCATAAGGACCCACGGATGCGCCACGCTCCACTAGCGCGCCCTCGAGATGCGAGAAAGGATGGATGTCACAATCGGCGCCGATACGAGAATTGGCTACGACACAGTTAGGACCGATGCGCACATCGTCACCGAGTTCAACTGTGCCTATGAACACAGCATTGATGTCGATAAACACATTTTTTCCACAGCGCAGGCTGCCACGCACATCTATCCGGCTGGCATCTGCCAACGTTACGCCTTCGCGCATCAACGCCTGCGCAGCGCGCATTTGATATTCGCGTTCTACTGCGTGCAGCTGAGCGCGATCGTTCACGCCGAGCACATCCATCTCATCCGTTACGAGAGTACTGGTAATGGACTTACCCGCGTTTAGCACCAAAGGCAGAATATCGGGTAAATAATACTCGCCCTGACTATTGTCGTTGTTCACCTGCGGAAGGTAGTGCTTCAGATCAGCCGCTGGCGATGCCAGTACGCCCGTATTAATCTCAGCGATTGATCGCTGCTCTGCCGAAGCGTCCTTGTCCTCCACCACACCGAGTAGCTCGCCCGTCTGAGAGCGCAATATGCGACCATAGCCCGCTGGGTCAGCCAGCTTTGCGGTCAACAGCGCAGGGCCGGCTTTACTGGCCTGTATCAAATCTTGAAGTGACTCGAGCCTCAGCAAGGGCACATCGCCATACAGTACTACTACCTGGCTGTCTTGCGACAGGGCGGGAATAGCCTGCATGACAGCATGCCCCGTACCCAACCGCTCGGCCTGAAAATGCCATTGCAGGTCGGCAATATCGCTGCACTCAGCCTGCACCTGTTCTGCGCCATGCCCCACGACGACATGGATAGCAGCAGGATTCAACAAAGATGCAGTGTCAATAACGTGGCGCAGCAAAGACTTTCCGGCCACCTGATGCAGCACTTTGGGAAGCGAAGACTGCATGCGCGTACCCTGACCAGCCGCAAGAATAATGATTTCAACAGACATAAGAACTCTCTTGCTAGAACGCGCCACCGGCGCCTATTGTCACTTGATTTTTGACATTATTATGAAAGAAGGCGCATATTAAACAGTACGTTTTCAAATACAACGAGGTTTGTCAGAAAAAATATGACAACAATTCAAGAAAGCCTTGGAACGCTGGGCCTCAGCCCTAGAGAGGTAAGCGTATACCAGGCGCTATTAAAGCTGGGACCTGCTTCTATACGGGATGTTGCGAGTGAATCAGGCGTCAATCGGGGCACCACATACGAGACCCTGAAAACCCTCGCAAGCAAAGGTGTAGTGAACTATTTTCCACGAGGCAAGCGACGTGTATTCCAGGCAGAAGACCCTGAGCGCCTGCTAAGCCTGGGGGAGAAGCGTCAACAGGCTTTGGCTCAAGCAATGGACAAATTGCGGCGTGATGTGATTCCTGCATTGAAACAAAGCCAGACGGAGTTCAGCCCGGGTAACGTGCGCTTTTATGAAGGTGACGACGGTGTAGAACTGGTGCTGCGCGACATTCTGGATGGCGCCGCTCTTTCGCCCACTCGCAGCTATTCGGTTATCTCAGCCAAGACCTTACGCAAGCATCTTTATCGTCCGTTTCCCAACTTTACCCGACAGCGAGAGGCCAGAGGCATTAGCGTTCGGGTACTTGCCGTTGGGGAAGGGGGCGACGACGCCGAGCTGGCTGAGCGCAAGTGGCTACCCGGCAAGCCGACCGCCGATGCTTCATACATCGCGATCTATCCTCCCAAAGTCGCCATGATTACGTTGGCGGATGAAAACTATCCTGTGGTCGTCATTATTGACTCGGCGGCGATAGCATCCACCCAGCAAATTTTGTTCGACGCCTTATGGGAGCTATTGTAGCAACGCGAAAAACAGGCACAAAAAACCCCGGCTAGCCGGGGTTATAAGTAACGATTAATCAGGTACTAGCCGCGGCCAGACCGATTGCGCATTTTCCGCAATGTGGCCAACTGCGCTGCCGCTTCAGCCAACTGTGCGGACGCGCGACCATAATCGAAGTCACCCGTCTGATTCTCCAACGCAAGCTCCGCTTCCCGGCGAGCTTCTTCAGCCGCTGCCTCGTCAACATCTCCAGCACGAATAGCCGTGTCTGCCAGAATCGACACAACACCCGGCTGAACCTCGAGAAAACCACCAGAGACGTAATACACCTGCTCATCGCCCGATTGCGTGACGATGCGCACAGGGCCAGGAATCAGTGACGTTAGCAGCGGCGCATGACCGTAGCTAACCCCCAACTCTCCAAGCTCTCCAGTCGCGACAAGTATCTCGACGAGGCCAGAGAATATCTCTTCCTCGGCGCTTACGATATCGCAGTGAATGGTCATTGCCATAACTATGGGCCTCGTTGACTGCCTTACAGGTTAGCGGCTTTTTCGACCGCTTCGTCGATGCTGCCCACCATGTAGAACGCCTGCTCAGGTAGGTGATCGTACTCGCCGGCCAGAATGCCGTTGAAGCCAGCAATCGTGTCTTTGAGAGAAACATACTTACCCGGCGAGCCGGTAAAGATTTCTGCCACGTGGAAAGGCTGCGACAGGAAGCGTTCGATCTTACGCGCGCGAGATACGGTCTGCTTATCTTCTTCAGACAGTTCATCCATACCCAGGATCGCAATAATATCTTTCAGTTCCTTGTAGCGCTGCAGCACAGACTGAACGCCTCGAGCGGCATCATAGTGCTCATTACCGATAAGCAATGGGTCGAGCTGGCGCGAGGTTGAATCCAGCGGGTCCACGGCAGGATAAATACCTTTTGCAGCAATATCACGAGACAGTACAACCGTAGAGTCCAAGTGGGCAAACGTTGTTGCAGGAGAGGGGTCGGTCAAATCATCAGCCGGTACATATACCGCCTGGATCGATGTAATAGAACCAACCTTGGTAGAAGTAATACGCTCTTGCAGTACACCCATTTCTTCTGCCAGCGTAGGCTGATAGCCCACCGCAGAAGGCATACGCCCCAGCAGTGCAGATACCTCAGTTCCCGCCAGTGTGTAGCGGTAAATGTTATCGACAAACAGCAATACGTCACGCCCTTCATCACGGAACTTCTCGGCCATAGTCAGGCCGGTCAGCGCTACACGCAGGCGGTTACCGGGGGGCTCATTCATCTGGCCGTACACCATGGCCACTTTTGAATTACCCAGTGTTTCTACGTCAACAACCTTGGATTCCTGCATCTCGTAGTAGAAATCGTTACCTTCTCGAGTACGCTCTCCTACTCCCGCGAATACGGACAAACCCGCGTGCTCTGTGGCGATGTTATTAATCAGCTCCATCATGTTTACGGTCTTACCAACACCCGCACCACCGAACAAGCCAACCTTTCCGCCTTTCGCGAACGGGCATACTAAATCAATTACTTTAATACCTGTTTCGAGCAACTCGTCTGATGCTGAAAGCTCGTCATAAGCTGGCGCCTTACGGTGAATGGCTGCACGCTCCTGCTCTCCGATAGGACCGCGCTCATCAATGGGGTTACCCAGCACATCCATGATTCGACCCAGCGTTTCTACGCCAACGGGAACCATAATCGGTGCTTCCGTATTCTCAACGCTAAGACCACGGCTGAGGCCTTCAGACGACCCCATCGCAATAGTACGCACCACGCCATCACCCAGCTGCTGCTGTACTTCCAAGGTGATATCTTTTTCGCTTATTTTGAGTGCGTGGTATACCTGCGGCACGCTATCGCGTGGAAATTCCACGTCGATTACCGCGCCGATAATTTGTACGACTCGACCGCTGCTCATGTCCGGATCCTCTATTTCAAATTTCAATTCTTGCTGGCGCGGATTACGCTCCGACGCCGAATTCTTTTTGATACGAATCAGCTAATCGCCGCCGCACCGCTAACAATTTCTGACAGCTCTTGGGTAATCGATGCCTGCCGCGCCTTGTTGTAGATAAGCTGTAAATCGTCGATAAGATCGCCCGCGTTTTCCGTAGCGTTCTTCATCGCCAGCATTCTCGCTGCCTGCTCACATGCAGCATTTTCTACAACCGCTTGAAAGACCTGCGACTCGATATAGCGAGTTAGCAGCCCTTCAAGAAGATCTTTTGCTTCTGGCTCGTAGATATAGTCCCAGTGATGCTTCATTTCATCGGACTCTTCTGCCTCCAACGGAAGCAACTGCTCTACCGTTGGGTCTTGAGTCATCGTATTAACGAACTGGTTACTTACCAGGTAGAGCCGATCAATGCGTCCATCAGAGTAAGCATCGAGCATGGTTTTCACACCACCGATTAAATCAGCCACTGCAGGCGCTTCACCAATATCGCGTATAGCCGCAGTGACATTACCGCCATAGCTGTTGAAAAATGCCGCAGCTTTGGCGCCGATCAGGCTCAATTCAACATCGATGCCTTGGTCAGCCCACTCCTTCATTGATCTAACGGTAGACTTGAACAGGTTAATATTAAGTCCGCCGCAAAGGCCACGATCTGTCGCCACCACAATATAGCCAACGCGTTTGACCTCGCGCTCTACCATGTACATGTGACGATGCTCAGGGGCTGCGTTAGCAATATGACCAACAACAGAACGAATACGGCGCGCATACGGCTTGCCGATTTCCATACGATCCTGTGCCCGTCGCATTTTACTCGCCGCAACCATTTCCATGGCGCTAGTGATCTTCTGCGTACTCTGGATACTATTGATCTTGGTGCGGATTTCTTTTCCGACTGCCATCTTCTAGATCCTCTGGCTTACCAGCTCTGCGTCGCTTTGAACGTTTCGAGAGCTGCCTTGAAAGACGCTTCGATCTCGTCGTTGTAATCACCGCTCTCGACAATAGACGCCATCAATTGCGCGTGCTCCGCGTGCATGTACGACAACAAAGACGCTTCAAAGTCACCAATCTTGCTGACTTCTACTTCCTGCAAAAGGCCTTCGTTCGCGGCGTAAAGCACGACACCCATTTCAGCGACACTCAGTGGAGAATATTGCTTCTGCTTCATTAACTCTGTAACACGCTCACCATGGTCCAACTGCGCCTTGGTAGCATCGTCAAGGTCAGAGGCAAACTGAGAGAACGCTGCCAGCTCTCGATACTGAGCCAGCGCCGTACGAATACCGCCTGAGAGCTTCTTGATAATTTTGGTCTGCGCCGCGCCACCCACACGAGATACCGAGATACCCGCGTTCATCGCTGGACGAACACCGGCATTAAACATGTCAGCTTCCAGGAAGATCTGACCGTCGGTGATCGAAATCACGTTTGTGGGTACAAATGCAGATACGTCACCTGCCTGTGTCTCAATAACGGGCAATGCTGTCAGCGAGCCAGTCTTGCCTTTGACTTCGCCGTTGGTGAACTTCTCTACGTAGTCCGGATTTACTCTGGCAGCACGCTCCAGCAGACGTGAGTGCAAATAGAATACGTCTCCGGGGTAAGCTTCTCGGCCAGGTGGACGACGAAGGAGCAGAGAAATCTGACGGTAGGCCCAGGCCTGCTTGGTCAGATCATCATAAATAATCAGAGCGTCTTCGCCACGGTCGCGGTAGTACTCACCCATTGTGCAACCGGCAAATGGCGCCAAGTACTGCATCGCCGCAGGATCTGATGCCGTAGCTGCTACGACAATCGTGTGATCCATCGCACCATGCTCTTCAAGCTTTCGCACGACAGCCGCTACAGACGAGGCTTTCTGGCCTACGGCGACATAAACACACTTGATGCCTGTATTTTTCTGGTTGATGATCGCGTCGACGGCAATCGCGGTTTTACCAATCTGGCGATCGCCAATAATCAGCTCACGCTGGCCTCTACCGATCGGCACCATCGCGTCGATTGCCTTCAAACCAATCTGTACTGGCTGGTCAACTGACTGTCGCTCAATTACACCTGGTGCAACCTTCTCCAATGCGTCTGTAAGCGCAGCATCGACAGGACCTTTCCCGTCAATCGGCATACCCAGTGCATCGACAACGCGTCCCTGTAGCTCGGGGCCAACAGGCACTTCAAGAATACGACCTGTGCAACGGCAAGACTGGCCTTCAGCCAGGCCCTTGTACTCTCCGAGCACAACCGCACCCACTGAGTCGCGCTCAAGGTTCAGCGCCATACCGTAAACGCCGCCGTCAAACTCGATCATTTCACCGTACATAACATCGGTGAGACCATGAATACGAATAATACCGTCGGTCACCGCTACAACGGTGCCCTCGTTGCGAGCCTCAGATGACACATCGAGCTGGTCGATGCGTTGCTTGATAATCTCGCTAATCTCTGATGGATTCAGCTGCTGCATGCTCTGTTCCTCAATCCTACGAATTCATTGCTTCGGCCAGCTTGTTCAGCCTGCCGCGCACCGAGCCATCGATCACAAGATCGCCAGCCCTGATTAAAATGCCGCCCAATAGATCCTTATCGGTACTGGTGCTGACCTTGACGTCGCGTTCCAGCTTCTTGCCCAGAACGGTGGCGAGCTTACTACTTGTCGCATCGTCCAGGTCAAACGCAGAAACGACCTCTACGTCTACCGACTTTTCCTGATTCGCTTTGTATCGCGAAAACAGAACATAGATCTCTGGCAAGAGCGACAAACGCTTATGGGACGCGAGAATAGCGATGTAGTTCTGCATTTTCTCGGACAGTGCCTCTCCACACACCTCACCAAACATCTGCGCCTGTTGCGTAGCGGTTAGTGACGGGTTGGAGAACATAGACTGCATTGTCTCGTCCTGTGTAACCGCTGCTGCGGTTGCCAGTTGCTCTGACCATGCCTCGAGGGCATCGCTACCACGAGCATATTCAAACGCTGCTCTGGCATAGGGTCGAGCGAGTGTACTTAGTTCAGCCATAACATCCTCTTGGCTAGAGCTCTTCAGCCAGCTTATCCACCAATTGCGCATGCGCAGCTTGGTCGATACTGGCGCCAAGCACCTTCTCGGCACCGGCGAGAGACAAGGCAGCCACCTGCGTACGCAATTCTTCACGCGCGCGATTGGTTTCCTGCTCGATCTCAGCCTGAGCTGAAGCCTTCACACGATCAGCCTCTACATGAGCGGCTGCTTTCGCCTCGTCAATAATCTGGTTTGCTCGCTTGTTGGCAGAATCCACAATGCCCGAAGCCTCTACTTTGGCTTCTTTCATGCGTTCAACCGCTTTTTCCTGAGCCAACTCAAGGTCATGGCTGGCTCGGTCAGCAGCTGCTAATCCGTCTGCTATCTTCTTCTCGCGTTCCTGCATAGCAGCCAAAATAGGCGGCCAAACATACTTCATGCAGAACACAACAAAGCAGACAAACGCGATCATCTGTCCTATAAGCGTAAGGTTAATATTCACGCCTTGCTCCTTACAAAATTCCGGGGCCTACCCAAATAGGCAGACCCACACTTGCCGGGGTCGCTGTTAGGCAGCAACAACGAAGATCAGGTACATAGCGATACCAACACCAATAATGGGGATCGCATCTACCAGGCCTGCGCCGAGGAAGAAAGTCGTTTGCAGCTTGGGAGCCAGCTCAGGCTGACGTGCAGAACCTTCAATGAGCTTTCCGCCCAACAGACCTACACCAATCGCAGCACCCAGACCGCCAAGGCCCATCATGATTGCGGCAGCAACGTAAATTAATTCCATCATTTTCTCCTAGGTAAAAACTAAGGTTAAAGTTAATTAGTGATCTTCATGCGCCATGCTGAGATAAACAATCGTCAGCACCATGAAGATGAAAGCTTGTAATACGATTACCAGAATATGGAAGATCGCCCATCCTACCTGCATCAATGCAGCTGGCAGCATCCAGGCAACCCCTGCGCTAAACAGCGCTGCGATCAAAATGAAAATCATTTCTCCGGCATACATGTTGCCGAACAGTCGCAACCCGAGAGAGAACGGCTTGGCCAAAAGCCCTACCACTTCCATAAACAGGTTGATCGGTATAAAGAGGGGGTGATTAAAGGGGTTGAGGGTGAGCTCTTTTACAAAACCAAACCCTTTTACCTTTATCGAGTAATACAGCATCAAGATGAATACACCCAACGCCATGCCCATTGTGATATTCGGATCGGTAGACGGCACGATCTTGTGGTACTCCACACCCAGTAGCATCAAGGTATGCGGAATCAAATCTACAGGCACCAGATCCATCAAGTTCATCAGGAAGACCCAGACAAAAATAGTCAATGCCAGTGGAGCGACCAATTTGTTACTTCCGTGGAACGTATCCTTGACTGTGCTATCAATGAACTCAACGATCATCTCGCAAAAATTGACTACGCCGCTTGGAACACCGGCTTCTGCCTTTTTCGCCACGCCACGAAACAGCCAGCAAAAAATGACACCAAGTCCAACAGACCAGATCATCGAGTCAACGTGAATGGCGTTAAAGCCCATCGCAGTGGCTTCTTCTCCACCGTGCGCCATCACCCACTGGCCACCAGCTTCTATAACACTGCCGTCATAGCGCTCGAAACCCTCTGGCAATTTGCCATAGGTCAAGTTCGTCAGGTGGTGAACAATATATTCAGAAACTGTCTGGGTATCGCCTGCCATCAATCTCTTCTCTAGTCATTAGGGTCTGGTGCGTTACTTAAGCAACCACCAACTCCCAAAAATATGTAACATCAACATCGCCACAAACCCGGCGAACACAGCTGCTCCATCAATTGGACGTAGAAGTGCGAACACGATCGCAAAACCTACGCAGCTGAGAAAAAACTTTCCTATCTCTGCACTGTATCCCGCGCGAGCCATCGCATGCGCAGATTGGGCACCACGATAACGAAAAGTCCTCAAGGCAAAAAACGCCTGCGGAACGATTGCTACCAGGCCCCCACAAATCAATGAATAGGTTCGTACATCCTCAGAAATCAGCACTGATAACAGCGCCAGCAATGCAAGGCCTATACATTGAAAGAGGGTGATTCTGTGAACCGGAGGTCGTGCGATTTTGGCACCTGTCATGGATGCATCGCCTCGTTCCCCTCGTCTACTGGCACACGGCCTTCGTCCTCGTTTCAGGCGGCGGCATTATAGGTGTATTAAACACGCTATTCAACCAACTTTTAGATGTTGTCGGGCTCACAGTTATGACCCAACTTCAGCATGATCGCTGCAGGTTGCAACTAGATAGCGTGCAGATAGCGCGTGGTACCAGATATAGATTGCGTGAGGTCAAAGACCACAATATGCAGTGTTTAGTATGACTTTTTACGGGCTAGCGGATGTGTCCCAGGATTCCATCCAGCTCATCCAGAGAGTTGTAAGTGAGCACCAACTTACCCTTGCCTTTCGCTGTGTGCTGAATTGAGACTTTAGCACCAAGCTTTTCCATGAGCTCATCTTGAAGCTGCCGGATGTTAGGGTCCTGTGTTTTCGAGGTTTTAGGGTGCGTTTCGCGGTTCAGTATTTTTCTAACCAGCACCTCGGTTTCTCGAACAGACATCCCTTTAGCGGCAACGGTTCTCGCTGCATGTGATTGCTCGTTACCCTCTAGCCCGAGCAAGGCTCGCGCGTGCCCCATCTCAAGGTCACCACGCTCAAGCAGTGTCCGTACGTCATCCTGTAACGTCATCAAACGCATCAGGTTGGCAACAGTAGAACGGGATTTTCCTACTGCAGTAGCCACTTCTTGCTGTGTCAGTTCAAATTCCTGCTGCAGGCGCAGCAAAGACGCGGCCTCCTCAATAGGGTTCAGGTCTTCGCGCTGAATATTTTCAATCAGTGCCATCGCGATAGCGGCTTCGTCGGACACATCACGAATAACTGCAGGTATCACATCAAGGCCGGCCAACTGAGTCGCACGCCACCGGCGCTCCCCTGCGATAATTTCGTATTTACGGTCGGAAATAGACCTCACGACGATAGGTTGCATCACTCCCTGGGCAGTGATGCTATCAGCGAGTTCTTGCAGTGACTCAGGTTCTATGTCGCGTCTGGGCTGGTATTTACCGCGCTGAATAAGGTCCACCGGGAGCTCACGCAGGTTATGAGCGCTCGCACCACCTGCGCCCGTTTGACCCTCGCTTTGCTCACCAGCCACCTCTGTTGAAGATGCTCCCAAGAGCGCATCCAAGCCTCGTCCCAGACCGCGTTTCTTCGCAGACATTAATCGCTCCCTAGCTATCTATCGTTGCAGTGGCACTATTGCGCGCCAGGTTTTCTTCTCGCCGGACTATTTCGCCAGCAAGCGCCATATAGGCTTTGGAGCCTCGTGAATACTTGTCGAAGTGCATAGCAGGTAGACCATAACTGGGCGCTTCTGCCAATCTGATATTTCTCGGTATTACCGTGCGGTAAACCTTGTCCCCAAAATGATTGTGCAGCTGCGACGAAACCTCGTTGGTCAAACTGTTCCTTGGATCGTACATCGTGCGCAGTATCCCATCGACCACGAGCGTTGAGTTCACCGATGCTGCAACGCCATTGATTGTCTCTACCAGAGCCGAAAGACCTTCCAGTGCAAAGTACTCGCATTGCATCGCGATAATTACACCATCCGCGGCAACCAGGCCATTCAATGTGAGCATATTCAGCGAAGGGGGACAGTCGATCAGAATGTAGTCAAAATCACCTGACGCTTCGATCAAGGCGGCGCGCAAACGACGTTCCCTATGCTCTATTCCAACCAGTTCAACTTCAGCTGCAGTCAAATCGCCATTGGCTGGAAGCACGTGATAACCGGACTCACCAGCCTCTAGTGCGATTTTGTCTACTGGCGCTCGGTGCACAAGCACATCGTAAATACTTCTTTGAATACTGTGTTTATCGATCCCACTACCCATCGTAGCGTTGCCCTGTGGGTCAAGGTCAGCTAGTAAAACACGCTTACCCATAGCGGCAAGAGAGGCGGCAAGATTCACGCAGGTGGTGGTTTTACCCACGCCACCTTTCTGATTCGCAATTGCTATGATTCTGGCCAATGACTGATCTCTTTGATGGTTTGAATACCGCTATCTAGTCGGCTGATTGCTTGGGGCTGCAAAACACTCACGTGAGCACCATTTCCAGCAGATTGCGTTGCTCATTGAGCCCAGGTACATGTAGTTCGTGAGATGCTCTGAGTTCTACCGATCCGCGGAGCGCGGCTAACTCTTCTTGCGGAAACTGCCCTTTCATCGCTAGAAAACTGCCCTGTGCACCCAAAAGATGACGGCAGCCCGCTACCATATCTTCCAATGATGCGAATGCTCTTGAGACAATCACATCAAACCCCTGATCGTCGCGAAATCGCTCAACCCTCTCGTGATGGATCTCCATAGTATCCAGTCCAAGCGCTGTTTTCACCTGAAAAAGAAAACGAGTCTTCTTGCCATTGCTGTCTAGCAGGTGAATCTCTCTGTCTGGACACATTATGGCTAACACAACGCCTGGCAAACCACCGCCAGTTCCCACGTCCAGCACTCTCCCAGCCGGCAGATACGGCAGGATACTCAAACTATCGAGCAGATGGCGGGTTACCATTTGCAGCGGATCTCTCACCGCTGTGAGGTTGTACGCCTTGTTCCATTTAATCATCAGCTCGAGATAGGCCACCAATGCATCGTGCTGACTAGCACTCACCTCTACTGGCAGGTTGCTGATACCGGAACGTAACGCGTTGTCATAGCTGTCCAAGAGGTCAGGCTGATTTTCGGTCTTTAGAGAGACGTTCAAGGGAGCCGCGCTTCTTCAAAAAAATAAGCAACAAAGAAACGGCAGCGGGCGTAACACCGGGTATACGACTGGCTCTTGCCAGGGTCTCGGGACGCGATTCAGACAGTTTTTGCTTGATCTCGTTAGATAAGCCTTCAACGACCGAATAATCAAAATCGTCTGGCAGTGGTGTATTTTCATGCCGACGCAAGCGGTTTACTTCATCCTGCTGGCGATCGATATAGCCCGCATATTTCGCCTGAATGGCGACCTGTTCTGCTGCTTCTGCATCAACCTGAACATCTGGGTCCAATGCTGCTATCGAAGGGTAGTCCAGCTCCGGTCGCTTGAGTAGATCAGCCAGTGAGTACTCCCGCGTGAGTGGTTTGAGCAAAACAGCATCCAATTGCGAAGCGCGTGCAGTACCCGGGTGCACGAATGTCGCCGCGAGACGTTCGGTCTCACTAATAATGGCCTCCTGCTTCTGCTCAAATCGCTGCCAGCGCTCCTGTGAGATCAAGCCCAGCTCATTGGCTTTTGGCGTCAAACGCAGATCAGCGTTGTCTTCACGCAGAAGTAACCGATACTCTGCCCGGGAGGTGAACATACGGTAAGGTTCCAGCGTTCCCATGGATATCAGATCATCAACCAGCACACCGATATACGCCTCATCACGACGAGGACACCAGGGTTCTTGTCCGTTAACCGATAAGGCTGCATTGAGGCCCGCAAGTAGTCCTTGCGCTGCCGCTTCTTCGTAACCGGTGGTGCCGTTAATCTGGCCAGCGAAATACAGGCCGGGAACACAGCGAGTTTCCAGTGAATATTTCAGATCCCGCGGATCAAAATAGTCATACTCGATCGCGTAACCGGGCCGGGTTATGTGAGCCTTCTCAAAACCAACTATCGAGCGGACAAATTCAACCTGAACATCAAACGGTAAACTGGTCGATATACCGTTGGGATACAACTCGTTAGTGGTCAAACCTTCTGGCTCAATAAATATTTGATGTGAGGCTTTATCCGCAAAACGGTGAATCTTGTCTTCAATACTCGGACAGTAGCGTGGCCCTACGCCCTCAATGACCCCGGAATACATAGGAGAGCGATCAAGATTGTCACGAATCAGGTCATGGGTACGCTCGTTAGTATGCGTTATCCAACAACAGCGCTGCTCAGGATGCATCGACTGTGATCCCAAAAACGACATAACGGGGCGTGGTGTATCACCCCATTGCTCTTCGAGCGGGGAAAAGTTCACGCTTCGTGCGTCGATTCTGGGGGGCGTACCTGTTTTCAAGCGGTCTACTCGAAATGGCATCTCTCTTAAGCGGTCTGCCAGCGCAATCGACGGTGGGTCACCCGCGCGTCCGCCAGAGGTGTTTTCCAAGCCTATGTGAATCTTGCCACCTAGAAACGTACCCGTAGTAAGAACCACCCGCGGTGCGCGAAACACGAGTCCCATCTGTGTGACTGCGCCAGCGACAACGCCATTTTCAATTAACAGGTCGTCTACGGCCTGCTGAAAAATCGACAGTCCTGGCTGACGTTCAAGAATTTCACGGATGGCATTTTTGTAAAGCACTCGGTCGGCTTGAGCTCGCGTTGCCCTAACAGCGGGTCCCTTGCGAGCGTTAAGAACACGAAATTGTATTCCGGCTCGATCGGTCGCCTGCGCCATCGCGCCACCCAAAGCATCGATTTCTTTAACCAGGTGGCTCTTGCCGATACCACCGATGGCAGGGTTACACGACATCTGACCCAGTGTGTCGATACTGTGGGTTAGCAACAACGTCCGGCAACCCATGCGCGCTGCCGCCAGGCATGCTTCTGTACCTGCATGCCCTCCGCCAATTACGATCACATCAAATTGCTGTTGATATTCCACTGTCTGTCCTACTGCGTCGCGGTATTGTGTCAGTGTTGCGTATTGACCGCTATGCCTGTTTTGGGGAGCGCGAGTATACGGGGCAAAGTGTTTGTGATCAAAATTTCAGCTATTAGCTGTCACTTATTATTCTTAATCTTATTATTAGTTATATATAGATAAGTAGATATATAGAGTTATAGTTATAGTTATTAGGGGCACGTTTTTCGGTGCATAACCACTTTTTTGTATTTAAAAACAATGGCTTATTGGAAGTATATCCACGCAGATAAACGCTGAAACCAGCGTGTTAAAAACGTGGGTAGCCCGTGCATAAAAAGGGGTCTAAATCTAACGGGTTATCTTCTTTCTATTTATACACCTGCTTTTCATCACCCTATCCCCAGTTCAGTTGAGTTTAGACAGTAAGCTTCGTCAACACCGCCGTATTTCCCTGAGTGATCTTTAGGAGCTGTTTATCTTCTGTGAATAGCGTGTGGATAGTTCTAATACTGTAGATAAGCTGTGTAATTCCGCTGCGTCTGACAACGGGTAAACTGTGTACGATTACTTGCCGATGCAGAAGCTGGAGAAAATTTCCCCTAAAAGGTCATCACTTGAAAATGTACCCGTTATTTCTCCCAGTGCTTCCTGACATACCCTAAGATCTTCGGCTAACAATTCTCCTGCGCTGCTGTCTAGCAATTGTGCTCTTCCCACCTCCATGGCAGAGCGAGCTTTTTCTATGGATACAAGATGCCGCCGTCTAGCGCTAAACTTTCCAGCACTAGCCTCGTTGTAACCCATGCATTGCTTCAAGTGTTCTCGCAGCGCATCAATACCCTCCCCGGTTTTGGCAGACAAAGCGACACTGTCATCTGATGATGAGGTTACCTGTAGCTTGTCTGGTACGAGATCACATTTGTTGAGGATCAGGGTAACGGGAATGTGCGCAAGTGCGGTGTTGGCGAGCTCGGGCCACAAAGAGTGTGGCGATAATCCTGCGTCTGATGACACAGCGTCAATCACGAGCAAAATGCGATCTGCGGTTTCCATTTCCTGCCACGCTCGACGAATACCTTCGCGTTCAACTACGTCTGCACTTTCACGCAAGCCAGCGGTATCAACTATGTGCAGAGGCATGCCATCAATCTGAATATGCTCGCGAAGTACGTCTCTTGTAGTCCCTTCGATAGGCGTAACAATCGCGCTTTCCTGGCCCGCCAGCTGGTTAAGCAAGCTTGATTTCCCGGCATTGGGTTTGCCAGCGATTACCAGCTTCATACCTTCTTGTACTAATGTTCCCTGGCGCGCTTCACGGTAGATTGTGTCCACCTGTGCCAAAAGTGCGTCTAGCTGGCTTAACACTTTCCCGTCAGCTAGAAAGTCGATTTCCTCTTCAGGAAAATCAATCGCCGCCTCAACGTAGACGCGAAGAGCGATGACGGCTTCAACCAGCTGGTGAATCTCTCGAGAGAACGCACCTTGTAAAGAGGCAGTAGCGTTGCGCGCCGATGTCTCTGTAGTGCTGTTAATCAGGTCAGCAATAGCCTCAGCCTGAGTCAGGTCCAGTTTGTCATTGAGAAAGGCACGTTCTGAAAACTCCCCTGGCCTGGCGGGTCGGCACTGGTGGGTGAATATTGTTTTGAGAATCAGATCCAGAATGACTGGGCCACCATGTGCCTGCAGCTCAACTACATCTTCTCCAGTGAATGAATGTGGTGCTGGAAAATACAGGGCAATGCCGCTATCTAGAGTGCTACTGAGTTCGTCCTTAAAGTCGCAGTAATGGGCGTAACGTGGCGAGAGAGTTCGTTTAGTGATGGCTTGCCCTATGGTAAGCGCGTGACGACCCGAGAGACGAATAATGCCCACACCGCCACGACCCGGAGCGGTCGCAATGGCGGCAATTGTGTCTTCAGTTTGAGGGTGGGGATGCGTCATCGCTAGAGTATAGAACAGCGCCGATTATACCGGCGCTATCTATCTGGTGGCTCACTGAGCGGCAGCTGCGTTCTCGATCTGGCGAGTGATAACGTATTGCTGTGTCATAGAGAGCAGGTTGTTTACTACCCAATACAGAACGAGCCCGGCTGGGAACCACAGGAAGAAAAATGTAAACATGACTGGCATCCACTGCATGATTTTGGCTTGCATGGGATCCGGTGGTGGTGGATTCAGCTTCTGCATGAACCACATGCTCGCGCCCATCATCAGCGGAAGTACGAAATAGGGATCCATCACGGACAGATCATGTATCCACAGAATAAAGGGCGCGTGTCGTAACTCGACGCTCTCCATTAACACCCAGTAAAGCGCAATAAAGACAGGCATTTGTACGAGAATAGGCAGACAACCCCCCATGGGGTTGATCTTTTCCTTCTTGTATAACTCCATCATGGCCTGGGACTGTTTCTGCTTGTCCTCAGAATATTGCTCGCGAATGTCCTGCATCTTTGGCTGCACGCGGCGCATGTTAGCCATTGATTTGTAACTGGTGGCAGAGAGTTTAAAGAAAGCCGCTTTGATCACTACAGTGAGCAGGATAATAGCGAAGCCCCAGTTGCCAACCAGTGCGTAGATTTTGGTGAGCAACCAGAACAGCGGTTGAGCGATCCACCATAGCCATCCATAGTCCACACTCAGGTCGAGATAGGGTGAGATCTTTTCAAGACGGTACTGATCCTTGGGCCCTGCGTAAAACTTGGCACTGAATTGTCCCGATTGTCCTGGATCTATGCCCCTTGCCGGGCTGGTGAAGCCAGCAATGTTGTAACCACCGCGTGTGACCCTGGTGCTATACGTATGACTTTGATCTGGTGCGGGTATCCACGCGCCCAAAAAGTAGTGTTGGATCATCGCGATCCATCCGCCTGGCAATTGTGCTTTGAAAGGCTCTTCTGCCATATCTTCAAAAGAAAATTTGGTAAAACGCTCATCGGGTTGGGTGATAGCGGCGCCCAGGAATGGCTGCATGCCCATGCCTGAGCTGTCTGACGATGGAGGAGCGCTGGAATCGCGTTTGATCTGCCCAAATAGGTTGGCCTGCCAGCGAGCGCTACCCGTATTCTCTACCAGGTAATCCACTTCTATCAGGTAGTTGCCCCGAGTGAAGGTAAAGCGTTTGGTGACTTTGGCCCCTGGAGTATCCTTTGCGGTTAACTCAACGACGAGGGTATCGGCACCGTCTGCTAATTCATACGTTTTGGCGTTTGCAGAAAACTGAGCACGGCCATTACTGTCGATGCCGTTGGGCCCAATCAGCCCACTTTGTGCGACATAGACGCGCTCGGCATTGTTTTCTAGCAGCACAAACGGCACGTCTGGCGTATCCAGCTTCTCCAGAAAGCCCGGAAGAGCTAATTCCACGATATCGCCACCATCAAGATCGATCGCCACCTGCAGAGAGTCGGTGTAAACGCTCACAATGTCACCCGATCCAGCAGTGATGTCAGAGGGCTCACTCACAGCGGCTTGAGCGGCGGGGCTATCGATCGCAGTGGGGATCTCGTCATCCATCTCCGCGTCGATTGTCGAAGGAGACGTCTGCACCGCTTTTGCGGTTTCTGAGTTTCCTTGCGTTTGTGATGTCAGGCGCGCTGAGGCTGGTGTGGCCTCTGCTGTTCTTGCGTCTTTGAACGAAACCCACTCGGTGAGCAACATGAAAGACAGAACCGCAATGGCACCGATGAGCAACGAACGTTGAAAATCCATAATGAGTCTAAAATTCAGTGAGAGTGAGTGCAGGGTGGCACAGGATCGAGACCGCCCTCGTGCCAGGGATGACAACGCCCGAGTCGCTTGATCGTTAGCCAAACCCCCTTGAAAGCACCGTGAGTGCTAATTGCTTCTTCTGCATAGCTGGAGCAACTGGGGTAGAAGCGACAGTGGTTGCCAAGCCAAGGGCTCAGGCATAGCCGATACAAATGAATCAAAGCGATAAAAAAACGACGCATCACTGTTCCCGGCGTTCCTGATTGGTATTGGCTTTTCGTACTATCTTCTGCCATTGCTGATGCAATATAGAGGATAGCTCTTTGTTCTCCAAACTACCGATATTTCGTCTGGCCAGCATAACAACGTCAAGAAAGGGTGCTTCGTGGTCTAACTGTCGGAAGAATTCTCTGGTCACACGCTTTATGCGGTTCCGCTCAACCGCCAGCTTCACGTTTTTCTTAGCTATCACCAAGCCTAAGCGGTGTGTATCGCTTTGATTTTGCTTGGCGAGGAGTAAAAACTGGGGGTGTGAGGCTTTGACCTGTGCACCCTCGAAGACCTGACTGTAATCTGATTTATTGAGCAGTCGCCGAGACCCGCAGAAGCGGTGTCCGATCTCGGCGGTTGGAGACGCACCGTTCATAGCAGTGCGAGCTCAATGTTTAGGCTGCGAGGCTCTTGCGACCCTTGGCACGACGGCGATTCAGAACTGCACGTCCACCTTTGGTTGCCATACGTGAACGGAAACCATGAGTGCGCTTGCGTTTCAGGACGCTGGGCTGAAATGTTCTTTTCATTTGATTTATCCAGTTAAAGTGTTTTGGCAACAGCAGGATCGAAACCCACTGCCGGCCACAAAAAAGGTCGCGTATTGTAGTGAAAACAACACGCTAATTCAATGCGCCTTTCGGGAATATTCCCAGGCTGCGGTTTTTCTCTCAACTGCGCATTGGCGTGCTGGTTCTTTCAGAGTTAACTGCCGCATCTCGTTGGGGGTCGGTCAGTTTGCTAAAGACGAGTAACTATCGGCATTTGCGCAATCAGCTCACAACTTTCCCAAAAGATATACACAGGGTATACACAAAAATACCGTACACATGGAAAGTCTGCCCTGTTGCTTATAAAATAGGCAAAACTGACTTAACCCGTTGAATTATAAAGAGTTAAAAAATCTAAAGTATTTCCGTTCAGGTGTGGATAACTCGCCTGAGTGGGAGTATGCTGGACGCCTCGTGCAGTGGGAAGCGCGCGATATAGATACATTAATCTAATAGCGAATAATAAGCTGGCTTTGATTCAAAATATCGAGCCTTAGGGGATTACTTTGCCAGATATTATGTGGCAGCGTTGTGTAACGCGATTGCAAGATGAACTACCTTCACAGCAGTTCAATACGTGGATAAAGCCTCTTCACGCCCGCCACGAGGGGAGTGCGTTTAAGCTCTATGCGCCTAACCGCTTTATAAAGGACTTTGTATCCGACAAGTTTGCCGGTCGAATTGCCGAGTTGCTTGTTGAAGAGCAAGGCGGCCAAGATACGCAGTTAATTTTGGAAATAGGGAGTGCCGCGGCCCAATCAGGCAACGTCGGATCCAGTGATAGCTACCAAGGCCACGCAGATACCGCGGCGGCCCCTGCTCTGTCGGGTTTAGCCGTTGATCGCCCCAGCTATCAGCGCACGAGCCCTGATGGCAGCGCCGTTCATAATCCTCAGCGTAATTCTAGTGGTGTTTCGACTGTGAACACCGCACACGTGCAGCGCACAACGACAGGGTTTGCCAATCATGCTGTTACTCATCATGGCCGATCACCTGTGCAGCAGGTTGCCGAGAATCCCGGGAATACGCCGTCACATCAACATAACCTTGTAGAGAGCTACACCTTTGATAGCTTTGTCGAGGGTAAGTCCAACCAACTGGCATTGGCCGCAGCGCACCAGGTGGCGGAGAACCCCGGTGATTCCTACAACCCGCTGTTTTTGTATGGTGGCGTAGGATTGGGTAAGACCCATTTGATGCATGCAGTCGGTAATGCGTTGCGAGTTAACAAACCTAACGCCAAGGTTGTCTATTTGCACTCCGAGCGATTTGTTGCGGATATGGTAAAAGCGCTTCAATTGAACGCGATAAGCGACTTTAAGCGCTTTTACCGCACTGTTGACGCCCTTTTAATAGACGATATTCAATTCTTTGCTAAAAAAGACAGGTCTCAGGAAGAGTTTTTTCATACGTTTAATGCGTTGTTAGAGGGGGGTCAGCAAATGATCCTCACCTGTGATCGTTACCCCAAGGAGATCGACGGCCTTGAAGAGCGGCTGAAGTCACGATTTGGCTGGGGGCTAACAGTAGCGGTAGAGCCACCGGAACTCGAAACCCGGGTAGCGATTTTGATGAAAAAGGCGACGCAGGCCCGGATAGATTTACCACCCGACGCCGCTTTCTTTATTGCGCAGCGCGTACGGTCGAATGTGCGGGAGCTAGAGGGAGCCCTTAAAAGGGTGATAGCTAGCGCTCACTTCACGTCCAGACCCATAGATATTGACCTGATCAAGGAAAGCCTGAAAGACCTGCTTGCGCTACAGGATAAGCAGGTCAGCCTCGACAATATTCAGCGTACGGTAGCGGAGTACTTTAAGATAAAGGTTGCCGATCTTATGTCGCGCAGACGCAGCCGTTCCGTTGCCAGGCCACGTCAGGTAGCGATGGCATTGGCCAAAGAGCTGACAAACCACAGCCTGCCAGAAATTGGTGACAGCTTTGGTGGCAGAGATCACACGACAGTTTTGCACGCATGTCGTAAAATCAAGGAACTTCGTGAAACTAGCTCCGATATGCGAGAAGATTATAAAAATTTGCTTAGATCGTTAACGACGTAGACTTGGTGAGCCGCGCTAGCGTGTTTCAACCCAATGCATACAGACATATTTTGCTATAACCAATTGATTTAAAAGGAAAAACCCCCTTATGAAGTTCGCTATATCAAGGGAAGCATTGCTCAAGCCTCTGAACCTGGTTGCCGGCGTGGTAGAACGAAGGCAAACACTGCCAATCCTCGCTAACGTGTTGATGGTACTCGATGGTGATCGTCTGTCATTGACCGGCACGGATCTGGAGGTGGAGCTGCTGGGCCGCGTTCAGCTCGCATCGGCGGGTGACTCAGGTGAAGTCACCGTGCCAGCGCGCAAATTGGTCGATATCTGTAAATCGCTACCAGAAGGCAGTGATATTGAGTTTGCAGCAGTAGATGGAAAGGTAAAAGTAAAGTCTGGTCGCAGCAGATTTACATTGGCAACATTGCCAGCGAGGGAGTTTCCCTCTGTCGAAGACAGCATGGGTACACACCAGTTTACGATAAAGCAGGGAGAGCTGAAGCGGTTGATTGACCGCACCGGCTTTGCAATGGCTCAGCAGGATGTGCGCTACTACCTCAATGGGATGTTGCTTGAGCTGAAAGGTAATCAGCTGCGGGTAGTGGCCACAGACGGTCACCGATTGGCTATGTGTACCTTACCCTCCCCGGTCGATGTGGGAGGTGATACGCAGGTTATTCTGCCTCGTAAGGGCGTTTTGGAGCTCAACCGCCTGCTTTTGGAAGATGACGAGGACATAGTCGTTGTTATCGGTAGCAACCACGCTCGCGCTACAACTAACGACTTTACGTTTACCTCCAAGCTTGTTGATGGCAAGTTCCCTGATTACGAGCGGGTATTGCCGCGCGCCCCAGACAAATCTGTCGTAGGTTCTCGCTTGGACCTCAGGCAGGCGTTTGCTCGTACGGCTATCTTGTCCAACGAGAAGTATCGAGGCGTACGTCTTAAGCTGACTACGGGTAGTCTGGATATCATCGCGAACAACCCAGAGCAGGAAGAGGCTGAGGAAGTGGTGACCGTTCAGTACGAAGGCGACGGACTCGAAATTGGTTTCAATGTAGGCTATTTGTTGGACGTATTGGGTGTTCTCAGTGGTGAGGAAGTGCGTCTCTCGTTGTCTGACCCCAACAGCAGCGCCCTTCTGGAAGAATCAGATGGTGGTGACTCGTTGTACGTCGTTATGCCCATGCGCCTCTGATCGCCATTAAAGCGCTTTTCCGCGGGGGCTCTGGCTTTCACGTGGCTAGGGTGCACAAGCAATTGCGCAACGCGCTGGCGAGCAGATGTCTCTGACGCAACTACACATTCATAATGTTCGAAACCTGCAGGAAATCAGGCTGCAGGATCTCGGCGAAGTCAACGTGTTCAGCGGCCATAATGGGAGCGGTAAAACCAGTGTTCTGGAGGCCATCCACATTCTTGGGCTCGGCAGAAGCTTTCGTGGCAGCTCCGCAAAGGCATTAATCACTCATGGGAAGCCGCAGTGCACGGTGTTTGGCCAAGGAGCCGTGTCGATGGGCGTCAGACGCTTGTCTACCGGGGAGAGCCAGATCAAGGTTGCGGGGAAGCCGGCCGCTTCTGTGACAGACCTGGTAGGGCATTTGCCGCTTCAGGTGATCAATGCAGATAGCTTTGACCTGTTGGTAGGCTCACCCCGCGCGCGGCGGCAATATTTGGATTGGGGCGTGTTCCACGTGGAACATCGATTCTATCCCTCTTGGCGGCGCTTTCAGCGCGGCATAAAACAGAGAAACAAAATCCTACGACGTGATAAAATATCCGAGTCTGAGTTGTTAGTGTGGAGCAATGACCTGGCTGAGGCGGGAGATGCTATCCATCAGTATCGAGAGGCGTACTTTTCGCAACTGGTGCCCCGCTTTCATTCGGTATTGGAAGCATTGGCTCCTGAGCTGGAAGGCCTTGAGATAAGGTATCGCCGGGGATGGGATAAGTCCCTGACCTACGCAGAGGCGCTGACTCACAGTCACAAATCTGATGTGGAGCATGGTTATACCCATGTGGGCCCGCAACGATGTGATTTGCGTGTATTGATCAACGGATACAGTGCAGCAGACACGCTGTCTCGTGGACAGCAGAAACTGGTGGTTTGTGCGCTCAAGCTGGCACAAGGGCAAGCGTTAGAGGACAGGCGCGCATCGCAGCCGTGCAGTTATCTGGTTGATGACTTGCCGTCTGAGCTGGACTCAGATCACTGTCGGCTGGTCTGCGAGCTGCTGGCGGGGATGCGGTCGCAGGTGTTCATAACCAGCGTACAAGCGGACGAAATTACTAATGTTTGGCCTGCGGGTGAAGCCAGACCATTGACGATGTTCCACGTGGAACATGGCAAAATAACAGCGTTCTCGGCCCAGGCTGACGAACATGAAGCATAATCAACCGAAAGAGTCTGATTTTAATGAGTGAGACAGAGCAGAACTACGATTCATCCAGTATTAAGGTACTAAAAGGGCTGGATGCAGTTCGCAAACGCCCTGGAATGTATATCGGGGACACTGATGATGGCACCGGCTTGCACCACATGGTGTTCGAGCTAGTTGATAACTCCATCGATGAAGCATTGGCTGGCCATTGTAGTGAGATCAAGGTGGTTATCCACCCGGATGAGTCGGTTAGCGTTAGTGATGATGGGCGCGGTATCCCGACTGAGATTCATGAGGAAGGTGTGTCTGCGGCGGAAGTGATTATGACGGTACTCCACGCCGGGGGTAAGTTCGACGACAACACCTACAAGGTGTCGGGCGGCCTGCATGGCGTAGGGGTTTCGGTGGTTAATGCCCTGTCTGAAAAGCTCGTGCTCACCATTCGCCGTGAGAACAAAATGTATGAGCAGGTCTATCGTCACGGGGTGCCCGATGCGCCACTAGCCGAGATTGGTACCACAGAAACATCTGGCACCATGGTTAACTTCAAGCCGTCTGCCAATACCTTTACCAATATTGAGTTCCATTTTGATCAACTTGCTAAACGTTTGCGCGAGTTGGCTTTTCTGAATTCTGGGGTATGCATCGTTCTTTCGGATGAAAAAACCGGGAAATCGGAGACATTCAAGTATGAGGGCGGCCTGAACGCGTTTGTTGACTACCTGAATAAGAACAAAACAGTGGTGAATAAGCCGTTTCACTTCCAGGTTGATTCAGATGATGGCGTGGGTGTAGAGGTTGCGTTGCAATGGAATGACTCGTTTCAGGAGAATCTTTTTTGCTACACCAACAATATTCCGCAGCGCGATGGTGGAACTCACCTCGCCGGCTTTAGAGCAGCGCTAACACGTAACCTCAACTCCTATATTGAGCGCGAAGGCCTTGCAAAGAAGGAGAAGGTGAATACGACCGGTGACGATGCGCGAGAAGGCCTAACCGCGATCGTTTCAGTTAAAGTGCCCGACCCCAAGTTCTCATCACAGACTAAAGATAAGCTGGTGTCTTCGGAGGTAAAAACGGCGGTAGAGCAAGCAATGAACGCCAAGTTCAATGACTATCTGCTTGAGAACCCCCAGGAGGCCAAAGCGGTAGTTGGCAAGATGCTGGATGCCGCGCGTGCGCGTGAAGCTGCCCGTAAGGCCCGCGATATGACGCGGCGCAAGGGAGCCTTGGATATCGCAGGGCTGCCCGGAAAATTGGCTGATTGTCAGGAAAAGGACCCTGCTCTTTCAGAGATCTATCTCGTTGAGGGTGACTCCGCTGGCGGATCAGCTAAGCAAGGCCGCAACCGTAAATATCAGGCGATTCTCCCACTGAAGGGCAAGATCCTGAACGTAGAGAAAGCACGCTTTGATAAAATGCTGGGTTCAGCGGAAGTAGGCACGATGGTAACAGCTCTGGGCTGTGGCATTGGTAAGGAGGAATTCAACCCCGATAAGCTGCGTTACCACAGCATTATTATTATGACGGACGCCGATGTTGACGGCTCTCACATTAGAACACTCCTCCTCACTTTCTTCTTCCGTCAGATGCGGGAGTTGATTGAGCGAGGGCATGTATTTATTGCCCAGCCACCTCTTTATAAGATAGCTCGCGGCAAGCAAAGTCAGTACCTCAAGGACGATGAAGCACTTACCCAGTACTTGACCCAGTCGGCCCTTGAGAATGCGTCTATATTCGTTAACCCGGATGCTCCTGCCATTTCGGGCGGAGGCCTGGAAGAATTGGTGCAAATGTACCGAGCTGTTAACGCTACGGTCGATCGGCTGAGTAGGCTCTACGCGCCGGATGTTCTGTGGGAGATAGTCTATGGTGCATCACTCACAGTGGACGACCTGGCGGATGAATCTGCCGTGAGTGAGTTCTGTGAACAGCTAAGTGAGCGCTTACTATCAGTGGCAGCCAAGGGCAGTGCCTATTCTGTGTTTGTACGAAAAGATGCGGAGAGAAATATATTCTTCCCGGTGGTGAGGCTCATATCACACGGTGTGGAGTCTGATACCGAATACCATCACGAATTCTTCTCCTCTTCGGAGTATCGAAGCCTGATAGAGCTCGGTGATACGCTTAATACGCTCATCGAACCCGAGGGCTACTTTCAGCGCGGAGAGAAGGTCCTAAAGACGCAGAGTTTTGCCGAGGGTATGGAATGGCTGATGGCAGAAGCCAGAAGAGGCTACACAATCCAGCGCTATAAAGGTTTGGGCGAAATGAACCCGGATCAGCTTTGGGAAACAACGATGGACCCGGAGGTCCGTCGCATGCTGCAGGTAACTATCGAAGATGCGATCGGTGCAGACCAGATTTTTACCACGCTAATGGGCGACCACGTCGAGCCACGCAGAGAGTTCATTGAGGAAAATGCGCTTTCGGTGGCTAATCTGGATGTCTAGTAGCCCGGAGATTAATTTGTTCGCTGGCAAGGCGACTGTTTAGCCTGTACTGGCGAGCTATCGGGAGTTTTAACAACATGAAATACCGTTTGCTATCGCACTTTTGCGTAACTGCCAGTTTGGCGGCCCTGCTTGTGGGCTGTGGCGGCGGTGAGCCCATCCCGCCCGAACGGTACGCGGCAACAGATCAACTGGTTAGCAAAATTAGCGAAAACCTGGCTGCCGCTTCAAACTTAACTGAAATCGTCGATATTGATCACTCCCGCCTGGCGCAGCAGGCGGGAGCATCGATGCCGCCAGCCAGAGTTATTATCTTCTCTGATACCCAATTGGAGTCGCAGCTTATCGAGCTTAACCCTCTAACCGCACTCGACCTTCCTTTAAGAGTGCTGGCATTTGAAGATACCGATGATGCTCCCAGCAAAATTATCTACAACAGCTTCGGCTATCTTGAGTCCCGCTATGAGCTTGACCGCAGTACCTCGAGCGGACTGAGAAAGAGATATGAGCAGAGTATTAGTGAGGCTGTAGATGGCCTCCCACCCACTGCGGTTGCCGCCTTTTCTAATGATGAAATGAGCCCGGATGGAATCATCACAATAGAGAGCCCATACGGATTTAAAGAGACCATCGAGCGGGTGAATGCGGCGATCAACGCGCAGGACGATACAGTGCACTTTGGCACGGTGGATTTTCAGGCCAACGCGCGTGATTTAGGTAGTGAAATAGCGCCAGCCTATATGATCCTGTTCGGGGCACCGGCACCCGGCGGCAAGGCTATGGCCGACGCACAGACGCTGGGTTTGGATGGTTTTTGTCAGAAGTTTCTGATCTGGGAGGACTCCTCCGGACGTATTAAATTGTCTTTCAATGACCTTCTGGCCCTTGCGGAGCGCCAGGAAGTTCAGAAATCCTTGGCCTTGCGCGTTGTCAATTATCGGCTCAACAAAACGTTTGGCGACGCTCTTGAGAGCCAGTAGTGCCAGACGCTAGTGAAAGGAGATACCTATGAGTAAGGAAAGCATCTTCCTGCTGGTCGCGGCATTGGGCCTTACCCCTATCGCGTTGGGTTACGGTCTTGTGCCGACAACATCTTTGCCAATGCTGTATGGCGTGGAGGCTGATTCGGTCAGTCTCACTCATATTTTTCGGGCAGTTATGGGGCTGTACTTGGCCATGGTAGTGTTTTGGGTTCTGGGCGCGACAAGGGAGGCGCTGAGATTCCCCGCGTTATGTAGTGTGGTCGTGTTTATGTCTGGTTTAGCCGGGGGCAGAGCCTTGAGTCTTTTGCTAGATGGTACACCCGCACCCATGCTGATTTTCTACCTCATTCTGGAGATCGGCTTTGCTTTATTGGCTTATAAAATGGTCAAGAGCCAGTAACGAATTCGCTTAATGCGGGCGTCCCTTTAAACGCATCATAATTATTTTGGAGATTTAAAATGATAGGTAGACCTCTTTGCTCCGGTGTCATGTCCATTGGTTTGGCGGCGCTGCTTGCAGTATTCATCCAAGGGGCTTCCGCCCAGGGAGATCAGTCGACAGAAGTATCGGCTAAGCGCCCTAATATTGTTTTGTTAGTGGGCGATGATATGGGGCTTGGAGATATTGGTCCGTTTGGGTCTGAAATTCACACCCCCTCGCTTAATATGATGGCCAAGCAGGGCGTCCGTTTTTCAAATTTCCACGCAAGCCCGGTGTGCTCTATCACCCGGTCACAGCTACTTACCGGGAATAACAATATCGAGATTGGTTTGGCCAGCTTCGACTACGCGGTATACCCCGAAGCAAAGGGAAAGCCCGGCTACGAGGGTTACCTGACAGAGAAAGCCGTCACCATTCAAGAGCTACTGCGCGATGCGGGATACGACACTTATCAGACTGGCAAGTGGCACCTCGGCGGACAGCACGGTGGTCGAGGCCCGCATGACATGGGCTTCACGCATAGCTACGGCATTCTTGCGGGTGGCTCAAACCATTGGAATAGTGGCGATATGCTACCCAATATGGCGCACCCTGACTCACAGAAAGCCGCCAAGGCGGGACAGATACCGCCCATGATCGATATGCCCTACTTTGAAGATGGAAAGCCGGTAGAGCGACCCCTTGGAATTTACTCGGATGACCTCTATACGGGTAAGATGCTCAGTTATATGGAGCAGTCCCGCCGGTCGGGAACCCCCTTCTTTGCTTATCTGGCGTTCACGACCGCGCATTTACCCATCCAGGCGCCTGGTGGCTTGGCTGAGCGCTATTATGAGCAATATCGAGAGTTGGGCTGGGACGGCCTTAAAGCGCAGCGCATGCAGCAGTTGGTTGATGCCGGCATTTTGCCTCAAGACAGCAAACTGCCCGCAAACAATCCGATTACCCGCCCCTGGGATAGCTTGAGTGAGGACGAGAAAGACCTTCAGGCAAAGATCTTCGCTACCTACGCGGGAATGATTGAGTCTCAAGACAGGCATATCGGCCGTGTAATGGACTGGCTGCGCGAAACTGGAGAGCTGGATAATACGCTAATAATTTATATGACCGACAACGGCCCGGAAGGCACTGATGCCTTTGGAGAGTTGGGCAATCCAGCGCTCAGCGGCTGGATGGAAAAACACTTTAGCCAGGATATCGCCGACGTTGGTCATGGTAATTCCAACTGGCAGATAGGCATCGAGTGGGCTAATGCTACCACTGGCTCCCTGCAGTGGTGGAAGTGGTTTATCGATGAGGGCGGAATCAGGGTTCCGTTGATAGTGGTGCCGCCAAAGTCTCATGGTGACAAATTCACGCGCCAAGGCGATGTCTCCGATACTTTCCTCTCTGTGAAAGATTTGCCGATGACCATACTTCAGTACGCCGGTGTTGAGCATCCAATGACAAGCTATCAAGGTAGGGATATTGTTCCGCCCTCTGGTAAGAGTATGGTCAACTTTTTGGATGGCGAGGCTAAAACAGTTTACGGCCCAGAGGATTGGACTGCATTCGAGCTTTTTGGCAATGCCTACGTGGTACGTGGTGAATACAAGGCCATAAAAGTGCGTGCAGGCATGTGGGGCGATGGAAAGTGGCACTTGTATCATTTGCGCAACGACCCGGCGGAAAGTATGCCGCTGGAAGCACAGATGCCAGAAGAGCTGGCTGAGCTGGTGGCACTATACGAAGCTTATGCTGAGAAATGGCAGATTCAAGATGTGAGGGAAGATTGGAATCCCCAGAAGGAGCTGGGTCACTAGCAGCTGGCTAGATTCCCTGTAGTGTCTGCCGGTCTCCCTTCGGGGAGCCAGCAACTGCCCGTAGCATAAGCACGCAAAAATCGTCACAATCTGCTGTATGGATAAAAACAGGCGAAGCGCGATCGCTCACGTTGAGCGGAATGCGACATAGCTTTGAATAGCCGTATAGCAGGTGAGCTGAGTGACGGAAGCAGATTCGGCACGAGTTGAAGCCGACGATGTTGAAATAGTTGGCAACATTGAAGCCGCTTTGCAGGGCTATGTCACCGACAATATGGAAGGTGCCGTAGACCAGGCTGCTTTTCTGGCGGGCGTGGATATTCCCGTCGCAATCGTCGGGGCGAGCGGAACGGGCAAGATGTACGTTGCCAAGCTAATACATAAAGAGTCAGGTGGTGATCCGGGCGATCTGCTCGCTCTGGACTGCAAGGAACTGCGCGGCCGCGCTCGAGCGGCAGAAAAAATCCAGCAAGTGCTGCTTCACAGTGAAGGTAAGACTCTGGTGTTCAAGGCACCGCAGCTGTTACCAGCACAGGTGCAAATTCGCTTAGCTAAGCAATTGGCTACGCGTATTCAGATAGACGCGAAGCCTGCCCGTTATCTTCCTCGCGCCCGCTATATCGCCCTCTTCAGCGATCCATTGGAATCTCTCGTTGCTCGCGGTGAACTAAACGAAATGTTGGCCAGTGTTTTTGCAGGGTATCCGATTCTCATACCACCGATGCATATGCGCAAACGGGCTGTTTTGCGTTGGGCTGAGAAGATTCTGGCTCAGGAAGTACAGCATCGAGAAGTGTGTGTTAAGGGCTTCACTCCAGAGGCCGAGAAAGCAATGCTGGGCCATCATTGGCGTGGCAACATTACCGAAATTCGTGAGCGCGTCATTCACGCATTGAGTACAGGTGGGGGCGAGTGGGTACGCTCTGCTGATTTGGGGCTGACTGTCGCAGCGCAAGGGGACCCTTCCCGTACTCATGTTGATGCAGGGTATCTGGCGAGTATTGCGCAAACTGCTGAGGTCGACTCTTACCACCCCACTCTTGAAGAGGATTTTTCCTCGGCGCTGGGTGAACTGACGATTCAGCTGTTGCAGGACGAACCGCAGCCGGTAGGCCAATGGCTGGTTGATGAGATTTTGTTGGCGTCTGAACAACGGTATTCTGGCGATGTGCGTTTGATCGCCAGGTTTTTGCAAGAGAATACGCGCAATATTCGTCGCTGGCTGGTGCGCGCTCATGAGCGTAATCTCGAGCTGGACACAGAGGCCAGGTGGCTGGACTGTAGGAGGATGCTGCGTGAGAGGGTCAGTGAATCTGGCGCTCTACCCTACCCACTGCTTCAGCACACGCATCAGGTTCTTTTGGGCATACTACTGTCTCTTCAGGATGCGCACGGCGTTGGCCGTTGCGCGTTGATGTTAGGGGTATCGAAACCCACCTACACCAAAAAAGTAAGTGAGTATCAACTCACACTAGAAGACAACAAATCCAGGGGCTAAGGATGAGTAAATCCGGAAGCAGTACGCAAGCGCCGAGTGATGAAGCACATGAAGCAAATACAATCGATGCCAGTGCTATCGAATACCAGCTATGCTCTGTTGCTGAGTTACCGACCAGTCTGGGCTTTTCTGCCAGACTCAATATGCTTTGGGATCTCGCCGGCGTTGTACCTTCCCAGACCGAGGGGCGAATCAGTAGCATCCGAGTGATCAATCCCGAGTGGTCAGAGGCAGACCTACGGCGCTGGTTACAGCGAGACGTCTTGCCGTCGCGCTTGAATCTGCACAACATGGTGAAATTCCTGGCTAGCCAGTTGCAGGGGAACCAGAACGTACAGCGATGGGAGGCCTTCTTGATATACGGCTCGCCGATTGTTCCCTCGCCCATAGAACACATTATCTACAGAGAGGATCAGCAAAGGCGCGATATAGCATCTATGATTTTTTCTGAGATTACCGACCGCTATGAAATTCCACCTTCGAGCTATCAAGCCGATGCGGCTTTCCAGCGCTGCCTCACCATGATGCACAAGTTCAATATCTACGAGACCCACGATTTTCAGCCAGGCCACATGGAACCCTTTAAGAGCTACATGTTCCCAAGTGACTAAACTTTCCGGTGTGACCATTGGTGTTGCGCTGTCTGGTGCTATAGCAGACATTCTCGAGGCTAAGCTTGTTGCGGCAGGCTATGATACTTGTCGGGGTCTTGGAGTTCGTAAATGCGGAAGCTTACCTATTGCCGACGCAGAACACATCGTGGCCTGGGTTTTTGACCCTGCCGATGAAGCAGCATTCGAGGCCATACAAATATCTGGAGCCTACTTATTGCCAGCCGAAAACCCTCCTTCACCTACTGCTGCAGATCGTTGTAACGCTTGGTGCGCAATTCTTCTCGAACAGTTAGAGGCGGCTAATTTAGCGCGTCCAGACGACGAAGTTACTCCTGGGTGGTCTACCGAGTTGAGCGGCGTATGGCTGCTAGCTGGGTCAGCCGGAGCGACCACCGCCATTCAGCATTTTTTTAAAGCACTAAGATCTGTGCCTCCAGTAGGCTTCATTTACGCTCAACACTTCGACCCCAGTCAGCAACATCAACTGTATGACCTCGATCTAGACAACGCAGACTTCGAGTTGAGAGTGATTGACACCGAAGTCTCTATGGCACCCGGACTCGTGTGCATGGTGCCTCCGAGCAACCGTGTTATAGCCGATCGGTTTGGAACGCTCAGGCGATTGACTGAAGCTTGGGGTAAAGGTCATTCACCCCACATCAACGATCTTATGATCATGCTGGCTGCATCGGGTTTGACCAATCTTGGCGTGATCGTTTTTAGCGGTATGGGCACTGATGCCAGCGAGGCACTCGATGTGTTTGATAGCGTTGGTGCACGTATTTGGACACAGTCATTGGAAACGGCCATCTGTGAAGGTATGCCACGTGCTGCATGCGCCACTGGCCTGGTGCATAGAACAGGCTCACCAGAACAACTCGCAGAAGCTCTGTCATCGTTGTACCTCCAAAGTAGCTGACAACCTCTCCTCAAAAACTACTGTCATCCGTTCGCTTCTACCTCTAACGCAAGTAGTTTTCCCCAAAAACTCCAGATAGTTCTGGCCTGATTTTCCTGAGTTTTCTCCAGGTTTTTGTTGCCGCCTGTTTACTGGAGTGAGATTACTGTCTGCATCGATTCTACGTCGACGTCTGTCGACTCGACTTGAGAGAGGAATACCCGATGGATCAAACCGAAGAAACAAGTGTTACTGGAGTGAAGGTAGCGGTGATTGATGATGCGAAGACGATTCGCATGATGATGTCCCACACCTTAAAAGGAATGGGGTGCGAAGTAGAGTGCGCGGAGGATGGCTATAAGGCCTTGGGCATGTTGCGAAGGTTCAAACCCGACCTGATCTTTCTCGATATTACGATGCCAGAGCTGGACGGCTACCAGACCTGCACGTTGATACGAAATTCTGAAGATACCAGAAATACACCTGTGATCATGCTCTCGTCATCCGATGGCATTTTTGATATCGCCAAGGGGCAGGCGCGTGGAGCTACCGCACACGTAACCAAGATACCCCCGGAGTCTGTTCTGCGGCAGTTGATACACAACTATACCAATGCAGAAAAAGCGGCTTAAGCGATGAGTCTTTCACCTCAAGATGCGCTGAGCTTGGTACAGCGTAGCTATGCCCACTCTGCAGTGAGCACCCCTGCCCCGCAGGATCAAACCATGCTTTGGGTGGGCACGCATCTGGGTTTGGCCGGCATCGATGTACTGGTGGGTGAAGGTGAGATCGACGAGATTATCGAAACGCCAGTAACGACGTTCATACCAGGAACTCGGCCATGGGTGATGGGACTCGCTGCACACAAGGGCAGCCTGTTGCCGATTATCGATGGGGATACGCTACTGCGCAAAAGACCTTATGAAGGTCGAGTGCGTGAATACTCCATGGTGATACGTAGAGCGGGCATCCACTTCGGTATCACGTTGAGCCAGGTGCACCGAAATCTAAAGTTACCGGTTGACCAACGTGTCATGGATATATGTGCGGATGACGCCATTGCCGAATTCTGCCTTGGCGGCTTCCGCCAGAACGAAAAGCTTCTTTCGGTGTTGGATGTTGACAAGCTGATAGATGAAAGCGAATTGGGAGATGCGGCATTGATACGCCGTGAACTAACAGAGGAAAGCTGTAATGACTAAAGCAATAAAGGGCGCTACATCCACTCTTTGGCTGACTGTGATATCGGTTGGTATTCTCGCGTGTTTGTGCGGGGTTGGTTATACCTTCTACTTGATTCAACAGGAGGCCGGCCAGGAAGATTTATACCGGGTAACCACCGGTGAAATGCGATTGATCTCTCAGGACATCGCCTCCACGGCGCGTGAAACAGCGAGTGGCTCATCTGAGTCGTTTCAACGCTTGCAGCGACAGGTGCAAGACTTCGATGTGTTGCTAAACAACGTAAAACTGTCTGGCCTGGATGCTGAAGTTGAAACCATTGAAACGCACTGGCTGACGATTGAACAAGGTGTAGGATCGCTCGTCGAAGTAGGCCCTCGTGTAACGCTCATCAATAACATATCCGCCGAATTGGAAGAAAACATCCGGCCTATTCAGAGCGAGTTTGCTGCTGTGGTAGACATACTGCGCGATGAAAACGTATCACCTGACACAGTTGCAGCTGCGCAGAAGACACTTTGGTTAACCGAGCGGATAGCCCGGAACATCGGAAAGATTCTTGCGGGCGGTGGACAGAGCCAAAGCGCTGCTGACGAATTTCGCAATGACGCAGCAATGTTCAGCACTATTGTAGACGCGCTCAAGGATGGTAACCGAGTGATGGGCGTAGAGCGCTTAACTGACTCCGACGCCCTGGATTCGATTAACACTGCTTACCAGATGTTCGACGTTGTTTCGCGCTCTGTCACACAGATAGCGGGTGCGTCGCCTGAAATGCGCCTCGCAGCGGTAGCGCGAGAAAACATCACCACAACCAGCCCTCAACTGACGGATGCGGTCGCCAGCCTGGTGCCTGCTCTTGAGCGCCAAAATAATGCGCGGCTTTTTGATCGCGGCACATTGATGGCCTTGTTCGTGGCTCCCGCCATATTAGCGGTGGGCCTGCTGATTACAATGTATAGAGATCAACGACGTCGGGTTGAATATACCGAACGAGGTGTTGCTGCCATAAACAGGGCACTGGTTAAGATTTCCGAGGGTGACCTCACTGTGCTGGTGCCAGAAGACAATGAGGTAACGAGGGAAATTGCAAAAGAGATAAATGCATCTACTGATCGGCAGCGAGAGCTTATTCGCAATATACGGGTGCCGTTTGAAGTATCTGTCGGTGAAATAAACAAGATTGGTAAAACGGCGCGTGGCCAGGTAGACAAAGGCAAGCAATTAACGCGGTCGGTTGTGGAATCAACTACTGCCACAACGGAAATGGTGCGTACAAGTGAGGAAATTAAGGTTGCGACAGGAGAGGCTGCGAAGAAGTCCGATAAAAGCCGTCAGCAGATCGAGCGCGGATATGATCTAACGCAGGATATGTCCAGGGCCTCAGCTGACGTGCGTGAGTCTGTACAAGAAACTTCCAAGTCAGCCAAGCGCCAGGGAGAACTCATTCAGTCAGTAACAACGGCTGCGGAATATATTCAATCACTCAATACCAAGATTTCCGTAGTTGCGATCAACACTCGGATCGAAGCAGAAAAGGCTGGCGAACATGGGCGACCCTTCCTGGGTATTGCTGAGGCCATTGGTGATTTGCTGCGTGAGGCTGAGGAAGAAGGACGAAAAATTATCTCAGAGGTTCGCATGCTTCAGAACATGTCTGCAGAGAATCTTAACAGTATGGAAAATACGGTAGGCACTGTTGTGACCATACTTGAGTACATCGATAGACTCGACAGCGCGCTGAAAGAGATCAATGAAGGCTCCACGGCGATCAGCGATATTGTTCGTTCGGTGGACGATGCGGCGGGACAGTCTGCAGTAAGTGCGCAGCACATGAATAGTGCGATGTCCGAAATTCGCGAGCGCAATATCGACATTAGTGAGTACAGCGAGTTCACTCAAATCGGCGTAAGCAGCCTCCAGAAATCGATGCACGAAGTGGCTGACAACCTGAGTCAGTTTCGTATTGAGCAGACCACCCGTCAGCAACTAGATGACATGGCCAAGCTTGAAGAGCTGCAGCAAATGCAAGACGCGACAAAGATCTATGGAGAGGCTGAAATGTCAGCGCTTGAAATGGGCGATGATGCAGATCGTAAGGTATCGGGATGAATATCCTAGGTCAAAAGCGCGTACCTACTCTGAGTGATCAGCAAGAGAGCTGGTTACTCAGCGAACTACATGATCGAGCTGGTATTACCGTGGAAACACCTCGTGGAATTCTTGATAGTTATGTAGAAGAGCGCATGGCCGTAACCGGTGCAAGCAACGCCGAAGACTACTTGCTATGTTTTCGCGAAGGAATCACCTCTCGTGCAGAATGGCTTGCACTGGTCGATCTTCTTACCGTGAAGGAGACTCGATTCTTTCGCCAAGCCGAGTCTATTGCCTGCTATAGCCAGTACCTGCAAGATCTCGTCGTAATAGAGCCACCTCACGAGCTGAATATTTGGAGCGTGGGTTGCTCTACGGGGCAGGAGCTGTACTCACTTGGAATGGTAGCCGAAGATCTGTTGCGAGAGACTTGCCCGAACGTTGAGTGGCATGGGATTGGTACAGATTTAAGCTTTGCGGCGGTAGCCAAGGCGCAGTCAGGCGTTTACTCGGATTCAGAAGTTGCTTCACTGCCTGAGGTGATTCGTACCAGGCATATGGCGCCAGCACCTTTTACAGGCTGGAAAATGTCAGCCGATATTCTCGCTAGAACGCACTTTTTCCATAGCAATCTTTTGCATGTATGCGACACCCCGTTCACGGACTTCAATGTCATCTTTTGTCAAAACGTACTGATCTATTTCGATCGTGACCAGCAGTACTGGATTCTGGATCAACTGATAGAGCGCTTACGCCCGGGAGGCCTTCTGATATTGGGCGCAGGTGAAGCAATCCTATGGTCCAGTAGCCAGCTTGAAAGAATGTCTTTCAAAGGCGCGACCGCTTTCCAAAAACTGGAGAACTAGCAATGGCTAACAAGACCGATATTGTTTCCCTAAAGTGGGTTGTAGGGTTGATGACCAAGCAGGCGGAGAACGCCGAGCTTGCTCTAGTGGAATACAGTAAAGATTCCAGTCAAAAGCGGGCCTTGCTCAAGAGTATGTGGTCTGTTCACCAGATTACGTCAACTCTACGCGCGTTGGGTATCAAGAAAGGCGAGATGCTATCCATAGAGATGGAGCGCTCCCTGAATTTTATCTATAAAGAAAAGGTGACAGGCGAACGCCGTAAGTTGGCAATGGGCGGGCTGATGCAGGCACTGAAAATTCTTCCAGCCTACCTTGCTCATGTTCAGAGCGCCCGTATGGACACAGGTCGAGGCTTGGAAACGCATGTGAATGATCTGCGCCGCTGGGTTGGTGAGCGTCCGCGTCCTCAAGCATTTTTCTTCCATATGGACATCCCGGAAGGCGCAGGTATATCAGAAAGTGTTTCGCCTGCGTCAGACGAGGAGATCCGAGCTCGTGCCAATATGATGCTGGCCCTGTATTTGGAGATGGCTAAGTCTGCATTGCGTAAACGAAATGTAGGCGAAAGTATGAAAACGGTCGCGCGAGTCTCGAGGAAAATGCAGGGCCTCTTTCAGGGGACAGAGCCAGAACGCTTCTGGCTCACATTGGTTGGAATCTGTGAAGGGATAGCTGGCGGGATCATCGTCCCCGATGAATGCATAGCGCAGCTCTTTAAAACGGGCGCTTTTATGATCAAGTATGCGCGCGAGAACGGTAGGGAAATAGACACCAGCGTCGACTATGAAGGTAGTTTGCAGCAGATGTTGTTTTATATAGCGGCCTGCCGCGCCAAGCCTGTACATATCTCCAATATTCGCAGTGTCTTTGGTATTACTGATGACACCATCGAAATCTACAGTCGCGGCCTTATTCATCTAGATGCGCTGGTAACGGCGCTCAGTGGAGCGTTGGATAATCTGAACAAGGCAGTGGAGTTCATTAACAGCCGCGATCTAGCTGAGTTTGATCTGGACGAGAGCAGCCTGGAGGAATGTCCGCTATTGGACTATCTGGAAAATGCTCACCACCGACTATTTGCGGCAGGCCAAGTGGGTCACGCAGATGCACTAATGGAGGCTCGCGGAAAACTGCAATCGTACCTTCTCGCTGATAATCGTGGAGAAAACGAAAGGGTTGCCCCGCTCACGAATGAACTCGTACGCGCGATAGTCGACGTTAAGCTGGATGTTGAATACAAGCTAGAGCATGGCTTGAGTAGTTCCTTTTCCAGTCGGGAATTTGAGTTGAGAGAGAGCGTAGTAACGGCCACGTTCTCCCAGATGTCGTTAGTCGAGATTAGTTTGCATGAGGTGCTACGCCACAAGGCATTGACTAATGCCCTGAAGAACAAGCCAACCAGCGTAGACAGCACCCTGCAACTGACATTTGCGCTGCACCGCTACCTGAACAAGACTGACACAGGCCATGAAGCGCTACGTAGTGCGGTTCGTTCCGCTGACCAGGGCGACGCAGACGCAGACCTGCTCTATGAGCTGGCGCAAGAATTTCTTGCGCAAATGGATTCTACGCCGGAGCGGCAGGCGGTGCGTTTGTCGCTACAGCTGTTGTCAGAGATCGCCGGTGCGCTGGACTTCGCGGGCATGGCCCGTGAAAGCAAAGTCATTGAGCAATGTGAAGATTGGCTTGAGGCTGCAAGTAAGGCTGGCAGCATCAGAGAGGATGACGCCTTCCGTTGTTTTGCCGATGCGTTTGCACAACTCGAGCTGCATCTCCAGCGCTCGATTCTAGACCCACTTGATGAGTCTGAGCACATGCTGGTCGTGGCTGAGCAGAGAGCAGCAGAACTTGAGAACTTTGCTTGCCGATTGTCGGCTGGGGCAGATGTCGCCGAGCCGGCCGCTGTGGATACGCAGTTGTATGTTCAAGACAGCGAAATTCCCGCAGCGTTTCGCGAGATTTTCATAGAGGAAGCAGAAGAGATTGTGGAAGATCTTCAGCGCCTGTTTTTGGCCTGGCAGCAAGAGCCAGTTAAGGGCGAGAACCTGAAGGATATGCGGCGGCACTTTCACACCTTTAAAGGCAATGGACGCGCAGTAGGCGCTAACATTCTCGGAGAGCTCGGTTGGGCAGCGCAGGATCTGCTCGATAGCGTGCTTGATGGAGACCTTGCAATCACTGATGGGTTGCGATCATTGCTTGATGACGTGATCAAAGCCTTACCTGATCTTGTGAACTCCTATCGTGTTGCAGACGGTTTGAACGTCAGCCTTGCTCGTGAACTCACCAACCGCTGTTTCCGTGCCACCAAGTTGTCTGGCACTGACCTTGCTGAAGACCTACAGCAATTGGGGAGCACTGAAGTGCCTTCTGCAGCACCAGTTGAAAATAGCAATGCCGCTCAGCCAGTTAGTCACTGATGCGCGTAAGGACAACTTGTTTCCACATCTGGGGGAGAAGCCATGCTCACTGAAAGTACGACAAGCGACGATCTGATGTCATCCGTAGAAAGCGAAGAGAGTGAATCGCTGGATTGGCTTCTGGACGAAGACTATGAGGAGCAGAAGGAGTCTCTTTTCGCGCTATCTGAAGATACCTTTGATTCCAGCTTATCGGAGTCCGAGTTGCAAATGGCTGGAAGGCCGATGGCGCGAGGCGATGCCGGAATAGATTCGCTGGACACCTTCGTTGAAGAGGAAATTATTCTGGGGTCCGTGGGTGAATCAAGTGATATTTATAGTAATACCGCTGACGTCCAACCTGTGCTTGCCGATGAAGAGAACGAACCAACGTTTGAAACAGTAGCAATCGAGCATGTCCAGACGCGTTCATCGTATTCGCTGAATCAAGACATCGTCGGCCTTGACGATGGATCAGATCTACTGGAATTGGTGGACGATGATGACATGGGGGAAAAACCCCTGGTACTGCAGCGTTCCAGCGCGAGACAGGCGTTGTCTCCTCTTTCTGTGGCCGAAGAAACACAAGTAGAGATTGGAGCTGCTCCACAGTTAAAAACGTTGGAACCTGAACAGGTAGATGCAAATATCACAGTGATACAAGAGCTACCTCAGCTACCTCAGCTACAGCAGGAACAGGTCGACACTGTGGTATGGGGTGGTGTGAATCACGAGATAGAGCTACGTGAAGACACTCTCGACACAGGCACGACTAATAAGCCAGAAGCCCTTGGGAGCACACTGGAAATATCCGGTGAACTAACTGAGCCTGAATCAAATCAGGCTGGAGAAACTCAGGCGATCGCTGCACCCCTTGATGCGCTTGATCTCGAGGTCGAAGAAGAGAGCCTCATGCTGAACATAGTGGCTGACTCACCAGAGAATAAGGTGGAACTCGAGCCTCTGTCGATAGGCTTAAGCGAATCCGTAGAAGAGGTGGAAGAGTCGTTTGATCTAGGTTTCTTCGACGAAGCAGCTTTCTCTGACGCAGGTAGCGAGAGCGACGCCCTTGAAGCGGTTGGGGGCGCGGGCTTCACCGATATCGGCGAGATAGACATAGAGTCGCTGGGGGTAGCAAGAGTTGAAGGAGTCGCGCCTTTAGATCCATCGACAAACGACGAGATTGACTACCACGAAGATTTTGATCAGTACGAGTTCGACTCTGCTGACGCTGTTTCTGTCCCAGCGATATCGGAGGTTCTTGGCCCATTGATGACGGCCATTAACAACAACATCGCATTGCAGCTACAGCGTCTTGAAGAACCGTCACAAAGTGTTCAGGCGGAACTTGTGGTTGTTGCCGATGAGGCGGATCTGGTAGCAAGACGACGTGAGGGGTATGTGTCACTAGCTTCGCTAAATATTGAGCTGCCCTCAGACCTTGATCAATTGGGCCAGCTTGAAGTCGATGCAATCCAAGTGAGGCTGGTTCGATTGGCCTCCGGCCAGTATTGTAATGACCTGTTCTCGACGCCTGCGAATCCAGCTAACCCATCGGTTCCTGCTATCGACGAAGAATCCATTTTCGACAGCAAGGAAGGAGACACCACGCAGGAATACGTACTTTTCGCCGATGATGAAGATATCGATGAGGATTTCTTTACAAAATCCAGTGACTTCCCAGATATCGTTAGCAGGCAGCATGTTGTTGAAGATGCCGATATAGCGGACTTCCCAATTGCGGACTCGGCGAATGATCAGGATTTTGATGACGCCATCGATTTTTCCGACCTGGCAGCTGCTACTGAAACAATTTTTACGACCCTCGAAGAGCAGAAGATAGAAGAGCCTGCGCCGGCGGCATTGGAAAAAGATGTTGCGCAAGATATTTTTGGCAGCGACTTGGAGATGGACTTTGCTGAAGAGCTGAGCGGTCAAGACAGTGACGAAGACGAGTTGTTTGCCAGTCTGTCTATGGGCGATATGGAGCTCGATGATATCTGCGGAATAACGCCAGAGGCCTTCGACGATAAGCAATGGTCGAGTGCGGGCGAGTCTACTCCTGTTACCCCTAACGAAAATATCGAACGAGAGAACGTTGCCCACCGAGTAAATGTCTCAGCTGAAAAATCCAACTGGTGTGTCCCTGAAGGTATAGCTTTTAGCAAAGCTAGCCAAGATCACAGCGAAATATTTAGCGAGTTTTTGGATGCCTTCATTGAAGAAGCCGCTGCTGAGCTCGAGAAGTTGGAGGATGCATTCGCGGATTGGGAAAAGAATTTCGAGACCCGCAGTTTGCCTGATGCAGTGTTACGCACTTTGCATACCCTTAAAGGTATCGCTAAAGGTGTTGGTCTTCAGTGCTATGGCACTCTTATTCACAACTTTGAAACCCTGCTGGAACAATTCGAGATTCCCGCACCTGGCGCAGAAGACGCGTATTTTCGCATTGCGAATGCATGGCTGAATGCTGCGGTTCAGGGTTTCGAACATGTTGAAGCCACCCGGGAGGATATCCGCTCTGAATTGCCGTCTCAGACGATCGATGTATTTGCGAAGCTAAACAATTCAGTTAAATCCACAATCGAAACGCCGGAGGGTATGGAGCTGTCGTCCATCGATAGCTCTGCTTCTACTGAACCTGTAGAGCCGTCTCAGGCAGATAAGCAGGCGAAACCGAATGCTTTGACTGAACCGGGTGTAAAGCCGCTTGCAGACCAACAAACGATTCGCATGACGGCTGATGCGGTGGATCACCTGATGAACCTTACCAATCAGGCTCAGCAATTGGGAGTGCGCTCCTCACAAAGTACGGTGCGCTCAAAACTGGCGACGTCTGAACTCCATGCGCGTCTTTCGTCCGTGCGCACTAATGTGAACCAGATTGCTGATAAAGCCTTACTGAATGTTACGGCCAAAGGCGGTGCGCAGACATCAGACCTGGATGCTCTAGAGATGGATCAGTATTCAGAGATTCAGGAGGCGGCCAATATTCTTCGGGAGGGTGTGGAAGATCTCAGCGAATTGATTGCGCAGACGAATCGACAGAACTCAATGGTTGAAGCGTTGCTTAAACAGCAAGCATCAGTTATTTCTTCTCTTCGTGGTTCAATACAAGCGACGCGTGTTATTCCGGTATCTCGCTTGATGCCCAGTTTGAGACGGATCATTCGTACCGTGAGCGCAGACCTTGGCAAGGCCGTTAGCTTTCGAGTGCTGCAGGAGATTGGCTCTTTGGACCGTGATAGCCACGGTCGCTGCCAAACCATACTGGAGCATATGGTCAGGAATGCAATGGATCATGGTATTGAATCTGCTGAGCAGCGCGTACTTGCGGGCAAGCCCGCCAATGGGCAAATAACGATTGATGTTCGCAAAGAGGGTAGCGACTACGTTATCACGCTTACCGATGATGGTCGGGGTATGGATCCAGACGCACTTCGAGAAGTAGCGTTTAAGCGGGGGCTGGATATTGATGTTGATGCGCTTACGGATGAGGATGCTTTAAGACTTATTTTTCACAGAGGATTTTCTACTGCAGTGACTGTGAGCGAGGTTTCAGGGCGCGGCGTTGGTATGGATGTTGTGCTGGCCGAGGTTCAGCAACTCGGAGGCAGCATCGATATTTCATCGGAGCTTGGACGAGGAACAACATTCAGTATACGTGTCCCTTCAAACCTGACTGTAAACGGCGCATTGCTAGTGACGTCCGCTGAGGAGTCTTATGCTATACCACTGGACGGGTTGATTGCGGTTGAACATGTGCCAGTAGAAGACTTTTTTGAAGCAGTATCACATAGGTCAACCCTGCCTCTCTTCGGGCTCGATTGTGAACCGACTTATCTTGCAACGCTGTGCAGCGGTAAGAATCTTCCCGACCGCAATGCATGGGGAGCAACGGTACCGGTGATCGTTGCTGGTAGCGATCGCCGCACGATGGCGATTGCGATAGACGATGTAAAGCAAGCACTGGAATTGGTTATTCGTAGTCTTGGCTCGCAGTTTGCTTCGGTACCTGGTCTTGCAGGCGGAGCAACCACGGCTGATGGACAAGCTATTGTTGCCCTTGACCTTAATTCATTGGTGGAATCTATTGGCGATGAATCCCAGTCTACAATCTCGGTCGCCTCAGAAGCTCGTGAAAGAATGCTGGTGGCCGTTGTCGACGATTCGAGAACACAGCGAATGGTTGCTACCAGCCAATTCGATAAGCTGGGGGTCGAGACAGTAACAGCGGAGAATGGATTGATCGCGATTGATCAGCTAAACAATAGTCACCGCTTGCCCGATGTCATCTTGCTGGACATAGAAATGCCGGTAAAAGACGGCATCCAAACTCTCAGAGAAATACGCAAGTCTCCTCGTCTTTGTCATATCCCCGTCATCATGGTGACATCCCGAACAGGCGCAAAGCATCGTAGGCTGGCCGAAGAGGCTGGATGTAATGAGTTCATGGGTAAGCCGTTTAACTTTCCGCTGCTGGTGCAGAGAATCAATGCTCTGACCGGGCACGAACTGCAATTGAATTGAGATAGCGAATGAGTATTGATGAAAGGCAATGGTGCATTTTCTTACCCTGCGGCAATGGTGACACCTGGGCTGTGCCTCAGAATGCAGTGGCTGAAATAGTTACCGTAGAAGCGGATAGCTCGGAACCTCCTGCGACCTTGATGTGGCGGGGGCGGAATGTACCGGTTGTTGACCCCGGTACCGACAAGTCTACTCCGTGGCGCGACAAGTATGGGCGCTCAGGCCTTGTTGCAGTCATGCTCGGCCTTGAAGGTGAAGAGTTGGAGTATTGGGGTGTAGCTGTGCGTGGAGAAGGATTAACGATAAAGGACATGCGCAGTGAAACGGTTGAAGATGCTCAAGATCAGGCGCATGAACATGCTCTAACTGCCTTTCGCCTTAATCAACATGTGGTGCAGATTCCTGATCTTGCGAAGATGCAGCACGAACTCCAATCCACTCAGTAGAGGCAATGGAGAACGTTTTGAAACAGGTTCAGATAGATGCAATCGTACGCGATATAGAATTGGCGTTTGGTCCTGAAACCCCATTTTCAGCAAAACCATTGACCGAGGTAGAACTTGATAGCCTCAAGTCTGTTTTTGGTGATACGGGCTATCAGGAGTACCTGCAGGACCAGGTTCATCGCCAGATAATCCGAGACTACCTTACCAATGCTGTATTGCTGAATTGTATCGATGAAGATGGCTTTAGTAGCCTTATGCAGCACGCCACTACAACAGAGGGTCGATCCTCTTTGTCTCTTCACATGTTGATGCGCAGCGTTGAGGAAGCCAAAGAAATACCCATCCATGCTAGCCAGGGAGAGTGGCATCTTTTACGCGGCTCAGCATCAACGCGGCCTCAGTTAGAGTTGATACCAAGCTAAAATTGTAACCAGCATGCGGAAAAATATGACCGCATAAGCGTTACTTTTTTATTCTTTTTCTCACACGATAGAAAAATTTGGCACCTTTTTCAGGCCTTTTGAACATTGGGCATAAATCACTTCCTCCACACCATTGTGTGATCTGTCTCACATTTCTATAACTACGGTATGCCACGACAAAGACGGCAGCTTGCTCCTCCTCTTTTATAAAAACAAAAAGTTTGGAGAGAGAAAAAGAGACAACGACAGATAGGGAAGGGCTCAGTATGTTAACAATTACACCGACGGCAAACTTTGATACCAGCCTCACGGCCGATTTGGAAGTGTTTGCAGTGATTGGAGGCAGTAAAGTGTATCTACCTCAAGAAGCGAAGTACGTTATGCAAGATAAGCGTGGCATATGGTTCTATTGCAATCGTAAGCCTCGAACCTCTGAGGGTGATTGGACCGTCAATAAAACCAGTATCGCGTGCCTGACCGAAAGAGGGTATGTGCGTGCCTTGAGAACTGATACCAGCGTTCCCTGGCTGGACACTTGTCAGCGTACAGTGCGGGTTGTGACTAACCCCAATCAACGACGCGCTGGGGAAGACGAGATCACACGTTAGTAAATCGTGATGCTTGGTGAGACGGAGCGTTGGGCTGTAAGCGGGTTAGTTGGATCTACTCGATACTGGCGTGATCATCCTGCTGAGCGTATTTGCACCAACTGACAATATGGTCATAGTTTCTTGCCATGATCTTGTAGAGATCGGCTTCCAGGCGACGAAACGCTGATTCCCAGACATCAATATGTACAACCATCGCACAACGCTGGCTAAGCGGCATGGTGTGAGGCAGGTTTAAAGGGTCAAAGCTCTCATTCTTGAACCCGTGTGACAGTACAGCCGACACCACTTCATTGTTTCTACTATCGTGTAGCTCGCCTTCGAATCGCCGCAATGGCATCAGCAGTTCTTCACGCGAGGGAAACTCTGGATCGTTGATAATATTGTGTACCCAAACGGGCAATCTGTTCCGGAGGCGAGAAACTTTCATGGCCTCATCGCTTACGTCCGCCTGTTCTACTGTAGGCTCCAGCTCGGGGGCAACTCTTCGCATCGCCATCGCATTTCTATCCGTATAGCCAAAGTCATTGAAGTCAGTAATGCGAGCGCCTACGAGAGCAATCTGTGTGAGTTGAAGGTCTTTCATGCTTAAGTCTCAGCTATGATAATTTTGTAAAGGCATCGATTGGCGCCGTTTATTCCATCAGTACAAAATTGACGGGAACTGGAACGATGATGTTCCCTTCTCCATCTGCATACTCTGCTACGGCAACTGGATCCAGTTCGCCAAGCCCGTTGTCTTTGAGCGCATTCTCCGCCGCTCGTATGGCTGACTTATCAAGAACGCTATGACCGGAGGAATCTGCAATCTCTACCGCCTGCAGTGAACCATCACTTGCTATGACGAGATCCAGTTCGAGCTTTCCTTGGAGGTTGCGCCGAACCGCTGCTCTTGGGTAGTGCACTTTGGACGTGACTAGTGCCAGTACTTGCGTATTGAAAGCCGATAGCCGGCTCGAGTATTCAATGACATCTAATGCGTCTACGGTGTTTAACTCCTGGAATAGACCCGAAGAGGAACTGATTGAAGCAAGCTGCACCGGCCTACCCTTTGTTGTTTCCTCGCCCGCGCCTATTGCAGCAGCTGGACTTGTTGCTGCTGCGCTGGTGTCAGCGTAGTTGCCATCAGTGGCGCTTATTGCAGAAAGACTCTCCGCTGCAAGGCCTTCAGTAGTGGGTTTGGTGTTGTCGATCGTCGTCTGCGTCGTTATGACTTCCTGTGCTAGTTGAACGGCGGGTTCCTCCACTGTCTCCGAGGTTTCGATCTGCGCCGGCAATGCAGCCAGAAGTGTTTGCTCTGTTGCCTCTGCTTGCTTGTTCCAACTGTTGGTCTGGGTGATTCGCTCTTGTGTTTGCGTGTGGGCCTCGAATATGCCGAGTTGCGAGGAATCTACGGGCGCGAGTATTGCTGAGCGAAAAGCCGTTGAAGGCCCCTGCTCTGCCAGCCAGCCGTTCAGGAAATACGTGAATACTTCGCGGTCGTTACCCACCGCCAGTGTCGCACCGTTTAGCTGAGCCTCAGTTTTTCCAGCTGATGAGAGAGAAATTTTCAGTTGATCACCCGAGTACAGGCTACCTTGCACCGTACTCATTATTGTTCCCACAAAGTCCTGTGTTGATTGGCTGGGTGTGGCGTTTGAGGCAAGCTCGCCTTGCAGTAGCATGCCCCCCAACAGACTGCGAATGCTGGTACGTCGGGCAATAATGCGGTACTCCATCAGCATTGGCCCTGGTGATTCGAGTAAGTTCTCTGGGCGCGGCGTGAGCTTTTCGATATGGAGTGCACCCAGGTAAATTTCTCTGCCAGTTTCCTGATGCGTGGCCAGACCTATGATTCGAAAGTCACTGGCAGCGGCAGCTGTCGCAAGGATGCTCAGTGTCGCGAAGACCGCCAAACCCGCTGCAGTGAGGGAGTACTTGCTCTTTCGTCTCATAGCCTGTTTTGCACGTGTTGTGAATTGAGCGTTTAGCTTGGCAAATGAGCGTTACAGGCAGCAAGAAAAAACCGGAGAAAAGTCCAGAATGCAGAATGAGGGTAGTGATGCGAAAAATGACCAGTCCGAATTGCCTGAAGCGTTGAAACGGCTCCGGTAAGAACTTGGGCGTTACGTCAGTCTGGCAGCGAAGAGGTTTCTGAGTCGTTGTCTACGATCAGGGCGATTCGATCATTCTCGATATCGGTGTGAATGGGTTCTAGTTTGGGCATATCTTTGCTCGCTTTCGCTGACAGTTGCTGAAAACGATCTACCTTGCCATGTAGTCCTTGCTTACCAATGAGTCCAGTAACGGTTTCATTGTAGTGGTTACTGGCGGCTTTTAGGGTGTTACCCAGACGATGCAGTCGTTCCGCGACGGTACAAACCTGATTGTAGATGTCCCCTGCCCTGCTACTGATTTCCTTGGCTTCAGTATTACTTTTCTCAACCATCCAGAGATTGGCTACTGTGCGCAGTATCGGCATTAAGGTGGTATGAGAAACCATCACAACACCTTTTTGGTAGCCGTAGTTGAACAAGTCTCGGTTGTGCTTCATGGCTTCGATGTAGGCGGGCTCTATCGGCATAAACATCATGACGAAATCCGGGCTGCCGATGCCGGGCAAATTGGCGTAGTCCTTTCTTGCCAGATCGTCGATATGATTGCGCACTGCTTTGGCGTGTGCCGTGAGCGCTTCGATTTGTAGCTCATCGGTGTCAGCGGATATGGCTCGGTCGTAATCGATCAGAGAGACCTTGCTGTCGATCACCAGATGCTTGCCGTCGGGGAGCTTGATTACAAAGTCTGGCAGTTTGCGCTTGCCCATTTCATCGTTAAAGCTGGATTGGGCATCGTAATGCTCGCCGCTTTGTAGGCCCGCCAGCTGCAATGTGCGTTCCAGTTGCGCCTCACCCCAATTGCCAGCCGTTTTCTTGTCTCCTTTTAGAGCGTGCGTAAGGTTCGAGGCCTGATCATTCATCTGCAGCCCAACCTCCAGCACTTTCTTGATTTCTGCCTCCAGTGCAGTTGACCCTTTGACGGACTCTGTATGTACCTCATTGATGCGGCTTTGGAAGCTGGTGATCTGGTCGCGAAAGGGCTTGAGTAAGGCCTCCATGGAATCTTTGCTAGTGGCCGTAAAGCTCTTGCCTTTGTTTTCAAAGATCTGATTAGCCAGGTTTTCAAATTCGCGCTTTAGCACCTCCCGGTTTTCATTGAGCAGAGCAATCTGTTTAGTGTGCTGCTGCTCGCGCTCATGCAATTGAGTCTGCATCTCCGTGTGCTGGTTTTGTAAGTCGTGAAACCGCTGGGTCAGTGCGCCAAATTCCCCGGTCAAATCTTCTAGAGCCGCCTGGCCAGAGAGTAATTCTCGTTGCATGGCTTTTAGCTCTGCCTCTGCTGTCGCAGCCGAGACGGCTTGAGCCTGGTTGCGCTCGGCGAGTGTCACTTTGTCGTGGGTGAGTAGCGATACGGATTCGGACAATCTGTTGATGTCGCCATCGCGGGCTTCAATGCTCTGTTGGAGCTGTCCGATGGTGCGCAATCGCAAGCTGGCACCGATAAGGATTCCTATGCATAACGCTATCAGGGCCGCTAACGCAATTTCCCCGGGATGCTGTAGATAAAATTGAATAACTGGATGGTTCATAGCGTCAGTGTAAAGCAATCGCGGTGATTGGCGGAGACTTGTTGATGAGCACGGGCTGTACGTGTCGTCATTTCATGCAGGCCAAGGGAGCCAACCAGGTGTTAGCGCTCGGCTAGCAGCGCATCAGCCGCTGCGCGAAGCGTTGAAAATACTCTCACCGCTTCGCTCTGCTCAAGGCCGTGAGTTCCGTTTTGCAATGCTTCAAAGCTGCCATTGCCTTTGCCGGTCCTGACTAGCATAGGTAGGCAGCCCGATGCCTCTGCCGCTTGCAGGTCCTTGAGGCTGTCTCCGATAAAGGGGCTGCCCGTCACTGGTTCGTTGAGCTCTCGCTCGATCGCATCCAATAATCCAGTCGCGGGCTTGCGGCACTGGCAGCGTTCCTCGGGCAGGTGCGGGCAGTAGAATATCCCCGATATCTGGCCTCCTTCGGCTTCAACGAGGTCGCGCAGCTGACCGTGTATCAGCTCCAGATCATCCAGAGTGAAGTAGCCACGGGATAGACCGCTCTGATTGGTGGCGATCGCAATGCGATACCCTGCCCTGGAGAGGTCTGCGATTGCCGCTACGCTACCCTCAATCGGGTGCCAGTCATTCACGCTGCGAATGTAGCTATCGCTGTCTTCGTTAATCACACCATCGCGATCGAGAATGATCAGCATGCCATCAACGGGCCGTTGCCAGCTGTGAAATATCCGCGACCTGCATGAACAGGTCTCGCATGGATTTCAGCAGACTTAGACGATTTTCTCTGAGCGAGGTATCGTCAGCATTGACCATCACACCGTCGAAAAAGGCATCAACAGGGCCTCGTAATGCCGCCAGACTTGTCAGCGCTTGGGTGTATTGATCTTCCTGCAGCGCAGTCTCAACATCGGCTGCAGCGAGTACCAATTGTTCGTGCAGGGCTTTTTCCTCTGCCTGTTGAAGTAAGTTGGTACTTACTTCGCCGGAAGGGGCTGCGCCTTCTACCTTGCTGAGAATGTTGGAAACGCGCTTGTTTGCCGCCGCCAGCGCTGCCGCTTCGGGCAGGGCCGTGAATGCATTGACAGCATGCACTCTCCGCTGAATGTCGAGTGGCTGGCTTAATGCCAAAGCGCTTACTGCTTTGAATGTTTCGACCGCGATGCCTTCGTCTTCGAACCACGCACGAAAGCGATCGATCATATAATTGAATACGGCAATGTCAGTGTCTTTCGCAATAACGCCTGCTGCGTATTGTCTTTGCGCCAGTGCAATCGCCTCGCTCAGATCCAGTTCGATGTCATTCTCAACCACGATTCGCAGTACCGCCAGAGAGGCTCTGCGCAGTGCAAACGGGTCTTTTGATCCTGTTGGCGCTTGTCCAATCCCGAATATGCCGACTAAGGTATCTAGCCTGTCTGCCAGGCCAAGGCATAAAGCCACAGGGTTCTGTGGTAATCGATCGCCCGCAAAGCGCGGCCAATACTGCTGCTCCAGGGCTTCTGCAATCGCAGCATCTTCTCCATCATGGCGTGCGTAATACGCGCCGGCAATGCCCTGCATATCGGAAAATTCCTGCACCATGTCGGTAACCAGGTCTGCCTTGCACAGCTCACCTGCCCGCTGCGCCAGTTGTGGGTCCGCTCCTACAACGTTTGCCAGTTCACTGGCTAGCGCAGCAACACGCTTACTCTTGTCGCCCACCGTTCCCAGCTTTTGTTGGAAGACGATTTTGTCGAGCTGGTCCAAGCGTTCAGACAAGGGCGTCTTCATATCAGTTTCATAAAAGAACGCAGCATCTGATAGACGCGGCCTGATGACTCGCTCATTGCCGCTGATCACTTCAATGGGGTCAGTACTCTCAATATTGCTGATGGTAATAAAGTTTGGCAGCAGCGCTCCATCAGCACCCACCAAATGAAAGTATTTCTGATGCTCCTTCATGGACATGATCAGTGCCTCGGAAGGCACCTCCAGAAAACGCTCCTCAAATGCACCTGTCAGTGCCACCGGCCATTCGACTAAGCCAGTGACCTCATCAAGCAGGTCTTGATCGATCACGGCCTCGGCGCCCAGTCCGCTGGCTTCTACCTCTACCTGATCGCGAATGATGGTTTGGCGTTCCTCGAAAGAGGCGACGACCTTTGCGGTGGCCAGAGTTTCACGGTACTGCTCGGGTGATGCGATTGTAATGGGGCCGGCGCTGTGGAACCGATGACCACGCGTCTGGTTGCCCGTGGAAATACCCAGAATCTCTCCGTGATCGGTATCTTTACCCAACATCGCAACGATCCAGTGAACGGGCCGCACGAACTCGGCGCGGCTGGCACCCCAACGCATACGCTTGGCGATGGGTAGTGCATCAATAGTTTCGCCGATCACGGCATTAAGTGAGTCTTTGCAGGTGACACCAGCTTCATGTTGACGCAGCCCGATACGCGCACCCTTGGGCGTGTCTATCTCAATCAGGTCCTCCGGGGCGACTCCCTGCTTGCGTGCGAAACCTGCTGCAGCTGGTGTCCAATTTCCTTCTTCGTCGCGAGCACGGTCTGCCGGTGGTCCCAGTAGTTCGATAGTCTTGTCTTCGGCTTGTAGCGCTACGTCGTGAACCAACACCGCCAGCCGTCGAGGTGAGGCGAACCATTCGTTGTCGCCATGTGCTAGTCCGCGCGCTTTCAAGCCACCCACAATGCCCTCTCGAAACGCCAGGCCCAATAGCTTCAGGGATTTGGGGGGAAGTTCCTCGGTTCCAAGTTCAACCAGAAGTGTTTCTGTGTTCATGATTTGGTTGCCTCTGCTTGCAGTCGGGCAAGGACTTCATCTCGTGAAGAATCCTCCGCTAGCGGGAAGCCAAGCGCCGCACGGGCGTCAAAATAGGCCTGAGCCACTGCTCTGGCCAGTGTGCGCACCCGCAAAATGTAGCGTTGTCGCTCGGTTACCGAGATCGCGTGCCGAGCGTCGAGCAGATTAAATGCATGCGATGCCTTCATCACCATCTCGTAAGCGGGTAGAGGCAGGTTTTTCTCAACCAATCTCAGAGCCTCCGCCTCGCAGTGGTCAAAAAAGCCGAAGAGGTAGGGGACATCAGCTTCCTGAAAGTTGTACTGGGACATCTCCACCTCGTTCTGATGAAAGACGTCGCCATAGGTCACGGTGCCATTGGGTCCCGATGTCCAGATCAGATCGTAAATACTGTCGACCCCCTGCAGGTACATCGCAATGCGCTCTAGCCCGTAGGTGATCTCGCCGGTTACCGGGAAACATTCCAGGCCACCAGCCTGCTGGAAGTAGGTGAACTGTGTGACCTCCATGCCATTGAGCCAAACTTCCCAGCCCAGACCCCATGCGCCGAGAGTGGGAGACTCCCAATTGTCCTCAACAAATCGAACATCGTGCACAGTAGTATCGATACCCAGCTGCGACAGTGACTCAAGATAGAGTTCCTGAAAGGCTGCTGGCGAGGGCTTCATTACCACCTGGAATTGATAGTAGTGCTGGAGACGGTTCGGGTTTTCACCATAGCGACCATCTGTGGGCCTGCGGCTAGGCTGCACGTAGGCTGCATTCCACGACTCAGGGCCTATCGCGCGCAAAAATGTTGCCGGATGAAAGGTTCCTGCACCCACCTCCATATCGAGTGGCTGCAACACAACACAGCCCTGGGACGCCCAGAATTGTTGGAGCCGCATGATGAGCTCCTGGAAGCTAAGCGGTTTGTTTTGATTGGAAGACACGGCTTTTCCTGTTTTTCCTATAGGGTCGCGCAAAAAGGCGGCTATTATACAGCCTCTTTTGGCGGCATAATACGCGCAATATACAGTCGCTCCCGAACAGGGATTCCCTGGATGGATTTTCTCAAAGTAGTCCTCATACGAGCGCTGCTTACCTTTTTTGCCTTTTTACCACTTTCTGTTGCGCGTGCCATTGGCAGGTGCCTGGCGCTAGTTTACTGGCCTGTGGGTGGCCGGAGCCGTAAAGTCGCCCAGCGTAATATTGAACTGGCGTTCCCAGCATTGCCTGCGAAGGAGCAACAGGCATTGGCTAGAGAGAGCGTGATGGCTACGGCTGAGCTGATGGCCGAGTCAGGTCATGTCTGGCTGCGCAGCACAAAGCATGTGCAAAGTCTGGTCGTGTCCTGTGAAGGCGATGAGCAAATAAGAGAGACAGTAGCATCTGGAAGGGGCGTGATTGTATTGGCACCTCACCTTGGTAACTGGGAGGTTGTTGGGCTACACGTGGGAACGCTCGGAGATCTCGTGTCTCTGTATGAGCCGCCTAAGTTGGCGGGGCTGGGGAAAATGATTAAGAAAGCTCGCGAGCGCAGCGGCGCCCTATTGGTGCCGACAGACGCTCGTGGGTTAGCGAAGTTGTTGAAAAGCGTTAAGCGCGGGAAAATCTCGGGAATTCTCCCAGATCAGGTTCCATCGGATATTGTTGCTGGGCAGAACAGCCTGTTCTTTGGCGTTGAGGCATTCACCTCCACCTTGGCTAGCAAGATGATTCATCGCACCGGTGCTCTGGTTGTTTTTGGGTTTGCCCGGCGGGTGCCCGGCGGCTTCGACATCAGGTTTCGCAGCGCGGAGCCCGATATTTATGATGAAGATCTGTCGGTCTCGCTGGCGGCGCTTAATCGAGGAGTTGAGGAATGCGTTCGAGAGTGTATTGAACAGTATCAGTGGGTGTACAAACGCTTTCGTGTGCGGCCGAAAAACGGCCCCGGTGTATATGATGATTTATAGCGGCGGCCTGTCCGCTGGATTAAGGGGCTAATGATTTGATTATTTACGGTAAGTTGGTCGCGGGTGCAATTGGACTCTTGGTGGGTGGTGTTATTGGCCTGATAGTTGGGATCTTTGTCGGGCATGCGTTCGACAAAGGGCTCATGCGAACGATGCAATTTGCATCGCCAGAAAACCTCGAGCGCATTAAAACCAGCTTTTTCGAAACGACCTTCCTGCTGCTGGGATATCTCGCCAAAGCCGATGGCCGAATATCGCAGCAGGAGATCAGCCACACAGAGACTATCTTTACCCAGATGGGGTTGAGTGCACAGCAGCGAGAACGCGCGATTGAGTTGTTTCGCGCAGGGTCTGCAGCTGATTTTGAGCCAGAACCTACCCTGTCAGCTTTTCTCGAAACCTGCGGTCCGCAGCGGCAGTTACAGCAGACCCTGCTGTTATTTTTGATATCGCTCGCCCTGGCTGACCATGAGATTGCTGATGCCGAGCGTGGCGCGCTGTCTCGTGTTGCGTCCCTGATGGGCTTTGGCGAAGCGCAACTGGAACAGCTGATTCGTATGGTTCAGGCGCAAACCCATTTTCATGGACAGTCAGGTTTCCGTGCGCAACCGGGTACCGGACTGGACGACGCCTATGCGGCGCTGGGTATCGACTCCGCGGTGTCGGATAAGGATCTGAAACGAGCATATCGCAAATTGATGAGCGAGAATCACCCGGACAAATTGATCGCGCGCGGCGTTCCAGAAGACATGGTGAAAGTGGCTACTGAGAAATCCCAGGAAATACAGGCGGCATACGAGATGATCAATAAAGCACGCGGTTTGCGTTAGCGACGCCAGAATACCGGTGTGAATAGCACCAGCAAGGTGAAAACCTCCAGACGCCCCAGCAGCATTGCGAAGCAAAGGATGGCCTTGGCCGGGTCTGAGATACTACTGTAGTTACTCGAGACAGCACCTAGTCCCGGCCCGAGATTATTCATCGATGCTGCGACTGCAGAGAACGCAGTAGTGAAATCGAGGCCGGTTGCCATTAAGACCAGCATTATGCCGACAAAAGCCCACATATAAACGGCGAAGAAACTCCAGACTGCGCTGATGACGGTTGCTTCCACGCGCCGCTTGCCCACCTTCAAGGGGATAATTGCGGCGGGGTGAACCAGCTGCTTCAGTTCTCGTACGCCCTGTTTGAAAATCAGCATCAGGCGCATGGCTTTGATGCCGCCTCCGGTTGATCCCACACAGCCTCCCATGAAGGAAAACATCAGCAGCATGACAGGCAAAAAAGTTGGCCAGTAGGCGAAATCCTGCGTCGAAAACCCCGTAGTGGTGGTAATGGAAACTGCTTGAAACAAGCCGTGTATCAGACTGTCTGAGGGACTCAGTGTCTTGGTCAAGATCAGATAGGAGCAGGTGATGGCGACACAGATGAGTACGACGCCAAGAAAAAATCGGGTTTCGGAGTCTTTGGGATAAATAGCCAGAGAGCGGCGCCTCCATACCAGAAAGTGTAATCCGAAGTTGACGGCGGAAATCACCATGAACAGGGTACAGATAAGCAAGATCACGTTGCTATCGAAGTAGCCCATGCTCGCATCGTGTGTTGAAAATCCGCCTATGGCTACGGTGGAAAATGCATGACAGATTGCGTCGAAGCCCGACATGCCTGCTGCGTAGTAGGCCAGCGTGCACACAGCAGTTAACGCTGCGTAAACAATGAACAGGGCCTTGGCAGTCCCGGTAATACGTGGTGTGAGCTTACTGTCCTTGGACGGCCCCGGTGTTTCTGCCCGGTACAGCTGCATTCCCCCGATGCCCAGCATTGGCAAAACCGCAACAGCTACCACAATGATACCGATACCACCGAGCCACTGTAGCAACTGACGATAGAGCAATATGGATTGTGGCAGGGTATCCAGACCGGTAATGACGGTCGCCCCCGTTGTTGTAAGGCCAGACACCGATTCGAATATCGCTTCAACGGGCGTTAGAGCTAGCGTATCGGTTAGCGCAAAAGGTAGTGCCCCAAACAGGCCCAGCACGATCCAAAATAAAGACGTAATCAGGAACCCATCGCGAATACGCAGCTCGTGGCGCGCGAAGCGCACTGGTAGCCACATGGCCAGGCCCGCGAGAAAGGTGATGCTGAGCGCGGCAAGAAAGCCGGTGATGGTGTTGTCGTCAGCAAGGACGGCTAGCAGAAGCGGTATCACCATAGCGCTGCTGAACAGCATTAGTAGCATGCCGAGGATGCGCAGGATAACGGAGAAGTGCATCCCGTTGCCTAGGAAAAGAAACCGAAGCCGACAGCAAACAGCTGTTCGACTGCCGATATTTTGCTGCGGTCTGTGAGGAAGAGGATAACGTGGTCGTCGGTTTCTACCACGATATGGCTGTGTGCGATTAGCACTTCATCGCCTCGCACGATCGCACCAATTGTTACGCCATCACTAAGCGCAATCTCATCGAGGCGCCTGCCAACCACTTTTGAAGAATAAGCATCGCCGTGTGCAATCACTTCGATAGCCTCTGCTGCACCGCGGCGCAGCGAATGTACGTTGCTGATGTCACCGCGCCGTACGTGGGTGAGTAGGCTACCTATGGTAATTTGCTGTGGTGATATTGCGATGTCTATTTCTCCACCCACCAGGTCGGCGTAGGCTGGGTTTGCAATCAATGTGATGACTTTCTTGGCCCCCATTCTTTTGGCCAGCATCGACATCATGATGTTGGATTCATCATTGTTGGTCAGTGCACAGAACACGTCTGTGGATTCGATATTTTCTTGACCCAGTAACGCGGGCTCGGAAGCACTCCCCAAAAGCACCAGTGAGTGTTTCAGTCGCTCTGAAAGCACACGGCATCGATCGTAAGACTTTTCGATAACCTTCACGTGGTATTCACTTTCAAGGCTCAGTGCCAATGTTGCGCCGATATTGCCACCACCCGCGATCATCACGCGTTTGTAGGGTTTGTCTACTTTGCGCAATTCAGACATTACCGCTCGGATATTGCCCTTGGCTGCAATAAAGAAGACCTCATCGTCTGCTTCTACAACAGTGTCGCCCTGGGGAATGATGGGCCTGTCCTGACGAAAAATCGCAGCAACACGGGTATCAACCTTGGGCATATGCTGGCGAATTGCCTTTAGCTCCTGGCCCACGATAGGCCCGCCATAGTAGGCGCGAACAGCAACCAGTTGCACTTTACCCTCAGCGAAATCCATCACTTGCAGAGCGCCTGGATTGGCGATCAACTGCCTAATACTCTGGGTGACCAGTTGTTCAGGGCCGATGATCACATCAACGGGAATGTTGTCAGGGGTGAATAGCTGCGCCTGATGCGCGAGATAGTTGGGCGAGCGGATGCGCGAAATTTTGGTAGGTGTATTGAACAGAGAATGCGCGACCTGACAGGCCATCATGTTGATCTCGTCACTGTTGGTGACGGCAATCAGCATATCGGCATCTTCTGCCCCTGCTTTATACAGAGTATTGGGGTGGGAGGCTTCCCCATTTATCGTGCCGATATCGAGACGGTCCTGCAGCGAGCGCAGGGTCTCTGTGTCAGTGTCGACCACCACGATTTCATTTTGTTCATCGGCCAGGTGTTCAGCGAGTGTTCCGCCTACCTGCCCGGCCCCGAGAATTATGATTTTCATGCATGCGCAGACCAGGGAAATACTCTGTAACCATAGTTAATTACAGTGGGGAATGTAAGTGGTGGGAGATGGGATTATGCACACTTACGCGATGCGTCTTTAGCCCGTGTTAACCGACCTTCTTCAGCCTGGCATAGTAGAGTCCGTCGCCAGCCGTAGCATCGGGCAACAGTTGTCTGCCATGCGCTTGTGCGAAGCCCCAGTTTGCGTCGATCACATCCTCAACAGCGTCTTCATGAGCAGCTAAAAAACGCGCGACAACAGCGCTGTTTTCTTGCGGCATGATGGAGCAGGTTACGTAAAGCAAAGTGCCTCCGACTTTTAGTAAAGGCCACAGCCCTTCAATAATGGCGTTCTGCTGCTCGTGTAAGCTGGCGATATCATCCTCACGTCGCAATAGCTTTACGTCGGGGTGACGTCGGATCACGCCGGTTGCAGAACAGGGCGCGTCTATCAGAATGCGATCGAAACTGCTTTTACTCAACGACGCCGATGGCGTGCTGGCATCTTCTGTGAGTAATTGCGCATTCAAGGCCAGCCTGTCCAGGTTCTCTTGTACACGCACCAGCCTATCCGAATCGGAGTCCAGGGCAGTCATACTTAACAGATCAGGTTGTTGCTCTAGTACGTGGCAGGTTTTTCCTCCCGGTGCACAGCAGGCATCAAGTACTGCATCACCTGCCTGGGGATTCAACAAAGCCGCGGCCAGTTGTGCAGATTCGTCCTGCACGCTAACCCGCCCTGCTGCGAAGCCCGGTAGAGCTGCCACATCTGCGCCTGTTTTCAGATAGATTGCTGAGTCGCAGAGATTACCCCCGGTGGCGGTGAGGTCGTGCTGGGCCAACTGGGTCAGGTAGTCGTCGCGTGATCCATGTTGAACATTGTTGCGCAGAACCATTGGTGGCTGCTGGTTATTGGCAGTAAGGATGGCTTCAGCCTGTTCTGGATAGTGGTGCCAGATAGCGTTGTACAGCCAAGCAGGATGTGCGCTTTGCTGCGCGCTTGTGAGGTCTTGCGCAAGTTCCTCTCGCTCTCTCTGAAAACGACGCAGAACCGCATTCACCAAGCCCTTCGCCCACGGCTTTTTTAGTTTGCGCGCGGCTTCCACTGTTTCAGCGACTGCGGCATGGTCGGCGATACGCGTCTCGTCCAGTTGATACAGACCGACTATCAGCAGGCTGTGAATATCACTATCTTTCTCGCGTAGCGGCTTATCCAGTAACTGCTGGAGAAAGGCCTCAAGTCGGTAGTAGTGCCGCAGGCTGCCATAGCTAAGTTGTTGCAGTAGCGCGCGCTCTTTTTCCGGCACCTGGCTCAGTTTTTCGGGTAACACAGAGGCCATGGAGCGGCCCCTAATAACACCGGCGATCACTTGAGCGGCGGCTGCCCGAGTATTTAGTGCCATCTAGTTGGCCTCTGCCGGCTGCGTGAAAGAAACTCCGGGTGCAAACACGTCGCGGCGGGCATTGAGTATCTGCGCCGCGCTGAGCGCTTTTCCTCCCGGTAACTGTAGGTGCGAAACGATCAAAGTGCCCGTACCGCAGGCGATGGATATGCCGGCTGGGTCGCTTGCTGTCACAGTACCTGGAGGTGAATCATTCGTTTGCTGCGATGCAGTCGCTTGCCAGATCTTGACACGCTCGCTATTGAGTTCAGAGAAACAGACAGGGAAAGGATTAAATGCTCGAACACGCTGCTCAATGGTCTTCGCATCCAAGTTCCAATTTATCAGCGCTTCTGACTTGTCGATTTTATCGGCATAGGTGGCTTGTTCATCACATTGCACCTCGCCTTGCGCAAGCGCTGTTTCCAGGTCGCTCAGTACATCCATCAATAATGGCGCGCCCAGCTCGGCGAGCGTGTCATGCAAGGAGGCGGCAGTGGTCTCTTCGGTGATGTCACAACTGGCTTTGGCGAGCATGTTGCCGGTATCAAGACCTGCATCCATCTGCATGATCGTAACGCCGGTACGCGAATCGCCTGCCTCTATCGCGCGCTGAATGGGTGCTGCACCGCGCCAGCGAGGCAGTAGTGAGCCGTGCACATTGAGGCAGCAGATGGAGGGTATGTCGAGCACCGCCTTTGGCAGGATCAGGCCATAGGCTACAACCACCAATACGTCTGGTCTAAGCTGTGCCAGCTCCGCCTGTGCGGCGACATCCTTCTTGAGGCTGCTGGGTTGGAAAACGTGAATGCCGGCATCCAGTGCACATTGCTTGACTGGGCTGGCTGTTAGCTTCTTGCCGCGACCGGCGCGTCTGTCAGGCTGTGTATAGACACCCACTATCTCGTGATTGGTTTCGAGCAGTGCTTTGAGATGAATACTGGCAAACTCCGGCGTGCCCGCAAAGACAATCCGTAGAGGCTGGCTTGTCATAATATTTAGGCTCGCTGGCGGTGTGATTTTTCTAGCTTCTTGCGTATCCGTTGGCGTTTGAGCGGCGAGATATAGTCAACAAAGAGTTTGCCATCGAGGTGATCGATCTCGTGCTGCAAACAGATAGCGAGCAAACCCTCAATCTCCATGGTGAACTCCTCGCCGTCGCGATCCAGTGCCGTAACGCTAACTCGCCGGGGTCGATTAACGGTTTCATAGAAGCCTGGAACGGAGAGGCAGCCCTCGTCGTATTCGCCCAGTTCAGAATCCAGCACGGTCACCTGAGGGTTGATAAACACCATGGGGTCGTTGTGATCTTCGGAAACATCGATTACCAGCAGGCGCTGGTGCACGTCCACCTGACTTGCGGCAAGGCCAATACCGGGCGCGTCATACATCGTTTCGAACATATCGTCGATTAGCGCACGCGTTTGCTCTGTTACCTTTGTCACCTCTCGCGCAACAGTGCGCAAACGCGGGTCGGGAAACTCCAGAATATCCAGTACTGCCATAGGTGAAACTGCTCAATCTGCGGCCGATTCGGGTGGAATTTGCCTACGTGAATTAGTCACATTTGGGCTTGCCAGCTTTAAGCGGCCGCCGCAAACTGTGTTTATTATACCTGCGCCCGTCTTACTATGCCCAGTGCAGGAAGCGCTGTTGCTTGCCGGTTGAGTACAAGGGCATGTATGCGGCTAACGCAGGGTCTGCGCTTAGGTAAGAAGCAGGGCGACGGCAAGCTGGGTGGTAGCGCAATCCAAGCAAAAAGTTAAGATCGTACAGTTGAACGGAAAATAATCGCAGGGAAGCTGCTATGATCAAACAAAGTGGACGCATAATAACAAGTCCAGGCAGGGGCAGAACAATGAAAACACGGTTCCTTTCGGTATGTCTGTTTACCGCAACGTTGTTATTTAGCGGTTGGTTACAGGCAGTAGAGCTCAACGAGGATGTACCAGAGACGTATATCGTAAAGAAAGGCGATACGCTGTGGGGCATCTCTGGCATGTACCTGCAAGAGCCCTGGCTCTGGCCCGAGCTGTGGGACGTCAACCCTCAAATCGATAACCCCCATCTCATTTATCCTGGCGATGAACTCTATCTGGTTTGGATAGACGGACAGCCTCGCTTGCGACTACGCCGTGGACGCGATGTGAAACTGCAACCCAATATGCGCGTTTCACCGCTGGACCTTGCGATACCTATTATTCCTTTGGATGAGATTGGCGCATTTCTGTTGAGCCATCGCATTCTGGATGCTGACGCGTTGAATAACTCGGCGTATGTAGTGGCCGGCGATCAAGGCCATTTGCTGAGCGCTCCCGGAGACCGAATTTATGGTCGTGGCCCGTTTCCCGATGGCGAGCGCGCGTACGGAATTTATCGTCCGGGTGATACCTACTACGACCCCATCACAAATGAATTACTCGGCTATCAGGCTCAGGATATTGGCAACGCCAGGCTGCTGAGCAGTAACACCGATGAAGTCACCGAACTCGAAGTAACCCGGATTACCGAAGAGGTGCGCATCACTGATCGGTTGCTGCCCATGGAGGAGCGCATACTGGACGCGTCGTTCGTGCCACGTGCACCTCAATCAACGATCGAAGATGGCTTTATGATCGCGGTAGATGGCGGTGTTACGCAGATTGGAACCACGAGCATTGTGGTGTTAAACAGGGGTAAGCGCGATGGGCTTGAAATTGGCCACGTTCTGGCAGTGTATCAAGCAGGTGCTCTTGTACACGACACTGTGCGTGGGGATAACGTGGCATTGCCTGATACGCGAGCCGGACTGCTGATGGTTTTCGAGTCATTTGAGAAGGCCAGCTACGGCATTATCTTAAAATCTAACCGTGTTCTTAAAGTAGGGGACAAGGTCAAGAACCCCTAATGTAGGGCGCGCTACACACATACACCCGGCACCCATGGATGCGGTGCCGTCGAAAGCGACCGCTTTCACCACAATCATGGATGATGCGTATGGATGTCACAGCCCTGCGGCAAACCCTGTCGCTGCACCTTTGTCCTGATATTACCAACGCCCAGCGTGTGCGCTTGCTGCAGCATTCGGGCTCTATATCGGGCTTGTCGCAACTGCTTGCGCAGCCACAGAAGCCGTTTGCCGAACCTGATCTCAATGCTGCGCTAGCTCGGCTCAGGCGCTGGTGTAAGAGCCCGCCTTCCCGAGAGATAGAGCGGCACCTGGCGCAGATCGATACGCTGAACCTCGGGGTTATCAGCATCGTGGACGAAGACTATCCGCCATTATTGCGCGCTATTCCCTCGCCCCCTGCCCTACTCTACTTTCGCGGCGACTTACACTGCCTGACACAGCCGCAACTGGCGATTGTGGGCAGTCGTAAAGCCAGTCCAGCAGGCCTGCGCTCTGCTCGCGAATTTTCAGCGGCGGCGGCTCAGTATGGATTAACGGTGACCAGTGGTCTGGCATTGGGTGTTGATGGCGAGGCGCATCAAGCCACGTTGTCGGCAGGGGGAAAGACCGTGGCAGTTATGGCTGCTGGTCTGGACCGAATTTATCCGCACAGACATCAAGCACTTGCCGATGCTGTGATGGAGCAAGGCTGCCTCATCAGCGAGTTTGCTTTGGGCGCTGCACCTGCCAAGCATCATTTCCCACAACGCAACCGGATTATCAGCGGGCTGTCTTTGGCCACGTTAATAGTAGAGGCATCTTTACCCAGCGGTTCTCTGATAACGGCGCAGACAGCGCTTGCACAGGGTCGCGATGTACTTGCTCTTCCCTGGAGTATCTACCACGCGGGTGGTCAGGGTTGTCTGCAGCTACTGCAAGATGGCGCAACGTTGGTGCGTGATTTTGATGACATTGTCCTGAGTATTGAAAGCTCGAGCTTGCGTGGCATGTGCCGAGCACGAAGTTCATTAGTAACAGCAGCGAGCGCTGAGACGGTTGTTCAACACCGGGTTATTGAGAATCTGACAGCACATGAGCAACAGCTTCTGTCCTTGGTTGCTGTTGAGCCTACGACGCTTGAGCAGTTGGCGGAGTGCAGCACTGATTCATCGCCAGCGCTGCTAGCCATTTTGTCCGCACTGGAGCTTAAAGGGCTCATAGAGCGCGTTGGTGGCGCTTATGTTCGTACTTAAAAGGCGGCCTGCCTTGCGAATCCCAAGCGAGTTGGTTAAGTTTCGCGCTTAATGCGCGCGGTTGCTTCGGTGCACGGCGGTGCGTTTATACAGCGAGGTTGATTATGGTTCTTCCGCTGCGTTTTACTCAGGCGGCACGAGTGCTACAAGTGGGCGGCGTTGTTGCCTGCCCCACAGAAGCCGTCTGGGGTCTCAGCTGTGATGCAGACGATGAGGAGGCTGTAGAACGAATTCTTGCATTGAAGAATCGCCCCCGTGCCAAAGGGCTGATTCTCGTAGGGTCCAGCATGGAGCAGTTCGCGGCTCTGCTGGGCGGACTGGATGCGCACCTGTTAAAGAAGTTAAAGATGTCATGGCCCGGGCCGAATACCTGGCTGGTGCCGCACCAGAACCGAGTCCCTGATTGGGTCCATGGTGAGCACAGTAGCGTGGCAATTCGTGTTACTGCGCACCCTGGCATGATCGCTCTGTGCGAGGCGTTTGGTTCGCCCTTGGTGTCAACATCGGCTAATCCGGCGGGCTACACCGCTCCCACCGAGCGATTTCAGGTGATCAGATTTTTTGGTGATGAGTTGGACGCAGTATTGCCGGGTTCGGTGGGTGCTGCGCTGCGCCCTTCTGTTATCCGCGATCTGTATACGGACGAAATTGTTCGCCCCTAGCGCCAGTGGTTTGCGTATAATGCTGCGCGGTCCAAGCAACGAAATTGCCACATGCAAATAGACGCTGTAAAAACGTATCTGCTGAAGCTTCAGGATTCCATATGTCAGGCATTGGCTGAGGAAGACGGCAGCAACGACTTTTTGACCGATGAATGGCAACGCCCTGAGGGCGGAGGCGGTCGCAGTCGGGTATTAACTGATGGGGCCGTGTTCGAGAAAGCGGGCGTCAACTTTTCACATGTGCAGGGAGACAGCCTGCCTCCTTCTGCCAGTGCTGCCAGGCCTGAGCTTGCCGGGCGCAGCTTTCAGGCAATGGGCGTTTCTCTGGTTATTCACCCGCACAATCCCTACGTTCCCACGTCCCACGCAAACGTGCGCTTTTTTGTGGCTGAAAAGCCAGGGGAAGACCCGGTGTGGTGGTTTGGAGGTGGTTACGATCTAACGCCTTATTACGGCAATAAGGAAGACTGTATCAGCTGGCATCAGGAAGCGGCTGCGGCTTGCGCTCCGTTCGGTGACGACGTCTATCCTCGTTATAAAGCCTGGTGCGACGAATATTTCTACCTGAAACATCGTGACGAGCCTAGAGGCATCGGTGGTCTTTTCTTTGATGACCTCAACCAGTTGGGCTTTGAGACCAGCTTTCGTTTTATGCGATCGGTTGGAGACTCGTTTATCAAGGCGTATCGGCCGATTGTGAAGCGGCGCAAGAAAGCACCCTTTAGTGAGCAAGAGCGGCAGTTTCAGTTATATCGCCGTGGCCGCTATGTAGAGTTTAATTTGGTGTTTGATCGTGGCACCTTGTTCGGCCTGCAATCGGGCGGCAGAACAGAGTCGATTCTGATGTCTCTTCCACCGTTGGTGCGGTGGGAGTATGACTACCAACCCGAGCCGGGTTCGCCAGAGGCGGAGCTCACCGATTACTATCTTAAAGACAGAGACTGGCTGGCTGAGGCCAGGTAAAGGTGCGGCAAGGTTGAACTGCAAAGAAGAGCAAATTGATGAGTCAAACTGATAAGTACGCCGTCTTTGGCAACCCCATCAAACACAGCAAGTCACCACTCATTCATGCTGAGTTTGCACGCCAGAGTAGTCAAACCATGCAGTACCGGGCTATCCGGGTCGAAGTGGATGACTTTGCGCCAGCAGTGCAGCGATTTTTTGGGAGCGGTGGTCGCGGACTCAATGTGACCGTTCCCTTCAAGCAGCAGGCGTTTGAGCTAGCCGATACCCTGACGCCGCGAGCCAGTCGTGCCAAGGCCGTTAATGTATTGACGCACCTTGAAGATGGCTCGCTCAAGGGTGATAACACCGATGGCGTGGGCCTGGTTCGCGACATGGTGGCGAATCTTGGCTGGACGATTACGTCTCAGCGGGTGCTCATACTGGGAGCCGGTGGTGCCGTGCGTGGCGTACTTGAGCCGTTGCTCCGAGAAAAACCCAAAGAACTGCTTATTGTGAACAGGACCAGTGCCAAGGCAGAGCAGCTCGCCCATGAGTTTGACGAATTGGGAAATATTGCGGGTCACGGCTATGAGGCCCTGGAACAAGGTGCATTTGACGTTGTGATTAATGCAACCAGTGCGGGGCTGCATGGGGAGATGCCTCCCCTGCCCGGTTCCATTTTGACGGAGCGAAGTTGCTGCTATGACATGGTCTACGGGGCCGACCCTACGGTATTCATGCGTTGGGCTGCACAGGAAGCGGCGTGGGCAGTATCAGATGGGTTGGGCATGCTTGTCGAGCAGGCCGCCGAGTCGTTTTACTTGTGGCGTGGCACGCGACCAGAAACCCGACCCGTAATGAATCAGCTACGTGAGATGCTGGCTGCCGCCTGAACGTCGATTGAAGGTAATTCCTGCTAAAATGCTCTTCTGATTCCCTGCTCACGGTCAACGATTATGACTACCACCTCAAGCTCCAAACGGCGGTTCATCGCAGGAGCTGTCTGTCCTCGATGTGCGCAAATGGACAAAATAGTAGTTGATATGGAGACTGATCAGCGCGAGTGCGTGGCCTGCGGGTTCAGCGAACAGCGCCCAGGCGACAAGCCCGCAGCGGCGGAGGTACAGACCCGGGTTAATCGCGCAGCGGCGCGCCGGGTTGAGACGCCTGCGCAGGTGGTGCAACTGCTCGACCCCGGCAAATCGGACGATTAGGCGCCGAGACGCAGTCTTACAGCGTGATCGACGTCGCTCAAAGCAGCGCTGCAAATAGGCGGCTCTGTAAAGGTGGCTGAGCCGGGCAAATCGCGAACACGCTCCCATATATGCTCTTTCTCAAGTAAACGACTGGCGGTGTACTGCACCAGTTGCTCCAGACGATTGGCCAAGCCATCACCCAATAGATGATGCACGATAATGTTGGCTTCGGTCATATCGACGGGGAGTAGCGGTCGCTGCAGATGACGGATGTGGTGGTCATTAACCTCTTCCAGCAATCGGTGCGCCAGAAAAGCCTCATCAAGCAATAGAGCAAGGCCGCCATCCTCTGGCAGGTCCTGTGGAGGATCGATGAAATAGTCCTCTGCGATGTTAAGAAACAAGGCAGCGTAGTCGTAAAAGCCCAATTGCTTGCTCACCGCGGTTACGAGGCTGATGCTTCCCGGTACACTTTCGACGTAGCGGATGATAAACGTCATCAGTGAATCAAGTGGCTCATCTTCCGGTAGCTCAAGGCGTTTCTGTATCTGGGGCAGCTTCGCATTGAGTCTTCGCCGCAGCGAGCAGGATTTTTGCTCCTGTGCTACAGCAGTTGCGATCGTGTGTCTGATATCTGAAACGGCCATACCCTGCCTGCAATGGGTGCCTGATACGAAGGGTAGTCTTGAGGCTAGTACATCCTGCCTATTCCGCCAGCGGCCATAGAGATCAATGGGCGTTGCTTGTTGCTTCCAGCCAGCTCCCGCCCCTTGTTTTGTGCCGGTAGGCAACCCATAAAGTGAGGCCTCTTGCGCCATTGAAAGCAGTGAACGCAAACCAGAGTCCGTGATTTTCCCAGGATTGCGTGAGATACCAGGCAGGAAGATAAACCGCCAGTGTGCTCAACAACATCGTGATCATCATCGGCCGGGTTTCTGCGCTGCCAATGAAGACACCGTCCAGAAGATAACTCGGCGCCGCGATTATCGGCAGTAAAATGAGCCACAAAGCTACGGCGGCCATCTCAGTGCGCACCTGCGGTAGATCGGTTAATAGTGGAAAAACGAGGCTGGAAGACAACGCAAACACGATGCTGATGGCCGCAGCAGTAATGGCGCACCATATTGCACATCGGTGTACCGCGGAATAAAAATTGCTGAGGTTCTTCGCGCCCAGTGCATTTCCCGTAAGCCCCTCCGCGGCAAAGGCAAACCCATCAAGGCCATAGGCAGCCAGCATCATTAAGTGAAGCAGTAGCGCATTCGCGGCCAGAGTATCACTACCCAATTTGTCTCCCATGGCGGTGAAGAAGGCGAAACTAGCCAATAAACACAGTGTGCGAACAAACAAATTCGCATTACTCGCTAGCAATGTGCGGTAAGCGTGCAGTGACCGCAAGACCTGCAATTGATCAATAGAGGGGGCCGCCTTCATGGAGCGGACGATTGCAATCACCCCAATAAGCAGCCCGAGATACTCCGCAATTACGGTTGCTACTGCCGCACCATCGCTGGCCATGCCCAGGCCAATAATCAGCAGAAAATCCAGCCCGATATTGGCTAAGTTGGTGGTGATCACTATTGCCATTGGCCAGCGGGTGTTCTGGTGGCCTATGAACCAGCCGACGATGGCATAAGTAGTCAGAACTGCAGGTGCGCTAAGAATCCGTATACCCGCATAGCTTTGTGCTAGTGGTAGCAGATTTTGTTGCGGGGCCATCAATGAGAACCCTAGTCCAAGCCATAAGGGGTGCAGGGCCATCACAAGCGCGGCCAATACCAGTGCTAGTACCACTGACTGACTAAGTATCACTATGGAATCCGCTTCTTTACCCGCTCCCGCGGCTTTGGCTACCAGGCCGGTAGTGCCCATGCGCAGAAAGCCAAAACCCCAGTAAAGAAACGACAGTATCGCACTGCCAATCGCCACTGCAGCAAGATAGTCGGTGCTGCCCAGGTGGCCCAATATGGCCGCGTCCACCAGGCCGAGCAGCGGTATCGACAGATTTGACAGGATGGCGGGCCACGCGATACCCAATATCTTGTGGTCTAGCCGCGTCAACACCTGCATATGTAGTTATTCCAAGCCATAGTAGGATCTGTGCTGCGCCCGGGCGAGTAAACCCTCACAAAATCAGCATCTTAGTGTTTTTTCCCTGCGACATTCGCTATAATCCCCGCGCCTCGGAACGCCTCAAACTTTGTTGAGGACACGGGCGACAGGCAGATGGCCCCCTGATATTGAATTGCTGACTGCGTACAGCCCCCACCGGGTTGTGCCTGGTTAAGACTGCAGCCTTGTAGTCGCCTTTGCGGTTGCAGAGCATCAGGGATTGACGGCCGACTGGGGGAAGTGAAGACACTTTACTACATGGAGACATGGGAAATGTACTTTGAAGCGAAGCGGCTGGTAAAGCTGGCGCTAGGATCAATGCTCACGTTGATGAGCATCGCAAGCGCGGGCGTTCTAGCTGCGGACGACAAATTGAATGAACTCAATATGTCGCCTGGCGTTACGGCGATTGGGCAGGACATATTCGACCTGCATATGCTCATTTTGTGGATCTGCGTAATTATCGGACTGCTTGTATTTGGCGTGATGTTTTACTCCATCTACTATCACCGCAAGTCGCGGGGCGTTACTCCGGCTACTTTTCATGAGAGCACAAAGGTTGAAATTGCCTGGACGGTGATTCCTTTCTTCATTCTCATCGGCATGGCCGTTCCGGCGACATCTACCCTGCTCGATATTTACGATACCGATGACGCTGAGCTGGATATTTTGATTACCGGCTTTCAGTGGAAGTGGAAGTACGAGTATTTGGGTGAAACGGGTGAGAATGTTACTTTTTTCAGTAACTTACGCACGCCCCAAACTGAGATCTATAATGCCGCAGACAAGGGCGAGAACTACCTGTTAGAGGTGGACGAGCCTGTAGTTATCCCTGTAAACACTAAAGTGCGTTTCCTGATTACTGCCAATGATGTAATTCACTCTTGGTGGGTGCCAGAGTTGGCTGTGAAGCGCGATGCGGTTCCGGGTTTTATCAATGAGACATGGACTTTGGCAACAGAGGAAGGCATCTATCGGGGCCAGTGCGCAGAGTTGTGCGGTAAGGATCACGGCTTCATGCCAATTGTGGTTAATGTTGTCAGCCAGGAAGAGTACGAGGAGTGGCTGGGTGCCAAGCAGTCTGAGGCGGCTGAGATCAAAGAGCTTATGGCGCAAAACTTTACACTCGATCAGCTGATGGAGCGCGGTAAGGGTGTCTACGAGCGCTCTTGTCTTGCTTGTCACGGTGCTGGTGGTGAAGGTGGTTTAGGTACTGCGATTGCCGGTAGCGCGGTCGCTACGGGTGAGCTGGGTGGCCACCTGGAGATTGGTATCAACGGTGTTCCGGGTTCTGCCATGCAGGCATTTGGTGGGCAAATGAACGACGTCGATATGGCCGCGGTGATCACTTATCAGCGCAACGCATTCGGGAACAACATGGGCGACATGGTTCAGCCCATTGATGTTTTCAATCACAAGAAAGGCTAACTGGAGGAATTTACGATGGGAGATCATCATCACGGTCCCGCCAAGGGCCTGACCAGGTGGTTGTTTACAACCAACCACAAAGATATTGGAACCATGTACCTGTGGTTCTCTTTCGCCATGTTTATCCTCGGCGGATCGTTCGCCATGATAATTCGGGCGGAATTGTTTCAGCCGGGCATGCAGCTGGTAGAGCCCGCATTCTTTAACCAAATGACAACACTGCACGGTTTGGTGATGGTATTCGGGGCAATCATGCCCTCGTTTGTCGGCCTGGCCAACTGGATGATTCCGATGATGATCGGTGCGCCGGATATGGCACTGCCGCGCATGAATAACTGGAGTTTCTGGATTTTGCCGCCGGCGTTTTTGCTGCTTGCATCGACTCTGTTTGTAGAAGGTGGAGCGCCAGCATTTGGTTGGACTTTTTATGCTCCGCTGTCCACAACCTACGCGCCGCCTTCGGTTACTTTCTTCATCTTCTCAGTTCACGTGCTGGGATTGTCGTCGATCATGGGCTCTATCAACATTATCGCTACGGTAATGAATATGCGCGCACCCGGCATGACATACATGAAGATGCCTCTGTTTGTGTGGACCTGGTTGATCACAGCATTTCTGCTCGTGGCGGTGATGCCTGTATTGGCCGGTGCGGTGACGATGATGCTGATGGATATTCACTTTGGCACGAGTTTCTTCTCTGCTGCTGGTGGTGGCGATCCTGTGTTGTTCCAGCATATTTTCTGGTTCTTCGGGCACCCTGAGGTTTACATCATTATCCTGCCGGCGTTTGGTGTGGTTTCGCAGATTATCCCAACTTTCTCGCGCAAGCCTTTGTTTGGCTATGACTCAATGGTGTATGCAACAGCGGCAATTGCCTTCCTGTCGTTCATCGTTTGGGCGCACCACATGTATACCGTGGGCATGCCTGTGGCGGGTGAGTTGTTCTTTATGTACGCGACCATGCTGATTGCGGTGCCGACAGGCGTTAAAGTCTTTAACTGGATTAGCACGATGTGGCGCGGCGCTTTGACGTTTGAAACGCCGATGCTCTTCTGCATGGGCTTTCTGGTGCTATTCACCATCGGCGGCTTTACTGGCCTGATGTTGTCTATTGCGCCAGCTGATTTCCAGTATCACGATAGTTACTTTGTGGTTGCGCACTTCCACTATGTGATGGTTGCGGGTGCGGTATTTAGTATGACTGCTGCCGTTTACTACTGGTTGCCCAAGTGGTGTGGCCGTATGTACAACGAGAGCATGGGCAAGACTCACTTCTGGATCTCGTTCATCGGCTTCAACCTGGCATTTTTCCCGCAGCATTTTGTTGGATTGGCCGGTATGCCACGTCGTATTCCGGACTATGCGCTGCAATTTGCCGACTTCAACATGATGTCCAGCATCGGGGCGTTTATTTACGGCGCGTCTCAAATCATGTTCTTGTACAACGTGGTGGCGACAATTGTTGCCGGTAAGCCAACCAGTGATGAGAAAACCTGGGAAGGCGCAGAGGGGCTGGAGTGGACGATCGCGACCCCCGCGCCCTATCATACATTTGAGACACCACCAGCAGTACGATAGGAGGCTTGGACGTCCTGTGGTTGCAGTGAGCAAAAATCCGATCGTTGATACCGTGGCCAAACTGGTTGTGGCTGCGATCGGCATGTTCGCTTTTGTGTTTGTCGTAATGGTGCCGCTCTATAACGTGCTGTGTGATGCTTTGGGAATTAACGGCAAGACCAACTCCCAGGCCTATACGGCGGTGCAGTCAGTTATCGATGAGTCTCGAGAGATTACGATCCAGTTCGTGGCGACCAACAATCAGGGTATGCCCTGGGAATTCAAGCCCAGCGTTACTATCATGAAAGTTAATCCTGGCGCTTCCAACGACACGGTGTTTTTTGCAAGTAACCCGCTGCCGGACGCCATGGTGGCTCAGGCGATTCCCAGTGTTTCGCCGTCCAGAGCAGCAGAGTTTTTTCACAAGACCGAGTGCTTCTGCTTCAACCAGCAGCCCTTGGATGGCAACAGTTCTGCAGAGATGCCTTTGCAGTTTATTGTCGATCAGGATTTGCCCAGGGATATCAAAACGATCACCCTGTCGTACACGATTTTTGATGTTACAGATATGGTGAGCGGCGCAGTCGCCACTCGCTAGCACGCAGGTCCGGGGGGGCCTGTGAATTCAACGGAGAATTAAAATGACAAGTCAGACATCCACAGAGTACGAAAAGTATTACGTACCTGACAGCAGCAAGATGGCAGTCTGCGCCACCATAGGGTTGATGCTGAGTATCTTTGGTGCGGCCAGCATCATGAACGATATGACATTCGGCGATCCGCAAGAGTCCACGAATTCCTGGACCATCTTCCTTTGCGGCCTGTTCTTCTTTATGGGAACACTGTTTGCCTGGTTCCGTATCACGATCAAGGAAAACTTGGCGGGCATGAATAGCGCTCAGCTGAAGAAGTCCTATGTGCTGGGCATGTTCTGGTTCATCTTCTCTGAAGTCATGTTCTTTTTCGCATTCTTTGGCGCACTGTTCTACGTGCGTACCCTCGCAGGCCCCTGGCTTGCCGGAGAGGGAGAAGGCGGGCGAATGAATGGTCTGCTTTGGGAGGGCTTTCAGTACAGCTGGCCCATGGCATTGACGCCTCAGGAATCTGTGGGTGGTGCGGCATCGCAGCTGATTGCCAATAACGGCAGCTTTACCAGCGCCGATAAGACCATGGCGTTTGCAGAGGCAACAGCCTGGTACGCCTGGTTGCCACTTTGGAACACCCTCATACTGCTCTCTTCGAGCTTCACTGTGCACATTGCGCACATGGGCATTCTCGATGGGAACAAGAAGAAATTTAATCTCTGGCTAGGCATTACCGTGCTATTGGGTATTGTGTTCGTTTTTGTCCAGATCTATGAGTATTACGAGGCCTACGCGCACTTCGGTCTTACCCTGAACTCAGGCATTTACGGCTCGACCTTCTTTATGCTGACGGGTTTTCATGGCTTCCATGTATTCATGGGAATGACCATGCTGTTGATTATGTGGTTGCGCAGTACGCGCGGTGGGCACTTCACTGCAGATGATCATTTCGGATTTGAAGCGGCCAGTTGGTATTGGCACTTTGTTGATGTGGTGTGGGTGTTCCTGTTCCTGTTCGTCTACATTCTTTAATAGTAACTGAGTACCCTCCTCTACTCTGACTCCTGTGACGCCTCCGGTTTCTTTGGTCCGGCGTCCCAGGGGGTACGATTACCGAGTTGGCCTGTTGCTACCCCGTAGATAAGAACGGCGGCCAGGCAAAGCCCGAAGCTCAATCTAACGCCCAGCGAGTGAAAAGTACGTCGTTTGCTTGAGTCGCCTTGGTCGGTCATTAGGTAGAACAGCCCGCTGCCCAGACTCGCAAGTAATGCCAGCATGAGGATGACGATCAGGAATTTTAACAAAGGCCTGCTCCAATAATTGTCTTTGGCAGTATAAACCAGCTCAGGAGCGGTTTAGAAAGCACCCTGGTGGAAACGAGATTAGTATGACGGGATTACGCATTGACTTCGAGTGGCGGATCACTTTGTTTACTGTGATTCTGGTGCCCGCGTTGATTATGTTGGGGTTCTGGCAGTTATCTCGTGCCCACGAGAAAGAGGTGCTGGCAGCCATGTTCGATGCCAGGGCGCAGCAAACGCCGTTGTCGCTGAATCAGGCAGCCCTGTGGGAGCGTCCCCCCAGTGAATTGGGGTATTTACCTGTGAAGCTCGAAGGTGAGCTCGTCCCGGATAATTATCTGCTGTTGGATAATCGGATTCTGAGCGGGCGATATGGTAACGAGGTCGTAGCCCTTTTAGATATGGGCAATGGCACGTCAGTCCTGATTAACAGGGGGTGGGTAAAGTCTGATCCAGCGAGACTTGCCCTGCCCGAGGTGCCTCAGCCGGATGGAACGCGGTCTACTCAGGGGTATATCTATGTGGCGCCTGGAGAACCTTATCTTTTGGCGGAACAGCCTTTTGAGGGAGCCTGGCCAATGACAGTACAAGCACTGGAGATGCAGAAGCTGGCGCCGATTGTTCAGGCCAGAACAGGCACTCGATTGTTTCCTTATCCTGTGCGACTGGATGCAGGCCAAGACCTCGCGTTGGATATTGACTGGCAGGTGGTTAATGTTCGCCCCGAGAAGCACAGAGGCTATGCTGTGCAATGGTTCGCCATGGCGGGTATGTTGGCTTTGCTTTATGGTCTGCGCACGACAAATCTATGGCAATTGATATCTCAACGAAAAGGACGCAATAGTCAGTGACTAGTGAAATACCCACGAACGACCTGGATCGGGTGGCCCTGAATAAAAGCCGGCTTACGCTCTTGCTGATAATGGGCATCCCGGTAACGATGATTCTGACTGCTACCTGGCTTTGGTACTTTGTCGTTCAAGGTGATTTGGATTTGGTCGGTAAGCTGGGTACGTCCAACCGCGGAACACTGGTACAACCGCCAAGACAGATCGATGAGTTTGGCCTGAGTGACCGCGATGGACGGGATTTCAGTTACACCGATGTCGACCGCAGGTGGACGCTACTAGTCCCCTACTCCGGGCCTGAATGTGATGCGCGCTGCGAGGCTACTCTGTATGTGACCCGCCAGATACATACGGCTATGGGTAAGGAGTTACCGCGCATTCGCCGCATGTACGTTGCGAATCAGCCCTTATCTGAGCAGGCGCTGGCAGTTGATACTCTGAGTGACGAGCGCCCTGCCCCGTCTTCACTGGAAGCCTACTTCGATCAACAGCAGCGTGGGCTGATTCCGCTATACATGTCAGGGGCCGATTTTGACGTGGCTTTCAGCGAATATCTCGCAGCCAGGGATACTTGGTATCTAGTGGATCCGGCAGGCTGGATAATGATGTCCTATAGTAGCGAGGTCACTTACAAGGACGTTATCTCCGATCTTAAGTTTCTACTAAAAAATTCCAGTGAGTAAAGACACTATGTCTACTGCACAGCCTGCCGAGCGAGCCACATGGCGCGACTACAAAGAGCTGACAAAGCCCAATGTGGTATTGCTGATGATCCTCACCTCCGTGATTGGCATGTTCATGGCGGTTCCGGGAATGGTGCCTCTCAATGCGCTGATACTCGGAAATCTCGGTATAGCGCTCTGCGCGGGTGCGGCTGCGGCGGTTAATCACCTGGTTGATCAAAAAGTGGATCAGCACATGGCTCGCACGCGTAACAGGCCAGTAGCCCAGGGGCGCGTGAACAACAGAGATGCGGCTTTGTTTGCTCTGGTGATGGGCGTGGCTGGCATGGGTATCCTGTTGATATGGGTAAATGCACTTACCGCCTGGTTAACGCTGGCTTCATTGGTTGGCTATGCGTTTGTCTACACCATGTTTTTGAAGCGCGCGACGCCGCAGAATATTGTTATTGGTGGACTGGCCGGCGCAGCCCCTCCCCTATTGGGCTGGGTTGCAGTGACGGGTCAGGTTGATGGCCACGCTCTGCTGTTGGTGCTGATCATTTTCGCCTGGACGCCACCCCACTTCTGGGCGCTGGCAATTCATCGGCGTGAAGAATACGCCGCTGTCGATATTCCCATGCTACCGGTTACCCACGGTGTCGCGTTTACCAAGCTACATATTCTCCTGTATACGGTGCTGATGTTTCTGATCACCCTGCTCCCCTATGCTACCCGCTTGAGCGGGCCACTTTACCTGCTGGGTGCTGTGGTGCTGGGTATTGGCTTTCTGTACTGGGCCATTGAGCTTCTGCGAGACAAAAACCCTAACGCGCCCATGGAGACATTCAAGTACTCGATTATTTACCTGGGCGCCCTCTTTCTGATCATGCTGGTCGATCACTACCTGTTCCCAGTCGCGAGTCTGTAATTGTATGTCTACTGATATCAACAAAGCTCAACGCCGGCGTATCTGGCTAACCGTTGCCGGTGTATTGTTGTTTATGACGGCCATCGTTGCAGGCTTCGTAAACCGCATCCAGATGCCTCGAGTAATGACGGCAGCGGAGATGAAGGCCAATGGCTTGTACTTGTTTGAAACGCCCCGCGATCTGGGGGAGTTTTCGCTGCTGGACCAAAGGGGTGAGGCGTTTGTACCGGAGCGTTTTGAGGGGGCTTGGACGTTGGTCTTTTTTGGCTTCACTCACTGCCCGGACGTGTGCCCCGCTACAATGTCATTCTTAAATGGTTTCATAAAGGAACTCGAGGGGACTGAAGCTGAGGAGACGCGAGTGGTGATGATTTCGGTGGACCCAGCGAGAGATACGGTTGAGCAGCTTAGCGAGTATGTCCCGTATTTTAATAAGGATTTCACCGGAGTTACGGGCGAATTTCTCGAACTTCATCGCCTGGCTACGGCGATGAACACGCCGTTCCGGAAAGTCCCGGGGCAGGGTGAGAATTATCAGGTTGACCATAGTGCCAATGTGGTACTAATAAACCCCCGCGGTGATTATCACGGGTTCTTCAAAGCGCCTCTGGATCTGGCGAAGATGAAAGTCACGTATCGGTCCGCACGGGCCATTTGGGAGCGCTAGCTCCCGGGAGATAGGTTCGCGCTTGCCCATTCCGTGTTGGGTATTTGCTGCTTTGCGGTCGACTCTGCCAGCCGGCGTTCCAGCTTTTCTGTCAAGGCGGCCGAAATATCCACAGCGGACGTTGCTGCAGCTGGCTGTCCGGATTGCGCAGCCGACATTTGGGCTGCAGACAGGTTGGAATTCGTCGTATCTGGTTGCTCTGCAAGGGACAGTTGCGAGCCCAGCAAGAGAGCCAGCAGAGTATAGCGAATGTTCATATCTTGATCTCCGTAAAGTGTTACTTTATTGCCTGTTTGTGTAACGTGATCTTTCTACGGCGCTATCTGCAGGGTGGATTCATTCAGTTCTACCATATTTGCCAGCCTGGATTGGCATCCATGTCTGTTCTAACTGCCTGTTATTAATAGATTATTCAAAATGTGTGCCCAATTCTCTCCTTGTAGACCGAAAAATTACCATAAGTAACACGCCGGCACAGCAAGGTAACGAGGTGGGGAGGGGCGCTGTCGCTATCGGTCTCGCGCATTGGCATCTCGACAGTTGAAGCATGGCAATCTGACAGTGAATCCGTTTTAATCTCTCTGCTTTGATTACTCTCTTGTCGCACGTCTCTACAGGCCTCCCTTATGTCTGCTAAATCCGCACCGCTCGTCCTTGTTGATGGCTCGTCCTATCTGTACAGGGCATTCCATGCACTGCCGCCACTGACCAATTCGAAAGGCGAGGCCACCGGAGCGGTTAAGGGGGTTATCAGCATGTTGAGGCGCTTGCAGAAAGATTATCCCGACAGCCCGGTTGTGGTTGTCTTTGACGCCAAGGGGAAGACCTTCCGCGACGAAATCTTCGAGAACTATAAAGCTCAGCGCCCACCGATGCCCGACGAGCTTCGCGAGCAGGTGGAGCCGATCCACGCGATTGTCAGGGCAATGGGCTTGCCGCTTCTGTGTGTGCCAGGCGTTGAGGCTGACGATGTTATCGGCACGCTTTCAACACAGGCGAGCATTGAGGGTAGGGCGGTGATCATATCCACTGGCGACAAGGACATGGCTCAACTTGTGGATGCCAACGTGACACTGGTGAACACCATGACTGACACAGTAATGGATGAGGCGGGGGTTGTTGAAAAATTCGGTATCCCAGCTGAGCTCATCATCGACTTACTGGCCCTTATGGGTGACAAAGTCGATAACATCCCGGGTGTTGCGGGTGTGGGAGAGAAAACAGCGCTCGGGTTATTACAGGGTCTGGGCTCTATCGAGCAGATCTACTCAGCGCTTGATCGCGTCAGCGAGCTTGAGTTTCGCGGCGCAAAGACAATGGCAGCTAAGCTCGAGGCGGAGAAGGCCAATGCTCTGTTGAGCTATGAACTGGCGACCATTAAGCGCGATGTAGCGCTTGAGGAAACGCCTTCCACGCTAGTGAACAGCTCGCCGGATCGTGATGAGCTGGTTCAGTGGTATACCCGGATGGAGTTCAGAACCTGGCTGGATGAGCTATTGGGGGAGGCCGAGCAAGCGCCAGCCGTAACCTTGGAGTCTCGCCACGAGTTGGTTACTACGCAGAGCGAACTCGACATTTGGCTGGCGCGGTTGGAGCAGGCGGAAGTCTTCGCATTTGACACCGAAACTACCAGCTTGAACTACATGGAAGCTCAAATAGTGGGCGTGTCATTTGCCGTCGACGCTGGAGTAGCAGCCTATGTGCCGCTGGCTCATGATTATCTGGGTGCGCCGGCTCAGTTGGACCGTGAAGAGGTTTTAGCCAAGCTGAAGCCTTTGCTGGAAGATCCCAAGCAAAAAAAGCTGGGGCAGAATCTCAAATACGATGCCAGCGTTCTGGCCAATCACGGCATTTTTATGCGCGGAATCGCGTTCGATACCATGCTCGAATCCTACGTACTTGAATCCACAGGCACACGGCATGATATGGATAGCCTGTCGCTTAAGTACCTCGGTCACAAGACTATTCACTTTGAAGATATCGCGGGCAAAGGCGCGAAGCAGTTGACCTTTAACCAGATCAAGCTGGAGGAGGCGGGGCCGTATGCTGCTGAGGATGCCGATATCACTCTGCGACTCCATCAGGTGTTATGGGACAAGTTGGAACAGATACCCAGCCTGCTCAACGTTTTTGAGTCGATAGAAGTACCGCTGGTACCCGTGCTGTCAAAGATTGAACGACAGGGCGCCTTACTCTCTCGAGAGCTGCTTAATCAGCAAAGCATTGAGCTTGGTGAGCGTTTGCAGGAGTTGGAGCAGGGCGCCCACGATCTGGCAGGTCAGGCGTTCAATCTGGGTTCGCCCAAGCAGCTCGGGGAAATACTATTTGGCAAGCTGGAACTGCCTGTCATCAAGAAAACACCGAAAGGCGCCCCGTCTACCGCGGAGGACGTGCTTGCCGAGCTCGCGCTGGACTACCCATTACCCAAGCTACTGCTGGAGTATCGTAGTTTGAGCAAGCTCAAGTCGACCTATACCGACAAGCTGCCAGAAATGATCAACGCCAGAACTGGTAGGGTTCATACGTCCTATCATCAGGCGGTAACGGCAACCGGCCGTCTGTCGTCGTCCGACCCCAATTTACAAAATATCCCGATCCGCACACAGGAGGGTAGGCGCATACGCCAGGCCTTTATCGCACCCACTGGTTTCAGAATCCTGGCTGCGGACTACTCTCAAATCGAGTTGCGAATAATGGCGCATCTATCGGGTGACGAGGGTTTGCTCAGTGCATTCAATGAAGGGCTAGACGTCCACACGGCAACTGCCGCAGAAGTCTTTGAGACAGGACTAGACCAGGTGTCCGGAGATCAGCGACGTAAAGCCAAGGCCATCAACTTTGGACTGATCTACGGCATGTCGGCATTTGGCCTTGCCAAGCAACTGCATTTGGGCCGTAAAGAGGCGCAAGACTATATTGATAGGTACTTTGCCCGTTATCCCGGGGTACAGGATTATATGGATAGAACGCGCGAGCTTGCGCGGGAGCAGGGCTTTGTTGAAACCCTGTTTGGTCGTCGTCTGTACCTGCCTGAAATAAACGCGCGTAACAAGATGCGCGCGCAGGCCGCTGAGCGAACAGCGATAAACGCACCGATGCAGGGAACCGCTGCGGACATTATTAAGATTGCCATGTTGGAGGTTGATCAATGGCTGGATTCATCGAACGCCGATGCACGCATGATTATGCAAGTGCACGACGAGTTGGTGCTGGAGGTAGCTGACAGTGCTGTTGAATCAATTAGTGCACAGGTATGCGAGCTCATGTCGGGAGCAGCTGCACTTGATGTACCGCTAGTGGTGGAAGCCGGGGTAGGGGACAACTGGGATGAGGCACACTAATTTGGCAGTCAAGAAAAACACCGGCCCGGGGAACTAAGGTCAGTACGGCAGGTCAGAGTTAGGGTAGCAAATGCTGCTACCTGGCATTCATGTCTTCATGAACTGCCTAGTAAGTCTCTTCCCCCAGAGACTCTAGCTGGCCTGGCCATCGATTCCCCTGTCGATTGCCAGGCTTTTTTATTGGCGCACCCTACATTCAGATAGATAAGATTGTATCGGGGTCCGCTACTTACGTACTGCAGACGTCATCCTCGATGGCACCATCCAGTACGCTGCTGTCTGTGAGCCAACGATTCAATACACTGATCAGTTCCTCGTGCCCTGTGTGTTTTAGGGCAGAGAAAAGCTGTACGCTCACGAGCTCAGCGTGTGGCTTCAGCGATGAGCGAACTTGCAGCAGCGTACTTTTAGCAGGGCCTTTCTTCAATTTGTCTGCTTTGGTAAGCAAAATATGCACTGGCATTGACGCAGCTAGCGCCCAGTCCAGCATCTGCTGGTCGAATGGCTGCATGGGGCGGCGCACGTCAACTAGCAAGATCAAGCCCCTCAAGCTTTCCCTGCGCTGCAAATAGTTTTCGAGTTGACGGGTCCATTTCCGTTTTACTGCTTGGGGTACCTTCGCGAAGCCGTACCCAGGCAGGTCTACCAACCTTTGGGACTCCGTCATTGTAAAAAAATTAAGGAGCTGGGTTCGGCCAGGTGTTTTGGAGGTTCTGGCGAGCTTCTTGTTATTTGTTAAGCTATTGATTGCACTAGACTTTCCGGCATTTGATCGGCCGGCAAATGCGACTTCCCAGCCCGTGTCAGGCGGGCATTGAGACAGCTTGCTAGCGCTCGTGAGGAACTCTGCCTGGCGATAATTAGGGGCAACAGGGGTTGGTAGGCTGTCATCGGAGCCTGGCATATTCATCGTGGATCGCCTTTTTTGGCAGGGGTATCTCGTATATAATGCCACAGCTTTTTTTCGCCTTATATCAATCGCTTGCGATTACTGTTTGGCAAATCCCCCAAGTTGACAGAGGTATGTGATGAAAAAGTCATTGATACTAGCCCTGGCGGTGTTTGCAGCCAGCGCGATGGCTGAGCCCAACATGGAAAAATACAACAAGAGCTGTGCCATCTGCCATGCATCTGGAGCGGCCAATGCCCCCAAGACGGGTGACGCAGCAGCCTGGCAGCCTCGTCTGGACAAAGGGATGGACGTTCTGGTGGCCTCGGTAAAGAGCGGCCTCAACGCCATGCCGCCAAAAGGTATGTGTTTTGACTGCACTGACGAAGAATACAAGGCGATGATTGATTATATGGCCAAGCCTGCGCAATAAGCGCTTCCGCGACATAGAATTATTTTTGGACTGAACATGAAGAAGACTCTTTTGTTATGCGGCCTGCTGGCAGGCTGGACTCACGCTGTTATGGCTGCCGACCCTGTACTGACAGGAGATGCCGCTGCTGGCAAAGACAAGTCTGTGCCCTGTAGCGCTTGTCATAACGCAGATGGAAACAGTGCGGTGCCTACTTTCCCCAAGCTTGCAGGCCAGGGTGAAAAGTATCTGGTTAAGCAAATGAAGGATATTCGCGATGGTGCGCGCCCGGTGCCCACAATGGCGGGGCAGGTTGATAATATGTCGGACCAGGACCTGGCAGACATAGCCGCTTTTTATGCTAGTCAACCAGTTTCAGGCGCTCAGGCAGACCCTGCGTTGGTGGCGCTGGGTGAGAAAGTCTACCGTGCCGGCGTAGCAGAGCGCAGCGTTGCAGCATGTATTGCCTGTCATTCGCCTAACGGTAAGGGTAATGCCCCCGCCGGATTTCCCTCACTCTCGGGTCAACACGCAGAGTACATAGCAGGCCAACTGAAGATGTACCGCCAAGGCTATGAAGACCCTGCCGGGCGAACCAATGATGGCGACGCCATGATTATGCGCCTTACAGCATTTGGTTTGAGTGACATGGAGATTGAGGCCGTTTCAAGCTACGCGGCTGGCCTTAAGTAATTTAAAACCCGTCGGCAAAGGTGGCCAGCGGCCACCTTTTTTTTCGTGAGATGAACACGTCAGCTATTTTGCTGTCATACCACTACGAGAACTCGTTGGAGAAAAATATGCTAAAGCGTTTGTTGTTGCCTGTTGTTTTGCTGTGTGCGTCAGCCACTGCTGTTGCTCAGGATGATCAGAACTGGCAGGAAGGGACGCACTACGATGTCATCACGCCAGCTATCCGCACCGCGAATCCAGATAAAATCGAAGTTGCTGAATTTTTCTGGTACGGCTGTGGGCACTGCTACACCTTCGAGCCTCTGGTTGGCCAGTGGAAGAAGACATTGGCTGAAGACGTGGAATTCCGTGGCTCCCCGGCAATCTGGAACCAGCAAATGGAACTACACGCGCGTGCTTACTATTCCGCTGAAGTGTTGGGCGTGTTGGACACCATGAACCTGGTGGTTTTCCAGGCCATGAATGTCGATCGCAAACGGCTTGGTAGTGAAGAAGAGATAGCCAAATTGTTCGCCGCGCACGGTGTCGATGAGGCGGAATTCTCCAAAGCATTTAACTCATTTGGTGTGAGTAGTCAGGTACGCCAGGCCGCTGCGCGAGCGAAGTCCGCCAAGATTACAGGAACGCCCGAGATGATGGTCAACGGCAAGTATCGCATCAGCACCCGCAAAGCCGGTAATCAAGCAAATATGCTCAAGATTGCAGACTTTCTTGTTGCTAAAGAACGCGCCGCTGCCGGCTCCTAGGTCGGCTACCTTACTGGTTAACGCCGCGCGCGTTACTTACATACCGTTGGTGTAAGTGGCAAGGCTCGCCTTGCCGCTGGCACGTATCCCTTCGAATGCGATTGCGTATTCCCTAAGCAATTCCAAACAATACACAAGACGGCCGCTGAGATAGGTGTGAGATCTTGTGTCGTTGTCAGCGTCGTTAGCATTGAACACCTTGGCCGCATGGCGAATGATTAAATGCTCTGGGAGGTAGCACAAGCGACTGTTTTTATAGCTGCTGGTACGCAGTTCGTTAACGGGGTAAGCCCCTCCTTCTGAGGTCGAGACTGTCACAATCAGTGCCGGCTTGTGCGCTAACTCACCTCCGCCAGCCCACAGGAGGAAAAAATTTTTCAGTCCCGAGGGCACCATCCCATGCCACTCTGGTGAAATTACTACGAACGCGTCACAGCTACTTACCGACTCACTCAGCGGGGCCAAAATCCCCTGCCATTTGGGGTCACCTGTCCAGATTCCCTCATCCCAGAAGGGCAGGGGATTGCCGGCAAGATCGTACAGCCAGGTCTCGTCGCACAGCTGTTGTGATTGCAAAACCGATTCAATATGCCTGGCGATGCGGCCGCTCTGTGAATCCTCACGATGGCTGCCGCAAATAATGCCGATTTTCATAGCAGTTTCCTGATGTCGTTAACTAAATATCCAGCCACTCTGGCACAGGTAGTCCTTTGTTGTGCAGGTAAACCGGGTTGAAGAGTTTGCTCTGATAGCGCTGACCGTAATCACAAAGAATAGTGACGATAGTGTGTCCGGGGCCCATTTCTTTGGCGAGCCTTACAGCACCTGCGATATTCACGCCTGCCGATCCGCCAAGGCACAAACCTTCGTGCTTTAGCAGATCAAAGACGAAGGGAAGTGCTTCTTTATCGGGAATGGCGTAGGAAGTATCTATCTCTGCTTCAGCGATATTGGCCGTAACGTGATTGATGCCGATACCTTCCATGATGGAGTTACCCTCGCTAGGTGCTAGCTCTCCTGTGCGGAAGAAGCTGTCCAGCGATGCGCCTTCGGGGTCAGCAAGACCGATACGAATGTTCTTGTTGCGCGCCTTGAGCGCGCGCGACACGCCGGCAAGCGTTCCACCGGTGCCCACAGCGCAGATAAAGCCATCTACGTTACCGTCTGTCTGTGCCCAGATCTCGGCGCCTGTTGTGTCGCGATGAATTCCCATATTCGCCAGGTTGTCGAACTGGCGTGCCCACACAACACCGTGCTGCTCGCTCTGCGCAAGTTTGGTCGCCAGTCTCTCAGCCGTGTGAATATAGTGATTGCTGTCGTTGTAGGACGTTGCGGGGACCAGATGTAAATCGGCGCCCAGTAGTTCCAAAGAATCAATTTTCTCCTTGGACTGGCTCAGTGGCATCACCACGGAACTGCTATAACCCAGCGCGTTAGCGATCAAGGTAAGGCCGATTCCCGTGTTGCCGGCAGTTCCCTCCACGATGCGGCCGCCTGGCTCCAGTTCGCCGGCTTGCTCCGCGGCACGAATAATGCCCAGCGCAGTGCGGTCTTTTACTGACCCGCCCGGATTAAGGAACTCGGCTTTGCCCAGAATTGTGCAGCCAGTGGCTTCCGATGCCTGCCGCAAGTGCAATAGGGGGGTATTACCAATCAGTTGCGTAACGTCTGAGGAGAAAACCAACGCGCCGACTCCAAAAATGATGGCTGGCCAGTATGCCATAGCGCCGCATCCCGGTCAGTGTTGATGAATTTGGACGCTGGCGTCGAAACTAAAAATTGCGAATAACCCGCGACCTGTGGGTAGATGGCTCGCCTGACGATGCTTGGTGGGATAAAGTAGGGCGCAATTTTAGGGGAGGGATAGACGTTGAACAAAGTGTTGCTTCTGGTAGGTGTTGTACTGGTCGTCTTTGGCCTTTCGCTGGACTGGTTGTTGGGTGGAAACAATACCCCGACACTGCCGGATTCAGAGCCAGCAAGCCTGCGCTACACCACTTCCGGGCCGATCATTGGAGTGGCGGGTGAAAAAAGCACGCTCGCCTGGTTGGGGGTTCCTTATGCGTCACCACCGGTAGGTGATTTGCGTTGGCGCGCACCTCAACAGCCGGTGCCCTGGTCTGAGGTTCGTCCAGCACTTGCGCACGGAAACGTTTGCCCGCAGTTTCCCAGCCCGCTATCGGGTTTGCCGACGGAAAGCGGCGATACAATATTGGGTGATGAGGACTGCCTGACGCTAGACATTTATGTGCCGCGAGATGCATCGCCCGAAAATCCGTTGCCAGTGATGTTCTGGATTCATGGGGGTGGTAATACAGTCGGCAGTGGCAGCGGCTATCCTGGAACTGATATAGCTGCTGAACGTGACGTAGTCCTGGTGTCTATCAACTATCGCCTTGGCATTCTGGGGTGGCTCAGCCACCCTGCGTTGCGCGAGGATGCACGTAATCCCGGGGGCGCGTCGGGTAACTTTGGCGTTCTCGATATGATCATGGCGCTGCAGTGGGTCCACAACAATATTGCGAGCTTCGGCGGAGACCCGGGCAACGTCACTATTTTCGGTGAATCGGCTGGCGGGCGGAATGTGTTTGCGTTACTGGCTTCTCCCCAAGCAAAGGGTCTATTCCATAAGGCGATAGCCCAGAGTGGCAGTGTGGGTACCAGCAATCGGTCGCGCGCTGAGAACTTTGTTGATGACCCTAAGCCAGGTCACGCTAACAGTGGTCGTGAGGTGTTGGCGAAATGGTTAATGGCTAATGATCGCGCGGCGGACGCAGATCAGGCCCGTTCGCTACAGACTTCGCTTCCAGGTGATGAGCTTGCCTCTTTCATGCGTGAGCTGTCGGCAGAACAATTGCTGTTGCCACTGCAGGCGTCACAGGCCCGGCATGGTATTCCTCAGCACTTTCGAGATGGCACTGTCTTACCCTCAGAGCCATTGCTGCGTGTGTTTGCGCAGCCTTCGCAATGGAATCGTGTGCCATTAGTTACGGGAAGCAATCGCGATGAGATGAAGCTCTTTCTAGCAGTGAATGATAATTATGTGAATCAGCTCTTCGGGGCGATTCCGGTTATCCGCGATAAAGCGCGATATGAGTTGGTGGCGAGCTATCTCAGTGACCGCTGGAAAGCGATGGCGGTGGATGAAGTTGCCGCGGTCATACAAGAGTCCGGTGCGGATGTGCCCGTATTTGCTTATCGCTTTGACTGGGACGAGGGGCCCAGTAACTGGCTTGTGGACTATCCAACACTATTGGGCGCTCCCCACGGCATGGAACTGGATTTCCTTTTTGGCCCTATGGTGAGCCGCGCGGTTCCAGGCCTCTTCAACGAAAAGAATGCGCCAGGTGTTGCGCAGCTGTCCTCAGCAATGCTGAGTTATTGGACTCAGTTTGCCTATACCAGTGACCCTGCCAGAGGCCGCGCGGGTGAGTTACCCCAGTGGCGCTCCTGGGTCAGCAGCGCAGGGAAGATGATGCTACTGGATACTGATGCTGGGGGCGGCTTGCGCCTGAGCGATGAGGGAGTGACTGTGGCGGCACTCAAGCAGCGACTCAAACAGGATTCACAGATTACGGATGCTCGAAATTTGTGCGAAATGTATGTTCGATTGTTCCTCGATAATGGCGGTATTGATGACTTCTATGACAATACAGAATACCAGGCCATGGGCTGCGGTGACTTCCCGCCGTGGTCTTTGACCGCCGAGCCATTGTGAGCGTTCTCGATGTCTTAATGCTAGTTGGCGCTTACTTACTCTGAAACATGCGTCATAGGCAGTGCGGTGCGCTGTACAACCCTGCGTAGCTCGAAGCTTGAGTGAACGCCAGTCACGCCCGGAATTCGGGTGAGCTTGCCTAGCAGAAAGCGTTCGTAATATTCCATGTCTGGTAGCACGGCTTTTAGCAAGTAGTCGGCGCTTTGACCTGTGACCACAGAGCACTCCATCACTTCCGGAAATTCGATGACCTGTTCCTCGAATGCCTCAAAGCGCTCGGGCGTATGTCGGTCCATGGAGATACCGATGTATGCCGTGAGCTTCAGGCCCAGGCGAGACTGATTGAGCAGCGTTACATGGGCGTCTATCAGCCCTGAGTCCTGTAACCGTTTGACGCGGCGTGAGCAGGGCGTTGGCGACAGGCCAACGGCCTCGGACAACTCCAGATTACTGATGCGACCATCGCGTTGCATGATATCCAGAATTCGACGATCGATACGATCAAGTTTCACATTCTATCTCCGGCGTGAGTCATCTTAGAGGCCTCAATTCACTATCGCGCCCAATATTAGAGAAATATCCTGCATTTTTCCATATTGTTAGTGAATGCAGGCTTTATTACCCACGGAATGTAGAATACTTGCAGTATTTCACTAGTGGGAGACGACTATACTGTCTCTCTGGCTGGATGCGCCGTATGTGCTTGCCTTCAAAGGAGTTACCGCTCCTTGCGAGGGCTTTGTTGATCTCACGAGGTATCGACGGGTTAAATCCCGGCACCGCGCGACAGCCGCTATAATTCACCCCAGGAAGCAGGTCCAGGGAGTCAGTATGTTCGATCACAACAAGTACAAGCCATTTCCACAGGTCAAGATGAACAATCGGCGTTGGCCTGACCGCGTGATAGAAAAGGCTCCCACCTGGTGTAGCGTTGACCTTCGCGATGGCAATCAGGCCTTGATTGAGCCCATGACGGCTGTGCAGAAAAGTCAGCTGTGGGATCAATTGCTGAAAATTGGGTTTAAGGAGATCGAGGTGGGTTTTCCCTCTGCCTCCAGCCATGACTTTGACTTTGTCAGGCAATTGATTGAGCAGGACCGGATACCGGACGATGTCACGATTCAGGTGCTAACCCAGGCGCGCCCCGACTTGATTGAGAAAACGTTTGCCGCTCTAAAAGGCGCGAAACGAGCGATCGTGCATGTGTACAACTCCACTTCCACGGTACAACGTGAGCAGGTTTTTCGCCTGGACCGCGAAGGTATTGTAGACATTGCGGTAAAGGGCGCGAAGCTCGTGCAGGCCTGCGCAGATAAATACCCCGAAACCGAATGGGTATTTGAGTATTCGCCTGAAAGCTTTACCGGTACAGAACTCGATTTTGCCGTAGAGGTTTGTAATGCCGTCACGGCGGTCTGGGAGCCCACGCCTGCAAAACCGGTAATTATCAATCTGCCGGCCACGGTGGAGATGAGTACACCCAATGTGTACGCCGACCAGATCGAGTGGTTCTGTGATCACGTGAACAATCGCGACAGCCTGTTGATCTCTCTGCATACGCATAATGACCGCGGTTGTGCGGTAGCGGCGGGGGAGTTAGGTGTATTGGCGGGTGCGGACCGGGTAGAGGGTACGTTGCTTGGAAATGGCGAGCGAACGGGCAACATGGATATAGTCACGATGGCTATGAACCTCTATAGCCAGGGAGTTGACCCGTGCCTGCAGTTTGGGCACATGGATGAAATTATTCAGACAGCAAGAGAGTGCACGCAGTTGCCCCTGCACCCACGGCATCCCTACGCAGGTGAATTGGTTTTCACGGCATTCTCCGGTAGCCATCAGGATGCGATCAATAAGTGTTTGTCGCAGCGCGATGATCGCGAGCCCTGGGCGGTTGCCTACCTACCTATTGACCCTGCAGATATAGGCCGCTCCTATCAGGAAGTTATTCGTATTAACAGTCAATCGGGCAAGGGCGGTATCGCCTATGTTCTCGAACGCGACTATGGCCTGGAGTTACCGCGCTGGTTACAGATTGATTTCAGCTCGTCGGTGCAGGCCTACGCGGAAGAGCGGGAGTCGGAAGTGGATTCCAGCGAGATCTTCTCGCTGTTTGAACAGACTTATCTGACTGGCGATGTGACATGGCAGTTAGGGGACTATCAAGTAAGTCGCGCCGACCATGCGGACAGCTTGAGCGCACAGTTGCACGAGGGCGCGACAGTGCACTCTTTGTCGGGTAATGGGTCGGGTGTTGTGGCTTCTTTTGTCGATGCGATGGAGCGCTTTGTTGGCAAGAAAATCGTGCTTGTAGAGTATAGCGAACACGCGCTGAGCAAGAGTGTAGACGCAGAGGCGATCAGCTATATCCAGCTCAATATCGATGGCGAGCGCTTCTGTGGAGTCGGGCGTAGCCACGACATTGTGCAAGCATCGCTCAATGGAATACTGGGTGCTATCAATAAGGCAGCGGAGCAGGACGCTATCGTGGCGGCCTGATCTTTGTCGTTGCAACGCTCAGTGATGCCCGCCACCAAACAAGACGGTTAGTAGGGGTGTCGGTGAAAATAATCTTTTGCTGCCGCTTTAACACGACCAGACAGCAGCAGTGTTGCCGTCATGGTGGGAATAGCCATCAATCCATACGCACCTGAGATCAGATTAAACACGACATCGATGCTTACCGTTGCGCCGAACACAACAGTGGCAACGAAAAACCAGCGATAATGATGCTGGACATGCGCGCCAAACAGAAAACCAAAACACTTTGCGCCGTAGTACCACATGGTAAACATGGTGGTTGAGCTAAGGATAAGTGTGACGAAAGACAGTAGCGCTACCCCCAGCCACCCCATGTCACCCTTAAAGGCATTCACGGTAAGCGTAATGCCCGAAAGGTCACCCGGCGCTTGCCAGGTGCCCGCAAGGAGTATCACCAGGGCAGTGCAGGTGCAGACGACCAATGTATCAGCCACGGGCCCTATCATGGCAACCAAACCCTCACGGACTGGCTCGTTGGTGCGAGCAGCACCATGTGCCATTACCTCCGTACCCACGCCCGCTTCATTGGAAAACGCACCTCGACTTATGCCTACCAGCATAACGCCCAGTAAACCGCCACCGACGGCCTGCGGATTGAAGGCGTCGGTGATGATTGACAGAAATACTCCGGGCACGCGGTCTGCGTGAATCGCGAGCATGTAAATAGTCATGCCCAGGTAAATGACGACCATGGTGGGTAGTAAAGCGACCGCTACCTTGGCTACGCGGGCTAGGCCACCAAAAATGACTAACCCCACGATCAGGGCCATGGCACAACCGATGAAAACACTGGTCAGCAGAGGGTCGGCTTGAGGAAACACGCTCTCCCTGATTAGCGCTGTCAGCTGATTGGCCTGAAAGATGGGCAGCGTGCCTACCAGTCCGGCTACAGAGAACAGGATGGCCAATGGATAGAAACTTCGAGGCAGGGCTTCTCGAATAATATACATCGGCCCGCCTTGCAGCTGCCCCATGCTGTCTTTTCCGCGGTACATCACACCAAGCGAGCAGGTGAAGAACTTCGTGGCGATACCAACGAGAGCGGACATCCACATCCAGAAAACGGCACCCGGGCCACCCGCTACGATTGCCAGAGCCACACCGGAAATATTACCTAACCCCATGGTGCCAGACAGCGCCGCGGCCAGTGCTTGTGCATGGCTTAGCTCTCCGGGTTGGTCCGGAGTGTCATGCTTGCCCATCATGATGCCCAGCGCATGACCGAAGTGGCGATAGGGCAGAGCGCGGGAAGAAATGGCGAAAAATAGACCCCCGCCAAGCAGCAGAACGATTAGCGGCGTTCCCCAGACGAGATTGACGAACTGCTCTGAGAGCGCTTCCAGTTGTTCCATAGCGTGGCGTAGTGGTTGTCCGGGGGATTGCGTGAGCATATCACAGCGCAACCCACGCATTGCTCCAACTGACGATGAAACCAGCAATCATTGTCTTATCATCGGTGGGATTTATGGAACAAACGCGGGATAATGCAGCGCTCTCGAACTTGAGTCCCGCCAATTAGCATGTCTGAATCAGACCTACCTAACTTCGACGATATACAGGCAGCAAAGGCACGCATTGCCGACCATGTGCATCGTACCCCGGTATTGACCAGTCGGCTGTTGGTTGAACACTGTGGTGTTGACGTTGTCTTCAAGGCCGAAAATCTGCAGCGCGCGGGCGCATTCAAGGCCAGAGGTGCAACCAATGCTGTTCTGAGTATGGATGCAGACGCTGCCGCTGCGGGTGTGGCAACACATTCGTCCGGCAATCATGGGGCAGCGCTTGCGCTTGCGGCGGCCGACAGGGGCATAGCCGCTCACATTGTGATGCCCAGTAACGCGCCTGATGTAAAGAAAGCTGCAGTGGCTGCTTACGGTGCGCACATTATCGAATGTGAGCCAACGCTCGCAGCACGCGAGGCGACTCTGACCGACGTCGTAGCGAATACGGGCGCACATGTTGTGCACCCATATGATGATACGCGGGTGATTGCTGGTCAGGGTACGGTTGGTCTGGAGATTCTCGAGCAAGTGCCTGAGGTCGACGTAGTGGCCGTGCCAGTGGGCGGTGGTGGGTTGCTTGGCGGGGTTGCTTTGGCGGTCAAAACCCTGCGTCCCGAGGTAGAGGTAGTTGCGATAGAGCCCGCCGGTGCGGATGATGCCTTCCGCTCTTTTGGTCTGGGCCGGCGTGTTCTCCAGACCGCACCTGATACCATTGCGGATGGTTTGCTCACCAGCCTGGGCGTTCGCAATTTTGCGCTCATTCAACAGCATGTCGATACCATCATCACTGTAGACGATGCCACGATCATCGAGGCGATGCGATTACAGTGGACGCGATTGAAAACGATAGTTGAGCCATCAGGTGCAGTGTCTTTTGCGGGTTTGTTGGAGTATCCGGAGCGCTTCAAAGGGCGTCGGGTCGCTGCGGTGATCAGCGGTGGCAATCTCGATATCGACAAATTGCCCTGGTAGGCAAGAAGAGAAACTATGAACCAACCCATATTCCATCTGGCATTGCCGGTTGATGACTTAACCGCCTCAGCTACCTTTTATGAAAAGGTGCTGGGCTGTCGGCGGGGTCGAGAATCCTCACGCTGGATAGATCTGGACTTTTGGGGTCATCAGTTGGTGCTGCATCTAGTCGATGTGCAAGAAATGCCGAGTGTGGCCACAAATCCAGTCGACGATGAAGATGTTCCCGCCTCGCATTTTGGCGTGATTTTGCAGTGGGACCAGTTCGATACTCTTGTGCAGCAATTGGAGCAACACGACGTGCAGTATGCGATAGCACCTGTGACCCGGTTTGAGGGGCGTCGCGGTGAGCAGCGAACTCTATTTGTCTCCGATCCAGCTGGCAATTATCTGGAGTTCAAGTGTTTCCGTAATCCCGATATGCTGTTTGCGACGGATGGCCTCGATTACCCCTAGCCCTAGCCCTAGCCACAGCCGGATGAAGGAGATTGTGGAATTTTGCCAGCCAATGTTGTTTTCTGTTAGTTATAAGACGTACAGGACATCACTCGCATCCATGTAGGGGAGTATTTGTAATCTCATCGCCCATGCCAGAAAGCCGTTGGCAAAAATTGCAGCGTAATTTTCGCGAGGCCTTCTCGGGAGAATTGGTGCAACAACGCCGCGCGTATGATGGCCGGCGGCTTGACTCAAAGTTGGTGGCCAATCGCCGCAATGCCTATCGCTATATCCTTCTGATTTTGGCCGTGGTGCTCGCCCCCGTTGATGCACACAATTTTTATACCGGGCAGATAGTACCTGCAGTGGCCGGGCTGACTCTCCTGCTGATCTTTGTCGGCAATATCTGGTTGTTGTCGATGGGCAGAGACGCTTTTCTCTCGCCTGCGTTGGTGCTGCTGCTGACGATAGCCATGGTTGTATTATCGGTTGTATATGGCCAGACCTACAGTTTGTATTGGTTGTATCCGCTGTTGGTTGCACTACCGGTGTTGCTGCGTACCCGTTGGGCTGTCTGGCTGGGGATTGTGTGTGGTGTGATCGTAACCCCGTTGGTGTTCTATCAATTTGAGCCGGAAACAGCTGTGATCATCTGTCTTAGCATGGCCCACACCTGGCTGGTCAGTGCATGGTTGATGTACGCGGTGAATGAGCAGTCCAGCAGGCTAAAGGATATGGCGTTAACGGATGCTCTAACAGGCGCATTTAATCGGCGCTATTTTGAATCTTTGGCCGAGCAGGCGATAGAGATATGGCAGCGATACCAGCGACCAGCAAGTCTGTTAGTGCTGGATATAGACCACTTCAAGAAAATTAACGATAGGCATGGGCACGCCACTGGTGATGAGGCCTTAAAAGGGCTGGTGACGCTGATCTCTCAGCGTATTCGTGGCGTAGACACACTATGTCGATACGGTGGGGAAGAGTTCGTAGTGCTTTTGGCTGAAACAGGTGTGATACAGGCTGCTAGAGTTGCAGAAGAAATTCGTGTCAAAGTACAGGAAGCTGCGCTGGCTCCGGGGGACGGACTGACGATAAGTATTGGTGTAGCGGACCTGACCGACGCAAGCTCCGTAGAAGCCTGGTTCGACGCTGCGGATGCCGCGCTGTATCGAGCCAAGCAAGCAGGGCGTAATCGCGTGGAGACCGCTGATTCAGACCTTTCGCCGTTTGACAGTGATGTGGAGACTGTGCCGCTATGGCGATGAGAAAGCTTCGACACTTCACTCTTTTACTACTGCTGGTGTTCGTGACTGGCTGCAGTAGCACCACCTTTATTTATAACCGCCTCGACTTTTTCATTCCCTGGTATCTCGGCGACTATGTTGACCTGGATCGAGAGCAGAAAGCTTACCTCGATGAGTTGTTACAGCCGTTTCTCGGCTGGCACCGCACAGATGAACTACCGCAATACCTGCAAGTGCTGGATGATATCGATGCCAGGCTGAATGAGTCGGTCTCCAGTGCCGATGTGGGTGATACATTGGACGAAGTGGAACAGGCCTGGCTGCGGGTCGAATCTCGGGCGTTGGACTGGTTGCTCGCCCTCGGTGCTGATCTTTCGGACGAGCAGATTGCTCTGTTCATCGAGGAACTGCGCGACAAGCAGGTTGAGTACGAGGAGAAATACCTGACCCGCACAGAGAAAGAGTATCGCGAAGATGCCGAGGAAAACCTGCGCGATAATTTGCAGGATATGCTCGGTAGGCTGGACAAGTCGCAGCGTGCACGGGTGGTAGTGGCTAGCGGGGAGCTACGGCGCTCCGACGCGGTTTGGCTGCAAGAACGGGCAGAGTGGATTGACTTATTGGAGCAGTTACTGACGCGCCAAAGCGGATGGCAGGACGCCGTGCGGCAGGCCAGTCAAAATCGCGAAGAGCGTCAGTCAGCGCTGTACAGGCAGACGTACGAGCACAATATTGGTGTCGTCTATGCCGCTGTTGCCGACGTTCTGAATATTCGCTCCACGCGCCAGGACGAGCGACTGCGGCGTGAGCTAAACAAATATCGCGAGGCGATAGAGATCTTGATCGCCCAAGGGGTGGATGAAGCCGCTTAGCCGGGTAGTTTTAGCTCAGTCCAGTAGGCTCAGATCGCGAACTGCACCCTTGTCTGCGCTGGTGGTCATCATGGCGTATACCTTGAGAGCTGCACTCACCTTGCGCGGACGCTGTTTCGCCGGCTGCCATGCGTCTTTACCCTTAGCCTCCATAGCGACCCTGCGTGCTGCCAGTTCCTCATCAGACAGAACAACGTTGACTGTGCGAGCCGGAATGTTTATCTCAATGATATCGCCGTTCTCCACCAGGGCGATTGCTCCGCCTGAAGCTGCCTCTGGCGAAGCATGGCCGATAGACAGGCCGGATGTCCCGCCGGAAAACCGACCATCGGTGATAAGCGCGCAGGCCTTTCCTAGTCCCTTCGATTTCAGGTAGCTGGTGGGGTAGAGCATTTCCTGCATGCCGGGTCCGCCTTTTGGCCCTTCGTAGCGAATCACGACCACATCACCGGGCTGAACCCGGTCTTCCAGAATGTCACTGACGGCAGCCTCCTGACTCTCGCATACATGCGCGGGGCCACTGAAAATATGAATGTGCTCGTCTACACCTGACGTCTTCACAACACAGCCATTCAGAGCGATGTTGCCAGTAAGAACGGCCAGGCCGCCCTCCAGTGAATAGGCGTGCTCAAGGTTTCGAATACAGCCACCTGAGCGATCAGTATCCAAAGTTTCCCAACGCGTAGACTGACTGAAGGCGGTTTGGGTTGGAATGCCAGCCGGGCCTGCGCGATAGAAAGTGGTTACTGCCTCATCGCTTGTTTGCACCACATCCCACTGCTTAAGCGCAGCGGCCATGGTGGGACTGTGTACAGTGGGTAGGCCGGAATGCAGTAGGTTGGCACGATCCAGCTCACCGAGAATACCCATGACGCCGCCAGCCCGGTGTACGTCTTCCATGTGATACAAAGGCGTGTTGGGTGCGACCTTGCACAGCTGCGGGACTTTGCGCGACAGCCTGTCGATATCTGTAAGGGTAAAATCCAGCTCTGCCTCCTGTGCTGCTGCCAGCAGGTGCAGGATAGTGTTGGTGGAGCCGCCCATTGCGATATCCAGGCACATCGCATTTTCGAAAGCCTGGAAATTGGCAATGTTTCTTGGCAGCACAGACTCATCATCCTGACCATAGTAGCGCTGGCACAGCTCCACGATCAGGCTTCCTGCTCTGTGAAAAAGTGCTTCTCTGTCTGCGTGCGTGGCTAGGGTCGAACCGTTGCCGGGTAAGCTCAGTCCAAGTGCCTCTGTCAGGCAGTTCATAGAATTTGCGGTAAACATGCCAGAGCAGGAGCCGCAGGTAGGGCAGGCCGAGCGTTCATACTCAGCCACTTTCTCGTCGCTTGCATCGCTGTCTGCAGCGATCACCATTGCATCTACCAGGTCGAGCTTGTGCTCAGACAACTTGGTTTTACCTGCTTCCATAGGGCCACCCGATACGAAAACAACGGGAATATTCAGACGCATGGCAGCGTTAAGCATTCCCGGGGTGATTTTGTCGCAGTTTGAGATGCACACCATGGCATCAGCGCAGTGTGCATTGACCATATATTCCACGGAATCAGAAATGATGTCGCGCGATGGCAGGCTGTACAGCATGCCATCGTGACCCATGGCAATACCATCATCCACTGCAATGGTATTGAATTCCTTTGCTACACCGCCGGCAGCTTCTATATGACGCGCAACGAGTTGCCCCATGTCCTTGAGGTGGACGTGGCCCGGCACGAACTGGGTAAAGGAGTTCACCACGGCGACGATGGGCTTCTGGAAGTCGCTGTCTTTCATCCCGGTGGCGCGCCAGAGCGCTCGTGCGCCAGCCATATTGCGGCCATGGGTAGAGGTCTTGGAGCGTAAGTCTGGCATGGTGACACCTGTTGCTGGGTGAAGTTAGTTTGGTGATCTAAATTAGCCGCTGCGTTTGACTATGCGTAGCAGCGGGCAGAGGAGGATAGCAAAAAAGCGGTGTGCTGGAACCCTCAACCCGCGGGTTTACAAGTCTTTGAAAAAAACCTTGGAGTTTCGTTGGAGGTTGTACAGTGACAGCCGCTGCTCCGGCAGATCATCCCGCGTGCGTTCCTCAAAGCCCTGTTCCAGAAACCAATGGGCAGTTTGAGTCGTCAGCACAAAGACCCGTTGCAGATTCTGCTTGCGAGCGGCTTTTTCCAGCTCGCGGAGCAATCGCTGCCCGCGTTGTCCGCCCCTGTAGTCCGGGTGAGACACAATACAGGCGATCTCTCCTGCACCATCGCTTGGATATGGGTAGAGCGCAGCGCAGGCAAGTATTCTGCCGTCGCGCTCCAGCAGCCGGAACTGGTCAATCTCAGTCTCCAATAACTCCCGCGAACGCTTGAGTAGTGCGCCAGACTCCTCGAGTGGCTCGATCAATTCCAGAATTCCACCGATGTCGTCGATGCTGGCCCAGCGGGACTGCTCGTAGGCTTCCTCCGTGACCAGTGTGCCACTGCCATCGTGGGTAAATAGCTCTTCCAGTAGCGCGCACTCATCGCTGTAGCTCACGATGTGACAGCGCGGAACGCCTTTTCTGCACGCTCTGCTAGCCGTTTCAAGAAGTTCGCGCTGGTCTGATGCGGCGGTGACGGGCAATGAGTTCTCGCTAACTCTGCACTGTCGAATGAGCTTTCCTGTTTCATCCTGCAGTCCGCCAGAGTCCGATAGCAAAATAAGTTTGTCTGCGTCGATACCCGCGGCACACTCAACAGCGATTTCTTGTAACGAAAGATTGAAGATTTCCCCGGTGGGCGAATAGCCTAATGGTGACAGCAGCACGATTGAGCCCGCTTGTGTCAGCGCGCGAATGCCTGATGCATCGATGCGCCGGACTTTTCCGGTGAGATGAAAATCGACACCGTCCACAACACCCAGCGGTTTTGCTGTGACAAAGTTGCCGGAGCACACGCGTATCTGCGAGCCCTGCATGGGAGAATTGGGTAAGCCCATCGACAGCTTGGCTTCAATTTGCGCACGCAGGCTGCCCGCAGCATCCTTTACATGGTCCATCACGCTAGGATCAGTGACTCGTACCCCGTTTTGATACGTGCTTTTTAGGTCAGCGTAATCAAGGCGCTCTTCAATCTGTGGTCTGGAGCCATGAATTAGTACGAGCTGAACGCCCAGACTGTTTAACAGAGCAATGTCATGAACGACATTGGCAAAGTTTTCATGGCGCGCGACGTCACCGCCCAGCGCCAGCACAAAGGTCTTGCCGCGGTGTGCATTAATATAGGGGGCGGTATCTCTGAACCAGCGAATGTGTGCCCGGCTCTCGGTCGTCACGTGAATGTCCAGTAGTTATCTGTCAGGGCGTCCAAGGTTACCCAATGGTCGCTTGAATACCTAATGGCAATATTCCACAGGTTTACAGGCAATAGTGGGCGATGCACTGTTCCAAGAGGTCGATACAAGGTGCTATCTGATCGAGAGCCAGGTACTCATCGGGCTGGTGCGCCTGGTCAATCGAGCCAGGCCCCATGACAATGGTTTCCATACCGAGTTGTTGCAGAAAGGGCGCCTCGGTAGCAAAGGCAACGGCGTGTGCCGAATGTCCCGTCAGTCGCTCGGCGAGTCGTACCAATTCGCTATCGGCAGACTCTTCAAAGGGGGGTACATCCTTAATCAATGGCTCCAGCTCGATATTAATATCCCGCTGCTGCGCAATAGACTGCAGCTGTTGCTGTAGCTCAGCGCGAACGGTGTCGTTGTCACCATCGGGTGTCATGCGCACGTCGAAGTGCATCTCGGTGCCTGAGCAGATGCGATTAGGACTGTCGCCGCCATGAATGCAACCCAGGTTGAGGGTTGGGAAGGCCACCTCAAACAGAGGATTGCTGTATCGCTCCTTCATCTGGTCTCGATAGCCCATCAGCTGGCCAATCACCGAATGCATGGCATCTAACGCGTTATTGCCCAACGCGGGGTTGGAGGAATGACCTGCCTGCCCCGTAATCTTGACTGACTGCATCATGATGCCTTTGTGCATCCGCACTGGCGTGAGATTTGTGGGCTCGCCGATAATGGCTGCCCGGGCGCGTGGTCTGCCAGCTGCGGCCAGAGCCCGCGCTCCGTTCATTGAGCTCTCTTCATCAGCCGTAGCAAGGATGATCAGCGGCTGCTGCAGTTCCTGCTCTTTGAATCGATGCGCCGCGGCGATTGCCAGCGGGAAAAAGCCCTTCATGTCGGTGCTGCCCAGGCCATACAGCCGCGCATCTCGCTCAGTCAGTGAGAGTGGGTCAGATGTCCAGCGCCCCTCATCGAACGGCACTGTGTCGCTGTGTCCGGCCAGTACCAAGCCACCGGGGCCACTGCCTCGCGTTGCAATCAGGTTAGCTTTGCGGCCATCACTGCTGACGTCCTGAATCTCCACAGCAAAATCCAGACCAGTCAGCCACTGCGCCAGCAGGTCAATCACATGCCGATTACCCTGATCCCACGAAGTATCTGTAGAGCTAACTGATGGTGTGGCGACCAGCTGCTGCAGCCGCGCTATCACCTGTTGTTCGTGAGTGGGCATAGTGCTTTATCAGCCGAAAATCCCCTTGAACAGGAAGAAGAATAATATCGACAGGCCGGCGCCGGCGGGGAGGGTGATAATCCAGGACATGAAAATCGCGCCAATCGTGCCGAGGTTCAATGCTGCAATACCGCGAGCAAATCCTACCCCTAGCACGGCACCCACCAGCGTATGCGTAGTGGAGATAGGAAGGCCCGTCGCCGAGGCAATCACCACGGTAGACGCCGCGCCCAGTTCAGCGGCAAAGCCCCGTGATGGCGTAAGTTCCGTGATTTTCTTACCGATGGTCGCAATAACCTTCCAGCCGTAGGTCGCAAGGCCGATGACGATACCGGCGGCTCCAACGAGGAGTATCCACCAGGGCATTGCTGATTTAGCGGCTATTTCACCACCTGATTGTACCGTGCCGACGATCGCAGCCAGTGGCCCCACGGCGTTGGCCACATCGTTTGAGCCATGAGCAAACGCCATAGCACAAGCGGTGAAGACCATAAGTATTGCGAAGACTCGCTCTACATCGCCAAACCTGTTTTCGTTGTCCTGTGAATCCTTTACCCGTCTTAACAACATTGCGCCAAGTGCGGCAACGATAAGGCCCACCACGAATGAGACGGGAATTGCGTTGGCGAACTTGCTGCCCAATCCCAGGTCAATGTCCAGACCGATATGTTTCAAGCCTTTGAGGAGGGTCACCATTGAGATCATGAAGCCTACCAACCACATGTAGATAGGCACGTAACGCTTGGCACGGTTGAACGGGTCATCAGTGTTCAGAATGAAATAGCGCACGCTGACAAACAGACCAAACGATATGCTGCCTGCTAATACCGGGGAAACTACCCAGCTGGCAACGATAGTGCCAACCTTGCTCCAGTACACTGCATCAACGGATATGCCCACAGCGGCAAAGCCGACAATCGCGCCGACGATGGAATGTGTGGTTGATACCGGCCATCCTTTGATGCTGGCGATCAACAGCCAGGTACCTGCCGCGAGCAATGCGGACATCATGCCGTAGACCATCAGCTCGGGACTATCCGTCATCACGCTCGGATCAATAATTCCCTTGCGGATGGTCGCGGTAACCTCGCCACCGGCGAGGTAGGCACCCATAAACTCAAAAATTACCGCTACCAGGATTGCCTGCTTGATGGTGAGAGCGCCAGAACCTACGGAGGTCCCCATGGCGTTTGCAACGTCATTAGCGCCGATACCCCAGGCCATGAAAAAGCCAAAGGCGCAGGCAAGAATGAGGAAAATGCTGCCGTACTGAGCAATTATTTCCACGATTGGTTTCCCCTATTTGGCCATCAGGATTTGCAGCCTGTCGCCGACTTTCTCGGCGTCATCTGCAATAGTGGATAACAGCGCCAGTACACGGTACTGGAACATGACATCGACAGGGGGGAGATCGGCTTCCAGTTTGAACAATGCGCGCCTCACTACAACCGCTTTCTTATCTGTTTTTGCCTCAAGTTTGTCCAACTCTTTGAGCATGCTCTCGACATGTTTTACCTCTCGGCCCAGGAAGCCAACCTCGAGTAGCTCATCTAACTCTTGGATGGCCTTAAGTGCCTGCTGTACTGTGGCTACGCATGCTGCTGTGAGATCCAGTATGGCTGGTTCCAACTTTTCCGGGAAGCGCATGTGCCGCCCCATAACCAGTACGGCAACGTCTTCGGCAGTGTTGGCCACATGGTCCTGAATGCCAATGAGTTCCAGCAGATCCGTTCTGGCAACAGGCATGAACAGGCTCTTGGGCAAGTTCTTGCGGACGGAGCGCTTGAGCTTATCGGCCTCTCGCTCTGCGGCAACGATGGCCTTGTGGATATCACCAGCTCGGTCCCAGTCGTCGTCGATGCTGGCCTGGATTAACTGAGGCAGCAGTTGTGCGGCTTCCTCAGCAATCTGCATATGTTCCTGAATGGGCCGGATAGGTGATCTGCCGAACAGATTACCGAGAGAGTTTTTCGTTGCCATGGGGAGCTCCGTGTAGGCTTGCGCGAAGTATAAGTACAAAGTGTGTATGTCACAATTATTGCTTTTCTACAGATAAGCTCTGCGGGAGCAGATTGCGCTGAGACCTGTGATAGCATGAAGTTAGGTGAGTATCAGGCAGGTGTAGGCATGACGACGGATTTGATAGAACAGCGGCCAGATCAGGTATTGCACCTGCCCTCGGTGATCGCTGATCTGATATCTGACGGACACCTGTCCCAGGCCGATGGCCAGCGCCTGTCCAAGGCACTCATTGGCAGTGTCCATCCCCTGGTGTTTCTTGCGGAGCAGAAGCTGGCAGACCCGTCCCGAGCTGGACGTCCACTGGACATCGATACACTTCTTGGGTGGTTGAGCCAGCGAACCAACCAGGCGGTTTATGAGATCGATCCGCTCAAGATCAATGTGACCTCCGTTGCCGATGTCATGTCGAAAGCATTTGCTCAGCGCCACCGGATTCTGGCGGTGGAAGTCTCGGACTCGGAAGTCAGTATAGCCAGTGCTGAGCCCTATGTGCGTGGTTGGGAGAGCAACTTAGAGCACGTGCTGCGCAAGCCCATCCGCCGGGTATTGGCCGATCCACGGGACATTTCCCGCCATACCGAAGAATTCTACAACATGGCCGGTTCCGTGCGTGGCGCGCACGGAGCAAATCGCACCGAGAGTGTGGCAGGCGTGACCAACCTCGAGCAGATGTTAGAGCTGGGCTCGATGAAAGAGCCTGACGCCAATGACCAGCATATTGTCAATATTGTGGACTGGCTGCTGCAGTATGCGTTCGAGCAGCGAGCCAGTGATATACACATCGAACCAAGGCGTGAAATTGGCCATGTCCGATTTCGGATCGATGGCGTGCTGCACAGCGTGTATGAGTTACCACAGCAGGTGTGCGCTGCCGTTACCAGCCGAATCAAGATTCTCGGGAGAATGGATGTAGCCGAGAAGCGACGCCCGCAAGATGGTCGATTGAAAACTCGTACTCCAGGCGGCAATGAGGTGGAATTGCGATTAGCGACCCTGCCGACCGCATTTGGCGAGAAACTGGTCATGCGCATCTTCGATCCAGATGTGCTGAACAAGACCTTCGAACAATTGGGTCTGGCAGCACAAGACCTGCAGCGTTGGAATGATATGACCACAGCGGGTAATGGAATCGTACTGGTAACCGGCCCCACGGGTTCTGGCAAGACCACCACGCTTTACTCTACGCTGCGTAAGCTCGCCACGCCTGAGGTCAACGTGTGTACGATTGAGGACCCTATCGAGATGATCGAGGGCGCCTTTAATCAAATGCAGGTGAACCACACCATTGATCTGGATTTTTCCTCCGGCGTACGTGCGTTAATGCGGCAGGACCCCGACATCATCATGGTGGGTGAGATACGCGATCTCGAAACTGCAAATATGGCGGTCCAGGCAGCGCTTACGGGACATCTAGTGTTATCCACACTTCACACCAACGACTCGCCCAGTTCAATTTCACGGTTGTTGGAGCTCGGCGTACCGGCTTATCTTATCAAGGCCACTGTGCGCGGCATTATGTCGCAGCGCCTGGTGCGCATACTCTGCCCGGAGTGCAAAGAATTCGGACCGGTCGATCGTGTTGCCTGGGAAGAGCTCACTTCCCCATGGCAAGTTGATCCGCCGGAACAGGTCGCTCACCCCGTGGGTTGCCGTACCTGTCGTGACACCGGCTATTCAGGCCGACAGGGTATTTATGAAGTGCTTGTGAATAGCACGGCGATTCAGGCAGAGATTACACCGACTATGGAAAGCGCTCGCATTCGCCAGGCCGCGATGGGCGAGGGTATGCAGACTCTGCGCCTTAGTGGCGCCAATCGTGTGGCAGTGGGCCAGACTACCATTGAGGAAGTCATGCGCGTCGCGCCGGTTATTGATAGTTAGCGTATTCATGCCACTTGAACTCTCAGCACTGGAAGAGTCATTAGCGAACTCTGCCGTCAAAGCGTGGGATAACATCCTCGAACGTGCGGAAGAGCCGCTTGCCGCTGCTTTGCGATCGTTAGCCGAGCGGCCGGAAGCCAGCATTCAACTTCCTCGCGCTCTGGCATGCAGCCCGTTTATCGCGGAACTATCACGGCGCAAACCTCAGTTGCTGGCATCATTGCTGGCAGATGGCAGTCTGTATAGCTCAGTAACTCGAGCCGAGTTGCTAGCGCAGCTTACTGCGGAACTTGCTATCGATGAGGCTGAGCTAAATGTCGTGTTGCGGCGCTTTCGCCAGCGGCACATGTTGCGCATTATCTGGCGTGATTTCTGCAAATTGGCCGATACGCTCGAGACCGTGCGAGACACCTCCTGGTTGGCAGAGATTTGTATTTCTGCGGCTTTGGACGTCTGTCAGAAACAACTGGAGGAAAAACACGGCGTGCCTTTGGGCCGCCGCAGTGGAACGCCTCAGCAGTTAATAGTGCTAGCCATGGGCAAACTTGGCGCAGGCGAACTCAACGTGTCTTCGGATATCGATCTGATCTTCGCATACCCGGAAGCCGGCGAAACTGATGGTGAGCGCAAGCCGCTAAGTAATGAGGAGTTCTTTACCCGACTCGGTCGTGCTGTTATCGCCGCGTTAGATGTAACTACCGCCGAGGGTTTTGTCTTTCGCGTGGATATGCGTTTACGCCCGTATGGTGAGAGCGGGGCGCTGGTGCACAATTTTACCGCGTTGGAGGAGTACTACCAGGATCAGGGTCGTGATTGGGAGCGCTATGCGCTGATCAAGGCCCGCCCCCTTACGGGTGACCCTGAGCGTGCGCGCGAGCTGATGACGTCTTTGCGCCCCTTTATTTTCCGTCGCTACGTAGACTTTGGTGTGATTGAGAGCCTGCGCACCATGAAGCAGGGCATTAATGCCGAGGTGCGCCGCCGCGGTCTGGCTGACAACGTCAAACTGGGTCATGGCGGTATCCGCGAGGTAGAGTTCATCGCCCAGTGTTTACAGTTGATTCGTGGCGGCCGTGATCTTGGGCTGCAGCAGCGCGAGCTGCTACCGGTATTGTCGGAGTGCGCGGAGCTAGGTTGCCTGCCCGCGGTAGCGGTGGCGGAGCTGCGCGAGGCCTACCTATTTTTGCGCGATAGCGAGCATGTGATCCAAGGTTACGCCGACCAACAATCGCAGACCCTGCCCTCAACGGAAGAGCATCGTCTGGCAATGATTACTGTGATGGGTTTTGAGTCGTGGGAGAGTTACCTCGCTGCGCTGGACGCCCATCGTGACAAGGTCTCGCGCCACTTTCAGGAGCTGATTGCGTCTCCGGATGAGGACAATGCCGAGCCCGAGTTGGCATTGGGGCTGCGTATTGAGCAGCTGACCAAAGAAGCCCTGGGCGAGCTGGGTTATTCAGAGTCGGAAGCCTTGTTAGAGCAACTGCAAGCGTTCTGGGCCAGCCCCCGGGTGGAGAGCCTGCAAAGCGAGGGTAAGCAGCGTCTTGAACAGTTCGTCCCCCTATTACTGCTAGCTTGTGCTGATAGCGATAGCCCCGACCTCGCTCTCAGGCGCATTCTGCCTTTGGTCGTTGCGGTGGTTCGCCGCAGTGCCTATCTGGCATTACTGATCGAGAACCCGGGAGCGCTGCGAGAGTTGGTGGCCTTGTGCGCGGCAAGTCCGTGGATAGCTGAACAAATGGCACGAAGCCCAGTGTTGCTCGACGAGCTTCTGGATCAGGCCAGCTTGTACTCCACGCCTGACAAGCAGGCGTTGGAAGACGAGTTGCGGCAGCAGGTAGCCCGCTTGCCACTGGATGACCTGGAGGCGCAGATGGATGCACTGCGCTATTTCAAAGCCGCTCAGGTGCTGCGGGTTGCTGCGAGTGAAACGGCAGGTCGCCTGCCCGTGATGAAGGTCAGTGACAAGCTTACATTCATCGCCGAGGTCATTCTTGAGCATACTTTGAATCTTGCTTGGGCAGACTTGTCGGCAAAGTATGGCGAGCCGCAACGGCCCAGCGAAGGCAAGGGCTTTGCTGTTTTTGGCTACGGCAAACTCGGAGGTATTGAGCTGGGGTATGGATCCGATCTGGATCTGGTATTCATCTGTGAACCCGCTCCTCAGGGTGTGACCAACGGCGAGCGCAGCATCGATAACATTCTGTTTTATACCCGCTTAGGGCAGCGCATTATTCATATTCTGGAGTCCAGAATGACGCTGGGGAAGCTTTATGAGGTCGATATGCGCTTACGACCATCAGGTAACTCAGGAATGCTGGTCAGTACACTTCAGGGTTTTGCCGCGTATCAGCAGGAGACCGCCTGGACCTGGGAGCATCAGGCGCTGGTTCGAGCGCGCTGGGTGGCTGGTGATTCGAGAGTTGCGGCGGGGTTTACGCAGTTGCGAAATACCATTTTGACCAGAGCGCGCGACGAGCATGAACTGGCCTGCGAAGTGGTGAGAATGCGTGAGCGGATGCGAGAGCACCTGCTACCCAAGGACTCGTTAGAAAAAGGGGAATTTCACCTGAAACAGGGTGGTGGCGGTATCGTCGATATAGAATTTATGGTGCAATACGCGGTTCTGGCTTGGTCGTCGAAGCAACCTGCGCTGGCGGGTTGGCCTGACAACGTGCGAATACTTGAGACACTGTGCCAAGAAGGCCTGTTTACCCAGGCCGAAAGTGAAATCCTGACCGACGGCTATCTGGCCTATCGTTCCGCTGCTCACCAATTAGCCCTGCAACAACTACCGGGAGTGGTATCGGCGGAGCGCTTCGCCGATCTGCGGCAAGCGGTTCAGAAACTGTGGCATCAGCTCTTTGCGGCTGTGCCTGAGCAAGATGATGATATTGAAACAGGAGTAGTGCAATGAACCTGGCCGATCGTGATGGGCTTATTTGGCTTGATGGTGAGATGGTTCCCTGGCGGGAGGCCAAAGTGCACGTATTAACGCACACTCTGCACTACGGTCTGGGCGTATTTGAAGGTGTGCGCGCTTATAAAACAGCGGAGCTTGGCACCAGCATTTTTCGCCTGCAGGAACACACCGACCGCCTGTTCCGCTCTGCGCATATTCTTTCCATGGATATGCCCTTTGATAAAGAGACGCTCAATGAAGCGCAGCGTGCAGTAGTGCGTGAGAATAAACTGGAAGAGGCGTATCTGCGCCCCATGTGCTTTTATGGGTCTGAAGGCATGGGCTTGCGAGCTGACAATCTGAAAACCCATGTAATGGTTGCCGCTTGGGAATGGCCATCCTACATGGACCCTGAGGCACGCGATCGTGGTATCAAGGTCCGGACGTCCTCCTATACACGCCATCATGTGAACATCACCATGTGTAAGGCCAAGGCAAATGGCAACTACATCAACTCAATGCTGGCATTGCGCGAAGCGTTGGACGGTGGCGCTGAAGAGGCGCTATTGCTAGATAACGAAGGTTATGTCGCCGAAGGCAGCGGAGAGAACGTATTTATCATTCGCAATGACACGATCTATACGCCCGAGCTCACATCTTGCCTGGAAGGCATCACCAGAGACTCAATTTTCGCATTCGCAGACGAACTGGGATACAAGGTCATCGAGAAGCGCATCACGCGCGACGAGGTCTATGTTGCAGATGAGGCATTCTTTACAGGTACGGCGGCAGAGGTCGTTCCCATTCGTGAGTTGGACGGGCGCACGATAGGTTCCGGTTCGCGTGGTCCGCTTACGGAGCGGCTGCAAACGATGTATTTTGATGCAGTGCGTGGCAATCGGCCTCAAAACAAAGACTGGTTGGCGCCGGTAGCGTGACCTCAAGAAGAGCAGTTTACAGCTGCTCTTGCGAAACACGCTGATCCTAAATGTCAGATAGACCGGATAAAATTCTTGTAATTGGCCCTTCCTGGGTTGGCGACATGGTCATGTCGCAACCGCTTTATACGCTACTACAACAGACTCGTCCGGGGGCCATCATTGATGTGCTTGCCCCCGCCTGGAGTGAGCCAATTCTGGCGCGCATGCCTGAGGTGAACCGTAGCCTGAGTATGCCGGTCGGTCACGGCGAATTGGGACTTGGTAAACGCTGGCGCATTGCCAGAGAGTTATCTGCCACCGGTTATGATCAGGCCGTAGTGTTACCCAACTCCCTGAAGTCTGCGTTAATACCCTTCATAGCTCGAATACCCCTTAGAACCGGTTGGCTGGGAGAACAACGCTATGGCCTACTTAATGATATCCGACGACTAGACGCAGGCCAGTATCCACTCATGGTGCAGCGCTTTGCCGCCTTGGGCTTGGCTCCTGACCAAGCAATACCGAAGCCTTTGTCGAACCCGGCCCTGCAGGTTGATTTGCAGAGTGCCCATGCCAGCGCAGAGCGTATGCATTTGTCGTTGGAAAAGCCAATACTGGCACTGTGCCCCGGGGCGGAGTTTGGTGGCGCCAAGTGTTGGCCGGCCCTTCACTACGCACAGCTGGCTGATGCCTACACTGAGCAAGGTTGGCGCGTTGTGATTTTTGGCTCTGCTAATGATGCGTCGGTAGCCAAAAGCGTGCTGGCATCGAGCGCTCGTCCAGATTCGATGGTTGATTTGACGGGCAAAACCAGTCTGGATGAGGCCGTGGATTTGCTCTCATTGGCTCATGCTGTTGTTAGCAATGATTCAGGCTTGATGCACATTGCGGCAGCGCTGGGAGTACCAACAGTTGTTATCTATGGACCTACCTCGCCTGACTTTACACCACCTTTGAGTAAGCGGGCTACCGTGTTGGCTAGTGAAATTGATTGTGCACCCTGTTTCCAAAGAGAGTGCCCGCTTGGTCACCATGGGTGTATGTCTCAAATGCCTGTGCAGCGAGTAGCCGAGGCGCTGGACGAACTATTGGCAGGTGCCGCGTGAGAGTTCTGATCGTCAAGATGTCATCGCTTGGAGATGTTATCCATACTCTCCCGGCGCTAACGGACGCTCATACCGTGTTGCCGGAGGTGCGCTTTGACTGGGTAGTGGAAGAGGCATTTGCGGAAATCCCCGCGTGGCACCCTGCGGTCGATAAGGTCATTCCAGTGGCGTTGAGACGGTGGCGCAAGAACCCGCTCGCTGGCGGTGTGGCGGCTCAGTGGGCAAAATTTCGCCGGGCGCTCAAGCAGTCGCACTACGACCTGGTTATTGACGCTCAAGGACTATTGAAAAGCGCTTTTGTCGCCGGACTAGTCAGTGCGCCGAGCTATGGGTTGGACAAGAATTCTGCTCGAGAGAGCCTGGCTGCCCGAACATACAATCACCCCCTGACCATTCCCAAAGATCAGCATGCTGTCGAGCGCATACGACAACTGTTTGCAGCCTCGCTGAACTATAGCGTGCCCGAAGAAACGGGAGACTATGGTCTCAGCGATACGTTACACCGCTCTACAGAGCCCCAACGGAGCGGTGTACTGTTGTTTCACGGCACCGCCCGCGCAGAGAAACAGTGGCCTGAGCAAAAGTGGATAGAGCTACAAACGCTGATTGCGGAAGCAGGCCATCGCACCTGGCTTCCCTGGGGCAATGCTGAAGAGCGCGCGCGTGCAGAGCGTATTGCAGCCACTCATTCACAAGCGCAGGTTCTTCCCTCCCTTGGCTTGAGTGGTTTGGCTACGTTGTTGCTGGAGTCTTGGGGTGCTGTAGCAGTAGACACTGGCCTTGGGCACCTCGCTGCGGCTCTGGATGTGCCGGCGGTGTCGCTGTATGGCCCGACCGATACCTGCCTCATTGGCACTTATGGCATGCATCAAGCGCAGCTGCGCGCACCGTTGGGCGTGCACGATACGAATGACCCTCAGGTCATGATGGATTCGATTACGGCCGAGGCAGCGTGGGACGCGCTGCAGAGCGTAGCGGGAAGCGCAGACTGAGATGCGAGTTGCGCTACTACTCTACAAGTACTTTCCTTACGGCGGAATGCAGCGAGATTTTGCACGCTTTGCCGCAGAATTGCAGTCCAGAGGGCATGAGTGTCGTGTCTATTTCATAACCTGGCAGGGAGCGAGTTTGCCCGGTATCGATGCACGCAAGGTTCCCGTTAGAGCCTTGTCGAATCATCGTCGCAATAGCAGGTTTTATGAGTGGGTGCAGCGAGACCTAGCGCAGGACCCGGTTGATGGCGTGATCGGTTTCAACAAGATGCCAGGGCTGGATGTTTATTATGCGGCCGACTCCTGCTTTCTCGACAAGGCCTATCGCGAGCGAGGCTGGGCATATCGACGGGGCGGACGGTTTCGTCACTTCGCCGCCTATGAAGCAGCAGTTTTTGGGCCCAATGCCGACACCGACATACTGCTGATCTCAGCCACTGAAAAGGCGAAATTTGATCACTACTACCACACCAGTCCAGCACGGCTACACTTGCTGCCACCCGGCGTAAGCCTGGAGCGGCGCCGAGGGCCTGATGCACCAGCGCGACGCGATACTCTGCGTCAGCAGCTGGGTGTTAAAGGTAAAGATCATGTGCTGCTGTTTGTGGGCTCGGGTTTTATTAAAAAGGGCCTCGATCGCGTGATCATTGGTCTTGCCCATATGATCGATGAGCGTGTTGACCAATCTATACAGCTTTGGGTTGTCGGGCAGGATCGGGAGCGACAGTTCAAGCGCTTGGCGCGCAAGCATGGCATAGCAAATCAGGTACGGTTTCTGGGTGGCCGCGATGATGTACCCGACCTGCTGCTGGCAGCGGATGCACTGGTACACCCGGCACTGGATGAGGCGGCAGGCATTGTATTGCTTGAAGCTCTGGTGGCAGGCCTGCCCGTGGTGACGACCGATATCTGTGGTTACGCTTACCATATCCGCAATGCAGGTGCCGGTCAGGTGATACCTTCGCCCTTCGATCAGGCGGTTCTGAACAACGCGATGTTGCGGACACTCGATGGCTACTATCGTAATCAATGTCAGAGTCGCGCTCTGGAGTACGCGCAGCGCGAGGACCTTTATTCTATGCACAGCGTGGGCGCTGCGCTAATCGAACAGCTACTTGAGGCACGAGGGGCAACCGGTGGCCGATGAGTACTATGTGCGCTCGGATCTGCTGGGCGAAGTTCAGCCGGATCAGTTATTACCGTGGGCTCGCGATGTTGCCCAATGTGCTGATTCGTCGGAGATCTATCGTGATAAGGAGGGCCGCAGAACGCTGCGCTTTCGCGCAATCAACAGATCGTTCTTCCTTAAGCTGCACAGTGGTATCGGCTGGCGAGAAGTATTCAAGAATCTACTACAGCTTCGTCTGCCGGTGACGGGGGCTCAAAATGAGTACCATGCCATCCGTAAGTTAGAGTCCCTGGGCGTCGATACGCTGAGTGTGGCGGCCTATGCACAGGTCGGTCTTAATCCTGCCCATAAGCAATCACTGTTGGTTACGGATGATTTAGTTGGCACGATCAGCCTCGAAGACTTCTGCGCCAATTGGTCTCGCGTAGCGCCATCATCAGTAGTGCGAAGGCGTATCATTCATACCCTCGCATCAATGTCTCGAGCGATGCATGACGCTGGTATAAATCATCGCGATTACTATCTTTGTCATTTTCACCTCGATCCGGCTTCTTTAGAGCAAACACAGTTGCGCTGTCACCTGATAGACTTGCACAGAGCTCAGATGCGTAAGGTCGTGCCAAAACGCTGGCGGATCAAGGATTTGGCGGGCCTGTATTTTTCGGCTATGGATTGCGGTATCAGCGAACGAGACTTGCTGCGGTTCGTAGCGGCATACTCTGGGCAGAGCTTGCGAGTTACCTTATGCACGCAAAGAGAACTTTGGGCAAAGGTTCGTCATCGTGCGCTAGGGCTGTACCGGCAGGAGCATGGCCGCGAGCCACCTGCGTTGTGAATACACTATCAAGCCGGATCTGTTGTGACGAAACGGTCAATAAGGTCAAAAAGGAAAAGCCATGAGCGAAGCAATTGACAGAGCCGGGTCATCGGCTGGCACGGTGCAGGAAGAGCGGCTGCCCAGCGGTATTTTTTATCGCCACTGGAAACCCCTTGGCGACTGTCGCGCAGCGATTTTGTTGGCGCATGGACTTGGGGAGCACTGTGGCCGTTACCAGTATTTTGCTGAGTATTTCATGGAACGTGGCTTTGCTGTGGTTGCCCCAGACCATTATGGACATGGAGAGTCGCCCGGTCATCGAGCCCACATCGACTCGATGTCTGATTACTTTGGCCCACTGGATAGCTTGCGCGACGCGATCGGCGACTGGTATCCGAGTACCCCGTGTTTTCTCGTTGGGCATAGCATGGGCGGACTGATTGCTGCGCGCTACCTGCTCGACAATGCTGATAGATTTACCGGCGCGGCGCTGTCTGCTCCCGCTCTGGCAATGGAGGAAGCACCGTCCAAGGTAGCGCTTTGGATCAACGCATTATTGTCGAAGATTGCACCCAAAATGGGCATGCTGCAACTGGATGCATCACAGGTTAGCCGTGACCCTGACGTAGTAAAACGTTATATAGACGACCCTCTGGTTCATGGTGGAAAAATCAGTGCACGCCTTGTGAGAACGCTGTTCAAGGGTATGGATGATGTAGTCGCTGGACATGGGCGTGTGCATCTGCCCATTATTCTGATGCACGGTGATGCAGATGTCATGACAGCGCCGTCAGGTTCGATTGAGTACCATGCTGCAATTCCGGCAACCGACAAAGAGCTGAAAATATATCCGGGCTTGTATCACGAAATTTTCAATGAGCCTGAGAAAGATGAAGTGCTTAAAGATCTCAGCGAGTGGTTCGAGCGGATTGCTGCAACAGCTAGCAGCGGTTTGTGAATCGTTTACTTACGGACGCATGGCGGCGGGGTTGGCAAGCAGACCCAGCCCCATATTGTGCAGTGATAAAAAGGAATACATTTTCTGTTTGGGGCAGCAAGACGCCCATTTCCCACCTAGGGACGTATTTGGGTGCCTGATAAAAGCGCTGGTGGGGCTGCCTCTATCGACGGGATGTCGCGGCTGAGAGACGGTGATTCTATTGTGGAGTCGGCGTTTAGGCAGTCAGTCAAAATCCTGAAGGAAGATAACTTCAGTTATGCCGGACTTTGCTCCAGCACCCCATTGGCGGATGCCGCTTTCGTGAAGTGCTATCTCCCCAAAGGTCTGTTTGGCCGCATGGTTGCTCGCCTTCGTTGGTCTCGGGCAGACAGGTTGTTTAGGCGCGCCGGTACTATTGATTTGCACCTTCCTGTCGTTAAGCCGCTGAGTATTGTTCGGAACCTGACTTCCTCGCGAGTCTATGTGTTTTACCCGCTGGCAGCGGGAAAAAACCTCAGCGAACTTTTGAATCAGGATCGCCCCGACGACCGTCAGCTGGGATGTGTGCTGTCTATTGTGGGAGCCGCTTTAGCTGAGTTTCACCAGTCAGGTTGGTGTCACGGCGATTTTAAATGGGGAAACGTTGTTGTTTCGCTTGGCGCGCAAGGCTACGACGATCCAAAGATATGTTTTGTGGATTTGGACGGTTGCCGCAGAACAGGATCCACCAAGTCAGCGGCAAGAGACCTGGCTCGCTTTATTGTTAACGCGGAGGACTATCAGGTGAACGAGGCCGTCGTACGGCAGTTCATAGGAAGTTATGCCGCCATACTCGGTGAGCCGGCTGAGAAGGTTTTGCTGCAATGCGGTAAGCCACTTCGAAAGTTGCGTCGCCGCCATGACAGAAAATATGGCCTTAGAGATACTTCTTTGTTCGAGCGTGAAACAGGGTAAACATGCTATGAGTCCGGAGCCACTGAGGTTGTACTGGTCGGCTAGTAAGCCGAATGTGGGCGACTGGTTGTCGCCCCTTATTGTGCAATCCTATACCTCAAGACAGGTTGTTCACGCTCCCGCCAAGCGGTGTGACATGATGTCCATAGGCAGCGTTTTGCAGAAGGCGAAGAATCATTTTTGGTCGCCTTCGCTGGACATATGGGGTAGTGGCTTCATGCATGCTGGTGGCCCGACGAAGTTAAAACATAGAGTCCATGCCGTGCGGGGAAAGTTAACACGCCAGCGTCTCGTCGGTTGCCAGGACATCGTATGCGGTGATCCCGGGTTGTTGCTCCCCCGGATAATGGGGGATTATGCCACCGATCAGCGACCCGTCACGGTTGGTGTTGTGCCTCACTATTGGGATCGTGAGAATGTCCAAGTAAAGCGATTCATCGAATCTTTTCCTGGTGCGAAATTCATCGATATCTTCAGCAAGGTCGAGGATTTTGTTCGTGAGGTAAACCAATGCGAGTGTATTTTGTCGTCAAGCCTTCATGGCCTGGTGATAGCAGACGCGTATGGTATCCCCAATCAGTGGCTCGTACTGTCAGACAAAGTAGAAGGGAATAATTTCAAGTTCAGGGACTACTACAGCGTTTTCGACATGCCTACACCGGAGTTCATGCAGCTTGAGACTATTGATGCGGCGACTATCGAGACGATTGTTAGTTCCTATACACGGCCGGGCTTGAATTCAGTTGTCGACAGGCTGTCCGCGTCTTTTCCAGAAACCTGGAAATGATACTTCGACTGGAAAAGTGAAGCGCAACCGGCGTGAAATTGTCTGTGCGATCTGCCAACGGACTGTAGCCTCATATTTTTCTCTTGGCAGCGAGCCGGCGCATGGCCCAATGGTACGCCTCCAACCCTAGGACTCTCGCCTCTAAGACATTGTAACTTTCCATTGCGTCTGACCAGGCGTTGAAGAAGCGCCAGCGGTCTGTGATTGTGATATCGACGGGCAACAGCATATTGAGTTGCATGATGTTTTTGAGAATCAGCTTGCCGGGTGCGCTTCTGTGGCTGGTGGTACGTTCATTGTCGATCAGGGTAAAGCTGAACTGGCTGCCTGAGAGGTTCGCTATGATATTGCTGGCGCGCAGATCACCGTGGATAAAGCCCCGAGCGTGTAGATGACCAATGAAACTACCTAACTGCGATAGTAGCTGGCGTTTCTGCACGAGTTCAGCTTTAGTCGCGCCCCCCACCGAGTTTTTCAGCCACGTTGACACACCCTTGCCCTGCGCTCCTTGAGTAAACAGGTACTCACTACTGCCAGGCAAAGAACCCCAGGCAACGTTTGTGGGTGCAGGGAACCCTGCGGCCACCAGTTTGTCGCTGTTAAGCCTAGCGCGAGTGCCGCGACTCCCGCGCACCAGTGCCTTGAGTTGCTCTAGCGGGCTGCGTGAAAAGAATTCTTTGTAATACAGGTTCAATGTGGGGTTGTAAGCAACATGGGTGTAACCAGAGCTGTTAACGATCTCCCAACACGCGGGCTGCCCTCCAGAACTCAAGTCCAGCGCGACCTCGGCTAACTCGATCGAGCTTATGGCGGGTGATTCCAGTGTAAGTTCCTCCTGTTGCATCGTGCCAGTATACGCCTCTGTGCGATCGAATAATTAGTCTGTGGCTATCAAAGCCGCTATCTTTATAATAGCTGGATGTCCGTCGGTGGCAATTTACTGGACACTGGCATCATCATCGATCAGGCAAGTTATATGCAGTTAATTATTGTGCTCGGGGTATGGTTATCTTGACGCGAGAGCGAAGCAAAGTCATCGTCCTGGGGGCCGGCGGACAACTCGGAAGAGAGCTCACTGCTAGTGTTCCTGCGGGAGTTGAATGTCTGTCTTATACCCGGGCTCAACTCGACCTCACTGATTCGGAGGCGGTCTCGCGGGTCCTGGGTGAGCAAGGGGCTCAGGCTGTAATTAATGCCGCGGCCTATACTGCAGTAGATCTTTCGGAGTCAGAACCGGAGCAGGCCGCAGCGGGTAACGTCAATGGCCCGGGCGTATTGGCAGCCACTTGTGCCCAGGTGGGTTGCCGTCTCATTCACGTCTCTACGGACTTCGTGTTCGATGGCACTGCGAGCGAGCCCTACACGCCCGATGTTAAAACTTCTCCTCTGGGCGTTTACGGCCAAACCAAGCGCGACGGAGAGTTAGCTGTGCTGGCAGCCCTGCCTGATGCGCTGATCGTACGTACAGGCTGGGTGTATTCCGCCCATGGCAGCAATTTCGTCAAGACGATGCTGCGACTGATGAGCGAACGAGACGCGCTTGGCGTGGTGGCTGATCAGGTGGGTACGCCCACGTGGGCCGCGGGCCTGGCCAAGACTCTTTGGGCATTTGCAACAAGGCCCGAACTGTCTGGTATTTATCACTGGAGTGATGCGGGTGTTTGTAGTTGGTACGACTTTGCCGTTGCGATATGCGAAGAAGGTGAGCAGCGGGGTCTGCTAAAGCGCGCTGTGCCGATATCCCCAATAGCGGCATCTGCTTATCCAACGCCTGCGCGCCGGCCAGCCTACAGCGTGCTGGATAAGTCGGCCACATGGGCTGACCTCGAAATTGAGGGTATACACTGGCGCGTTCAATTGCGGGCCATGCTGCAACAGTTACAGGAGAATGAAAATGTCTGACGTAGTGCTTGTCACTGGAGCGGCGGGATTTATTGGTGCTAACTTCGCACACTACTGGGTGACTCATCATCCGGACGACACCGTGGTGGCCTATGATGCGCTGACCTACGCAGGTAACCGCGAAAACTTGGCGGGCCTGGAGGGGCGCGATAACTTTCATTTTGTGCACGCAGACATTTGTGATCAGGGCGCAGTGGAATCAACACTGCGCGAGCACAGCGTCAATCGTATCGTGCACTTTGCCGCCGAGAGTCATGTCGACCGTTCTATCACAGGCCCCGACGCCTTTATTGACACTAATATTGTTGGCACACACTCGCTGCTGAAAGCGGCTCGGGAGGTGTGGCTTTCAGGTAGTGGTATGGAGCATCGATTTCATCATGTGTCCACCGATGAGGTATACGGCTCCTTGTCTGCGGATGCCCCGGGTTTTCATGAAGAGCAGAAATACGAACCCAATTCACCCTACTCGGCGAGCAAGGCAGCATCAGACCACCTGGTGCGTTCTTACCTTCATACGTTCGGTCTGCAAGTCACTACCAGCAATTGTTCCAACAATTACGGACCGTTTCATTTTCCCGAAAAGCTGATTCCACTGTGCATCACCAATATTTTACGCGGGCGGCCGCTGCCAGTGTACGGCGATGGCAGCAATATTCGCGACTGGCTCTATGTTGAGGATCACTGCCGTGGTATCGAGCAAGTACTTCAGCAGGGCGTGGTGGGAGACACCTATAACATTGGTGGTAACAATGAATGGAATAACCTCGACATCGTAAATCTGTTGTGTGATCGACTGGATGCGCGGTTTGCGGCTGACGAAACGCTGGCCGGTTTATACCCGGATGCTCCAGCTACCGCAGGCAAATCCGCGAGGGACCTGATTGTATTTGTGGAGGATAGAGCCGGCCACGATTGGCGCTACGCGATTGATGCCAGCAAGATCAGTAAGGAGTTGGGTTATAGCCCGCATGAGAGCTTTGAGACTGGAATCGAACGCACGCTGGATTGGTTTCTCGCGAATGAGGCCTGGTGGCGCCCGCTGTTACCGCGTGATTAGCAAGAGCGTTTCAACTAATCAAACAGCGGAATTTCGTCCCATGCCAAACCGTTTTTGTCTTTCTCCGACAGCTGCGGTTCTCCGCCGAGTGTTGTTGGCCAATCTATTCCCACCGTGGGGTCATCAAAAGCCAATGAGATCTCGCTTGCGGGATTATAAGAGTCCGTGCACTTGTACAGGAAGTCGGCGTAGTCAGAGGTGACGTAAAACCCGTGGGCGAAACCTGGGGGAACCCACAACATTTTATGATCGATGGCATCGAGCGTCACGCCGTACCATTGTCCGAACGTCTCGGATGAGCGTCTTAGATCGACGGCTACATCAAACACTGAGCCAGCACTAACTCGCACCAGCTTGCCTTGCGTGTTCTCGGTCTGGTAATGCATGCCTCGCAGTATGCCCCGGGCTGAGCGGCTATGGTTGTCCTGAACAAAGTCAATATCCACTCCGTTGTCCTGAAACACCTGCTGGTTCCAGGTCTCCATGAAAAAGCCTCTGGAATCTCCAAATACCTTCGGCGTAATCAGGAGAACGTCCTTGAGTGTGGTGGGTTCAATAATCATTCAAAACCACCCCTTCCTCTTTCAGCAATTGTTGTAAATAGACGCCGTAGCCGCTTTTCTCCAATGGTGCCGCCAGAGCCAGTAATTGCTCAGCGTCGATATAGCCCATGCGATACGCTACCTCCTCGGGGCAGGCAATCTTAAGACCCTGGCGTTCCTCCACAACGCGAATAAAGCTAGCGGCATCCAGCAGAGAGTTGTGGGTGCCGGTATCGAGCCACGCGGTGCCGCGGCTCATGACTTCCACCTGTAGATCGCCGCGCTGCAGGTAGACATTGTTGATGTCGGTAATTTCGAGCTCGCCCCGGGGAGAGGGTTTAACGGCTTTGGCGATATCAACCACATCGTTGTCGTAAAAATACAGGCCTGTGACAGCGTAGTGTGATTTGGGGTTAGCCGGTTTTTCCTCAATATCTTGTGCAACGCCGGATGCGTCAAACGACACGACGCCGTAACGCTCCGGGTCCTGAACATAATAGGCAAAAACGGAGGCCCCTTTAGTCCTGCTCGCTGCATTGTGTAGCTTTGAAGTAAATCCGCCGCCATAAAAAATATTGTCGCCCAATACTAAGCTGACAGGCGAATTACCGATGAACGACTCACCGAGGATGAAGGCCTGCGCCAACCCGTCTGGGCTGGGTTGAACCGTGTACTGGATGTTGATGCCCCAGTTGGAACCATCACCCAGAAGCTCAGAGAATGCAGCCTGGTCGCGGGGTGTGGTGATCACAAGAATGTCTCGGATACCGGCCAGCATGAGAGTGGCCAAAGGATAGTAGATCATCGGCTTGTCATACACGGGCATCAATTGCTTGCTGACCGTACTGGTGAGCGGATGCAATCTCGTTCCCGAGCCACCGGCGAGAATAATCCCTTTGTAGGATGTAGGGCTAACGTGCGATATGGAGGTGTTATCCATCAACCAGGTCCTGTGTACAGTTAGATGGAGTATATCGGGAAGTCTGCCCTGGGGGTGAATTCTGGCGCAACGGGTTAGGCACGTTAGCTGCCAGGGGTGGAATTTTGATCAATCACTGGTAAAATCCGCGATCGTTTCGCCTGCGCGCCAGTGAAATATGGCCACCTATCCATGTTACTCACATGGAATCGCATGCTCTTCATTTGTTGCTTCAACACCCAGGGAGGCTGCCATCCGGCATCTAGACACATTACACCGTGATGCCAGCGCTTCACCGGTGGCTGCTGCCTCCTCGCCCGTCGTGGTTCCCGAGTCTGCGCAACGACCGTTGCGAATAGCGCTTTTAGGGTACCGGAGCCAACCCTATGGTGGTGGGCAGGGCGTTTACCTGCGATATCTCAGCAAGGCGCTGGTCGAGGCGGGGCATGAGGTTGATGTTATTTCTGGCCCACCCTATCCGCATCTGGATCCCAGGGTGAGCCTCATCGAACTTCCCAGCCTGGACTTGTTCGAAAATGGGCTGGGTTCTCTTCGCCTTCGACATCTGCGGTCATTGACGAACGTCATCGAATGGACCAGTAAACTCACTGGCGGATTCGCCGAGCCGTACACCTTCGGCCGGCGAGTCGTTAAATACCTCAAGCGTCAGGGTAAACATTACGATCTGATTCACGATAATCAGAGTTTAAGCTATGGCATGCTGGAACTACAGTCGATGGGCGTGCCATTGGTGACAACCGTCCATCACCCCATCACCAGCGATTTGCGCATTGCTTTGGCGGCCACCGATCGTTGGCACGAGCGCTTGCTGATTCGCCGCTGGCACAATTTTCTGCGCATGCAGCAGAATGTTGTCAAGAAGCTACGCAACGTGATTACAGTGTCTGATTGTTCGCGGCAGGATATCGCTCGCGATTTTGGCTTGCAGCCTGCCGGGATACATCTGGTTCACAACGGCATTGATACCGACACATTTAGGCCAATGCCTGACGTGTCGCGCCGCCCGCTGCAATTGATGGCGACTGCGTCGGCTGACGCGCCGCTAAAAGGCGTGCGCTATTTATTGGAGGCATTTGCACAACTGCTGCCGCAGTTTCCAGAGTTAAAGCTGTTACTGGTCAGCAAGTTGCAGCCTGGCGGTGAGAGTGAGCGAATGATCCAGTCGTTAGGATTAGCGCCGCATATTCAACTGGTCAGCGGAATAAGCACCGAAGAGCTGGTGCGTCATTATGCGCAATCAACGATAGCGGTTGTGCCCTCGGTGTATGAAGGTTTCGGCCTGCCTGCCGGTGAGGCTATGGCTTGCGGTGTGCCGGTGGTGTCCACCCAGGGTGGCGCGCTACCCGAGGTAGTGGGCGATGCGGGAATTTTGGTTCCGGTTAAAGACTCACGCGCTCTGGCCCACGCTCTGGCTGACCTTCTCAACGATTCAAGCAAGCGCAGAGACCTGGCCGATAAGGGCAGACAACGCATCCTCGAGAAATTCAGCTGGGATGTGTGCGCTCTTGAAATGACTCGCTACTACTACGATGTGATCGACCATGCAGACAGTTGATTTCACCCATTTTGAGTTGAGCTCTGGCGATCGTGTCCTCGATCTTGGCTGCGGAGAAGGTAGGCACGCGATAGCCATCTACCTGGAAAAGGATGTGCACTCGGTTGGTGTGGACCTCTCCGTGCAGGATTTGTCCCGGGCGAGGGAAAAATTTGAGGATTTCCAGCGGGCCGAAGACGCGTCACGCGAATTGAGTCTTATGTCGGCAGATGCTTTGTCTCTACCATTTTCGAACGACACCTTCGATAAAATTATTTGCAGCGAAGTCCTGGAGCATATTCCCGATTACCACTCGGTTTTGGTGGAGATCCAGCGCATTCTCAAGCCTGGCGGTCTCTTGTGTGTCAGTGTGCCCAGGCGCTGGCCGGAGAAAATCTGCTGGTGGCTCAGCGAGGAATATCATCTGGTACCAGGCGGACACATACGCATATTTGATGCAGCAGAATTGCGCTACCAGGTCGAGGCGCAGGGTTTTAGCCGCTACTATCGGCACTGGGCTCATGCGCTGCATGTACCTTACTGGTGGTTGCAGTGCCTGTTTTGGGAAACCCGCGAGACCAACTGGTTGATCAAGCAATATCACAAGCTGCTGGTTTGGGATCTGATGGAAAGACCCGCTTTCACGCGGGTGCTGGAACGTGCCTTGGATCCCCTGGTAGGGAAAAGCGTCGTGATGTACTTCCGTAAGGAGGTAGCCGCATGAGTGGTTTGTATTTGAGTCGAGGCCTTTACCCGGCTGATTTTCTTCGACCCACCGTGGACTTCATTCTGGCAACTCAACAGCCCAGCGGTGAGATACCCTGGTTTGACGGTAGCTACACAGACCCTTGGGACCATGTTGAGTCGGCAATGGCGCTCTCTATCGCCGGTGAATATGAAGCGGCCGAGCGAGCATACGATTGGTTGTCTTCAAAACAGCTGGAGGACGGCAGTTGGTGGGCAGCCTATCGAGGTGAAGTTGTAGATAACGAGGAACGCAGGGAAACCAACTTTGTTGCCTACGTCGCCACTGGCATCTGGCACCACTTTCTCATTACATCAGATAGAGGGTTTCTCGAACGTCACTGGTCTATGGTGTCGAGAGCGATCGGATTTGTTTTGACGCGTCAGTCGGTACACGGTGAGATTGACTGGGCTGTGAATGGTGATGGTTCACCCAAGCGAGACGCGTTGGTTACTGGCTGTAGCTCGATCTACAAAAGCCTGGAGTGTGCCAGCAATATTGCGGTGACGTTGGGCGAGAACAGCGACGACTGGTTGCTTGCCCGAGAGCGGCTCGGCCACGCATTGCGTCATAAGCCAGACCGTTTTGATCGCACCTGGGAATCTAAAGCGCGATATTCGATGGACTGGTTCTATCCGATGCTGACAGGGTGGCTTCCTCGGCCTGAGGGCCGAGCCAGGCTAGCGGCGCGATGGGATGAATTTGTGGAACCCGGTTTAGGTTGCCGCTGTGTCTCAGATGAGCCCTGGGTAACGGTTGCAGAGTCCTGCGAGTTGGTAATGGCGTTGCTGGCAGTGGGCGATCATGCTCGCGCAGTCGAAGTGTACAGTTGGCTGCAGCAATGGCGTGCGGCTGATGGCAGCTACTGGACGGGTTATCAGTTTGCCGAAGACCTTTTGTGGCCTGATGAGCGGCCCACCTGGACAGCCGGCGCTATTCTTCTGGCCGCCGATGCCCTAACTGAGCACACGCCCGCATGGAACTTGTTTACCCAAGTTAACGTGCTCGACGCTGCAGCGCATGAGCCTCGCGCAAGGCAAAAGCGCGATTAACGCTCGTTATAGCGTTGTCTCACGGCGAGGTTAAAGGCGTCTGAGCAATGCCAGCGAGCTAACGACTTCAACTTGCTCGAAAAGGCCTGAATTCAGCGCCAGTTGCATGATAGCGCGGGGAGCTTGTCCGCCTTCGAAGGGGTCTTTGAATATGTCGTGGATCGCCAGTATCCCCCCGGATACGACTTTTCCAGCCCAGCAACGATAGTCTGTTAGCGCGGCATCCAGACTGTGTCCACCATCGATGAAGACCATTCCCAGAGGCGTTTGCCAGTGTCGCGCAGCCTGCTCACTGCCGGTTACAACCGGTACTACATAGTCGGTCAGACCAGCCCTTTGAATATTGCGGCGAAACTCACCAAAGGTATCGAACCTCTCGTATTTGTCATTAAACAGTTCTGCATCGTGAAACATTTCTCCAGGCTGGTGCTCTTCTGATCCAGCATGATGATCCAGTGCAAAAACGCTGGATTGTGTTTGCTGGCATGCAAGGCCCAGGAAGATGGTCGATTTACCGCAGTAGCTGCCTATTTCCAGTACGGGGCCCAGCAGCGATGCCTTTAGTGCGGCTTGATATAACGCTTCGCCTTCGGGTGGAGCCAGAAAGCCTTTTACGCTGTCAATAAAGTCGGGTAGCTCAAGATTCAACTAAGCACTCCAGCGCCAGAGAATTGGGCAGCGAAAATAGCGTGTTTACCCGTTCACCGCAACCGGCGGCGTAGCGTCGGTTGGCCGGTTGCACGTGCTATCATTTGGTCTTTGCGCGCGCTGCGGGTTGCTGTCGACCGATAGCAGCAGACGCATTACTCATGAAGGGGAAGTGGTTTTATGAAGCTCAGCATGCCACGTTTTGATCAAGCCAAAGTGCTGGTTGTAGGCGACATAATGCTGGATCGCTATTGGCATGGAGGTACCTCACGTATTTCGCCTGAGGCCCCGGTGCCAGTGGTGAAAGTAGAGCAGATAAATGATCGCCCCGGCGGAGCCGGAAATGTGGCGTTAAATGTTGCTGCGTTGGGCGCTGCCAGTACCTTAAGCGGTATGACCGGCGATGATGAGATGGCAGACTCGTTGCAGGCCATGCTTCATGCTGCCGGTGTTCAATGTAGTTTCACGCGCTCGGCGTCACAGCCTACGATCACCAAGCTTCGCGTGATAAGCCGCCACCAACAGTTAATCAGGCTTGACTTTGAGGACCCTGATCTGTCGGGCGAGAGCGCGGCTTACCTGAGCGAGGCTTCGCAGTATTTGGCCGATTGCGGTGCCGTAGTGCTTTCCGACTATGCCAAGGGAGCACTGAATAATCCTCAAGTGCTTATTCAGGCAGCAATCAACGCACAGGTGCCTGTGCTGGTTGACCCCAAGGGCAGTGACTTCGAGCGATATCGTGGCGCTACACTGCTCACACCCAACCTTATAGAATTTGAGGCCGTTGTGGGTGACTGCCCCACTGAGCATGATCTTGTGGAGAAAGCAGAGAAGCTAATGCAGTCTTTGTCGCTGGGGGGGTTGCTAATCACTCGCGGTGAACACGGTATGACCCTATTGCGCCCCGGCAGTGAAGAGCTACATCTTCCGGCTCGTGCTCGCGAGGTATTCGATGTAACAGGTGCTGGCGATACGGTCATTGCCGTGCTGGCAGCAGCACTTGCCAGTGGAGCTGACATCGCTGAAGCGGTTGGGCTAGCCAATGTAGCGGCTAGTATCGTGGTGGGTAAACTGGGTACAGCTTCGGTGGCTGCTCCGGAGTTACGCCGGGCAGTATTGGCAGAGCAGGGCTCGGAGCGCGGAGTTGTTACGCTAGAGCAGCTCGAGATAGCAGTAGCAGATGCGCGCAGCGATGGTGAGCGAATCGTTTTTACCAATGGGTGTTTTGATATTCTCCATGCTGGCCACGTAACGTATCTGGAGCAGGCGCGCGCGCGGGGTGATCGCCTGATAGTTGCCGTTAATAGTGATGCGTCAGTTCGTGAGCTCAAAGGCACTGGCCGTCCGATTAATTCTGTCGATCGCCGTATGGCCGTCCTGGCCGGCCTTGAATCCGTCGATTGGGTGGTGTGCTTTGAAGAAGACACACCTCGTGCATTGCTGGAGCGACTGCGACCTGAAACATTGGTGAAGGGTGGCGATTACGACAAGCGTGGGGTCGTGGGTTGGGAGATAGTAGAAGGCTATGGCGGAGAGGTCAGCGTGCTGTCGTTCGTGGACAATGTCTCGACCACCGCGATAGTTGATCAAATTCAGCGGGGCTCAGAACCGGTGTAAACGTCTCAATTCTCTAGTGCTTTGCGGGCAGCTGCGACGTTGCTGCTCAGGTGCGACTCGGAGAGTGTGCCTACCACCACTGAGGTGGTTGCGTCGTTGCCAAGCGACAGGTTCATGCTGGCCTGCACTGGATCTTGCGCGTTAGGGTTCAAGTGACCGCTGGAGAGCGCTTTTTTGATCAGCACCCCCGTCTGGTTTTCGTGACAGGCTTGCAATACGGGCTCCTGTTCCCGCTCAGTTGGATTGTATGTCACCATTAGCACATCACAGCATCTGGCAGCTTGCAGGCCACCCGACAGTGTTTTCACAGACATACCGTAGCTGCCAATGAGCCCGCGTTGTTTTAGGTCTGCCAACGCCTCGAGAGTGCCGTAGTGCTGTAAAATCGCCATGTCGTCGCCATTGGAGTGTACTAGCACGACGTCGATGTGCTCACAGCGCAAGCGCCCCAGACTGCGTTCGACGGAGAAGCGCGTGTGCTCTGGACTGAAGTCATATCGCGATTGACCGTCACTAAACTCCTCGCCCACCTTGCTAACAATCACCCAGTCACTGCGATCTCCCGTGAGCAAGCTACCCAGACGCTGTTCGGAACTGCCGTAAGCGGGGGCAGTATCCAACAGATTAATGCCGAGATTCTTTGCCTGATCGAGTAATTGCCGGGCCTGAAGATCGCTGGGTAGCTCAAACCCGTGAGGATATTTGACGTCACTGTTTCGCCCTAGCTTGACCGTACCCAAACCAACGGCGCTAACATCAAAGCCTGTGCGACCCAGGGGCCTCATCCAGCTCATTGGAAGCAAGTATCCCAGCAGGTGGGAGCGATGCCGGGTCGAGACAAGTGTTGCAGCAATGTCATATCAGGGTGGAAGCGAGGAGTGATGTTATCTTTTGCCAGCGATCGGTCGATCTCATTGGCAAGGTCCGGGCTGAGGCTTAGCTTGGTAGGCCAGCAAGCGAGAGTGTTACCCACTGAATCTACTTTACCAACGAAAGCTCGGTCGGGTCGTAGTAGGGCGCTCTGCTTTGGCTCAGCTCGATCCAATGTAATTGTGCTCCACTCGCTAACGCCGAAGTCAATCCAGGGCAGTAGCTGGCGAAGCTCTGATTGGGCTAGCGCTATCAGTTTTTCTGGCGAATACGCAGTATGCTCCGTGGCAAGGTCCCCGCCCAGATACCAAACAGGGTCGCCGTCTAGCGTTTTATGGCTAGAGATAGTCAGGCGTGGTGATGGGTTGCCACCGATGCAGTGGGCATAGAAAGGTTCCGGATAATCATGTTTTACAATGATCTGCTGCAAGGGTCGTCTTTGCATTTGGGGTGATTGACCGCCGAGCTCGCGTATCAGCGCTTCGTTACCTGTGCCGGCTGTAAACAGCAGTCGCTGAGGCCTGAGCTCACAGCCAGGTAATTGAATTCTTGCATTACCGTCTATCTGTAATAGTGATGACTGAGACCAATCGACACGAAAAATGGCATCTCGTTGACGGCTTGCTAATGTTTCAATAACGGAGGGCATGTCCATGACCATATCGATCAATCGATATACCTGACCGTTGAAGCCGGGATTTCGTAGGGGTGCTGGAAAGTTTGACTGTTGGAGTTTGTCGATACGCCCGCGCAGCAGTTTACTGGCAAAGAAAGAGCCCAGCCGCGATTGCAGGTCTCCATCAGACCACATATAGAAATCTTCGCTGAGTATACGTGCGCCGCGCAGATCAACTTTGCCCGTGCCTTGTAAGCATTCGCGCCACGCAGCTGGCATGGTCGAGATAGCGTCGGACCCGCCGCCCCAGGCGCCACTCAGTGCGTACTTTATACCGCCGTGAATCATGCCCTGCGACGCGATAGTTTGCTGGCTACCCAGTGCTTCAGATTCCAGGAGAACGGCGCTATAACCCTGGTTGCGCAACTGATTCAGTGACCAGAGGCCAGCTATACCGCCGCCCAAGATCACGATGTCGATGTCTATTGGTTGCCCGCTCATACAAGCGCCATAAAAAGAAAAGCCAAGTATAGCGTGATTTACCACCGACGAATGATTGGCACTGCTGGTGAGGGATGGCGTCGGGCGTTATCCTTAGAGCAGTTCACGTGCCCCTACGGAGCCACATGATTCGCCACGCGTATAGCGCACTATTTTATTTACTCGTACCGTTTCTACTATTGCGCATGCTGTGGCGATCTCGCCTCGCGCCGGAGTATCGTAAACGGCTACTTGAACGTTTTGGCCTGATCAATACGAGCGAGCTTGATCCGGCTAAAGACCGTGTGTGGGTGCATGCCGTTTCCGTTGGAGAGGTGTTGGCTGCGGCGCCGGTGATTGAGCGATTACTGAGCGACTATCCGCTTTATCAAGTGGTTGTTACAACGACCACGCCGACGGGCTCAGAGCGGGTGCAATCCCTTTTTGGGAACCGGGTTCTTCATGTTTACGCTCCTTGGGATCTGCCTGGATCCTGTGCGCGATTTGTGAATCTCATGCGGCCAAAGCTGCTGATCATTATGGAAACTGAACTTTGGCCTAACATGATTCACCACGCTGTATTGCAAGGTGCGCAGGTATTGCTGGCCAACGCCAGACTGTCTGAGCGCTCAGCACGTGGTTACACTCGAATTGAATCATTGACGGCGGCCATGCTTGGCCAACTGGCCTGTGTAGCCTGTCAGACACAAGCCGACGGCGATAGATTTCATAAACTGGGTCTGCCATTAAGTCATCTTCGAGTCACGGGCAGCATCAAGTACGACATCCATATTGATGAAGGGCTCAAGGCATCTTCTCGCGTACTGAGGCAACAGCTTGCGGCGGATACCCGCCCTGTGTTGGTTGCTGCAAGTACCCACCCCGGAGAAGAAAGCCAGATTCTCGCGGCATTTGCTGAGCTTCGGCAGCATTTTCCTCACAGTTTATTAGTGATAGTGCCACGTCACCCAGAGCGCTTTGAGGCTGTGTTTAAGCAGTGCGAGGAGGCGCGATGGAGCGTGCAGCGGCGCACTCAGGCAAGTGTAATTGATGCGCATACCGATATTCTGCTGGGCGATACAATGGGTGAGTTGTTGCTGTTACTCAGCACGGCCGACGTAGCGCTGATAGGTGGCAGCCTGGTTCCTCACGGCGGCCACAATGTCCTGGAAGCCGCTGTCTGGGGTGTGCCAGTGATAACGGGTCCTCATATGTTCAACTTTGCCGATATCAGTGAGCGCATGGTCAAGGCCGGTGCTATGTTGCAGCTTTCTGACTCACGCTCCCTGTCGCATGAACTATCGGAGTTACTGCAAGATCAGCATCGGCTGCAGCAAATGTCTTTGGCATGCCAGCAGGTGTTGAAGGAGAACCGGGGTGCGCGAGAGCAGTTGTTAAGGATAATAGATGAACTGCTTAGCGCCGTATCGCGCTGAGCAGTTCTTTGCTGGAGATTTTATAAGGTGCTACTTGCTGGTAGCTGACGCTGACACAGCTGGCGGTGGTACCAGGTACGAATCGAGGTTGTACACATCCTGAGGGCTGAGTAGACCAGCCTGCTCCTTCAATCGCATCACTGTCAGAATGTAATCGTAACGGCTGTTGGCATAGTCGCGCTGGGCAGCATTCAAAATGTTCTGCGAGTTCAACACGTCTACGACGTTCCGCGTTCCCACTTCGTACCCGGCCTGTGTAGCGTCGAGCGAGCTCTGTGAAGATACGATGCTTTGCTTGCGAGCCGCTACGCGGGATACGTCGCTGAGTGCTGTCATGTGCAGCGAGCGCGTATTTGTCACAGTGTTGCGCGACAAGTTGATTCTATTTTCACGAGCAGCGTTGAACTCCTGTGCTGCTTTGCGTCGATTGGCACTGATGGCGCCACCGCTGTAGAGGGGTACATCCAGCCTGATCGTCCAGGTATTCAGCTCGGTATCGCTGTTTGGAGACGTATCGAACTCTGTTTCCGGCTTTCGGGTCAGATCTCCGTCAACAGTGAAGTCGGAGTAGGAGTACTGGCCAGAGACGGTCGGCGCGTGCTCAAGCTTGTTTGCTTTCGCGGTCTGCCGAGCCGCTTCTTCGGCAAACTGCGCTGCAGCCAGATTAAAGTTGTTTGCCAGCGCAAACTCCACCCAGGCCGACCTGTCGATAGGCTCGGGTGGGTTGATCTCGAAGTCTTCCATTAGCAAATTCACACTGCTGTGACTGCGACCGGTTAGCACCGAGAGCTGCTCCAATGCCACTGATACGTTGTTTTCGTCAACGATGCGATTTACGCGTGACAGGTCATAAGCCGATTGGGCCTCGTAAACGTCGGTAATGGCGATCAGTCCGACCTCAAAACGCTGTTGGGTTTGTTCCAGCTGGCGTTCAAAAGCGCGCTCCTGTGCTTTTGACGCTTCCAGGTTGTCTTGCGCGCGCAACACCAGCAAGTACGCCTCAACAGTGCGCACGATCAGGTTCTGCTGATTGGCCGCAAAGGTGGCCTCCGCCTGTTTGGTCAGTTCCTTGCCTGACTGAAAGCCGAACCAGGCGGGTAGGTCAAAAAGAGCCTGCGTCAGAGAGACCTGGTAGCCGTCGCGCGTAACATCAGTATTGGTAAAGGTATTGATGGGTGTAATAACGCCACCGTCGCTAACCCCGAAGCTCTCTCCCTCACGGTCCTCATCGTTGTCTGTGTAGTCGTAGTTTGCGTTGATTTGCGGTAGCAGGGCTGACCGACTCAGGTTCTCGTTCTCGAGGTTGGCCAGATACTGGGCCTGTTCAGCTTTCAATTGGGCATCATTTTCCAGCGCGAGCTCATAGATGTCGCGCAGAGAATCCGCCTGAAGCGATTGAGAACCCAAAAGTAGAGACATCGCCACAATGGCGACGCGCGAGTAGTTCATGCTGTCTTCCCCTGTAATGTAGGCGTGGAACGTTGCGCAGTTTAGCAGCCTGAAGGCGTGTACGCATAACATTCGCGTGGAGTAAATGGTGCAATTTGCCCGTAATTTGTGCCATTTTAAGTGCTACACTTCGTAGAATCCATGCCGAGTTCCGGCATTCGTCGAGTGCTACGGGGTACTCGTCGCAAATAGCCTCCGACAGGAGTAAACCGCTTGCAGAGCACCGGTAAAAAAGCATTCAAGCTTGACCTCGCGGCATTACATGCCACTTGCGAGGCCAATTATGCGCGCCTGCTGGCCTTGTTTCCCGACTACGAAACGGCCAATACACGGGAGTTTTGTGCCGGCGATGCCCGGATTACGCTTCAAGTGGTGGAGCGCTGCCGTTATACAACAATTTTTCGGCTGACACAGACTCACGCGAGCGTTGAATGGCTGGGTAATCTGAATATTGAAGTGCGTGCCTATCACGATGCAGCCATGCTTGAGGTGGGTGTTTTTCAGTCGCATCGCCGCGTTCAGGGTCGCTACCAGTATCCCAATGAGCGGATGTATCAGCAGGACGAGAAGACCCAGCAAAACCAGTTCCTCTGCGAATGGTTGGAGCATTGTCTTGCCAATGGGCGCGCGCAGGTCACCCTGGCGCCGAATATCTGAGCGCCGCAGCGAATTAACAATGCCCAATCAACTTTCTTCCACTCTGTCTATTCGCCCCCAAAGCGACACGGTTTCATTGGTGCAGGTAACCGATTGTCATCTTAGCCAGAGCCGTGGCGGTACGCTGCTGGAGATGGATACAGACGACTCTCTGAGTGCTGTCTTGCAAATCGTGCGGGAGGAGCGCACTGCGCTGGACCTCATTCTCGCTACAGGCGACTTGTCTGATCATGGCGCCGAGGGGGCATACAGGCGATTGCTGGGTTATCTGGATGACTTTAACGTGCCACATTGCTGGCTGCCGGGAAATCACGATGATCGAGCGGCTATGGAGCGATCATTTCCGGTAGAAAGCCGGCTTTATAGCGAGATCACGATTGGGCGCTGGCACATCGTGATGCTTGACTCCCAGATACCGGGAGAGGTGGGTGGGCAGCTTGGCGATGCACAGATCACCCTGCTTGGCCAAGCCCTGGAGCACGCTGAAGAAAAAGGCGCACATGTGCTTATCTGCCTTCATCATCAACCGGTGCCGGTGGGATCAGACTGGTTGGATAAACAACAGGTGTCTGATGCAGACGCGCTCTTTAATCTAACCGATCGGCATCCCCGGGTTAAGGGGATACTCTGGGGGCACGTGCACCAGCAGGTGGATTTAGAGCGTAATGGTGTGAAACTCATGGCCACGCCTTCGACCTGTGTACAGTTTGCACCTGAGCTTGAAGACTTCAGGGTAGATGACAAAGGGCCGGGCTATCGCTGGCTGGAACTGACCCCAGAGGGTGACATTCGCACGGGTGTTTCGAGGGTGACCAACAGAGAGTTTATGGTTGACCTCGAATCAGGCGGATATTCGTAACAAGGAAGAGTATTCCGGTTCGGCTTGTGTACAATGCGACAAGTCCCTTACCTGAGTAGACAGTAAGCTCGAATGAGTCAGTACACAGCAGAAGATATTGAAGTCCTCACCGGTCTTGAGCCGGTCCGCAAGCGACCGGGTATGTACACGGATACAACCCGCCCCAATCACCTCGCACAGGAAGTCATTGATAACAGTGTCGACGAAGCGCTGGCGGGCCATGCCAGTCAGGTTGACGTCATACTGTTTAAAGATGGCTCTGTGAGCGTCAGCGATGATGGTCGTGGTATGCCCGTGGATATACACCCAGAGCAAGGTCTGCCCGGGGTGGAAGTTATTCTGACCACGCTACACGCGGGCGGGAAGTTCTCCTCCAAAAACTACCAGTTCAGCGGCGGTCTTCACGGCGTTGGCGTATCGGTGGTTAATGCGCTGTCGAGCGATCTCGAGATCACGATTCGTCGAGGCGGCAATGTGTATCGCATGCGTTTTGCCGGAGGAGAGAAAGCCTCGGAGCTGGAGGTTATCGACACTTGCGGCAAGCGCAACTCCGGTACGAGCGTGCGCTTTACCCCTGATAGCCAATACTTTGATTCCATCAACTTCTCCGTCAGCCGCTTACGCCACGTGCTGCGCGCCAAAGCGGTGCTATGCCCCGGACTGAAAGTTACCTTCAAGGACGAGAAAAAGGGCGAAACTGACGAGTGGTATTACGAGGATGGGCTCACTGATTACCTGGCTGACGCTACGATAGACTACCCCTGTATTCCAGAAGAACCCTTTGTTGGCAGCCTAGGCGGTTCCACCGAAGCTGTAGACTGGGCCGTACAGTGGCTGCCAGAGCAGGGTGAGGTGATCGCCGAGTCTTATGTGAATTTGATCCCTACCGCACAGGGTGGAACTCACGTTAACGGACTGCGAACCGGCTTGCTGGACGCCATACGGGATTTCTGTGAGCTACGTTCTCTTCTACCACGGGGTGTGAAACTTACGCCTGACGATATTTGGGATCGGTGCTGCTATGTTTTGTCATCCAAGCTGGAAGATCCCCAGTTCTCAGGGCAAACCAAGGAGCGATTGTCATCACGCCAGGCCGCGGCGTTTGTCTCCGGTGTCGCGAAGGATGCGTTTAGCCTCTGGCTGAACCAGCATACGGGGGAGGCCGAAAAACTGGCCGAGATGTTTATCAACAACGCCCAGAGCCGGCTGCGTTCCGCCAAAAAAGTGGTGCGTAAGAGGGTTACTACTGGTCCAGCGTTGCCGGGCAAGCTGGCAGACTGCTCGGGTGAAGACCCGGAGCGGGGCGAGTTGTTTCTGGTAGAGGGCGATTCGGCGGGGGGCTCAGCCAAGCAGGCCCGCAACCGCGAGTTTCAGGCGATACTGCCACTGCGCGGTAAAATTTTGAACACCTGGGAAGTGGACTCCCAGGAAATTCTCGCGTCGCAGGAAGTGCACAATATATCTGTTGCGCTCGGCATCGACCCAGCCAGTGATGATTTGTCTGGTTTGCGCTATCACAAGATCTGCATTCTTGCCGACGCTGATTCCGACGGCCTACATATTGCGACACTGATTTGTGCGCTGTTTGTAAGGCATTTTCGGTCACTAGTATTGGCGGGGCATGTCTATGTGGCCATGCCACCTCTGTACAGAATCGACATCGGCAAGGAAGTGTTCTACGCATTGGATGAGGCGGAAAAACAGGGCATTCTGGACCGCATCGAAGCGGAGAAAAAGCGTGGCAAGGTTAATGTTCAGCGATTCAAAGGCTTGGGTGAAATGAATCCACTACAGCTGCGTGAGACCACGATGGATCCCGATACGCGACGACTTGTCCGTCTTGATTTGGGCGCAGGTGATGGCACCAATGAGATGCTCGATATGTTGTTAGCAAAGAAGCGCGCCAGCGATCGCAAATCCTGGCTGGAGAAGAAGGGTGATCTCGCCGAAGTAGTCGCGTGACTTAATCCGAGCGAGCTTACAGTGCACAAAGTAACAAGGGACACAGGAGAGTAATTTTGCGATTCTTTCGACAGGGCATTAATAGCTTGCTCGTAGTTGGCCTAATGGCATGGACAGTCCCCGCATTGGCGCAATGGGAACTGGATTCAGACCGTTCGACGTTGAACTTTGTTTCGATCAAGAACAACAGCATTGGCGAGACCCACCTGTTTAGCTCGATGGTTGGGTTTGTAAGTGAGGATGGCCGGGTTCAGCTCGCGATAGATCTTGATAGTGTGGAAACAATGATTCCGATTCGCAATGAGCGAATGCGGGAATTGTTGTTTCAAACTGCCATGTTTCCCACCGCTAATGTTAGCGCTCAGGTAGCGCCGGCAGTGCTTGCTGCTATAGCTGGAGGTGGATCGGTTACCACGGATATTGCCGTGAAGTTAGCGCTGCATGGAGCCGAACGCGAAATCACCGTGCCTGTTATGGTAAGTGGTGATGAAGGCGGGCTGATACGTGTAATGACGCCCAAGCCTGTCATCGTGGGTGCTGCAGATTTTGGGCTGGAAGACGGGGTTACGGCATTGCGGGAAATAGCCGGACTAAACAGTATCAGCACGGCTGTACCTGTGACACTCAATCTGGTGTTTGCGCCTGCCAACTAGCGCCGTTTGCACTTCTTAGTATTATTGATCGGAGAGTTGTTGCAGAAGCGCTTTGTAATTGGGGTTGTTAGGCGCCAATGCGATCAGCGTTTTTGCGTAACCTCTGGCAGAATCCATTCGTCCTAGTTCCGCGCTGTAGTTCGCCAGCGCGAGCAGCACATCAATATCCTGTGGCACTGTGCGTAGCAAAGCCTGCAATGTTTCAATCGCCGCTTCTGGCTTGCCCAGATCGTGCTGAGCGATCGCATAAACAAAGCGATGTCGTGTGCCAACCTGCTCCAGAGCGGCCGCCTGGCCAAGGTAGTTGAGTGCAACATCGGTATTGCCTGTGCGCGTTTCCAGTAATCCCATCGAGTGAAGAGCCGAGCCGCTGTCAGGCGCAATGGCTAGAGCTGTCTTGAGCAGTTCCCTGGCTTCGTCTTCACGCTGTGCTGTACGCAGCAAATCCGCCAGATTCAGGTACGCTGGAATCATTTGCGAATTAAGGTATATCGCCTCGCGATAGGCCGCTTCAGATGCCGGACCATCACCGCGTCGCGTGTAGAACAAGCCCATCTGCATTTGTATTGAGGGCATGTCAGCGTGTTCGCGGTGTACGGCGCGGTATTCGTCAAATAATGCAACCAGCGCTCGCGATTGCTCTTGAGATATTTGATCAAGTGGTACACCTGCCAGCTGCAGTGCAACAGCCAGCCGAACTGAAGTAATCTCGTCATTAATCAATGGCTGTAGCAGTTTATAGCGCTGGTTCAGTGGCAGGGACTCCAGACTGCGTACCATGCTTGTTCGAATGATCGGGTTGTCGTCATACAGATACTGGCTGGCCAGTGTCAGTATGTTCCTCTGGCCAGTATCGCCCAGCTGCTCGATGGCGGTGGCTCGCCAAATTGGTGCAGCACTTGTATCCGAGGCCAGCGCCATCAGAGTGGGCACCGCACGCATATCGCCGGCTTGAATTTGAGCAAAGGCGCGCGCAGGGTGTGAACCTGTGTCGCGAAACTCAACGCCCCAACTGCGAAGTGACTCCAAGGCCCAAACGGGGTCTTTATCTGTGTGGCATTGGTTGCAGGCGTTGGGTGAGCCCAGTACGACACTCAAATCCGGTCTCGGTATCCGCATACTATGATCACGGCGATCATCGACACCCATGTAGGTCGTGTGCGGCATATGACAATTCGCACATTGAGCTCCCTCTGAGCTGACGGGATGGTGGTGATGCGCTGTGGTGTCGTAGGTGTCGGGCTTGTGGCATTGCGCACACACTCCGTTGCCTTCGGCGCGCAAGGCATTGCTATGGGGTTCGTGGCAGTTGCTGCACACCACGCCAGCTTGGTGCATCTTGCTCTGCACGAAGGAGCCGTACACATAAACTTCATCAAGTATCTGACCGTCGTAGTGGTAGAGCGGAAACTCGGTCAACGACAGACGGTGGGTGTCTAGCAAATCAGCGCCGTAGTGGTAGTCGCCTAATGTGCCACGGCGTGAATGGCAGCGCGCGCAGTTATCGATCTGCGCATTTGATTCAATCGGGTTCAAGCGGCGGGCGATACTTTCTCCCTCCGGAAACGCCCATTCTCCGCGTTGTGAAAGTTGCGTTAATAACCCGCTGTCCTGGCCAAGAGTGCCAGCGGTAGCTGCCGCGATGTGCTTGCTACCCGGTCCATGACAGGCTTCGCAACCCACATCAATTTCCTCGAACGTGGTGTTGAACTCGCGCTTTGCAGGGCTGTAGTTCTTCTTCACATCGGTGCTGTGGCACTCTGCGCAGCGTGTATTCCAGTTCTGGTAGGGGCCAGTCCAATGTAGCGGGTCGGTGTAGTCTATTTGCTCATCGGGATACAGATGGTACCAGCGCTGCCCGCCTTCTTCGCGCGGGCGGGCATCCCAGGTAATGCTCAATGTTTGCAGGCGGCCACGTGACAGCGGGAGTAAGTACTGCTGCAGTGGATAGACGCCGAAAACGTACTTCACCGGGAACTCGGTTAGCTTACCGTCTTCGCCATCGGTTCGAACGATGAACTGCCCGTCGCGGCGCACGAAGGTGGTTGTAACGCCATTGTAGGTGAATGTGGCGTTGTCAAAATCACCCAAGACGGTCTCGGCGGAGGGCTCTTGCATGGCCAGGTCGTGATGAGAATCCAGCCATGTGTCGTGCTCTTGCTCATGGCAGGACGCGCACCGCTCTGACCCGACAAAGTTGGGCGCGGCGGCAAGTACAGACTGGCCTGTGCAGAGCAGAGCGAAGGCAATTGGGAACAAGAAGCGCAAGGATTCAATCTCGACGAAGTAAGTGCACAAGGCTAACCGATCTGGGATGCCATCACCAAGTATTGCGTAGTGTGATACCGGGCGCGGTAAGGCAGTTTGCGCTCTCCCTTTCGTGGTATAGACAGGGCGCTGGCGACTTTCTAAGATGTTTTCCATTTATTGGGTCAGAAACCCGCGTTGGCATGAGGGTCACAATGAAACTGGGCATCTTGAAGACTGATACGGTACGGCCCGAATGGGTGCCGGGCTACGGCGAGTATCCCGATATGTTCGTGGCGCTGTTGAGCCGACTCGACCCCACATTGGAATTCGTGACCTGGGATGCCGAAAAGGGTGAATTTCCCACCGAGATTGATGCCGTCGATGCCTACCTCATTACGGGTAGCAAGAGCAGCGTATACGAGGACAAGCAGTGGATTCGTGAACTCGAAGGCTTCGTTCGTGAGCTACATGCGCGTGAGAAAAAACTGGTGGGCATCTGTTTCGGCCATCAACTGATAGCTCAGGCATTGGGTGGTAAAACGGAGAAGTCCGAGAAGGGCTGGGGCGTGGGTTTGCACACACACACCTTTTCTTGCCGTCCCGAGTGGCACGATGAAGGCGATGAGGATTTTCGTATTCTGGTAAGCCACCAGGATCAGGTGACGCAAGTCGCCGCGGGCAGCACTGTGCTGGCGGGCAGTGAATTCTGTGAAAATGCGGTATGCCAGATAGGCGACCATATGCTGACGTTTCAGGGGCACCCTGAGTTTGTTCCGGACTACTCGCGCGAGATTATGAATTTTCGCAGAAAGACGATCGGCGAAGACAACTACACAGTAGGCATGGCCTCGCTGGTGAATGATCCTGAGAGCGACCGGATCGGCCGCTGGATTATCAACTTTCTAAAGCGCTAGCCATCGCCCTTGACCTGGCTCTGCATCGCGTCGAGATAGGCATCCAGTTCATCATCATCCGCAAACACTGCCATATCCGGCAATGCTTTGAGTATCTCAAAGACCTTGTCGATGTGCGGTTTTCGGTTGGCTGCAGCCAACCGATTACCCGCATTTTTGGCCTGTTTTGCAGCTTTGAATATCACTCGTAGTCCAGCTGAACTGATGTAGTCCAATTCCTTCATATCAAGTACGGTAAGGCTGTTGCCTTTTGAGAGAACGTCCTGCAACCGCTTTTCGAATTCAGGGGCAGTATCGGTATTTAGTGCTCCCTTTAGCCCGAGTCTGGCGACGGATTGCTCTTCATCAATACTGACAGAGGTTTTGAGTTCCATGCTGTTCTTTCCTGAGGCGCTTATCAGTCGCCGGTAGAGTCATTTAGGTATCAAGCTGTTTTATCACACGTAAGATATTTTTACCTTCTTCGCGACGATAGTCCTGCCGTTGTGTTAACTGCGTAATCAAGTGTACACCAAGCCCGCCTACCTGAGCGTGATCGATGTCTTGGCCCAGTTCTGCTCTACGCGCCTCGCTTAGTGGGTCAAACGGACTACCCTGATCCTGGATCTCCAGGCTGATCTCAGCGCTGTTGCCTGCCACCAACACCTGTAATTCGCTGGTTTGGTCCAGCCCAGAGTACTTACCGACGTTGGTCACCATTTCCTCGAGCACCAATGTAAGCTCCATGATGACATCGGGGCTGACGCCAGCTTGTTCGAGTACATGCTCCAGCCATAGGTTAGCCCGAGTCACCAGTTTTGGCCCTAGATGCAGCGCGTGCTGCTGTGCGAATTCATGGGCGTGGACGGTTGCGGCTGACCAATCGAGTAACAGAAGCGTGATATCGTCAGACTGAGGTGTTGAGCCCGCAAATGCATCTACAGCCTGAAACAAGGACATACCGGCAGAAGCTGTCGCCTGATCAACGTCCTTCTCAATTTGTGCATTGATGCGCTGCGTGCCAAACATCTGCGCTTCACTGTCAAAAGCCTCGTCAATACCATCGGTATAGATTGCCAAGCGACTCCCTGCAGGAAGCTGCACTGTATTGATGGGGAATGTCTGTTCGGTTGCTAACCCTAGCGCAGGTCCACTTTTCTGCTCCAGCGTGGTCGCCCGACCGGCCTGCAGCAGGGTAGGAGGCGTGTGCCCACCGGATGCGAAGCGTAATGTGCCGGTCTGTAGATTCAGCACCCCAAAAAACAGGGTGAGGAACATGCAGTTTTCATTACCCTGCTCCAATAAGTCATTCAGCTTTGCCATACCCGTGTTGGGTTCACTGAAGTCTTCTTGTAGTTGTTGCATCAGGCTGATCGCCTTGGCCATAAACAGAGCGGCCGGTACGCCCTTGTCAGATACGTCGCCTACTGCAACAAACAGCTCTCCGTGTCTTTCATAGTAGGTATACAGGTCGCCACCTACAGATTTTGCAGGGCGTACCTTTGCCCATAGGGAATACGTTTCGCAAGTCTCTTGCGCCTCGCCTCCCTGAGGGAGCATAGACATTTGGATCTCGCGGGCGGCAGCTAGCTCACCCTCGAGCCGACTGCGGCTGGCAGTGGCGTCCTCAAGGTCGGCGATATAGACCTTGAGGTCGCGTTGCATATTAGTAAATGCCCTGATCAGACTTGCAACCTCATCATTGCCCGACGCATGGGGTAGGGCGGTGTTCAATTTGCCACTTGCAAGGTCTTTGCTGGCGTTGGCCAGCGCACTGAGAGGGCCGGTCAGTCGCCGTGTTATCGCATAAATAGACAATGACATTAAGAGCAGTGTGACAAGTCCAACTATTGCTGTTTTTAATTGATAGAGCTGCAGCGGCTTAAGCACTTCTCCCTGAGAATAGATAACACCGACTGGCCACCCGGTGGATGTCAGCGTGGCCATGCGAATGGAACATTCCCCGTCGATCTGCTCACACTCCAAAGTGCGGGTGATTGCGTTACCCTTGAGTACGGACTGAAACAACTCCTCCCAGATTGGGATATCCTCAGGGTCTATCACACGCTCACGATAATCCTTCAAAATCGACTGGGGCTCACGTGCACTGATCACGATACCGGCTCGGCTCAGCAGTATGCCAAAACCGTTCTCACCGAGACGAATTCGCTGCATGTAGTTATGCAGTTCATCAAGTGCGACATCGCCAGTCGCGACGCCATAGAGGAATCGGCTACCGGATTTGTCAGTACGATAAATAGGCACAGAAAAGGTTGTCATCAGAATTTCACCGCCGCCGCGGTCGAAATAGGGCTCAGTCCACACGGGTTTCTCGGCTAACACAGCGTTTTTGTACCAGCTTTGTAGCCAGTACGCCTTTTGCTCCTTAGCGAGATCGACGTAAGTCAATATGCCTTCTCGATGGTAGTAGTATGGCGCAAAGCCGGCACTGGTTTCTGTAAGTTCGGGGTTGAGAGCGATAGTTGAGCCAAAGATGTCGTCATTGTTCTCCACGATATCCTTGAGCAGTTGCTCCAAGCCTGCAGAGGAATATTCACGCTGCCGGAGGATGGTTCCCAGAAAGAGCGTACTACCTTCGACCCCGTCCAGCATGTTTTCCAGATCGACCAAAGCGCTCTCGACTCTGTCTTTAAGCTGAATTTGCAGGCGCGTCATTATTTCTTCGCGGGAGATCCGATAGTCGACGAGCATTCCCACGCCAATCACTAAAGCGCTACACAGCGTTAGCAGTAGTATGAGTCGGGCAGTGATGCTGGTCGTCACGCGACGATTCTCTCTAGCGCTGTGTCACCATGATCCAGTATTAGACATAGAGGCCCAGGGCTCCTGCGGCGGAAGCGAATCCCCTTCCTGCAGTAACTCAATTGAAATCCCGTCAGGCGAGCGAACAAAAGCCATATGCCCATCGCGTGGTGGACGATTGATGGTGACACCATTATCCATCAGGTGCTGGCACAAGCCGTAGATGTCCTCCACTCGGTACGCAAGGTGACCAAAGTTCCGGCCACCATCGTAGTCCTCGGTGTCCCAGTTCCAGGTGATTTCTACCAGAGGGCACTGGCCAGATTTTGCGCTCTCCACGTCGCCCGGCGCAGCCAGAAACACGAGTGTAAATCGCCCCGCTTCGCTCTCGTAACGACTGGTTTCTACCAAACCGAGCTTGTCGCAGTAAAAATCCAGGGTTTCGGTCAGATCGCGTGCGCGCACCATGGTATGTAGGAATTTCATGTCGGTTGCCTGTCGTCAAAAAAGGTGAAGTAAGCGAGTTTTAATCGCCTCTGCACGCAGTGTATGTGAACCTTTCAAGCGATGCCACGCGTCGATCTTCGGTTTTTCTGGCATTCGCAAATCGCTGGGGTACAATCTTGCGCCCTTCACCCAAGATGCAAATCACATGTGGTTCAAAAACCTTCGCGCCTATCGGCTTACAACCCCAATAGACTCTACCCCCGAACAATTGTCCGATCAGCTTGAGGCAAGAGCTTTCAAGCCTTGCACGCCTGCCCAACCATTGGCGCTAGGCTGGGTCGCGCCGGTTGGAGGCGAAGAAGCCGCATTAGTGCATGCTGCTAATGGTCGCTATCTGTTAAAGCTGAAGCGGGAGGAGAAGCTGCTGCCATCAACGGTTGTGCGTGAGCAATTGGATGAAAAAGTTTCTCTGATCGAGTCGGAGCAGGGGCGCAAAGTCTACCGAAAGGAACGCCTTACTCTGAAAGACGAGATCGTGCAGGATTGCCTGCCGCGGGCATTTTCGCGCTCCTCGTCGGTTTACGCCTACATCGATACACGAGCTCGCTGGATAATGGTAGATGCCGCCAGTGCTGCGCGGGCGGAGGAACTGCTTAACCTATTGCGCGATTGTATTGGCAGCTTTCCCGTTGTGCTTCCACAGGTGAACAACGCGCCTATTGCAACGATGACGGGTTGGCTGGCGCACAACAGTTTGCCCGATGACTTCGAGCTGGGCGGGGAGTGCGAGCTGCGAGAGCTGGGTGAAGAGGGCGGCATCGTGCGGTGCCGGGGAGTTGATTTACTTAGCGAAGAGGTGGAGACTCATCTTGACGCTGGCAAACAAGTTGCCCGGGTTTCACTGCACTGGGACGAGCGCTTACAACTGGTTTTGGCAGAGGACTTGTGTCTGCGGCGTCTCAAGTTCTCGGATGAGTTGATGAAAGAAAATGAGGATATACCTGAGGCAGATGATGCGGCGCGAATTGATGCAGACTTCGCGCTGATGTCTGAAGCGCTTACCGATCTACAGAATCGCGTCATAGAGATTTTTGGCGGAGAAGCCGAGTAACATCCTCATGAAGAGCCGCGGAGACACTGACGACTATCGCGGCTTGTTTCTGGCAGATACTCCCATGATGGACATGCGCGCGCCCACCGAGTTTGCGCACGGCGCGTTTCCCAGTGCACAAAATCTACCCCTCATGACCGACGATGAACGCGCGCAGGTGGGTACCTGCTATAAGCTTGAGGGTCAGGCGGCGGCCATGGAGTTGGGTCATGCGCTTGTGTCTGGTGGTGTGCGAGACGCTCGCTTACAGCAGTGGCTAGCGTTTGCCAGGGCTCATCCCAACGGTTATCTGTATTGCTTTCGCGGTGGCCTACGGTCGCAGACTGTACAAACATGGCTTGCGCAGCAGGGTGTGGAGTATCCGCTGATTAAGGGCGGATACAAAGCCATGCGCCGTTTCTTGATTGATCAACTGGAAAGTTCCTTGGCGGATGTCGAGCTGGTATTGATTGCCGGGAAGACAGGCACAGGTAAAACCCGCGCTATCAATGCCTTGTCTAACAGCATCGACCTGGAAGGTCTGGCCTGTCACCGCGGATCAAGTTTTGGCCAGTTGCTACAACCCCAGCCCTCCCAGATTGATTTCGAAAATCAGATCAGCATAGCGTTGCTGAAACAGGTCGCCGCTGGCAACAGGCGCATATTTTTGGAAGACGAAGGACGTCTGATCGGTCGGTTGTCGCTGCCGGAGTCCTTGCGAACCATGATGTCTGAGGCATCGATGGTCGTGATTGAGGAAACACTCGATTCGCGCATTGATGTTGTTTTCGATGACTACGTGGTTGATCTGGGTTTGCGCTATACCAATGCTTATGGCGATGATGGTCCGCAGATGCACTGCGAGCGGTTACAGGGCGATCTTTACCGCATCCGCAAAAGGTTGGGTGGCGTTCGGCAGCAGGCCCTGTCGGATCTCATCGACGATGCGTTCCGGGTTCAGCCTGATCAAGGCAGTGACGCGATCCATCGGCAATGGATAGGTCAGCTGCTGGCAGACTACTACGATCCCATGTACGAGTATCAGCTCCAGCAGCGCCAGGGTAAGCTGCGCTCCAGCGGATCCCGAGCAGCAGTGATAACCTGGGCTCAACAGCCCGGATGAGTGCATGTTACCTATAGCGCAGAAGCGTAAAGATCTCGTATTGATTGGCGGGGGCCACGCTCACGCTCTTGCACTTCGAATGCTCGCTATGCAACCGATGCCGGACGTACGAATTACGCTGATTTCACCGGCCAGCCACACGCCCTACTCGGGGATGTTGCCAGGCCTGATCGCCGGACATTACACTTTTGAGCAAGCCCATATAGATCTTGTGCGGTTGAGCGAGTGGGCTCAAGTCCGTTTTATCTGCGCCGAGGTAACAAGTATTGATCCAGTCGCACGAACGGTTTCAGTACCTGGCCGACCGGCCATTGGCTACGACGTGCTAAGTCTGGATATTGGCTCGCAGCCTGAGCTGGACTCCGTCGCGGGTGCCCGCGAGTTTGCCACCCCGGTGAAGCCGGTAGCCGGTCTTTGGCAGCGCTGGAATGGGTTTCGCGCGGCCTCTGATGGCACGCCCGCGCGTGTCGCAGTGGTGGGTGGCGGTGCTGGTGGCGTTGAGCTAGTGCTTGCAATGGCTTGCCGACAACGCGGCAGCACGCAGCGCTTTGATTTGTACTGCGGTGGCGAAGACATTCTGGTTGACTACAACGTCAGCGCACGCCGCTCCGTCTATCGTGCTCTCGAGCACTTTGATGTGGGCGTTCAATGTGGCAAACGGGTTACCGAAGTTAGCGCTGATGCACTTCACTTCGGCCCCAAAGATTCAGCTTCTTTTGATCAGCTGTTCTGGTGCACCGGCGCGGCTGCTGCGCCTTGGGTTGGTGCCTCCGGGCTGGATGTTGATGACCGAGGATTTTTACAAGTCGATGATCAACTGCGAGCATTGAATAATGATCAAGTTTTTGCAGCGGGCGATATAGCCACGCAGGTCAATCATCCGCGTCCTAAAGCCGGGGTCTACGCCGTGCGTCAGGCGCCTGTGCTGGCGCATAATTTGCGAGCGGCATTGAACGCAACTCCCCTGCGGCAACATCGTCCGCAAAAACGCTTTCTTTCACTGGTCTCATTGGGCGACAGGCGCGCCGTTGCTGATCGCGGGCCGTTTAGCCTGGTCGGTGATTGGGTGTGGCGATGGAAGGACCATATCGATACTACGTTCATGCGGCAGTTTTCCCAGCTACCTACCATGTCGCGCGCAAGTTCAAGCCCAATCGCTGACGTAGAGCAGGCGCAAGCTCCCTGTGGTGGTTGCGGTGCCAAGGTGGATGCCGCCAGTCTGGCCTCAGTGTTAGGGTCTTTGTCGACGCGTTATCCGGGGCTTGTTGTAGCTGCAGGTGCAGAAGATGCGGTAGCACTCCCCGGGGGTGCGCCGCTCTGGCAGAGTGTTGATGCGCTCAGGGAGATGGTGCGCGATCCTTTTGTGATGGGTCAGGTTGCAGCCAATCATGCGCTCAGTGACCTCTATGCCTGTGGCCTGAAGCCGATCTCGGCACTGGCGTTAGTGACAATTCCCTTCGCCAGCGTTACTGTCGCGGCGCGCGAGCTAGAGCAGTATCTGGCTGGTGCTCTAGAGGTGTTTTCCGTTACCGGATGTGTGCTCGCAGGTGGACACAGCATGCAGGGGGCAGAACTAAATCTCGGGTTCGTTGTTAATGGAGCGCCGATGGCGGCCGAGAGCTCTGCGCTTACCAAGCGCGGTGTTCGAACAGGCGACCGTCTGATTCTGACCAAGCCGTTGGGCACCGGCGTCGTGTTTGCAGCAAATATGTTGCACAAGGCCGATGGCCGCGACGTGATGGGCGCGATCGAAACGATGCTGTTGAGTAATCACGGAGCAGCAGAGGTTGCGGTTGCCTGCGGTGCCAGTGCGCTGACAGATATCACCGGTTTCGGTATAGCGGGGCATCTGGGTGAGATGTTGGGCCCCCATCAGCAGGCTGAACTGATATTGACGAAATTGCCTTTAATGCCGGGTGCACAAGACGCACTTGCTCAAGGCATCACGAGCACATTGCACGAATCCAATGTGACAGCCTTCGCTGACACTGTCGCGCTAGATTCCGACCTGGACGCATCAATAACGAACATCCTGTACGACCCACAGACCAGCGGTGGTCTGCTTATGGCAGTCGCACCGGAGGATGTGGATACGGCAGTCCAACAGCTTGCTGCCCGCGGCTGCCCCGACGCGGCAGAGATAGGCAGTGTGCGTACCTTAGCCCAAGTTGAAGCATCAGCCGAAGCTGAAGCATCGTCTAAACGCATCACCGTGCGTAGCCAGCCTTCTACCTAACGTAGGTTTAAACGGACTGGTTAGTTGGGGTTGCCGGCAATGTGATGTTGGATAATCTTCAGTGCCTGTCCATCTCGTAGATTCTCAGCGCCGCGGATAATGACGGGATCTCCGGCATTGATACGCGCCTCGATTGCAATATTGCTGCCACTGCCTGGGCCTGCGATCACTGGCACTTTCACCGCAGTCGTATCACCAGACACGGTATAGATAAAAGTTTCGCTATCGCGCAATACCAGCGCGTCTCTCGGTACTGTAAGCATTGATTTGGGTTGGCTGTCAGGGATTTCTACCGTGACTGCTTCACCGATAAGCCATTCGCCGCCTGGCACACTCAGGCGCAATTCAAGCATGCGCGAAGTGGGGTCGCCCACGGGAATGATGCCCCTGATGGGTACCAATGTTTGGCGTTCGTCCGCTTCTATCTGCACCTCTACGCCAACGCTGTTGTAGTGCGCTACACGCAGTGGTGCATTGACAGATATCTCCAGCGTATCAGTGTCGACGAGTCGTATCAGCGCAGAACCCGCTTCAGTATATTCACCTAGTACCATGGTGCGACTCGCAACAACGCCGGCAAATGGCGCGGTAACTCTACTGCGCGCCAGATCGTATTCAGTGCGATCACGATCCACCTCGGCGATGCGTTTTTCCTGGCGAAGCATCTCAAGTCGTGACGCCACTTCATCGAGCTCCGACTGCGCCATGTTGTTCTGAGCGGCCAGCTTTTGCAGTCGTGCAATCAGCCTGTCGTTGTAGGCAATATCTGCACTGATTCGGGCGATTTCTGCCTGATTGTTGCGCAGACGCAGCTGGAACAGGTGGTCATCGATTATCGCTACTGGCTCGCCGGCTGCGATGGTGTCGCCGACCTCTGCAACCCAAGTGAGTCTGCCGGCAACCTCGGATGCAATTTGTGCATCGCGCGTGCTGATGACTGTACCCGGCAGTTTGACCACGGAGCTGCTTTCACGCTCGGTCACAGAGGTGAGCTCGACCACGGCAGCGGATTGCTGCGCGTGCGTGTTCAAGCTAACCAAGGTGAGGCCAAGTGCCAATGTACCTGCGAGTATCGATCGGGATAGTGTGTACATTACGTGTCTCCAAAAAAACTGAATGCGTTTACGCAACCGACTTAAGCGGTGGTAATTCTTTACGTGGACCGCTGCCCTGAATAACCCCGCTGCTGATTTCGCCCATACGAAGAAAGCAGGGAAGCAGAAGTAGAGTGAATACAGTGCTGATGCACATGCCGCCAACGATCACTGCGGCGAGTCCGCGATAGATAACACTGCCAGCGCCTGGCATCAGAAGAAGCGGCAGCATGCCAAAAATACTGGTGAGCGTGCTCATAAAAATGGGACGTAGTCGCGTACGCAGTGCCTGCTCCACGGCCTGATGGCGGCTGACGCCTTCTCGCTCAGCGCTGCGTGTCTGATGAACCAGCAAGATCGCGTTGTTCACCACCAGGCCTAACAGGATAATGAAACCAATCATCGTCAGTAGATCCAGCGGCTGGAACGACACCAGGTTGAGAAGGCGTATCGCCACGATGCCGCCGACCATTGCCAGCGGCATTGCCAGAACCACCAATAGACTGTCTTTCATGGAACGAAAGAGGGCGGCCATCAACAGAAACAATACCACCAGTGCCAGCGCGAAATTACTGCCCATAGATTTAATGGCGCGCGTGAGTGCATTGGCGCTGCCGGCGTACAAGATGTTGCCATCGGCTGGAAGTGCTGCCTTTATTTTCGGTTCGACGTCGCGCTTGATTACGCCCAACACGTGCTCCAGCGACACATCTTCCGGTGGCTGCACGTCGATGGTTATGGTTCTTCGACTGTCGATGCGACGCAGTTGACTGGGGCCAACAGTGCGATTGATGTCCACTAGCTCCGAGAGCGGTATTAGTCCACCGTTAGGCGTTGCCAACGGCATGGATGCAAGTTGCTCTGGCGTGTCCCACTTGCTCGCGCGGAGTATCACATTCATGCGCTTTTCACCGTCGAAGTGCTCGCCAACATAAAGGCCGTCGCCCATTGCGCGAACAAGGGTGCCTACATCTTGTCGAGACCACCCGGCCTCTGCGATTTTGCGGTCGTTAGGTGATAGCCGCAGCTCTGGCTCGGATTGTTCCAGACCCGGGTTCACCCGAATATTGGAATTTGGCAGTGCAGCCTGCAGTAGCTCCTCTCCCAGGCGCGCGGCTTCAGCGACTGCCTCGCGATCGCGAGATTGAAGATGCAAGGCAATATTGCGATCGCCGCCGAATCCGCCAAACAGGTTGCCTTGTGCTGCGAAGGAGCGCATATCGGGGAGATCGGCAAAAATCTCCTCATTGATAATCTTCTCCATGTCTTTCACACGGGATTGATCCTTCACCCGCGCGCCCAGCGCGCCGCCGCCTCCCCAGTTAAGTATGTAGTAGTTCTTAAGGGCTGGTTCCTTTTCGCCAGACATGTAGGGAGCGATCCGTTGCTCGATTACACTGACGTATTCTTCGGCGATCGTTCTTTCACTGATACCGTCGGGGAAGCGAAAGTACGCATCTACCGCATCGCGTTTCACGGGCGGTAAGTAGTCCAGCTCTGGCATCAGTACATAACTGGTCACTAGTGGTGCGCCCAACAGAACAGCGACAAGTGCCCAGCGTTTGCGAGGATTGCTGGTGATGCGCATAACAAATCGAGTGATACGCTCCCAGGTGGCGGCATTTTGATCTGCGAGACTGTCTTCCTTTAACCACGAGCGGGCAGCCAGCGGCAGAATCGTCACTGCCACAAGCAGCGACATCACCACGGCGATGGCAATTGTAATCGCCAGGTCTCCGAACAGCTGGCCTTCTACTTCGCGCATGAAGATAACGGGTAAAAAGATAGCAACAGTCGTTGCGGTAGACGCTAATAGCGCACCCCAAACCTGTTGCGCACCCTGCAACGACGCATCGAATGTGCTGAGGCCTTTCTCACGCAGCCGGACGATGTTTTCGAGCACGACGATGGCGGCATCCAGCACCATGCCTACTGCAAATGCCAGTCCTGCGAGCGAGATGATATTCAGTGTGCGGCCTGTCAGGTTAAGCACAACGAATGTTGCGAGCAGAGAGATCGGTATGGCGATAGCAACGATCAGCGTGGCGCGAAAACGGCGCAGGAACCACCACAGGATGCCCACCGCTAGGAGAACACCAAGGCCAATATTACTGGCTACGAGCGTTATCGCGCGGTTGATAAATACCGAAGCATCAAAGGACTGTGCCATCACCAAGCCTTGGTTCCGCACAGGCCCTGCATTGAGTTCCTCCACAACTGCCTTTACTGCGTTGAGCGTCTGCAGCGCATTGGCATTGTTCTCCTTGTCGATACGGATAGAGATAGCAGGGTTGCCATTTTGTGTATTCGTGAGCACCTGCTCGCCGCGCGTTACAGATATTGTGGCGATATCTCCTAGCTTGATCGGGCGACCATCGCGCCACTCCAGAACAAAATCCTGCAACTCGCTGGGCTCATAGCGACCGGTGAAGCGAATGGTGTACTGGCGCCGTCCTACCTCTACGAACCCGCCACTCACATCATTGGCTCTACCGAGTCTATTAGCTGTTTCGGTTAGCGGGATGCCGAGCTGCGCCGCTTTGTAGGGGTCGAATAATATTTCCAGCTCCTGTTCGGAGCCCCGGTTCTCAGACGCGTTGACGCGGGCAACGCCGGGTACCGACTCGATCGCTGGCGCGATGACGTCGTCTACCAGTTGCAGGTAGTCGCTGATATGACCCTCGGTTCCGGGCAGCAGCTGTAGGAAGAAGTACGTTAGCGCGGGCGTGTCGCCTCGACCACCGCCCATCATAATAGTTGGTTGAGTAGCGTCGCGAGGTAAGGGGTCCAGACGATTCATGCGAGAGATAACATCGATCAGCGTGCGTTGCATATCGGTTTCCAGGCCGAACTCGAGGTTAATCCACGCGTTGCCCGCATTGGCAAACGCGCCCATCTCCTTCAGACCGGGCAGTCCACGCAATACCGATTCTATCGGCTCGATGATTTCAGATTCGATTTCACGCGGCGAGGCTGCGCGCCACCCTGTCTGTATGCTGATGCGCGGATTCTCGATATCCGGGAACAGCTGTACCGGAAGTTTGGTGAGGCTGTAGGCGCCAAAGAACAGAATCACGGCAACAGCGACGGCAATGCCGGCCGGATTCTTCAAGGAGGTGGCTGTAAGGTTCACGTGATTCCCCTGCATGCGAAGCTTGGAAAGTAGTCTGAGCGTGAAATTAGCAGCGTGCGGAGGCTTTGGCAGCTCTTATGCGATAGGACGAATCTTAGGTGCGATAGGGCGCAGAAAGCGCCAGATTAAGCGGTTAAAAGGTGTTTTACTTTGTCGCGATAGCTGCGTGAGACCTTTAGCTGCGAACCCCCTTCCAGGGTTAGCAGGTACTCGCCATTACTGAGTGTCTGGGCGCCAGTGATGACATTGGCATTGACGATAGTTGAGCGATGCACGCGCAGGAATATCGTGGGATTGAGCAGTGCTTCCAATTGCTTCATCGTTGTACGCATGATGTGCGTCTCGCCTCCGGCGTGCACGCACATGTAGTCACCAGCGGCATCGACCCACTGGATATCTGCCACTTTGATGAAATGAATTTCACTACCGTCCTTGATAGAGATTTTCTCGGGCCAGTTTTGTACGGGTCTGGAAGACTCTGCCATTTGCTCGATAGAGCTCGCACTGGCACCCGTCATACCCATTACCATCTCCACCAGTTTTTCTTTCGTCCGCGTCGACTCCTGTTGCTGGTGGTGGAGGGTCGCGCGTTCGATTGCTTCGTGCAGCCGGTCGTCGTCGATCGGCTTTAGTACATAGTCAACCGCGTGAACCTTGAAGGCGTCCACAGCATACTCGTCAAATGCAGTCACAAAGATAACCATGGGCATCTCGTCAGCCTGTAGTTGACCTATGACGTCGAAGCCATTGAGGCCCGGCATCTGGATGTCCAGAAACACCAGGTCAGGTGACTGCTCTGCGATGAGTACGAGAGCCTCCTGCCCGTTGCTGCACTCGCCAATCACATCAACCTGCGGAATTTGCTGGAGTCGCAGAGACAGGCCGCGCCGTGCCAGGCTTTCATCGTCAACAATTATTGCAGTCAGCGAATTCATGATTCTTTTTTTCTCTCTTCCAGTGGGATTCTTATGCTAATTGTGAGCCCATGCGGTTCAGTGTCACTCAGCCGGAATGCCTGGTTGTCTCCGTAGATTTCTTTCAGACGCTCGCGACAGTTGGCCAGACCTACACCACCTCCCTTGGGTAGTTTACCGCGGCGCAGATCCAAGCCGGGGCCATCGTCTGCCACGCGCAGATGCAGTTCGCCTGCCACTACCTTGGCGCTCACACCGATAGAGCCTCCGTGTATAGCATTGGCAATAGCGTATTTTATTGAATTTTCAACCAGTGGCTGTAGTAGCAGGCTGGGCATCAAGGCAGATCGCGCTTCTGGCTCAATGTCGAAATGCAGTTGTAGGCGTTCGTCAAAGCGCACTTTTTCGATATCCAGATAGAGTTTTAATGACTCGATCTCTTCATCAACGGTCACGCGCAACATGGGATCGTTGTCTAAGCTGTAGCGTAAGAACCTGCTAAGGCGGGTCACCATGGTATTCGCTAGCTCGGTATCCTTGTCGAGAATAAGTGTAGAAATTGCGTTTAGCGTGTTGAACAAGAAATGAGGATTGAGCTGGTATCGCAACATCTTTAATTGAGCTTCGTGGGCCATGGCCATAGCCTTAAGTCCACGCTGCTTCTCTTCCTGCATCAGCAGGTAGTACTTGATGCCAAAATACAGTGCACTCCAGACAAGCATTACCCAGAATGCTGAGATACTGCCGTCGAAGTATCCCAAGAATGCCATGGTTTCGTCTTCGTAGTTCTTTCGCTCTCCGGGAAACATGTTGTAGAAAATACTGCCACGAACACCCATCCAGGCTACGGCGCCGCCGTAGGAACTGCTCAAGATCACGAACGCACGTTTGCCCATGCTCAGATCCCAGGTGATTTGGTAGATCTTGCGCAAGCCAAGCGTAATAATCATGCCAATTAGGGCAATAGTCGGCAGGTACCAGGCGTAGTTTTCAGGGGGTCGGCCCCAGACAATGACACCCAGATAGAACGACATAGCCCACCCGCTCCAGCCTGCAGCTTGCAGGTTCCAGAACAGGTAACTCTTGTTTTGTAGGAGCTCAGACGTTTTCATAGGGAATCATTATACGGGCATTTCCCGCCAACAAGCCTCACTTGGTCGCAATTTGGCCGCAGTTCACCGCAGAATGGCGGGGTGTGGCGCTTTTTGGGAAGCCTAACGCAATTCACCGGATGTTTGGGAGACACAGATCGATGGACTTACGCAATGGCCGCTACCGCCACTACAAGGGCGGTGAATATCAGGTTTATGGCATAGCTCGCCATTCCGAATCAGAGGAGCAGCTGGTGGTTTATCGCCCGCTGTATGGTGAGCGCTCACTGTGGGTCCGGCCCCTGTCTATGTTTAGTGAAACTGTCGAGGTTGAAGGCTTAGTCGGACCGCGCTTTGCCTATATTGACGCCGGCGAACCGGACGCAGCTGAAGGGCTGACTAACTAAATCGCGGTGGGTTCGACTATTAGCTGGCTGCAAAGTCCGCCAGGGCCTTACCACTTAGTCGGTAGCCAATCCATTCACTTTGTGGTTGAGCGCCAAACGATTCGTAGAACTTGATTGAGGGCTCATTCCAGTCCAGCACGTTCCACTCGAAGCGACCGCAGTCATTTTCTACCGCTAGTTGAGCCAGGTGTTTTAGTAGCGCTTTGCCCGCCCCTGTGCCGCGGTGGGATGGGGTTACGTAGAGATCTTCAAGGAAGAGGCCAAACTTACCCAGCCAGGTGGAGAAGTTGTAGAAGTAGAGCGCAAGTCCGGCTGGCTCTCCATCGGATTCACAGATGACGCAAAACGCTTTTGCTTGCTCTCCAAACAAGGCCTTGTGCAGATCGTTCGTTGTCGCCTTGACCTCGTCCAGTGCCTTTTCATAATCAGCGAGCTCTTTAACGAAGTTCAAAATCAAGGACACGTCGTCTGGAGTAGCTGGTCGAATATTTAGCTCAGGCATGGTCGATCCTCATGAGTGTATGGGATGAGTGGTGGCTGCCATGGCCGGGTTTTAGCCTGCATCAGTCAGCATCCCAGTAACGCGTCATTTCGAGATACAGAAACGACGCTGTCCAAGTAATGAGTACCAGGCCGGTGAGTGACTCCAGGCCGGTGAGATAGCGAAGATCACCCAAGGGTTCGATATCACCGGTACCCAGAGTGGTATAGGTGGTAAAGGAAAAGTAAACGCAATCCAGTAGCGATCCCGAAAAGTTACCTTCTAAGGTTCCCCAGGTTTCGGAGTGATGCATGAGGTAGAAAGAGGCCGCGAAAATCCAGACCTCTGCTGCGTGGGCCGTTAACGCGGCGAAGACGCCGATAACAATGCGAAAGCGATGGCGAATCTGCATCACCGGCATAAGCTTGGTGAACCGAAACAAAAACTCGTAATGAATGACCACCACAATAGCGATTACGCCAAGGTTGACCAGAAATACTGTGAGCATAGGTGCAGGCTTTGAGTGTTTTTTCCTACTGTACCTGTTTGCTGCGGTAACCGCACATCGTGTAAGGCGCATGTGAACCATCGGCTCACAAAAAAGCCCCGCAGTATTGGCGAGGCTTTTTGCTAGATATGGTGCCCGGAGACAGAATGAACCGGCCGGCGTACCGGGGTCGACACAGGGTGTCGGCCCACAAAAAAGCCCCGCTATTTAGGCGAGGCTTATTGTTGAATATGGTGCCCGGAGACAGAATCGAACTGCCGACACGGGGATTTTCAATCCCCTGCTCTACCGACTGAGCTATCCGGGCGGAGTCGCTTATGGCGAAGGGGGCGTATTAAAACCGCAGATCAGGCGCGAGTCAAGGCCTCTCAATCCTCGCTGGGCGGGACGTAACCTTCCGCTTTGTCGTAGTCCGCACCTGATAGGAACTTCTCCATCTCTCCCTGCAAATACTTCCTCGACTCGGGGTCTACCAAGCTGAGATGTTTTTCGTTAATGAGCATGGTCTGGTGCGCCTGCCACTCGGTCCAGGCTTGGCTGGATACGTTTTCGAAAATATCTTCACCTTTGGGCCCAGGGTAGGGCGGCTTGGCTAGGCCCTCCATTTCTTTTTGATACTTCTTGCAATAGACCTTACGTGACATGAATGCTCCGGCTTAGTTGGAGTTTTGTTGAATGGATTTCAAGAGCTTGACCACCGGAGCAGCCAGCCCGAGGTTTTGTGGCTGCCGTAAGTTATACCAGAGCCGGGCATCGGTCTCCATAATGGACTCACTAGCCCGTTCTATCGAGACCAGCACCGGGCTGATATCAAGATGATAGTGGCTGAAGGTATGCCGGAACGGTGTCATCTGCTGCAGCGACGTGGGCGTGGTTTGAAGCCGATCCAGGCACCAGGTTTCTATGGACTGCGTGTCGACATCCATTTCCGGGAAGCACCAGAGCCCACCCCAGATGCCCTGATCGGGCCGCTTCTCGAGTAGCACTTCGTTAGTGCCGGGCATTACCAGCAAAAAGCGGGTGGCTTTGATGGGCAGTACTTTCTTGGGCTTCTTGCCGGGATACAGTGTCTGGGTTTGGGAATGGTTTGCAATACAGTCGATTGCCACCGGGCAGTCGCCGCAGCGCGGCTTTGAGCGCGTGCACAAGGTTGCACCCAAATCCATCATGGCCTGAGTGTAATCCGCATGTCGAATGTCTGGCGTACGCTGTTCGGCGATGTCCCATAACGCGGCGTGAATCCGGCTTACTCCTGGCCAACCCTCCACTGCGGCGTGCCTAGCCAGTACGCGCTTCACATTGCCATCAAGAATCGCTGCACGTTGACCACTGGCAATGCTCAGGACTGCGCCCGCTGTGGAACGCCCTATACCCGGCAGTTCACACAATCCTTCAATGGAGTCGGGAAATTTGCTGTCGAGTTGAGAGCTCACGATCTGTGCTGTTTTGTGTAGGTTGCGAGCTCGAGCGTAGTAGCCAAGCCCGGTCCAGTGGTGCAGCACATCATCTTGAGTCGCAGCGGCCAGTTCGCGCACATCGGGGAACCGCTGCATAAATCGCTCAAAGTAAGGGATGACGGTGGAGACCTGCGTTTGTTGCAGCATGATCTCCGATACCCATACACGGTAAGGAGAAATAGCCTGCTGCCATGGCAGGTCTTTGCGGCCATGGACGTCGTACCAGGCCAGAATGCGGTTCGCGAAGTTGGATTCTTGTGTCATGGTGTGGAGGGCTCAGACGCACCAGAGGGCTGCTGGATCACTCAAATTTGTGTGTAGTAATACGGCAGTGAATTGAAAACAGCTTTCTTTTATACTTGCGGGCTTTTTTAGAGGGTAGATCTTCCCCCTCTTTGGCCAACTAGCCCGCGAAGCCCGCTAGCTAACAGGAGAGTAGTATGACTGAGCGACGAGCCACAGTCACACGCAATACGCTGGAAACCCAGATCACCGTGTCGGTGAACTTGGATGGCAGCGGTACGGCAAATTTTGATACCGGAGTTCCATTCCTGGAGCACATGCTTGATCAAATTGCTCGCCACGGGATGATGGACCTGGATATCAAGGCCAAGGGCGACCTGCATATTGATGACCACCACACGGTGGAAGATATCGGAATTACCCTTGGACAGGCTTTTAGTCAGGCAGTGGGAGACAAGAAGGGGATACTCCGCTACGGGCACGCCTACGTGCCGTTGGATGAAGCGCTATCGCGCGTAGTGGTCGATTTTTCGGGTCGCCCGGGGCTTGAGTTTCACGTGCCGTTCACCCGGGGGCAGGTCGGTGGCTTTGATGTCGACTTGTTCTATGAGTTTTTTCAGGGTTTTGTGAATCATGCGGGCGTTACCCTGCATGTGGACAACCTGCGTGGTGAAAATACGCATCACCAAGCCGAAACTGTATTCAAGGCCTTTGGACGTGCTGTGCGCATGGCGTTGACTGCCGACCCGGCAATGGCTGGGATTACACCTTCAACCAAGGGCGTGCTGTAGGCTCGCTGCCGAACTGTTTCAGGACATGATATGAGTGGTACCGTTGCCGTTATAGATTACGGCATGGGCAATCTGCATTCGGTGGCCAGCGCACTTGAACACGCGGGTGCGCATAAGGTTATCGTCACGCATGATGCCGATCTATTGCGCAGTGCCGATAGAGTCGTATTTCCGGGCGTAGGCGCCATACGCGACTGCATGGCAGAGATCCGACGGCTACATTGCGATGAGTTGCTCTCCACTGCGCTGGTTGAGCAGCACAAACCGGTGTTGGCGATCTGTGTTGGCATGCAGGCGCTGATGAGCCGCTCGCAAGAAAACGACGGCGTGGATTGTCTGGATATTCTCGATGGCGACGTCAGGTTCTTTGGCAAGGGGTTACGCGAGACGTCGGGAGAGCGTTTGAAAGTACCGCACATGGGCTGGAACCGGGTTAGCCAGACCCGCCCGCACCCTTTGTGGCACGGTATTGATGACGGCAGCCGTTTCTATTTCGTGCACAGTTATCACGTGGTCGCCGAAGATCGCCAACTGGTTGCTGGCAGCGCACATTATGGTGTTGAAGTCGATGCGGCACTGGCCCGAGACAACTTGTTTGCGGTGCAGTTTCACCCCGAAAAGAGCGATACCGTTGGTCTACAATTATTACGCAACTTTCTTCACTGGAACGGACAATGCTGATTATTCCTGCGATCGACCTTAAGGATGGAGAATGCGTGCGGTTGCGCCAGGGTCTGATGGACGACTCAACCGTCTTCTCCGATGATCCGGTTGCCATGGCCGCTCGTTGGGTTGAGGCAGGCTGCAGGCGTTTGCACCTGGTGGATCTCAATGGCGCATTTGCTGGAGAGCCAGTAAATGGGGGTGTAGTGACGGCTATCACCAAAGCGTTCCCTAAACTCCCAGTACAAATTGGCGGTGGTATTCGAGATCTGGACACGATTGAGCAGTACGTTCGTGCCGGCGTGAGCTATGTGATTATTGGAACCAAAGCTGTAAAAGAACCCGAGTTTGTTGCTCAGGCCTGTGCCGCATTTCCCGGTAAAGTCATTGTTGGGCTAGATGCCAGAGACGGTTTCGTTGCCACGGATGGATGGGCCGAAGTATCGCAGGTTCAGGCTGCCGACCTGGCGCGCCAGTTTGATGCCGATGGGGTGTCGGCCATTGTGTATACCGATATCGCTCGCGACGGGATGATGCAGGGGGTCAATGTAGAGGCCACTGTAGCAATGGCCGAAGCTTCCTCTATCCCTGTTATTGCGTCGGGCGGTATAACCAACCTCGACGATATTCGAGCACTCAATGCAGTTGCCGCACGCGGAATTGCGGGCGCTATCACCGGACGTGCAATCTACGAAGGCACTTTGGATGTCAACGAGGCCCAGCGCCTCTGTGATGAGGTCGACTAAGGTGGGTTTGGCTAAACGCATAATACCCTGCTTGGATGTAGAGAATGGTCGCGTGGTTAAAGGCGTGAACTTCGTGGAAATCCGCGATGCCGGCGATCCGGTTGAGATCGCTAGGCGCTATAACGAGCAAGGCGCAGATGAGATTACATTTCTTGATATCACGGCAAGCCACGAGGGTCGCGACACTACCGTGCATACGGTAGAGAAAATCGCAGAGCAGGTATTTATTCCCTTAACGGTGGGTGGCGGTATCCGTGAGGTAAGCGACATTCGTACGATGCTGAACGCCGGCGCCGACAAAGTCAGTATCAACACCGCGGCAATCCACAATCCCGAGCTTGTGCGTGAGGCAGCCGACCGATTTGGCTCCCAATGTATTGTTGTGGCGATAGACGCCAAACGGGTAGAGGATATAGACGGTCGACCGCGCTGGGAGATATTCACCCATGGAGGGCGTAAACCGACCGGCATCGATGCGGTGGCGTGGGCGCGCAAAATGGCGGATTTAGGTGCGGGTGAAATTCTGTTAACCAGTATGGATCGCGACGGTACCAAGAACGGTTTTGAGCTGGGCGTTACGCGTGCGATTACTGATGCTGTTGATGTGCCAGTTATCGCCTCCGGCGGTGTCGGCACTCTGGATCACCTGGTTGATGGCATCGTACTGGGCGGTGCGGATGCGGTACTGGCCGCTAGCATATTCCACTTTGGGGAATTTACAGTGCCGCAAGCGAAGACCTATATGGCCGAGCGGGGAATAGAAGTCAGGCTTTAGGCCCCAACATTATACTGCTTTATGCAAAGTCTGTGCTTAGTTGCATGGGTGAAGTTCAGGATTCTCCCGCGGCGAGCGTCGCGCCCTTTTGCGTTACTGTCTGATTCTGCCGTCCCAATATGTTGATGCCTTTGAGTAGTGTCAGAGCTTCGTAGAGCTGGTTGTCGGTAGAGAGCAATTCGCTGGAAGTATTTTTGGATGCCTTGCTATTGCCGCCAGCGTTGTCCAAGCGACCGTCCAGGTCACGCTCGGTAACCCGTCGGGAAGAGTCGATCGTGGTGACCTTGGCGCGCTTTACTTGTATATCGGGCTCGATGCCCTCTGCCTGAATAGAGCGTCCGTTGGGCGTAAAGTACAGGGCGGTGGTGAGCTTGACCGCGCGCGATTCGGAGATAGGCAGTACCGTTTGTACTGAACCCTTGCCAAAGCTGCTAGTACCCATGATGACCGCACGCGATTGATCCTGAAGAGCGCCGGCAACGATTTCGGAAGCGCTGGCAGAGCCGCCGTTGATCAACACCACCAGAGGTGTGCCATTAGTGGAGTCATTAGCTGTTGCTTCGTAGTTGATGTCGGAATTGGCGAGGCGCCCCTCGGTGTAAACCACCGTACCGCCGTTCATGAACAGGCCAGCGACATCAACACTGGCTCGCAGTACCCCACCCGGGTTGTTGCGCAGGTCGAGAACCAACCCTTTGATTTCTTGCTCATCGGCAAGCTTCTTTAGCGCCTTGGCAACATCGTCTCCGGTGCGGCCTTGAAACTGTGCGATGCGGATATAGCCATAGCCAGGCTCCAGCCAGCGGTTGCGTACGCTGGCCACTTGAATCGTGTCGCGTACCAGCGTCACTTGAAACGGCTGACTGTCACCTGATCGTCCAATCGTCAGCTCAATTTCACTACCCTTGGGGCCGCGCATTTTTTCGATCGCCTGACTCAGGCTCATACCCTTGATGGGGACTTTGCCCAGCTTGAGAATGACATCACCTGTCTGCAGACCCGCTTTTTCGGCCGGGGAGCCATCGATAGGCGCAATAATCTTCACATAGCCATCTTCCATGCCCACTTCCAGCCCCAAACCTGAGAACTCACCGGATGTTGTGTCCTGCAGATCCTGAAAGGCGTCTTTGGTGAGGTATACCGAATGCGGATCCAGCCCCATTAGCATCCCCTGAATCGCATATTCCAGTAGCTTGCTGTCGTCGATCTCTTCCACATAACCGACGCGAATCTGATTGTAGACGTCGGCGAATGTGCGCAGTTCATCCAGAGGCAATTCGCCTCTCTCTTCGACTGCCAATACCATTGGTGCAAGGCTTAACAAACCGCCAAGGGCTGTTGCTTGCAATAATTTGCTGAAAGGTTGGTCTGTCATGGTGGTTGCCTGCGTCGTTCAGGGCTAATCAAAGTAGTGCTTAAGTGTAACCGATGTTAACTAGACTTGGTTTAACGCTCTTGGTTCCCTTGGTCAGCCGGTGCACCAGTTAGCTGGGTTAGTGGGTTTGCCGTCTTTGCGGATTTCGAAATACAGTGCGGGCCGATTGAGGCCCCCGGAATCGCCAACAGTGGTTATAGGCGTACCCGCTCTCACCCACTCGCCGACCTCGCGTAACAACGCCTGGTTGTGAGCATACAAACTCATGAAACCGTCACCGTGATCAATGATCAGCAATAACCCAGAGCCACGAAACCAATCAGCGTAGACCACTCGGCCCTGATGGATAGCGGTAACAGTTGCACCTGCCGGCGCTGGTATATTTACCCCTTGCCATCGCATTTTGCCGGCATTGCGCGACCGGCCGAAGCGGTTGGAAGGCTTGCCCAGTACAGGCCATGACATCTTGCCACGCGCCTCTGCAAAGGCCTGATAGTCATCCGGTGCCTGCAAATCAGAGACGGCCTCCTCAATCGTGGTGAGTAGCCGCTCCAGTTGGGCGCGGTTTTCTTCCATACGTTTGAGTTCTGTGCCTTTGCTGGTTATATCTGCGCTGAGCCGGGCTACAGCAAGTTGGCGAGTCTCCTTGGCTTTGGCTAGCCGTTTCTCCGCCTCATCCAGTGAGCTTTGCTCCTGCTCCAGTCGCGCTACTACCGCCAGTTGGCGAACCTCCAAGTCGGCGAGTTCTGACAGCGTCTGTCGGTACTCCACCAATAACTCATTGCGAGCGGCGAACAGATAGCGGTGATAAGTTAGGTTGCGGGCGACTGTATCGGGGCTTTCCTGGCTGAGGATTACCTGAAATTGACCCTGTTGGCCCACCTGCCAAGCACTGCGTAGCTCCTTGGCAATACGCTCCTGTTGCGCATTGCGCGCGGTCTCCAGATCCAGCTGCTGTGCCGCCAGCGCATCGAGTTCATTATTGGTGCGTTTCAAAGCACTGCGGTTATCTCTTATGGATCGCTGCACCTCGCCAAGCTCCAACTCCGACTCGCGTACCTGCGCCTCCAGAGCGCTTTTACGGATACGTGCGCCTTCAATCTCTTGCGTAACCCGATTGATGGCCGCAGTAACATCATCTAACTCTGAGCGTGTTGCCGCCTCGTCTGATTGCCCGTGCGCACCGACTGTGATCAGCGCGCCGGTCAGCGCAACCAGTGCAATAATAGAGCGAAGGTGGCGACGGGGCACTGTGGCTAGGTAGCAGGCAGAGCTAGACTGCGCCCCGACATTTCTGTTGGCTGTGGTAACTGCATCATTTGCAGCAGTGTCGGTGCGATATCCGCGAGAATGCCGCCAGCGGGGTCCAGCGATATGGGCGTTGATCCGATGTACACAAGCGGCACATGTTCGGTTGTGTGTTGAGTGTGTAGCTGTCCTGATTCGTAATCCAGCATCTGCTCGCAGTTACCGTGATCGGCCGTGATCAGTGCCTGACCACCGGCCGCCAGTACGGCCTGTTCGACGCGCTCGAGGCAGCCATCTAGCGCCTCTACGGCCTTGATGGCTGCGGCGTAAACACCGGTGTGGCCTACCATATCGCCATTGGCGTAGTTGCAAACGATGAGGTCGTATTGCCCGGAACCAATCGCCTCAACCAGCTGATCGGTCAGTTCTGGTGCGCTCATCTCTGGCTGCAGATCATACGTTGCCACGTCGGGTGAGGGGATCATGATTCGATTTTCTCCCTCGAACACTGCCTCGCGGCCTCCACTGAAGAAGAACGTAACATGCGCGTACTTCTCTGTTTCGGCGATGCGCAACTGGGTCATATCTTGCTGTGCGACATAGTCTCCCAACACGTTGGTGAGCGATTCTGGCGGGAAGGCGCAAGGAGCGCTGATATCAGCAGCGTATTCGGTCGTTGTAACGAATGCTGATAGTGCAGGGCGAACCTCGCGGTGAAAGCCAGTAAAACCTTCATCCACAAACGCCCGCGTTAGCTGCCGGGCGCGGTCAGATCGAAAGTTCATGAATAATACCGTGTCGTTGTCTCCCACTATCGCAGCATCTTCGCCAGGGGCTTTCACTATCGTTGGCATGACAAACTCGTCGTTCTCGTCGCGTGCGTAAGCAGCGCGTAGAGCTTCTGTCGATGATTTTGCGGTGTAGTCCGCCTTGCCTTGCGTCAGTAAGTCATAGGCGAGTTCGATTCGATCCCAACGGTTATCCCGGTCCATTGCATAGTAGCGGCCGCACAGGCTAGCTACGCGACCTACGCCTAATTCAGTAAATAGGTCGTCGGCAAGCGCGAGAGAGGCCTCCGCGCTTCTTGGAGGGGTATCTCGTCCGTCCAGGAAAGCGTGGAGATAAATACGTTTTGCACCTCGCTCGGCCGCGAGGCGCGCGGCGGCGAAGATGTGTTGCTCATGGCTGTGCACACCGCCAGGGGACAGCAGCCCGAACAAGTGAATCGCGCCATCGCGAGCCACGGCAGTATCAATCCCCTCCAGGTAGGCGGGGTTTGTTTTGAAGCTGTGGTCTTGGATTGCCTGGTCGATGCGGGTGATATTTTGATAGATCACGCGGCCGGCGCCCAGACTCATATGCCCTACCTCGGAGTTGCCCATCTGGCCGGCGGGCAGGCCGACATCCAGACCCGACCCGGAAACCAGCGTATGCGGATTGTTCGCCCACAACCGATCCCACACGGGGGTGTTGCCATTGGCGATAGCGTTGTCATTGCTATCCTCCCGGTATCCCCATCCGTCCAAAATGATGAGAACCGTCGGCGTCTTGTGTGTATCGGTCATGATGTTTCCATTGGGAAAGGGTTTCAGCGTGGCATTTTAGCGCGTCCGGTGCCCGCTGACACTGGCAAATAGTCACCGATGCCGGCAATTTGGGCGTTGATTTGAGGGCTGGAGCGGCTAGACAAGACCTTGTATACTTGCCGCCTTTTTGAGCAGTCGGTAGTTGCCGAAAGCTCGTTTAAGCCCAATTCGCACAGACAGAACCTTATACCATGGCCCTTTTTCTTGAGTTTGTAGCCCAGCAATGGATTCTTGTTGCTGCCCTACTGGTTGCTATCGGCATGCTGGTATTTCACGAGGCGCGCAAGTCCGGTCCGTCATTGTCGCCCCAGCAGGCCATTAACGTGGTGAATGCGGATCAGGGTATTTTTGTCGACCTTCGCGACGCCGCAGATTTTAAGCAAGGGCATATTGTGGATGCGCTGCATATTCCCGCTGCTAAATTGGCAGCGCGAATGACTGAGCTCGATAAATATCGAGACAAGCCGGTGGTTTTGGTTTGCAAAATGGGGCAACACTCTGGCGCAGCGGGCAAGCAGCTGAAGGCTGAGGGTTTCGACAAGGTTTACAAGATGACGGGCGGTATGCTCGAGTGGGGCAATCTGCAATTGCCGACTGTCAAGAAAGCAAAGTGAAGGAGATGACCGTGGCAGTGAAAATGTACTCGACCCGATTCTGCCCATTTTGTATGCGTGCGCGCTCTCTGCTCGACAGTAAGAAGGTGGCTTACACCGACATCGGTGTTGATGGTCAGCCTGCATTGCGCCAGGAGATGTCAGCTTTAAGCGGTCGCAACACGGTACCCCAGATTTGGATTGGTAAGCGCCACGTTGGTGGTTACGACGACCTGGCCCGGCTTGAACGCCAGGGTCAACTGGATGAGTTACTTCAATTGACGCAGTAGGCGTCTACAAATTTATAACAGGTGGAGGACGGCAACATGGCCGATGAGCAACAAGCAGCAGCACAGACAGAAGGAGCGCAGCAGCAGTTTTCAATGCAGCGCATTTATACCAAGGACATTTCATTTGAATCACCTAGTACGCCAAACGTGTTCAAGAAGCAGTGGCAGCCTCAGATCACCGTTGACCTGAATAACCGCAGCGACCACATCGATGATGCTGGTAACTTTGAGGTGGTTCTGACAATAACCCTGACGGCCAAGGTAGAAGAGGAAACCGCGTTTTTGGTGGAAGTCCAGCAGGCCGGTATTTTCCTTATTACCGGTTTCGAAGACCAGGATCTTCGCCGCATTCTGGGCACCGCGGCACCCACTATTCTGTTTCCTTATGCGCGCGAAACGATCGACAACCTGTGCGTGAAGGGTGGATTTCCAGCGGTAATGCTGGCTCCGGTTAACTTCGAAGCTATGTACCAGCAGGCGATGGCACAGCAGGCCGAACAGGCCTCAGAGCCAGCAGCTGAGCCTACTGCCTAGTACGGTTGACCCGGCTAACATTTGCGCGGTTTTCGCGTCCTTAGAGGGAGCTTTTTGCTCCCTTTTTTGTGTCTGATAGGCCTAGCGGTAGGTTGGCCTAGAGGTAAGTGTGCTGCTGCCGCTTATTTAAGCGACGGAAAGCCCTGCTGACGTAATGCTTCGTACACTACGATGGCAGCCGCATTACTCAGATTGAGGCTGCGGCTATCGCTACGCATGGGAATGCGAAAACTCGCATCCTCACCCAGGTGATCCAGAAGTTCCTGCGGCAGGCCTCGCGTCTCGGGTCCAAATAGCAGTGTGTCACCGCTTTGGAATGCAATGTCATCATACGCCCGCGAGCCTCGGGTAGTGGCTGCAAAAAGGCGCCCGTGACCACGTTTGAGGAACGCATCGAAACTAGCGTGAACAGCAATGTCCGCGAACTCGCGATAGTCGAGCCCGGCGCGACGCAGGCGCTTATCATCCAGCTCGAAGCCCAGGGGTTCTATCAGGTGCAATTTACAGCCCGTGTTGGCGCACAGCCGTATAATATTGCCCGTGTTGGGCGGGATCTCGGGCTCAAACAGAACGATATTAAACATGAAAGCATAGTAACCGTGCTTCGAACGTGGTGGCTACATCTCCAGCTCTTTCATTTTGCGCGTAAGTGTATTGCGCCCCCAGCCCAAGAGTTCTGCGGCGTCTCGCTTGCGCCCCTGGGAGTGGTGTAAGGCTACCTCAATCATGCTGCGCTCAAAGGCCGGGATTGCTTGTCGCAGAATGTGATGTTTACCTTGTACGAGTTCATTGCGTGCCCACTGGCATAACAGTTCCCGCCAATCAGACTCCTCGCTTTCCGGCTGGGGTGCGTCGATTCTTCCGAGTTCTGGCGGCAGATCAGTTAAGTGAATCTCTCTACCCGATGCCATCACAGTAATCCAGCGGCAGGTGTTCTCTAGCTGCCTTACATTACCCGGCCACTGCAGCGCGGTTAGGAACTGTTCGGTTTCGGGGAGAAGCACCTTGGGGTCTCCGCCAAGTTCCTCTGCTGCCTTGGCAAAGAAATAACGCATCAGTCTAGGTATGTCCTCGCGCCGGTCAGCCAGTCTGGGGATATGGATTCGAATAACATTCAACCTGTGGAAGAGGTCTTCACGGAAGTCGCCGCGCTGAACCAGACCTTCCAGATCCTGATGCGTCGCAGCGATAATACGCACATCGACTTTTACTGATGTATGACCGCCAACTCGATAGAACTCGCCATCGGCCAGTACCCGCAGAAGGCGGGTTTGTGTTTCAGCCGGCATGTCTCCGATCTCGTCCAGAAAGAGCGTACCTCCATCCGCTTGCTCGAAGCGGCCCTCGCGCTTGCTGTTTGCGCCGGTAAAAGCACCTTTTTCGTGCCCGAAGAGTTCTGACTCCATAAGATCGCGCGGTATGGCTGCCATATTCAGGGCGATAAAAGGCTTAGCTGATCGCAGGCTGTGGCGATGCAAGGCCGCTGCTACCAGTTCTTTGCCCGTTCCGGATTCGCCATTGATCAGCACGGTGATGTTGCTGTGGGCGAGCCGGCCGATAGCGCGAAATACTTCCTGCATAGCCGGTGCTTCACCAATGATCTCTGTGGCCGGTAGTTCTTCTTGATCGGGCACATCGCGCTGTTTTTCTGCCGACTGGGCCAATGCCCTCTCCGTAATAGAGACCACCTCGTCAATATCGAAAGGTTTAGGCAGGTATTCAAAAGCGCCCTGTTGATACGACGCTACCGCGCTATCAAGGTCGGAGTGCGCTGTGGTTATGATGACGGGTAATTCCGGATGGCTGCTTGTGATTTGAGAAAGCAGTTCAAGACCATCGGTACCGGGCATGCGGATATCGCTGATGATGACATCCGGGGTGTCAGTCTCAATTCGATTGAGCAGCTCATCTCCGGTTTCAAAGCACTCATTGTCTATGCCTGCCTGTGATAGCGCTCTTTCCAGCACCCAGCGAATCGAGCTGTCGTCGTCTACGACCCAGACTTTAGTGGCTTTGGGCATTTTGAGATTCCATCGGTAGATAAATAGAAAAGCGGGTACGGCCGGCTGTACTGCTGCACATAATCTGACCACCGTGTTGATCGACAATAGACTGTGAAATGGAAAGACCCAGTCCTGTGCCATCTGCGCGCCCTGTCACCATGGGTACAAAAATGGCATGTAGAAGTTCTTCTGGTATTCCCCCGCCGTTGTCGATGATGTCCACTCTGCAAATAATGCGATGACGCTTTGCGCCCACGGTGAACTGTCGTTGCGAACGAGTGCGTAGCGTGATCTGACAAGCATCCAGATCCGGTGCAGCCTGCAAAGCATTGCGCATAATATTCAGGATGGCCTGAATCAGCTGAGATCGATCGCCCGGTAGCTCTGGCAAGCTGGGATCGTAGTCACGCACGATGGTGATGCGGTTGTCCGTTTCGGCAACGATGAGATTACGGACATGCTCGATGACCTCGTGGATGTTGATGGTTGCCATCTTGGGGTTCTGATTTGGCCCCAGCAGTTGATCAACAAGGTCTCGCAGCCTGTCTGCTTCGCGAATGATGACTTCGGTGTATTCCGCAAGTCGTGGATCGGGCAACTCCCTCGCCAGTAGTTGAGCAGCGCCTCGTACCCCACCCAGTGGGTTCTTGATTTCGTGCGCCAGGCCACGTACCACTGCGCGAGTTGTCTCTTGAGCATTGAGCCTGCCCTCCTCACGGCTGATGCGCAGTAGCCTGTCAACGGCCTGGAGCTCAACCACGAGCGTGCTGGCCGAATGCATGTCGGGATTTGGGGTAGCGATCAGGTCGACATGAATTTCGTGCCCACTGAGTAGCAGCAATGCCACACTACGGCGAGCTACCGGGCTACCTCCCTCTTGCGCCTGGACTAATGTAGATATCCATTCGCCGGAGTCGGCAACTAGCTCGCTCGCGTGTAACCGCATCGATCGCGCCTCGGATAGTTCCAGCATAGCCTGGCCTGCCGCATTAATGGCCAGCACCTGCAGGTCAGCATCCAAGGCAATAACGCCAGTACTGATACTGTCGATAATCTCTAGCTGGTTGTGCTGCATGTGGGTCCTGGATTTCGCCTGAGTCGTGCGTTCGCTGTGTTACATAGCAAAAATGGAGCCAAAACGAGGCACATCACCTTATAGGGCTACATTGTTTGAAAACAGGATCCTGCACGGGTAGTGAGCGCTAACAAACTTAAAGAAAAGCGCCTGTCATAGCACGACTTTAGCAGGCCTATATTTGCTATGCACCAAGATGGTGCATTACGATGACGGTATTGTCCAGTGCCGTCTTAGCGCACGCCGATAGGACGCAGCACCAACAGGCGCACCTCTTCCGAGCGAATGATGTCCTCCGACTCGCTGGATTGTCTGAGCACAACGAGTGTGTGCTCTCCGCGACGTACATTGGTTACGGTCCAGTAGCCAGCTGTCTGAGGCTCGCCCCAAGGCTCGCCGCTTACTTCAAGCACCAAGCTCTCTTCAGGTTGCAGGGCTGGGCTTGTGCTGGCGCTGACCGAGAAATTGCCCAAGCCCATTGGGATAGTATCGCCATCGGCAGGACTGGTTATCGTAACCGTTGGCGCGATTTCGGCTGGCTTATCCGGCGCCACCTGCTCGCTCCGGTCAATAACTCTGGGGGGCGGCGTAGTATTGGTGGGTTTGATATCGACTTGATCCGATACATTGCTTCCGGGCGGTGGAGAATCTGTAAAGATAACGTTGCCCTCGCTATCGGTAGTGCGATAAACCTGCGCCGAGACGCATAGGCTAAGGGCCAGTAATACGAGCAGTGCTAGTGGTTTCATAAGTCGGTGACCCTGTTTTTCTAAAGGTCAGCTTAGCAGAAAAGCAGCATTTGCGAATTTGAGGCGGGCAGCCAAATGGGTAGCGCTAACTACTCCTTGGCGAGTAACCCAGGCACAAAAAAGCCCGCACGGGGCGGGCTTGATTGCTATTGCGATCGTTATACTGAGTAGTACATGTCAAACTCAACTGGGTGAGTTGTCATGTTGAGGCGTTCTATCTCAGCGGACTTCAGCTCGATGTAACCATCGATCATGTCATCAGTGAATACGCCACCTGCAGTTAGGAATGCACGGTCTTCATCCAGAGCAGCCAGCGCCATATCCAGGCTTGAGGCCACTGTAGGAATGGCCTTGCCTTCTTCTGGCGGCAGGTCATACAGATCTTTGTCTGCAGCATCTCCAGGGTGAAGCTTGTTCGCGATACCGTCCAGGCCGGCCATGAGCATTGATGCAAATGCCAGATATGGATTAGCCGTTGGGTCGGGGAAGCGTACTTCCACGCGCTTGCCCTTGGGGTTAGGCTCGTAAGGGATACGAATGGACGCAGAGCGGTTGCGGGCCGAATAAGCCAGCATGACGGGTGCTTCAAAGCCAGGTACCAGACGCTTGTAGGAGTTGGTAGATGCGTTGGTGAAGGCGTTGAGTGCACGCGCGTGCTTGATGATTCCGCCGATGTAGTAAAGCGCAGTTTCAGAGAGACCTGCATAGCCGTCTCCTGCGAAGATGTTCACACCATCTTTTGAAATAGACTGGTGAACGTGCATGCCGGAGCCGTTGTCACCAACGATGGGCTTGGGCATAAATGTAGCGGTTTTACCGTAGGCGTGAGCCACATTGTGAACGCAGTACTTGAGAATCTGGGTTTCGTCACCTTTCTTCACGAGAGTATTAAATTTCACACCGATTTCGCACTGTCCGGCTGTGCCCACTTCATGGTGATGCACTTCAATGGGCAGGCCCATCTGCTCCATCGCAGCGCACATAGCGGCGCGAATGTCGTGGAGCGAATCGACGGGCGGTACGGGGAAATAACCACCTTTCACGCCTGGACGGTGGCCGATGTTGCCGTCATCAAAGCTGTGATTCGATGCCCATGCCGCTTCCTCAGAATTAATACTATAGCCGGCGCCACTCATGTCGGCGTGCCATTTAACGTCATCAAACACGAAGAACTCTGGCTCGGGACCGAAGAAAGCTGTGTCTCCGATGCCAGTCGAGGCCAAATATTCTTCAGCGCGCTTTGCAACGGAGCGAGGGTCGCGCTCGTAGCCTTGCATGGTAGTTGGCTCCACAATGTCGCAACGTACGATCAATGTTGTGTCGTCGGTGAAGGGGTCCAGTACAGATGCGCTGTCATCCGGCATCAAAATCATGTCGGATTCATTGATACCTTTCCATCCAGCGATTGACGAGCCATCAAACATCTTGCCGCCGTCAAAAAAGTCCTCATCAACTTCGCTGGCAGGAATGGAGACGTGCTGCTCCTTACCATGGCTATCAGTGAAGCGCAGGTCGATCCAGCGTACATCGTTTTCTTTGATTAGATTCAGAGTGTGTTCTGACATCGTGTGTCCTCCAGTAGGAATTGTCGGGATCGCCCAGACGATCCACAGGTTCGAATGCTGACCGCTAATGACGAACCAGGCGTCTTTTATCAGGGCAGTAATATTCGGTAGTCTGTTAAAGCAAGAGCTGTGCCAAAAGAGTGCCGAGAATAACCTGTTGTTTAACAAAGCAAAAGCGCTCGTACAGTCTTAGATGATACGACATACGCACCAATATAGTGCAACTTAGCACCAAGCTGGTGCACGTTGCCTGAGGGTGGCGCCGCAATCACCGCTGAAATCGCAGAGTTTGGGCTCGTGCACGAGCAATTTCGCTTCCTCATCGCTCTTGTTTTCGAGTCAGGCCTTGAAGGTAGCGCCGTAGTTCACGCCACTGGCTATTTCGGCGCACAATTCACACCTGCAAGATCAGTACTTGCGGTATACTCCGCGCCTTTTTCGCAGGCCCTTCCGGCACAGGAAATTTTCGTGATTGATGACCTCAGAAATATAGCCATTATTGCCCACGTTGACCACGGCAAAACCACCTTGGTGGATTGCCTGTTACAGCAATCTGGCACGCTAGACCGTCGCAGTGAGGGCGCTGAGCGCATCATGGACTCCAATGATCAGGAGCGCGAGCGCGGCATTACCATTTTGGCCAAAAATACGGCCATCAAGTGGAACGACTTTCGCATCAATATCGTTGATACGCCCGGGCACGCCGATTTCGGTGGTGAAGTGGAGCGCGTACTGTCGATGGTTGACTCGGTTCTGTTGCTGGTTGATGCAGTGGATGGCCCAATGCCCCAGACGAGGTTTGTTACCTCCAAGGCATTTGAACGCGGCTTGCGTCCCATTGTTGTCGTTAACAAGGTGGATAGACCCGGAGCTCGCCCTGATTGGGTCGTGGACCAGGTGTTTGACCTGTTCGACAAGCTTGGCGCCACTGAGGAGCAGCTGGACTTCCCGGTTATCTTTGCCTCAGCCATTGAAGGAATTGCAGGGCTGGATCACGAAGACATGGCTACCGATATGCAGCCGTTGTTTGAGTCTGTGGTTGAGCATGTGCCCGCGCCAGAAGTGAACGCTGATGGGCCACTGCAGCTGCAGATCAGTGCTCTGGATTACAACAGCTATGTGGGCGTGATTGGCGTAGGGCGAATCACCCGTGGTGTGCTTAAGCCAAATTCCCCCGTGGTGGTTGTCGATAGCCAGGGTAACACCCGCAATGGCCGTGTGCTGCAAGTCATGGGTTACAGCGGACTGGAGCGGGTTGATGTAGAAAGTGCCGAGGCCGGTGACATTGTGTGTGTGACGGGCATCGAGGGGCTTAATATTTCGGACACTCTGTGCTCTGCCGATAATGTAGAGGCGCTGCCACCACTGACCGTTGATGAACCTACTGTCAGCATGACTTTTCAGGTGAATGATTCACCCTTTGCAGGCAAGGAAGGAAAATTCGTCACCACGCGCAACATCAAAGAGCGCTTGGAGCGCGAGTTGATTCACAATGTGGCATTACGTGTTGAACCGGGTGATACGCCCGATAAATTTAAAGTATCGGGCCGCGGGGAATTGCATCTATCGGTATTAATCGAAACGATGCGTCGGGAAGGCTTCGAACTCGGTGTGTCCAGACCGGAGGTGATTCAGCGAGAGATCGACGGTGTGTTGCAAGAGCCGTTCGAGCAGCTGGTCATTGACTGCGAAGACCAGCATCAGGGCTCCATCATGGAAGAGCTGGGCTTGCGCCGCGCTGAGCTCGAAAACATGGTTCCCGATGGCAAGGGGCGAGTACGATTAGAATTCATCGTACCGGCTCGTGGTCTGATCGGTTTCCGCTCGCAGTTTCTCACGATGACGTCGGGCAGTGGCATCATGACTCACGTGTTTGATCACTATGGTCCCGTAAAGAATGCGGAGATGATCCACCGCACCAACGGTGTCCTCGTGTCTATGGTCAAAGGCAAGACGTTGGCCTATGGACTGTTCAATCTGCAGGATAGGGGGCGTCTCTATATCGATCCAAACGTGGATGTATACGAAGGACAGATTATTGGCCTGCACAGTCGAAGCAATGATCTGACGGTGAACCCAACCAAGGCCAAGCAGCTGACCAATGTGCGAGCGTCGGGCACGGATGAAGCGTTGACTCTTACGCCGCCCGTACGACATACCCTTGAGCAGGCTCTTGAGTTTATTGAGGAAGATGAGCTGGTTGAGGTAACGCCAGAGAGCATCCGCCTGCGCAAGAAATTGCTCCAGGAGCACGAGCGCCGTCGCGCCAGCCGCGGCTAGTTTCTGCATGAAAGCGCTGCTGCAACGGGTTCGTCAAGCCAGCGTCCGCGTCGATGGTGACATCGTCGGTGAGATCGGGCAGGGGCTTTTGGTACTGCTGGGGTTAGACAAAAACGACAGCCCAGAACTGGGTGAGCGCATGCTCGACAAGATTTTGGCCTATCGACTGTTTGCTGATGATTCCAGCAGGATGAATCGTAGTGTCGCTGATATCGGTGGTGGAGTTTTGCTGGTGTCGCAGTTCACACTATCGGCGGATACCCGCAAGGGCCTGCGGCCCAGTTTTTCCAGTGCACTGCCGCCGGCGGAGGCGCAGAGGCTTTACGAAACGATGCTTACCAGTTTGAAGGGCAAGCATGCGCCAGTTGCGGCAGGCTCCTTCGGGGCAGATATGGAGGTCGCGCTTGTTAATGATGGCCCGGTAACGTTTCTGCTAGAGCTAGATTGACTAAGCGGTGCAGTCCAGCAGCATGTGCCGATGTGGAATTCCATCCTCGATGTATTCATCGCCTAGGGGCGTAAAACCCAGGCTGCCATAGAAGCTCTGCAGGTGCGCTTGTGCACCAATCTGTATATTTGAATTGGGCCAACGCGCTCGATTGTAATCAATGCCGCGCTGTACCAGTTCTCTTCCCAGTTTTAATCCGCGCCCCGCTGGAGCAACCACGATGCGTCCGATGGAGCTCTCCTGATAGCTGGCTCCGGGGGGTAGGCACCGTTGGTACGCGACAATGTCGTTGCTCCTCCAGGCACACATGTGTGTTGCCATAGCGTCCAAGTTGTCCAGATCGGGATAGATACAATCCTGCTCAATAATGAAGACGTTCTGTCGTAGCTGCAGGATTGCATACAATTGGGCAGGGGTAAGGTCGTCGAACGCCGCTGTTTGCCAATCAAGAGTCATTTTAATGCTGATGCCCACCCGGGCCGTGTGCGTGACCGTGAGAGATTTCCTCCGCGGTGGCCTGGCGGACGTCCAGGATATCGATGGCAAAGTGCAGCGTCTTGCCCGCAAGTGGGTGATTTGTGTCTATCTCGGCGCTATGCCTACCAACTTTAGTCACTGTGACGGGTCGTCTGCCATCACTGGTGTTTAGGTGCACGCTCATGCCCGGGCGCAGTTTGCCCTTGAATACCAGATGTTTGACGGGCACTTTCTGCAATTGCTCCGGTCTGCCTGGGCCATAGGCATGTTCTGGCTCCAATATCACCGACACCGACTCTCCCGCAGCATGACCTTCAAGGGCCTCTTCGAGCCCCCCAATGATATTATTCGCGCCGTGTAGGTACGCGGTGGGCTGCGCATCATGAGAGCTCTCCAGCTCGACGCCGGAGTCATCTGTTAGTGAGTAGTGGAAGGTGGCAATGGTATCGCGGCCAATATTCACGGTGCTTCCTCAGTAGTGTTGGCGAGATGTTACTGGTATCGGCGCGCCAGCGGTAGAGTTTAACGCCTGTAAATTCAGTATTACCCGTTCTCCGTCTGGCAGTAAGTTGCTACTATAGTGCATCGTTTGCGCCGGCGGGTGTAATGAGAACAATAGATAAGCTAAAGTTTCACGAGCGTGCCATCGCAGCGCGCTGCAGACAACTAAAAGGCCCTGCCCATGCTGGCAAATGCTGAACTCGCCCAAGACTTCGCGCTGCTAGACGAGCAGTTCAAGGAGCTTGTTGCCTCGCTTACCGATCTCTCCGGTATCCCTCCGGTGCGGATGGAGGTGGAAGTAACCCCGGCCGGTAACTTCCGTGGCTTTGACGGTGGCAAGTTTTACGTTGTAGACAGTGGCTCGATCACGGCGCGCTACAAGGGCAGCACAGTGTTCATCCTCAATGAGGGCGACCTTCTATTACCCGACATTGCAGGACACACCGATGTCGACATCGCCGTTCTATACGGTAGTGAGGCGGGCGCGAGTTTGTATGCGTACCCGGCGATGGAGTTCATGCAGAAAGTCTTTGGTGACCCTACCGGGGTTAAATTATGGACTCGCATGCTAATCACTTACTCAGGCATGATGCTGCGCCTCACCGCATCGTTAACAGATATTGAGACGACGGCAACACCTGGGTTTGAGCTGTATGAGCCAGGTGATGTGATTATCGAGCAGGGTGAGCGCGCGGACTTTGTGTTTAATCTAACCTCGGGTATAGCTGATGTACTTGTCGATAATGTTATCGTTGGGCGCATTAGCGAGGGTGAAATCTTCGGGGCAATGGCGGCGCTGACGCACGCTGATCGCAGTGCAACGGTCAGAGCCAAAACACTCTGCTCTGTGGTTAAGGTTCCCAAGGAGCAATTCACAGATCTGATCCGCAGTAACCCCGCTACTATTCACAGCTTGCTGGTAGATATGGCCAATTCGATAGTAAACCTTAATGAACAGTTGGTTGGATTGCAGAATAGATCCGGCTAGATCTATTCAATTCTTGTTTCCTGCTGTTTGATAGCGCGGTACCTGCCTGGGCAGCCGCTATACAAATGGCACTCTATGACAACAACGGATAAACGGAATGTCTGATTCTGTACAAATTGAAAATGATGGCACCGAGGTGGTGTCTCTCAAGCAGTATGCCGAGAAGGCCTACCTGGATTACTCCATGTATGTCATTTTGGATCGAGCACTGCCAAACATAGGCGATGGTCTCAAGCCCGTTCAGCGACGCATTGTTTACGCAATGAGTGAGCTCGGCCTCAAGGCGAGCGCTAAGTTTAAGAAGTCGGCACGTACTGTGGGCGATGTGATTGGTAAGTTTCATCCTCACGGCGATAGCGCTGCGTATGAGGCAATGGTCTTGATGGCGCAGGACTTCAGTTATCGATACCCACTGGTCGATGGGCAGGGCAACTGGGGCTCACCGGACGACCCTAAGTCTTTCGCTGCTATGCGCTACACCGAATCACGCCTCACAGCGTATGCGGAGGTGCTGTTGGCTGAACTGGGCCAGGGTACGGTCGATTGGGTACCTAATTTTGACGGTACGCTTGAAGAGCCCTCGGTTTTGCCTGCGCAAGTACCCAATGTATTGCTTAATGGCACTACCGGAATCGCGGTGGGGATGGCAACCGATATTCCGCCACACAATTTAAGAGAAGTTGTCACGGCTGCCATCAAGCTGCTGGAGGCGCCGAAAACATCACTAGAGGAAATATGTGAACTGATCCTGGCGCCGGATTTTCCGACGGAAGCAGAGATCATTACGCCTCGGGATGAGATAGCGGCGATATATGCCAGCGGTCGCGGTGGATTACGTATGCGTGCGGTTTGGGAGAAAGAGTCAGGCGACATTGTGGTTAATGCGTTGCCGTATCAGGTATCGGGTTCGCGCGTTCTGGAGCAGATTGCGGCACAGATGCAGGCGAAAAAGCTGCCGATGGTTGCCGACCTACGTGATGAGTCTGATCACGAGAACCCCACGCGGCTCGTGATTGTGCCGCGCTCAAACCGGGTGGATCATGAAGCGTTGATGAGCCATCTGTTTGCGTCAACCGATCTGGAGCGAAGCTACCGGGTTAACCTGAATATGATTGGGATTGACGGACGCCCTGCAGTTAAGTCCCTCGATAAAATCCTCAAGGAGTGGCTGAAATTCCGGACCGAAACGGTCCGCCGTCGACTCCAGTTCCGTTTGGAAAAAGTCCTTAAGCGGATTCATATTCTAGAAGGTTATCTTGTAGCTTATCTGAACATCGACGAGGTGATTCATATCATCCGAACGGCGGAAAAGCCCAAGCCGGCGTTGATGGAGCGTTTCAGTATCTCAGACGTGCAGGCTGAGGCGATTCTGGAGCTCAAGTTGCGCAATCTTGCCAAGCTTGAGGAAATGAAGATCAAGGGCGAACAGGACGAGCTCGAACAAGAGCGTGACCAGCTGGAAAAAACTCTGGGTAGCGATGCTCGTCTGAAAACCTTGATAAAGAAAGAGCTTAAGGCCGTAGCTGAAGAGTACGGCGACGTTCGTCGCTCGCCACTGGCAGAGCGAGAGGAGGCCAGGGCCTTCAGCGAGCTTGAGTTGATGAGCGCCGACCCAATTACCGTGGTCATGTCAGAAAAAGGCTGGATACGAGCGGCTAAAGGCCATGATATTGACCCCGAGGCACTGAGCTATAAATCGGGCGATGGCTTCAAAATGGCTGCCCACGGCAAGAGCAACCAGCCGGCGATTATCCTCGACTCAACAGGCAGAGCCTATACCGTTTCCTCACATAACCTGCCCTCTGCCCGTGGCCAGGGAGAACCCGTAACAGGCAGGATCAATCCACCTTCCGGCGCAACTTTTGAGGGTCTGATGATGGGTGCGCCAGAAGATCTTTTTCTGTTGGCGAGCGATGCCGGCTATGGATTTGTGGCGAAGCTTGCAGATCTGCAAACCAAAAACCGAGCGGGTAAGGCAGCATTAAAACTACCCAAAGGGGGGTTGGTGATTCAACCTGCGGGCGTGCGAGAAACGGAATCGTCCTGGGTGGCTGCAGTGTCAAATGAGGGCCGGCTCTTGCTATTCCCACTCGCCGACTTGCCGCAACTTGCACGCGGGAAGGGAAATAAGATCATTGGGATTCCCGGCGCACGAGTCGTGAGCCGCGAGGAATTTGTCGTAGCGGTACAGGTGCTTACTGATAGCGATGCTCTGGTGGTTTATGCGGGTAAGCGTCATCTCAAGCTGAAGTTCAACGAGCTAGAGCACTATCAGGGAGAGCGGGGTCGCCGCGGCAATAAGTTGCCACGAGGCTTCCAAAAAGTTGACGGTATGACGGTAGAGAGAAAAGGCTAACCCGAGAACCCCGATTAGTTGAAGGGTTAGGCTGGCTCCTCCAGACGGCGGAGGATGAGGCGTAACTGGCGTTCGAGCAGGTCATCATAGGGGCCTTCGAACCCCGCGAGCTCTGCCGGAGCGCCTTCGTGATCCGATGCTTTCAAGTTCAGCCGCCCTGCAACGTCGACATCATTGCAAACGGCCTCGCTGAGGCGAATGACGCCCACAGCGCCTGAGCCGCTGAGTTGTAACTCGTCCAATGTAGATTGCATATACAGTCCGGGGTAGATATCCGTGCCATCGCCGGCGCCTAGCTCGCTGTAGCCGATTGCCATACCCATACCGAGGGTTAAGCTCATCTGCTTTTCCATGCCATGACTGACGGTACTGATTAGCCAGGCGCATGATGCCGCACGAAACGCTGCGCTGCCCGCGCTGCTCTCCCCGGTAAAATATACAACCAGGCCAAACTGCCGAGCCACGTGCAATTCCCCACCGTAGAATCCAGCGGCCGCATACACCACCTGGTGCAGCCTGTCGGTGTAGCGATGTAAGCTGTGTTCATCCAGCGTATCCACATAGTCTGCAAGGCTCGCCAGATGAAGATATAGCACAGCAGTAGACTGGTAGTTCTCTTCTTTGGGGCCTGCACTACTGCGAGTGCGCAACAGGTCCATCGGTAGGGATTCTATCTTTCGGGTGAGTAAGGTCAGTTCATTACCCGGTGTACGCTCCTGTGGCGTATCTTCCAGGGAAACAGTGCGTGCGAGTTGTGCCACCCGTCGTGCGGTGCCTGCAGCCAACTGTAATGTGATGGCATAAACCGTCAGGCTCAGTAGTATCGCCAGGCCGACCAGGCTTAGCAGAAATCGGGATCTCGCGGCTGCCGCTGTGTCTGTACTGATTGTTATCACCACCTCTCCGGCGACGTCGTCTTCAATCAATACGGGTGCGTTGAACTCCTGTAAATTACGGCCCAGAGCCGACCCCGCTTGTCCAAGAGCTCGCCCCTCCACATCAAAAATGGCGACCTTTTCAGCCGAGGATGTTTCTACGAAACGCTGCAGCGATGCGGTGGCGTTGAGAAGATCTCCGGTCTCCAGTGCAGTGCTTATGCGACGTGCAATTTGGCTGGCGAGGGCGTTCCCGTATTCCGCCTGCTGAGACTCTTGCAGATGCTGCCCTGAGATGCCGGCCAGTGCCACCAGAGCGAGGCTCACGATCAGGCAAGACGTTGCGCATACCAGGGCGATTTGCTGGCTGAGAGCTAATTGTATAAAGCGGTTCTTCACGCGATGTTGGGTAAAGACTATGACCTAGAGACGAAGCGAGCAGTATACCGAGGAGAGCCATGCTGTGTTAGCACTTGTTCACGAAGCCGGGAATTGGTTTTGCCTCACTGTGAGCAACAGGTACACTAGCGCGCTTCACAGTCTGTAGGACGAACGCCTTGAGCGATATCCAGCTGATAACTTTTTCCGGAGACGATCACCCAGGTGTTACCGCAGGTATTACAGCCATCCTGGCGGAGCACGATGTCAATGTGCTGGATATTGGTCAGGCGGTTATCCATTCCACGTTGTCGATCGGTATCCTGGTGGAAGTGCCGGATCATGATCACAGAAGGCAAGTTGTAGGTGCACTCACTGCCTATGGTGAAGGGGAAGGGCTGCGGGCTCGATTCTCTGATGTAACGCCTCAGAGCTATGAAAACTGGGTGAATGCGCAGGGTCGTGCGCGATTTATCGTTACCCTCTTGGCGCGAAAAATTACTGCCAATCAGCTTGGACTTGTTACCGCAGTAGTGCACCGGCACGGTTTGAATATTGACAGCATCAACCGTCTCTCTGGTCGCATTCCCTTGGGTGATCTACCCCCGCTCAGTAAGGCCTGTGTTGAATTTTCCTTGCGCGGTCCGCTAGCTGATGAGCCGGCTTTCAGAAAGGACCTGATGGAAACCGCCAGCCATCTGGAGGTCGATCTCGCTTTCCAAAGAGACAATATGTATCGCCGCAATCGTCGTCTCGTGGCGTTTGATATGGACTCCACCTTGATCGAAGCGGAAGTGATTGACGAGCTTGCCATTGCCGCTGGTGTTGGCGATCAGGTAAGTGCGATTACAGAACGAGCCATGCGGGGCGAATTGGATTTTGCCTCAAGCTTTCGCGAGCGACTGGCACTGTTAGAGGGGCTGGAAGAATCTTCACTAGAGCGTATTGCCAGTAAGCTGAAAGTCACCGAGGGTGCTGAACATCTGATCGCGACCTTGAAGTCTCTGGGGTACAAAACCGTTATTCTGTCCGGGGGCTTTACCTACTTTGCCAAGTATCTGCAGCAGCGCCTGGGCATAGATTATGTTTATGCCAACGAGCTCGATATTGTTGATGGCAAGCTCACTGGTCGAGTGACTGGCGAAATAGTAGATGGTGATCGCAAAGCACTGCTTCTCAAAGAGCTGGCCGCACGTGAGGGTTTGCAGCTTGAGCAGGTGATCGCAGTAGGAGATGGAGCCAATGATCTACCCATGCTCAGCGCGGCAGGTCTGGGGATAGCATTTCGAGCAAAACCCGTGGTGCAACAGTCGGCCGAGCAGTCTATTTCCACACTTGGACTGGATGCCATTTTATATCTACTGGGTTTTTCAGACCGCTACCAGAGATAGGGTCAGAGCTCTTTCCACACCGAATCAAAGGTTGAAGAGGGTACTTTAGGGGTAGATTTACGGCCACTCGCAAGGTCTTCGAGCTGCCGGATGTACTTAAAATCAAATTGGCAAAAAGTGTTGCCAACCGCGATCTGGCGTATCAGCTTAACGAGAAACTCCTCACCTTCCTTAATGAGTTGAACAGTCTGACGCTCTCGAAAGCCCGACCTAGGGGTGATCAATGTATGCGGCTGCCCAACCAGCTTGATTTCCGGCAGTAACAAAACCCGCATTGGCTCGGAGTCTTCTCCTGATTTGAGCTTGATGGTTGCGCCGTAGGAGGTTGCTCTGGGGCTCAGGAGTTCCAATCCCATTAGCGGCTTGGCGTTTTCGATTTGACTGACCCAGCGAATGACAGCGACTACCCAAGCTTGCTGGCCATCCTCACGGACACACACGATATCGCCGGTCTTTACGTTGGAAGGGAGGGTGCAGTCCAACTCTATACAGTAGCCACCAGGGCTGGCGTTAATCGTAGTCACAGGGTACACCGGGAACTGCTGCTCGGGCGGCGTATCGTGTTTGGTATTCATGAGCTCTGCGAGGGTAGACTCATCTACCGGTACCGCGACATCCGGTTGATCCTGATCGTCTTTGTGAGCCTCCTCCCGGTCCAGCACGTCGTCTTCGCCGCTTTTGTCCCACACATCCTTCTTATCCTGGGCGACAAGGAAGGGATTGGTGGCGATACGATCAGCGGCCGGAGTAAGGTAGTGCGCGCCGTGCAGAACTTGTTCCAGCGTACGGTCTTCGGCGAGACGAAAATGCGCGCTGCTCAGACCAATGCCCAGCCATAACTTTGACCCGCTTTTAACGCGAGTAAAGTTGCGCTGGCTCATGCTACCCAGAGAGTCGATCAGGTGATCGAGTATATTAGAGGGAATTGCATTATCTTCGTCAAATCGTAAACCCTTGCGCCCCTCCTGCTTGTCGATCTGGCGCAACTGCTCCAGATGCGCTACCAACGGCTCGGTGTTTATAAATCGACATTGCGCTCCGGCTCCGCGGGGCGACAGTGCGCTATACATTGGTGGTTGATCGTTGTTCAGATCAATGAGAAAGAGTCCTTTGCCTGTAGCGGGATCTTGCAGGCGGATAAGTTCGCTCCATTCTTGCAGTCCGCGGTAAATGCCGGCGATGTCAGATTGTCGTAACTGGTTTGGCTTACAGCAGCCGAGTAGTAGTGGCTGCAGATAAGCTGAGGTGATCGTGGTGCTTCCTGAAATCTGGTCTACGACAGGCAAGTGCGCCAATTGTTGCCTTTCTGCCATCGCAAACAATTGGTGCAGTCGCAGCCAACTCTGTGCGGCTACAGGTTGGTAGAGTTGGTAGCTCTGTAAGATGGCCCTTCCGGCCAGATTCACGGCGCGCTGTAATGCCTCACATGCCAGCCTGGCAGGGTTCACGTCACGAATAGTATCGCTGCGCTGTATGGTCGTAATGGCGACAATCGTATAAGCGGTACAGGCTTGTGAGTAAAGGTCTGATACCACCTCGGCCAGTTGTCGTGGCTCTTCGGGTAGCACCAATGGCTGATTGAGGAAGCGTTTAGTCAGCGTTGACAGTGCAACAAGTAACCTGGGCCGTAATGCCTCGAGGATATTGAAGCGGTTCTGCGGAGCCATTTCTACCCGGTTAAGCTCGCCTAGCGCAGCTCGTAACTCGTGGACTACTTTGCGGGTGTTGGCTACGGGTAGGCCCAAAGCCCAGTGATGCGCTGCTTCAGTATTCAGTGCGAAGTGGCTAAAAGAGGCCAAATCCTGTGTTGGCAGGCGCAGCTTTATTGGCGACTGTTCTGTCATACCCCGGGTGCCTCGACGCTGTGGTTATATTTAACTTTGTATGAGTCAGGCTATGGTCTAAGCATAGACCATCTGTGGACTGTGTTGCCACAGCAAAATCACGCACTCCCATCTAGCTGGCCTCTGAGGTATGATTGCCGGCTGTTTGGAACAATGGAAATACCTCAAATGGCGAATTATTCCACTAGCGAATTTCGCTCCGGCGTGAAGGTGATGCTGGACGGCGAACCCTGCAGTATCCTCGATAATGAGTTTGTTAAACCGGGTAAAGGTCAGGCCTTCAACCGGGTTAAATTGCGAAACTTGAAGTCCGGCCGGGTCTGGGAGCGCACTTTCAAGTCAGGTGAGAGCCTGGAAGCTGCCGATGTGATGGAGCGAACCATGGAGTATCTGTATACCGATGGTGAGTTCTGGTACTTCATGGAGCCCGACACGTTTGAGCAGCACCAGGCCGATGCCAAGGCGGTGGGGGATGCGCACTTGTGGTTAAAAGAACAGGACAAGAGCGAAGTGACTCTCTACAACGGTGCGCCTTTGTCTGTGGCCCCTCCAAATTTTGTAGAGCTGGAGATCACCGAGACGGATCCCGGCTTGAAGGGTGATACCGCCCAAGGCGGCAGCAAGCCGGCCACACTGAGCACTGGCGCCGTAGTGCGCGTTCCACTGTTTCTCAGTCAGGGCGAAGCCATTCGCGTGGATACCCGCACCGGGGAGTATGTAAGCCGCGCCAGTAAGTCCTAACGCGCCCGTTGCCGCCATGCCTGCGTGGCAACCTTCGGCATCTCTTGCCCAGCTGCGTTCGCGCTCGGCACTACTGAGCCAGTTGCGCCATTTTTTTACGCAACGCGAGGTTTTAGAGGTTGAGACTCCGTTGTTGTGCCGCTTTGGTGTCACTGATCCTTCTCTGGAGCCTTTGAAGGTTCAATACGGCGCATCACTTGCTGAGGGTGAACGCTATCTTCAAACCTCGCCAGAATACGCGATGAAGCGGTTACTGGCACAGTATCCCGAGCCGATCTTCCAGATAAGCCGCGCGTTTCGTGACGGCGAGGCGGGCGCTCTCCACAACCCGGAATTCAGCCTACTGGAGTGGTATCGACCGGACTGGAATCATCACCAGCTGATGGAGGAAGTCGCCGAGCTTTGTATGACCTGCCTGGGCGATAAGACGGTGAGTCGTTATACCTACCGAGAACTTTTTCACGCCTATCTGAATATTGATCCTTTTATCGAGACTGATACGGCGTTGCGCGCACTGGCGGGTCAGCATATTGATATCGGCTCCATGCAAGGTGAGCGCGACTTGTGGCTGGACCTGCTGTTGTCTCATCTGATTGAACCGCAGTTGCGCACCAGTGGTTTGTGCTTTGTTTATGACTATCCCGCCTCTCAGGCAGCGTTGGCGCGTGTCGACACCGCAGGAGAATATGATGTTGGACACCGCTTCGAGCTCTACGTTGATGGTGTGGAGCTAGCCAACGGGTATTGGGAGTTGGGTGATGCCAGCGAACAGCGAGCCAGATTTGAAGCTGACAATGCGAGGCGTCGTGCTGCAGGGCAGTCCGAGCGTCCGATAGACCCTTACCTTTTGGAGGCTCTGAAGGCTGGATTACCGGATTGCAGCGGTGTTGCGTTGGGCGTAGACAGATTGTTGATGCTGCAAACAGGCTGTGAAGATATCCGCGATGTGCTGGCGTTTGATTGGCAGCGAAGTTAGTCGGAGCGATCCAATACAACTGCCCCGTAGCCGCTGATAAACTCCGGTGGCAAGCGCTTGGGCCGGCCTGTGTCCAGAGCGATGCAGACAAACTGTACATCACCACGTAAGAGAGTAGCGCCGTCCTCTATGCGTATGATCTGGAAACAGCGCCTCATGCTTAGCCGCTTGTCCCAGTCCACGATCCACGTGCCTGCTATCAGCCGGTCACCCTCACGTGAGGCCTGCAGATAGTCGTATTCACAATGGGTAATTGCCATCGCCCTGTTCAGCGCCTGATAACGCTCCAGATCTAAGCCCAGCGAGGCGGAGTGGTTCCACGCTACCTGTTCACACCAACCGATATAGACAGTGTTATTGGTGTGCAGCAGACCGTCAATATGTTCGGGCTGCACCTCAATCTCTAATGTGTGGGGATGCGGATAATCCCAAACAGACTCCAGCGAGGATTTGATTCTGTCTTCTGGCATAGCTTATTTGCCGTGTGCCATCATACTCTCGTCACCGCTGTCTTCTTCTTGCTCCAGAGGTTTCTGTGCAATATTCAAGAACGCGTAGATGACCGCGATAACGGGACACAGCAGATTGAAGAAAGCGAACGGCGCATAGCTGAACGTGGCTATCCCCAAGGTAGCCGCCATATAGGCGCCGCAGGTATTCCATGGGATCAGGGCCGATGTGAGAGTAGCGGAGTCCTCAAGCGTACGTGAGAGATTGAGACCCGACAGTCCCCGACGCTCATACTCTTCTTTGTACATTCGCCCCGGCAATGCGACGGCAATGTACTGGTCTGCAGCCAAAATATTGGCCGATATGCAGGTGCCAACGGTCGTTGCGATCAGCGACCCCGTGCTATTTACGCTGCGCAGCGCGAGCGTAAGGAGGTAGTTGAGAATGCCGGTACGCTCGAGCACGCCGCCAAAGCCCAGAGCACTAATAACCAGCCATACGGTATTTAGCATGCTGCTCATGCCGCCTTTGGAAAGAAGCGCATCGAGAAATTCGTTGCCGCTGGCAGACGCGTAGCCATCAAACAAACTTATCCAAATTCCTTTTAGGAGTACAAAGGCCTGGCTTAACTCGCCCGTATCGCCCGCTAGCCTAACTACTTGGGTAGGTTGGAAAATCAGTGCAAATATGGCGCCTGCTAGTGCGCTGATTACTATCGCCGGGTAGGCCGGAAAACGCTTATAAACCAGAGCCAGCATAAGTACTAGAGGCAACATAAGATGGGTGCCGATTGAAAATTCCTGTTCGAGACTTGCTTGCAGCAAGGCGATCTCTTGTGGGGTTGCGGCATTCGAGCTGCCGATCAATGCAAAGATAGTTAGTGCAATAGCGAAGCTGGGCACCGTAGTCCACAGCATATGCCGGATGTGATCAAAGAGATCGACACTGGTTGCCGCCGCAGCGAGATTCGTTGTGTCAGACATAGGTGAAAGCTTGTCACCAAAATAGGCACCCGAGACTATTGCACCTGCGGTGATGGCGGGGGATAAGTCGAAACTGCCGGCGATACCCATCAACCCAATTCCAAGTGTGCCAGCTACTGTCCAAGAGCTGCCTATACTGATGGCCACGATGGCGCAGATCAACGCGCTGGCCGCGTAGAAAATACTGGGATTCAATACCTGCACGCCATAATAGATCATCGCAGGAACCGTACCGCTCAAAATCCATGTGCCAATTAGCATGCCTACGGCGAGTAGAATCAAAGTGGGCCCCAGACCCACGCCAATTCCAGTAATAATACCTTCTTGGGCTTGGCGCCATGAGATTCCGGTGCGCTTTCCCACCATGGCGGCGATGCAAGTCGCTAGAACCAGTGCGACCTGGTTCGCGCCATAGGATGAGTCTGAACCGAACAGGTAGACAGAGCAGCCTAGTAGCAGGATCAGAAACAGTATGGGCGTAAAGGCCAGCAGAGGCGTAAGTTTTGGATTGGTGTGTTGAGTGGAGCTCACAGAGGGCCGTCCTTCTGGTACACGGGCTATGGGCGTTAGTGTGGCGGTACAGCCAGCACCTGAGCCGTGAGAATGCCTGAAAATACTGTTCGGGTATAGTCGTGGTTGGGTCGTCGTGCACGCTCAGGCGCGTGTTATTGGCAGGGACAGAGTAAGTACCTTCGCGTAGAATCTGCGGTGTTTCACGTAACCATGAGAGTTCCCTTATGTTGATCTTATCCAGAGCCCAGTCCGCAATTCTGGTCATGGTGTTGCCGGCGTTGTTGTTCGCATGCTCGGGAACCGCCAACGAGAGTACAGTGCCGCCTGATTTAGGCGATGTGACAATGGTCACATTGGTCGAAGAGCTCGATGACCCTTGGGGTATGGACTTTCTACCCGGGGGTGACTTGCTGGTGACTGAAAAGACCGGCCGGCTAAATCGTATTGATGGCAAGACTTGGGCTTCTGCGCCAGTGTCTGGATTGCCTGAAATTGCTCAGAAGGCAGGGCAGGGCGGTTTATTGGATGTCCTGGTTCATCCCGATTTTGCAAACACACGATGGGTGTATTTCAGCTACGCAATCGCGGATGGAGAGACCTACACAACAAGAGTCAGCCGCGGTCGGCTTGAGGGAAATTCACTGTCGGATGTTGAGACCTTGTTTACGGCGGAGCCCTTCTTTAAAACGCGGCGTCATTTTGGGTCACGACTCCTGCTCGATGACGGCTACCTCTACATCACCGTCGGTGATCGCGCGAACCGTGATCTTGCACAAAGCCTGGCGACCCACAATGGCAAAGTAATGCGACTGCGAGAAGACGGAGCAATCCCGCAGGATAACCCGTTTGTAGATAACGCCGAGGCGCGGCCAGAGATATGGACTTACGGTCATAGGAATCCGCAGGGTATGGCCAAGCATCCGGTGGATGGCAGTATATGGATAGCAGAGCACGGTCCGCAGGGCGGAGACGAGATCAATGTGCTGTCTCGTGGGAATAATTACGGCTGGCCGTTGGTGACCTATGGCGAGGAATATGGGGGCGGCAAGATCGGCCAGGGCAAGGCGCTGGATGGCACTGTGCAGCCGATAAAGTACTGGGTGCCTTCTATCGGCACCGGCGGAATAGAGTTTTATACCGGTGATGCGTATTCACGCTGGCAGCCTTCGCTGCTTGTGGCGGGGCTTAAACTTACTCATATCAGCCGGCTTGAACTGGCAGGCGATGGCGTAGGAAAAGAGTACTTGCTGCTTGATGAGCGCAAACTGCGTATCCGCGATGTACAGTTTGGCCCTGATGGGAAGTTGTACGCGCTTGCCGGCGGCGACCGTCTGATACGCCTGGATCCTGCGCATTAGATGCGATCTCGCCATTGCGGGGAATTATGACTAACGACAGAAAAGCGTTGTGGCTTGGGCTATCGGCTATCGCTCTTTGGTCAACCGTTGCAACCGCGATGAAGCTTGCGTTGCGAGAGCTGGACGTATTGCAATTACTAACTATCGCTGTGTGTTGTTCCGCGCTTGCACTTTTGACGATTGTTGCCTGGCAGAAGAAGTTACCGCGGCTAAGCGAGTATTTTCGTGAAACGCCAGGTTATTTCCTGCTGATGGGGCTGGTTAATCCCTTAGGCTACTATCTTATTCTGTTTCGTTCGTACGATCTGCTGCCCGCACAGCAGGCTCAACCGATAAATTATACGTGGGCGATCATGCTCGCTTTGCTGGCTGTTCCTCTATTGGGCCAGCGTTTGACGGCGCGAGACATCCTCGCTGTAGTGCTTGGCTATCTTGGCGTTGTCGTGATTGCAACCCGTGGTGATTTACTGGGTATGGAGTTCGACAGCGTCGAGGGTGTTATCTACGCACTAGTGAGCACCGTCGTTTGGGCGCTCTACTGGATAGCGAGCACCCGTAATACCCGTGATCCCATTGTGTCTTTGTGCGTAAATTTTCTTGTAGCAGCTCCACTTGCTGTCATTCTTTGCGCGATATTCTCGGATCTGTCAGTCGCTAACTGGCGCGGATTGCTGCCAGCTGTTTATGTCGGCCTTTTTGAAATGGGTATTACGTTTGTGCTGTGGTCTCTGGCGCTGCGATATGCCAGTGGTGTTTCGCGGGTGGGCAACCTTATTTTTCTGTCACCACTGTTGTCGCTTGTTTTCATTGCCACGATTCTTGGGGAATCAATACACCCGGCTACCCTGATTGGGCTGGCGCTCATCATCCCCGGTGTGCTGTTGCAACAACAACAGCGACCTGTGGAAAGAGTGTCGGAATAGGTGGTTGATGAATGCATTTTTGGGTGAAGTAGCAGCGGTTGATTGTGGCTGGCCAGGATAAAAAAATCGCAACGGGCGGTCAGGCGAGTATCGAGCTGAAGCCAAAGTATTATCTGTCCAACTTCCAGCACTTGTGCGATTCCGTTACCAACCAGTACGACGACCTTCTCACAGTCGAGGAAAAGCGCTTCCTTGAAGAGTTCGCTCGACTGAGTGAGGCTAGCAGATGCCTCTACATACGCCTCATATCTCGCCGAGGGCCATGGTTTCGCGACACCCGTCTTGCGTATTCGGAAATCGGCCCACTGTCTGCCCCAATCACTGAACTAGTGTCAGAAGGCTTTCTTACGCAGGCAGAGGAACTTACCGTTGAGGAGTTGGGCAAGCTCTTCACGCGGGACGAGTTACAGAGAGTCTTTGGTACAGAACTGCCAACACCCAAGCCAACGTCCAAGGGCGCTTTATTGGAGGCGATCACTGAACTGGCCTGGTCTGACAAGCGGCATTATGAAATAGCCTCTAGCGTTTCAAACGATCGCATCATCGCGCCACTAGGTAGCGATACTGTCGCATTGCTGCAGTTGTTGTTTTTTGGAAACAGGCGTCAGAGCCTTACGGATTTTGTGCTGTCAGACCTGGGTTTGGCCAGGTATTACCCCTATTCTCTAGCACGCGCATTGCGCCTTTTCCCTTCGCGGGAGGCGATAGAGGACTATCAATTGTGCGGTGATCTTTCCGACACGTATTGGTTGTATCAAGAGCTGGATCCCAGCCAGCGCGACCCCACATTTTTGATTGAGCTGGGAGAGGTATTATGCGATCTCGAGTTTGTCTACGAAGCGTCCAGCAAGCGCTGGTTTCGCCTTTGTAATCGCGTGGCTCGAGACCTCGAGCGACAAGAGCAATGGGTGTTGGCCTATAAACTCTATGGCTGCAGTAAGCTTCACCCTGCGCGAGAGCGGACACTGCGTGTGTTGGAGCAGATGGAGCAATGGGAGGATGTCCGATTGTTGGTTGAATCCATAAAAGCATTGCCCTGGTGTGAAGCAGAACGCGATGCACTGCGGCGCATGGAACCGCGACTACGGCGTAAGATGGGGGAGCCTGCCGCAAAGCGTCCGCGTCAGCAGTTTGCAGAATTGCGCCTGTCCGTGACTCGGGGTTCTGCATCCGTGGAGATTGCGGTTGCTCAGGCATTATCTGCGCAGTGGCATGAGGTGCATTACGTGGAAAACACACTCATGTGTGGGCTCTTCGGTCTGGCATTCTGGGAGCAAATTTTTGCGCCCATACCTGGTGCGTTCAACAACGCTTTCCAGAGTGTGCCTGCAGACATGTACGAACAGGAATTTCTGCGCCGTCGGCAGACATTGTTAGAGCAGCGCCTGCAGCAGCTGGAGTTGCAGTCACTAGAATCAGTACTGGATGAGGCCTACATCAATTTTCAGGGGTATCAGAACCGCTGGGTAAGCTGGCGATATCTTAGTCGCGAGCTGGTTGCTGCTGCGGCCGCGTGTATTCCTTCAGAACACCTGCTAAGCATCTGGCAACGAATGCTTTTTGATCCCGGTGAAAACAGGCGGGGTTTTCCTGACCTTATTGCCTTTGGTGACGAACCGGGCGACTACCTGATGCTGGAAGTTAAAGGGCCCGGCGATACTCTGCAGGAAAGTCAGAAGCGTTGGCTGCGACACTTCCAGAGTGAAGATATTCCGGCGCAGGTTGGTTGGGTGGAATGGTGTGATGCCTGATTTCACAGTGTCCGTACGCGATCTGGTTGTGTTTTGCCATCGCCGGGGCGACATTGATCAACGCTATTCGGCTTCACCAAGCGGGGCTCAGGGAATAGAGGGCCATCAACGAATCTATCAACGACGTCCGGCCTCATACCAAAGTGAATATGCAGTGGAGCTGAGCACTGAGGTGGCTGGGTTGACCCTGCATGTGCGGGGTCGTGCAGACGGGTTTGATGCAAGCGAACAGCTGGTTGAAGAAATCAAAACCTGTCGAGTGAATCCTGCCGTCATTCCCGACACTATCGTTAGAGAACATCTCGCACAAGGACGTTTATACGCTGCACTCATTGCCGATGCTCTTTCTCTGGACGCGCTGACGGTGCGACTTACCTGGTTGCAGTTGGATGAAGATCGTGAGTATCCGCTTGAGCAGCGCTATACCGCTGACGAGCTGCGCCTCTTTTTGGATGACACTTTAACGAACTATGGCTCTTGGCTGCGCGGAGTCACCGAGCGACAAGAATTGCGTAACACCACTGTGGCAGATGCGACCTTTCCCTACGGAGAGTTTCGCACTGGCCAACGTGGAATGGCAGAGCTGGTTTATAAGTGTGTGGACCAGGCCGGGCAACTTTTATTGGAAGCACCTACCGGCATGGGTAAGACTGCGGCTACGTTGTTTCCGGCGCTGAAGGCGCAAGCGCAAGGCAAGCACGATCAGATTATCTTTAGTACCGCGCGCACGGCTGGCAAGCGCGCTGCACAAGACACGCTTTCGCATTTTCGCAAGCAAGGTATGAGTGTTTCGGCGCTCACGGTTACGGCCAAGGACAGCGTCTGTTTCTCCCCCGGACACGCCTGCCATCCCGATGACTGTCGCTTTGCACAGAGCTATTACGATAAGTTGCCGGGCGCCAGAGAGGAGGCTGTCGCTACACAGTTCTTAGACCGTGACGCAGTGGAGTTGGTCGCGAGAAAACACGATCTTTGTCCATACCAACTTACACTCGATCTCGTGCGCTGGACTGATGTAGTTGTGGCAGATGTGCACTATGTCTTCAGTTTGAGTGCGACATTGAATGACGCTGCTGATGAGTATGGACTGCGAACAACCGTGTTGCTGGACGAAGCCCATAACCTGCCATCGCGAGCGCGCAGTATGTATCGGGCAGGCCTTGCCAAGGCAGCGTTCTTACAACGCCGTAAGGGATTACCGAAAGCACTGAAGCGCCCCTTTGATAGAGTTAATCGAAGTATGCTGGCCATGCAAAAAGGTGATTGGGATGAGCCATTTCTGCATGTTTTGGAGGAAGTTCCAGCTCAGGCTATCGATGCACTGCAACAGTTTGTGGCGGAGTTGGGAGAGCATCTGGCGCTTGATCCCTCGCTGGTGGGTCGTTTTCCCCAAGTATTGGAAAGCCTGTTTGAGGTTTTGCAGTTTCAGCGCGTGCTGGAGAATTGGGGTGCTGATTTTCGCTGTGAGCTAACTCGTTCGAAAGCGGCACAGTCGCTGTCATTGAGTTTGATATGCCTTGATCCAGCCCGTTTGTTAGCCGAGAAAAGCGCTAGTCTACATGCGCTGGTTGCTTTTTCTGCCACCCTGTCTCCATTGCAATGGATGCAAGCATGTTTGGGTATGGAGCAGGAGGCGGTGTGTTTGTCTTTGCCATCTCCGTTTGCCTCCTCGCAGCTGACTGTAGATATTGCAAGCTCGGTGGATACTCGCTTTCGTCAGCGCGAGCAATCCCTGCCGGCGCTCGTAGAGTTGCTTGTGCAATGGTTTCGTGAAGAGCAAGGCAACTGCATCGTTTATTTTCCGTCTTATGCGTACCTTCAGGCGGTGCTCGACGCGCTGGAAGCCGAGCGCGCACTACCTGATCGCGAGATTTGGGTACAAAGATCCGCTATGGATGAGGAACAGCGCGCCGGTTTGTTATCGTTGCTGGAGCGGTCACAGTCGGTAGCGGCGTTCTGCATACTCGGGGGTGTTTTTGGTGAGGGCATTGATCTGCCAGGCGAGTTGCTGAGAAGTGTGATCGTGGTTGGTGTGGGTCTGCCGCAGTTCAATCGAGAAACTGAACAGCTAAGGGACTATTTTGAGTCTCGTTACGGACAAGGCTTTGACTACGCGTACCGGTACCCTGGCCTGCAGAAAGTTAATCAGGCGTTGGGGCGAGTGATTCGCCACGAATCTGACCGCGGCCGAGCACTTTTGATAGATACCCGATTGCGCCAACCCGACTATCGATCTTTGCTGGCCCCCTGGTGGCAATATCAGGAACGTTGAGTCGCAACTGATCCAGCGTTTAAGAAAGCGCTTACTCGGAAACGCGATACTCGGGCTTGGCAAACGCTAATTGCACTGTGCCGATAATCCGCTCTCTAAAGCCTCCCTCGCAATAACTGAGGTAGAACTCCCACATCCGAATAAAGCGCTCGTCAAACCCTTGGGCCTGCACTGCGTCGAGCTGGTCGAGAAAGCGTTCCCGCCAGGTTGCCAGCGTAATGGCATAATCTTGCGTGATGTCCCTTAAATGAACTATTTGCATATCCGTGTTATTGGCGATGTGCTTCGCGATGATGCTCATTGAGGGCAGGCAACCACCCGGAAAGATATACCGCTTGATGAAATCCACGCGATTCTTCGCATCTTCATAGCGCTGGTCGGTCATCGTAATGGCTTGAATCACCATTTTGCCGGTCGGTTTTAGTAGCTCGCTGCACTTGGTGAAGTAGCTGTCGTAGAATTCGTGTCCCACAGCTTCTATCATTTCAATTGAAACCAGCTTGTCGTAGCTACCCGTGAGGTCGCGATAGTCTTCACAAATCACATTGATTTGATCGGTCAGGCCTAGCTCTGCAACTTTCTCCTTCGCGTACTCATATTGCTCGCGTGAGATCGTGGTTGTTGTCACCTGGCAGCCGTAGTGGCTGGCGGCGTGAATGGCCATCCCGCCCCAGCCGGTTCCAATCTCCAGCAGATGATCGTCGGGTTGCAGCGCCAGTTGCTTGCAGATCTCGTCGAGCTTGGCGATGGAAGCCTGCTCCAATGTTGCCGACCGGTCTTCGAAGATAGCGGCCGAATACATCATGGTTGGATCGAGAAACAGGTTGAAGAAATTGTTTCCGAGGTCGTAGTGCGCGGAGATATTCTTGCGCGAGCCAGAGGCTGTGTTGCGGTTCATGTAGTGAGCCAGCTTCAGCCCCAACTTGGTATACCAGTGCTGGCGGCTCTGCATTGTTTCCATGGTAGCCATATTGGCACTGAACACGCGAGTAACGGCAGTGAGGTCTGGCGAGGACCAGTCGCCATCAATGTAGGCCTCTCCGGAGGCGATAGTGCCCCCCATCAGTACTTTGATATAGGCTCGTGGGCTGTGCACAAAGACTTCCGCTTGCGGATGTGCCGGGTTGTTTGCGTTGCCAAAGCGAAAAGTCTCAGCGCCGTCATGAATAATCAGGCTGCCCACCGACATATTTTCGAGTACACGAAAAAGAATGCGTCTTGATAATTGCTCACCTGATACGAGACTGCGTACCTGTGGTAACAGGGTGATTTGGCTGACGCTCATATTGCTCATTTCAATGCTCCAGAAGCTTCGGTTCCCGGGTGGGGGTAAAAAGGTACTTTCTTGATAAACAGTTTCAGCGCCTGCCAGTAGATAGCCAATGCTACCTTTGCTGTCATGAATGGATAGCGCAGCAGCATTTTATTGAGCGCCCCCCGAGTCATGGGCTGTGCCTTCAGCGCTAATGTGGCGTCGAAGATCGTGTCTGCTTTGACCGTTGTTGCCATATGCAGCACGAGTCTTTTACCTGGCGTATTACTGCGCCAGTGGTAGTTCATACCCATTGGGTTGAAAGGTGAGACGTGAAATTTCTTTTCAAACTGTGTGCTTAGCCATTGCCCAGCCTCTGGTCCGCGAAGGACGTAGCTGTGGCGTTCATCCCATGGCGTGTTGTTAACTTCGGCGACCAGATATTGCAAATCGGTTTCATCTTCGTTGAAGCAGTAGTAACAGGCGATAGGATTCATCTGGTAGCCAAAATAGCGCAGGTTTGCGAGCAAGTAGATGGGCCCTGCGTGGCTCTCGCCGGTTTCTTCCCGGATTCTTCTGCGCACTTCATCTTCTAGCGGCAGGGTCTCATCGCCGAGAAAGTCGCTGCGTTTGAATCGAGCAAGAGCGAAACCTGTGGCTGACCACAGTGGGTTGCCATTGAACAACTCTGGCAGCTCTGCCAGATTGATGAATGGCATAAAAACCCTGTAACTGAACCGGTGTTCTCGCGGTTGATGCCTGCGATGGCGTAAGCTGCCGGTGTAGAGCCTTGATTTCACGCAGCGACCTGAGCAGTTTGCTGAAGCGCACTGGCAACGCGCAGTGCGCTCACGACACCGTCTTCGTGAAAGCCGTTGTGCCAGTAGGCACCACAGTACCAGGTGTTGTTTACACCGTTGATTTCTTCCCAGCGTTGCTGCGCGGCCATCCCTTCAAGAGAGAAAACAGGGTGGTCGTAATTGAAGCGGCCAAGAATGAGGTTCGGATTAATGGCCTCTGTGTTGTTTAGTGTCACGCAGAATGTCTCCGGTGCCTGGATGCCTTGCAATATGTTCATGTTATACGTCACGACAGCCCTGTCATCACTAACACCCAATTGATAGTTCCAGCTGGACCAGGTTTTCTTGTTTTTCGGCAATAGCCGTGTGTCAGTATGCAGAACGACGTCATTCGATTGATAGGGCATAGCCCCTAAAATGTCCCGCTCCTGAGGCGTTGGGTCCCCGAGCATGGCCAACGCCTGATCTGAGTGAGACGCGATTACTACCTGATCGAAGCTGAAAGAGCGACCGTCTGTCAGACCAATAATCACGCCTCCCGGATGGCGTTGTACTTGTTCAACCGCTGCGTTGGTATGGATGCGGGATTCAAAGCGCTGGCATAGAGGCCGTAGATATTCTCTGGAGCCCCCCTCAATAACGCGCCATTGGGGCCGGTTTTTCACTGACAACAGGCCATGGTTTTTGAAGAAGCGGACGAAGAAGCTGACGGGAAACGCCATCATTGTTTCGCAGTCAGCGGACCAGATAGCTGACCCCATGGCGATAAGGTACTGCTCGCGAAAACCCTCACTGTAACCGTTGCGTTGCAAGTAATCTCCTAGGGTTTCAGACTCACTGAGCTCGTCTGACTCTAGATCGGCTATTGATTCCTTGTTGAAACGCAGAATATCGCGAACCATCGCCAGAAATCGGGGGGACACAAGGTTACGGCGTTGTGCAAACATACAGTCGAGGTTGGTGCCGGAGTATTCCAAACCGGAAGTTAAGTCGTTGACGCTGAATCCCATAGCGGTTGGCTTGCTGGTTACGCCCAGTTCATCCATAAGGGCTATGAAGTTGGGGTAGGTCCAGTCGTTAAATACAATAAAGCCAGTGTCGATGGCGTAGCGACGCGTTCCGAGTTTGACGTCCATCGTAGCGGTGTGGCCGCCAATGCGGTCGCCGCTTTCAAAAACCGTGACTTCATGCTGCTCACTTAGGTAGTGAGCACTCGCTAACCCAGAAATTCCTGACCCTATCACTGCAATTCTCAAGTGTAGTCTCCGTTGTGCGCGCCTTTCCCAGCGTTTGTCGATTTCATGTCCAAGTTACGCCTTGCTTTGAGCAATGGATCATCCTTGTTTTGTTTGTGGTCTTATGGTGATCCGGTGGTGAGATAGGGGCGTATACTTTAGCAAATCCGCAAAAACAGGGTTACAGGGTGGAAGAAAAACCAAATAACGTGTCCAGTGCGTGGAAAGTACCCACGGGTAGACGCACAGACGAGTGGAGCGAGTGTCTGGCGCTAATAGCGCAAAATGAAGACAGGGCGGCGTTCACCCGGTTTTTCCGTCATTTTGCTCCCCTGATCAAGGCGTTTGCACTTTCCGGGTCAACGATGTCAGCGACTCACGCAGACGAGCTGGTCCAAGAAGTGATGCTGAAGGTATGGCAAAAAGCTGGCGGCTTCAATCCAGAAAAGGCTGCGGCGAGCACCTGGGTCTACACGATTGCCAGGAACTGTCGTACCGATATGTTTCGACGTTTGCAAAAGTTTGATACGCCATTGGCGTCCGAGGACTTCAGCCTCGACCAGGAACATGAAGAACCGTTTTCGATGTTGCAGAGCAAGCGCGGCAGTGAGCAAGTTCAGGAGCTGATGGGGACCTTACCATCGGATCAGGCCCAGATTCTTGCCAAGGTTTACATGGAAGGGAAGTCGCATGCGGAGGCTGCCGCGGAATTGGACTTGCCTTTGGGCACGGTTAAATCCCGAGTGCGATTAGCGATTCAGAAATTACAGATTCAGGTAGAAAGAACTTAATATTATGGCTAAATTTCATCCAAGCTTAGAATTACTCACAGAGCATGCGGCAGGCACTCTGCCTCTTGCGCAGACCGCGTGTGTGTCGGCCCACCTCAATTACTGCGACCAATGCCGTCGATCAGTTGCCAACCTGCAGAATGTAGGGGGCGCGTTATTCAGTAATCTCGGTGCTGAGCCTGTCTCTGAAAACGTGCTGGATATGGTTCTAGCCCGACTCGATGAGTCAGCGCCTTTGAGCTACAGCCCGGCTGAAGCTGCCTCTACCGGCCGTACTCCTGCAATCCTGCAGCGGTTGATGAAAGGTGACTTTTCCGATCTAAGCTGGAAAAAGATCACAGATGCACTGCGGATCAGCTATCTGAAGACGGGTGATCCTGACTTCGAATTTGCCCTGTATCACATCAAGGCTGGCGGACGCATACCCGATCACAAGCATGGCGGCTCGGAGATGACGCTGGTGTTACAAGGTGGGTTCTCGGATTCGGCCGGCAGCTACCATGAGGGTGACTTTATTTATCGGGAAGCCGATGAGTCACATGCTCCCACGGCGTTACAGTCCGAAGATTGTATTTGCCTGGCAGTACTTGACGCCCCGCTTAAGTTCACCGGTTGGAAATACCGCTGGATGAACCCCTTTCTCCAACTGCGTACCGGTTAGGTAGTTGGCTACAGACTGACTTCAGGTCCAACTCAGTCGTAGGCCCCCCAGACAGCTGGTGGGGCCTTTTTTATGCCCAAAGGCTGGGCATTCCGGTGTTTGAGAGCTGGACAGCCCAATCTGAGGAGTCTTCCACCTCATAGGCGGCGTGAATTTTGAGCATAATTACCATATTCCAAGAGCTGTGATACTCTCGTCGGCCCTTAGGAAAACCCAGTAGGGGTAAACGGCTCGAAAGAGGCTGTTGGCGGGCGAAAGCGCCCAAAATACCTAAACTAATATAGCAGTGGGGTCTACACCGATATGCGTCTCGCTATTCCCAAAGAAACCCATCCGGGAGAAAACCGGGTTCCCCTTATCCCCGATACGGTAAAGAAACTCGTCAGGCTTGGCGCCGACGTGGTTATCGAGTCCAGCATGGGTAGCGGTTCAGGCTTCACTGATGAGCAATATGTAAAGGCTGGAGCAACGGTCAGCCACGATCGCCAGGCGCTGTTTGCCGAAGCAGACATGCTGCTGCGTCTGCGCAAGCCCACTCTTGAGGAGGTGGGCCTCATGAAGACCGGTTGTATCCATATTAGTTACCTCGATCCATTCAATGAGCACGAATTGGTTTACGCCATGAAAGCGGCTGGTATTACCTCGATCAGCATGGAGATGATTCCGCGCACCACTCGCAGCCAGAAAATGGATGCGCTCAGCTCTCAGGCGAACTTGGCCGGCTATGTGATGGTGATGCAGGCGGCTACTCATCTACCTCGAATTTTTCCCATGATGATGACGCCAGCGGGCACGCTCAAACCCGCTAAGGTATTTATCATCGGAGCAGGCGTCGCTGGTCTTCAGGCAATTGCCACAGCCAAACGGCTGGGCGCCAAAGTAACTGCCTTCGACACGCGGCCCGTGGTGGCTGAACAGGTGCAGTCATTGGGTGCAACCTTCCTGGATATCGATCTGGGTGAAACGGGTGAGACTGCGGCTGGCTATGCTAAAGAATTGACACCTGATCAGATACAGATGCAACGCGACGCCCAAAAAGCGGTGATAGCTGAATCAGATGTCCTGATTACGACTGCCCAGGTGTTCGGGCGCAAACCACCAGTGATAGTGACCAAGGATATGGTGGAAGGGATGCAGCCCGGCTCAGTTGTGGTCGATATGGCTGCGGAAACAGGCGGCAATGTAGAGGGCTCTGTTCCCAATGCGAATGTTGAGATCAATGGCGTGACCGTTGTTGGCATGGGCAATCTATCGAATGAGGTATGCCGCGACGCCAGTCAGATGTACTCCAGCAATTTGTTCAGTCTTGTGGAGGATAGTTGGAACGAAGAATCCAAGTCCTTTGTCATCGACTTTGATCACGACATCCTGCCGGGTTGCATTATCACTCATGGCGGCGAGGTTACTAACGAGACCATTAAAAATATCCTGGAGGGTAGCAACTGATATGGACGCTGTATTCCTGACATTCATTCTCATGCTGTCCATATTTCTGGGCTTCGAATTAATCACCAAGGTACCCTCAACCTTGCATACACCGCTAATGTCCGGTGCAAATGCGATCTCGGGTATCACAGTGGTCGGCGCAATAGGGCTGGCCGGTACTGGTCAACAGGATCTATCCAATTGGTTGGGTGCTGCGGCAGTCGCGCTGGCGTCAATCAATGTGGTGGGTGGTTATATGGTCACGGATCGTATGCTTGCGATGTTCAAGAAGAGGGAGGGTTGATCATGGAATCAACACAACTTCTGATTCAATTGAGCTATGTGGTTGCCGCCGGCCTATTTATCTATGGGCTCAAGCTACTCGGCTCGGCTGCTACAGCCCGCCGAGGCAATATGTTGTCTGCAATCGCAATGCTGTTGGCAATAGTTGCAGCATTGTTGGACCAAGGCATCGTTGAATACCAGTGGATATTAATTGGTTTCGTGCTGGGCGGGGTCATCGGCGCTAGTGCTGCGCGATTGGTACAGATGACGTCAATGCCCGAAATGGTTGCGCTATTTAATGGCTTCGGTGGGATGGCGTCGTTGCTGGTTGGTGTCGCCGCCATAGCAACGGCCACGGGCACATTTACCCTGGTGACCATTGTCTTGTCTATCTTGATAGGCGGCCTTACCTTCACCGGATCGATGGTTGCCTACGGCAAACTGAGTGAGCGCATCGGTAGCGGAGCGATTGTTTTCTCTGGTCAGCAAATCGTTAACAGCCTGATTGTGCTGGGTGTTCTGGCAAGTGCAGTGATGTTTTGTATTGAGCCTGCTAACGCCCAATGGCTCTATCTTGTGATTGGGTTATCGCTATTGTTTGGCATCATGGCAGTGATACCAATTGGCGGTGCCGATATGCCGGTTGTGATATCGCTGTTGAATTCCTACTCCGGCCTGGCTGCTTGTGCAGCTGGTTTTGCTATCAATAACAATATTCTAATTGTTGCGGGATCGCTGGTGGGAGCATCAGGAATCATTCTGACTCAGATCATGTGCAAGGCAATGAACCGCTCATTGACCAACGTACTTTTCAGTGGCTTTGGTAGTGCCGGCGGCGCTACTGAAACCGTTGAGGGCGAGATCAAGCCAATCTCCGTGGAGGATGCTTATTACGTTCTGGAGGCGGCCAGTAATGTTGCGATCATTCCGGGCTATGGAATGGCTGTCGCACAGGCTCAACACGTGGTTAAGGAATTGACCGAGATTATGGAAAAGAACGGTGCGGAAGTGAATTTTGGCATTCACCCCGTAGCGGGCCGGATGCCGGGGCACATGAACGTTTTGCTTGCCGAGGCTGACGTACCCTACGACCAGCTACTGGAGATGGACGACATCAATCCGCGGATGGAGAATGTTGACGTTGCTATTGTCATTGGGGCAAACGATGTAGTGAATCCGGCAGCGCGCGAGTCAGAGGGTTCGCCGATATACGGGATGCCCGTTATTAATGTCGACCACGCCAGAACGGTTTTCGTCCTCAAGCGCTCGATGGCGTCGGGGTTTGCTGGTATTGAGAACCCATTGTTTTACAAAGATAACACGCGGATGTTGTTTGGCGACGCCAAGGAATCAATCGGTGGTTTGGTGCGTGAATTTGGTAGCTGAGCAGAGCCTGCATCGTTCCATGAGCCGGCTTTGAGCCGGCTTTTTTGTAGGGTCATCAGGACGCCGCCGGTCGGTTTTTGAGTGGGTGAAATTGCCCACAACCATGAGGCCGATCAATGTGTTTTTTTGACGTTGGGCTAGAGTTAGTAAGATCTAGAAAATGAAAGAGGTGTGTTAGCCGTGGCAAAACGCAGCATGAAACAACATGAACAACCTATGATGGCGGCCCTTCGCGCTGAGCATCGGCATATTGCAAACGTTATCGCTCTGTTTGGCGATCAATTGGATGCTATTGAACAAGGTCAGCTGGTTGATACTCATGTGGTCTATGAAACGATTGACTATATGGTGCGCTGGCCGGATCGGTTTCATCATCCACGCGAGGACATTCTTTATGCGCGCGCTGCTGAGTTGGATGCTGAACTGGCCGACAGTGTCGATAGTCTCCAGCGCGAACACGATGATACCGCTCGTCGTGGAAGGGAGCTGCTGGAATCTATAGAACGCTGGCGGGAGGGTTCGGTGCCGGGCGCTAATGTGGTTAAGCGCGGGCGCGAGTATATTAAGAACTCCCATAGGCACATGAATGCAGAGGAGAAGTTGGTATTTCCTCAGATAGAGGCACTACTAAAGGAGTCCGACTGGATTGAGTTTGAAAGCCAAGACAGACTCAAGCCCTACGCAGACCCAGTGTTTGGCACTCGGGTGGATCGCGATTTCCGCAATCTGGCGCGAAAACTGCGCTTGGGTGTAAAACACGGCATAGAGCGCGGAGTGATGACTGAGTGGGTTAGCCTGGATGCTTTGATAGAGTCCTATGAAGTGTTTTCTATTGCCTACGAATCCACTCGCAGCATAACGCAGGATCACCTAAAGGCGGCTTGGTACGACTCTGTTGATATCGTTAAGGATACGCCGTTCACTGCGGTGTTTCGATGTGGCCTCAACAACACCCGACTCAGCGCACGCTGGCTGGGAGAGGTAGTAGGGGTCTCCAAAGATGCTTTAGACGATCTGTCGCGAGTTAATCAGGAGCGCAAAGATCAGATCCGGGTACTGAAGCGGGAAGGGTACTGATACCCTCGGCGTGTTGCGCGTCGCGAAATTGCAGACGGGCAAGGCGGGCATAGAGCTCGCATCTAGCCAGAAGCTCCTCATGAGTTCCTGTGTCTATCAGTCTGCCTTGATCCATAACGGCGATTCTATCGGCATGCAGGATAGTCGATAGGCGGTGGGCGATAATCACCGTAGTTCTGTTGACCATGAGCTCCTCCAGCGCTTGTTGCACTTGAAACTCACTGTCTGAATCCAGTGCACTGGTCGCCTCGTCCAGTAAAAGAATGCGCGGGTCATTTAATATCGCCCTGGCAAGCGCGATACGTTGACGCTGACCACCTGACAATCTGACGCCCTGTTCCCCCAAATGGCTGCGGTAACCGTCGGGCAATTGCTCAACGAAGTCATGTGCATGCGCCGCGCGGGCGGCCTTATGTATCTCATCTTCACTGGCATCTAATCGGCCATAGGCTATGTTGTAGCGCACATCGCCCGTGAATAGAGCGGGTTGCTGAGGCACCAGCGCAGTCAATCTTCGGATCTCGCCTAGATCCAATTCACGCATATCCAGGCCGTCTACCAGAACCCTGCCTTCCTGCGGATCGTAGAAGCGCTGTAGTAACTCAAATACTGTGGATTTACCTGCGCCCGATGGGCCCACCAGAGCAAGGCTTTTACCCGCTTCGATCGGTAGTGAAAAATCTGATAGGGCAGGTTTTTCCGGTCTTGCTGGATAGGCGAACGTCACGTTCTGAAATGCGACCACAGGCTGTTTGTTGACGATGTCCTGTCCACCTGGATCGCTGATCAGACTCTTCGTATGAAGCAATTCAAGCAAACGTTCGGCTGCGCCTGCAGCACGCTGTACCTCACCCCAGACCTCGGAAATAGTGCCGAAGCCTGCGCCTACCATGATCGCGTAGAAAGAGAAGGCCGCCAGTTCACCGCCGGTCATTCGTCCGCTGATGACATCCTGCCCTCCCGACCACATCATCGCGCTCATGCCAAAGAACAGCAGCAGTATTGCACCGCAAATCAACAGGCTTCTCTGGCGTATCCGCTTTCTGGCGATCTGGAATGCACGTTCAACTTCGCCATCAAAGGCACTTATCTCAAACGACTCGCGGGTATAGCTCTGCACTACCTTGATATTTTGTATTGCTTCTCCCGCATAGCTACCAACGCTGGCGATACTATCTTGGCTTTGGTTAGACAGACTTCGCACTCGACGCCCGAAGATAAGTATGGGTAGTAGAATCAGGGGAACGCTACCAACGATGTACAGACTCAGTTGAAAGTTGGTGATGAACATCATCACCAGTGCTCCCGACAGGGTGAGACTGCTGCGCAGTGCCATGCTGAATGAGGAGCCGATAATTGTCTGCAGTAAGGTGGTATCCGTAGTCAGGCGAGACATGATTTCGCCTGAGCGATTGAGCTCGAAATATCCGGGATGCAAGCGAACAAGGTTGCGAAACACGGCCGATCGTATGTCGCTGCTAACCCGCTCACCCAACCATGAAACCAGATAGAATCGAATGAAGGTACCTACCGAAATTGCCGCAGCGATAATCACCATCACAAACACTGCACTACGTAAGTCTGTGAGGGTGCCGTTGCTCAAGCCTTGATCGATGAGAATTTGCAGACCCTTGCCCAAACTGAGTGTTGCGCCTGCAGTGAAAATCAGTGCGAATGCGGCGCCGACCATGCGCCACTTATAAGGCGCCATGAAGCCCAAGATTGAGCGCAAAGGCGCCAGGCTGCGGCTGGACTTTGTCATTAGCGTGTCTTGCCACCGGGTGGGTAGTCCAACGTACCTTTGAGTGCCAACTTCTGATCATCGGCAATATCTGGAAATGGAAATTCATCCTGATCTCGCCAATCACTCAAAATAGTTTCAACCTCAGCCAGTTTACCTTCACTTGCCTGGTAAAAGTCGCGGAGCTGCAGCACCTGGCCGGCGCCGCTGAAGATAGCGCCCGCGTTGTGGACGAGTTCGACAATGTGCAGATTCAGATCCTCGGCGACGGCCAGGTACTCCTGATAGTCGGTTGTATCGATGCCCGAGTCGATACGTATCATGGCGGTTGCCGATTCAATATTTTCCAGCCGAACACTGACAGTTTCCTGCAATACCATTGGGTGTGCGAGGAACAGCTTCCTTAGGTTTCCGAGTATTAGTCTAAGTTGGTCGGCTGTGGTCATTTGCAGCTGCAGGTTGCGAAAGTAGCGTATCCGATCACGGCTGGACAGGTTCTCCACCTCAACTGAGGAGAAAACGCTGTTGGGCACCACCAGTAACGTGCGATTGATCGTGCGAATCTGCGTTGAGCGCAGACCAATCTCCTCGACGACGCCGACGACATTGCCAAATCGACAGAGGTCACCGGGGCTCACCGGCCGGGCAGTGTACAAAGTGATAGCGCCAATCACATTTTCCAGTGTTTTCTGAGCGGCCAGAGCGACCGCAAGGCTGCCTACGCCGAGCCCCGCGATGATCGTCGACATGTTGTAGCCGGCACGATCTGCCCACACCAATGCGATTATGGTCACCACCAGCACTTTGACGATCGTGGTGAATGGTTTGAGTAGAGCGACATAGTGGGCGTTACCCAGTCGCTCCATCTTGCGTATCTGGTAGTCGCGAATAAGGGAAAGAGCGCCCAGAAAAAGCACGGTATAAGCGATATAGTCTACGCCTGAAGAATCGAAATATATCCTCGCGCGCAGAGACAGCCCCATCTGTTCCATGAGTAGGCGAGCGATGAGTACGAACAGAAAAAAGCGGGCAGGCAGACGAAAGAAGCGCTGAATACCCAATGGAAACCTGTTTGGAATAAGCAGCGCCAGCCGCATGAGAATATTGCTGACCAGGGCAGCTAGAGGCCAGGCAAAGACAAAGAATAGGATGGTAGAGAACCACTGCCAGTTCTCCATACCCATGATGCGCACATCCGGGAGTAATGTACCCAGATAGATTGCCGCGGGCGGGGGCCCCAACTCCTCCCACAGTGCTGGAATTTGTGCGACGGTTGCGTTGGAGAACTTCCAGACTCGGCCGCCATCGCCATCAGGCACGCGCTGCAGATATATTGGTACCTCACTAGTACTGGTCACAATTGTGCCTACCTGATCTCTGTATCGGGGTAGACCATCGTCAAGGTTGCCTTCCTCTTCATCGCTCAGGTCGTCGAGGTCAATGACATTTTGAAGACCCCATACCAATGCAAGAGCCCGCACGAGGTCTTCTGCCTCGTACTGATCGAGTTCCTCAGGTAGGTAGCGCATATCCAGGTAATCACTGGCGCGCGTATAGTCACCCCGCTTAAGCGCTGCGCTGATTGCCAATGCCGTTGCGAGCGGTGTTCGGGGGTTCTCAAGCCCTTTGGGATCGCTTTCGGCTCTTTCTGCTATGAGTTCCGCTGTCTTTTCCTGTGTCTCTAATATCTCTTTAACAGATGTCTCTGGAGCAATGACTTCCTGTGCCTGTATTGTCAGGCTCGCTAATGGTGCGAGTAGGGAAATCACTGCAAGCAGTGCGATCCGAATCATAGAACGTGGACTCATCGGTGTAGGCCTGTGGCTAAAACTATGGGTTTGGTGAGTGTAGTGCTTCACGCAGGGGATTGGTATTGCCCAAGTAGCTTGCGGCGGGGACTCAGGTGGTGCTCTGTTCCTGCTTTTTCTCGATTAAGCGGCCAAACAACACGCCAACTTCAAACAAGATCCACATGGGTACTGCTAGCAGGGATTGTGAAATGATATCCGGTGGTGTGAGCAGCATGCCGAAAATGAAGCAGCCTACGATAATGTAGGGCCGCTTGCGGGCCAAGTCATCGGCCGTAGTGACACCACTCCAAATCATAATGACAGCCGCAATAGGAATTTCGAATGCCAATCCAAAAGCAAAAAACAGCTTGAGTACGAAATTCAGGTAGCTGTTGATGTCGGTCATGATTTGAATATCTTCAGGTCCGACACTCGTGAAAAAGGCGAAGATCAGCGGGAACACCACGAAGTAGGCGAAAGCCGCTCCTGCGTAGAACAACGCTATGCTCGAAGCCAGCAGGGGTATTGCGAGACGTTTCTCATGTCGATACATGCCCGGCGCGATAAAGCTCCAGATCTGATAAAGCACGTAGGGAATTGCGATAAAAATAGCGGTTACTAGAGTGAGCTTAAAGGGTGTCAAAAACGGTGAGGCAACGTCAGTCGCAATCATGGACGCTCCTGCGGGTAAAAGCTCTCGCAATGGTTCAGATACGAACCCGTAGATGTCATTGGCAAATGGAAACAGGCCGATGAAGACAACCAGCACTGCCAGAAGAGCTCGCAGTAGTCTGTCACGCAATTCGGTGAGGTGGGCCACCAGCGGCATTGGCTGATCGTGGTTTTCGTCACTCATAGAGGGGGCTTCTCGGTCCCCACTTCTGAGACGCCGTTATCGGTATCGTCAGCGGGTGACTGGGGAGCGGATGTGTTCATCGTGCCAGCGTCGTCTACCAGTTCATTGAGCTGGTCGCTTGCGCTTGTGACATCGTCCTTGAGTTGCTCGCCTGTTTTCTTGAGCTCCTGCATGACCTCGTCGTTGTGCAACTCCTGGCGGACCTCGTCGCGTATATCATTGAAGCTACGACGAAACTTGTTGACCCACACGCTGACGGTGCGGATGGTGCCTGGCAAGCGCTCCGGGCCGATCACCAGTAGGCCGACGATGCCGATAATCAGCAGCTCTGCGAAACCGATATCGAACATGCGGCGCTGCTACTTTTCCTTCGCTGATTCGTCGTCCGAGTCCGGTGCCGGGGCTTCGTCTTTCGCGCCGCCCGTGCCGTCGTCAGACATGCTCTTACGAAACCCTTTAACCGCGCTGCCAAGGTCGGTGCCCAGTGTACGTAAGCGCTTGGTACCAAATAACATAATGACGATTGCCAAAATGATGAGTAGTTGCCAGATACTGATGCCGCCTATGCCCATTGTCTTATCCTCTTGCCTGTTAGCTATTACGAGACGCTTTCTCTTCGAGTCCCGACAGATTGAAACGTTGCTCAAGTACTGCAAGAACGTCGTTCGTGTCACTGTTCAAATGCGATAGTGCAACCATGCAGTGGAACCACAGATCCGCTACTTCAGCTACAAATTCGTCTGGATTACCGCTCGCGGCAGCATCCTTGGCGGCCAGCACCACTTCTGTGGACTCTTCGCCAATTTTTTCCAGGATCTTGTTCAAGCCTTTCTGATGCAGCTGGGCTACATAGGATACCTCGGCGTCTGCATTTTTGCGCTGCTCTAGAGTTGCAGTTAACTGTGAGAGAATATCGCTCATTCTGGGCTCCCATAGATTGCTTCGGGCGTTTTGATGACCTCGTCAGTAATTTCCCAGCTGCTATCATTGTGCCTGAGGTAAAAACAACTGCGTCTGCCCGTATGGCAGGCGATACCACCCAACTGTTCAACCTTTACAAGAATTGTGTCGGCATCACAATCCAATCGCAGCTCTTCCAAGCGCTGAGTATGTCCCGATGACTCACCTTTTCGCCACAATGCGTTGCGGGAGCGAGACCAGTAGACAGCGCGTTTCTCGTGCAGTGTTAGTTCTAGCGCCTGCCGATTCATCCACGCCAGCATCAGGACCTCACCTGATTGGTAGTCCTGCGCTATTGCGGGCACGAGTCCTTGCTCGTTCCAGTGTACCTGCTCTAGCAACGCGCTAAGGCCATCGTTTGTATCTTTCATGCTGCCTCCACAGAAGGAGGCGCATTATGTCACACGTACGCTCGGGTCGGAATCAGTCTCCCGAGGAGCGTGGCCACAACAGAGCAACAGCGGCGGCACCCAGGAGCCAGCTGATAGGGGGTATCTGGGTAACCAATGCCGTGCCATTGGGGAGTGCCATTAATGCTGCAAAAACACAGGCGACAGCGGCCAGCACCGAACGCTTGCGCCGGCGGTCTATGATTAAGCGCTGTTTGCGTTGCTCCTCCTGCTGATTCTGTTGCGCCTGAAACTGCAATTCTCGCTCGCGAGCGCTTTGCAGATTGTCCAGCACCGCGTCGGGTACCTGTGGCAGCTGCTCCAACCATGAGGGCGCATGGCGCTGTAGTCGCTTCAGTATATTTTGGGGCGAGTAGCGCTCGGTAACCCAGTTCTCCAGATAGGGCTGCGCGGTGTCCCACAGATTCAGTTGTGGATACAGCTGGCGTCCCAACCCCTCGATGTTCAGCAGGGTTTTTTGCAGCAAAACCATGGAGGGCTGAACTTCCATGTTGAATCGTCGTGCGGTTTGAAACAGGTAGATGAGTAAATGGCCAAAGGAAATTTCAGACAGAGGCCGTTCGAATACAGGTTCGCAAACAGCGCGCATGGCAGATTCGAAGTCCTGTACTCGGGTATCGGGCGGTACCCAGCCGCACTCTACATGGAGCTGCGCTACCTCTCGATAGTCACGTCGAAAGACACCAAGCAGGTTGCGCGCCAGGTAGTACTGATCCGCATCACTTAAGCTGCCGACGATTGCGCAATCAATGGCAATATAACCAGGGTCTGCGGGGTCTGTGATATCTACAAAGATGTTGCCAGGGTGCATGTCCGCGTGAAAGAAGCTGTCTCTGAATACCTGGGTAAAAAATATCTCCACGCCGCGCTCAGCCAGCAGCTTCAGGTCTGTGCCGCTGCTGCGCAACGTTTCCAGGTCTGTTACCGGGACGCCCGAGATGCGTTCCATGGTGAAAACAGTGCGGCAGGTATAGTCCCAGTAAACATTGGGTACATATACGAGCTTACTGCCTTCAAAGTTTCTGCGCAGCTGTGATGCATTTGCTGCCTCGCGGCCCAGATCCAATTCATCCAAAATAGTGGTTTCGTAATCGGCAACAACTTCAACAGGGCGCAGTCGTTTGCCATCGGGTAAGAGTTTCTCCACCAAGCGCGCCAGCGTGTAAAGAAGGGCGATATCCTGGCGAATAACAGGCTCGATATCGGGACGCACCACTTTCACTACAACGTCGTGACCTTCGTGTAGTGTGGCCGCATGAACCTGAGCGACCGACGCAGACGCCATCGGTGTTCTCTCAAAGTGAGCAAAAAGCTGGTCGATGGGCTTGCCAAGACCCTGCTCAATTAACTCCACCGAGAGGTCCTCGGAGAATGGCGGTACATCATCCTGCAGGCGCGCTAACTCATCTGCGATATCTTCAGGTAGCAAGTCTCTGCGGGTGGACAATAGCTGGCCGAACTTTATAAATACGGGCCCCAATTCCTCCAGGGTCAGGCGCAGCCGCTCCCCACGGCTCAGCGCGGGCACTGGCCACAGCCGCCAGGGGGATAAGCGCAGCGCCCATCGAGCGCTTGGGCGCAATGCCTCTGCATCAACAAATTCATCGAGGCGATAGCGACCCACGGTGCGAAGAATGGTTCCCAGACGGGTCAGCCTAGACATCAGTTGCCCTCGACTTGCAGCCGTTTCTTTAACCGGGCCATGCGAGACTCCAGGCGGTCAACGCGTAGCGCCAAATCCTGAACGTCGCCGTAAAAGTCCTCAAGTTCCAACTTGGGTGGGCTCAATCGTGCTTCCTCGTGGATAAACTCATCGAGTTGTCGGCCCAGGTTGGTGCCTGCCTGGTGACCCCAGTTAAAGCCGGATCGCAGCAACTGAGCCAACTGGTGTCCGGCGACATCTCCCAGCGTATTCACCAGTGGCGCTTCCCAGTCGAGATCCAGCCTGCCGATGATATGCTGTAGTTCGATCAAGGGAGCACTTTCACCCTCAAGCTCCAGTTCACCATTGATGAGTGAGGATGCTGGATCTGTAGCGGTAGCAAGCGCAGTGAAATCTGATGCGCTTCCTCTTACCCGTGTTGTTACGACACCATCGTATACACCCATCAGGCGGAGTTCGCCCTGCAGCGGCTGTATAAATACTTCTAGTTCCGGGCTGGTGCATTCGAGTGCAAACACACAGCCATCGAGCTCAGTGAGTTCAGCTTTCGCCTCTGTGGCCATTTGCAGAGCCTGATTGGCGGCGCCTTCCAGTGCCGCCATAGCGGCGGTATGAAGCGTGGGGCTAATCAATTGGTTCATGTCAGGGCTTGACGCCCCGATGCAGAGCAACAATCCCGCCTGTCAGGTCGTGGAAGTTACAGTTGGTGAAACCGGCGTCCTCTAACATGTCGAGCAATGTATCCTGATCGGGGTGCATTCTTATGGATTCAGCCAGATACTTGTAGCTTTCACTGTCGTTGGCAACCAACTTACCCATGAAAGGCAGCATTTTGAACGAGTAGGCATCATAAGCGCGGCTAAGCAACTCGTTCTGCGGCTTAGAGAACTCGAGCACCAACAGTCTGCCGCCAGGCTTGAGTACGCGTAGCATCGAACGCAGTGCCTTGTCTTTGTCAGTCACATTGCGCAGGCCGAAGGCGATTGTGATGCAATCGAAACTGTTTTCTGGAAAGGGGAGATATTGCGCGTCGGCCTGCACAAACTCGATATTGCTGATCTGGCCCGTATCGAGCAGCTTGTCGCGACCTACCTGCAGCATCGATTCGTTAATATCCGCAAGTACGACTCGGCCGTCGCGGCCAACAATGCGTGCGAACTTGGCCGCCAGATCACCCGTGCCGCCGGCGATATCCAGAACGCTGTCTCCCTGGCGCACGCCGCTTAATTCGATAGTGAAGCGCTTCCAAATGCGGTGAATGCCGCCGGACATCAAGTCATTCATCAGGTCGTAGCGAGCCGCTACGGAGTGAAAAACCCCTGCTACGAGGTTGGCCTTGTCATTCTTGTCGACTTCCTGGTAGCCGAAGTGCGTAGTGTCTTTGTCGCTCATGGAGCCTCCGCGGCGTTTGCAGCCCATCATTGTAGCGCGCCGGGGCTCCGCGGTCAGGCATTGTTCATGGATCGAATTGAATCACCTGTTCATCTGGATCGCGGGTGGCCCCCGCTTCCTTAATGCGCTGCAGGTAATCTTGCCAGCGTGACGCGTGATGGAGGGCCAGTTCGAGCAAATAGTCCCAGGAATAAAGTCCTGTGTCGTGTCCGTCATCGAATACTAGCTGTACGGCGTAGTGCCCAACCGGCTTGATATCCTTTATGCAGACTTTTGCTTTTCCCGTCTGTAACACTTCTTGTCCAGAGCCATGGCCACGCACCTCCGCCGAGGGCGAATAAACCCGCAGATATTCAGCAGTCAGATCAAACTTCCGTCCATCGGCATAGTGCAGGGACAATACGCGCGATTGACGATGATACCGAATATCAGTGGGCTGCATGTTTTAGTTGTCTCTATGCGCGTAGGGGTTACAAGATGAAACGAGACAGGTCTTCGTCTGCACTGAGTTCCCCCAACTGTTGATCAACATATTGGGCATCTACCACAAGAGGCTTGTCCTGCAGGCCCGCATCAGTGGCACCAAAGGAGGCTTGATCCAGCAATCGTTCCATCACGGTATGCAGGCGGCGGGCCCCGATGTTTTCGGTTTTCTCGTTCACCTGCCAGGCGGTCTCGGCGATGCGCCGCAGGCCGTCCTCGGTAAATTCTACGTGCATACCTTCAGTAGCCAGAAGCGCCTGATACTGTTCGGTCAAGGACGCTTTGGGCTCGGTGAGAATCCTTTCAAAGTCGTTAGGTGTCAATGAAGAAAGCTCAACGCGTATCGGCAGACGACCCTGTAATTCGGGGATCAGATCAGACGGTTTGGCCAGGTGGAAAGCACCCGATGCAATGAAAAGGATATGGTCAGTCTTGATCATGCCGTGTTTGGTAGTGACCGTAGAACCTTCTATCAGTGGCAGCAGGTCGCGCTGTACGCCCTCGCGTGACACGTCTGCGCCAGCACCTTCACTGCGCTTGGCGACCTTATCCAACTCATCGATGAATACAATGCCATTCTGTTCGGCTGCGGCAACGGCCTGCTGCTTTAGGTCATCCTCGTTCACCATTCGCGCAGCTTCTTCTTCACACAGCGCTTGAAACGCCGCTTTAACGCTCAACTTGGTATTCTTCTTCTGTTGTCGGGACATGTTTGAAAACATACTTTGCAGCTGATTAGTCATCTCCTCCATACCCGGTGGTGCCATGATCTCCATGTTGGAAGCTGTGCTGGAGAGCTCCACATCTATCTCTTTGTCATCCAGGTCACCTTCGCGTAGCTTTTTACGCAGTAACTGCCGGGTACTGGAATTTTTCTCGCCCTCAGTATCACGCGCTGCGGGCAATAGGATATCCAAAATACGCTCTTCGGCTGCTTCTTCTGCTCTGAAGCGGACGCGCTCCATCTCTTGCTCTCGATGCATTTTTATAGAGACATCGACAAGGTCGCGAACAATCGATTCGACATCGCGTCCCACATAGCCCACTTCAGTGAACTTGGTCGCTTCTACCTTAACGAACGGAGCGTTGGCCAGTTTGGACAAGCGCCGCGCGATTTCTGTCTTACCAACGCCGGTGGGCCCGATCATCAGAATGTTTTTGGGTGTGATTTCTGCACGCATGTCTTCAGGCAATTGCATACGACGCCAGCGGTTGCGCAGCGCAATGGCAACGGCGCGTTTGGCGTCATTCTGGCCGACGATGTGTCGGTCGAGTTCGTGTACGATTTCACGGGGAGTCATGTTGGACATGATGGTTTAATAATCCAGTTGTTCGATGGTTTGGTTGTGGTTGGTATAGATACAGATATCGCCGGCAATCGAGAGACCCTTTTCTACAATGGCTCGCGCTTCCAGTTCTGTGTTGTCGTAAAGGGCTTGAGCTGCGGCCTGGGCAAATGCTCCGCCAGAGCCAATCGCAATCAGATTATTCTCAGGTTCGATGACATCGCCGTTTCCGGAGATGACCAGTGAGGTCTCTGTATCGGCGACCACCAATAGAGCTTCCAATTGTCGCAAGCTGCGCTCGGTACGCCACGCCTTTGCAAGTTCAACGGCCGCACGCACCAAGTGCCCCTGGTGCTTGTCCAGTTGGGCTTCAAACAGCTCAAAGAGTGTGAAGGCATCGGCGGTACCACCTGCAAAACCAGCCAGCACCTGATCTTTGTACAGTCGGCGGACTTTGCGGGCATTGCCCTTCATCACAGTGTTTCCCATGGATACCTGACCGTCTCCCCCAATGACCACACTATTGCCGCGCCGCACCGACAATATGGTGGTGCCTCGAAACTGTTCCACTAGCGAATCTCCTGTGGTTTGGGGTGATAGAAAGATATGGGTGCGCCTCGCGAGATTTCAAGCCCCGGGGCCGGTCCGTGCTAGCCGCGTTTGAGCAGCAAGGTATCGATATCCTGAGCAGCCGTCAGACTGCGCGCCTTGGCTACCTTGGAGCGAGAATCAAATGGGCCGAGATAGACGCGGAACCAGCGGCCGTTGTCGCCGCTGCTTTCTTCAACTTTGGGTTCGAGCCCCAGCAGTATAAGTTCGGCGCGACGCCGGTCGGCATCTTCGCGCTGGCGGAAAGAACCGGCCTGCAGTATGTATTGATCGCTGCTGGCAGTACCTCGTGCTGGTGCGACATCTGCCGGATCAACGTCTATATCCAAGGTAGCCTCGGGCAGGAGGGTATAAAAGCTGAACTCCGGTTTGGGTGGAGCCGGATCTGCGCTATTGCCAAGGGTAGGGGCCGATTGGACGCTTAGCCCAGGCTGCTGTGCTGGCAAGGTAGCCAGGTACGCGATGAAGCACAGAAATACACCTGTGAGAACGCCGCCGCCGTACCACTTGAGGGGGCTTGCCGAATGAGATTGCGCACTTTTACGTGCCGGCGCTTTTCGCGCAGCAGGTTTACGTGCCGGCTTTTTAGCGGGTGCTTTGCGTCCCTTGGCGTAGTCTTTCGGCATTGCTTACATCGACTCCGGTGCAGAAACGCCCAACAGTGTCAGCCCGTTGGCTATGACCTGCCGGACGGCCTCACTGAGCGTAAGCCTAGCATCACGCAAGGATGTGTCTTCTATCAGCATCTTGTGTGCATTGTAGTAGGTGTGAAACTCACCTGAGAGCTCACGCAAATAGGTTGCAATGGTATGGGGCTCACTCTGCCTGGCAGCGTTGGCGACGACTTCTGGGAAGCGATCCAGGCGGCGCATCAAGGTCTTCTCTGCCTCCTCGGTCAATAAGCCAAGATGGGCGATACCCGTTTGGGCAGACCATTCGCCCTGTTCGTCTCGCACCTTGCGTAACATGCTGCACACTCTGGCGTGCGCATACTGGATGTAATACACCGGATTGTCGTTACTCTGCGACAGGGCCAGGTCGATATCAAATGTGATCTGTGAGCTTGGCGCTCTAGCCACCAGGAAGTAGCGAGTCGCATCGCGGCCCACCTCGTCAATCAGATCTCGCAAGGTCACATAACTACCCGCACGCTTGGAGAGTTTTACTTCCTCTCCATTACGCATCACTGTGACCATCTGATGTAGCACGTAATCTGGCCAACCCTCGGGTATGGCTTTGTTCAACGCCTGTAGTCCCGCACGCACGCGGGTGACAGTGCTGTGATGATCTGCGCCTTGCTCGTTGATGACACGCCCGAAGCCGCGGTTCCACTTATTCAGATGATAGGCAACGTCGGGCAAGAAATAGGTGTAGCCGCCTTCACTCTTGCGCATAACGCGGTCTTTGTCATCGCCAAAGTCCGTTGTGCGCAGCCAGAGCGCGCCGTCCTGCTCGTAGGTGTGGCCACCCGCGATAAGTGCTGCAACCGTCGAGTCCACCTCTCCTGAGTTGTACAGGGATGACTCGAGAAAGTAGATGTCGAAATGGACGTCAAACGCCTTGAGGTCAAGGTCCTGTTCGCGACGCAGATAGGCAACGGCGAACTGGCGAATGGCGTCGAGGTCATCGGGATCCGCCGCGCCGCTCACATGCTGGTCTTGTGCGTCAATCCGGTCGCCAGCTAGATAACTGCTGGCAACCTCGCCAATGTAGTCACCTTTATAGCCATCCTCTGGCCAGCTTTCATCTTCTGGCCCAAGGCCTTTGCAGCGAGCCTGCACAGAAAGGGCAAGGTTGGAAATCTGTTGGCCGGCATCGTTGTAATAGAACTCGCTTGAAACATCCCAGCCCGTTGCTGCCAGTAGTCGGCACAGCGAATCGCCAACCGCCGCGCCACGGCCGTGACCCACATGAAGCGGGCCAGTCGGGTTGGCAGATACGAACTCCACCTGAAGTTTTCGACCTTCTCCATCGTTGTTGTGACCAAAGAGTTCGCCCGCTTCGATGATTTTTTCGACAACGGCTTGACTGCTGGTCTGGGTGACGAAGAAGTTAATAAAGCCGGGGCCGGCGACCTCGGTTTTAGCTAGAAAATCTGCTTGCGGCAAGGCCTCGCAAATCAACCCCGCAATTTCCCGCGGGTTCATACGCGCGGGTTTTGCCAGGGTCAGTGCGATATTGCTGGCGTAGTCACCATGGGCCTTGTCGCGCGTGCGATCCAGAGCAATAGTTGGGCTGATATCGCCGGGCAAACGCTCTGCGGCGACCAGTGCATCCAGTGCTTGCTGGATCAACTGGGCGATTTCCTGCTTCATTCGGGTAGTGTCACCTGATTTGTCTGTTAGGCATGGTCAGCACTGAAGTAACACATCAGCTATCTGACAAGTTTTTATTATCTCCGGTTGCAAGTCTTAACGCCAGAAGCCAGACAGTAAGAATTACAGTATCTCCAGAGGATCAATATCGATACTCCATTTCAAGTTACCGCTGCTCTTTTGCTGTTGTGCGTGCCAGACCAGCTCTTGTGCCACCTGCTGTATAGCTGCTCGAGAACCCGCTCGCGCAAGCAGCTGTAAACGGTATCTTCCCGCCCGGCGCGGCATGGCCGATGGAAACGGCCCCAGCATCGACACGTTCTTAGGCACAGCCGGTGCGGTCAGGCGTCTGACGTTCGCGAGGAAGGCTTCACCGGCCTGAGCATTCACGCTGTCACAGCGCAGAATCAGCAGATGACCAAAGGGAGGCATGCCGGTGGCCTCGCGCTGCGAGAGCAATGCTTTGGCCCGATCATGATAGCTATCTATTAACATGGCCTGGAGCGCTGGATGATCCGGATGATGGGTCTGCAATAACACTCGCCCCGGTGTGGTTCCTCGACCGGCCCTGCCGGCCACCTGAGTAAGTAGCTGCGCCATGCGCTCCTCGCCACGAAAATCGGGGCTGAACATCAATGCATCGGCGTCGATCACACCTACGAGCCCAACACCCGTGAAGTGATGGCCCTTGGTAAGCATCTGAGTGCCTAGCAGGATGCATGGCTGGCCGGTGTTGACGCGGTCTACCAGCTCGGACATGGCGGTTCGACTCTGCATAGTATCGCTGTCGACGCGTTCTATCGGCCAAGCTTGGAACCGGCCTGTGAGGAAATCCTCGGCTTGTTCCGTGCCCAGGCCATAGGTGAGTAGATGACCGCTATGGCAATCCCCACAGCGCTCCGGCAGGCCGGTTTTGGCACCGCAGTGATGGCAACGCAATTGCCGCTGCCGTCGGTGAACGGTAAAGCGCGCATCACAGGACTTGCATTGTGCAACCCAGCCACAGTCATGACATTGTAGGCTGGGCGCGAACCCACGCCGATTGAGGAATAGCAATACCTGCTTACCCGCTGTGAGCGTTCTTTCAACAGCGGATACAAGAGCTGGCGAGAGCCCAGCCTCCAATGGCTGTTTGCGCAGATCGATCGCTTGCAGCTCCGGCAGGGTACTGGCCCCGGCGCGAGCGGGTAGCCGGTGATGCTGGTAGCGCCCCAGTAGTGCGTTGTGCAGTGATTCCAGTGCCGGCGTAGCGCTGCCTAGCAAAATGGGAGTTGAGGTCAGTTGGGCGCGCTTAATGGCTACGTCACGCGCGGAGTAGCGGAATCCATCCTGCTGCTTGTAGGAGCCATCATGCTCCTCATCGACAATGGTCAGCCCCAGTCTTGGCATAGGGGTAAAAACGGCTGATCGCGTTCCGATCACAATATCGGCCCGGCCCGAAGCAGCCGACTGCCACGCGGCCAGGCGCTGGGTGGGCGTTACCCCCGAGTGAAGAACAACGATGGTTGCGTTGAAGCGAGTTTCGAATCTAGCGACTGTTTGAGGCGTCAGTCCAATCTCCGGGATAAGAACCAGCGCTTGTTGCCCACGCGCCAGAGCCGCAGCGATCCATTGTAGGTAAACCTCAGTTTTGCCGCTGCCAGTCACACCCTCAAGCAAGTGCGCACTAAACGACCCTAGCGCCGCAGTCAGTGGTTCCAGAACGGTCTGCTGGGCCGCATTCAATGTTAGCGATGTGTTTGTCGTTGGGGGTTCTGTCGGGGGTAAAAGGAGCTCTCTTGCAACCAGCGCTTTGTCGCGCATCGACCGGAGCACGGCTTTGCTGATCCCCGCATCCAATAGCGCCTTCTCGGCTAGGGCGTTGCTCGATTGCAATAACGCTAGCGCGGAAGCTTGTCGCGCAGAACGTTTGAGCGCTCCCTCTGGGAGCCCCATACCCTCGCTGGTGAGGGCCCAGTGTGGCTCTCCCAATGCAGGTGCCGGTTCGCCCTGACGCAGTTTCTGTGGGAACGCCGCCAGAAATACCTCGCCCGGCGGGTGGTGGTAGTAGCGAGCAGCCCAGGCGCAAAGATCTAATAAGGACGATTCTACTAATGGCGTAGCGTCGAGCACTGCAATTGCGTGCTTCAGCTGGTCTGTACCCACTTCACTTTGTTCCACGATTTCCACCAGATAACCGGTGAGTTCGCGCTTACCAAAAGGCACGCTTAGCCGGCAACCGGGTAGCAAGTGGGTGAGCTCATCGCTGCCGATATCTGCGGGCGGTAAATAGTCGAACAGACACCGCAATGGAGTTGGCAGCGCCAGGCGTAATATAGGCATTCCGGGCCCTGAATAGCGTGAGTAGGAGTGAAACAGGGTATTGTACCAAACGTTAATTGGTACTTGCGCAATACCTGTTCTCTGGTAAGATGCCCGCCTATTTTTTGGCCAGGGACGTTTTCTGGCCGACTCCGTCACAATCAGTGCGGTGCTCGACAAAGCTCGAGTGGCGGCACATTTAATCAGGAGCAAGAGTCATGCAAGCAGAGATTCATCCCAAGTACGAAGCGGTAACAGCAACCTGCAGCTGTGGAAACAAGATTCAGACGCGTTCAACGCTAGCTGAAGATTTTCATGTTGATGTGTGTTCACAATGTCACCCGTTCTTTACAGGCAAGCAGAAGGTTCTGGACAGTGGTGGTCGTGTTGATCGCTTCAAGAAGCGTTTTGGTAATCGCGGCAGCAAGCGCTAACCTTTTTCTCGCTCCGCAGAACGCCAGCTTTTATGCTGGCGTTTTTCATGGTGCAGGCTTAGCAAGCGCCAATCATAACGGTATTTTCCCGCCTTGTTACTACAGGGGCTTTTCGATAGCATCGGTGCCCCTTCGAAAGCCACCCTGCCACCGGGCTGTACCTCATGTCACAACAATTCAAACAAGCCGCGCTGGCCTATCACTCTGACCCAACGCCCGGCAAAATCTCGATAGAGCTGACTAAACCTGCAGAGACGCAGGATGATCTGGCACTGGCGTATAGCCCTGGCGTGGCTGAGCCATGCAGGGAGATTGCTAAAGATGCCGAAGCAGCATACACCTACACAGGCAAAGGCAATCTGGTAGCCGTTGTGAGCAATGGCACGGCTGTGCTGGGGCTGGGAAATTTGGGCGCATTGGCCAGTAAGCCGGTGATGGAGGGTAAGGCGCTGCTTTTCAAGCGTTTTGCTGGCATTAACTCCATCGACATAGAAGTAGATACTGAAGACGCTGATGAGTTTATCGATACCATTGCACGCATAGCCGATAGCTTTGGCGGTATTAATCTTGAGGATATTAAGGCACCAGAGTGCTTTGAGGTTGAGGCAGCACTGATCGAGCGCTGCAATATCCCCGTTTTCCACGATGACCAGCACGGCACAGCAATCGTAACCGCGGCCGGCATGATCAATGCGTTGGAGATTCAGGGCAAAAGGCTCGAAGATGCAGTGATAGCCTGCCTTGGGGCGGGTGCAGCGGCGATAGCCTGCATGCGACTGTTGGTTAGTTTGGGCGCGCGCAAGGAAAACATCTTTATGCTGGACCGCCGCGGTGTAATTTATGCCGGACGAGAGGGCGTAAATGTGTATAAGGCAGAGTTTGCCAACCATACCGAAAAGCGCAGCATGAGCGACGCGTTAAAAGGGGCTGACGTGTTTGTAGGGTTGTCGGGAGCTAACCTGCTCAGTGCAGACATGCTCTCGACTATGGCAGATCGCCCAGTAGTGTTCGCCTGCTCCAATCCCGATCCGGAGATTACACCCGAGTTAGCGTTAGCCACTCGCGATGATGTGATTGTGGCTACGGGCCGATCTGATTACCCCAATCAGGTGAATAACGTACTGGGTTTTCCTTTTATCTTCCGTGGTGCGCTCGACGTGCGTGCGAGCAAGATCAATGAGCATATGAAAATTGCCGCTGTGAATGCGCTCATGGCGCTGGCGCGTGAAGAAGTGCCGGAATCCGTACTGCAGGCCTGTAACGTGGACAGTCTGACGTTCGGACCAGACTACATTATTCCCAAGCCTGTTGATCCAAGGTTGCTAGACTGGCTTGCGCCTGCGGTTGCTCGCGCGGCGTGCGATAGCGGAGTGGCACGACTGCCACTGCCAGAGCAGTATAGTAAGACTGCCTGACTGCCTGACTGCCTGACTGCCTGGCAGACGCGGCTAAAAAATATCTCTTACCAGGTCCTCGGTGTCGCGATCGTTCGCACCCTGGCTGCTCTCGTCACTCTGTTGGCGAGGCACATACTCCTCGCGGAAGTATTCAAAGATGGCGTTGCGCTGACCCGCTGCAGCCAGTTCACCTGTTTCCGGGTCTATACGGACATTGACAATACCTGGTGGTAATTGTCTTGGTGTATCGGGGCTGTCTGCGAGCGCCTCGCGCATGAAGTTTATCCAGATCGGGAGCGCTGAGGTGCCGCCGAATTCTCGGCGCCCCAGGGGCGTGTAATTATCAAAGCCCACCCATGTGGTTGTGACTACATCGCGGTTGAACCCCGAGAACCAGGCGTCCATGGGGCCGTTGGTAGTGCCGGTTTTGCCACCAATGTCCTTTCTCTCTAGCACCAAGGCACGGCGGCCTGTTCCCCGAGTAATTACATCCTGCAAGATACTGTTGATTATGAAGTTCACTCGAGCATCCATGACGCGCTCTGCGCGCGGCATCTCATCCTCGTCTGAACGAGGCTGTGAAAGTATGTCCTCCATGCTCAGCTCTGCGTCAATTTCAGGGAGGCTGGACAACTCCTTAGCATTATCATCCTCGCATTCCCGGCAAACGGTCGCTGGGCGGGCCTGAAATACTGTTTCGCCATCAATGTTATCAATCCGATGAATCAGATAGGGCTCTACAAAATAGCCTCCGTTGGCCAGCACAGCGTAGGCTGCAGCCACGTCCAGAGGGCTCATCGCATGCGTTCCCAGAGCAAGAGATAGATCGGGGGCGAACTGAGATGTGTCAAATCCAAAGCGATCTGCGTAATTGATGAGGGTATCGACCCCAAGTTGCTGTAGCAGCCGAATAGACACAAGATTGCGAGACTTGGTGAGAGCCCAGCGCAGTCGCGTGGGGCCGTGAAACTTACCGCCATCATTTTCTGGCCGCCAGATTCCCTCTAATGAACTGTCTTCTACAACCACTGGGGCATCGTTAATTATGCTGGCGGCAGTTAGTCCCGCATCCAGTGCTGCGGCGTACAGGAAGGGCTTGAAGTTGGAACCGGGTTGTCGCTGCGCCTGAGTTGCGCGATTGAATTTACTGAGTTCGAAACCCATACCGCCAACGATTGTGGTGATGGCACCATTGTCGGGGTTTAGAGAGACCAATGCCGCTTGTGCGGCGGGCACTTGAGTCAGGCTCCAGTCCTCATCCTCGTTCTGCTTAACGCGAACCATATCGCCTACCGACACCACATCTGCGGGCGTTTTTGGCGCTCTGCCGCGACTGTTTTCTGTCAGGTATCGGCTGGCCTGGCGCAAGCCATTGTCCCACTGTAGTTCATGAGAGCTACCATCATTCATTAAGATGATCACAGCTTCTTCCTGAACCTCGGTGACGATGGCCGGTTGCAGGCCCGCTATTACGGCCATCGATGCCAATGCGTCGCGCCATGTATCGTAGCTGCCATCGGGTGAGTTCGGGTCGAGTGGAGGAAGTTGGCGCTCAGCGCCCCTGAATCCATGCCGCTTGTCATAGAGCATGAGACCGTCGATCACAGATTTCTGCCCTAGCTGCTGTAGGCGCGAGCTGATGGTGGTGTAAACATGGTAGCCGTCGTTGTAGGCGTTCATGCCGTAGCGCTGCAGCATCTGTTGGCGGGCCATTTCTGCGGCGTAGTGCGCTGAAAAGCTGAGCTGCGCGCCGTGCAGTTGTGCGGTGACGGGCTCAGTACTTGCGAAGTCATACTGTGAACGATCGATATAGCCCAGCTCGAGCATGCGGCCGAGAATCCAGTTGCGGCGTTGCTCGCCTGCTTGTGGGCCGCTGATGGGGTTATTGCGCGAGGGGGCTTTGGGTATGCCTGCCAGCATAGCGTGCTGTGCTAGCGCGAGTTCTCCGACGCCCTTGCCGTAATATACCCGCGAGGCCGCCTCGAAACCGTAGGATCTATGCCCGAGGAACACACGGTTGAAGTAAAGTTCGAAAATTTCTTGCTTCTGCAGCGCTCGCTCGATCTCTATGGCCAGTAGAATTTCATTGAATTTGCGCATAAAGGTACGCTCGAGAGACAGGAAGTAATTTCGCGCTACCTGCATCGTAAGGGTACTACCGCCTGACCCTTTCTCGCCAGTAAGTACTAACTCCGATACTGCCCGCGCGAGTCCCATCACGTCGATCCCGCTGTGCTCGAAGAAGCTGTCATCCTCTGCGGCAAGCAGAGCATTCACGAACTGTTGCGGGATCTGGTCGTAGGTCAGAGGAGTACGCTTTTGCTCGCCAAACTGCCCAATCAAGTCACCCTCGCGGGTATAGACGCGCATTGGCGTTTGCAACTGCACGTCTCGCAATGTCTCAACATCGGGAAGGTTGGGGCTTAGATACAGGTAAATACCCGCGAGGCCCCATACGGACCCCAGCAAGCTCAGTAGCGTTAATCGCAGAAAAAACCGTAGGAACTTCAATTGTTTCCTTTACAAAGTAGTTGCTTGTATTAGTGTTGAGAGTAGTGGGGACGATGCATTTGGTAATTATAAGCTTTTTTTGGCTTTTGAATGCACATGGCAATATGTTATATCTTTATATTAATGTATCGGTGTACAAATAAAACCTAAGTTAGTGATACATATAGGAAAATAAATTGCTCGGTATTTTAGGGAAGAAAAAGACAACACCGGTTCTGGGGCTGGATATCAGTTCAACAACTGTGAAGTTGCTGGAGTTGAGCTATTCAGGGGACCGCTACAGGGTGGAGAGCTATGCAGTTAGCTCTTTGCCTCATGATGCGGTGATAGAGAAGAACGTCAATGACATTGATGGCGTGGCGAATGCTGTGCGCAGTGTAGTGGCACAATCTCGAACCAAGTTGAAAACGGTAGCAGCCGCGGTAGCAGGGTCTTCGGTCATCACCAAGATCATCGACATGCCACAGGGGCTTGCCGATGATGATATGGAAACCCAGCTGACGCTGGAAGCCGACCAGTACATTCCCTACCCGCTTGAAGAAGTGGCGATAGATTTTGAGGTTCAGGGGCCGTCACCCGAAAGAGATAATCAGGTAGAGGTTCTCCTGGCCGCCTGTCGTCGCGAGACGATCGACTCTCGCGTAGAGTCGATAGAAGGAGCTGATCTCACCGCGAAAATAATGGATGTAGAAGCTTACGCCATGGAGCGAGCGTATTCGCTCGTTCAGCACCAACTAGAGTTGGATACTGATAGCACGGTGGCGGTGGTGGATATCGGCGCAACGATGACAACATTGAGCGTCCTCAATAACGGTCAAACTATTTATACGAGGGAGCAATTGTTTGGCGGTAAGCAGCTAACGGACGAAATCATGCGCCGGTATGGTTTGCCATTGGAGGAGGCAGGTCTTGCGAAGAAGCAGGGCGGTCTGCCCGATGATTACGAGCCAGAAGTGCTGGAGCCTTTCAAAGATGCAGTTGTGCAGCAGGTTGCGCGCTCGCTACAGTTCTTCTTCTCTTCCAGCCAATACAATGATGTTGACTATATTATTCTGGCCGGTGGGGTGTCTTCCATGGACGGCCTACAGGAATTGGTGCAGGACAAGCTGGGAACCCCAACGGCGGTGGCGAACCCGTTTGCAGAGATGACAATTTCCTCAAGAGTAAATGCAGTGGCCTTGAGCAGTGACGCGCCGGCGATGATGATCGCCTGCGGCCTTGCTATGAGGAGCTTTGACTGATGGCGCAGATTAATTTATTACCGTGGCGCGATGAACGTCGTCTCGAACTAAAGAAAGAGTTTCTGACGGTTCTGGCGCTGGTGTTTGCTCTAGGCGTTGGTCTGGTGCTGTTGGCCGATCGATACGTAAATGCGCAGATAGACAATCAGGTGGCGCGTAATGCTTATCTGACTGAAAACATCAAAGTTCTGGATAAGATGGTTGCTGAGATCCGGGATCTTCAGCGCAAACGGAACCAGTTGATCGATCGTATGCGGGTGATTCAGGAACTACAGGGTAATCGCCCAATTATTGTCAGGGTGCTTGATCAGTTGGTGCGGACCGTACCAGATGGCGTTTTCTATCAGAACCTCGTCACAAAGGCGGGTGTTATTTCAATTACAGGCATCGCCGAATCGAACAACAGAGTATCTAGCCTGATGCGCAGATTGGATGCCTCGGATTGGCTGGAGAACCCCAACCTGGATGCAGTCCGTGCGGCGACGGAGTTCGGGGATCAGGCAACACGCTTTAGCTTGACGGTCAAAGTGCAGTTACCGAAGACCGCAGAAGAGGCAGGGGGCTAGAGCATGGCATTTGAAGACACAATGCGCTCGTTGCGCGAGTTTGATGTCAATGATCTTGATTTCGACAATGTGGGCGCGTGGCCTGCAGCGGTCAAGTGGTTCATTTATCTCGCTATCGTCGTGGCTGTGTTAGTGGCTGGATATTATTACCATATCGAGGAACTGCAGCTGAATCTCGCGAAAGTGCAGGCGGAGGAAGTGGAGCTAAAGAAGGACTTTGAAAAGAAAGCCTTTCAGGCTGCTAATCTTGAAGCTTACCGTAGACAAATGGTGGAGATGGAGGAATCTTTCGGTGCACTGGTCAGCCAACTTCCCAGCGATACGGAAGTACCTGGCCTGCTGGAGGACATCACTAATAAGGGTCTCCTTAACGGACTGGAAATTGCGTCGATTGACCTGCAGAAGGAGCAGGCAAAGGAGTTCTATGTTGAACTGCCGATAGCGATTCAAGCGTCCGGTTCCTATCACGATTTGGGCGCGTTTATAAGCGGTATGGCTGGCTTGCCGCGCATTGTCACGTTGCATGATTTTAATATCTCTGCTCCGGGAGGTAATGCCAATAGCTTGAAGATGAGCATTGTGGCCAAGACATACCGGTATAAGGATGGAGAGACATAAGGATGTGGGGAGCACTTCCAAAAATCGGAATTATGGCGATCCTGGGATTGTCGCTTACGGCTTGCACCAGCAGGGACTTCTCCGATTTGGATGCCTTTATGGCAGAAAAGCGGGCGCGGCCTGGCGGTATTATTGCCCCTATTCCGACGTTCAAGGCCTACGAGGCGTTTGCGTATAGCGCCACTACGCTCCGGAGCCCGTTTGACCGGCCGATTGAGGTTAGAGAAATAACGCAGTTGCAGGCGATGAGTTCCGTGAGGCCAGATGAAGACAGAGCCAAGGAATTCCTCGAGCAGTTTACGTTTGACTCGCTTGCGATGGTGGGCACTTTGGAACGGGGCGACACGGAGTGGACCCTGGTTCAGGATCCAGAGGGCGGTGTGCATCGAGTTAAGGTGGGGAATTTCCTAGGCCGTAATCACGGGAAGATCGTCGAAATGAGCGATTCTTATGTTGCGGTAGTTGAGATTGTCAGCGACGGTACAGAAGATGGATGGGTTGAACGTCCGCGCACAATCAAATTAAGCGGTCTATGAACCGCGGTGTATGGTGACAGCCATGAAGACAAGAAGACAGAATCTGGGGGCAAGTGGCGTGATTAAGGGAATAAGAGTCCTGAAACACTGGGTAGGAAAGTGGGTGGTACCTGCCGCAATGTTGCTTGCATCTGCAGCTTCTCTTGCCGGGCCATCGGTTACTGATGTTGAGTTTAGCGCGCGCCCGGGCAGCAAGTTTGAGGTGCGGTTGGATTTTGACACGACCCCCCCCGCTGACTTTAAGGCCTATACCATCGAAAAACCTGCACGTATCGCGGTCGACTTCCCTGACACGAGTAGCAGCCTTGAACAAAAGCGATATTCACTGCCTTATGGCAATGCCACGGGCGTTGTTGTGCTCGAGTCCGGAGACCGTACCCGACTCGTAGTTAATCTCGTCAAGCTGGTTCCCTATGAAACACGCATAGCCGGCAACAGCATGTATCTGGTCGTTGGCCAGGATGCCAGTGAAGCCTACGTAAAGCAGACTACAGACCCCAACCGTGTCGCGACACGAGTTGAACCCGTGGCTAATGTGCGATCTGAGATCACGGATATTCAGTTTCAGCGGACGGGCGAGGGTGAAGGGCGTCTGACTCTGGATCTGAGCGATCCCTCGGTTGACGTTAACGTCTTCAGCGAGCGTGGCGATATCAAAGTAGAGTTTCTCAATACCTCCGTACCTGAACGCTTGCTGCGCCGTTACGACGTCACTGACTTTGCCACACCAGTGGATTCGGTGGATATTAATACCGCTGAGCGTGGCGCATCATTGACTGTCAAAACAACCGGCGACTTTGATTACCTGGCGTACCAAACAAACAATCAGTATGTACTGAGTGTTAAGCCATTGAGTAAACAGGAAGCTGAGGAACGGCTGAATGAGTTTAATTATGTCGGCGAACGCATTTCTCTGAATTTCCAAGATATTGAGGTGCGAGCGGTACTACAGTTGATCGCCGATTTCACTGAGCTGAACCTCGTTGCCAGCGATACCGTTGCTGGCCGGATAACGCTGCGCTTGCAGAACGTGCCATGGGATCAAGCTTTGGAGCTTGTACTTAAGACTAAAGGTTTGGACAAGCGTCAGATCGGTAATGTACTGATGGTAGCGCCTGCAGCTGAAATCGCAGAGCGTGAGCGGCAGCAGATCGAAGCGAATAAGCAAATTGCGGAGCTAGCACCTCTGCGCTCGGAGTTTATAAGAATTCGGTATGCTAATGCTGGAGAAATGGTCGCATTGTTCTCTGCCGGCTCTGAAGAGGGCGGTACGTTGATTTCAGATCGCGGTTCGGTCGTTGTAGATCCTCGCACCAACTCACTGTTGTTAACAGAAACGTCGGAAAAGTTGCGTGAAATCCGCGAACTGATCGATAAAGTTGATGTTCCGATTCGTCAGGTCATGATTGAGGCTCGCATCGTAATTGCCCAGTCGGATTTGGAGAAAGAACTCGGTATTCAGTGGGGCGGTGGCTATATTGACGATGACTTGAATGGCAATATTTTGTCTGCATCGGGCGATACGGCGAACGTCGTTGGGCTCAATGAAGCTTTGGCCAATGGCACGCAGCCCTCTCTAAGCTACCCTGGCGCATTGCTAGTGGATCTGGGCGTGTCATCAGCTACTAGTGGTTTTGCCTTAGGCTTCACGTCTGAAGACTTGTTTCTAACCGCAGAACTGTCTGCTCTGGAAGAGGCCGGTGAAGGTGAAGTGGTATCACAGCCTAAAGTGATTACGGGTGATAAACAGACAGCCACTGTCAAATCTGGTACGGAAATTCCTTATCAGCAGGGCTCCCTAAGCGGCCAGAATACGACCGAGTTTAAGGAAGCGGTGCTTGAGCTTGAGGTAACACCCAACATCACGCCTGATGATCGCATCTTGCTGGACCTCACAGTGACCCAGGACTCCTTGGGTGATCTGGTGCCCAGTGGCCAGGGTGGCGTTATTCCTTCAATTGATACCACGGAGCTGACCACTCAGGTATTGGTTGGCAACGGTGAGACTGTTGTACTCGGGGGTGTATTTCGCACTGAAGACCTGCAGTCAGTCAGTAAGGTGCCGTTCCTAGGCGATATTCCCTATATTGGGGCATTATTTCGTCAGGAGAGGAACTCGAAAACGAAGACTGAAACCCTGATCTTCATCACACCGCGTATCCTGGCTGATACGCTCCTCGACTAGGGTATCGCAAGGACACCAATGCCTGCTCTGCATCGAGTATTTCTGGTCGGCCCCATGGGGGCCGGTAAGACCACGATTGGCAAGTATCTTGCGCAGCAGTTGAAGTTGCAGTTTGCCGATACTGATACCGAAATTGAGCGTCGTACCGGCGCTGACATTCCTTGGATTTTTGAGATCGAGGGCGAAGAAGGGTTTCGCTCGCGCGAACAGCAAGTGGTCGAAGAGATGACCGACTGGAATGATTCCGTGCTGGCAACGGGGGGTGGTGTGGTGATGCGGCCAGAAAATCGCAGAGCACTGGCATCGCGAGGTTTCGTGATCTATTTGCACGCAACGATCGATGAGCAAGTGCGGCGCACTCAGAAGGATAAGCGCCGGCCACTATTGCAGACGGGTGACCCAGAGCAAACCCTGCGTGAGTTGATGGCCATCAGAGATCCTCTGTATCGTGAAATCGCAGACCATGTCATTAACACAGATGGGTGCAGCCCCAAGACAGTTGCTCAGCGCTTGGTCAAAGAGCTCCAGTAAATCCAGTTCCCACACACTCCAGAGTCTAGCAGGTGAACCCTTAGCGTTTTACAAGCGCGGCAGACATCGCCATTATCCCTTAGTACACTATGGCTCCATCGCAGAGTCAGGAAATCATAGTGTCTGTCATCATGCACACGCTACACGTTGAGTTGGGCGAGCGTAGCTATCCCCTATATATCGGACGCGACCTGTTTGCCGATGCGGAGTTGCTGCGCCGTCATGTGGCTGGCTCTCAGGTTGTCATTGTGAGTAACGATACGATTGCGCCGTTGTACATGGATCGCCTGCGATCGGCGCTTGATGATCGAAAAACGGTCACAGAGATCATCCTGCCCGATGGCGAGCAGCACAAATCGCTTGAGACCTTGTCGTCAATCTTTGACCGGGTGATGACTGACAACCACAACCGCACTACTACCTTCATTGCGCTTGGCGGAGGTGTGGTCGGTGATATGACAGGCTTTGCCGCAGCGTGTTACCAGCGAGGTGTCAATTTCATTCAGATTCCAACCACATTGCTTGCTCAGGTGGACTCTTCTGTCGGAGGCAAGACGGCGGTCAATCACCCTCTAGGGAAGAATATGATTGGCGCGTTCTTCCAGCCGCAGGCGGTGCTTATTGACACACAGACACTGCAAACCCTCCCGCCGCGCGAATTTGCCGCCGGAATGGCAGAGGTTATCAAATATGGGCTGATTGCCGACGCGTCATTTTATCGTTGGTTACTGCAGGATATGCCCCGATTGCTGGCGCGAGAGGAGGCTGCGCTGGCCGAGGCTATCGAATGCAGCTGTGCTAACAAAGCCAAGGTGGTTGCCGCCGATGAGCGAGAAGGTGGGTTGCGCGCCATTTTGAACTTCGGGCATACCTTTGGTCATGCGATAGAAACCGCCCAGGGTTATGGTAATTGGCTGCATGGAGAGGCCGTAGCTGCAGGCATGATGATGGCGATGAGGTTATCTGCTGCGCGAGGGCAGGTGACGACGCAAGAGGTCGTGCAACTTGAATCGTTGCTGCAGCAGGTAAATCTGCCTGTGGCACCACCTGCTGAGATGTCAGCGGAGCAATTTCTCGAGCTGATGGGACGAGATAAGAAAGTGGTCGATGGACAGCTGCGTCTTGTACTGCTTGCCGCTGTCGGCGAGGCTGAAATAGTTGACGATGTCTCACCCCAGGAACTTGTTGCGCTGATTGAAGGCCTCTAGGCACGGGGCAGGCTGCCCCATCACCCGTCTGTTAGCTGGTTTGTTCCGTTCCGGTCATCTGTGTAGAATGCTATTCCCTTCTTGTGTCCAGAAGGGCGCACCAACTTAAGTGCATCGCGTTAACTTATTGTTTTAAATAAAGTTTTGGTATTTCTATGACAACAGGCCTGTTTAGACCTGAAGAGTTTCGTGACAATTGTGGTTTCGGCCTGATCGCTCATACCTCGGGCGATGCCAGCCATCGCCTGCTGCAAACTGCCATCGAATCTCTCACCTGTATGACGCATCGGGGCGGCATTGCTGCAGATGGCAAAACTGGAGACGGTTGTGGTTTGTTGCTGCAGATGCCGCGCAGTTTTATGCAGGCCTTATCGACAGAATTGTTTCAGCACGAACTCTCCAGTAGCTTTGCCATTGGGCAGATATTTCTAAGCAGTGACTCGAGCAAGGCCTCCGCTGCGCGAGCCAAGATGGATTCCGTTCTATCTGATCAAGGCTTGACGGTACTGGGTTGGCGCACTGTGCCCACCGACAGCAGTGTTTGTGGGGAGATAGCCCTCGCATCTTTGCCAGCTATAGAGCAGGTGTTCATTGACGCACCGGGTTTGTCGGAAGAGGAGCTTTCGACGCGTCTGTTCGTGGCCAGACGAAAAGCCGAAATGGCCAATGAGGCAGATGAGGATTTCTACATTTGTAGTCTCTCTGGCCGTGTTATTGCCTACAAAGGGCTTGTGATGCCGGTGGATTTACCTCGCTTCTATCACGACTTAAGTGACGAGCGACTCACTACCGCCATTTGTGTGTTCCACCAGCGCTTCTCAACCAACACTATGCCGCGTTGGCCCTTGGCTCAGCCGTTTCGTCTGCTGGCGCACAATGGCGAGATCAATACCATCGAAGGCAACCGCAATTGGGCCGATGCCCGTACTGCGCATTTTGATACTGATCGCCTTCCTAATATCCGTGACATTGCTCCACTGGTAAACCGCACGGGCTCAGATTCATCGAGTCTCGATAATATGCTCGACGTGCTGTTGACCGGTGGTGTCGACATGGCACGCGCACTACGCATGCTGATTCCCCCAGCCTGGCAGAATATTGAGTCGATGGATCCCGATCTCAAGGCGTTCTACGAGTACCACTCCATGCATATGGAGCCCTGGGATGGTCCCGCTGGCATCGTGCTGACCGACGGCCGCTACGCGGTGTGTTTACTCGATCGAAATGGTTTACGGCCCGCGCGTTGGGTAAAAACCAAGGATGGCTTTATCACAGTGGCGTCCGAGATCGGCACCCACGGCTATCGCAACGAAGACGTTGTCGCGAAAGGTCGGGTGGGCCCCGGTCAAATGATTATGATCGATACTCATACTGGTGAGTTGTTGCAGAGCGAAGATATTGACGCGCGTCTCAAATCTCGCCATCCCTACAAGCGCTGGCTCAAGGAAAACTCGCAGCGTATCGAAGGAACCTTCGCGGGTGAGATGACATCGGGTATCGAGCGTGACCAACTGGATCCCTACATGAAAATGTTTCAGGTCAGCTTTGAAGAGCGTGACCAGGTGCTGCGACCGTTGGCCGAGTCGGGCAATGAGGCTGTAGGCTCCATGGGAGACGACACGCCAATGGCTGTGTTGTCAGAGCAGCAGCGCTCACTTTACGACTACTTCAGGCAGAAATTTGCGCAGGTGACTAATCCGCCTATCGATCCATTGCGTGAAACTATCGTGATGTCGCTGGAAACTGATCTTGGTGGTGAGAAGAATATTTTTCATGAAGGCCCGGAACATGCCGATCGCGTGATTCTGACGTCGCCTGTTTTGTCGCAGGGTAAATTCAATACGTTGTTGCAGTTGGATAAACCCGGCTTTGAGATACGAGATATCGACGCCACCTACAATCCTCAAGACACCTCCCTGGAAGATGCGCTGGATCAACTTGTTCAGCGGGCAGAAGAGGCAGTGCGCTCCGGTACAACTATCCTGGTGCTGTCCGACAGAGCCATAGCTTCCGAGCGTCTGCCGATCCATTCGCTGTTGGCAACGGGTGCTGTGCACCATCACTTGAATCAGTGCGGTTTGCGGGCAGTGGCCAATATTATTATTGAAACGGCGAGCGCGCGTGATTCACATCAAATTGCATGCCTGCTGGGCTTCGGGGCAACAGCTGTGTATCCCTACTTGGCGTACAGCGTGCTGGAAGATTTAATACGTGTCGGTGATGTATTGGGGGAGCCCAGTGCGTGTTACAAAAATTATCGTAAGGGTATCAATAAAGGTCTGTTGAAGATCATGTCCAAGATGGGTATCTCGGCCGTAAGCTCTTATCGAGGTGCACAACTTTTTGAGGCTGTCGGATTGGCGAGTGAGGTCGTTGATAGAGCATTCTGTGGCGTTGCTTCACGCATCGAAGGCAGTGGCTTTAAAGAATTGGAAGATGATCAAAAGCTGTTGTCACGTGTTGCCTGGACCCCTCGCAAAACCCTTTCGCAGGGCGGGCTTCTGAAATACGTGCATGGTCAGGAATACCATGCGTACAACCCGGACGTTGTTACCCAGCTGCAGTTGGCTGTTGCTACTGGCGATTACGCGACCTACAAGCGTTATGCCAAATTGGTGAATGGACGGCCGGTTGCAACGATTCGTGACCTGCTCAAGCCCATCGAGGCGCAAACTCCGCTGCCATTGGAAGAAGTGGAGCCGGTAGAGTCCATTCTGCCCCGCTTTGATTCGGCGGGTATGTCGCTGGGTGCACTAAGTCCTGAAGCGCACGAAGCACTGGCGGCGGCCATGAATCGGATGGGCGCGCGTTCAAACTCGGGAGAGGGTGGTGAAGACCCAGCCCGGTTTGGCACCGAACGCATCTCCAAAATTAAGCAGATTGCCTCGGGGCGTTTTGGTGTTACACCTCACTACCTCGTGAATGCAGAGGTGCTTCAGATTAAGGTAGCGCAGGGAGCCAAGCCAGGTGAAGGCGGCCAGTTACCTGGCGGTAAAGTGAATGATCTAATCGCCAGACTGAGGTATTCGGTACCGGGAGTCACGCTGATCTCGCCACCGCCGCACCATGATATCTATTCCATTGAAGATTTGGCGCAACTGATTTTTGACCTTAAACAGGTCAACCCCACGGCCCTGGTGTCAGTAAAGCTAGTGTCTGAACCTGGTGTGGGCACAATCGCTGCAGGTGTTGCCAAGGCCTATGCAGATCTGATTACCATCAGCGGTTACGACGGTGGCACTGCAGCGAGTCCACTGACATCAATTCGCTATGCGGGGTCTCCCTGGGAACTGGGGCTGGCTGAAGTGCAGCAGACACTGCGCGGAAATAGCTTGCGAGGCAGTATTCGCCTCCAGACGGACGGTGGATTGAAGACGGGCCTTGATGTAATTAAGGCGGCTATCCTCGGTGCGGAAAGCTACGGCTTTGGCACTGGACCCATGGTGGCGCTGGGGTGCAAGTACTTGCGTATCTGTCACCTGAACAACTGCGCAACGGGCGTTGCCACGCAGAACGAAAAATTGCGAGAGGATCATTTTGGCGGCACCGTCGAGATGGTCATCAATTTCTTCACATTTATTGCGCAGGAAACCCGCGAGTGGCTGTCTTATCTGGGCGTGGCTTCTTTGCAGGAGCTGATTGGTCGCACTGATCTGCTGGAGCGCCTGCCCGGTGTTACGGACAAGCAACGAAGACTGGATGTGAGCCCAATTTTGCACAAGGACGCCAGCTCTGAGGGGCAGCCGGAATTTTGTCAGGTGGAAGCCAATACGCCTTTTGATAAGGGCGAAAAGGCAGAAACAATGGTAGCGGCTGCTCTACCTGCTATTGAGTCAAAAAGCGGTGGTGAGTATTCCTTCGCTCTGACTAACTGTGATCGGTCTATCGGTGCTCGTCTTTCAGGTGAGATAGCGCGGCGTCATGGCAATGATGGAATGCAGGACGCCCCAATCATGATGCGACTGACGGGCACAGCGGGGCAGAGTTTTGGCGTCTGGAATGCAGGCGGTCTGCATATGTATCTCGAAGGTGACTCCAACGACTATGTTGGCAAGGGCATGGCCGGCGGTAAGCTGGTGATCTATCCGCCACGTAATAGCGAGTACAAGTCACAGGATTCGACGATTATCGGCAATACCTGTTTATACGGCGCAACTGGAGGCAAATTGTTCGCTGCGGGCATTGCGGGCGAGCGCTTCGCGGTGCGCAACAGTGGCGCGCACGCCGTTATTGAGGGCGCGGGTGATCACTGCTGTGAGTATATGACTGGTGGTACCGTTACGGTATTGGGCCAGACGGGCGTGAACTTCGGTGCAGGTATGACTGGCGGTTTTGCATTTGTGCTGGACCAGGATCGATCGTTTATCGACAAGTACAACAGCGAGTTAGTGGAGATTCACCGCGTGAGCTCGGAATATATGGAGCCGTATCGCTACCACTTGCGCAGTAGTATTCGTGAGTACTGTGACGAAACTGGTTCGGAGTGGGGGGAGCACCTGTTGGACAACTTTGAGGATTACGTGGGCAAGTTCTGGCTGGTGAAACCAAAAGCGGCGGACTTTGACCGTTTGCTCTCCAGATTGCGCAACACGGATTAAATTGAGGCAGGATGCATAATGAGTAATCGTCTCGCAAATACCTTTCAGTTTCTTGATGTGGATCGGGCTGACCCCGATAAAAAGGAGATTGAATCCCGTAAGACCCAGTATGTTGAGATCTATGATGATTTCACGCAGGAGCAAGTAGCGGACCAATCACACCGTTGTCTTGAGTGCGGTAATCCGTACTGTGAATGGAAGTGTCCGGTTCACAACTTTATTCCGAACTGGTTGAAACTGGTCAGCGAGGGCAACCTGTTTGAGGCGGCCGAACTTAGCCATCAGACCAATACTCTGCCTGAAGTCTGTGGACGGGTGTGTCCTCAGGATCGTCTTTGCGAAGGCGCTTGTACTCTGAATGATGGTTTCGGCGCTGTCACCATTGGCGCGTCCGAGAAATATATAACGGACACCGCACTCGCGATGGGCTGGCGGCCAGACCTTTCCGGCGTTGTAAGCACAGGTAAGAAAGTTGCCATCATCGGTGCTGGTCCAGCGGGCTTAGGCTGCGCCGATATTCTAACGCGTGCCGGCGTTAAACCCGTGGTGTTCGATCGCTACCCGGAAATCGGTGGATTACTCACCTTTGGTATTCCGGAGTTCAAGCTGGAAAAAGAGGTGATGACGCGCCGCCGTGAGATCTTCAGCGACATGGGAATAGAGTTCAGGCTCAATACTGAGGTCGGAAAAGACGTCAGTGTGTCTGAGCTTATGGAAGAGTACGACGCTGTGTTTTTGGGTATGGGCACGTACAAGTATATGCGTGGAGGCTTCCATGGCGAAGATCTGCCAGGTGTCTACGAGGCATTGCCGTATCTGGTTGGCAACGTAAATCACAATATGGGTTTCGAACAACCTGCTGATGCGTATGTGAATCTAAAAGGTAAGCGTGTAGTGGTCCTGGGTGGTGGTGATACCGCGATGGATTGCGTGCGCACAGCGGTAAGGCAGCAGGCCGAGCATGTGATCTGCGCTTATCGTCGTGACGAAGAGAATATGCCCGGGTCTAGACGCGAGGTGAAGAATGCACGTGAAGAGGGCGTTGAATTCCTGTTTAATCGCCAGCCTGTAGATGTAGTGGAATATTTTGGGCAGGCGTGTGGCGTCAAACTGGTAGAGACCGAGTTGGGTGAGCCAGATGAAGGCGGCCGTCGCCGTCCACAACCGATTCCAGGTAGCGAACAGGTGCTTGAAGCTGACGCCGTTATTCTCGCGTTTGGTTTCCAGCCTGATCCGCCTGAATGGCTCACTGACCTAGGCGTTACGACCAATGATTGGGACGGTGTAGTCGCGCAGGAGCATCAGCCGTTCAAATTTCAAACCACAAACCCCAAGGTGTTTGCAGGCGGAGACATGGTGCGCGGCTCCGATCTGGTTGTTACGGCGATCTGGGAAGGTCGTCAGGCTGCCGAAGGCATACTCGATTACCTGGAAGTGTAATTCATGACAGAACTTAAAAATGACCGCTTTCTGCGGGCGCTATTGCGTGAGCCTGTAGATCGTACTCCTGTGTGGATGATGCGTCAGGCGGGGCGCTATTTGCCCGAGTATCGCGCAACTCGGCAGCAGGCAGGCTCTTTTCTCGACCTGTGTAAGAACAGGGAGTTGGCCTGCGAGGTAACCATGCAGCCATTGCGGCGTTATCCCATGGACGCCGCTATTCTGTTCTCTGACATTTTGACCATTCCCGATGCGATGGGGTTGGGTCTGTACTTCGAAGAGGGTGAGGGCCCCCGCTTTCGCAAGACTGTGCGGTCCGAATCTGATCTTGCGGCGCTGCAATCCATTAAGGCCAAAGACGATCTTGGCTATGTCATGGATGCGGTATCCACCATCCGACATGAGCTGAATGGCAAGGTCCCTTTGATTGGCTTTTCCGGCTCACCCTGGACTCTGGCCACTTACATGGTAGAAGGCGGATCCTCTAAAGATTTTAGCCGTATCAAGACGATGGCGTACGACCAGCCTGAACTGATGCACGGACTCTTGTCCGTTCTGGCTGATGCTGTAGCTGACTATCTGACCGCACAGGTGGAGGCAGGTGCTCAGGCATTACAGATCTTTGATACCTGGGGCGGCGCTCTGAGTGCCGCTGGATACAAGGAGTTCTCGCTGAAGTATATGCAGCGGATATTGTCGCGTCTGCCATCCGAGGCGGACGGGCGTAAGCTTCCCGTTATTGTTTTCACCAAAGGCGGAGGGCAGTGGTTGTCTAGTATTGCCGACTGCGGTGCACAGGCGGTAGGTATAGATTGGACGACTGACATAGGTACCGCCCGTGCACTGGTTGGTGATCGCGTGGCACTGCAGGGCAATATGGACCCCATGATGCTGTTTGCTTCTCCGGAGCGCATACGCAATGAAGTTGCATCAATCTTGTCAGGCTTTGGTCATGGTACGGGACACGTGTTCAATCTTGGGCACGGCATAACGCCGGGTGTGAACCCCGATAATGTCACGGCGTTTGTCGATGCGGTTGCGGAGTTCTCTCCCCAATATCATCAAAAGGACTAACTGGTCTAAATCGCGTTACTCATCGCAGCAAAAATCATGCTGCATTTCTAGCGCGGGTTGATCCGAAGACGGACGACCGACGACTTTCGCCGGTACCCCGGCAACGGTGGTGTGTGGCGGGACTTCGTCCAATACCACGCTGCCCGCACCAACCTTGGCACCTTCGCCTACAAGGATATTACCGAGAATCTTTGCGCCGGCACTGATCAGCACCCCGTCGCCAATTTTCGGATGGCGATCTCCTTCATCCTTGCCGGTTCCACCTAGAGTAACCGATTGCAGAATCGACACGTTATTGCCTACGACAGCTGTTTGCCCGATAACCAATCCAGTGGCGTGATCCAACATAATGCCTGTGCCAAGTGTCGCGGCGGGATGAATGTCCACACCGAAGGCTGTCGACATACGGTTTTGGAAAAACAGCGCCAAAGACTGCCTGCCTTTCTGCCACAGCCAATGTGCCACGCGGTGTGTTTGCAGCGCGTGAAAGCCTTTGAAATACAGGAAAGGGATGTAGAGCTCGTGGCAAGCGGAGTCCCGCTCCACGACAGCCTGCAGGTCGACACGAACAGCGGCCATAATCGAATGATCGGATTCGAAGGCTTCGAGAATCACGTCGCGTAGTTGCAGCGAAGATGCATTCGCGTTGCCCAGCTGATCGGCAAGATGATAACTGAGTGCCCGGTCCAGTTTAGTGTGGTTGAGAATTGTCGCGTGCAGGAATGAGGCGAGCACAGGTTCTCCAGCAACCTGCTTAGCGGTTTCCACGCGAATCTGTTCCCAGACGGGGTCTTGCTTGGTGGCTTGCATCATCGATTCCATCATTACGGGTCGTTCAGGGTAGCCGAAATTATACAGCACGTCATATGGGCTGTTTCGGGATTTGGCCCTTGAATCGCCATAGTGTGTGGCCGCTCTTGGCGTACTTGGCCTCAAACAGAGTGAGTGCATTGCCCACTGACAACTGAGAAATAGTGCCCCGACATCCTAGTAGGTGCAGTGCCAGTCCGAACTCCTCTACATAGAGTTGCCAATTGGAGCGCAGTTCGATGGTGCCACCAAGCTGATATAGCGGTATCAATCCAGGGTGCCCATGAATCCGTCGCTTTAGATGTCGGGATTTTGGCCAGGGGTTTGGGTAGAGCAAGTAGTGGCGGTCAATACACATGCTGTGTTCCGACATCAATTGCCACAACGGTTCACATTCGGCTTGCAACAGCAGGTAGTTACCGGTTTGCTCAGACGTGGCATGACGCTCCAAGCGGTGTATCGATTTATCGATACCAATAACCCGGTGCGTTGGCCACGCCTTTGCGAGCGCCTGTGTGCTCATTCCGGTGCCGCAGAATGAATCCAGAATTAGCGGTTGCTGATTCCCGCTCAACCATTCACTAAGGCACGAGAAGGCTTGCAGGTTGTGTTCCGCGTGAGGCTTACGCCAGGTAGTGCAGCGATGCTTATTCACCGTTGCGGGTAGCTCTGGATTGACGCCTGACTGGTTACTGCTTACTGGGCGGGAGTCGGCTTGCAATTGGAGTGCGCTCCTGTAAATCTGTCATTTGACTATTTCGAACATGGCTGACCAAATTACCACAGAGCCGATTGGTGCGTGTGGCTATGTTGCAGGCGATTGAATCCTAGATAAGCGAGTAACGCTGTGCGTGATGACTTGAGACCTTATTGGGTCAAAAAAACCTATCTCAATTTCAGGCGTTGGTATTGTGACTATTTTCTTCGTCCAGAGTGCGTTCATATGGGCGGCTATCATACGGTGATGAAGCCTTGGTATGTGCATATCTCGGGTCCGAATATCTCGATTGGCCATAGTTTTTGTGCTGTAGGTGAACCGATGCATCGCATAGAAATCGGAGTTTGGGGTAGAGAGTCCGGGGCGGGGCGAATCCAGATCGGAGATGCGGTATTACTCAGCCCCGGGGTTCGCATCAGTGCATCAGATGAAATCATCATTGGTGATGGTTCCATGCTGGCTAATGGGGCATATGTCACCGATAGCGACTGGCATACCTTGTATGACCGCACTGAGCGCGATACGCGTATTACGCCCGTGCACATTGGCAACAATGTCTGGGTGGGTGATCATGCGACGATTCTCAAGGGCGTAACGATTGGCGATAACGCAGTAGTCGCCGCGCGGGCTGTAGTAACCCGTGACGTGCCAGCCAATGCCGTAGTGGCCGGAAACCCGGCAACAGTGGTTAAGGAATTGGATCCGGAGCGAGGTTACACGACTCGCATGGATTTTCATGCAGACCCAGCAGGTCTGGAGCGCTTCTTCGATTCTGTTGATCGCGAAGTTCTTCAACACAACTCGTTGTGGCGCTGGTTACTGTCTATCGTCTACCCAAAGTCCTCTCGCCCGCATTAAACGATCAGATTCGGCATTAGCATCGATAGAGTTAAAGAAGTGCTATTGGCTCTTCTTGCAGCGCGAAGAGTTGCTCACGCAACTCCAGGATATGCTCGGCCCAGTAGCGCTCTGTATTGAACCAGGTGAAACTGTGGGGGAACGCGGGGTCTTCCCAGCGTTTGCCCAGCCAGGCGGCGTAGTTAACGAGCCGCATGGTGCGCAATGCTTCGATTGCGCGCAACTGGCGCGGGTGAAAGTCGCAGAATTCATTGTAGCCTTCGACTAACTCGGCAAGCTGTAGTTGCTTGTCGTGACGCTCGCCACTCAAAAACATCCATAGGTCCTGCACCGCTGGCGCCATGCAACAGTCATCGAGATCGACAAAGTGGGCGACGTCGTCACGCCATAAGATATTTCCGGTGTGACAATCGCCATGCACTCTTATGAAATCATCCGCAGTCAGCTCCCGGTAGGTTTTGCGCACATGCTCTAGCAAATCCAGCGTCAAGGATTCGTACGCCGGTTGCAGATCTCTGGGTATGAATGACGTCAGCAGGAATTCTCTCGGCTCTGCCAGCATTACTTCGGGATCAAGCGTGTGCCTAGAGGTAAAATCTTTGCTCTGGCCGACACCGTGAATACGACCCAGCGTGCGACCCAGCACCAGCAGGTTATCGAAGTTGTCTAGTTCTGGCGGGTAGCCGCCTCGCCTGGTGAACAAGGCAAACATAAATCCGTCGTAATGATGGAGACTGGCACCACTACTGTCGATTAGCGGCGCAACGACGGAGATATCTGCATCGACCAACTCCTGTGTGAAGGCATGCTCTTCCAGAATCTGCGCTTCGCTCCACCGCTCGGGCCTGTAAAATTTTGCGATTATTGGGAGCTCGTCTTCAATACCTACCTGATATACCCGATTCTCGTAGCTGTTTAGGGCAAGCAACCTGGCATCACTTTGATAGCCCACGGACTCAACGGCGTCGATGACCTGGTCCGGACCCAATCGAGAGTAGGGGTGATTGCTCATACGTTGGTATCCAAGTCTGACAGTAACGCCGCGCTTTTGATCTGAGCAAATAGAGCGTCACCCCGCGTTAGGTTAAGGGCCTCTGCTGACTTACGAGTCAGTCTTGCCAGCAGAAATTGATCTCCCAGCTGGAGGCGCAGCAAAACGTGGGGCCCCGAGCTCTCCTCAATTTCGACCAGGGTCACGGACAATATGTTTAGTATGCTCGTGGCTTTTGGGCGTTCGCAACAGATGCTGACATCGCGAGCGGGAATACGGATACGACGTTGCTGCCCTGTTGTCGCTGCAATCAGATTGATCCAAATAGATTGACCCTCGACGTTGAGGCGGCTCAACCCATAGTGTGAATCGTGCTCCACGACGGTGCCAGTGGTTATTGCGGCAGCATTGGTTGCGTGTGCCAGCGTTGTATTTAGTCGACTGGAAATATCCAAAAATGAGCCGTGTTCGATGATACGTCCATTCTCAAGAATCAGTAGGTCGTCGGCGAGCTGCGCTAGTTCCTCAATGTCGTGACTCACATAGATCATAGGTATGTTCATTTTACGGCGCACTTGCTGCAGGCAGGTAATACATTCTGCTCTTGCTGCGTGATCCAGGTTTGCCATTGGTTCATCCAGTAGTAGTAGAGCAGGATTGCTTAGCAATGCACGGGCAATGGCGACGCGCTGCCGCTGGCCTGCTGAAAGCGTCTCAGGCAATCGGGCTAGTAGAGGTTGTAGTTGCAGCCAGAGCACAACTTTGTCCCAAGCTGCTGCTGTTTTACCCGATCGACATCGGTCTGCCGCGTAGCGTAGATTCTGCTGAACATTGAGGTGTGGAAACAAGCGGCCATCCTGAAACACCACACCTGTTTGTCGCTGCCAAGTCGGCATGAAGGTGGACTCGTCTTGCCAAACATTCTCACCCCAGACAATAGAGGAGCCCACTTCCGCCCTTCTTAGCCCAGCTATACAGTTCAGCAAGGTTGTTTTGCCACTGCCACTGCTACCGAAAATACCCGTCACGCCGTTGCCACTCAGGGCCGTGTCGAGCGACAGCGTAAAGTCGTCGTCGCCTCGGCACAGTAGTGCCAGTTTCAGCGTGCTCATGTGTCAACCCGCCAGGGGTTACTGCGATTGCTACGATAGAGTAGAAACAGCAGCACAATAGAGAAGACCACAAGACCTACTGCCAGACGATGAGCCTGATCAAACTGTAGCGACTCCACGGCGTCAAACAATGCGATCGATAGCACCTGTGTCTCGCCGGGGATGTTGCCGCCTATCATTAACACCACACCAAACTCACCTACGGTATGAGCAAAACCCAGCGCTGCAGCTGTGACAAAGCTTCTCGCCGACAGTGGCAGCACTATGGTTCTAAACCGGTCGAGCGGGGTTGCTCCCAATGTTGCCGCTGCCGAAAGCAGAGTTTGAGGCACACGCTGGAAGGCTTGTTGCAGCGGCTGCACTACAAAGGGAAGAGAGTATAAGACCGAACCGATCACTAGCGCACTGAAGCTGAATGCCAGCTGCGTACCGGTGAGTGACTCCCAGAATTGTCCAATGGGCGTTTGAGGAGCGAACATGATCAGTAAATAGAATCCCAAAACCGTAGGCGGCAGAATCAGAGGGAGTGCGACCAGAGCCTCTATCAGCGCGGTAAGGTTGTTGCGTCGGTTTGCGAGCCACCAAGCCAGTGGTGTCCCGATGGCGATGAGTATTGTTGTAGTTACCGTGGCCAGCATGAGCGTTAGCTGGATGGCCGCCCACTCTTGTGCGCTCAGGAACACGTGCGATATCCCAGCTTGGAGATGGCTTGTCGGGTGTTGTTACTCGTTAGCCACTGAAGGAAATCAGCTACCTCTGCGCTCTCACTGAGCGCGATACCGAACTGCGCGATAGGCTGGTGCCAGTCTGGCGGTATTGCGACCCCCTGCATCAGAGAGAGTGATCTGGGCACCAGGGCCAGATTGACATTGCCGGTCTTCCAAAATTGGTAAGCCTGCAGGGCACTCCCGCCGCGCACAAGCTTGCGTGATGTACCAGCGCTGAAGCGGCTACGCGCGATGACTTCCTCTGCGGCCGCGCCATAGGGGGCGGTGGTAGGATTAGCGATGGCAAGGGACATGCCGGGGTTAGCGAGATCCTCGATATTACCGCCGAGCAGAACCAGCTGGCCTATGGCGTAGCAGAATGGTGTAGAAGTCAGTTTCAGTGCTGCTGCCAACTGCACGGGTACTCGCTGGTCAGCCGACAGGACAAGGTCGAAAGGAGCCCCGTTGACGGCCTGACTATATAACGCGCCAGATGAGGCAGTGCTAATGACAATGCTGTTTCCAGATTGTTGCTCGTATTTGATTGCAAGCTGTTCGATAGCGGGTCGAAAATTTGCCGCCACACCGATGTGCAATGAAGAATTAGCGGCCTGCGCGGTAGGGAATTCCAGCGTGAGCGCCAGCAGCGTTGCCGCGATTAGAGTTGTCACAGAATGCAGTTTGCTGCATAAATTGCTGACCACGCACATCAAAGATTCCGTATCTCGCCATCATCATTTATAGGAGTGCTCCGGCAGCGGTGTGCGCGCGATACACCAAATCTCTACGCGAGCTGCGCCCTTTTGCTTTAGCTGCTTTGCTATCTCACCGGCGGTTGCAGCGGTAGTTACCACATCGTCTACAACAGCGACACGCAGGTTGTCACACGCCCTATGCACTGTAAAGGCATGATCGATATTGGCGTGCCGTGCTTTTGCCCCCAGGCGTGCTTGAGTCCTGCTCTGCCGCGCCCGTTGAAGTAGCGTGTAATCCAAGGAGGGTTTATGGCTCGTTGGCAGTCTCCTGTGGATCTCGGCAGTCAGCAGTCTGGATTGATTAAATCCCCGGTGCATAAGTCGCAGAGGTGCGAGCGGTACTGGAACCACTACATCAACTAGCAAATTTGCGCTGTGACAGTCTGCAGACCATCGCTGCTGTTGAATCCAGAGATCGGCCAACAACGGCGTAAGCCAGTGCTTGCGATGAGATTTCCATTGTCCGATCAGGTGGGCCATTGATGGATCGTACAGCCAGGGAGCGAGTACCGCATCAAAAGGCGCGGGCTTGCTCAAACAGCGACCACAATGTGTATCGTCTACTGATGTTTCGGTTTGCGTAAGAGGTAACCCGCACGAGGCGCAGGGGAAGGCGTTGGGTTTCAAGGATGCTTCGCAATCGTCACAGAGGGGACGGTCTTGCTCACAGGCCAGACCACACAGGCTGCACTCGAATGGAAACAGCATCCTGCCAAAATGTTGTATCCAATGGTGCCCCCAACGACTCGAAGTCGGTCTGACCATAATCCTCCTGCCGTGTTTTCGTCTTCTATCCTTCGCCTACCAGTGGCTGTGCTTCATAAACCAGATTGTTCGATAGTCACTTTACCGTGGGGTCCGTTCTTTTACCTTTGTGGCGATTAGTCCAATGCGGCCACCTCCGTTTATGGTGCACCAGGCTATCGAGCGGTATTTCCAACGGCATTACATGGCGGAATATCATGGACAGTATCTGACCTTTGATCTGGTTAGATTCCAAGCACTGCACGGGGTTTCTCGTGAGAATGTATCTATCTTACTGATTAATATAGTATTTCTTCCAATCTCTAAAGCTTTTGCCATAAGCTCAACGGTTGACCTTATAACGCGCGGCGCGTGGAAGTAATCGCTTCGATGCGTAATTGGTATTTGACTTCTGTGCCCGCATAAGCACAATGTGATCACTGAAAACATACCCAATCAACACCTGTTCCCAGGTGCCCGGACATAACCTTGAGAGGTTTCTACCATGCCAGAATACAAGGCCCCGCTGCGCGATATCAGCTTCGTGATGAATGAACTACTTGAATCTGAAGCGCTCTTTCAAACCTTGCCAGGGTACGAAGAGGCAACTCAGGATCTGCTGGATGCCATTGTCGGCGAAGGCGCAAAGTTTGCCGAGAACGTACTATCGCCACTTAACCAGTCAGGCGATGAAGAGGGCTGCACCTGGAGCAAGGAGGGTGTCAAGACGCCTGAGGGGTTCCCAGAGGCCTACCAGCAGTATGTCGCCAATGGCTGGCCGGCACTGTCGGCTGAAACCGCATACGGCGGACAAGGTATGCCCAGTTTGCTGGGAATTATCATTAACGAGCTCGCGGGTACTGCAAACTGGTCGTGGTTGATGTATCCCGGCCTTAGCCACGGCGCCATAAAAACGATCGAAGAGCATGGCGATGAGCAGCAGAAGCAGACCTACCTTACTCGCCTCATAGAAGGTGGCTGGACAGGCACCATGTGCCTGACAGAATCACAGTGTGGTAGTGACCTTGGCCTTCTAACCACAAAGGCTGAGCCGCAGGCAGATGGCAGCTATGCACTTACCGGAACCAAGATATTTATCAGTGCTGGCGAGCATGACATGGCAGAGAACATAGTGCATATCGTTCTGGCGCGTCTACCGGACGCCCCCGCTGGTACCAAAGGGATATCGCTGTTTATCGTGCCTAAGTTCAGTGTTAATGAGGATGGCAGTCTTGGCGAGCGAAATGCAGTGCACTGTGCCGCCATTGAAAAGAAAATGGGCATCAAGGCTTCCGCAACATGTGTGATGAACTTTGACGGTGCCAAAGGCTATCTGATCGGCCCGCCAAACCGAGGCCTGAATTGCATGTTCACATTTATGAACACGGCACGTATTGGTACCGCTATCCAGGGCCTGGCGCACGCAGAACTGGCGTATGAAGGCTCGTTAGCTTATGCGCGTGATCGTCTCGCAATGCGCAGCCTTACCGGCCCAAAGAACCCTGATGGCCCGGCTGATCCAATTATTGTTCACCCCGACGTTAGACGGATGCTGCTGACGCAAAAAGCGTTTGTCGAAGGCTCTAGAGCGTTTCTCTATTACCTTGCGCAACTTGGCGACATTCTTGAGGCCGGTGATGAGGCGCGCGCTAAATCTGCTGATGATCTCATGGCTCTGCTCACTCCCATTGCCAAGGCGTTTACTACGGAAGTGGGTTACGAGGCTGCCAATCTGGGGATTCAGGTTTACGGTGGTCACGGTTTCATCAAGGAATGGGGCATGGAGCAAATCGTGAGAGATGCGCGTATTGCCATGCTGTATGAAGGTACCACCGGAATCCAAGCGCTGGATCTGATTGGCAGAAAGGTTCTGGGTAGTGGTGGCCAGCTTCTTATGGGCTTTACCGAGATTATTGATACGTTTTGTAATGAGAACGCCAGCGATTCTGATAAAGAGTTCGTAGCGGTTCTCAAGGCCTACAAGGATGAATGGCTCCAGCTTTCGATGAAGGTAGGAGAGCGCGCTATGGAAAACCCGGATGAAGCTGGCGCTGCGGCGGTCGACTACATGATGTATAGCGGTTACGTCACTCTGGCCTACTTTTGGGCCCGCATGGCAGTTCTGGCGCGGCAAAAAATCGAAGAGGGTGAGGGAGATGTATCTTTCTATGAGGCCAAGATACTGACCGCACGCTTTTATTTCGATCGGTTGCTGCCGCGCACCCTGGCACATAAGGAAGCATTATTGTCTGGTGCAGAAAATCTAATGGATATGCCTGACGCGTTGTTTGACTTCTGACAATATAGTTGGCCGTTAAGCTTCGGCTTATGAGTGACTTTCGGCTGCGAAGGGGAGAGAATGTGGGGAAGTTTTGCTTCCCTGCTCTGTACCTATGACTGAACCAGACAATACCAAAAACAGCACAGATACCACTCGGCTTTATCCAGAAGATCAAGCCAAGGTTGATGAATTTGTGTCGCGTGGTGTTAACTCAGTGGAGCGAAAGCCCTTTCGGCCTATCAGACTGCTATTTTTGCTAATTGCAGTCGTCACTTTGCTGAGTGTTTTCAGTCAATTGCTCGCAGATTGGTCAGGGGTCTATTAACCCAGGGTTGGCTGATACAGCTTTGGCTGAAAACACTACATCTGCGAGTGTCGTAGCGTGATACGGTGTGTGGCGCAGCCTGGTAGCGCACTTCCTTCGGGAGGAAGGGGTCGGAGGTTCAAATCCTCTCACACCGACCAAATCAGAAGCCCACGCGAATCAAGGGGTCCTGACTATTTGGTTTTCAATATATAAAAGCCACCTTCCAACCAATCTTTGTACTCCTTTCGCAGCGGCGCACGTTGATAGACTTCGATTGCAAACCCATGCTACTTATCTCATTCAGTAGCTTACGCAATCTGGCTGGTCCATCGTAGCGGAGATCATCGACGAGACTCTTCATGAAATTGCGGGCATAGCCGTCAAAATACATCTCGTACTTAGCTGCGTGGCGCGGTCTCTGTGGTTTTGCCTTCCGCTATTGCCAAATAGTGATGAGCCTCGTCAGCCGCAGGGTTTAGTTCTATGCTACGTTGAAGAGCAGAAATCGCACCCGGCGTATCGCCTTTGTAGAAAAGCGCCATCCCAAGCCGATAGTACGGTGCGTAATTGTCTGGTTGAATTTCTGTTGCTGTGACAAGCTCATCGGCGGCAGCAACATAGAGTTTCATATCCGTTAGCGTCACCCCCAAGTGAACTCTTGCACCAATGTTGCTTGGTTCTATATCGATCGCATTCCTCAGGTGAGCTAGCGCAGCATTGTTCGCCCCCTTATTGGAAAGCAACATGCCGTAATAGTGCTGTGCATTGGCGCTGTAAGGGTCGATGTCCAGCGCTTCTTCGAGACACTGGGCGGCCTTGTCAAGTTCATACGCTTCACGCAGTAGATTGCCTTTGTATGTCAGTGCGATGGCATCCCTTGGGTTAAGTGCTAGCGCTTTGTCGAATACGTCTAGCGCTTCTTCGTGGTCGCCTGTAAGCGTTAAAGCTTGCCCAAGATTGTGCAATACATTGTCGTAGTCTGGCGCCATCTTGCAGGCCTTTTTAAGTACTGCAACGGCTTCTTCGTCCTTTTTTTGCGCCATCAATATGGTGCCTTGAACGTTCAGTGGCATGGGCTGCGTGGGATACTTCTTTGCCAATCGCTTCGCTTCGCTCATAGCATTTTCGAGCTGGCCAGAGGCATGTAATGTCATCAAAGCCTCCATATCCTGTCGGAAGGACGGTTTTCGCAGTTTTGAAGAGCTCGACCCGCGGGGCAAATTCTTCAGCGCTTTTCGGGCCGGTTTATACCCCGGATCGCTCTCAAGTACCTTCTTGTATAGGTTGCGCGCGGCCGCTACATCGCCCTTTTCAGCAGATTGCTTTGCTAACGCCATAGCGTTTTCTAGAGTGATCGGCTGCTTTGCCATTGGGGTATTCCGGTGTGTTGCTGGAGTTTAAGATTATACAAGCAGGCAAAAAAAACGGGAGCTAAAAAGCTCCCGTTTCTTATCTGATTCTACGATTAGAAATCGTAGACCAGGCGAGTGTAAACAAACTGGCCATTGAAGCCGCCCGGAGACCACTGGCTGAACTTGTTGCCTACACCAGCTGCCGCGTTTGGATTCTTGTCCGGTGTTTCGTCGAACAAGTTGTTCGCGCCCACGATCACAGACAGGCCCATATCCAGCGTGTAGCCTACTTCAGCATCGATCAAACCGTAGCCGTCATAAGACAGTGTGTCTTCTGAGTCATACCAGTCGTCAAAGTAGCTGTAGCGGGCCATGAAGCGCCAGTTATTCATCATGTGCACTGCAGATACGTTGTAGCGTGTTTCAGGAAGAGCTTCTTCCAGTTCCAGGATACGAGTATCGTCAATGATTGAAGAATCAGCTTTTGTGACATCAGTATTTGTCTTGTTGTACGCCACGTTGAAGTCAGTAACGCCGAAGCTGGATTCCAGTCCGTAAGTTGCCACCACATCAATACCGTCGGTCTCAGTCTCGATACCGTTGGTGAAGAAGCGGAAAGTCGACAGGCTATTCGCGCCGGCCACACCAGCTTCGATCAACGCTTCGATTTCTTCCGGCGTGAGTTCGAAGTTCTGTGACACACCCAGTCGATCCTCAAGCTCAATATTGAAGTAATCTACCGTCAGGCTGAAGTCGCCATACTGAAAGATGCCGCCAAACGTGAAGTTTGTAGACTCTTCGGGGTCCAGCTCCTGTCCGCCGCGAAGCGCAGCCACAGGGCTGTTTGAGGGAATGGTACCGTTATTTTCGAGATCACCTGTTGCCAGGTTAAACTCCGTCGACACGTTAAACGCATTCGACTGACCAGGCGTAGGTGCGCGGAAGCCTGTGCTGTAGGTGCCGCGTACTGCGAAACTATCCACAACCTGCCAGTGTGTAGCCAGCTTGTAGTTGGTAGTAGTACCAAAGCCGTCGAAGTCTTCCCAGCGAACGGCACCGGCAACCAGCCAGTCTTCGGTGATGTCAGCTTCGAGGTCTACATATCCCGCAATGTTGGAGCGACTCCATTCACCCTGGGCCAGTGGACCAAAGCCTGGGAAACCATTAGAGGCTGCCGAGAAGCCTTGGTCAGCCAGAGGGCCTACGGTGTAGGATGCTTCGTCACCAATGCCGATTTCAAACTCTTCATCACGCCATTCGAAACCACCAGCGATGTTCAGGTCTGATGCTAAGCCAATATCGATGGGGTAAGAAACGTCGATGTTGAAGTTCTTTTCCAGTTGAGAGTATTTGCCCGGGTCGAAAGAGCTTGGTGAAGCGGAGCCCAGAGACGCGTTGACAGTGTTGTTGATGAAGAAGTCTGCTTCGTTGTAGCCAATACCTCCGCTTACATCCCATGTCAGACCGTTGTCCATGGTGCCGCGGACACCTGTCACCAGCGAGAAGTCTTCTGTCTCTGCGCCGAAGCTTGGGGTGAATCCACCGGGGTAGTCTTCGTTAAATACATAGCAGTTGGGGTCTGCAATCACAGCAGCCAGTCCTGCAGCGTCGTCAACCGCCAGATCTGTGGGGCAGTTGCCAGACATATCGCCTGTTTCGTCTCCTACCAGTCGAGTCTCACCGCCGTCTGGGCTGAATACGCCGCCACGAGTATTGGGGTTACGGAAGTAGAAACCGCCTTCAACCTCTTTCGATGCGTAGTTACCAAAGCTGTAAAACTCGGATGAATCACCCAGTGCCAGACCCATGTTGAAGAAAGTCTTCAGGTCTTCACTGACTTCAGGGTTGCCCCAAACCTGTGCAGGATTGGCAACATTTGTATTGCCACCAGCAATGAGTCCAGCAGCGTCGTTACGCTGAACACTGCGATCTGTCGCATCGGCGTCGCCATATTCGAAGCTGGCATTGAAGAAGCCGTTATCGGTGAAAGGCAGACCAATGTTACCGGCAACTGAGTACAGAGCCTCACCTTCTTCACTGTATTCGCCGTACTTTCCTTCCAGGCTGCCGCCTTCGCTATCATCTTTCAGGATGAAGTTAACAACACCTGCGATAGCATCAGAGCCATACTGCGCGGCTGCACCATCACGCAGCACTTCTACCTGCTTGACTGCAATCGAGGGGATAACCGAAATATCAGGGCCCTGAGCACCATCATTAACACCGTTGCCCAGCCATGAGATTACGGAGGCACGATGACGACGCTTGTTGTTGACCAGAACAAGTGTGTGGTCCGACGCCAGTCCACGCATGTTGGCGGGACGGATGACAGTCGCGGCATCACTGATAGGCTGTGAGTTCACGTTGTATGAAGGTACAGAGTTGCGCAGCAATTCTGTCATGTCGCTAGCGCCTTGATTGCGGAAGTCATCTCCACCAATCACGTCAATAGGAGCGGCTGAATCAAATACGGAACGCGGTTGAGCGCGGCTACCGGTAACTACGACTTCTTCGAGCGCAGCTCCGTCTTGGGCAGAGACGACAGGCGCAAAGCCAGCGGTCAGTGCTATCTGGGCTGATATTGCCAGCGCCAGTCTTTTGGGGGTGAAGCTTTTCATGAGTACACCTACCTTAAGTTCAATGCATGGTTTTTGAATTTGTATTAAAAACAGGGTGTTATTGTTCTATGTTATTCCCAGTTAGTAGAAAGATACCTTGGCTTACACCAGAGTGAAAAAGCTATTGGTGGTAAAATTCCCAGTATAAATTTGGAGGTTTTAGCCTATTCGGTCACGGATGCTGTAGAACAACATGCCGGCAACGAGTCCCGGCCAGCGCAACAGGGTGCCACCAGGGAATTGCCGAGAGGGCACGCTGGCCATTACGTCGAAGCGCTCGGCGGTGCCAGAGATCGTTTCCGCCAGCAATTTACCGGCCAGTGTTGCTATCGGCACCCCGTGACCCGAATAGCCATGCGCATAAAAGACCTTTGACGACAGTCGGCCAAAATCCGGCATTCGATTCATGGTAATAGCCAACGTGCCACCCCATGCGTAATCGATATTGGTTTGGGCCATTTCAGGGTAGATCCGCAGCACGTGTTTGCGCACGAATGACTTCATGTCGGTTGGAAAGCGACGCGTGTAGGACTCGCCACCGCCAAACAATAGTCGGTTGTCGGCGGACAATTTCCAGTAGTTGATGACGAACAGGCTGTCAGACATCGAGGTATCGTCACGAATCAGCGCTCTGGCGACATCCTCGCTCAGAGGCTCGGTTGCCAGCATATAGTTGTTGATTGGCATGATTCGACCGGCCGTGCGTGGCTCCAGTTTCTCGAGATAACCATTGCAGGCCAGAATCACGTAGTTAGCGCTCACTTCGCCTGAGTCTGTCTTTACACTGACCTTCTTACCCTCGGTATAGGACAAAACCCGACTACCTTCATGTAGGCTCGCACCCAATTGCTCTGCAGCTTTAGCTAGTCCCAGGGCGTAGTTTAGAGGGTGCAAATGGCGGCAACCTGTGTCCAGCGTCCCCCCATGAAAGCCCTTACCGGAAGTCATATCGCCTAACTCGTGAGGTGGTACATATTGGATTTGATCGTAGCCGTAAGTAGCCTGAAGGTGAGCAACTTCTTGCTCCAAGTCGAGTGCGTCACCGGCCTTGCTGGCAACGTGTAGGTTGCCGGTTTTCAGCTCACAGTCGATTGCAAATTCGTCGATCAGCTCACAAACGGTATCCACGGCCTCAAGTCCCAGCCCCCAGAGGGCCCGAGCGTGCTCTAAGCCGACCAACTTCTCGAGTTGCTCCTGGTCGGCACGTTGACCGGTACCTACATGACCGCCGTTGCGCCCAGATGCCCCCCAGCCGATCTTATTGGCCTCGAGCACCACCACGGTATAGCCGAGCTTGCGCAGGTGAATAGCACTGGACAGGCCGGTATAGCCTCCACCAATAATGCATACATCGGCGTTGGCTTGCCCCCGTAGCGGCGCGTAGGCAGTCTGAATGTTGGCCGACGCTGCGTACCAGGAATCAATGTGTGGGTTGTTCTGCATGGTTGCCACTATACCGTCTCAGACCCGGTATATCGCATAACACGTTAGGGTTAGCCCCCTTGTATCGCCCTTCGCAGTGCTGAGATACTCAGCGCTTTGTATCTTCTGGACGCTGTATGAATTCCGACACAAAGGCTATTAAAGACTGGCTAAAACAACACCAGATCTCCGAGGTGGAGTGCCTTGTTCCCGATATTACCGGGAATGCGCGTGGTAAGTTCATTCCGGCGAGTCAATTTCTGGATCAGGGGGAGCCCAAGCTTCCTGAAAGCATCATGATCCAGACTGTTACCGGTGAATATTCCGATGAGCATTGGGACTTTGTTGAACCGACCGACACCGACATGATCCTGAAGCCGGACCCAGACACGCTGAGAATGGTGCCGTGGGCGAGGGAGCCTACCGCGCAGATTATTCACGATTGCTACACGCTAGAGGACGAGCCTCACCCCTTGTCGACACGCAATGTGTTGCGCAAGGTGCTGGCATTGTTTGAGGCCGAGGGATTACGCCCCGTTGTCGCTCCGGAGGTAGAGTTTTACCTGGTCAATAAAAACACCAATCCGGATAACATTTTGGTTCCACCCAAGGGGCGATCTGGCCGTCGTGAAACGTCCAGACTTTCCTATAGCATCGATGCGGTGGCTGAGTTTGAAGATTTCGTAGAAGACATGTACGACTACGCAGATGCGCAGCAGCTGGCTGTGGATACGTTGATTCATGAAAACGGCGCCGCACAAATGGAAATCAACTTTAACCATGGCGATCCCATGTCCTTGGCGGATCAGGTATTTGTATTCAAGCGTACCGTGCGAGAAACGGCGCACAAATATGGCATGTATGCCACTTTCATGGCTAAGCCCATGCAGAATGAGCCCGGTAGTGCCATGCACATCCACCAGAGCCTCGTTAGTGTTGAAACCGGCGAGAATATCTTTGTTGATAACAGCGGCAAGCACACCCCGGCGTTCATGTCTTATATCGCCGGACTACAGCGTTTCACGCCTGAACTTATTAGCCTCTATGCACCTAACGTGAACTCTTATCGGAGGTTGGCGCCCGATATCTCTGCGCCCATCAATCTCAACTGGGGGCTGGATAATCGTACGACAGCATTTCGCGTGCCTCATAGTAGCCCGGCTGCAACACGAGTGGAGAATCGCTTTCCCGGAGCCGACGCCAACCCCTATCTGGCATTTGCTGCAACGCTCGCCAGCGGCTACCTCGGAATGAAGCTGGGATTAACACCGACCGAACCGCATCAGGGCACCGCCAATGAAGATGCTGTAGAGGTTGCCAGAACGCTGGAAGAGGGTTTACGCGGTTTGCGCAATACCCCGGAGGTTGTCGATATTTTTGGTGATCTATTTCTGCGTGCCTACGCGGCGGTAAAACTGGACGAGTTCGAGGAATTCAATCGTGTTATCAGTTCCTGGGAACGGGAGCATCTGCTGCTGCAGGTGTAAGTTTGTGGCGGCTCGCAGGACATGATATGAATCAGGAGCAGAGTTTTCTCGGGGGTCGACAGCGCTATCAGCTGTTTACCGCGCTCAAGTATCTGGTTTACGCGCTACTGTGCGTCAACATCTACCTGTTCTTGCAGGAAGAGCTGGGAGCCCTTGAGCACACGTTTACCCAGAACATTGCCCCTGGTCAGCTCATACAGGTCTTTTCCGCCACGATTGATACCGGCGCCTGGGTAATTTTGCTGCTACTGTTCGAGTTGGAAACTTCTGTACTTGATGATTCGAAAATTTACGGCGTGGTGAAATGGATATTGCACGGCGTACGCGGCATTTGTTACGTGGCTGTGGGGTATGCGTTTACAGGCTACTACGCCGAGTTGGTTACGCTTTACCAGACCAGCCTTCTAGGCGCTGCAGATTTGTGTTCGAGCACTTATCAGGGTTGGTCTTACCTTATTGATATTGATGAATACCTGCCTCTGACGAGTGAAGACTGCGGCGTGATCACAGGAGAGATAGTCCGGATCAGCCAGTTTAATATTGTCGCTGACAGCGAAACTCTCCAATCCGCACGCTACCTTGCCTGGGTTGACGTATTCAACTCGGCTGCCTGGATTTTGGTTGTCATCGTGCTGGAAGTAGAAGTGCGATTACAGCTGCGTGGTGCACTCTCGAACCAGATAATGAAAATCAACAAATGGGTAAAGCTTGTCATCTATGCAACGCTTTTTCTGGCAGCCGCTTACTGGGGCTATGCCGGAGATTTTCTGGATTTCTGGGATGCTAGCTTGTGGCTGTTTGCCTTTATCTTTATCGAACTGAACGTATTTGAATGGCAGCACGAGACCAGCCAGGTGCCTGAGTACTCGTGAAAACCTTACCGACACTGATAAATTTCTCCGGCCGTACAAGATCTAACTAGATCTTGTCATCCAATCCCACGTAGTCAATCCGCGGATATTCGCTCCACATAAATGTTTGCTGATGATCACAGATGAGGCAGCGATGCTCTATCTCGCCAGTGCTTTGGTTCATCTCACCAGATCGCGCCATCATGCCTTTGCCACAGGCGTCGCAGAGATAGTTTACCTCTACAGGTTTCACTTCGCGCTTGAGTTCGGGCATAGGAAGTTGCTCCTTGTTTGGTGACTTAAGTGCCATTCCTGGCTGGGTAGCCGCTAAAGCGCTGCGTGATACCCGCACACGCAGTGTAGCAAGCAGATAAGCGCGATCTCTATTTTTTTGGCTCTATGTTGAGTTGGGGAGGGGTTAGGTTTGTCTAAATTAGGGAGTAAGGTATTCACCCCGCCGGATATCGGCGAGCTGGTTTCAGTCGAACGCCATCTGTCGGACCAGTCAGGATGTGTCTTGCGTGATCAATGTCTTAGCAACGACAGGTCGGACAGCGTGTTCCACTATGGGTCGTCGAACTCCAGGTCGTAATCACCCAGCTCTTCTCGCAGTCGTTTCTGCTCGAGTCGCTGTTCAGCTCGACGACGTTTAGCTGCTAGTAGCTGCTTGCCCGACGGTTGAACAGTTAGGCCTTCGAACTCTTCATCGGTCATTTCGCCCAGCATGGGCTCAAAGAAATCTTCAAGCGTATCGTCAGCCACGGTTTCTTGGTTGCGCTCCCCCATAAATCACCTCCAGATGATTTAGAAAACTCGCCAGGAAAGAAACAGTTATCCTTCCCGTTACTGCGGAGTAAATCAAAAATGTCCTCTGGTATCGATTCTTTTTTTGTGCAAAAAGACCGATATACAGAGGCATTAGTTGGCAGTTGATTGGAGACGCCCGCTCCCATCCGTGGGCTCCTTGCGTTTGTTTTGTACGTCCGTGTACTCACTCATCCATGAGCTTGGTTGCAATACGGGTCGCCCCCGTTAATGAGAAAGCAAATACTGTGCCACGACTAGGGGAACTGATTGCTCAGCAAAAATGCGGGTTCTGGGGGTGCGTTAAGATTGTGGTTGCGACTGCGGACATGGCCGTACGCGTCGGCTGAGTTGATCTAGTTTTTAATCAGGTCTTCAATGCTGCAAGAATTGCCGCCGCAACCTGGTCTGCCGTACCAAGAGAGGCATCCACAGTAATATCAGCATACTGTGTGTACAGCGGTGTACGCTCAGAATAGATATCAGCAAAACTTTGCCCCAGCTGGCTGGCAATGCCTCGATTGGGTGCACTTGCCACGCGACTTTGGAGTTGATCGAGCGCACAACGTAGATATACCACGGGTCCAGCTTGCTGCAGATAACTCATCGCTGCACCACCGTAAACCACGCTACCGCCTGTAGAAATAATTGCCCGATTCAGGTCGGTAGCCAACACCACCTGCTGCTCAATATCGCGGAGAGCTAAGTAACCGCTTTCTTCCAGGATTTCCTGCAGCGTCGCTGATTGCGTCTGTTGGATTTCAATGTCTGTATCAACGAACCGAAGACCGGTCGATTTCGCAAGGATTACACCCACGGTGCTTTTGCCAGCGCCGGGCATACCGATAAGACTGATAGTATTGGGGTAGTCGGGTCGATCGAGCATTACACTTCGCTTTGAACCAGTCTGAGAGTGTGGCCATTATCCTGAAGGTAGTCAGAAGAGCAAGGTATGCGTGCTTGCGTTAGTCAACGTCACTGGATAGAGTTCGCTGCGATTACTTACTGATACTACCGAGTCCGCCATGAGTCTATTAACAACCCCACTGGATGCGCTACACAGAGAACTGGGCGCAAAAATGGTTCCCTTTGCTGGTTACGATATGCCTGTTCAATACCCGGCAGGCATTATCAAAGAGCATCTGCACACCCGCGCTGCTGCGGGCCTTTTTGACGTGTCACATATGGGGCAGGTGATCATCGAGGGAGAGGGCGTTGCTCAGATGCTCGAGACGTTGGTACCCGTAGATGTACTGGCGTTGGGTGACAACCAGCAAACGTACGCACTTCTAACAAATGATGTTGGTGGTGTTCTCGACGATCTAATCATAACCCGCTGGGATGAGAATCGTTTCTTTCTGGTGGTTAACGCTGCCTGCAAGGCGCAGGATATTGAACACCTTAGAGCTCACCTCAGCGGACAAACGTTGACTGTTCTCGAAGATCGAGCACTGCTGGCCCTGCAGGGTCCCGCGGCTCGCGATGTGATGCGCAACGTGTGTCCCGAGGCAGCTGAGTTAGTTTTTATGACGGGTTGTCATGCGGAAATCGATGGCACAGCTGTATACGTTACTTGCTCAGGTTATACGGGTGAAGATGGTTTTGAGATATCTGCACCCGCTGACGTAGCCGAAGCGCTAGCGCGTAAGTTACTCGCGATGGAAGAGGTGGAGCCCGTAGGCTTGGGAGCTCGCGACTCGCTCAGATTAGAGGCAGGGCTGTGCCTGTATGGGCACGAGTTAAGCGAGACTATTGATCCCGTGCAGGCCGGATTGCTGTGGTCGATTAGCAAATCGCGTAGAGTCGACGGTGACCGTCCCGGCGGCTTCCCCGGTGCACAGGTGATTTTCGATAAAATTCTGAATAGCACACCATTGCGCCGTGTGGGGCTGGCTGTCGAAGGTAAGAGGCCGGTCCGGGAAGGTCAGCAGGTTATCGACGGAGAGGGCAATGTAGTGGGTGAGGTGTGTTCTGCTTGTTACGGTGCCAGCGTTGGCGGGCCGATTGCAATGGCGTATGTGAATCGCCCACTTGGTGAAGTTGGCACTGCATTGGCAGTGGATGTTCGCGGGAAAAGCGTACCTGTCACGGTGACTAAAATGCCCTTTAGCCCACAGCGCTACTTCCGGGGATGATACATAAGGACATTCAGCGGTTGGGGTTGGTGTTACCCGGATTGAGCTCTTGCGGTAGAGCGGGTTGACGTAGCTGTACCATTATAGCCCTGGCTTTACGCAGTGGCTCGAGGAGGCGTTCCCAAGGCAGTTGCGGAAGCCATCTATAGGCCAACCCAATAGCGCCAGCCAGTAGAATGATTATCCCGCTAACCGTTGCTAGCAGCGGCAGATTGATCCCCAATCCCTTAGAAGACGCAGCCACTCCTGTCACGGAAACTTTTGTAGGGAGCAAGCTCACCAGTGTCAATTCATTGGTGTCTGTATTCCACCAATGGAAATCCCTCGCCGGTAGTATGAAATCGCCTGGTGCCTGCGCAATATAGCTCACGGTTTCCACCCTCTCGGCGGTAGTCTGCCCCCGATTACTACTGTTGTTCAGCTGCGGTGGCAGTGGGTAAGCTTTTAGTCCTTCCAATGCAGGTGCTGCATAGTCCGGTAGCATCATTGCCATTACATCGTCGGCGCTCAGGATAATCGTCTGCTCCAACGCATCGCCTGGGTTGAGCGCGTTTAAGTCGCGGTTGAATCGTTGATCAACGGCAAAAGCAGGTGCTGCTACCCATTTATCGTCAGCAGTGAGTCCCGGTGGAATAGCGGCAGAGAATGTCAGGCTCTCTGTTTGTGCGGTACCGGCGATGGTGTCTGTACCTTCACCGGCAACGGATATCTCAAGATCGATGTTTGGGATCAGAAACGATCCTTCCCGCCTGGGGTAAACATCGATGCTCCAGCGCTGCACAACCCAGCTTCCGCCCTCACGCTGCTCGCTGGCATTACTAGCAAACTGCTCGGTTTGTAGGATAACCAAACCGGGTACCTCAGGAAGACGGATACGCGTACCACCCTTAAACCATCGATCTGTAGCGATAGTGATTTCGAGAGCCAGTTTCTGGCCCACAACAATATTGGCGTTTGGTAGTACGCGTATATCGACACTTAGTCTTTGCGCTGCGATCAAGTCAGTCAGTGTAGTGTCTGTTTGCGCAAGCGATACGCTGCTGGTGTTTGCAACCAACAAAGCGAGTGTCGTAATGCACAGGCGCAGAAATTTCATTCTGTTTCCTCGCGCGCTGTAGTGGCCTCATTGTTGTTCAGCTGCATGCTGAACTTGCTGGCCAAAAAATCAGACGGATTTTGCTGCACGCCGCGCAGCCACATCGCGGCAGTATCCGGGTCTTCCAGTATCTCCTGCGCACTGAGCTGCACAAGCTCCGCCTGTTGCCAGGTCTGCTCTTCTGCTCCCGTTGCCGGGATTGCATCGTCGTTGCTGAGTTCATTGCTGCCTTCGACGCCTCCCTCGGCTTGCTGACTTTCTGACATACGATTGATAGCGTCAATCAGTGCCTGGACGGTGGCCCGATTTTCTGCGGCGCCGGGATAGTCGGGAACTTGCGCCAGTAGTCGATCATATCGATTTACCGATCTCATATAGTCTCTCGCCTGTGCTCTGGCGTTGGCCTCGTTAAAGAGCGCATCGGCTGTATCGCTGCGAGCAAAGTACTCTGCTGAGAGCATAAAGTCCTCAGCGTAGTAGTAGGCGAGCCCCTTCCATTGGGGGTCACGAAATCGTAGCGCAGCGTCTTCATAGCGACCAAGTTGTAGCAGCAGTCGACCATGCTGGTCGGGCGTGAGCCAAAGGTTAGCGAACCAATGAGATGACGATGTTGTAGCAGCTGTGGGTGTCTCGTCTTGTGCGTAGGTTTGAGTACTAGCAGGTGCAAACGCCAAAGGTACCAGTAGCCACAGCCAGGTGAGGGTCCAGCCTTTGCGAAACCACAGTAAAAATAGCACCAACGCCGGAAATACCAGCCCGTAGCCGCTGTCCAACCAGGGTAAAGCCTCGTCTTCGATTACCACATAGTGACTGTTGATACGTCGGTTAACCTGTTTCATGTCGGTGTCATCAATGCTCAGGTTGATGTAGCTCCCGCCAGTGGCCGAGGCCAGGCTTTGCAAGGCCGCCTTTTCCAAGGGTGGCATTCCCTCGATTGCACGGTCGCTACCCATCCCAACCACTACTAGTTGGTGCGCATGGCTGTCGAAATATGATTCGAATGCAGATTCCGATGCGCTACCTAAGCCGTCGGTGAAAAGCGTGATGGTGGCTGGGGCAGATGATTCGCGCAGCACTTCGTCAATCAGTGGTAACGCGTACTCGGGAAATTTTCCCGGCCGGGGCATGATCCCCGGTTCGATCGCTGCCAGGTATTGATCCAGAATATCGCGATCTCCAGTAAGGGATAGCACTGTGTGAGCACTGCCGGCATACACGATCAGTGCAGCTCGTTTGTCAGCGCGCATGGCCAAGAGCTCGCCAATTTTTTGCTTCGCCCGCTGCAATCGGCTGGGCTGCACATCGTTCAAGTCCATCGATTGCGATGCATCCAGTAGAATTACTAATGCGGAGGTGTCCTCGCTCAGTGGCGAGGGTTGTTGGCGCCAACTTGGTCCCATCAGTATCAAGATAAGTAGAATACTGAACACGGTTGAAACAGAATCAGGATTGATCAGTCGATTGGCAAAGTGATTGAGCCTGAGATGTTCAAGAAGATGCGGCGCTATGATGCCCCCAAACAATGCCAGGCTGCGCTGTCGCTTGCGCATTACCCAACGTATCGCGAAAAATAGTGGCAGCAGCGCACCCCACTGGGGGCGTAAGAAGTGGAAGTACTCTACCAGTTGAGCAAGCTCAAGCACGAGTGTCTCCGAGCTTGCGATAGGTTAACCAGGCTGACCAGCTATGAAACAGTAGGTAGACAGCGAATGCACAGGCGATTGGTAACCAGTGCAGGCTGTTTCGCGGGCGAAAGCTAATAGTTTCGTACAGTTCAGGTTCGAGCTCTGCAATTGTGTCATACGCAGTATTTAGCGCGTTTTGATCGAGAGCCTGAAAGGTGCGTCCGCCAGTAATCTCGGCGACGCGCTCCAGCGTTTCGATGTCCAGGGCTTCTTCACCTGCGGATGCTGGGTCGCCCACTGCGATCGTGTAGATACGAATATCCCTGGTTTTAGCGACTTTGGCGGCGTCAATCGGCGGCACAACGCTGCCAGTGTCATTCCCGTCTGTGAGCACGATAAGAACGCGATTGTCCGAGTCCGATTCATCAAACAGTTTGATCGAAAGGCCAATAGCGTCACCGAATACGGTGCTCTGTCCGGCCATACCGATTTCGGTCTCGTCCAGCAGCTCTAACCAGACGCTGTGATCATTGGTGAAGGGCGTTTGCAGATACGGTGCGTTGCCAAAAACAATCAGTCCCAGGCGGTCCGACCCGCGGGTACTGGCGAGAGTGGAGAGTACGTATTTAACCGCTGTTAATCTGTCAACGTTAGACCCATCCCCACCTGGTAAAACGAAGTCTTGCGTTTCCATAGAGCCAGACAAGTCCACGGCCACCATAAGGTCGCGACCACTTTTTTGTTGCTCTACGGGAGGCCCTATCCACTGCGGCTTTGCAGCTGCTAGCACCAGACATACCCACATGAACATTACCAATATGCCTTGCACGCGAGAGCGCTGACGAATCATGGCGCCGGCTTCCGGTCGTTCCTGACTCAGTTCAACCAATGTGTCAAAGAAGGGCACGCGTACAGAGTCTCTGCTTTCCTTGTAGGCGGGCAGCAGGCGCATAAAGATCGGCAGAATGATCAGGCCCAAAGCCCAGGGGTGAGCGAGCTCAATCATGCTCAAACCCTCGGTGATTGAGAATCCAAAGACGACTAAGCTGGAGCAACTCCTCTCTGGTGATCTGAGTTAATGTTTGCGGTTGATAGCTGCCGCTTGCCAACACGCGGGCTTGTTCACCCGCAAATTCTGCGCTTTCACAGTGCGCATTGAGAAAGTTTACCCAGGCTTCACCCGTGAGCATGGCAACATCGGGCCGACTGTAGGCGGTGAGCGCGGTGATTTTCAGGAGCTTGTTGAGCTCTGACGTAAAACTGTCGTCGGCAATGTCAGTAATATTGTCCAGTCGCGAGATGGCTTCGCCTCGATAACGGTTGTTAAACCAGTGGCGGGCGCGGCGCCAACTCCGACGAACCAACCACAACAACAATACCGAGCCTAAAACCCACCAGCCTGGTGTCTGCGGCAGCCAATCGATGGCAGCGGGCGCAACTATCTCCCTAAAGTCTTGTAGCGCATAGTTGCCAAAAACATCCGGTAGTGGAGGGAGATTCATGGCAACCCTCTGCGTCCACCCAGTTGTTCACGTAACTGGTGGGTCACATCGCCAACTGTCTGTACAGGCAATACCGGGATGTCATACTTTTTGAGGTCTGCGCGAACTTTTGACAGGGAGCCCTTAAAGCGTTCCTCGAAGCGGTCGCCGAGGCCGTGTCGGTCGGGGTCGATTTCCAACTGATAGCGCCCGTCACTAACCACCAGCTGTCGTGCATCTGCGATGCTGCTTTCCAGAGGGTCGTATATCAGACTGCAGACAATGTCGTTGTGTTCACGCAACTGCCGCAAAGCGTGCATCACCTTGTCATTCCAGCCGTAGAAATCAGAGACGATGACTATCAGATAGTCGTGTCCGATACAGCTTTTTAGCCGATGCAGTGCCTCTAAAAGTGCTGCTGGATTACTCTTGGTGGCTTCGCCGACAGACAGAGATTGATTCATCGAGGCCAGCTGACCCAGCCAGGCCATTACCTTGCGCTCGCCACGACTAGGGCTGAATTCCAGCTGTTTGCTGTCGTTGAACATCACGCAGCCCACACGGTCTCCAACACTGAGTACACGCCATGCAGTGAGCGCTGCGACTTCTGCCGCAATGACTGACTTCATCTTCTCCTGACTGCCAAAAAACATCGGCAGTCGTTGGTCAACAACGATGTAGACAGGTCTGTCGCGCTCCTCGGTATATACACGGACATGGGGTTTGCCCGTGCGATTGGTTACTCGCCAGTCCATGGTGCGAATATCATCACCAGGGCGATAGTGCCTTAACTCATCGAAATCCAGGCCGCGGCCGCGCAGGCGTGAACGTTTGCGGCCGCTAAGCAGTGAGCGAATTGGCTGCACCGGGAGATAGCTGAAGCCATGAGCGCTATAGCGAAGCTTTACCAGCGCCTTGAGGGAGGTATAAACCTGTGGATCATCAGAGCGCATGATGGCCTCAGGCCACGGCAACCTGACGCAGAATCTCGTCGATAACCTGGTCCGGGGTTATGTTATCGGCGAGTGCGTCATAGCTGAGGATCAATCGATGTCGCATGATGGAATGCAGTATAGATTGTACGTCCTCTGGCAAGACATGATCCCGGCCTTCCAGCCACGCGTTTGCGCGACAGGTGCGATGTAAGGCAATGCTAGCCCGCGGGCTGGAGCCCGTTGTAATCCAATGAGCCAGATCTTCTGAAAGCGCGGCAGGATTGCGCGTGGCCATCACCAGATCTACCAGGTATTGCTCCACAGCTGGCGCAATCTGCATATTCTGAATTTGCTCCCGCGCGGTAAAGATGTTGTCCTGTCCGATCATGTCTAAAGTGGCCGGTGCTTGGCCTTCCTCCGCCTGCAGGAGGTGCACGATTTCCAACTCCGCTGACGTATCGGGGTAGTCCACCCGTATTTTCATCAAGAAACGGTCCATCTGTGCCTCGGGTAAGGGGTAGGTGCCTTCTTGCTCAATAGGGTTTTGGGTGGCCAGCACCATGAACAGCGGCGGCAGCTTGTAGGTTTTGCCGGCAACGGTGACCTGGCGTTCTTCCATTGCTTCAAGCAGGGCAGACTGCACTTTGGCCGGTGCCCGGTTTATTTCATCTGCCAACACCAATTCGCTAAAGATAGGCCCGGGCTGAAAACTTAGCTCCGACTTACCCTGGTTATCCTGATAAATCTCGTTGCCAGTTACGTCTGATGGCAAGAGGTCGGGAGTGAACTGTATTCTCCCGAGCTTGGCACTTAGTACCTTCGAAAGCGTTTTGATCGATCGTGTTTTAGCCGTGCCGGGCAAACCCTCTAGCAGGACATTGCCATTACACAGCAGTGCCAGTGTCAGAGTCTTCACGACTTCCTCCTGACCTATTACTGACCGGCCAATCTGAGTCATCATGGAATGTATGGCGCTGTGCTGTTCGCTGGACAAGATATGTCTCCTTTGCGCTTGTGCCGATAGTCTATCGGCTCGATGAAATGATTATACTCGCGGCTCTGCGTGTAGCACAGTACACAACCAACAGGCCACACTGTATAGTCTACTCATTCACGTTTTGGCTCAGGCTTGCCGCTCTGCTCCCTTCAATGTTATCGCGCTACCCTAAGACTATTCGCTACTGCATGCTCTTGTTTGCTCTGATCATGAGCGGGCGTGTGTGGGCGGTAGACCCGATAGAGCAGATGATGGCTCCGTGGCATGGTGATTTCACCGGCATTCGCGAGCGAGGTGTGCTTCGGGCGTTAGTAGTACCAAGCCGCACGGGTTATTTTTTCGATGGTTTGGAACCCAGAGGATTGTCCCACGATACCCTGATTCAATTTGAGCAGTACCTGAATCGCAAGCTTAAAACGGGTACGCTCAAACTCGACATCGTCTTTATTCCGGTGAATCGCGATCAAGTTATACCCGCTCTGGAGAATGGTGTGGGTGATCTGGCTGTGACTAACATGACTATCACTGACAATCGCGCGTATCGGGTCGACTTTTCCACACCTGTACTGACAGATGTTCAGGAGTTACTGGTTACTCACAGTAGCGCGGGTGAACTCACCTCACTCAGTGGCCAGCGTATCCATATTCGAGCCAGCAGTAGCTACTTCCCCAGCCTTATGCGGGCGAACAATGCGTTGGTCATGTCTGGGCGACAGCCAGCAGATTACGTGATCGTAGATGAGTTTCTGGAGGACGAAGATCTACTGGAGATGGTGAATGCCGGATTGATTCCGGCCGTTATTGTAGACTCACACAAGGCCTATTTTTGGCAGAAAATATTCAAGAACCTGCAAGTACAGGCACAAGTTGCTGTGCGCGAAGGCGGAAAAATTGGCTGGGCGATGCGCAAAGATAGCCCCGAGCTCATGGAGATGGTGAATGGCTTTCTCAAGAAACATCGAAAAGGCACCATGTTTGGCAATATTGTATTCGAGCGTTATCTAGAGGATACCGAGTACGTTCACGGTGCACTGGCCAGCGAAGAGTTAGAGAAGCTGGAAGCAGTTCAGGATTACTTCAAAGCCTACGCCAAGCAATACGATTTTGACTGGCTCATGCTGTTGGCATTGGCCTATCAGGAGTCTCGCCTGGAACCCAAGGCACGCAGTTCTTCGGGCGCGGTAGGCATTATGCAAATCAAACCCAGTACGGCGCGTGACAAGAACGTTAATATTAGAGATGTCACCAAGATCGAGAACAACATTCATGCTGGCGTGAAGTACCTGCGCTTTATCCGTGATCGCTACTTTAGTGACCCTGGTATGGATCAGCTGGACCGGGTTCTATTCACCTTTGCCTCATATAATGCAGGTCCCGGCCGCATCAGCAGGCTGCGCAAGGAAACCGCTCGCCAAGGCCTCGATCCAAACATTTGGTTTGATAATGTTGAAAAGGTAGCGGCCCAGCGCGTTGGTCGTGAGCCTGTGCACTATGTCGGCAATATTCTTAAGTATTGGGTGGCGTATAAGCTTGCTCTTGAAAACTCAACCATCACGCCGCAGGCGTGGGAACTGGCAGCCTTGTAGTGTGGTATCTAGGTTGGCTCGTTGAAATGGCCGACGGCAGTGGTATCGTCAAATTCCGATTTCTCCCTGCAAGGTGCATTCGATGTCAGGACTATTGAATCCTCCGCGATACTTTCGAGATATGAAATTCCAATCGCACAGTCAGCGTTCTGTCAGCTGGCTTGAGCTTTTCTATGATCTTGTTTATGTCGCTACGTTCATTCAGTTGGGTAATTTCCTGGGCGATCACCTGTCGGTAGTAGGCGTCAGTCAATTCTTGATCATGGTCACGGCGATCTGGTGGGCCTGGTCCGGAATGGCATTTTTCCAGAATCGTTTTGTGGTCGACGATCTGCCACATAGAATTCTGACGTTTATCCAGATTTCTGCGATTGCAATTATGGGGCTCAGTCTCAGTGAAGCATTCGGGGAGCTTGGTAGGCAGTTCACCATCTCTTACATTGTGACGCGGTTGGTGCTCGTTTTAATGTACATCAGAGCCATGCTTTCAGTTCCTGAGAGCCGCAAATTTACCGGAAGATACGCTGCAGGCTTTACATTGGGCGCCGCGTTCTGGGCGCTATCGCTTCTCGTCTCCGGGGAATATCAATGGCTTTGCTGGCTTGTAGGGATCAGTGTCGAACTCGCCGTTCCCAAGCTGCCCGGGATTCGACCCTATCGAAAAAAATGGGCTATCGACAGTCATCATATTGCCGAGCGATTTGGCATTTTCATCATCATTGTTATGGGCGAATCTTTCATCAAATTCCTGAGTGTCACTGAAGGGTACGATGTCGGCGCAGAACAGCTTACCTATGGAGGGGCAGGCTTGGTGGTGATCTTTGTACTCTGGTGGTTGTACTTTACCGGCCTGCCGAGTGCCTCATTGAATACCGCTAACGACCGGCGAGCCATGGCATGGGTCTACGGGCACCTGCCACTGACAGTCGGTCTGGTCGCCGCCGGGGTATCAGCCAAAAAACTGTTCCTTGTCGACGTAAATGCACACAGTTTCGCGTTGCCTGAAGAATATCGACTGCTGTACATTTCGTCTCTGGTCCTCTACTTCCTGTCGCTTGTCATCATAGACTTGGGATTACAGTTTGGGAGGGGGCGCCATTATCGATCGGCTCGGCTGACAGGCAACTTGGTGGCCGCTGTGCTTATTGCGTTGGTTGGTTTGGTATCGGATCAATTCACCGGAGCAAACATGGTCAGAATTGTCGCAGCGGTGATGCTGGCCCAGCTTTGTTACAGGATTTACCTAGACAGCAGGTTCAGTGTAAAAGAAGCGCTGCGGGTTCAGGGCTAGCACCCCCCTAGGCCACCTCGAAATATAGTTTGGCTAGTTAGCCCAGGCACGCTTTGCTTTGAACTGCTTGGACAAGTAGTCCATCTGATCGGCCAGAATTCTGTCTTTGGCCAGAAAGTGCCACTCAAAAGGGTTGGGTCTAAACGGCACGGCTAGTAGTGGCATGCCTGCTTCCTCAGGAGTGAGGTTATCTTTTTGCCAGTTGCATCGCTTACAGGCCGCTACTACATTCTCCCAGCGATCCCTGCCTCCACGCGACGCAGGCATCACATGATCCCGGGTGAGCTCCGAGCGAGTGTGTCGTTGACCACAGTACAAACAACGATGATCATCGCGGCGAAACAGAGTCCGATTACAAAGTGGGGGAGTGAAGCCCTGCACGATACGACCTTGCAGGGCAATGATAGGTTGTAGATCGATTCGAGAGCGCAGCCCGCTAAGACGTTGAATGCCACCGAAAACCGGGGGAAGTACATCCCCGATGCCATATACGACATCGCCTCTGGCGTAGGCAGAAATTGCCTCGTGTATGCTGAGCCAACCGCGGGGTTGTCCAGCAAGATCCAACTTAAGTATTGGCTGCATAGTCTCCCACTCGTAGGGATGCCACCTAAGCTACTGCAAATTCGGTTACTTAACAATCGTGAATAGTAGTGAAGAGATCAACGACTAATTGGCCAGCCAGGATTGCTCTACCAAGGTCTCGCCATTATTCAAAATGGCGCCCTCGAATAGATCCCCAGACATGACTTCACCGACGCCAGCCGGTGTGCCTGTCATAATGATATCGCCATCTTCCAAAGACATGAATTGCTGAATCTGTGACAGTACATATAGCGGTTTGTATATCATGAGTTCTACTCCGCCGTGTTGCCGAGCCTCGCCGTTAACGTGCAGCCTTACTTGCAATCCCAGCCGGTCTTCAGGACAAGAGACAAACTCACTGAATACCGCAGAGCCATCAAACCCTTTGGCGCGCTCCCATGGCAGTCCCTTGGCCTTGAGCGAGCTCTGCAATGTACGTTTAGTTAAATCCAGCCCAAATCCTACACCTGCAAAAGTCTGATTGATGACCAAAAATGCGATCTCGCTTTCGTAGTGTAGGGGTTCACCTAGATTTGCATGTAAATGTCGGGAAATGGCCGAATTAGGTTTATTGAAAATCACCATATCGCTGGGTGTCTCGTTACCCAATTCAGCTATATGTGCTGCGTAGTTGCGTCCTACACAGACGATTTTAGAGGGCTTTAGCGCGCCGAAAGGGGTTTTGACTGAGTGCATGCGAGGTCCTCATTCAAGGTGAAAAACGTAATCATAACGTTAAGACAGGGTCGCGTCGTGTGAGAAGCGCTTTAGACTTTTCGTTGAATGGACTTTAGCGTGCGATGAGAGCGATGAATATTAGGCTCAAGTATCGGTATACTCAGCTATTCATCCCCAAATAGCGGTGGTATTTGTGAAAGCTTTTTTTGTCAGACTGGGAAGTGTTTTGACCAGCGTACGCATCTGGACCGTCAACGTGTTCACGCTGCTGATACTGGTTTATGTGGTGGGTATGGTTGTTTTTGCACTGCGTCAAATACCGGGCGAGCAAGACCCTTCGGGGAAAGTATTGATCCTGAATCCAGAGGGAGTCGTGCTGGATCAGGAAGTTTACCCCTCCGATCTGGAATTCCCGTTTTCCCTACCTGATGAAGAACAGATCCAATCACGAGATCTTATCAAGTTGATTCGTGCGGCAGCGCAGGATGAGCGACTCGGTGGTGTATTGGTAGACTTCAGTAATACCTCTTTTTCTGGCGCGAGTACGGCCCTCAATATTGCCGAAGAGCTGGCGGCACTCAAAGCGTCCGGCAAGTCGGTTATTGCCTATAGCGAAAGCCTGACGACGGGCTCCTATCTGATGGCGGCGCAAGCGGAAGAAATTTATGTGCATCCCTCAGGCGCTGTAGCGATCAGTGGCCTGGGGGGCTATCGGGATTACACCAGAGAGCTGACTGACAAGCTCAAGATTACTATCCACAATTACAGCCAAGGCGATTACAAGTCGTACGTTGAAGGTTTTACGCGTACCGATATGTCGGACGCCGACCGGGAACAGCGCACTGCGCTTTACGGCCCCATTTGGAGTGCGATGAAACAGCAGATGGCTACGCCGCGTGGATTAAGCCCTGAGCTATTTCAGGATCTTGCGGACAACCATGTTATCCCGCTGTTAACAGAGGCGGGCTATGACAACCTGACTTACGCAGCCAGCAATAGCATTATAGATGGCACCAAGACTTTTCCTGAATTTCGCTCCTTCATGATAGAGAAATTTGGCAAGGACGAATCTGAAGACCAGGAACGGGATACCTATCCCCATATTGGCTGGTCGGCCTATCAGGCGCAGATACCGGCCGAGGAAGAGCCGAGCGAAAATGCGATAGCGGTTGTATTCGTGGAGGGGGCGATTCAAACCGGAGAGATGGCCCCTGGAGTAGCGGGTTCAGATGACATCGCGCCTTTGCTTCGCCGTGCTCACGAGAGTGATAAAACGCGGGCGATTGTGTTGCGAGTCAACAGCCCCGGTGGATCCATACTAGGCAGCGATATTATTCGCGACGAACTTGAGGCGGCGTCCTCCAAAGGACTTCCTATCGTCGTGTCCATGGGTGATGTGGCCGCATCTGGTGGTGTTTGGGTGAGCACGCCCGCTGACGCGATTTTTGCTGAACCGACCACTATCACTGGCTCTATAGGTGTGGCTGTGGCATTTCCCACCATCGAAAACGCGCTTGACCACATCGGGATAAAGCTTGATGGCGTCACGACCAGTGCTAACGCCGGTTGGAGTTTAGCGCGACCCGTGGATGAAAAGCTCGATGCCATTTTTGCTCGGTGGGCTAGTAGTTCTTATCAGCGCTTTATCAATGTGGTTGCCCAGAGCCGCGATAAGGAGCCGGACTATATTCGCTCGATCGCAGGTGGTCGTGTCTGGCTGGCCCCCAGCGCGCTGGAGCTTGGATTGATTGACCAGTTGGGTACCATGGAAGACGCCATTGAGTTTGCCGCTACACAAGCCGAGCTTGAAGACTATAAAGTCAGTTATGTGGTTAAGCCGGTCTCTCCCGCAATGGCTTTGCTTCGCCGCTTCTCCATTGCTACGAGCAAGGTTGGCCAGAGTTCTTTTAATCTGTTTGCAGCAAAGGCGGCCAGTCTGCTGGACACGCTGGGCAATATCAGCGAGCCTCGCGCGACCGTAATGTGCACGGTGTGCTCAGTGGAAATACTGTAACGGTGACATGACCGCGCTTGTGCTGGCAGTTTCGTTGAGAATTCGTTTTGTGTTCAACGCATTGCCCAGGCTATGCGCGCTATTTTTGTTGTTAGCTCTATTGCCAGAGTCTGCACTGGCACATTTGCCAGCCATGTTTGGGCGTGATTTTGTTCGTTATGTGCCATCGCAAGAGGCTAAGCCGGCCCTCGCTGGCGTGCGACAGGAAGGTATCGAGGGTGACTTTGGTGATGAGGTGATGGCCGATGCTGATCCAGAGTTAGATAGTGAATCCGAGGCGCCGTCCAACGAACCTGATGCTAGTCCTTTTAAGAACAAAATCGCGGAAGTAGAGAGTGGCGATGGCCCCTATGCGGATGGGCTCGTCGAGCCGCTGAGTAGTCTGGGGAAATACTATCAGTCTATCGGCGAAAACGACGAAGCAATCAATGTGTACCGTCGCGCACTGCATGTCGCCCGCGTGAACGACGGTTTGGTTGATACCCGTCAGCTTCCGGTGCTTCGGCAGATGATGGACTTGTATCGAACGACAGATGACCGTTTTGCGCTGGATGCCAGCTACGAATATTTCTTTAGGTTGCAGCGCCTTGGTGCGCCGCCTTATACGCAAGCTAAAATGGATGCCATCTTCGAGTACTTAAGCTGGCAGCGCGAAGCTTACACCACACGTTTGGATGGTACGGCGCGGAACCGACTGTTACAAACCTACGAGGTAAATGAGCGAATCCTCACGTCGCTGATCGAAGCACCGGAGTTTAACTTGACCTGGTATCGACAGTTGGTAAGCAGCCAGATACACCACTTGTACCTGTTGCTTGGGGATGAACCGATTGAAGACCAGCTGGAACCGATTCTCTCTGGTGCAAATCATGGTGGGTTGATTAGTTCAGAGGACATGGTTCGCCGGCGCATCGAGTATATACAGAGGGCGGGAGTTACCCTGGGTTCCAGGCTGCTGATGGAGCAGATTGATCGTTGTGAGGCGATGGATCCAAAGCTACGAGCAGGCATGTGGATAGAGCTGGGTGACTGGTATCAGTGGAATAGCGAGCTCAAGCGCGCCAACGAGTCTTATCGCAGTGCGATAGCACTGCTGCGCGAATCCGAGCATGACGATTTAATAGAGCGCTGGCTGGGAGAACCCGTGGAACTGCCCGATGAGACTGCCGTCTGGTTGCAGCGCAGGGATAAAACAGTGCCTGATCGCGCGGTGGTGGCTTTGCGCTTTGACATCTCAGCACGCGGCAATGTGAGCAACACTGAGGTTATGGAAGTGCCTGAGGAAGCCTCGGCGGAGAGCTTGCGCATTCGTCGGATGCTGCGGGATACCCACTTCAGACCACGGATCGTTAGTGGAGAACCTGAAGCCACAATAGGCGTGGAAAGGAGCTATAAGTTAATCGACTGACTACTGCTTGCCTCGCGCATTAGGCCCCAGAGTTGTTCTACATGTTCGCTTGTCGTTCCTTCTACGCCAATACTCACGCGTACCATCCACTGCTCATCCAGTACAGAGGGTGACAAAAATGCGGCTCCTGATGCATTGATTGCTTCAACCCAACCCAAGGTATGCTTGTCCAACGCCTCACCGGTGAGCTGACGCCCATCCTGTGCGAGGGGCGTGTGGCGCACACAGACCGTTTGCAGTGAAACGGGAGCAACTACCTGCCAGCCCTTGGTTTGTTCTACCTGCTGTTGCAGCCAGCGCGCGTTTTCCAGGTCTCTACGCAGTCGTGCTTGAATAGCATCGAGGCCATCCAGACGCAGGTGGAACCACAGTTTTAATGCGCGAAAACGTCGCCCAAGTGGAATACCCCAGTCCCTGTACTGCGTAACCTGGCCATCAGCGGTTGAGCGAAGATATGTTGGATTGGTAGACATGACCCGCTCCAAGTGCTCTACGTCCTTCACGTAGAATAGAGCTGTGTCGAGTATTGTGCCCATCCATTTGTGTGGATTCCACGCGATAGAATCTGCCTGCTCCACGCCGGCCCACAAGTGGCGGCATTCTGGTAGTAGCATGGCTGACCCAGCCATTGCTGCATCTACATGAAGCCAGATGTCGTGCTCGTTGGCGATATCGGCGATTGCCTGTACCGGATCCATTGCCGTAGTACCGGTTGCTCCGACCGAGCATACGATCGCCGCTGGTTTATGCCCACTCTGGACATCTTGAATGATTGCCTCCTGCAGGGCTTCAGGCTGCATGGCTCGGGTCACCGGATCCTCAGCAATCATTCGCAGGTTTTCATTGCCGAGTCCAGCTACCTGCACCGCCTTGGCAATAGAAGAGTGTGCCTGCGCTGTGGAGTAGACAACCAGGGGTGCCGACAGGGCCTGGAGCCCGGCCGTATTTTTGCTGAACTGGCTCGCGCGCTCCCGCGCCAATATCAACGCAACCACGCAAGCCGTTGAGGCAGTATCGTGAATGGTGCCATGCCACTGGTCACTTAATCCTGTGAGTTGGCGCAGCCAGTCGCACATGACTTCTTCGACCTCTGTTAGCGCAGGGCAACTCTCCCATGAAATACCAAGTGTGCCCATACCTGAGCAAGCGATGTCGCCGAGCACGGAGGCGAGTGAGGCATTGGCCGGGAACCAGCCGAAGTGCATGGGATGCTGGACCTGAGTAACGCCCGGTACGACAGTCTTTTCAAGATCGGCCAGCACATCAGCGAAACTGTCAGTGGAGGCAGGAGGCTCATTGGGTAGGGCGTTTCTTACCTCTCCCGGTTGCACCTGGGCGCGCACGGGTAGGTCAGGTATGCGTTTACGATAGTCGGCAATCCAATCGATCAGTTCGTGGCCGGCCAGGCGGAATTCTTCGGGTGACATTGGCATCCTTAATATGTTGCTTTGCGACAGCTGTGCTGCCAATTGTCGCAGAGAAAAGTCAGGGCTAGAGCAACAACAGCAACAAGTGACTAGTGTTTGTCGAGCAAGGTCAGTTGATCACCTGCAGAGATAGTGCCTGGAGTTTCAACGCTAGCGTACAGTCCGAGATTGCCACCGTTTTCCGCCACGAGTGAGCGCATGATGCTCGGGTCTTTGGGTAGCTCGGCAAATCCATGTGTGGTCATTACACAGCGCGGGCAAGTAACCTCGCATTTAAGTACAGCAGACCCAATCTGCAAGCGCCGGCCTTCCCAGTTTTGTTCAGGAAATTCAACGCCCGCTTCGGTATTGTCGATCAGAAAGTTGGGTCGAAACCGGCGCTCATCAAATACCGAATCCGGGCAAGCACTTTGCATGCTGGCAAGAGAAGCCTTGCTCAGGATGAGTATTGGGAACGCATCGAAGTATGTCCCGGGTGGCGACTCAAATTCTACCAGTTCTGGCGGAAAGACCGAGAGGTCGGGTAGAGGTTCATGAGGCTCGCGTGCGAACATCGCGCGAAGTTCTTGCTCCATATCCTCGTGCTCAGGAGCCCCGCGCCGATAGTGATCGAGCATGTCCGCACTCAGCAGTGGCCAGAGACTGACATTGTGCTCCAGCGCTTCGCTGAGTATCTGATTAATAGCAGCGTCTCCGGTGTCTGCAATTTCGCCGGACGGTAGCGTAATGACTGCAGGACTAGAGCCCGTGTCTGTGGGTGTTTCTGCATAGCAAGAACTGAACTGCATTAAGCGTGGAAATTTTTTGCCGCCACGGATGCCACCTCTTACTTCATCGCGGACTGCCCATGCTCGATCTCCAGGAATCCCGCTAGCGCCGACGACCACGCTTTCCAGTGTCTCGCCAGCCATGCTCTTTACTGGGTATCGATAGATGTTGCTGATAGAACCAATAGACACAGTTTCTCTCCTTAGTGGTTAGGTGGGGCCAAAGCTGTAGACACCACCCTTCTCCAGAGCTGCTTGATAAGCGGGTCGAGCGTGAATGCGTGCGCGAAAAGCATCGAGGTTAGGAAGCTCCGCACCTGGGTGAAGGAGTGGCGCAATCTCAACGACGAAGGAGAGCTGAAAGTCTGCTCCTGTCAGCGTGTTGTCAACGAACCAATCTACGCCTTCCAGCGCGCGGTCCATAAACCCCAAATGACGGTTGAGTTCATCAGTGATGCGCGGCTGCAGCAGTTCGCCGCCATCGGGTAGGCGGCCGGAGTACATCCGCAACATTAGCGGTAGCATGGCACTACCTTCTGAGTAGTGCAGCCATACCAGATATTGCTCATGCGAGGCTGTACCGGGCTTGGGCATGAATTTGCCCTGGCCGTAGTGCCTGAGAATATAATCAATGATGGCACCCGATTCGATGATGGTATTATCGTCATCTGTGAGCACAGGCGACTTGCCCAAAGGGTGGATAGCCTCGAGTGCAGGCGGGGCAAGATTAGTTTCTGCATCGCGTTGGTAGAATTCGATCTTATAGTCGACCCCCAGCTCTTCCAATAGCCAAAGAATACGCTGTGACCGTGAGTCGTTCAGGTGGTGTACTGTTAACATGGTATTGAACCCTTGAATTTGTTTGCAGCTTAGCACAGGGTGCAGAGTGACGAGAGAACTACAAAGTTGAATTGAGAGTTGGGTCTGATGGCCTTGTTTGTCGACGCGAAAAGCATGTATCTGGAGGTGTGTAGTGTGGCTGAATCAGGGTAAACAGCGCCCCGAGTTTGCGATCGAACCCGCAGAGGGGCAGGAGTCTGTGTGGGATTACCCGCGCCCACCCGCGCTCGAACCGTGCAGTGCACGTATTGTAGTACGTTGCGGTGATCAGATAATTGCCGACAGTGTAAATGCGATTCGTGTGCTTGAAACTGCGAGCCCCCCTACTATTTATATTCCTCCAGAAGACATAGATTTCGCTTTCCTGACCGATACTCCAGCAACCTCACATTGCGAATGGAAAGGCAGGGCCAATTACTACGCATTGGCAACTGGTGGCATAGAGATCGCATGGGAGTACAGAGCCCCGACCCCCATGTTTTCCCGCATAAAAAACTTCCTGTGTTTCTACCCGGGCAGGGTTGAGTGTTTTTTGGCAGATGAACCTGTGCGACCCCAGGCTGGCGAATTTTACGGTGGCTGGGTAACGAATAACATAGTAGGCCCTTTCAAAGGCGACCCGGGCACCGGGCACTGGTAGTGAGTATGTATGCAATTTTTCTGGTGATGTTGCTGTTTCTTAGTACTTCGCTTAATGCGCAAAACACCTGTTATACCAACTCTGCAGGTACAACCATCTGCAGTACCGCAGGTGGGGTTGTGCACGGGAATACCAACAGTGTTGGCAACAGTGTTTACAGGGATGAACGTGGCAAACAACTGGATCTGCAATCCGATCAATTTGGTAATGCATCGATTGTGGTTGATGGAGCTGGTGAGGTTCGTTGGTCTCAGGAGGTGATTGCAGAGAAGCGTGAACCCGAGCGGGTAGCACCACTGCCTGTCTTGGTGCCGCCCAGGCAGTCAACGCCTAGCCCCCTTTTTCCATCGCAGCAAAGGTGATGGTATATAGATCTGCCATCTAGGGCGGTAGGTTGATGTTGGGCACGGTGATCGCCCATACCTACTAAGATGAGGTGAGTGGCTTGGCTGGACTCTTCATCACACGTTGTTACCATCGCTCTAGCAGAAGGAGCGACGCTTGTCTGATTGGCAGAGAGAGTGGTGATAAAATGACAGAGTCTATATCTCAAAACGCTAAAGCGCCGGCGCCAGGTTGGTATGGTGCGAACCCGGAAGAATATGACGCCAAGGGTGCACCGCATGAAGCCATGCGGGAGCTTAGAGAAACCCAGCCTGTTAACCTTCAGCCGGATGGCCAGTGGCGACTCAGCCGCTATGACGACATTCAAAAACTGCTCAAGCAGAGCAATAGTGGGATGCGCCATCTTGATGGTCTGATTCCAGGTGAAACCCGGGAGGAATCCGACGCATCGCGTTTTATGCTGCGTATGGATCCGCCCGATCACGATCGCCTGCGCAATCTTGTGAGGAAAGCCTTTACGCCTCGCGCACTCGAAGCAATGCGCCCCGAACTGGTCCGGCAGGTAAATTTGGAGTTGGATAAAGTGATTGCAAGGGGGGAGTTCGATGTAGTGTCGGATCTGGCACTCACCGTGCCTGCAGCCGCGATGTGTGTAATGCTGGGTGTTCCGTTTGAAGACCGAGACAGGCTGTCGGAATTGGTATCGGTGGCAACTTTCCGTCTGGCCAAGGCATCATTTCCGGATCTTCAGGCCCCTGCGGAGGCGGCTATCCTCGAGTTAGCCGAATATATGATGGTGCTGATCGAAGAGCGCCGTGCTAATCCAGGAGAGGATATTCTCAGCAGCCTGGTGATGGCCGAAGAGGCGGGTGATCGTCTTAGCCCCGAGGAACTTCTGCAGCAAAGTATAGGTCTACTCATTGCAGGCTTGGAAACAACCGTTGGGCTAATTGCGAATGGCATGCTGTGTTTCTCCCGGTATCCGGATCAATTTGAGCGGCTGTATCAACATCCAGAGTTGGCGGCTTCGGCCGTAGAAGAATGCCTGCGCTTTGAGCCCTCTATTCCGTTCACCATTCGCGTGCTGTGGGAGGATACTGATTTTGGTGGTGTTACCATTCCCGCAGATACCCCTGTGTTTGCCGCGCTGATTGCGGCGAATCGAGATCCGGCTGTGTTTACCGATCCAGATGTTTTTGATATTGGCAGGGATGAAGGACGACATTGCTCGTTTGGAGGGGGCATCCATTTTTGTCTCGGATCGCACCTTGCTAGGATGGATGCTGAAGTGGCGTTCAGTGAAGTTGCCAAGCGGTTTGCGCAAGTAGATGTGATAGAAGACGCAGTAGAGTGGGCTCCGTCGCTCTTTCGCATCCCGGGTAAGATGCCTGCGCAATTCAAGTTGCGTGAATGTTAAGTAGAATTTAAACGACAGAAACTGCTTAGCATTTACTGTCAAAGGGAGAACAATATGTCATCAATCGTCGAAGGTCGCTGTTTGTGCGGACAATACCATTATAAGTTTGATCGTGAGCAGGTTGTGTCTGCGCATCATTGCCATTGTAAAGATTGCCAGAAGATGACGGGTAGCGGGAAGGCGACTATCGTGATGGTGCCTTCAGGGAATTTGCAAACATCAGGGGAGTTGAAAACCTATACGGTAACTGGCACAGACGGTAGCCACGTCACCCGGGGTTTCTGCCCTACGTGTGGGTCTCAGCTCATCAGCTATGTCGAAGAGATGCCCGATATCCGTTTTGTGAAAGCTGGCACGATGGATGACAGCAGCTGGGTAGAGATCGATTCCAGTTTCTGGAGTGATTCGGCTGAGACCTGGTCACCGGCCGATACCGAGCATACCGCTTTCCCCAAAAACCCAAGCATGTGAATTGAGCCCTGTATGCCTCAGATAAATAGACTGTGTAGCGCCCTTGGCTTGGTTCTGTCGCTGCTCGCGAGCAGTAGTGTTGGAGCTGAGGATCTGTGTGCTACCAAAGGTGAAAACTTCATTCAGGATGCTGATTTTGCTCTGGAGGCCGCGGATGTCCGCGCGCGCTTTTGGGGACGGGCCCAGCATGCAGGAGAGAGGTCGTTTACCGCCACATTCGAAGAGGATGTTCTCACGATTGAAAAGGTTGATATTCAGCCTTGGTATTATTTTCGTCAGTTCATTGATGCCGAAGATTTAGAGGGTAAAACGCTGGCGTTTACTGCGGAGATGCAGCTCAACCTGACAGAGCCTGAGGTTCCAGCCTTCGATGTTCACGGTGGTGGCCTTTACGTATCGGTTAGCTCCAGTTCGAGAAAGGTGTTGCTGAGATCTGAGCTTGAAAATGAACCCAGAATAGGAAAAACGGATTGGATTCCTATGCAGTACGTTTTCAAGGTGCACCCGCGCGCCAAAACTATTGAAGTAGCTTTCGCCCATATTGCCGAGGGTTCGATGCGCGTGCGTCATCCATCGCTGAAGGAAGTTAACCTCAAGAAGCCGGGGTGCGAATTGCCTTAGGCTTTTTCTGTAAGCAAGGTAAAGGCAGGAGGAGATTGGGCGCTCGGATGAGCGCCCAACAGGAAGGGCTAGCGTGAGATGGTGTATCCCAGTTGCTCCAGAACGAAGCGGCTCTCACCTCGGTTGGCTGCCCAGGTGATTTTACCCGCGTCATTGATTTCAAAGCGCATAATATTGCGGCTCACGAAAACAATACCAGTATCTAGTTCGGTATCGGTGATCTCCTGCACCGCCCAGACCACGTCGCCTTCATTCGTAATCTCGACAATTTCGCTCTTATCAACTGTCCAGTTATCGGCATCAGCCAGTGCGAGGTTTGCAAGGAACTTATCCTTAGAGTTTCTCACTTCAATAACGCCTCGCTTAACTTCAATAGCCATCTCCTTACCACCACGATTGATCATCGCTTTCACTGGCTCACCGGGCTTGCCGCGAAACGACATGCGATCACTGTTCTCTGGTGTGGCAGGTACGCCAGCAACTGAGACAAAGACATCGCCTACTTTCAAAACCTTGGAAGCAGGTGTTCCGTCAGTAACGGCGACAACTGTCATGTCGTCATCATTGTTGGGGTCGAGTTGAAAGCCAAATCCAACATACCGTGCTGGAATGGAGATTCCGTCATCAGCCATATTCTTTTCGACAAAGGCGATAAACTCTGCCTTTCCGGTATTGCCTGCTTCAATCCAGGCTCTGGCCATCGCTTTCTTGGCGTTTTCTCCACCGTGATGGTCGGCCCAACTCACAGTTGCCATAGCCATTGCCAGTAGGCAGATTGCCAATTTTGTCATTCGGTTCATAGGTTAATCCCTCAAGTTATTGTTATTCCATATACGATCACCATAAGGCGATGGAATGAGTTTAGCTGTCAATGGTAGATGCGCAAGTTGTCAGATAGTAGGTGGTTTATGACCTGGAACAGGCGGGTTTCCTGGCTAGTGCTACACTCAGTGCATTCGCCGCTTGGTGTAACATCGTCAGGCTGAAACGCGTTTGGACTGAGCTAGACACAACCGCTTCGTATAGACCGTAGGCCCGTGACAGGAGAAGAACACATGGCTAAGCACAACACGTTGTCTAAAGCGCTGCTTGCGCTTCTATTTGGTACGCAGCTGGTATTTGCTGAGTACTCGCCGTACGTTGGCGAGCCCGTCGCCAAGCAGGTGTTTTGGGGCGATACGCACTTGCATACCTCCGTGTCATCAGATGCAGCAGCGCGAGGTAATCGTCTTGGGCTGGATGCTGCCTATAAGTTTGCCCGCGGTGATGAGGTGACATCATCGTCTGGGTTGAACGCGCGCTTGAGCAGGCCACTGGATTTTCTTGTGGTTGCTGATCACTCGGATGGCATGGGCTTCTTTGGTTTGCTCGCTTCAGGTCATCCGGACCTTATGCAGGAAGAAGAGGGCCGGCGCTGGAACGAGTTGCTCAAGCAGGGAAAGGGCGCGGTTGTAGCACGAGAAGTGGTAGGTGGTTTTTCGCAAGGCACACTGCCCTGGAAAACCAATGACCCACTGCTGATGGCGCCTGTTTGGAACGCCAATATTGAGGCCGCAGAGCGATACAACGATCCAGGCAACTTTACTGCGCTTATTGGGTATGAGTGGACCTCTCTGGTCAAGGGCAATAACCTGCATCGCGTGGTGGTGTTCCGCGATGGCGCTGATAAGACAAGCAAGGTATTGCCCTACACGTTGGGAGATAGTCCTGATCCCGAAGATCTCTGGCATTATCTGGCTGCCTATGAATCCTCCACTGGCGGCAGAGTGTTGGCGATTCCACACAATGCCAATCTTAGTAATGGCATGATGTTTTCTGATGTCACGATGTCGGGCGAACCGCTAGACGATGATTACGCGCGCAGACGCAACCAGTGGGAGCCTCTGCTGGAGGTCAGTCAAATCAAAGGTGATGGAGAGTCACATCCCTTCCTCTCACCTAACGACGAGTTTGCCAACTTCGAAACTTGGGATTCTGGCAATCTCGACCTGAGCCAAGCCAAAACCGATTCGATGCTTAAGGGTGAGTACGCGCGTGAGGCGCTTAAAAGCGGGATTATGCTGAACAGCACAATAGGCGCTAACCCCTTTCAGTTCGGGATGATCGCCAGCACCGATTCACATACCTCGCTGGCCGCCGTAGAAGAGAATAATTTCTTTGGCAAACACGCCGGTACTGAGCCATCTGCTAAGCGGGCCAGTTATCTGCATCGTAGTGGCGATGCGGCTCAAATAATCGGTTGGGAACAAGTGTCATCCGGCTACGCAGCTGTTTGGGCGGAATCGAATACGCGAGAAGCCTTGTGGGATGCGATGAAGCGACGAGAGGTTTACGGTACAACTGGCTCGCGTATGACCGTACGATTGTTTGGAGGCTGGGAGTTTTCGGTAGATGATGCGAATACGCCCGATCTTGCCGCGGCAGGGTATGCCCGTGGCGTGCCTATGGGCGGCACTCTCGAATCAGCACCTTCAGGTACAGCACCCTCTTTTTTGATCGCTGCTTCCCGTGATCCCTTGGGCGCTAATCTTGATCGAATCCAGATCGTTAAGGGTTGGGTAGACAAGCAAGGTAAAGCACAGGAAAAAGTATTCAATGTTGCCTGGTCTGGCGAGCGCACCCTTGACGATGGCGGCAAGCTGCCTGCGGTGGGTTCTACCGTCGATGTGCCGCGTGCGAGCTGGACCAACACGATCGGCAGTGCAGAACTTGCTGTTGTTTGGAGTGATCCCCAGTTCCGCGCTGATCAGCAAGCCTTTTACTACGCCCGCGTACTGGAAATTCCGACGCCACGATGGCCAGCCTATGACGCGGCTCGTTTAGGCGCGAAAATCCCAGAAGACGCTGTTGTGACCTTACAGGAACGCGCGTACACCTCTCCAATTTGGTACCAACCCTGAAAACTTGGATACCAATATATAGGGCAGCGAACCTGTGTGATCAAGGGTACAGCATAACCTCGTCGTAGCGCGGTAGTGTCTGGAAGAGAAGCCCCGGATTTTCGCTGCCCTTACCTTGCAGGAAAGTGAGAGTGTTCTCGACACCCCCCGACAAAAAAGCCATTGCTGTCACCGGCCCTTTAAATGGGCCAGTGATCGGGCCTGTCAGGCTGTCGTAGTGGATCGGAATCACGCGTTGCGCGCCACTTACCTCAACGGTTTCACGCCAGTACCCCTGGCGATAGGGCTCGGTTTGTGAACCCAGGCCGCCGATCCCCAAGAAAATTGTATCTGCATCGAATCCCTGCAATACACCTTCAAGATAGCCCGCGCTGCCCACCACAATAAAGTTCCCCTTGGGGTGAGAGACATGTAGCACGTAGGCTTTACCCAGCTTGTATCCAAATACCGGCACAGGCGGTATCAATGGCTTGGAAATTTTGGGATCCGATAGAGCACGCTCGCGTACCTCAGGGTCGGCAAACTGAAAGTGCTGTGATTCGATCGGCGTGATAGTAAAGTCGCCGACCCTTACGGGCGTGCGGTTTTCAAATACCCGTATCTGATTCTCTGGCAGTCCCCAACCCCGGGCAATATTGGCGGTGGACTCTGAGCCCATCAACATTGCGCCGGTTCTGCGCGCCACTTCTGGGGAATCCATGGCGTGATCATAATGTGAGTGCATCGGTATAACGGCGGCAAGCGCTGTCACTTTATTGGCCGCTAATCCCTCAGTTATTGCCTGCAGATCAGGACCTATTTTTCCGCCGGCTAAAGCCAATACGCCGGGGCGGCTGAACCAGCCATCGATCATCCATTGTGTGTCACCGTCACTAAACAATAGTGTGGAGGTGCCGGTGTATCGCACGGTTAGCGCGCTCTCGTGCGGCGTGTTGGTTGAGGACATCACCCATGCGGGATCAACTGGAACGGGTTTGTAGGTATTGAGCGCGTAGGTTGCGAAAAGTGCGGCGATAAGCGCCAATATTCCAACGATAAGCAGGAGTACTTTAACTGTGCGCATCTTTCAGGTTCCTATGATTATTGATGGGTGTGTAGCTACTCAAATTCGCGCTCTGAGCTTGCAAACGCAAGATAGAAAAGCAACCCGATGAACGTGACCCCGGCCGCGATCTGAAATACCAATAGCCAGGAATTAGTGAGTTCAAGTATCGCGCCGGCCGCATAGACACCGATAATGCCCGGAATTGTAGCGAATGTGTTGGTGATGCCCATCACTGTGCCGGCGTGCCGCGGTGCAACGTCCATATGATTGACTACAAATCCGCCAATGGCGAAGCTGCCCAGCGCATTGCCCACAGACATGATCGCTATGGCCATCCACACGTTGGTGGAATAGCCGACAACCAATAGCGTGAGAGTCATGCTGCCTGCGCTGATGGATTGCATGATCTTACGTACTTTCCCCACTGGCATGCCGCCACGAATCATCTTATCGGCAATCGAGCCAGCCAGATTGTAAAAAACGAACGACACCAGGAATGGGACCATGGTGAACAGCCCAACGCTGGCGTAGTCGACTCCAAGGCCCTTGTTTATGTAGGTCGGTAGCCACGATAGCAGCAGATATAAAGACCAGTTGTTGCAAAAGTGCGCAACGATAATTGCCCAGATAGCTTTGCTTTTAAGAAATGCCGAAATGGGCGGGGTAGGTGCATCTGAATCGGGTTTTTCATCCTGTGTAATGTGTTTGAGTTCAGTGTCGGTAATGAGCGGGTGGTGAGCAGGATCGTGGCTTACAGTAAGCTGCCAAAGCACAAACCAGGCAATCCCAATAGCGCCGAAGCCATAGAAGGCCCACTCCCACCCCCACTTACTTACGATCAGGGGGGTTACGATGAGCGCAAACGCCGTACCGATTGGTATGCCGCTGTTGGTAAAGCCCATAGCCCGACCTCGCTCCGCGGTTGGTAGCCAGCGAACGAACAGACTGTAAATAGAAGGGTATGTTACGGCTTCGCCCATACCCATTAGGATGCGTGTGGCGATGAGCACCGCGATGCTCGTTGACGCTGCTAGTGGTGTCAGTATTGTGAACAAACTCCACAGCACCACGCCCCAGCCGAGTACGATCTTGCCCCCAAAGCGATCAGACAGGCGACCTCCAACCACCTGCAGCAGCAAGTAGCCAACAAAAAATGATGACAGTACCAGCCCCTGAGTTTGCGGAGACCAGCCATGGGTTTCCGCCATCGGAATGATTGCGACAGATATGTTGACCCGGTCGATGTAGCAGATAAATACGGCAAGGGCAGACATGCCCACCAGCCAATAGCGCTGTTGAAATGATCGCAACATGAATCTTCTTGCCTCTTGATTATGATTATTGGGCGAAGATGGTAGGGAAGAGTCTAACCACTTGGCGGTATGTGTGATAGTGGCCGGGGTACTTGGATGCCTGGGGTTATCAGCAGATGTCCTCGTTCAGGCTATTCGGAGAAGGCTGATGCAAGATGCAGTGCTTCTATCATTGGTGACTTGATAACTACTCGTCGGGATGCCGCTCTTCGTAGGCGTTGGCATAGGCAATTGCATCCGCGTTATCAATAAGTGTGCCATTGGCCAGCTCTGTTGTACGAGCACTGATCTCCAGCATTGCCTGCCCCAGCGCTGTTGCGCGAATCACCTGATCACCCGGCCGCAAGAGCCACTCGAGAATGTAAGTACCTGTATTCGATTGTTCCGAGGTAGGCCGAATGTATGCCGAGCGATGACCGAAGGATCGCAAGCCTGTGCCCTCTGCCATTTCGGCGACCAATCGTTCTGCGCGACCCTTGTCTTGTGCCCAGCGCGCATCTTCATCCTCGCCAGTGCCGATACCAGTGACATAGTGAAACGCCATCGGTGCGTCACTTCTTGCAGCCAACCAGGCGCTGACAAACGCTACGGGGAAATCTACATGGATGCGAGTGTAAGTATCTGGATCCATACCAATGGAGGTGGTACCCAACCCCCACAGCACCGTGTTCACCTGCGGCAGAATCTCCTTGAGACCCGCATAGTCTGTAAAGTCGCTCTGGATATGAAGCACCAGCTTGTCGTCTTTAGCCGCAGCATCAATTCTGGGGGAGGTGCGGCGCGTTACTACGTGTACTGTATCTACGTCGCTGGAGTTCAATGCAGCTTTCAATAGTCCATCACCGACTGAGCCTGTGGCTCCAAATACCATGACTACTCGATTGGCCGCGAGATCCAGTTCGGGATTCTGTGCGGGTACCAACGTACCCATGGTCAGTGCGCCCCAAAGATTCACCGCGCCAATCAGCACGATCAGGCTGCCGATCAATATTTTCGCGAGTCGCTTTGCTAGTTTCATTTTCGTCGTCCTGGGTGTGGTGGGACATTCATTGGGTTATAGCTTCTGCGATCGCTTCTTGCAGCAATGCAGCGCGACCCTCCCTAACCTTCTCGGTATATGGGCGGGCTGGACCAGTTTGCCAAACGGGACCAGGCCAGGCTTCATCGTCCTGATTGCGCGCAATAATGTGTATATGCAGCTGAGGTACCATATTGCCCAATGCAGCCACATTGATCTTGAATGCGCCGGTAAGATCCAGCAGCGACTGTGAGGCTATCGCGATCTCGTTATGTAACTTCATCGCATCCTGCCCGATGACATCGTGAAACTCACGCAGACCATGCTGCCTTGGTACAAGTATAAGCCAGGGAAAACGTGCATCTTCCATCAGCAACACGCGACACAGCGACAGGTCGACAATATAAGTGGTGTCACGTTCCAGTGTCGGGTGCAGCTCAAACTCCTGCGTTTGGCTCATAGGTGCTCCCTCATATTAGCCCCTGTATCCGGGCAGCGTGTTCACGCACCTGCTCGGGACTGCCCAGCAGTTGCCGGTTCGCTCCAATGCGTTTGAACCAGTAGTGCAGACCGAGTAAGTCGGTAAATCCCATGCCGCCGTGAACCTCAGTAGCGGTCTTGGCGATAGTCTGGCCAACTTCCGATAAATGTGCCTTTGCGTGGCAGGCCAGGAGTGTGGCTTCTTTAGGTACTGCGTCCATTGCATGTCCGGCGTACCACACCAGTGATCGACAAGGCTCAAGGTCCGCGGCCATATCTGCGCACAGATGCTTAACAGCCTGAAAGCTGCCTATCACTCGATTGAACTGCTCTCGCTGCAAGGAGTAATCCACAGCCCGATCCAGCATAGCCTGAGCGGCCCCCAGAGTATCTGCTGCCTGCATAAGACGACCTGCGTCTAATGCGCGCTCATACACAGTTGAATCACTGCTTACCTTTTTGGCTTGTGCACTATCGAAAAGCAGCTCGCAGGTGGTGCGCGTTTTGTCGACAGTGGTGAGGGTGTTGCGCGTTACACCAGAAGCGTCTGCGCGAACCAGATAGATGCTCTTGTCTGCAGCTGCAACCAGATAACAGTCTGCATAACCGTCCAGTGCGAAAAGACACTTGCCTGATAAAGTATCGCCGTTTGTAGTGATGCCGGCATCAGCGCGCGCACCAATAGTCTCGCCAAACGCAATGCCAATTCTTAACTCGCCAGTGGCAATAGAGGCCAGCTCTTCTTCCATGCCTGCATCTATTAGTGGCAGCGCAGCCATGACTGCCGTCGTACTAAATGGCGCTGGAGTCACGTGGCGACCCAGCACTTCGGCAACAACAACAGCGTCGAGTAATCCGAGCCCGACTCCGCCTAAGTGTTCTGGAACAAGCAGCGCCGGTATACCCAGCTCCGTGAGCTCTGCCCATACAGCGCTGTCGGGTTCTTCACCCGCGGCGATGCCACGCACACGATCAAGCGGGACCTGCTCAGTGAGATAGCGATTCACGCTGTCTTGTAGCAGTATCTGCTCTTCTGATAGTCCGAATTCCATTTAGCGTGCCCCCACTTTGGGTTCTTTGGGCATGCCCAGACCGCGCTCAGCAATAATGTTCTTCTGTATCTGCGATGTGCCTCCGCCAATGATCAATCCCAGATAGTACATATAGGAGTATTGCCAGGAACCACCATTGCGCACGTAGGGATTGTCTTCATAGGCCAGTCCTATTTCTCCCATCACATCTATTGCAAAGCCTTCGAGCTCGTGCCGCAGCTCGGTGCCTATCAGTTTTACAATCATTTTTGCCAGCTTCACGTCCTGATTCTTGTTGATGCGTGCCGACAGCAGGCGCATGTCGTGGTACTGCATGGCCAGTACGCGCCCCTGTAGCTTCATCAATCGATCGCGAAAGATTGGGTTATCGATCAGCTTCTCGCCGCTGATAGTTTCGCTCTGCATTAGCTGGATTACACCATTGAGTCTGGAGCGTGCGGCATCAGGCGGCGCGAGCGAACCACGCTCATGTCCCAAAATGGCATTGGCTACCATCCAGCCCTGTCCGCGCTCACCCACTATCTGATGCATGGGTACTCTCACATCGGTAAAGAAAACTTCGTTGAAATTGGCATTGCCAGTCATGTCTACCAGTGGGCGAATCTCGATTCCTGGTGTGTTCATATCAAATAGCAAGAACGAGATTCCCTGATGCTTGGGCGCCTCTGGTTCAGTGCGCACCAGGCAAAAAATCCAGTCGGCAATTTGTGCAGTACTCGTCCATATCTTCTGCCCGTTAATCACCCATTCATCACCGTCGAGCACGGCCTTGGTAGATAGGGCTGCCAAATCACTGCCAGCTCCAGGCTCTGAATAGCCTTGACACCAAACCATTTCTCCGTGGATCGTAGCACTGACGAATTGCTGCTTCTGCTCTTGTGTGCCCATCTCCAGCAGTACTGGAACCAGCATGCTGATACCTTGTCCGCCTAGACCGGTGGAAACGCGCGCTGCGGAAAATTCTTCAGCGATAATTCTCGATTTAATGATGTCGGGCTCGGCACCAAAGCCACCGTATTGCTGAGGTATAGTGCGTGAATGATAGCCGTGCTCAATGAGAAGTCGTTGCCAAGCCAGCACAGCCTCACTACGCTGCTCTGACTTGGGCGGGGGTTGCAGATGCTTGTGTGTGGTTAAAAACTCGCGGACTTCGTCGCGAAACTGTGAGTACTTCGGTCCGTAGGAGAGATCCACTGGTAGTATCCTGTACTAATGAGATGGTTTGATTCTACTCAATATACCAATGCTTGTGGAACAGCACTGAGAGAGCGAATGTGAAGAGCGATTACAGCCACTTCTTTAGGTAGAACATGACTCCCAGTAAACCTGTGATGCCAAGGCAAATAGCAACAACGATCCAGAATGCCATATTGTCTTCCATACCGGGCATGCCGCCGACGTTGATACCCATTAATCCCGTGAAGAAGCCCAGTGGTAGAAAAAGAGCCGCCACAATAGTGAGTACATAGGTTCTTGCATTCATTTGCTCCGACAGCGCACTCATGAGCTCATCCTGTGTCATTGCAGCGCGCTCGCGCACTATGTCTATGTCTTCGATATAGCGAACCAGCCGATCGGTGACTTCGCGCAGTCGCAGTGTATTGAGTTCATCCATCCACGTTAAGCGTTCGAGCGCCAGTCTGTTAACAGCCTCCCGCTGGGGAGATAGAAACCGTCGTATGCCCAGGGATTGGTTCCGCAATAGCGCAAGTTCGTGACGCAATCCATGGGTATTGCCTGCTAGTACACTCTCTTCCAAGAGCATCATGCTGTCTTCGAGGTTTGCCACGGTATCGGACATACGCTGTAACAGAAGATCATTCAAATCTACGATCCAGGCTGCAGCTGTAGTGGGTCCACTACCACTTTCTAATTTCTCTACAATGTCTTGTACTGCCAGCAGATTGCGCCGGTGTGTGCTGACGATGAGTTTGCCGTTGGTCCATATGCGAATCGACACCATGTCCTCTGGATCTTGTCCTGGATTGAGATTGACGCCGCGCAACGCTAGAAGCAGGTTATCGCCGCGGCTGATAGCTCGCGGGCGCGTCTGGTCAGACAGCAGTGCTGTGCGTGCAATATCGTTCAAGCCACTGTGCTGCTCGATCCATTGGGCCGCGCGTGCCTGCTCAAAGTTCAAGTGAACCCAGAGTAAGCCCTGCTCTGGTGACCAGTTTTGTACGCCACTCCAGTCTACTTGAGAAGCACCGCCGCACCCATCGAGCAGTAGTGCCTGGGTCAATCCTCCGTTAGCATCACTCATGATGGTTCACTCGTTTTAATGTGTGCTGAAATCCTGTTGCCCGCTGCTGCGAGTGAGCGCAAACGTTGCAGTCGGTGACGAGTCGGCCTCATCGCAGTCAATCTACTTTGACTCCACAATGGCGATGCTGCCGTCGACATGAATATCTCGCTGGGGAAAACTGATGACAATACCGTTTTCACTGAACAGCTTGTCGATGGCAAAGCGCAGATCACTCCTAACCATCCTCAGAGGTCGATCCGCCTGAAAGTTTACCCAAACCAATAGCTCGAATATCAGAGCGCTATCTCCGAAGTCTTCAAAGACCACTGCTTTTGGAGACGTAGTGAGAACGTAAGGGTTTTCGTCAGCAGCCTGTTCCAGTAATGCTGAGACCAGCTGTACGTCTGACCCATAGGCCACCCCAACAATCACCGAGGTGCGCACGGTGGGATCGGTGAGTGTCCAGTTGGTGACAGTATTTTCAAGCAGGTAGCTGTTTGGTACCAGCATGTGCACGCCATCCATTCGTCTAATGCGGGCCGAACGTGTATTGATGGCTTCTACGGTTCCGCGAACATCCCCCATCTCCAGAAAATCACCCAGCTTTATTGGTCGTTCCCACATGAGAATCCAACCACTGATGAAGTTGTTAATGATGTTCTGGGCGCCAAAACCGACCCCAATAGCCACTGCACCAGAGACAAAAGCAAACGCCGTCAGCGGGACACTGAGCATGTCGAGTGTAATAAATGTGAGAACAATAAAGCCGACGATCAGCCAGGCTCTGGAGAGCATTTGAATCAGGTCTTGATTGACAATCTTCTTTCTCAGAGAGTTGCCGAGAAATCGCGCGCTCCATACTACAAAGAGTGACCCACCAAGCACGAGCAAAACAACGCCCACCACCTGACCAACTGTAATACTGGTGTCAGCAAACTCTAGCAATGTGATGCCGAAAAACGTGTTCAGAGCGTCCATAATCAATGGTCTCGCCAAAGGTCATGCGTTGGTGTCACCGTCCCGTTAATCATACACGAATCGGTGAGGTACATGGATTGAGCATAGCGGTATTCATGCCCGAACCGCGCGCTATGCGTAACTCGTTCGCTGGAGGGGCACCAAATACTCGTTCAACTCTCTTGGGCTGTGCCGGCTAGTGGCGTGATCTGTTGTTTTACGCATGGCCTAAATACCGCTACTCTTGGAGTCTCGTCTGAAGGGAGTTTGAGCTGTGGATATTCAAGTGTCAGGGTTTCTTGGTTTTATAATATTGGTTGCTGATATCTGGGCGATCCTCAATATTGTGCAATCTAGCGCGTCCATGGGAAAGAAGTTGGTTTGGATACTGGTGGTTCTGTTGCTGCCGATAATAGGGTTGATCATCTGGTGGCTCGCAGGACCCCGAGGAAGGTAGAGGGACCTTTTCTGAAAGCAGCGCGAACCTGATAGGTTCTATCAGTCCGTACACTTAAAGCCCTGTCCTACAAGCAAGGTCGCTGGTGGGGGAGTGCTTTTTCGCCCCTACATGGAGCCCTGCATGGCGCCCCACCAGTTGCTGCTACTCTGCGTTACGCCGTCCCACACTTGCTGGGCATCCGGTAGCTCGGGATTGCACACGGACGTTAGCGTGTCCTCTGGTGTGGCCTGTGTTATCCCCAGTTCGGCGTATAGCGTATCAAGCTCATTGAGCGTTTCACATGCAGCATAGAGTTCGTAGCCGGTGTCGGCGATCAAAACGGCAACACCAATAAATGGAATCGATTCCGCGGGTATGGCGGCAATACTCTTAGCTGCGACGCGCTTTGTTCTGCTGGCCAAACGATTGCCAAAGCGCCTGGTGGCTGCTTTGCGTTGCGCCACTTCAGATCGTTGCTTTTTGATAGTCGCGTTTTGAGAGGATATGCGACTTTGCAAAGCGCTAGAGGCCGTTCTTACACCCAGTGTACCGGCGAGCATGCCCGACACAGCGGTATTAAATGCGGTGTTGGTTAGCATCAGCGCATTTGTGGCTATGAGGCTGGAAAAGCATAGTGCTAATAGAAGACGCTTTGTAATAGTAGTGTAAGCGGACATGGCAACCTCAGTGAGCTGTTGGCAGGGCGGTATCGGATTAGTATAGAGAATACGAACTAGATTATTGCTATTGGTGAATGCTTTGAACTAGATTATCTAATCGACAATAGGCCTGAGAGAGTTTGGGTTGATAAGTCCCAATACCTGTTTCTCATATAGCCTGTCTTTCTGAATCAGCGTAACCATAGTCGGGAGCACTAATGTCTGAATTTGAACAAGCGCAAACCATCACGGTTGATAACGCCGCTATTGCAGCGGCGCTCGAAGAGGCCGATATCCCGTCTTTGATGCTGGCGCTAGTGCACCTAACGGGAGATATGTCTGCGTTGCGTGGCGAGATCAAGCCGCTGATTGAATTTCTTAATCCAGAGGACGGATTGACCGATGAGCAGCGTCAGCGCGTGCGCGCACTGGCGGTAGATATTCTGGCTGGTCATCGCGACCAACCCAAGCCGTTCTATCAGCCTACACCCGATAATCTTCGAGAGATGATGACTTTTTTGGTAGGTGAAGAGATCTCCGATGATTATGTAGAGTTTTTGACAGCAGAGTTGTCTTTGCAGGGTGAAGATCCCTACGCACAACCCGAAATATTCAAAGTGCCTGATACTACACGTGCAGATTTCAAGGTAGTGGTTATCGGCGCTGGCATGTCTGGGCTGTTAAGTGCGATACGCCTGCAAGAGGCGGGTATTCCGTTTGTAGTTTTGGAAAAAAATGGCGATCTAGGCGGCACTTGGTATGAAAATACCTATCCCGGTTGCCGAGTGGATAGCGCCAATCACACCTACTCCTATTCATTCAGGCCACAAGATTGGCCGCAGCACTTTTCTGGACAAAAAGTACTGCGCCAATACTTTAGCGATACGGCAGACGACTATCGATTGAGAGAACATATTTGCTTTAACACAGAAGTAAAAGAGGGCAGATACGACGAGTCAACGGGATTGTGGCACCTTGAAGTGCAGGGGCCTAACGGCCCCGAATCGCTGGCGACTAATGCCGTTATCAGTGCGGTGGGTCAGCTCAATCGGCCACAGATACCCGAAATACCTGGGGCGGAATCGTTTACTGGTCCACGCTTTCATTCCGCGCAGTGGCAGCACGAACATGACCTGGCAGGCAAGCGCATCGGCGTTATCGGTACCGGCGGCAGTGCGTTCCAATTTATACCCATTCTGGCAGAGCAGGCAGAAAGCGTGACTATTTTTCAGCGCACGCCACCATGGATTGTGCCTAACGAGCAGTATTTTCAGGAAGTGCCAGCAGGCAAGCACTGGCTGCTGCGTCACGTGCCTTTTTATGCAAAATGGTTCCGCTTCAGCATATTTTGGCGCGCTGCTGAGGGTCCTTTGCAGTCCGTAACCGTCCAAGAGGGCTGGCACAGGCCGGAGGAGTCTGTGAGTGAAGCCAATGCAGAGTTTCGCGAGGCCTTGCTTGAAAACCTGCAGGACATGTTAGGTGATCGGCCCGACCTGCTGGGAAAGTGCACTCCTCATTATCCTCCCGGGGCCAAACGCGTGTTGATCGACGATGGTAAGTACCTGCGTACGCTCAAGCGGGACAACGTGACTCTACTTACAGAGGGTGTGGATGCGATAACGACATCTGGGGTTCGATCGGCCGACGGCGCCGAGCATGAATTTGACGTATTGATTTACGGTACCGGGTTTAAAGCCAGTAGCTTCCTCTTTCCAATGAAAATATTCGGCCGCAACGGGCGGGAGTTGCAGGATGTGTGGCAGGGCGATCCCCAGGCATTCAAGGGCGTTAATGTGCCGGGCTTTCCGAATTTTTTCTGTTGCTACGGCCCCAATACCAACATTGTGGTCAACAGCAGCATTGTGTTCTTCTCAGAGTGTGAGGTGCGCTACATACTCGGATGTCTTGCACTGCTCTTGCAGAGCGAAGGCAAAGGCCTTGATGTTAAGCAGGAAGTGCATGATCGCTACAATCTTTGGATTGATGAGGGTAACAGCGGTATGGCTTGGGGGCAGTCCGGCGTAAACACCTGGTACAAAAATGCCAGCGGCAAGATTACGCAGAACTGGCCGTTTACTCTGCTAGAGTTCTGGCAGCAAACTCGAGTGCCGGATGCGGAAGACTACGACTATGTTTGAGCCGACAAGAGCCGGCTCAAGACTACAAATAGGGTGCTTATCGATATGACAACGGACTTACATAAAGTCAGCACGGATCCAGACCCTTTCGAGCCCTATCACATCTCTCAGGCAATTCGTGTAGGTGACCTGGTGTACACCTCGGGTCAGGCCGCTATCGATCTGGCGGGCAACCTCGTTGGAGTAGGTGATTTCGATGCTCAGGCGCAACAGGTTTTTGATAATCTTCGAGCGGTGCTCGAAGCATCCGATTCAGGTCTCGAACGAGTTGCAAAAGTCACTATTTATCTCACCGATATGGCGAACTTCCCCAAGGTGGTTCTCCTGCGAGAGCGTTTTTTCAGTAAGCCTTACCCGGCCGATACTATAGTGGAGGTTCGAGCGCTCGCTATGCCTGAACTGGAGATCGAGATTGAGGCGGTTGCAGTGGTTCGGTAAACCAAATGAGGCGTGAAAGAAGCCTTCTTGGTCAGGTGCTTTAGGTCAAACCAGTTTGAGCTGAAAGCGCTCGCCGCGGAACTCGACAATATCTTCGTTGAGCATTTTACGCCGCTTGCGAGTTTCCACCTCTCCATTTACCAAGACCTGCCCGTCCCCTATAAGAAGCTTGGCCTCACCCCCGGTGGTTACTAACCCCTCGAACTTCAATATCTTATAAAGTTCAACTGGTTCGCGGTTAATTTCTACGACTCTCATGACGAATGACCTGCATGAATTGGTATCTATTGTTATTTATCAACGTAGTCGGGAATAACCCTGTGGTTACTCTAGAACGGTATCAGTGTGTAGCCTTCAGTTTGCAACTGCACGTGGGCCGTCATTGCTGACAATGCCATAGTCACCGAAGTGTTCAGTTCTTTGCTATCAACACCCCGGTGAGCAGCTGTTTGCCCACAAAGGTAGATAGTTACACCGGCTTTATCGAGTCCAGCAAGTAGTCCTGTGTTGGGGTTGCTGATACCAAAACGAGATTGATAGGCGGTATCGGTGAGTAGATCTTTGGCTGCTTTGCCATGAACGACAACTGCCATTTCAAGTTGATTCATGGGTGTGCCGCTGCGGGCCTGCATATTCAGGAAGCGTGCAACTGATTCAAGTCCCCGATTGAGCTTGCTGTTATCTTCATCGCTGGTGGACAGGTCTTTGCTGACCTTATAGTGATGGTTGTTAACCAGGTTGAAGGCATCATCGGCCACCGGATACACAGGTCCATAGCCCTCTACCGCTGGGCCTGTGACAGGGTCGGCGGAAGAGACACATAGTGAAGTAACCAGTAAAAGCAGTGAAAAAGTGAGAGCAAGAGCTGTAGGCATGGCGTGCTTATCCTCGCAAAGAAAGGAGGCGCGCTAAAATGGCGCGCCCATCGTTTGGATTATGCTTCAGCTTCAGCTACGGCTTCTTCTTTGACGTCTGCCTGATCTTCCACAACTTCTAGCTCAGCCAGCTTACTCTCGAGCTCATCAATCTTGTTCTGCAGTTCGGCGTTTTCTGTTTTGGATTTGCTCAGTGACTTCTGCAGCGTATCAGCTGCAGCCGTTTTCTCGGCAAGCTTCTTCTTGTTGGCAGCCAAGTTTTTCTTCATCTTGGCAGGATCAAACTGCTTTAGCGCTTTGGTCTCTTCCCGCTCGGCGGCCAGATCCTTCTGCAGTGCCTTCATCCTTTGCTTCTGCGTCGCCATGTCAGCCTGCAGGTTTTCACAACGCTGATGTAACTCACGATTCTGCTGTTGGATTTTCTTGTTGGAAGTTGCTTCCGAAGAGAGAAGCTTTATCTGTTCAAGCTGCTTGTCGATTGAAGCCTGCAGCTCTTCCTTTGCTTTGGCGGCGCTTTCAAGCTCTGCGGACTTGGCGTCCAGCTGTTCTTGATACTGCGCTTTGAGATTGTCTTCTAGCTCGATTATTTTTTCCAGTTTACTGGCTGTAAGCATGTAGTGTGTCCTGTGACATGTTCGATAAATACATTGATTGGTCTAGCTGCGATTGGTGGCTTTTCAACGCTTAGCGGGTAATCGCGGCGCGGATTATACGCTGCATTGGCTGTCAGGTCTGCAAAATTGGCTCAAGTAATACGTTAACATTTGGCCAAAAATGGGAGGCGTAAGATGAGTTGGTGCATACAACTCGCCCCTGGAGGCTTCGATTTGGTGGTTTTGACCAGGTTAGGGCTCTGACGAGTCCTGAAAATTTAGTGCCATGACCAGTGATAAACACTGTCTAGCCATTGAAACGCGACGCTAGTTCTTGGCCTTCGTTTGGCGCTACCTGAAAGGTCGAAAGATCATCCAGCGACTTGTTCAGTCCGGCGTGCGTCATTAGCTTGGCTATATACCCGCTGAAACGCTCGTTTTCGCAAAGCTGGTATCCCTTCGCCCAAAATACAATGTGTCCGATGACAAAGTCGGCAGCAGATAAGCGATCGCCAAGAATGTACTCATGCTTTTCAAGTCGGGATAGTAACTGAGGCTCGCCGTCCGTCGTGAATTTTTCTCGGTAGCGCTTCAGCGTTTTGGAATCCGCATCCTGTTCTCCCAGAATATGCGTATGGATTCTTATCTGCCAGAGCATCATGTCCAACCACGTCCCGCCAAAATGCATTAGCTGCAAATAGTCCGCCCGGTCACGACCACTAGTTGGGGAAGGGCACAGAGCCTTGTCTGGATGCCGGTCAGCAAGCCACTCAACCATAGCAACACTCTCGAGCATATGCTGCACCGAACCGTCCTCCCAGTGTATCTCCAACATAGGCACGTTGTGATTGGGGTTAACGGCGAGATAGTCGCGCTCATACTGTGCGCCTTCGTAGAGCTCTACCCGCCTGATCTCAAAGTCATCCCCCACCGTTTCATGGAGAGCCCAGCGTACTCTTACGCTACGAGTAGCTGGATAATGGTGCAAAACGTATTTAGTAGGTTTCATAAGACACCGTCGAAGTCGTAAACCCTGTTGTTGATCTTCTCATCTCGTTGGGGCGTTGCAACCCACTATCTAGTATCGTCGCGAGTATGTGTAGACGGAATCCGGAGCCAATTACCCTAGTAGCATAGCTGCCAACCAGCCAAAACCAAGCAGCGGAATATTATAATGAATGAACGTCGGGACAACAGAGTCACGCATGTGGTCGTGTTGCCCGTCTATGTTAAGACCGGCCGTTGGCCCCAATGTTGAGTCAGACGCAGGTGACCCCGCGTCGCCCAGTGCAGCGGCAGTGCCCACCAGTGCAACAATGGCTAGCGGAGAAAAATCTAGCTGCAAGGCCAAGGGCACGTAGATAGCCGCAATGATAGGGATTGTTGAAAACGACGAGCCGATGCCAATGGTGATAAACAATCCAACCAGTAACATTAGGAAAGCCGCTACAGCTTTACTATTACCCATAATCGCTACAGAGGAATCAACCAAACTGGTGATGGCCCCTGTTTCTCGCAAGACTTCAGCAAAGCCGCCGGCTGTGATCATGATGAACCCGATCACGGCCATCATCTTCATGCCCTGTACCAGGGTGTCGTCTGTTTCAGACCAGTCCAGCACTCCACTCAACGAAAAAATCATGAAGCCCACCAACCCACCGTAGATCATCGAATCGCTGACCAGTTGCACTGAGAACGCAGCGGCAATGGCCAACAGTGCGATGGCGAGCACTTTCGGCGAGTATTCTCTTTGCCGATGCTGGCTGTCGATGCTCTCAGCTTGTTCAAGTTTGGCAAGGTCGTAGCTACGCCTGTGCCGATAGCGGAACATGGCTACAATCAGGCCCAGTACCATTCCTATGGCAGGAATTAGCATGGCCGACGGTGCATTGATGCCTTGTACAGCCATTCCACTCTTTTGAATATTCGCCAAAAGAATGTCGTTGAGAAACAACGAGCCAAAACCGATGGGGAAAAACATATACGGTGTAACTAAACCGAAAGTCAGTACGCAGGCTACCAGACGTCGGTCTATCCCCAGCTTGCTCATGACAAAGAGCAGTGGGGGTATCAGGATCGGAATGAACGCAATGTGCACTGGTATGAGATTTTGTGAGAGAACTGCTGCGAGTAAGAGAACGCTGATAAGCATTATCTTGAGTCGCTTGACCTGTTTCTCGCCAGGGTCCGAGCCCAGAGCAATAACGACTTTGTCGGCCAGCATATTGGGCAGACCCGATTTGGCGATAGCAGCAGCGAAAGCGCCCAGCAGTGCGTAACTCAGAGCTGTTCTACCACCTGCGCTGATGCCTTCATTAAACGCCACCATTGTTTCTTCAGCGGACAGGCCGCCGATTACACCGGCAAAGAAAGCAGCAATAAGCAGTGATGCAACAACATTCACCTTCAGCAGGCTTAGCACCAACATTGCTGTTACCGATACCAGAACTGCATTAAGTATGGCGCTGGCAGGAAAAAGATATACCGCACCAGCATAGCCAGCCATCGATACTAGAACGCCTGTTACTACTCGACTCATCGTGCTCCCTTCATAAGTTGTATCGAAAAAATTTGGCGATGATTTTGCTACTTACCATAGAACGTTTTTCTGGCAGAGTCAGACAATGATATTCCGGGTTCAGTATTGTAGGCAAAGACGACCAGAACCCTGGTTATATCCCCGGCTACCGGTGTCACGCGATGGATGGCGTTACGACCGCGAAAGAGCACAAGTGAGCCGGGTTCCATCGCCAGCACACTGGGAGCTTCTTTGGGGTTTCCACTCAGTAGATTACCGACGCTATCATAATCTCTGTCGCCGTTATCCTTGTACTGCATACCGCCAATGTATTGGAACTCTCCGCCGCCTTCGGGCTTTTGCACTAGCAAAGTAGTCGCAAATTCGGAGTTATCAAAATGCCAGCCTAACTCTTGCCCCTTGCTGGCAAAGTGCACATTAATCGAAGAAAGGGTATCTGCGTAAGGATAGAGTCTCGTTTCGTCTAATACGGCACACAAAAACGAACCAAATAGTGAAGCGCTGTATAAGGTTCTCAGTGGAGAATCATTCTCTACCTGATCGTCGGTGATACACCCTTTAGATGAGTCAACCAGTGTGTTTCTCGGATGGTCGTCGCTGAAGCTTGGATCGTGGTCACTTATGTAGACGTTGTGCTGCTGTTGGGTGAAGTAGGCGAGGTGCTTCTTTTCCAGACTTTGCTCGAGAACTTTCTCGAGCGCTCGCGCCGTTAAAAACTCATCAAGCACCAAAGCGCCGCGTTTAGCCAATTGCTTCTTGCACTGCTCTTGAAAGTGCTTATCGTCAAGCGCATAACGATGCAAATTCACAATGCTTTCGATATTCATACACTGGATGTCTAACAATGGCTGGTCAACGCAGTATATCCAACCGCTGCGAGAATAACTCCATTAATGCTCTCAGAAAGAGTGACGTTTAGCACTGAGACAGCTGAACCGCTGCTAATCGAGCTATGCCACTATACTTGCCATCATTCGCTGCAAGTAACCTATACTTGAGCAGCGTTAGTCGGCACAGCTGCATCGAGCGCTGGCGTCAGAAGTTGTATCACTCAATCAAGGAGTTACTCACGTAATGGATAAGCGACGATCAAAGTTGTTTGATAGTAAAAGGCTACTTGCGTTGGCGGGAGCCGCTGTCTTACATAGCAGTGCAGCGTTTGGCAGTGAGCTCGCCAGTGATCCAGATGTGGCAGGTGGTTTATGGCTCGCAGAGCAATGGCTGTCCGCACAGATGAGCTACGACGGTGTGCCTGGTGCGTCTTTCGCGCTGGTACATGATCAGGAAACCGTATGGAAGAAGGGGTTTGGCTACGCACGCGTGAAGGGGAAAGTACCAGCAACGTCAGACACTCGCTATAGCGTCTGTTCAGTCTCCAAATTGTTCACTGGTATCGGCGTGATGCAACTGCGTGATGCAGGCAAGTTATCTTTAGACGCGCCCATTGAAGATCTACTGCCGTGGTACGCCTTGCCTGCTCATGAAGAGCAGGAGGAGCCAGTTACCCTGCGCGCCATACTGTCTCACGTAGCGGGACTGCCTCGAGAAGCGGTCAGTCCCTACTGGAGTGATGTCGATTTTCCGGATCGACGCACCTTGCAAGAAGGAACCGCTGAGCAAACTGCTTTGTATCGTCCTTACGAGCGATTTCAGTACTCCAACCTTGGCTTGTCGCTTGCTGGTGAGGCCATAGCGGCCGCCAGCGGAGAGGATTTTCACGATTATATTCGCGCCAATATTCTCACCCCACTGGAAATGAATAGCACCACCAGTGAACTGCCGACGAAGCTATATGGTAAAGAGTTCGCTGTAGGTTATGAAATGCGCGACGAGAGTGGGAAGCGAACTGAGATTGCCCCCTATACGGTTAACGCGGTAGCGCCGGCGGCAGGCTTTGCATCCTCAGCCAATGATCTTGCACGGTTCGCGAGCTGGCAGTTCCGGCTTCTGGAAAATGGTGGGGAGGAAGTGCTCAAAGCTACAACACTGCGAGAAATGGAGCGCACGCACTGGGTAGAGCCGGACCTTGATGGCGCTACTTGGGGCCTTGGCTTCGCATTATCGAAAGTTGGCAGCGAGTATTGGGTTGGTCATGGAGGGTATTGCCCCGGCTATCGCACCGCATTTCTTACTCGCCCTCAAGACAAGTTGGCAATCGTCGCTATGGTAAACATCAATGATGTGTCACCGTCACTGCTGGCTCGTAATATTCTCATGCTCACTCAGGCTCCGTTACTCGCCGCGGCGACGCGCGACAGCGATGAGTTGACTGATGAAACAGCAGCTGAAGAGGTTAAGGATTTCAGTGCATACCAAGGTGTTTATGGTCGTCCTAATACTGTATATCGCTTCGCAACTGCGGCAACCAGTAAGGGCTTGAGAGAGATCCCAGTATTTGCCGACAACCTTAAAGACCGCTCAGTAGATCTTAAGCCTGAGGGCAACCACGTCTTTCGGCGCCTCTCCAGAAAGGGAGAAGAGCTGCACACGGTGCGTTTCGAGGTCGACGAGAATGGCCGCGCGGTGCGGCGCTGGGAGCACGGGCAGTATGCCGATCGCCTAGACTAAAGAGAAAGCGCTTGATCAGGATGTTGCGGCCTGCGCCGACTGAGGCCACTTCATCCAGATTCCAGTCGTAGAGCTATTGGATGTTACTCATACTACACGCAAACTTTGCTTCGCGTGGTAGCCGAATAGGGTGAGGTTGTCGGCGGCGCTGACAGGGCGCTGAAGAAAGGCAATTTAGACCTTCAGTTCTCCGCTTCGTATCGCGTTTTCCAAGTCAACTGCACTCATTGGCTTGCCCAGTAGGTAGCCCTGTACCTCATCACACTTCAGTTCTCGCAGAATATCAAGATGCTCCTGTATCTCTACACCCTCAGCAATCACTTGCATATTCAGAGTACTCGCTATGGTAATGATAGATTGAGCAATGCCTGAGCTCTCCTTGCTGAGATGCATATCTGAAATAAAGGATTGGTCGATCTTGATACGATCTACTGGAAATTCCTTAAGGTATGCGAGTGATGAATACCCCGTACCAAAGTCGTCGATAGCCAGCTGTACACCGAGAGCTTTTAGAGATGAAAGTGTCGAGATCAATGCATCTTTGTCGCTAACCAGTGCCGTTTCTGTCAACTCCAGTTCAAGAAGATGGTGGGGCAAGCCGGAAGCTGCCAGGGTGTTTCTCACTATGCTCAAAATGTCGGGGTTGCCAAATTGAATGGCCGATACATTGACCGCTATCCGTAGCTTCCAATCGTACATCTGTTGCCATCGTTGTCCCTGGTCGCAAGCCTGAGCTAGTGTCCAGTTCCCTATCGGTGAGATCATGCCTTCTCGTTCTGCAAGGGAGATGAAGTCAGAAGGAGAAATGTGTCCGAGCTGCGGGTGATGCCAGCGCAGCAAGGTTTCCACACCCACAATGCGCCCAGTAGCTACGCTGATCTGGGGCTGGTACACACAAGTAAGCTGCTCGCGCCAGTTCTGATTTCTGAGTTCCTGAGTGATCCGTGATTCCTGATAAATATCGGACTTAATCTGATCTGAAGAGAAGCAGACCCGCTGAACGCCGTGCCCACGTGCTCGATGCATAGCTTTGTAGGCATTGTCCGTTAACTCAGCAGCGGTCGTGCCGTCCCCGGGATAGTTTGCTACTCCAATACTCGGAATCAGTGAAAAGTGATCTCCCTTTAAATCAAAGGGTATCAGCAGGGATTGCACCAAACGGGCAGCGATGGATTCCAATTGCGCTATTGAGTCGGGTTGAATTATGAGTACCCCAAAAACTTCACCCTCAAGGCTGAAAACCTCATTTCCAGTCGCGATGGCTTTCTTGAGCCTGCTAGTTATTTGCTTGCGAATGGAGTTAATGCCACCTGCACCGGCTGAGTCGATCACCACTCGGTGTTTGCCCATGTAGACAACGAGAAGTGAGGCTTTGAACTCTCCATCCGGGTGCTCAGTGAGTGCTTTTTCAATAGTCTCCTTGAGCATATGGTGGTTAGGTAGACCTGTTACAAAGTCACGACGAGCCTGAAGGTGGATCTGCCTTCTCAGTAGACTGGATTGGCGATTCTGATGTCCGAGGTCCAACCAACTCCAGACGATGTAGAGTAGTACTTGAAGGAGTAGCGGAGTTGTAGGAGGAATCCATATTTTTTGCTGCGTAAGTAAGATTGTCGACGCCAGAAGCGTCGAGAACGCTACCAGGATAGCCCCAGGCAGCGACCAGCTTGCTGGTAACAGGAAGAGCCCAAGAAATAGCAGTAGAGTTGTTACAAAAGTGAATATCGCTTCAGCCCTAATACTGCCGTTTCGAAGTACTCTTTGATCCAAAATGCTCGCCAGTAGATTCGCGTTCACTTCAACACCCGGCATCAAGGTATGCGAGCTGGATACCGGCGTAGCTAGATTATCTCCAAGACCAACTGCAGTTGTTCCAATAAGAACAATTTTGTTTTTAAGCTGCTCTGCGGATATATTTCCGTTTAGGACGTCGACGTAAGAAACACGATTAATATGGCCCGGAGGTCCTGCGTAAGAGATAAGCGCGGGCGATCCCCGCAACCAGCCTGCGCTGATCGAGTTCTCTGGCATGCTAACGTTAGCAGCGGCTGGCGTGTCGAGATTTGGGTAGGCAACCTGAAACAAGGCTAGCCCCATAGCGGGCCAGTGCGGAGTGCCGAGCCCAGCCCTAAGATAGACTCGGCGACAGATTCCATCCTTGTCTACTTCTATATCGACATGAGCGAGCATAGAAGCTTCAACCGCTAGCTCAGGTAGCGGTAGAGTTTCTGAAAGCAATTGACCTTGTCCACCTCCACCACCTTCAGGTCCAAGTACAAGAACTACCTTGCCGCTTTTTGCGATGGCAGACGCCAGCATTGCGTCACCGCGCGCGTCGCTCGCATCTCTTTCTGAAAATAGAATGTCTATACCGATAGCGCTCACGCCAGACTGGGTGAGTCTGTCGATCATTTTTGCGTGCGTAGCTCTAGGCCATGGCCATCGACCCAGTTGCTTGAGACTCTTTTCGTCGATAGCGACTATCAGAACTTCCTGATTAGCTGGGCGCTGTTCAACACGACTGATGGCGTCGTAAAACAGATTGTCTAATCTTTGCAGGCCGTCATATCCAACGAAAAATGTAGCCGCTCCAATGAAAAGCAATCCAAGCAGTAGGCCGCGTGAGAGTAGCGGACTGCGAGAATCACTTGTACTAGAGCGCAATTAGCACCATCGTCAAAATGATTCCAAGCGCCACCTTCCACGAGTCATTTGGCTCCGGCGCTATTTTCTGCACGTCAGTCCAGTTGCTCACTTGCCCGTTGCTGTCAACGGTTCTAATGCGTAGGTAACGTGTCTTGCTCGAAGTAGTAGGCAGGACATAATTTGGCTCACTTAGAGTTTCATCGCTAATCAGTCTGGTGAATTTTTTGTCGTGAGCAATCTGTACTTGATAGCTAACGCCAGATGTAGTGTGAGACCAGGATATTTCAATGTTCTCGGTTGTAGAATTGTAGTCAAGCTGTACGGCGGGAGGCTGTTCAACAACGTTGAAACTTCTCACCGCTCCAAAGGGGCCTCGGTGCCCATTAGAATCAATGCTAGCTACGCGCCAGTACCAGGTGCCTGGTTCAGCGCCACCGACATGACTGTACTGAATTTCGTCCACAGAAGGTTGATCGATAACTATGTTGTTAAATCTAGCGTCTCGAGCGATCTGTAGATGATAAAGGTTGGCCTGCGATGCTGCGGACCACGACAAATCTGGGATTTTATCTGTGTGCGCTGACGCTTCTGCTGGCGCAAGCTGCACTGGAGGCTCGGGATTTGCTGCTTGAATAAGGTCTAACTGTCGCTCCATTCCCTCCAACCCTAACCCGTCGATAGCCCTGACTCTGAGGAAGTACTTACCGTCGGCTAACGTAGGTAACTTCACACTGGGTTGATCAGTGACGTTCTGCCATAGAACAGTTTCAAAGCTTGGGTTGTCGCTTAGCCTGACTCTATACTTCTCGGCCTTCTCAACAGCGTTCCAGGTTATCGGCCAGTTTGTGCGATTCAATATTTCCGGTAGTTCGGGTAGGTCAGGTGCTGTAAGCAGGGCCTGTGGTGGCAATGGTAGCTGGCCTTCGGAGACAACTGAGCCAAACCCAATATTGAGAGCGACAACTCCCTTTGCCTCAGGGTTACTGACATCCACAACTCCACCTGTTACTTCGAATCGCGACGAACTATCGTCCTCCATCGCGGCCATCCGATACTTCGTGCCACGCACAGCACTGATTGCAGCGGTTGTGTGTATTTCGAAGCGGGATCCAGGTCCGCTGGCATGTGTTACTGTCGTTTCGAGACGACCTTTGAGAAGGCGCAATCTCGAATCGACCATTCCTGTAGTGCCATAGGCGCTTAAGTGATCAAGCACCAGCTCACTGTTGCTATCTAATGTGACAATCGTGCGGTCAGCAAACTCTACGCTCACTGTTGATTCGTTAAACGTCTGGACGCGATCTCCTAGATTCAGTTGGTCTCCCGGGCGCAGCTCTTCCTCTGTCCCATCAACATGAACCACACGGCAGTTCCCATAGACTGCTTTCACCGAAGCACTCGCACTATTTTCAGCAATCCAGGCTAGCGGGATACGCAGCCTCGTGCCTGGCTTTACCCAGTTCGGATCTGGTAACTGGTTGAGCGTTTGTACCTTTTTCCAAGAGGTCGCTGACCCGAGATACGTTTCGCTAATGTCCCAAAGGCTGTCTCCCTCTGACACGAGATAAATCCACTCTGATGCCTTTGATTGAAGGGGGAGAACAAGAATGGTCATCAGGAGCAAAAATCTCCACTGTGTCATCTTCATAGTAGCGCCTCATTTCTTCCGAAACTGTTCTAATAATAAACTAGGGGTGGTGTTTTAGAAATCATTACACTCACGTTCAGTGAAAGAGATCACACTCTCACTGAACTCCAGATTGGTGCTAGCGCTTGGCAGTTAGCTAATCTACGAAAGTAAACTTCAGAGGCAACGCAATTTAACGCTCTGGCGGTATAGACGAACTTGCAAATGTGTTAAAACAACGGGAGTGTCCGCTAAACGCCGTTGGGAAGAGCTCCTATGTTTCAAGCCCTTTTTGGTATTCTGCTTCTTATCCTGCTCGCCTGGTGCACGAGTGCTGATCGACGAAGGTTCCCCCTTAGGCTTGTTGTAATAGGCCTGTTGCTGCAGATTGTATTAGCTTCCTTATTACTAAAAGTGCCGCTTCTTCAGGACGGATTGCTGGTTATAAATAAAATTGTCCTTACTCTTGAAGCGTCTGCCCGCGAGGGCACCACTATGGTTTTCGGCTACCTTGGTGGTGGTCCTGAGCCCTTCGCTGTTACTCAGCCTGAACATCGCTTTGTCCTTGCCTTTAGATCGCTGCCAATCGTTATCGTATTCGCGGCCCTGAGTGCCTTACTGTGGCACTGGCGTGTCATCCCTCTTTTTATCAAGGCCATGGCAGGATTGCTGGTCAAATCAATGGGTTTAAGCGGCGCCGTAAGTGTGGGAGCGGTTAGCTCAATTTTCATTGGCATGGTTGAGTCACCTTTGCTGATAAAACCCTACTTGCGGAAGATGTCCAATAGTGAGCTCTTTATGTTGATGACCTGCGGTATGGCCACGGTGGCGGGCACGGTGTTGGGGCTGTATGCAGGAATTCTGGCGAGCAGTTTGCCGGGTGCTTTGAGTCATATCCTCGTTGCATCACTGATCAGTGCCCCAGCAGCACTAATACTGGCGGCCGTGATGGTGCCGCCCGAGCCTGGTGGCGAGGCTGGCGTGATCTCACTGGAGTCACACTACAGCGGCAGTATGGATGCGCTGGTTACTGGCACAGGGGAAGGCTTGAAGCTGTTGGCCAATATCATCGGCATGCTGATTGTGTTCGTGGCCCTGATCTATGTAGTAGACAAGTGTTTGGGACTGTTGCCTTTCACTGCAGAGCCGTTGACGCTGGTGGGATTGTTTGGGTATGTGCTGGCACCACTGGCATGGGCCATTGGCATCCCTTGGGAGGAAGCGAGGGTGGCAGGAGAGTTACTGGCTACCAAAGTATTCGTTAATGAGCTGGTGGCTTTTCTGGATCTGGCGGCGCTGGATCCTGGTGCGCTGAGTGAGCGCAGCCGCATGATTCTTACCTATGCACTCTGTGGATTCGCAAACTTTGGCAGTCTGGGCATTATGATCGGTGGTATGACTGCCATGTGCCCTGAGCGAAGTGCCGATATACTGCGGCTGGCCCCGCGTTCTATTTGGTCGGGGTTGTTGGCCACCTGCATGACGGGCGCCGTGGTCGGCCTAATTGCATAGGGCGATCGTGGCAGCCGAAAGTCGCGATATCCAACTGAAGAGCTCGACACCTATCGTGAGCACTCCTACCGGATTAGCGATGTCAGTTAAACCGGGGTTCAGCTGTTTCTCAGCGACTGCTTTGACCATCGTCAATCTTTATGCAGGTGCCCGTAACGCAGTCTGAGGAGGGGGACACCAGAAACAGCAAAGTGCTGTCCATCTGAGCGGGATCACAAATCCGCCTGCGTGGAAAATGCGCGCTGATATCACCAACCCGTTCCAGCATGCCTGCCATCATCTCCGAGGAGAAGGCACCCGGTGCGATGGCATTGACGTTGATGTGGAATCGCGCCCACTCCACCGCCAATGCTTCACTCATCCGTACCACGGCGGCCTTGGTGGTCGCATACAGTGCAGCGGCGGAATCAGGTCCAGTATTAAAGGCAGCAATGGAGGCGATATTGACGATGCGCCCAGGTTGTTTCTCGTTGATCAGTCGTCGGGCTACCTCGCAGGACAATATCCACGGGCCCTCAAGATTGGTATCCATGACGCGGTCGAAGAGTTCATCGCCAAGTTTCACTGCTCGTTGAGCATCAGGAATACCAGCGTTATTTACCAGGATGGTGATCAATCCGAGCTTTTCCTCCGCCCGACGCACGCAATCTCGGATCTGCTCGCGATTTGTCATATCCATCACGATGGCTTCACAGACGCCACCACTTGAACGAATTTCATCAGCCAGAGTTTCCAGTCGCTCGGCGCGCCGTCCGGTAATTGCTACATTCGCACCGCAGGCTGCCAGCACCCGGGCAAAACGTTGACCCAGCCCAGCAGTGGCACCTGTTACCAGGGCAGTTTGACCAGACAGGTCGATGGAAAAATTGGGGGCGGTAAACTCACTCATAGCTACTAGCTCTTGTTGTTATGCGAGCCGCGCATTGTAAGCTTGCGAGTGGGCCACACTCAATGGGGTGGCGCGTCACACCGACTATAGGGCATAGCAAGGTGACGGTTATCGAGACTGGTATTTATCATGCAGTTCATTCCGGAGCTTGACGCGTTCCAAATACTGCTCATCCCACTGCCCTTCGGGTACGCCTTCCCAAACCTGCTGATACACGCGCATCTTGTTGCCACCGTATATTTTGGCCAGGTCTTCATTCGAGTAGCCGCGCTTCCACAACTCGTCTGTAACTGCCGGTAGTATTCTGGCGAGTGGTGCGGAATCGTCGGCGCCTTTGTTAAACGCATTAATCATATACCCACCATCGTTATACATAGTGGCATTCTTCTTGGCGAAGTCGACAACGAGTGAGACATCGAACATATCATCCGTCGCAATCCCAACGTGATCAACGCCGACCAATTTGACATAGTAGTCAATCATGTCGGCTGCGTGCTTAGGCGAAAGGTCTTCTGGCCAAATACCGTCTACCATCCACTCCGTAAAAGTAGGCGAAACATAGCCACCGCTCTTTGCCGCGCGCAAAGCCTCCTCATCAGAAATGTTGCGATAGCAGCCTCTTTCGGTGGCGTGCTTTTCATTCTTATACAACCCGGCGGGTAATGAGTGTGTAAATACGAAAGGCACACCTGGGTGATTTTTCTCCATATGACTCATCGCATCTGCAGCCGTTTGCGCGCCCGTATGACTTAGATCGAGAATGATGCCAAATTTCACCATCTCGTCGGCTACCGCACGTCCCCAATCTGTCAGGCCATCGTCCATACCATTGTAGGCAGCCAGTGATCCTGAGCCGGTTCTGAAGCGGTCGTTATAGGCAAGAATCATACTAGCGATGCCCATGTCCTTTAGCGTGGACATTCTGGACAGGTCTTCCTCCAAAATCGTGCTGGTTTGTGAATTCCAGATGACCGCTGTCTTGCCCTGTATGTGTGCAGCCTCGATATCACGAGTAGTGCGTACAAAAATGTAATTGTCGGGCTCCTCGGCCATGGCGGTACGAGTGGCGTGATGCTGGCGTAAAAGCTCATCCCAGTTATGGGAGGCCGCAGCGAGGGTCATGGCATGCCCGGTGATACCGGCTTCACGAGCTTCCTGAAAATAGGTCAGCAACTGCTCATTCTTCGTCCAGCCGGTGCCATAGGGGCTCGCGAGCATGCCGATAATGATGTTGTCCTTAACGAATTGTTTTGCTTTGTCGGTCGACGGCCAGAGCTTGGCATTAAGGCTTGCATGCGCGCTACCGGCGGTGAGTAAGCAGGCCAAAATAAGTGAGGCCAGTCGATTCATGTCATGCTCCTAATCAGATTTCGTGGTGGAATGGAACTTCCCACGGTTTTGGCTTTAACCGCAATAAATAGACACTACCACAAGCATGCAGAAAAGACCGTTGCTTCACTCAAGTGATTGGCTCGTTTACTGTCGGTGTGATGCCCCTGAGTTTCGATAGTGAGTTTCAGGATCAAGCGCGCAACCCCGACGTAGGCCTTTACCCAGCTGAAAAGCGTGAGGAGATAGACGAACTAAACAGCTGGATCTATCCCAGCATCAACAACGGTGTGTATCGCTGCGGATTCGCTAAAAAGCAGCCTGCTTACACTCGAGCCTTTAGAGAACTGTTTGCAGCGCTTGATCGCGTTGAGACCATTCTCGCTAACTCGAGCTACCTCACTGGCTCGAATCTAACCGAGGCAGATGTTCGGTTGTTTACAACGCTGGTGCGTTTTGATGCGGTCTACGCCACTCACTTCAAGTGCAACTTAAAGCGTATTGTTGATTATCCTAACATCTGGGGATACACACGCGACATCTATCAAATTGCTGGTATAGCGGACACGGTTAACATGCCGCATATCAAGAGACACTATTATGAGTCACACGTGCACATTAACCCTTTCGGCATTGTGCCGGATGGGCCGCTAATTGATCTCTCATCGCCACACGGCCGCGGATGAGCAACAATATGGAAACTACATTGCACAGGGCCGAATCGCGCGGTGGCGCTGAGCGCGGCTGGCTGAATGAATGTTCCGATGCATTGAGGATGATATGGCTAGCTGGAATCAGTAATTTTTTGTCTGTCGCGCTCGAAAATACTCGCCAGTTCTTCTCTGCTTGTGAGGTTATGTGCCACATAGTCTTCCATGCCCTGAGTAGGGGCGGGTGCTTGCGCTAACATCTCCTCATCATGGCGTGCGAAAATCTTAACAAGATTGGACGCTTCTACCGCGCTATAACCAATCTCCTGCAAAACTAGATCTGCTGCCTCCAGGCTCCCCGACCGTAGCTCGCGTACAATTGCTTCAACACCATGCGCTTGATAGAGCTCAACGCTGAACCGGTTATGAGCTCGTGTGACGAGTTTTACCTGTGGGTAATGCTCATGCACAAGTTCTGCAATTTTTAGACCTTGCTCTTCTTTGTCTACAGCGATCAACAACGTTTTTGCGTGATCGATGCCGGCAACTTTCAGCAAATCAAGCCTGCTGGCGTCTCCGTAAAACACCTTGCTGCCAAATTGATTTACAAATTCAATGTGTTCGGCGTCGTAGTCCAGTGCCGTAAAGGCAATGTTATTGGCCGCGAGAATGCGTCCGGTCATCTGTCCAAACCTGCCAAAACCGGCAATGATGACAGCGGGCTCATCAGAATCGCTGGCGCTATCGTAGACTTTAGGGCAGTTTCCCGTACTAAAGAATTGACTGTGAATGATCACGAGAGGGGCAGTGAATGCCATAGACATGCCGACAATAAGCGTTATCTGGTTGGCCAACACGTTATCGACTAAACCATTGCCCGCAGCTTGTGCCATAACAACGAACGCAAACTCACCGCCCTGAGATAGCATCAGACCAATGCGCATGGCATCGCGAGATGATTGTTTGGCCAGTTTAAGGATGCTCCATATCACTAGCGTTTTCAGAGCAACCAGCAGCAGCGCTGAACCAATTATTATTACTGGCATTTCAACTAACAGGAGTAAGTCGAGATTCATGCCAATGGAGATAAAGAAAAGCCCTAGTAATAGACCCTTGAAGGGTTCAATCTCCATCTCGAGCTGGTGTCTGAAGCTGGAATTGGCTAGCAGCACACCCGCCACGAAAGCACCCATTCCCATGGATAGGCCAGCAGCTTCCATCCCCAGCGCAGTCGCAAGCACAATCAGCAGAGCTGATGCAGTCATCACTTCACTGCTACCGTAGTTGGACATGATGCGTAGAAACGGATTGATCAAATAGCGCCCTGCGACTAACACTACGACCACTGCGCCTACACCAACGTACCAGTGCGGGCCTTCTGTAGTTGAAGAACTTGCCATTGCATCGACCAATAGCAGAATGGGAATCACCGCTAGATCTTGCATCAATAGAATGCCAAAGGCCTGTTGCCCTGGAGGACTGTTCAGAATTTTGTGCTCGTTCATTAACTGAATTGCAAACGCGGTTGATGACAAGGCCAATGCCAGCGCAATTACCAGGGAGCTGTTCCAACTCCCAATTGCGTAGTACACGCCTGCAAAGATCGATAGCGAGGTGATCACTAACTGGCCACCCCCAGTTAGGCTGATGGCACTTTTCATGCGCCAGAGTTTCTCAGGCTCGAGCTCAATACCGATTAGAAAAAGAAGTAGCACTACGCCCATTTCCGCCATATGCAAAATGGTGACTGGGTCACTCACTAGATTTAGTAAAGATGGCCCAATGATTGCTCCTGCAACCAGGTAGCCCAAAATGGCGCCGAGCTTGAGGCGCTTGAAAATAGGAACAGCGATTACAGCTGCCCCTAGGAAGATAAGAATCGAACCGAGCATGGACATGTCTACGGCTACTCCATCGATGGAAAGTGAGTAATGACTGGCCACAGGCTAGACAGTTAGTTATGGCAAGTAAAGTTGGTGGCGAGAAAGGCTACCTTGCGGACATGTTTCTGCGACATGGAGATAGCTAGCTGCACATCACGAGCTACGCGACTTTGAAATACACTATGCCGCTAGCTAGAACTAACACAACATACGCCACTAGTTGCGTACCAGCTTGTTTGTGCTTCTTGGCAAAGTCACTTACCGTCTTATTGGTAATGCCACGTAGAGAACTCTTCATTGATTCTGTTAGCGGTCAGCGAATAGAGTAGGCTATAGAACACTGGAAAACCCTCTATGAATTCGGCTCACATCGGGTAGCCGCGATTGTGTGACTGCCACGAGGAATATCGTGTGAAACTATCTAGACGCTCTGCGCTTGCCATTATTGCGGCGGCAGCAGCAGGACTCACCTACACCATACTGCCCGGGTCTCGCCAGCAGCGGGTGCGTCATATTCTTCCGAGCGTTACGGCCGATTCCCTGTCAGTGTCAGTTTCGCTGGTACACCCCAGCGCAGCACTGGTGCTGTCGGTGGATGGAGTTGATCACGCCGGGCATCAGACAGACACTGAAGGGCGTTTCTGGTCCTTCGCGGTGGATGGCTTAAGCCCTGCAACCGAGTATCAATTGCAGTTATTTGAGAGTGGCGCGGTCATTGAAGACAACTGGCCGCTCAAGACGTTTCCCGCTTGGGATACCATGCCCGACAGTTTGTGCTTGTTGGCCTATACCTGCGCCGGCGGCGGGGACGGATTTGGTGTGGGTAGCCGGCAGTTTTTCAAGCCCCACAGCTTTAGGCGAAAGCTGTTTGCAGAGGGGCTGGCCCAAAACCCCGATGCGGCTATCGCTATTGGCGACCATATCTACTTTGACCTGAAGGGTCAGGCGTTCCCAAGTGCAGGCAAAGGGCTTATCAAGGTTTTTTCCGGCTTGTATATGCGAATGAAGTACGGCGCGTTTGATCGCGACGCGCCTATCCTGGGTACCAGCAACGAGACTTTGCTTAAGCGAATTTGTGATGAACAAATTGCCGATCTTTACGGTACGCGGTTCAAGTCAGTGCCGGTGTTTTTTGTAGCCGATGATCATGACTATTTTGAAAATGATGATGCCAATGAAGATATCGTGACGTTTCCGCCGGACGCCTTCAGTGAGCAGGCGCAAGCGACAATTGCGAGCCTGTATTACCCGCCGCTGCCCCATCCCCCCATACCCGACGCGAACAGACACTTCGGTATTTTCCGCTACGGGAGACTGTTTGAAGCGCCGCTATTCGACTGCGCCGGCAAATTATCTGTTGCAGGCAACGATATCGGTTTGATACCCAGGGGTGCCGAGGAATGGATTATGCAGCGGACGGCAACATCTGATGCTTTGCACTTTGCGCTGGTGCCGTCCCACCCCATGGGTTGGACCGCCGGAAAGTGGCGAGAATGGTATCCTGATGTGGTCGCACCCGCTGGTTTTACCGGCGTAGTCACCAATACGGTTATGGATGATATTGCCGCCGATCAGCTGACCACAAGCGCGCAAAAATATCTGTGGCCGCAAGAATGGTGGCATCAACACCAACGGCTGCTAGGGGCGCTGTATAAGCGATCCGGAAGCCGCTTTATGTTTTCTGGTGATGTTCATGCACAGGGCGCTGTTGCCATTACCGCAAGTGGCAATCTTAAACTAGCAGACAAGCCGGTAATCTCAGTTTTGGTAGGCCCGGTGAGTTCCTCTGATGCCACCTGGCCGTCATCCGCGCGCGGCATAGCTGCCGCCGAGCCCGGATGGATAGAAACGGAAACTCTGGTCGAAACCAAGGAGAGCAATGGCTTCGCGATACTGGAGATTGAAAAAAGCGAGGTTCTAGTGGTGCTGCATGACTGTGGTGGCTATGACCGGTCTTTGGGCGAAGATGGGCAAACTCAAAAAACTCAGGAAATACATCTGGGCTCATCGACTGTTGATTCTGGATACGATCCTCAGCATTCAGCCCTATGAAAATAGTGGGATAGAGTAGTCGCAACAGAAGATCAGGGAGAGAGCCGGGGATAAGAAAGTTTTAACTAGTCGGTCAGGCGTAGCGGTAACTTGGTGTTCTCGCAGCAGTTAGCACCTGCTTAATGTTGGTCGGCAACTTTTCCACACCGAATATTACCCAACCTCAGGGTCAATGCCGTTGGTGAGTGGGGTAGGACAGTAGCCGTATTGATTTGCAAATTTTCTCTCATTTTGCAATCGCAAATTGCGACTACGCTCGTGCAGCCAGGCCGGACAGGGTAGCAAAGCCTTGCATGCCTAGGGATCATAAAGGCCGCTTGCGCGTCGAGTTTGGCACACTGCTTGCAATCCTGAAGTATTAAGTCAAACACAAATGGTTTTTTCCATGTCACAGAGCTCAAGCGATACTGCAGGTCTCTCATTGCCCAAACAATTTTTTGTCACGCGCGATCGGCTCGATCTGGAAAGTGACTGGGAAATTCTGCGTTTGGGCGACTACAACATCTACTGTGCCCCGGGTGTTGGCGCTATCCGTCTTCTGCCGCAGGCGGGTTCGGAAAGAGGGAGCGCAGTCATTCTCGGATGGTTCTCCTACCGTGGAAATTTCTATCCCAACAGTACCTTAAACGAAATACACACTGCCGAAACACTCGAGGAAATCTACCCGCTATTGACCGGGCGATTTGTGGTCTTGCAACATGAAGGCGGTAGCTTGTTGTGCACCCCCGATCCCGGAGGGCAGCTCCCCGTCGTTTACAGGACTGAATCCGGCGAGCTCGGCTCTACACCGAGGGTTATGGAGTGGACAGAGAAACTACTGCCAGATCCGACCGTCGACGCCACCTACCGGCGTGCGGACGGCACAGTATGGTATCCGTTCGGTGCCACTCCTTACGCTGGTATCGAACGCCTATTACCGGGTCAGACTGTGGCTCTGAATGCGGGTCGGGCACAACTGATAAACCGGACCCCGGCGGTCACCTCGCCGCTAAGCGTAGAGCAAATGCATGGCCTGGCCCGGGACTTTGTAGAGGCAGTGGACCGGGTGGGGCAATCAATGGAGTGCCATCTGACCGCTGGTTGGGATTCGCGCATGGTAGTGTCTGCCACGCTGCAGACAGCACGTCGGATCACTTATCTCACCTATCTACCGGCTGGCGCCACAGCGCGTGTTGATTCACAGGTAGCTAGCCGAATCGCGAAGCGGTTTGAGCTAGATCACGCAGTAGTACCCGTGCAGAGCCCGTCGACCAAGGATATCGAGGCCTGGCTCGCGCGGACTTCCTACTGTCTGCGTGATTCAGTGACCAATCTTACCCGAACAATCGCGCAGACGTATGTCGATCGCTACGCGTTGGCTGGTGTTGGTGGTGAAGTTGGCAGAGCATTTTATTGGAACAAACGAGACATCGACCAACATGGGCTGACGCCGGACGCGCTACTGGCTCGCCTGGGGTTCGAGAAGACCGAAGGCGGTTTATCACGAGCAGAACAGTGGTTGAGCGGTTATGCTGGGCTGTCATCCACTTCCATTCTAGACCGCGCATACATCGACATCAGGCTTGGCTGCTGGGCGAGCGCCGCACTGTGTGGTCATCCCGTCCAAAAGCCTACTTTATCTCCTTTCAACAGTATGGCGATGTATGAATCGATGCTTGCTTTGCCTGAGGACTACCGACTGTCAGGCCAGTTTGCGCGAGATTTCATTGCATGTGGCTCACAGGAGCTCGCACGGATTCCCATTAACCGACCTTCCGGGGTCCAGCGTCTGCGCAATTTGCCGCGTGAGCTTGCTCGCAGACTACCCAAGAGCACTACGGCACTGATCAAGAACAGATTGCTACTAAATACTCCCGTTTGACTAGCTTACAGGCGTTATAGTTTTGCGTGTAATCCGCCAAAAGGACGATCACTCAGGCTGATCACAATCGAAACCCTGCCGCATCCACTTGCTCGCTAGAAGGCCTCGCAGTCGTGTTGTTGCGAGCGTGTTTAGGAGTCGAGCGATGAGTGCGCCACATGATCCATGCGATGAGAGACAGTGAAAGTACTGCGCCCTCGAGCAAAGAGCTACCCAGTTCGCCAGCCGGTGCCGCGAAACCGCTGGAATCAGCGCTATAGCTAAACTCAGCGACACAATTCCTATTAAAGCTGGCATTACAGCTCGCGTTTTCACCATTACTCAAATCATCTCCTCCATTGTGTTCTGCCATGGCGTTCACAGCTGTCAAAAGAGTAATCGTAAAAACCAGCAAATATTTCATATACATCTCCTTGCAAAAAAGTGCGCTAAATCGTTTGGTGCAACCCAGAAACCCTCTGGGGTTGAGTAAAGGTTTCCAGTACGTAAATAGTACTCTGCAGTAAACCGCAGTGACCCGCTTCCGCAATCGCCATAAGGCGCGGTGGGGTAAGTTCGAAACCAGGTCTCAGTTCCGACAGCAGCTTGTCTGTCAGCCGCTGTAGTCGAGGGACTTGAGCATGTAGCGTACTGTCATAGAGGTACTGAACATTGAACGCCGTCATATCCATGCGTGGTGCAATGTGTGACCAACCTTGTGCGGTGTTTGGCAGCGAAGCGATTAACAGCAATCCGTCGCAGCCCTGCCGTGAGAATCCTAGAGCCACCTCCTGTCCGCCAATCTCGATATTGACATCATCACGGTGCTTCAGGCCCGCTTCGATAATGCCTTCTGTGACTGTGTTGATCTGTGGAGTCGTCCAGATGTTTACACGGTGTCCTGCAGTCGAGAGGCTCGCGTAAAAAACCAGTACCGAGCACGCAAGGCCTGCGAGCCCGGCTAGTTCATAAATTCTGTTTACCTGCATACGGCAACTCCGCTCATCAATGCTGTAACGCCGAGAATCGAAATTCGATACCATGCCGCACCGTCTCCGTCGTGCAGATAGGCGTAAAGCTCTGCATTACTGGCCATCAAAGCCAGCCGCAGCGCGTTCAATCCAACGATAAGACAGGTGAGGGCTAAAGAGCAGAGGATAATCCACCCCTTTGATTGCCTTGAGACCTCGCCAGAAGCATGCAGGCTCACCAGCGCTAAGAACAATAGTAGGGTATCGCCTAGATTGCTGAGCGAACTGCATCCCCAGACAAGGACTAGCATATGACCATCCAGATGTTGAAGGGCAGTGCCCTCAACCACGAGATTTGGCAAAACCCACTGTGCTAGTGATCCTGCGATCTGTGCGTCGATCCCCAGTAGCGTGTCGCCACCTAAATCGCTGAGCGAGTCAATCGTGATTTCGTGGATTGCGGCGATAAGTGCGATTAACAACCCGGTACGCGCCGCGCCGCGGTAGCCGGGAGCAAACACTAGCAGCAATAACAACGAAACACTTAAGCCGATCCACGGCCAGATACCTCCTGATATCGCTGCCAGTACTAGAGCTGGAATTCCGGCTGCGAGGTGCTGCGCTTGTAGGGCGGGCGAGGGCTTTCGCTGCAGGTGCCATACCGCCACAGCAAGACATATCCAGAGAACCTTGTTGTCCGTGAAACCATGGATTAGGGCTGCCGAGGCGCTCGTTGCATCCGGGACGGCGCGTGCGAGCGCGGCACAGCCTGCGATTGCTATCAGCGACGCAGTAAATATATTGCGGGACAGGATGGCGCGCGGCAGTGCGGCAGCTGTAGCCGCAGTTTGAATCGATATGCTAGTCATGCCACCGATCTGAGTGCTTTAGTCATCACAGTACAGACCCTCTGTACTCCGGGCCTTCGGGCGACGCCAGATGCGGCCACTGAGTCAGCATGAGGTTCGCATGACGACATGCCAGGTGAGCTGATAGCGAGAGCTGTTCGGCGTTTGCGATACTGTCAATAAACAAAGTTCGCGCACCGAACAGGCGACCAATTCGAATTGCCACGTAACCGCATGATGCGCCGGTTGAAATAATTACGTTGGGCCGCACGCGCAGCAGTATCCAGACAATCTTGATAATCTGCATCAGGAGGAAAAATTTGCGCTGCCGATTGGCGTCTGGAAAGCTGTAAAATTGGTGGCCTCCCACATCAGCTGCCAATGCCGGGTCGGTACTGGCGTAAGTAATGTCGGCCCCAAGAAAGGCCGGACGAAGGCGAAGCAGCTGTATCCAGTGTCCGCCGCTGGAAGCGATCGCAAGAATCTTTGGGGTTTTAGGTATTGGCATGCAAAATTACCTCTTCGAAATCGGGGTTATGTTCATTTTCCAGTAACTCTGCATAGAGCCCTGTAAGCCACTGGATTTTTTTGTCCCACAAACCGATATGGGAAATACGTTTCCGCGCGCCCTCTGCGAGGGTTCTGCGCAGCGCAGGGTTGCGTGCGAGACGAGTGATAGCGTTGGCAAGATCCCCAGCAAGCTGTTGGGGTTCGATTGCCGGTACGGTGATGCCACAACTCTCATCAATCACGAATCCGGGTCCGCCCAGATCAGTGGTGATCACCGGCAGACCGTGGCGTAGTGCCTCGAATACTACGCTGCCGCTCGGTTCACGGAAGCTGGGAAACAGAAATGCGTCCGCCTGCGTGTATAGATCTTCGACACGATCGCGACTGACTTGACCGTGAAAAGTAACCTTGCTCTCTACGCCCAGTATGTGTGCCTCGTCGCGGCAGACAGACAATTCCTCTCCCTGTCCCGCCACGTCCAGGTGCACGCTTACGTCTTGCGGCAGTCGAGCGAGTGCGCGTATGGCATCACGGAGCCCCTTGGTTCGTACTGCACGACCAACATGTACAAGTCTTAATTGGGTTCCAGCCCCTCGTGAATCGCGCGGCGGCGCGAGGGAATCTATGCCAAGTTCGCTAATCACTTCGAAACGTTTGGGTGAAGCGTGCTTGAGAAGTTCACCGACATAAGGCGCTACGCCTAAAAGCGCTGCCGCGCCTGAGTAACTTCGCCGCAGCAGAGGATCATGTCTCAAGCGCCAGCGATCCAGTGTACGCAGGCGCGTATACCCTGCGGAGCTTCGACACTCCTTCGCAAAACCCTCAGGCGTATCAAGACTGCCACCCAGTGGGCCGATTACGTAGGGTATCGGTAAACCTGCAAGCGGACTTGGGTAACGCAGTGCAATTGGCGTAAATTGGTGTGCCACGTCAAAGTGTCGGCCTTGCTGCAGGTTCCGACTGATCCAGCGTCGTGCCTGGTAGTGGAACGACAGGTAACTCGGCTTTAGCATACTGGACAGTCGGTTGAAGCGCTGCGAGAAGAATCGCTCATCCCATTCGATTACTTCGACATTAGGTAGCTGTACAGACGCAGGTGTATGGTTCTTGCGACGCAGGGTAAGCAGGGTAACCTGCGCGTGTCGCGACAGTTGTGATACCCATTGGTGGGCGCACCAGGCCTCTCCCACATCCAGCCCGTCGCAGTATGGCGCCAGCGCCAGTACTTTGGGTAAACGATTCATGCCAGTTGCTCCGGTACCGATGGCCAGGCACGTTTGAAGTGGCGCACCACCTGACGAAAATGTCCTGCGCGTTCTGTAGTGTAGGGCCGCGAATCTGGCAGAGCACGGAGGCTCCAGTACACTGATCGCGAGAAATTGAATAGCAATAGAAGTAGCCATACAGCTGTCGCTGCTAGATAGCCGCCGTGCTTGCGATGTAGTCGCACGGTTCCTTCTGTAAGCATGAGATCGCGTTTGTAATTCAGTTTACTGATGGAGCCGCTGCCTAGGTGGGTGATGCAGCCCACGGGTGCAAAAACCAGTTTCCAACCACCCTCAGCACACCGACGGCACCAATCTGTTTCTTCGCCGTAAAGGAAAAAGGCTTCGTCGAGCATGCCAATCTGATCTACCGTTTCCCGGCGTGTTATTAAATAGCACCCGGATATTACCTCCACTTCACGTTCGTCACTGCGGTCCCAATCGAGCATCTGGTAGCGCTGCAACCATTTGGGGCGACCCAACCGATTAAGTCCGAGTGTTTGCAAAACCAGATTCAGAAAACCTGGAAACCGACTACAGGTCATCTGTACGCTTCCGTCTTCGTTCAGCACTTTGCAGCCCATCATGCCTACTGCGGAATGAGCCTCCATATAATTTACCGAGTCTGCTAATACGTCACCGTGCACCAAGGTGTCAGAATTTAGCAGCAGCAGGTAGCGCCCGGTTGCCACTCTCATTCCCTGGTTAGTTGCCGTACCAAAGCCCAGATTATCGGTATTCTGAATTAGCCTGGCTTGCGGGAATTCTGCGCTTACCATGGTTGCCGATCCGTCCTGTGAAGCGTTGTCGATTACAATCGTTTCGACGGACAGGCCTTTATTCTGGTTAGGGATGGAGTTCAGGCAGTCGCGCAGCATGTCGCGTGTATTCCAGTTAACGATGATGATTGATAGATCCATTAGGCGTCTCCAGTTATCGGTATTCAGCAAGCGGCCGCGGCGCGCGGATTCGATTCGAGCCAGCTACGAATAAACGCCTTCGGCAATGGTGCTTGGCGTCGCTGCGGGTGAACCAGCCATGCGCCGGTTCCAACCAGGAAAAAAAAGTAAGCAAAAAGTGCGTTCCAGAAATGCACGGTGATCCCGGACACTGATAGCCCGATAATAATCGCAAGCCAGGCCATGCGATGACGGTTAATGTCTTTATGCCGCGCGTTCATTTTTGCCTGCCGTAATGCCATTAACACAATTGCCGCGACCAGGAAAATGAGTGCGGGAAGTCCGTAGCGCACCGCAGTGAGCAACCAAAAGTTATCCATGCTATCGCTCATCCAGGGCGCGCGAATCCAATCACCGAAGCCGATGCCAAAAAACGGGTTTCGCCCCACCTCTGCTGAGCCGTATTCCCAGATCAGTATTCGGTTGTAGGCGCTATGGGCGCTGAAAGTCAGGTAGCTGATGAAGACTTTGACCGGGCTGCGATTGGATGCGAGTGAAACCGCGAACCACATCAACATGAAAATCCCCATCAGCACTGACCATCTCATACTGATGCCCTTGGTTACCTTGTCCCATCCAATCACGCAGCACTGGCAAGCAAGGCCGACAAATGGTCCGGCGGACAGCGATAAGAAAGTACTGCCGGCAACGATACCCATGAGACCAAATGCGCGTAGGCTGAGAGCTTCTGCGCTCAATACATAGTAGGTCGCTGCAAAAGTAGAGGCGGCAAATACGCCGTACAAAATAGGGTGATCAAAGGACCCGAAGGCGCGATCAAGGCCAAGGCGAGCTTCAATAACGGGTAGTCCAGGGCCACCCATGACTGCGCGGGCTGCCTCGCGGATGAAATGCGTCCCGGTGAGGCTCTCCGGGAGAGTGATGAGAAACATTCCAGCAAGAACGCTGACCATAAAGTAAATGAGGGCGCGGTGCTCTGCGGCGGAGGTGATCGTTATTCGGCCCAGCAGATACGCTCCGAGACTTTCTACCACATAGATCCCGCCTGATTCCAGGCCGGAACCGATACCTCCATAGACCGTTAGGGCGAGGACCGCCCAGAATGCGTGGGCCATAATCAGGTAGTCGACCATGTGGGGAGGTTGTTGTGTATTGCGCAATAAGCGGGCTAGCAGAGGTATTGTCATCACCAGCAACAGAACCCGATACGGCGAGAGGCGCAGACCGGCCACGGTGACAGAGAACTCCAGTGGCATAATCAAGGCCACATAGAAAAGCGCCGCCAACAGCGGTACGCTCACTCGCGTTGCGCTGGACATCAGGGTTGACTCTCCAGCAGCTCGGCCCTTTCACTTCGAAGTAATCCTTTACCGAGCAGACGTTTAAGCGTTCCAATTACGGACTGCAGCTTCTCTACGGGTGACAATGCACGCCACCATACCCTGTGCAGGGCTGCGTTGGGGTATTTCGGCGCCGCAGCGCCCATCATCCTGGCGGTTAGGGATCTGGCGAATACCGCGCCTTTGGTTCGTTCAAGGTTGGGCTGCGAAGCTGCAAGCGTTTTAACTGACCGCGGTTCGAGGCTCAGCACACCCGAGCGCATGGCTTCGCGAACAACCTGCCTGCCGCGCTCGGTGCGAATTACGATCAGTGATTGTCCAGGGTCATCTTCAGCTACAGGTCTATACCAAGGGTCACCAATGGACAGATCAGCATGATCGCCCATATGGTCGGCACAAAGCCGACACCTCCATTGCGTGTGTTTCTGCAAAATTTGACCCCAGCCTTCGGCGTAAGAGGTCGATGCGCTAAGAATCTCGCCCGAGCTATGGCTGCGATATTTTACCGTCATACGACCTGGCCAGCCGCGCCCCCGGTAGCGCACGTCGAGTACCTGGTCTTCTTGCTCCAAACCCAAGTGGGCGAGCAGTTCGCGTGTAGCCGCGAGCGACGGCGTACCGGCGCAGAAAATTGAGATCGAAAGTCCTATACCGTCTTTGACTGACTCATCCTGGGCTGCAAGGCGAGAGGCGCCAGCGACGTCACAAGGCTTCCCGACAAAAACGTGAGGAGCTTCGGAACCGCGCACATCGGCCAGGCGTTCACACGGACTGGCAGGCGCATAACGCGAGGCGCTCGCCGCCATTACATCGCTACGAGAGCGCGAGATGACGGTTTCATTGAGTAGTGGCTGGTCTTCGCGCGCCCGGACTTGTATGGCTCCGGCGTAGTCTTTCGCTTCTACGCAAAAAAGAGACAGTGCACTGACTACGCCACCGCTGGCAGCGCTGAAACGAAGTGCTTCGTCAGTAGCGTAACCCTCCCATACCTCCAGAATCGGTCCCCAGGCAGTGTGATCATAGCCATCGTTGGAGGCGGACAGAGGAGGTTCAACTGCATCAATGGCACGGCCGGGGCAAGACGCCGCCAACGCGCGGCTCGCTCCATCGTCCAGATCGGTTGCAATGACGGGTCTACGTCCATGTGCGACGGTATCTACCATTCGGACAACGTCCGGCCGAGCTGCTGCACATGTGCCGCAGCCCATGCAAAGGTGTCTGTCGACGACGTCCTGAATTGTTGCGGTGCTTCCCATCAGATGCTTTCCACGATTTGATGCTCGCCCCGAGAGGCGAACTTAAACCCCGAACCGGTCAAGGCAAGCAGGGCGACAATGAGACTAAGTGCCTCGCCGAATACGCTTATGGCAACCATGGTTGCTAGACTGCCGCCTGTGGCGACTATCCCAAATGCGACGGGTAGCGTTAGCAGGCGAGGCACGTTGCTAAGGAACAGAAGATGTGTAGATTCCAGAGCCATCAGCGCGGTTCCGGGTACTGCTCGGATAAGCCTGATGCCGGCGCCCGCTGCGAGTAGCCAGAAAAGCTCTGGCGCAATCTGGTAGGTTTCGCCATAAAGCCAGCCAACCAGAGCGTTGCCAGAGAAGCCTAAAGCCAGCGCTCCAGCGACAGCCAGTACTCCAACGCGGTGCAGCAAGGCAGCAAGATATTTTCCAAAACCGTTTTTTTCTCGAGACTTTTGCGCAAGGCGCGGAAGCTCAGAGGCAAGAATGTAGCGTGCACCTATCAATGCGGGGAGTAAGGTCAACTGCGCTGCCAGCGCGAAACGCGCGAGCTCGGCTGCCGAAAAGTGCAGTGCCACGATTAAGCGGTCTCCCTGGAGAGCGAGAAACATCAGTGCACCGTTGAGCGCTATTGGTGCACCATATTTGAGGCAGCGCCTGCACAGCTCGCGATCAAAGCCTAGTCGATAGGACTGGGATGCGACTACATGGGAGAAGAAGCAGAACAGTGATGCTTGCAGCAGAATTATCCAGGCCAGAACGCTGTAGTCTTGCAGTAGCCACGTAAGCGGGACGGCTGCAAGCGCAGCGAGTAGGCTGCTGCCGCCCTCGACGACCAGTGTGGGACCGAATTCCGCACAGCGCTGGCGCTCTCGGTAATCACAGTTGCTTGCTCCGCGCACCACCAGTGATAGTGCAGCTACTGCGAATATTACAGAATCCATTTCTGGGTTGAGTGCCTGGCTCACCGGTACAGCGAACAGGATAGCCGCGGTTGCAACCAGGCCTCCTTTGATGAGCTGTAACAAGTGAATAACCCGACGCATGACAGGTAGTTTGGTTGCTTCAATCTGCACCAAGAGGCGATCTATACCGAATTCACCGGACATTTCGAAGATCCGAATTCCCAGTGCAAGCGCCACGGCCACGCCCATTTGATCTGCGCCGATCAGGCGCGCAAGAATCAGGTTGCGCAGAAAGGCGCTACCTTCGCAAAGTGCTTGGGTGGCTGCCAGTGTAAGCCGTGGATGGGTCTTTGCGTTCAGCATTCCAGCATACGCCCCACGGTCTGCCCTTGAATGTTGCACCCTGCAATCTCATCCATTTGCAGTGAACCCCGTGTGCGGACATTTTCTAAACGCTGGTTCAAGGTTGCTGCACAGTATTCCCTTTGCTGCCATAGGCTCATTACCTGATCTAGCGCGCTGGCATTCACTTCGGAGCGCATGTCGATAGATGAGCTCGCCATTGCACAGGTATCGAAGACACCTCGTGTTTTTAGGCTATAAGCGAGCGCTACGGTTGGAACGCCGGAAGAAAGAGCGGCAATAGTCGCGTGCATACGTGTGCCGCAGAACCAGTCGCACTTGGCGATAAGCCACTTCAGCTCGCAGGCATCCAGTTCCTGATTGACTATAGTGATGCGGTCTTTGGCTGCTGCGGCGTGGCGCCCAGTAAGACTTTGTACCAGAGCCCGCGAAGCGTCCAGATCTGACTCGTAGTGGCCGGTAGGTGCGTGTACGTGGGGCACAATGATTAGTTGCGCGTCGGTCTCATCCAGCAGGCGCATCATCAACTGACGTATTAGCGCAGGGTAGTCACAGGTAAGTCCGAAGCGGGTTGCGGCAGCTGTAGGCTGGTTTGCCACCAAGCCACTGATGTTAAGGCCGATGATCGGGCGTTTGCCTTTGGCAGTAAGAGCTTCCATAACATTCGGCTCCAGATGGGCGCACTTGCGGGCTCTCAGGCCGAAGGCTAGATCCACGCCCTGACGATGCACTGAAGGGTCGAACCTATCGCCCAGCAGGTCTTGTAGACGTGCGTAACTATCAGGATCTCTGGCATAGGCAAGTGATGCGCCGGCAATAAGGTCTCCAGCAATGCGGCGGTTCGCGTCGCTGGTAAAGGGGCCGAAGGTTTGCGGTAGTAGCACCAGGGGCTTTCCTACGCGCAAGGCAATTTGTTTGGGAGCAACGATATTGCGAAAACGCGCGCCACCATACAGGTCAGTGAAGCTATCACCGCCACTTACATCCAGAACGAGGTCTGCATTGGCGACAGTGCGTACCACCGAGTGAGCGTGGAAACCTGCCATTACGGCCAGGCGTGCTGTACCCAGGTGGTTACTGCGCCAGAGGCGTTTGCCGACACTAATGCCGTGTAATGTGTACTGTAATTCGCCGAAACGTGCCGGCCGAGTTGCCTGACCGTAATCGAACACATGTAAGTCATTACAGCCGCGTTGGGCCATGGCTTCCAGCGTTGAAAAGCACAGCGCATTAACGCCCTGATTACCTGTCCCTGGGCTTGCACCAAACACACATGCAGAAAGTTGGGTTTGCGACATTCGCTAAGACCTTTTAGTTGTTCACGAAACGTATTCAGCAAAGGCTGTGCCAATGGTGTGGATGTTTGCTTGCGAGAAGGTAAGTCATTGAAAAAAAAGAAAAATTATATTCACGGAATACTTTCCCTGATATTCCCATATTTCACTCGGTGTCTTGATTCGCAATTTGCAATTTGTATTCTGCGAATTTGCAGGATGATTGTTTGCATTTTGCGACGGCAAGGTACTGCGCTTATCTTTTGAGGTCAGTGGCAGTGTGGCTATTAACTGTAGCTCGGTCAGCCAGCATTTAACCTAACTACATGTTTTAACTAGCAAAAAATCCTTTCCACTGGAGCCGTTTCGCGCACTCGCCAGAAACTGGCACAGCGATTGCAATGTCAGCGAGTAACAAGTTTGTAGGATTTCGACACCATGACATTGCAAGCATTTGTGAACGAACCTTCACCGGCAGCTTCCGTCGCTAGCAGAAAGAATGTGTTTGCCTGGCTTCGCTGGAAAATTTGGCAGGGGGTACAACAGACTGCAGCAGCTGTTCTGTTGGTTCTGTTAACCCCATTGCTGGCCTTACTCTGCATTTTTGTAAAAGCCGATTCGCGGGGCCCCTTTCTGTATGCTCAACAGCGCCCCGGACATCAGGGCAAACCCTTTACGACTTACAAAGTGCGCACGATGACTGTTGGTGCCGATCGCAATGCGAAGCTGGCTATAGCGGTTACCTCAGAGACGCCCGAAGTGACACGTGTCGGTCGCGTGCTGCGTGACTTGAAGCTGGACGAGTTGCCGCAGCTATGGAATATCGTGCGTGGTGATATGGCTTTTGTGGGTCCCCGCCCCATTGCCGGCGGTCTTCAGGAACACCTCGAGAGCCATATTCCTGGTTTTGCAATGCGTCTAACCGTGCGACCAGGGTTATCCAGTCTGGGTCAGATTTGCATTGACGAAAACGATTCGGCGGAGCGCGTTCTGCAGGACTGGACCGTGCGGTTCGAAGGTGAACGTCACTACATAACTTATCAATCCATCAGCTACGATATTGTCATCATCGGTATGACCGCGGCCTATTGCCTGCGCAAGTTATGGAGAGCTCTGAAACCTGTTGCGGGACGTGGTGGCATATCTGCACTGGCTTTACTTGTGGGATCCGTAATATTGCTTGGCGGGTGCTCACAGACGCTGACGGAGGAAGGCTTCACCCAGACACCGGAAGGCTTCTCCCGGGCAATACCCGTAGAAATAGATGCACAGGCCGCGCCCATCGTAGCTTACGAAAGCGTGACCGTGGAGAGTCTGCCGCGCGGAGAAAGCGATCCGATCTACAGGCTGGGCGCTGGTGATCGTCTGGCTATAAACGTATTTGGCGAGCCCGGTATGGATAGCCTTATCGTTCAGGTCGATGGCGCCGGTGAAATACAATTGCCTATGGTCGAGCGTGTTCACGCCGAAGACTTATCCCTGAGCGAGCTACAAACCAAGCTTAAGGATGAATACACCAAGCATTTTATGGACCCCTGGGTTGTGGTTGAGCTGGAGGATCCACTAAGCCGTCCGCTCTATTTGCTGGGCGAGTTCAACCAGCCTGGCATTGTGCATATGACGTCCGACATGAGCCTGATACAGGCACTGGGAGCCGGCCAAGGTCTTTCTGACAAAGCCTACACCCGCGGTGCACGCCTTATCCGTGAACAGAATATTGTTGCCGTAGACATCAATGCGCTGCTGAACCGCGGACGAATGGATCAAAATATTTGGCTTGAACCCGAAGATACATTGTTTATACCTGGGTTAGATGACCTGCGGATCTTTGTGCTTGGAGCTGTTATCCAGCCGGGAGCACAGAATGTCACCAATGGACCGTTGACCCTTGCTGATGCAATTGCACGCAGTGGTGGCCCACAGCGTGCAGAGGCAAACCTTGAACAAGTTCGTGTAATACGCACTCACTCGCCCGTGTCGGGCGAGCTCTTCGTTGTCGACTTTAATCGTATCGTCGATGGTTTGGCGGTAGATATGCCTCTTCAACCTGGGGACATAGTCTACATGCCGGTCAACGGGATGGGCGGTTGGAACGACGTGATAGCGGCGATTTCCCCAACCATTCTTACGATCAGTAGGGCGCTTGATCCCTTTGTACTTGCCAAGACGCTTAGCGAAGAATAACTCCAGGAGACAGCGATGATTTTTGTAACAGTAGGAACACAGCTACCATTTGACCGTCTGATTCGAGCTCTGGATACGTGGGCTTCCGCGAATAGTCATGTAGAAATTTTTGCCCAAATTGGTCGAGGCGAATACGAGCCCAAGAATCTTAGCTGGACACGCGATATGTCCCCGATGGATTTCCGCAGCCGTGTTGCTGACTGCGATGTAATCGTGGCGCACGCCGGTATGGGGAGCATTATCTCGGGAATCGAACTAGGCAAGCGCGTCATTGTGATGCCGCGTCTGGCCAAATTGGGCGAACACCGCAACGAACATCAGCTTGCCACCGTAGCAAGGCTTGAACATCTCAATGGCTTCGAAGTTGTGCACGATGCGGATGCTCTTTCGGACGCCCTGGACTGCCAGAACGTGAGTTTCGATGCAATTGATCCACCGGCTCCCCACCCAACCCTTATCAATACCGTTCGCGGCTTCGCCGGGCTGTCTCAGGCATGAGCGCCTTTGAAACTACAGCTAATTGCTCACCAGATTCTGTCGGCGAGGAAACGGCAGCTAATGGTTCGTCGCCTGAATTAAGGCGTGCTCGAAGCGCCGGATTGTTGCTGCGACTTTACGGGGTGATGCAAGGCTTCGGAGCGGGCAAAGTGCGCGGTTTAATAAGACGCCTGCTCTCAAAACTGGAGGGCGGCGAAATGCAGTCGGCGACACTGCGCGAGATTATGAGTCGATACTATGGTGTACGAATTGGTGCCCATAGCTATGGCTGCTTCGATGCTGCGCGCTTCCCACGTGGGACACGTGTAGGTCGGTACGTTTCTGTAGGTCCTGGTGTAGAGGTATACCGAAGGAACCATCCCCTGGATCGTTTATCGCTACACCCGTATTTCTATAACCCAAAGTGTGGTGCCGATGCTCTTGCTGATGTCGCTACTCCTGATCTGGAAATTTGCGCCGATGCTTGGCTAGGCGCACGCGCAATAATTCTTCCTGGGTGTAAACGTGTCGGCCTCGGAGCGGTTCTGGCAGCCGGCGCCGTGGTGACTAAAGACGTGCCAGACTATGCGATTGTCGCAGGCAATCCAGCGCAAATACGACGCTATCGATTCACCCGGGAAGCCATCGCCGCAGCAGAGAGTAGTCGCTGGTGGTTTGATGCGCCCGATACCGTGGCAAACAGATTCGATATGACCAATAACTGGTGCGATTCCTCCGATGTGCTGGATGGCGGGCAGTGTCATGAACATTGATTCATTCAGCGTAATCGTACCGGCGTTTAATGAAGAAGCGGTGATAGAACGTACTCTGAACGCATTGCTGGGTGAACCTGGTTCAACCGGTTTTGAGGTGATCGTGGTCTGCAATGGTTGCAGTGATGATACGGCAGGCACTGTGCGCTCAAGCTTCCCCGAAGTCAGGGTGGTGGAAATTGCCGAGGCCTCGAAGACAGCAGCAATCAATGAGGGGTTATCGTTGGCTAGTGCCGGCCCTGTTCTGTTGCTCGACGCCGATATCGAGCTGGACACCGATTCTGCTAGGGCATTGATTGCTGCAGCATCTCAACCTGGCATTGATACAGCAATTGGCCATATGAGTGTTGATACAGCGGCTGCGGACAGAATAGTTCGCGCCTTCTATCGTGTGTGGATGGAACATCCGTATCTGCGCAATGGAAAATTTGCTGCGGCTATTGCGCTCTCCACTGCTGGCCGCACACGTATAGGTAGGTTGCCTGCCGTAACAGCCGACGATACCTACCTACGCCGCACTATTCCGAGTGATCGCGTGGCAGTAGTACCTTCGGTAAGCTTTCGAGTTCGTGCGCCTCTTTCAACAAGCTCGCTGTTGCAAGTGCGCTCACGTAGCTATCGAGGCAACCGCGAACTCGCTGCCCATACGCAGGGCTACGCTCAGAAAAAAGAGGCTCGTGGACTCATCGAGAACTTGATTCGTAAACCGGCGCTCTGGCTTTATGTGCCGATTTACGTGGCCGTTACATTTTCGGCCAGAGCACTGTCTTACTACAATTCCGGCGTACGATGGGAACGGGATCTCACTACGCGTATGAAGACGGCGGAGTAGATTACTCGCAATGAACACGCACGTTAGTACAGTCGAGGAGGCCTCAGCGCCGGCCATGGTCGGCAACCCGATGCTTGCGCAGATACGCGATTTCATTGATGCCGACGCTGAACCGGAAGCTCTGGACCCTGTCGGTATTACTCGCCGTGCACTTCGTGGTAAAGAAGCGCAAGTAGCCTGTGCTGCCCTGATTGTTGCCATCATATGCGCAATAGTAGGGTACCTGGCGCTGAGTCCGGGTTATCTCAGCTCAGGTATGGTGCGGGTACTACCTCGTGAAGCGAAAATTCTCTATGCGGACTCTGACGATAGCCGATTGCGTCTCTACGACGCTTATGTAACTGCAGAGACTCAATTAATAAGATCGCGACCTGTTCTAGAGTCGGCCCTGATTAACATGAGGTTGCAGTTTCAAGGCAAGTTCCCGCTACCAGAAGATGTTGGTGATGTGTCATCAATGCTACAAGTTGTTGGCAAGAAGGGTTTGATATCGATCGGCGCAAGAAGTAGTAATCCCCAGTTGTCTGCTGCGACGGTAAATGCCGTGCTGACTGCGTATCAAGACAGCAATGAGGCCGCGCGTAAGAGACACTACGACGTACGTCGTGATGAGTTAACGTCGCGACAAGGCGAGTTGGAGCAAAGCCTGGCTTTGTTGAACGCGGAGTATCTCGAGGTAGGAGGGGAGCATGATGCGGGCACGTTGGCCAAGGCGCACATAACGAAAACCGCGCAACTTGAAGTCATCGAAGAGCGAATGGTGAAATTGGATAACACCATTTCTCAACTGGCCGCTACCGGGTCGGTGAATGCTGAAGCAGGTAACGTCGAGATACAGCGAGCGACTTTATTAGATCAGGCAATGGCCGAGATGACCTACGACCGAGCGCGGCGCCTTGCAGCGCTCGAGACATTAAAGGGGCGTTATCGCCCGTCCCACCAGAAACTACGTGCTGCCAGTGCTGAACTGGAAGTGCTCGAATACGCCATTCATGAACGTCTTCAACAAATAGCTACTCTAGGTAAAGCTGGAGCATTGGCGGGCGGCGGCTCTGGTTCTTCAGAGGAATCGCTGGCGGAGTTAGAGACACTCAAGGGTGATCTTAAATCAAGGCGCGAAACGATCCGTGTGGAAGCAGGCGAACTCAACTCTAAGCTTTTGCGCATCCGTTCTATCGTGATTGAAAAAAAGCGGTTGGAGAAACTGTTGGCGGAAACCAAGAGAGCACTTGAAGAAGTATTGGTTGAAAGTCAGAACGATCTGTCGCGGGCCATCGAAATAATCGCCATGGGAAAGGTTCCCGATGGGCCTATTGAAGACAAACGCAAGCCGGCAGCGTTGGGAGGGGCGGTATTTGGTGGCCTAGGTGCGCTGTTTTTTGTTATAGGTGCCAGCATTCTCGCTGGGCGCGTGCGGTACTCTGATGATCTGGGCGAGCGCGGCTATGGACTGCTTGCCGGAGTGGTTGAAGATTCAGCAAACCCGACCGACAGCTTGAACGCCTTCGCAGGTAAGCTGCGGAATGAATTTGATCTTCGTCTGCCATTGTCGGGATCACAGTCGTTGGTAATTGCCGTGGCGGGAGTTAGCGCTGGCGCTGGAGTCACCAGACTTACCTCGGCAATTGCAGATCACTATGCCGGCGCGAATCGCAAGGTGTTGCTGATTGATGCAAATTCTGCCAACAAAGGCCTCTGCGACTTATATCAACAAGCCAATATGCCTGGCTCTGCGACTGTACTTCATGATGACAAGGATCTTAGCGAGGCGGTAAAGGAATTGCCGGTCAGCGAGGGGTCGCTAGCTCTACTTTCTACAACGACCATTTCCGAAAATACAACCGAAATTCCAGTAAGAAGGCAGCTTGCGGTTGATGATATGCAGCTGTTACTGAGCAAAGCGCGTGAGAGCAATGACATTGTAATCATTGATCTTGGCGTTCTGGTTTCAGGCGGGCAGAGTGCTGTTGGAGCAGCTTTGGCCGACCGAACCGTGTTGGTTACAAGTAGCGGTGAGAAGCGCAAAGCAGTTGAACTTGCGCTTGATCTATTAGGTCGTATGGCGCCCGATCGATTCCTGATGACTCTAAATCGTGGCCTATTGCTGGACCCCTTGGTAAGCGCTACTGGTGTAGAGCACACACGTGCTGCGAATGTGTTTATGGACCGAATTGGCAGTGTACTGAAGAAAATAACGGGAAGTTGAATCACTATGATTGAAAAAAGAATAGCCATTATAGATGACGACCCGTTCGTGGTCGCTCACCTAAAGAAAAGTCTCCTTGAGCGAATAACCGATGCTCAGGTTGTAGGGATTGTTGATCCGGTCGCGCCTGCAGCATTTGATGTGTATATCGTGGATAAGGATTTTAATGGTGATAGCCTTGGCCAAGAAGTCGTTCATCGGATTCGCGCTATAGCGCCGGACAGTCTGGTGCTTGCCTATTCTGCGTTTCTCGACCGGGATTATTTGCGCTCGCTTTTGATGGAAGGGTGCGAGGGAGCGTTTGATAAGGGCAGTCTCAAAGAGGTCGATGCCATGATAAACGTGATTGAGCTTTACTTCGCGTCTGGTAAGCGCGGACACGATGGTGTCGAAGGTTTTGGAAAAACTGTCAAGGCGATATCTGGCCTAATGCGAGAATGGAATTTACGATTGACCACTACCGGTAGCGCCGAAGCGAAGATACTCAACGATGTGTAGTCAGCGCACAGTTTCTAGCCCGGCGAGTCGCATTCTGCTTGTGGAAGATGTCGACGCGATGAGAATGTATATCCGGCTGGCATTGGAAGGACACGGGGTCGAGGTAACGGAGGCAGCTGACCTTGGTCAAGCGAAGGCTTGTCTGCGTTCTCGTAGCGACTTCACTAGTATTCTTCTGGACCTTGAACTCCCCGATGGGCACGGGCTTGACCTACTATCGGATCTCAAAGCTAACATCCCCGTTATCGTGTTGAGCGCAGATGACTCCGCTGAAACTGAGTCTCGATGTCAACAGGCGGGTTGCGCAGCCACTTTCAGTAAAAATGGAAAGCTTCGTGATCTGGGGAAAGTGATCGCCGAAGTTGAGCGTGTTCCGGCCAAAGGCCCGACTGTACCGGTGGAAGACGTTGAACTAGCCAAGGATTACCTTATCTATCTGTCTGAAGCACGTATCGAGCTTCAGCATGCCGGTCATTGCCGAGACTTCGAAGCAGTACGTCGTATCAGTCACAGGCTACGCGGAACTGCAGTGCATTTTGGATACAACGGCATCGGTGGTTGCGCCAAGGCTGTTGGGTTGGCGATCGCCTCCGGTAATAGCGGGCAGATAGCAACTGCGCTCGATGCGTTAGTAGACGTTCTTTTGGAAGCCGTTGGCAGGCACCAGTTCCAATGAATGGGACAGACCAATTTCTTGTTGCCTCACTCTCCGCAAAGAAGGACGTTGCACATTTTCTGCAATCAATTTTTCATACAATCTCACGCTGGAAAATACTTATGAATCGACAGCAGGTAGCTTTTTCTGCAGCCTTAAACTCCGACACCAGCGTAATGTTAGAAGCAGAGAATTTGGACAAATTGCTTGCTCAGGAGCGAAGCGCTCGTCTGGAACTGGAACAGCTACTCGAACTGAAGACCCGCGAGGTTTCAATTCTAGAAAAGAGGCATAAGGGTCTGGTGCAAGTACCACTCAATCGGCGTAAGCAGACAGCCGAAGAGCTTCCAACAGCGCAGGAAATTCCTGGTCTGGGCACAATCTCGTACAACCTCAGCAATGGAAAAACGATCTTCTCGGACTGTGTCTACTCGATACTTGGCCTTGGGTTGGAAGATGGCCCTCTTAGTATAAGTAGGCTTGTTGCAATGATTCATAGTGATGATCGGGCCAGGATGAATAGCTATTTGGAGTTCATCGGCGAGCAAGAGCATACCGAGTTACCCCGTGCGACTGAATTTCGTGTTTGCGTTGCGGATGGTCAGCAGCGATGGGTGGAAGTGCACAGCGAATTAATTGCAAGCGGTTGCGGCGAGAATGATCTTAGACTGATAACGTTTCAAGACGTAAGCCAGAAAACAATTCAGGATGAAAAGCTTCGCCGCAGTGAGGCACTGGCTGCCGAGAAGTTAGCAGAGCTAGAGGGTTTGCAGTCGGATCTGATGGATGCGAGGGACAAAGCTGAGAAAGCTAGCCAAGCTAAATCCCGTTTTCTGGCAGTTATGAGTCATGAGATACGAACGCCTCTCAATGGGGTGCTAGGCTCACTGCAACTGCTCAGCGATGGCGATTTGAAGGTGTCTGAGCAAGAGCTTGTTAACGTAGCAAACTCCAGCGCAGAAAACCTTCGCAGAATTGCTGACGATGTGATCGAACTGTCCAGAATGGAGGCGGGCCGCTTAGACCTAGAGCTACTGCCTTTTGATATTGTCGCATTGATATCTGAGATCAGCGATTTCTGGAGGTCAGTGGCCGACGGCAAGGATTTGAGTATCGAAACATCAGTCGGCCGCAGAGTTCCCCAGTTTCTCCTCGGTGATTCCGCACGAATTCGTCAAGTGCTCAATAATTATATGTCTAACGCGATCAAGTTTACTGACGAAGGGGATATCTCTTTAAGAGTAACCCTCGATGAAGGTAGTTACTCCTCAGACCCCAGCGAACTAAGAATACGCCTTGAGGTTGGCGATACGGGTACCGGTATTGCCGAATCAAATCACAAACTGCTTTTTCAGGATTTTGTTCAGCTCCCGGAGTCAGTTGACAGTGGTCGCAGTGGGGCCGGTCTGGGATTGGCTATCTGTCGGGGTCTCGCCAGCAGGATGGGAGGAACCGTAGGAGTCAGTAGTGAAAGTGGTGTTGGGTCGACCTTCTGGATGACGGTGCCTCTGCAGCGCGCGGACGATTTCGAAAAATATCAGACAGACTTGGAGGAGCCGACTGAGCTGTTGCCGCTGCTCAACATCGAAGGCTGTCCCGCGCACGTACTCTTGGTCGAGGATGTTTTGACTAATCAGATTATTGCAGACGCGTTTCTCCGAAGCTTTGGCTGCAACGTCGATATAGCCGAAAATGGGGCGGAGGCGCTGAGCGCGATTGAAGAATGCCTTTATGACGTGGTTCTGATGGATGTGACAATGCCGGTAATGGATGGCGTCGAAGCGACATTAAGGATTCGGGCGAGTGCAATGGAGCAGGCAAATCTGCCCATAGTGGGTTTGACTGCCTATGCACACGAGGAGGAGAAGAAAGGGTTTCTCGCAGCGGGGATGAACGACGTGATACATAAACCACTGAATAAAATCGAGCTACACAAGGCGTTATCATCCGCTCTGACGTTGAGTCAGGAAAATGGTGCGTCGCGCCACACCATAAACCAACCATCATCTTACCTTGACCGTGCCATTTTGGATGAACTGAGAGACAGTCTTTCTTTTGAAAAAATGAACCATTTGATGGAGCGAATAGTAATTGATATAGAAAGTAATCACGAAGAAGCTATCGCTGGGGCCAAAAGTGGCAATGCTGAAAGAGTCGGACGCGCCTGTCATGCACTCAAAGGCATGGGCGGCAGCTTCGGTAGCCCGGAGCTCAGTAGACTGGCTGGCGAAATACAGTTGGCTTGGCGTAAAGGCGAAACTAATAAAGTGATGGCTATGGCGCTGTCTGATCTCGATCAGATGTGCGATAGGTTATTGGTGGCACTGCAATCCTACAAGCAGTCACTTGTGCGCAGATAAAAATTGCAGGCCCAGGCGCGCGGTAGCAATGGAAACAAACAGCATTGGAGCTCTATGTTTTTTACTTCAGTTTTCAGCGTCAGATAGTTTACGGGCTACCAATTGACCACCTGACACCGTAGATTTTAACCAAGCTTTTCCAATGGCGAGAGGCCCAGCACTTCACGGAAAGTCTTGTGAAAGTGGTGCAGGGGCGGTTCGTTTCTACCGAAGATAACCTCCTTTAGCAGTCCACTCTCAGCTGACTTTTGCTGATATTCCCCCATCAAATAATCTTCATGTTCTACGGTGCTGCTGAATACTTCCATTGTCCCCGCAAGTGTTTGAACTCTCCCTTGCCTCTGCTCGTAGACATTGTCAGGCGTAATTTTTTCAACATCGGGCTGATCCTGAGCCGCAGCCTCCATAGCCTCGCGGGTGTAGTAAGCGCCTATCTGCGTCGTAGAACGCCCGGGGTTTTCTGGGTCGGGATACATCCTCACGAGAATACAACTCCCTGCCGTCACGATCAGGGTGATGTTTGGGAAAAGGTAATACAGCACGAACGCGCCCCCGACGAGAATATCCCATTGTTCCGTGGGTAGCTGCCTCATCTCGTCGATCGCACGTGAAGCAGTTACAAATCGATGATTGCGCCCGAACTCATGCAGATGCAAGTTATTGCCTTGATTGATCTTTGCCAGCGTATTCTTGTGCAGCTTTCCAAAATGATAGGTTTCACCAAACGTATCATTGGCAAGCTTCCAGTTCAGATTCATAGTAATCGTCTTGCTGCCGCCATAGACATAATCTTCAAAATTGAAGTCGGCAAGTTCAGAGGTCAGGTCACCAAGGAGTGAATCTACATTCACGCTACCGTCGGGTTGAGGGTGTATCCAGAGCAAGCCACCTGACTCAACAGCAGGCAATTCGATCAGTCCTAAGCAGGACTTTTCCATGGCTCCAAAATGATCTTCATCGGTGATGGCAATGAGGTCTCCCGAACTGGAGTAGCTCCAGGCATGAAAGGGGCAAACAAACAGCGCCTTTTTTCCCCGCTCTTCGCTTGCAACTCTTACCCCACGATGCCGACACGCGTTTAGAAAGGCCCTGAAATTGCCCTGCCTATCCCGCGTTGCCAAAATCGGTGTGCCAAAGTCGTCTATAGTAAAAAAGCTGTCAGCTTCTGGTAAGTCACCTGTCATACCAATTAACTGAGGATGATTCTGGAAGAATTGATCGCGTTCTTGCGCTGCGATATCTTCACAAACGTAAACGTCCGTAGACATCTTGTATTGGACACCAGAGTCTATGTTCTTGCCCTCATCAAGTTGCTGCAGGAGCTCTTTCAGAATGTCGATTTGCAGTGCATGATTCATCATAGGTTGCCTCTTCTATTGCTTTTCTTTTCTGTTCCTTTGTTGAGGTGCACCCTCGGGCAAACTCGCGGCCGATGTCGCTATCAGGCTTAAGTAGTGCAACTCTAAATCTGACGATAGCTGTCCTTACCCGACTTGTCGAATTTACACAAAATTGCGTCTCTCGCGATCTACTAGAGGTGACGATAGGGCGCTGGGAGCGGTTAGACTAGCAAGGTGTTCTCCCTTTGTTTTCTACGAACAGAGTGGGTCGATGTATCCCATCACAGCGTGCGATCAGGGGTCGCGGGTGAGCGTACTGAGTGACATAAGATTTGGTTGGAATCGACGTTGGAGCGCGCTGTCATTAGGTCGATGAGTACTAAACCCAAGAGTATGTAAAAAGAGGGTCGTTAGTCTCGCTTGTGGTCAGTTATACTGGGAAGTCAGCAGAAAAGGAGCTATGCATAGCCCGGCTGATAGTGAATACAGCTCAACTAGCGGAAGACAGTATCTTTATCACCACTACGCGGTGAAGGACTTGGTAAATTTTTAGGTGTATGAGCAGGCCAGAAAGAGAGTTTGTACAGGTGAGGACGCCCAGCGGTGCAGAGCGTCGGTAAGTCGGGTGGAAGCTTTGTCTGATTCAGTGACACCTTCGGTTTGTGAAGATAAGTGCAGGAACTGCCTGACACAATTTCAGAGAATTTTAAGAGAAGAATTTGGCGCCTAATGAAATTTCTGACCTTCGTATTTGCTATTCTTTTTGCTCCAATGCTGGTTATTCAGCAGCTATATCCTGATTCTGTCGGAAGTAGTGTAGAACTCGTTATCGCTGCATCTGCCCCTGCGTTTCTTCTCTACGCCTTGCTAATTATTCTGTCAAAAAGGCATGTCGGTTTAGCGATACTCTGTGTCTCAGTACTCGCTCTAGTAAGCCTACTGACTAGGCTCTCCTACGGGTTTCTGCAAGACTTTACCGGGATGGGCTACACTATCGAATTCTTTGCTCATGCCGAATGGAATTCTGTAAAAGTTGCTTTTTCGGAGTATGGCTACGCCTTCGCCCCCATCGCTTTAGTAGCTGCATTATCTGTTTGGATTTTCTCAAGGTTGGGAAGAAACCTTCACAAGAAGAGTATTTATGAAGGTTTTTTGGCGTTAGGTTTATCTGGACTATTCGTATATTTGGGAAGTAACAGTGCGCCCGAAGTATTGTTTGCCAAAGGCTATCAGCAGTATGTCAGCGTAGGTCAAGTATCGGCGCTCTCAGATGAGCAAATACGAGCGGATGCGCTTAGTGTGTTGAAGCCATTAAGACCACCAGAGCTTTTGCCGAAAGACAAAGCGTGGATTCAGGCCAAAGCACCAAAACAGCCTTACAATGTGGTGATTGTTTACCTCGAATCTTTCAATGAACATCTAACTGAGAACAAAGATTATCCTGGATTAACGCCCAACATTGATGCGATGAAGAAGCTGCATTACACCCTTCCCTATAACTTTTCTTCGGGCTACGTGACTATCGAAGGCATTTTTAATTCGCAATGTGGCACGTTAGTGAATATGGCCTATTCCAACAGCACCTTAAAAAAGGCTGGAGCCCGTATGTCGAAGCTGCCCTGTATGGGCGATGTCCTGAGCAAGGCGGGTTACAATCAGATCTACTTTGGTGGCGCCGACCTGTCTTTTGCTGGCAAAGGCGACTATTTGCTCGACCACGGATACGATCAGATCCTGGGTTTGAGTCACTGGATAGATCAAGGCTATAAGAAAGAAGAAAGTGCTTGGGGTCTTCCCGACACTCAGTTGTTTGATGAAGCCTTCAAGAAAATCGAGATATTGCATGCGAAACCGGAGCCTTTTAATGTGACGCTATTGACGCTGGGTACACATGTGCCTGGTTATCCTTATGAAGGTTGTCCTGATTATCCTCAATCTGAAGAACGTTTCTTAGACGCCATTCATTGCACTGACTTCTTGTTAGATAAATTTGTACGGCAATTGGAAGCCAGCGGAATACTTGAAGATACGCTGGTGTATATTCAGGCTGATCACGGTGTTTTCAAAAGTCGAGATATGTATCGCTTGTTCGACAAAGAAGGGGTACTAGATAGGCGGCTTTTGACTCTGGCGATTGTTCCAGAAAAGCGAAAGAAAACGCTCAAAAGCTGGGATACACAAGCTCAGGTTTCTTCTCTGGATATGGTCGCAAACATACTGGACTTGCTAGAAGTAGAGCATGACGCTGAATTCATATTGGCGCGCTCAAATGTAAAGGACAAGGTAGAATCACGCTATCAACTAACGCGCTATGTGGACTACACCGCACAGAAAAAGGTGATCAACAGTCATCTGGAGCGATGCTCCTCAGGGGCGTTAGAGAAAACGGCGGTCAAGCTACCACTCGATGGTTGTGATAAGCGTCGGGCGATGAAAGCTGTTTACAGCTTGGGAAGTACCTATGCAGATGCAGCCGAAGATAATCTTGTTTGCGACTTGTCTGGAGAAGCTTATTTGGATCCTCAGACAAATGTCTTTCATTTACGGTGGGGTAGGGAGACCCTGACAGGGGATTTCTACGGGGATGGACGTGCAGTACTAAAGCGCAAAGGTGTTTTTGTCGTTATTCTGAATGAGAAAGATCAAATACTTCAGCAGCTATTCTTTTCTAGCGGATTCAAAAAGACTCTGAAAAACCTGCGGTCTACTTTGAATCGCGTAAATCAAGGGCATCGTGTTCTGCTGGCGACGAATACTAATTTGGAAGAAGTGAAAGACGACTTGAAGCCACTCTGGCCAGAGGAGCTTCGAGAAGCTCACTTTGTTTACATGACGAAGAAGGATAGAGGTTTCGAAAGAGAAGTGTCGCTACCCGATATGGATTTCTCCGCAGTGATCCGGCCTGAGTCATGTGATGGTGGCTTTCAGTTGACCGTAACTGATAATCCAGCCCAAGAAATGAGATCAAAATTTTGTGATATTGAAGCATGGGGTCCTGTAAGCACCAAAGAACGTCAGCCATTCAATCTGCAGCCTAACGGCAACTCTGCATTCTGGATTAAAACGGAGTGTGCGCCGGAAAACGTGTCTATAATGTTCGATGATAATCCGATAAAGACAACGCGCAATCTGCCAATAATAACCGGCGGCTTTAAGGCTGAGAGTTATCTATCGCGGCCGGGGAAATATGATGTCAAGCTCTATGATCCTGCTTCAGGGAAAACCAAGGAAGTGGGTCAGCTACATATTCAGGCGCAGGGCAGATAGCGCTACTGGTCTGAATTTTCACTAGATCGGGTTTGATTAGCGGCGTTCAGGCTTCCAAAAACGGCTGCTGCTTGGCACCCCGAAGAAGATGAATTCAGAAGACGCATCAGTGTTAACCACGAGTATTTGAGTCGCGACCGCAAAAATCGAGTGATATGTTGGAAATTATGACTGAGAATAATTCGCCTGTATTTGTATTTTCTTCGAGTTGGAGGACTGGCAGTACGCTATTGCAGCGTCTCCTGAACACTACGGAAGAGTTGCTGGTTTGGGGCGAGCCACAGTTCCTAATGCCTGTGCGACGAATGTTTAACGCGGCGAATCGAAATTTTTCTGAGTCTCAGTGGATGCGAGATCAAGCGAAGGAAGAGAAAATTCATGAATTGTGGGCCCCAACAATATGCCCTGACACGAAGTATGTTGTTCCAGCGTTTCGGAATTTTTTTGATAGCCTGTATGGAGAACCAAGTTTTGCACAGGGCTATACTCGTTGGGGTTTTAAGGAAGTGCGTGATCACGCTCTTGAAAATGCCATTATGCTGCGAGGATTTTATCCCGATGCGAAAATTGTGTTTCATTACAGGCATCCCTTCGCAGCCTATGCGTCGTTAAAAGAGACAGATTTTTTTCATTTCTTTGAGGAAAACCCATTTCGTCCGGTGCACATCTGGGCGAGAAATTATGCAAGCTTTAAGACGGATGACGCAAAACTGTTAGATCCTTTTCTAATTTCTCATGAAGAGATAGTCAAGGCCATACCTGGCGAAAATCATGAGGTTCAACAACTCTTTGACTATGTTGGTATCGAGATGACAGCGACTTGCGATGACGTTCTGGGTAAAAAACTGGGTGGCTCAGCAGATGATTCACGCCTGTCAGATGATGAGAAAAGCCGAATCCGCGAGATACTTCAAGAGCATGGTGTGGAGCTGGATGGAGAATATCCAGATGTTTAGGCACATTTTAGCTACTGGGCGTCTAAGGTGCGCTGCAATTTGAGGGCTTAGCGGCGATTGGGAAGTTTGTCCAACGCCACTAAGTTAGAGATCCTTATTGCGTCTCAGAGATAGTTAGCGATTGGTTGGCGCTGACATTTTTTAGTGAAGAGACATCACCATTAAGCCACTGCACCTGAATGTCAACTTCCCGATTCAGCGCAAGTCCAATGTGTAATCCATTACAGCTCGCTGACCGCAGGCCACCGCTTGAGCCCGTGTATTCACGATAAGCAATGAGTTCGTCTTTCGATGTCACCCAGATTTTGTTCCCGATTCCTAGCCTATTGTTCTTGGTTCCTTTGAACCGTAGTTTTAGCCAGTTATTTGATGAGAAATTTTCATTGCGCAACAGTATGTGACCTTTGACATTGTCAGAAACAATATCCAGTAGTCCATCGTTATTATAGTCAGCCAGCGCAATGTCCCCATTCTTTTCTTTCATGATTGAAGGTGCGGGCGCGTCTATTTTGACAGAGGAAAATTGTAAATCCCCCCTGTTGTGATAAACGAAATAGCCACTGGAGCGAGCGGCTACTAGATCCAGAAGTCCATCATTATCAATATCTCCCCAGGACACGCCTGTGGAAATGGCTTCATCATTTATATCCCAAACACGGTCTTTCAGTCTGCGAAAAACGCCATTGTCGTTGATCAAGAGCATACTTTCATTTTCGAGACGGCTAACGAATATGTCGAGGTCGCCATCATTATCAGCATCACCAAGAGCGAGCCCATATCCGAATTTCCCCCTGTATTTAAACTGTGGACTCTCAACCTCTAGGAACCGTCCCGACCCGTCATTGCGTAAATATTTCAGGGGCCATGCCAGTATTAGATCGATGTCACCATCCTGGTCCACATCGGCTGGCACTGCATGAGCACGTGAAGTGTTCAGGCCTGCTTCCGCTGTAACATCCGTAAAGGTCGAGTCACCATTGTTTCTATACATAACGTTTTTGGAGCGATAATTAAGAGCGTAGAGATCGACCCAGCCATCGTTGTTGTAGTCAAACCATAAGCCAGATCTTCCACGGCCTTGCTGATTTAGGGTGCCAGCGGAATGGGTGATGTCAGAAAACGTGAAGTCTCCATTGCCTCTTAAAAGCTCATCGTATTTCAATCCAAGCGTGTCCCCTCTCTTTGCTCCATGCGAAATGTAGAGGTCCAGATTTCCGTCGTTGTCAAAGTCCGAGCAGCTCACGCCATGGCGATCACTTTGTTGGGGGTAGGTCCACTTCGAAGTCTTTATACCTGATTCTTTCGTGACATTTAGAAAGCTATCTCCATCGCCTTGTGCCAATAAATGTGGCTTGGATCCGTGGCCTGAAAAGATAAGATCAACTCGGCTGTCATTGTTGAAATCGCCCCAAGTAGCGCCATAGTTGCCATAGCGTTTCGGCTTAGGTATCGAAGATGAGGCATCTGCGAAATGAAACGGAACCGTGGTTATAATTGCTTGAGGCTTCACATCACCTGTGGCTTTTTCTCCGCACCCTACACAAAGTGACACGAGAGGGAGCAGAAAGGTAAAGAGATAGATGTTTGCAAAACGCATAGTGTGGTGGGCAGCCAATAATTGGTTGGGCAGAACTTATTATATCGCCAAGTTCGCCTGTATATCGCGTAGTTTAATCGTAAATACCACTCGGTCCCAGTGGAGCAAGTCGATTCCCTTGCTTTATTATAGGTATCGTCAACTTAACGCATTGGGTTGGCAGGAATCTGCGACCAAGCCTCAAGCTGCCGCTTTATTCCAATCTGCAAACGCGCTTTGCCTGAGATATCGCTGGCGTTCAGCGCTGACTAGGTGGCTGGTGAGATAGACGTGATCTGGGGAGGTTGCTGTGCAAAAACTGCCTCTGACTCTACTTTTCAGTATCGTTCTGCGAATGGGTCTTCAGGTGAAGCGACGTGGCAGCGTGGTGAACCCTGCCGCTGCTTGTTGGTGCGACTTCCCGATCGCCTACTCACGTAGGCTCACAGATTTTTCACTGCTCATGCCGTAGTTGAAAGTTTGTTTAGTCTGGGCAGCCCGATCAAGGCGTATACCAGATAGGGGATGTGTAGGCACGCTCCTGCCCCATCATATCAATGCTATCAGGCATCTTTACCCCATAGCGCTGGCTATCATAGGCCTGCCAGGTAGGGGTTGGGATCTCTAGCACCCTGGCGTAATAGAAGGCGCGTAGCCCGCTATCAAAATCAGGGTCTGTCCACAGTGTACGCAGTTCGGTTGAGCCTATATCGTTGGTGTAGCTGGCGGTGGCAACATCGACAGTATTGCCCACTGCGGGCACTTTGCCGTCCGGACCTGGCTTGCGATCGCCCGAGAGCGCCACGTCGTAGACCTTTTCCTGAACGTTCCCCTTGCTGTCTAACCAGCCTTTGACGATCTGTATTCTGTCGAGGTTGGCACCCCAGGGATCTTTGATTGCCCCAACCATGAAGGTAGGAGGGGTGTTTTCTGGTGCTGGAAGAAGGTCGCCCCCCATGGGAACACCTTTGACATAGCCAATTTTGGCCACGTTCGTACTGTGCACATCACTGGCCTGATAGTCCCAGCCACCGAAAAACCGCACGGTTAAACGTGTTCCCGTGGTAGCGTAAACCTCCTTTCTTTGCATAGCGTCGAAGATGCCAGCGCGGGTATTTTCTCTGGCCCACACAGCAGCGAGCCCTGACCCCACTTCTTCATAGGCGAACGTGGACAGGGCCTCATTGCCACTGATCGACTTGATCACATAATGTTCATACCGATCCGCAGCAGGTTCGCTTGAAAACATCTTGCCGAAAAAATTCTCTTCTCGCGTCGTAGCCAGCGAAGTGTGGGCATCGGTGCTTCCAATCATCCCAAACTTATAGGGGTTAGCGCCTGTCTTGTCCTCCAGCTTGAGACCATTTTTCAATGCGGCGCGGGCATACTCGAACTCCAGCATACTGTCCTTTTTGGGTACCATGCCGGCGATATCTGCCTTGTCCCAAGTACCGTAGTCGGCAAATTCATCGTCCGGAGAGAGTGTGGGGTGAGCCTCGCCATCTCCTTTGATTTGGGTGACCTCGGCTATGGGTTCCCAGCGCATACGAGCTGTTGCGTAATCTTTGCCCATCTTTTTCCCGTTCATTCGCTCTATCGCGAACATCAACCCGTTACTGAGGTTTCCGTTGTGTGGAATGGCAAGGACTTCGCCGCCAGTGTCCGCTTCGTATCCCGCCATGAATTGCCACAGATCTTCCGGGTTTACAGAGTCGTACTGAGAAAAAGGCACAATCTGGTTGGCACGATCAGCAGCGTCCTTGAACAGAACGACGCGGTGCAGGTTGTTACCCTCGGGTGTTGATGTCCATTCATAGCCGATGAAGGCGGTAAATATTCCAGGCTTATTGTAGCGGTCTGCCGTTGCGGTGATTTGCTCCCAGATCGAGCGCACCAGCTTCGGATCATCAAGCGGGTCGGTGCGTGGCAACATGGCTTCGATACCCCACTTGGTGAAGGCCTCCACCGCTTTGCCGCCTTTTACCAAGTCGTGAATTTCGCGCCCCCAGGGGTTTCGTAATAAATCCGGATCGGATGCCGCGATCATCGGCGCAAGACCCAGGTTTTCTGCGTGATCGGAGACCACGAGAAAATCGAGCCCCCGAATCAGTCGTGCTCTTTGACCGCTGGATGACACTACCTCCTCACCGCTGGCAAAACGATAGGCCTGATCTGGCCCCAGAGTGTTTCCGATCATGCCCGCATCTGTGGAGTAGGAGGTATGCAGGTGCGTATCACCCCAGTAGACATTCTCGGGGAAGTTGCGATCCACATAGGGGGAGTAGTCCTTACCCTTTTTGAGGAATTCCCCTGGTCCGGGCTGAATGTCTTGAGCAAACACAGTTGCCGATAAAGTGAGTGGAATAAGCACGGAGGCGAAATGGGTAATTTTTTTGGTCAGGTTCATGGCGCGTTGACTCCTTAGGGATTCGGGCTTCATTGTGAGCTGCGAACTCAATAGCTGAAACGCTAGCTACTTTTTGTCAAACAGTGTCATAGCAGAAATAACCGTAGCTTCAATACCGGACTTGATACTCGGTTCTGGCTCTACTTTAAAAAAAGGCGAGTGGTGTGAAGGTGCTGTTTCCAATTCGTCTTCGGGAGTTCCACCGACTGAAAAATATACGCCTTTTACCCCGTGTTCCGGTTCAACAAAATAGGCGAAATCTTCAGCACCCATGCCTTCTGGGGGTAATGAATAAAGAGCGTCACTGCCCATCTGATTTTCAACAGCAGCCAGTAAGCTGGCGGCGGTTTCTTCGTCGTTAATAGTGGGTGGCGTGGTTTCAACCTTCGAGCGGATAACCTCGGGCATGCGGTCTTCAGGAACACCCAGCGAAATCGCTACACCTCTGGAAACCCGGTCGATGCCATCCAACAACTGTAATCGAACGGCGGGATCATCTGAGCGAACGGTTAACTGCATTTCAACGCGATTACCAATAATATTGTGTTTGGTACCACCGTGTATCGCACCGACGGTGATGACCCCGGGCGAGAGAGGGGCGATGTTGCGACTGACTATTGACTGTAGGCTAACCACGATCTGTGAGGCCACCAGTACTGGATCTATACCCTGATGAGGAGACGCACCATGTGCGCCTACGCCATGAACGATGATGTCGACAGAATCTGAACTGGCAGAAACTACATCTAGAGGGATCTCAATCTTCCCTGATGGCAGATCTGCAGACACATGAAAGGCTAGCGCATAATCAGGTTTGGGGAAGCGCTCGTACAAACCGTCTTGCATCATTGCGCGCGCACCCGATATACGTTCTTCCGCGGGCTGACCAATCAAAACGAGCGTGCCAGACCAATCGGACCTGCGTTCAGCCATCTGCCGCGCCGTACCCACTAGCGCTGTGATATGCACATCGTGGCCGCAGGCATGCATCACGGGACGCTCGATACCAGCCTCGTCTACCTGAGTTGCTACAGATGCATAGTCCAAGCCGGACTGTTCTTTCACAGGGAGACCATCCATGTCAGCACGGATCATAATGGTTGGCCCAGGGCCATTTTCCATTACTGCGACAATACCAGTGCCGCCTACTCCCTCTGTGACCTCATATCCGAACGCTCTGATTTCGCTCGCCAGGCGCTTGGCCGTTTTGGATTCCAGATTGGATAACTCGGGATTGCGGTGAAAATGTAAATACAACTCCGCAAGATTTTCGTCATAATCTTTGGCGATGGATTCACGGAGATACTCCGCCGCATTTGCATACGGGAGAAAGAATGTCATGCCTATCATCAAAGCAATGGTAAATTTACGCATCGGCGCTCCGTGGATTGTTGCATTCAAGTGGGTCGCCAGTATCTTTGGGATGCCGGCGACTTCATCCAGTAAGAGTACTCCTTATTGAGTCACCGCGACATTGAATATCTACTGGCTCGGCGAGGCATCACGGTTTCCCGCAAAGCGATTCGTCTCTGGCACCCAAAGCACTCGCTGCGCTCATGGGGCGGGCCCTGCATCAAGTTCGGAGCCATTTGAGATAATGGGGACAGATCTATTTTCTTTTGGGCAGACATGCTGTTCTCGTAGCCTTAAGAATACTCAAAAATAGGGTTCCACGCTGCCTTCTTTGTAACGAGAACACACCATGCCAAGGACCGCTCGTGTCATTGCTCCGGGCCTGCCTCATCACATCGTCCAGCGAGGCCACGACCGAAGAGCTGTCTTTTTCGAGGATGAGGATTACCTTTACTATCTCAGCGCTTTGCAAGAGTGGAAGACCAAACTTGGTTTACGAGTGTATGCATGGTGTCTAATGACTAACCATGTCCATCTCATCGTGAACCCAGGCGAGGATTGCGCAGGAATCCCAAGGCTCATGAAGCGGTTAGCCGGCCGGCAGACCCGCTATGTCAACAAGCTGCGAAAGCGCTCTGGGACTCTGTGGGACGGGCGCTACAAATCCAGCCCCATTGAGACGGACGTCTATTTGTTGCAGTGTTGCCGTTACGTCGAGTTGAATCCGGTCAAAGCAAGAATGGTGGGTCGAGCGGAGGATTATCGCTGGTCGACCTATCGTAGCAAGATCGGGCTGGAGCAGTCGTCCATTCTGGATCTGGATCCATGCTACTTGCGTCTTTCAGTGCCTGAAAGGAGTTACCGGCAGTTTGTTGAAGAGGGTATCAGTGAGCAAGAGCAGTCATTCATTCAAAATCGGGTACGCAGAAACGGGTTGACCGGTACTTCGCAGTTTGTCGAGGAGGTCGAAGAGCGTACCGGCATTCGCATAGAATCCCGGCCGCAGGGCCGGCCTCGAAAGCTGGCAAAATAAATCTGTCCCCTTTCCCCATTCTCTTGACGACCCACTCCTGCCAACTCGTGCCAGTGTACCGCCGCCAAGCCGGTGGCTCCAGTTGAGACCTAACACAGGAAACTAGAGTATTGGTGCGTCTGTCTTTTTGATCAATGACGGGCATTCGTAAGTCAGCTAACATAGCCCCATGAATGCGACCCGCGAAGCAGAGCCTTCCCCGGCTTCCGCAGAAATAGCAGTTGTAGCCTCCAGCAAGGTTTGGTGGGCGGCCTTAAGGCACGCGGCTATTGCGCTGGCTATCAGTGCAAGCCTGTTAGTGACTATCTACAGCATCTGGTTTTTTGACTTTCACCCCGAATTTGAGAGCTTCAGGCACTCAAGCGCCACAACAGTAGTAATTCCAGGCAAGAACTTTCGGCCAGTTGTGGTGGCCGGGGGAGGGGTGGCAGGTGATGCGGCAGTTATCAGTGGGCTTGCTGATGGTGAAGCTATAGTTGCGCTAGATCAGAGCTTCGACGCTGAGGATTACCCCTTCATAAAACTGGAGATTGAGGGCGCAACAAGATTCACCAATGCGTTCATATTCTGGCGCCTAGCCAAAAACCCTGAGGAGATCTACTCATTACCCCTGAACCGCTCAGGCGACGGCGTCACCCAGGTGGCTATGGTCTACGGCGGGGACGATTACAAAGGCAACGTACAGGAATTGGCCGTTGGCTTTTTCGATGGCCCGGCTTTGGGGTTTTCCAATAACAATAACGTGCCGATTCATCTAAAAAGCATAGAACTGCTGCCTTTTAGTGGCACCAGGGTCGCCGAGCAGATTTTTGAAGACTGGACCAACCCGCCGCTCTGGCAGGGCTACTCAAACAATATTGTGAGAGGCATCCACAAAAACGGGATGGTTTTCCCGAATCTGGTTCTCAATCTACTGGTTGCCACATCAGCTTTACTATTGGTAGCGGTACGTGTTGGATTGTCGGCCAAATTACGCGAATCGCTTTCGGTTAGCCGGACGGTGCTGGTGGTGATAGGCCTATGCTGGGTGATGGGTGACGCGCTGCGTTGGACATGGCGGATTGAGCAGCTAATCGACACGCACGAGAGGTACTATGGCTTGCCGCTAGAGGAGCGTATTCGCAACAATCCGATACGCTGCGCGCGCTTTCCGGACGATTGTAGGGCGGATTTGCTACCTTACTTCTGATAATTGTCCTTATCGCGCGTAATGTATTGTTTTTAATAGTTTTCACTGCAGTTCGTTTCGCAAAACAAGGGGGAATTGCAGCCACTATTTTAAGAACCTTAATTTCATAATAGGTGCTTCGTAAGCAATCGACACTCCATTATGCTGTACATGCGTACAGATATCGGAGCTCCTTGTTATGACCGCTTTTCTACCCAAACTTTCGGGGCCAAAAACACCCAAAGGAAAGGCTAACTCCCCGCGCAACGCGACCAAGCATGGTCTAACCGCAGTACACCCAATAACAGCTGAAGAAGATGCTCGTTTAGAGTACCTGCTGAAGCAATTGAAGAAAGAGTACAGGCCTCAAACCATCACCGAGGAGTTACTGATCGAGAGGGTGGCGAACATTCAGGTCCGAATCGAGAGGGTTCAGGTATTGGAACGTGCCTGGTAAGACCAGGCGAGACAAGACGCGGGAGGCCTGGACCGAATTCTGGACACTATCGACGAACCTGTGGAGCACAGGCGGGCATTTGCGCTATTGATAGCAGGCGTGGATCAGGAAGGCTGGGGAAACCGACTTGCCAAAGTGCCTATCGAGCTTCACGTGGGTCTGATCGCCGAACTAACTCATAGTATCCACGAAGACCGGTTTCCGAAGGACTACTATTCTTTTGCAGCTGACTTCCCGCTACTAAATCAGCGTCTGTTCATTTATTGTCAGGCTTTCGACTTCAAGCCGGGGGTCTTGCTTATGGACCTCGATGAAGACCCGGAAGACACCTGCAAGTGGCTGGCAGATTTACCAGCCGTTGAAGTGTTAGTCGCTGACTATGATCCAGACTGCTTTTCGGCGGAAATGTCTAAGTTGTGTACTTCGCGCGACGTTGATTACAACAGCCTAATCAAATCGACGTATAAGAGGTTGCGAGAAAAGCTGGCCGTTCAGTCTATTCAGGGTCAGGTAGCTAAAAATATCGAGATAGCACCAACGGTTGCAGCACCCGCGAAGGAGCAATTTGATCAACTGATTCGCTACGGTGCTTCGCTGAACAACCAGTTCTCGAAAGCGCTGGGTGAACTAAGGCATGTGGTGGCCGAGAGACAACGACTTGACTAGCTACTCCCGTGGATATGCAAGATGACTCCGGGATTCTTTCTGGGATCGCCGGTGAATTCGATACCTGCCTTCTCGAGTGTTAACCCAATAATGTTGATTGTGCTCTGATTTGTCTTTTCAGATGTGGCGTCGGATTCCGCCCTCCTTACGGTTGCCAACCCTAGGCCTGAACGCTCCGCCAAATCCTTGCCGCTCCACCCCAATATGGCTCTTGCACAGCGGATCTGGGGGGCAGAGATTTTATTTGACATATATGACTCTTTTTGTATCATGGATTGATGGGCGAATTCACAAACAGACTACGCAATGATCAATGAAATCTTTGAGAAATTCGAGGGGGCATTCGCAGAAAATACGCTTCTCGCATATCGCTCTGATTTTGAGCAATTCTCTACTTGGTGCAGCGGGAGAGGCATCGCGCCGCTTGAGCCATCTGAGGGAGATATAGCAACCTTCGCGGACACGGTACAAGACCGACTCGCGACTGCAACCATCCGGCGCCAGATCGCCAGCCTGAGCACCATCCTCAAACTCAGTGGCCGCCATGACATGACTAAGGCGCCCGAAGTAATCCTGGCATTGAAACGCATGCAACGACGTAAGGGGCGCGCACAAAAACAAGCGGTACCTCTTACCAGAGACATACGAGACCGCCTCCTTACGGCTTGTGGCCAAGACGTCAAAGGACTTCGCGACCAGGTGCTGCTTTAACTGGGAAGCGAGACCATGCGGCGTCGATCTGAGCTGTACCAGTTTCGTTTCCAGGACCGAGAGGTCTTACACAACGGAAGAGCAGCTCTCCGACTAAGATTCTCGAAAACAGATCAGCTAGGTGGAGGAAGGCTGATCCATATAAGTGCAAATACGATCAGTGCACTGGCAGATTGGGAAGATCGAATAGGATCAAGTGGTTACATTCTTAGGTCGGTATCGAAAAATGGCGCAGTCGGCCAAAGGCTCAACCCCGCAAGCGTCAATCGCATTCTTCAACGACTCCAAACTAAGGCTGGTATAAGCGAAATCGGTCAGCTGACTGGACATTCATTTCGAGTTGGTTCGGCACTTGACTTACTAGAGGCTGGCGTCCCTTTAGAAAAAATTTGCTTCGCGGAGGTTGGCAGACAGAGTCAATAGCCGTAAGCTACCTGCGCGAATGGCAGTTAACAAGCGCTGTTCTAGACCATTGCTAAACTAATGCTCATGCTTCACTACAATGCAGTAGTGCCTCCAATGCCGATTAGCTATAACCATATTTCTTCAACAGATTCAGTGTATAAGCAGATTGCGCAGATGCGAGCATTTTTGAGCTGATGCCTTTTATGGACCTAATACTGATAGCTGCTCCCTGGATAATTGGAGCTAACGTTGGTTTTCTCTGCGGTTGCCACAAGAATGCTTGCAATGGATATAAGTCGGTCTATGCGGGAGTTGGCGGTGTTTTAGGCTATTTTGCCATAGTTGGATTAGTGCAGATAAGTATCTGGTCAACTAGAAATCTTTTACATCCTTATCTTGTCTGGACGCTTTGGGTTGGAGTCTGCATTAGTACGTGTATCCTGTGCTACTGCCTTGCTCGAGCTTACAACTCCAAAAAAAGTATCCCGCTACTCCTAATACTTTTTGTGCTTACTGCAACACTTCTCACAAACTTAATGCAGGTTGTACAGCTACCTATTTTTGCTTGGGACGCACTCAGTGGTGAGTGGAACCATCCGGGCTATGCTGCAAGAGCTCAACATCTATCTGCTCAATATGGGCACGCGAGCATTACAGGAGATGGAATCACGCATAGACACTCGATATCCAACTTCGTTCTTCTTTCATGGTCTGGCTGGATATCACATGGGTCCAGTATTCACAGTCCATCCATGCCATGGCTTTTAATGCAAATGAGCTGTGTTCTAGTGGTTATCGGCTATGGCTTGATTATTATGCGATCCACTATTTTAGCGCTGCTCTTGGGTTGGATGAGCGCTACAGTGCCTTTACTAGAGAATCATGCGCTAATTGGCAGCTATCATGAAATTTTGATGTCAGCGATACAAGTTGGCAGCTGCGCACTAGTCGCTGTCGGATTCTATAAAAGTAGTATGAGCCACATCTTTTTTGGCGCCATTATGGCGCTACTCTTGTTAGCTACCAAAAGCACTGGCTCTGCTTATCTGATCACGGTGTGGTTTGCACTTATTTGCACTATATTCCTCGGATACTCGAAAAAGGCTTTTATCGGATTTGCAGGAATATCACTGATTGGGTTTGTAGTGCTTTGGCATTTCGGCTTTGACTTCAAGCTGGGTTCACAACATATTAGTTGGATGCCTGAAGAAAGAACGGTAATTTTCGCCGGGAGGAGTCAGCAACTAGTAAATCTAGATCTGGGTTTACTATTCAGGCACTACTTTCACGCTTTGCACATAAATAGCAGTTTCACATTGGCGCCTTTGTTCTTGATCATTACCTTATTTTTAGCCAAGTCGCCTTTTACTAGTCACACACTCGACCAAAGCCGGACGTTCATATTGCTTGTCATGTTTTTCGGCATTGCTATTTTCTCGCTATCCCTAGCAACCGAATACGGCTTAATGCACTCAGGACCTGGCACTGACCGGCAATACACTCGTTCTCTGTTACCCATTATTTCGACTTCCTTCCTGTTTTTTCCACACGCAATTTCAGTGATAAATACACGGAAGTCTATATCATAGACCTTGAATTCCTTCCAATTTTAGAATACATCAGAACGCGAAAAAGATCTTAGAGACAATAACTATATGAAGAACAGAAATATCCAAACTCTTCGGGCGCTAGCCGTACTTCTAGTCTTGCTCTTCCATCTTGATGTTGGGTTTTTGTCAGGGGGATTTCTAGGTGTAGATGTTTTTCTTGTTATTTCCGGCTTTCTAATCGCCAAGAGTTTGGATTCAAGTGCTATCAAACAAGGACTAAGCTCTAATACAATCCTTGGGTTTTACGCGCGTCGAATAGACCGGATTTTTCCGCCACTAATCGTGACAATCCTACTTACCGTACTTGCCGGATTGCTCATCTATAGCCCGGCAGCCGCGGAGAAGCTCTATGTGTCTGGATTAACAGGACTACTGGGCATCTCAAATATCCACTTTTATCTAACTACAGACTACTTTTCAGACTCAAATATCTACAAACCACTGCTGCATACTTGGTCTTTGGGCCTGGAGCTCCAATTTTACCTAATTTTTCCCGCCATCTACCTTCTAATGGCAAAGCTAAAGAGAGGCAAGTTAATCCTATTTATATTCGCAGCATCCAGCCTGCTACTCGCTGCATTAGCTTCAAATGAACCTCAAGCCACAGCGGTATTAAGCGGCTCAGGAACGCCAAATCTACTATCTCCTCATGCCAGCTACTACCTACTTCCTTTCCGGCTATTCGAGTTTTTGGCAGGAAGTTACGCTTATTTATTGACCAGCAGGGCTAACGCCCCCCAGCCCACTCTGGGAGTTTGGCAATATGTGGTTTGCTTATTGGTTATCTTTGGCAGCGCGGTATTTTTGGACAACGACGATGCTCTACCAGGGCTACTATCATTGCCAGCAGTGCTTGCGACTTCCTATGCCCTATATCTCCAAAACGTAAAGTTACCTAATATTGTTTCGGGAGGCCTTTTGGGGAAGATCGGCGATGCCAGCTACTCTATATATTTAGTACATTGGCCCATCATATGCTTTGCCAGCTATTTGGTTTATCTCGACCCGCTCCTCAAGCTAGGTATCTTTGTCACCTCTCTCTGTTTAGGCTATCTCTTCTACTGGGTCATCGAATCTAGACGAATAAAACAATTCTCACTTTATTCTCCCTGGAAATTGGCATTCGCTGCCGCAGTGATCTCTACGGCCGGCCTAGCAGCTCTAAAACCGGACCTTCGGCTAGAGGATCAAAAAGTACTTGATAAAATGGCAAAGGCAAATGTTGCTAGTAGATATAAAGGAATCGGGGCTGCATGCAGCTTGATAAAGTTGGATCGCGGGGAATGCGGGTCGAATCTATCGAAGGTACTAATTATCGGTGATTCTCATGAGCCAGATGGCTTCGAGATACTAACGGCTGCTGATCCAAAGAATGAGCATTACGAGGTGATTGCATTCGGCCTTGTACAAGACTGCGGCTTCTATTTTGATGTAACCCTCAAGGCCAATAATACAGGCAAAGAATCTTGCAATTTGAGAGCAAGCGCCCTTTCTAGAGCTCTGGATACGCACGCCTTTCAGACAATCGTAGTCAATACTTTCAAGCCTATAGAATGGGGGAGGGGTGTGCTCGCGATGCTCCGAGACATGAGATCTTCATATCCAAGCTTTAGACTAGTAATAATGAGTAGCTACGTAGGAATCAGGCCATACAAGTGTATCGAGGTTGTAAATCTCCGGGGCACGCCTCGAAGCTGCTTTGACCAGGGTGTTGTTTCGCACTTCGGTCTGGGAGAGGCAGATAAGATAGAGCATTTCTTCTCCGGTCAACAAGTTGATGTCCTAGATAAGGTAAAGCTCCTCTGTAAGGACAACACACCAGAATCTTGCAAGAGTGACGTTAATGGTATTCCTGCGTTTTTTGACGGCGACCATCTTAGCGTGGATTTCTCTCGATATATTGGCGGCCTTGTTGATCCGGAATTCTTTCTTCCAAGCAATGATCACAATTAAACAACGTACCGGCGTTAACTAGTCTGAGTTGACAAATGCAGTTCAGTATTTCCGAACTTAGCCTTTATTGCTAATGCTGGCTTTTCCACCAGATACCAGGACGCCACACCCAACATTGTGGTGATGGATACAACAACAATAAACATTGTGGAACCCATGGTAAAGTGGCCCCACATCATGCTCAATACGATTAGGTGAAGTAGGTACATAGAGTACGATAAGTCAATAGGTAACTTGGGAAGCTGTGGCCCTGCAATGCAAAACATGATGATGCAAGTATATGCCAAGAAATAGACTGGCATTCCAGTCGGGCCAAGCGGGTAATTAAACCCAGCAGCAGCCAGAGCGCAGCTCGAGACTAGCAGCAGCGTAACTGCAAAGGCAGGAAGTTTTTCAATCCTCTGTCGGACAAGATAGAGGGCGCTGCCTATGAAGAACGCAGCACCAAAGTATTGGAATGCTCCCGGTAACACATACCTCCCCATATAATAGGCTAGGGCGGCAAGTCCTGTTCCTAATAGAAGCGGAAACATATAGTGGCGATAGAAACCAAGCCTGTTGAGAATTGCCATAACGACGTACAAGATTTCTTCGTATATAAGCGTCCACACAACGGCATTAACTACTGTCAATTTTTGCCACGGCCACAGCCAATATAGAAAGTTGTCTAATGCTGCCAACCAACCATGCAGTATTCCGACCGCTACAAATGAAACGAGAAGGAGCGGAAGAACTCTGAGTGCTCTCGACAAAAAAAATTCTTTTGAATTCCGGCGCTCCATACTTCCTAGTACAACAAAGCCACTTACCGCTATGAAAAGTGTCACTGGGTCAAAAATCGCAAGAAAGCCCATCCCCGTGTGCACCGCTACAACCTGCAGTGCCGCCCAGAGCCTGATGTAGTCGAAGTTCGGGTAGTAGCGATTTGCCGGGATACTCTTTTCGCCGTTTAAAATGTGCAGGCCCTCTTAGGATAAGTGTATTGAAGGTCAGCTAGCAGGCTGTAGCATAATTTCGGATAGGCTTCTGTACGCCCTCACTTTTAGTACACGGGCTGAGTAGGAAGTTAAGCGACCAGTAGCAGTTGCCTTGGCGGTACGCTACCAATCGCTATATTCGTTCTTTCGCTTTTTTCACCGCCAGAGCCCCTGCGTCGCGCAGTTCTCTGAGCATCTCAAGCGAGTCAAATGCATGCATCTACGGTGTGTGGCGAGATTGGAGATAATCCATGATGCTGTAGCATCATGGTAACGCATGAGCCCGGGAGGATGCGACTCTATTTCGGCCACCAGCTCATTTAATTTTCGTACCTTGAATACCTACAACAATAGCTATGCGATGTTCATGTTTACCCAGAATCACGTTCATTGAATACCCTACCAGTCCTGGTACTTTTTTGATACAGAGTCATCTTTTTCCAGAATAACACCATAATATCCGTCAAAATGTAACTTTCTCCAAAGGAAACGCATGGCTGATAACGGATTTTTCTTGGGATACTGTGTATATCTGATACTTTTTACAATACTCCAACCAGAAAATCTAAAGATCAGATCCCAATCGTCTGGTGATAGTTCAAAAATATGTGTCGTCTCTGCATTAAAAGCCTGCGTCAAGTCGCCTCGCCCACGCACTTGATGTAAACCTACACGACTTCGATGTAAATAAGGTACGGTGATAACGAAATAATCACACTCGCTTTTTTTAGCCATACTATGAAGGAAGCTAACTGGATCAAATAAATGCTCAAGCATTTGAAAAGAAAGTGCGATATTTGCTTGATCATTAAAGTCAGGATGCTCATGAAGAGATTCCGCTCGTGACTCAATTGCTTGAAGCCCCTTATCTCTAATTTTGGCAACTGCAACCGGATCAAGGTTTACTGACAGCATGTTTATATTATCTTTCCCATATATGTCCTGAAGATATCTAAGATGTGTTCCTGATGAATCACCGATGTCTACAATGGTTGGTATCTTGGCATTGTGTTTAGAAAAGAGTGAGATTGCATGCTTTGCAATTGCAATCTGAAAAGAATGCAAACATCTCATATTGTAAAGCCAGTAACCTTCGTCGTGTCTGACAGATGTGTATTGATCGGCCAGATCCGGCACAATCACCTGAAGTCTATTTCTTATTTCTAATAGTGATTGCTCTTTACAGGCGCTATCAAGAGACAGCTTCATAAGGCCAAAGCACAAATCTCTTAAACTTTCTCGAATAGACATTCCATCTCCCCAATTATTCTGTCGATCACGATTGATATAAATTCGTGGACAATTATTTATGATGCCTGTCGTATTTTCACCAAACTATCTTTTTGATCTTTGGCTGAAACTCTATACTAATGTCAGCACTATTGAGTCTTTCTCTAATAAAGTTAGGGTCTTTGATGAACAGCGTATTATCAGAATAATTGCTTGCCCTATCGAGCTTTCTTAGATCGTTTGTAGAATAAACATAGTCGTATGGATGAAACCCATATTCTTCTAGCATCACTATGATAGCGCAGTCGTCAAAACCTCTCGATAAAGATTGAGAATTTATTTCCAACAAGACCGCCGCGCAATTTTCATTGCTTAATATTTCTCGAGCACCCAGTAAAACTTCGAATTCAAAACCTTCCACATCAATTTTCAAAAATATTTTGTTATAGTTCTCAATACATATCCCACTATCCAAATCGATCTGATCTATTGAAATGGCGCCTTTGCCGTAATTAGTTGTTATCTTATTTCCAACGTCAAGGTCGCAAGTTAATTGGACCCTACCTTTATCCTTTCCCACAGCCAAACAAAAGCAGTCAACTGCATCACTCAAATTATTATTTATTACGTTACTCTTTAACATCGAATAAGTACTTGGTACAGGCTCAAAAGCGGCGACTTTACTATTTTGAATGCTTGAAATCAGGATGCTATACAACCCTATGTTAGCTCCTACATCTATAAAAAGATCTTCACCACGCAATAGGCTTGCCATAAGCCTCATATCGCGATACTCGTACAATCCAAAATAATATGTATAGCTAACGCCAACATTGCTAAAAGATCCAGTTAAGAAAGTATTTCCTACAAAAGACACTGATACAGATCGTGAAAACCTCACGATAGTCTGCCAAACAAGCCACCTAAAAAATGCTCGAAATCTTGCATTCTGATTTAGCGGGTGATTTATAATCCTGCTTATATTGTCTTTTTGCCTGAATACTTTCTGCATGGCCAATTTTAATGATTTTTTTGTAATCATAAAATACCTGCACAATTTCTAAATTCCATTATTTCTTTACGGACCTCAATTAGTCTATTTAGTTATGAGAGCGATTCGCGTTCCCTTTTATCGTATCCAGTAGATCTTATTTACAATGACCAAAGTCAATTCAGATTTCGCGGCGTGAACTCAGATAATCTTTATCTCGGGAAATGTTGTAATAATGATCTAACAATTGTTTATATTCCTAATCTGTAGCCCCTCGATAGTAGGATTACGCTCAGTTTGAATAGGCTCGGGTATTCAGGAGACCTCTTTCCTTAAGAAAATATCTTAGTGCCAGGTGCAAGCCACTGTTCGCCCAAAATGCGCATATGAGAGTGCGATTGTCTTGATTAGGCCTGAAGTTATCAACAACAAGGACATTGGAAACCCTAAGTTCAATTGAATACTCCAAAATTGTCGCTGTGGTCTGGTACAAATAACAACGTCTTCATGGATCTATTAGTTACCTTCCCCGAACAAGTTGGAGGACGTATCCTATGAGTAGCAAAGGGACTCAGACGGTGCTGCCTGAATCCAACAAAACGGTCGCCCACAAATGGGGCGTTTCAAAAAGTAGCGTGCGATGGCGCAGAAACGCTTTTTTTTTAGATTGCTTGCAATAAACTCGATTTACTTACGGAGTATTAGCTTTCCCAATTTAAGCATTTCGATGTCACACCATACTTAAATGGATTGAATTCAAAAATACTCACATGACAACCTGTCCTCGCCTTGCACTGTGAGTTTCATAGAGAGAAGCCGCGAGAAGAATGTATAAATGCGGACTTGAGATATTGTCAGATAACGCGAATAAGACTAAAAGGAAGAGTACAAAGTACCCATTTCCCACAACGCCCAAAATCAGTAATAGTAGAAGAATCGGTAACACACAAATAATGCCATTTGCCGCAACGTAGGCACCTAGGAATGACTCAAACCCCGGAGGCACTCTACCATCCATCCATGCTGATTTAGCGCCTATGGAGGACACACCTACGCCAAGTGGTTCAGAAAAAAAAGTAAGGAAACCCTGAATCAGTCCCTGAAGGTGTAAAAGAACAGAACTAATGTTTCTGCTGGCCATGCCGGCAAGTGAGTCGAAGCCCTTAGAGTGCATTAAGTACGCGATCGCAAGGGATAACGAGAGCAGAATAATGTACGCATAAGCAGCGTATTCAGGTCGAGTTTTTACTTGACGGGGCCTCAGGATTATAAGAAGTTGGCCCAAGAGCGCAATTTTTGCAAATGTTGCAATGGTAAATATAAAAACGCCCAGACTAATCTCACGAGATTTGGGTACTATCATCATTGTTGTTAATGCGAAAAACGCTCCTTGAACAGGGTTAAACGCAACTGTCGGAAGCCGATAGCTGCCCAGCAATCCTCCCAAGTAACCAACGCTTGTTCCTTTCATTGACATGTACTCGCCAAGTAACCCAATGTACTGAAATCGCAATTCACTGCTTAAAGAAAGTATGACTAATTCCAAAGCGCTAAGTACCCAAAACAGTTTGATACACTTTGAAAGTCTTTCAGAGCAACTTCCCGTCACGGTAGAAAGGCATCCGGGATTCCGTACGCCATGCAGCGCTACTAGGCTCACTAAAAACGGAAACGCAACAAAATTTCTCAGCCTGCTCAAAGAGTCTAGGCTAGACATGTTAAAAAGTGCATAAGAGAGTGTTATTGCAGAGATGGCAGCACAAAAAATTGCCAAGTCTCTATGGGCTTTGTAAACAGCGTAAACAATACAGAAAACTATCAGGATATCTCGTATGTAGAGGATTTTAGTATCCCAAAGTACCAAGGAAAACAGCCCTGATAGGATTCCCAATAAGCAAGATATATAAAATATCAGAGGAAGCTGCTTCTCAGTACGCACGATGGTCCCTCAGTCGTCTACTTTGTAAGAAAATGAGCTGTCCTTTTGAATCTCATAAAAAAGCGCTTCAATATCATGACTTCGAAAAAAATTGCGGCCTTCACATTTGCTGATCTGAAAGATGAAGGAGGCTTCCG
>JBDXFZ010000140.1:0-1331 GCA_039990395.1 Halioglobus sp.
CGCTGCACACCACCTCTGTGAGGTATAAGCCTACCGCTGTGCCTTCTCGTGCGGTGCCAAAGCAGTAGGTAGGGTACGGCAGGTCGTGCCGTTTATGCTTCAGCAGTACCAGCGATATCGGTGTAGTTTCTGTTGTACTGAGTGCCGTGTTAAATGTACCATGACTCTTGTTGCCCCTGCCGCCGCCGTCGGCCGGAGTGTACATGCGCCTAGATGTTTCCATGCGATTCATTATCCTACTTTGCCACGGCGCCTGCAGTAGTATACATGTTTTAGGATTGGCGCATAGCTATTTTTCGAACTTCCGTGCAGAAGACTTCGCGGAGGCGACCCTTCGCCATGAACCTTCGCGGTAGTGGAACAGTCCCTCCGCCAGTAGGGCGGGCGCCAAGACGTTGCAGACGTAACACTAGAGCGTGACGCGTGTCGCGATGTGTACACGTGCCGGAGGATAGCTGCACTGGTAAGGAACTGAGGAGAACGATGTCGTCGCGGATATGAAAGCGGTAAAGAACGTCGTTGGCCCCAGTTAGAGCAACAAGGCCGACCACCTCGAGGCGTACTCTTAAAACAGCCAGTGAAACCCAGCCCGGTCTCGTGTTTTAAAGTTGCGGATGCTCGAGTGAGAGCTTGTACAATTCCGGTATTTTTCTTGCGGCATTTGAGCTGAAGGACACTTCCTTTCCACGCTCGGCGTCGCACGGGTGGCGACGCAGGCATCACGGCCACATCAACACCAGGGATCCGGCAACGGCTGTTTGCGCAAAAGGTGCACCCATCAAGACCAACTGCCGCGCTTTCGTCGGTAGTGGAGGCCCCGCAAGTACCGCTCGTGGCAAAGGTTTTGCTTGAATCGCTTGATGACCTTCAATTTGAGCAGAGAGTATGAAGAACATAAAGCTGCCCGAGATCAGGGGGGGGCAGAGGGTAGCTGTGCTGTCGTCGATGCCATCCACATTTTCGCGCGTTTGCCAGGGGGTACCTATGAGACGGCAACGGGGTCGTAGAAAGCCCACATCAGCTCCGCCTGCTGCCAAGGTGGAAGGTGTATTAAGTACTGTGCACCCGACGAGCTTTCCCGAGATTTCCAAGTATCCGAAGGAGACGAACGAAAATTGTAAATTCAGTGGGGAGTGCGAGTTTTATGCGCCCGAGACGAAATGGGTCAGGCGGGCTGCAATTCTAGCCCACAATGATGGCGAACGTGGAGTGCGGGCGCCCCGAAGAATACTGTTCAGGTTAATCCTTGTGGCGTACGACGCATGCAGCATGTGCACTGTCTCAATATGCTTCAGGGATAGATGCTACCACCGCTTGTAGGCGACGTTTTT
>JBDXFZ010000141.1:0-9311 GCA_039990395.1 Halioglobus sp.
GGACGGGTACTTTGCCGGGTTCGTGTATCGCTTGCTGCGCGAATGTTGCGGAGAAGCATGGAGTCCCAGCGCGTTTAAGGCGCGAGTTTGTGATCCTGAGGCGTTGCCCAAGGACGTGCAGTCAGCGGGCCAAGTTATGCGGGGGACACGTTCCGGTGTAGAGTTCCGCTTCCCTAGTAGGTGGTTGTTGCTGCTGGATCAGGGCAAAGCCAGCCAGTCACCGGAAATCAACAATGTCCGCGACACGAGCTTCATGTCCCAGGTGTCGATGCTCCTCGAACTCCATCAGAACGATCCAAACATAACCCTTGAGACCTTCGCCAAGCTGATTTCGTTGAGCCCGAGCGAGGCAAAGCGACAATTCGCAAAGCACAAGACGACGTTCCACAAAGAACTGGATGCATGCCGTTACGCAAGGGCGCGACGTCTTTTGAGCGAGACGGATCTGACGATGGCCCAAATCGGAAACCGCGTTGGATTTGCGGAGTCTTCCGGGTTTTGCCGCGTCTTCAAAAGATGGGAAGGTTTGTCACCTGGAAAGTACAGGCAGGAAAGAGGCAGTGTCGGCTTACAAGAGCCGGCCCTGTCGAGGTCGCTTAGGGCTTGAAGCTACCTTGCCGTGATGTAGAGAAAGGCTGACATAAGACCGTTTTGAACGTCGCCTTAGGTCTTTGCAGCATTTCTGAATCGCGACTGCGTTGAAGGTCCGGTCTCGGCAGTTCGCGGCCGGTGGTGCGCAAATTACGAATGCGCACTTTGGGCTCAAAGCGGTCCTTCGCCGAATTTTGGTGACTGTCTGCTGTCTAGCGTTTAGCTGCCGTTCGCGACTGGAAAATCTAAGATCTGGTTCTCAACGACCGCTTTCCCAGCAGCGGACGTTCCCGAAAAACCGGCGACTGTCCGAGTTGCGGACGAAGCTGCCGTCCCAAATGGCAAAGCGAAATTCCGCTTTGGTGATTTCGCTCCTTCGCCTAATCTTAATCGCAATAATTTGCTCAAGGAAGCTTTCATGGACGCCGTTCGCCAGCTCATAGAAGACTACCGATCCACTTGGGAAAACGTAATTCGAAGCGATTTGCCCTTGTCCGCACTTGACGGATTTTTCAATTTGCCGTGCTTTATGGTATCGGCCGACGGATCAATGAAGCAATACATCTCCAAATCCGAAGTGACTGATTTTAACCAAACACGGCTAGACGCCTTTGTAGGTGGTGGCGCGCAGAATGCGTCGCTCAGAGCCGTCGACGTGCAAAGTCAGGGCCAACATCTTAGTCTTGCCACGGTGAATTGGGAACTGACCAGAGCGGATGGTTCGCTGGAAAGAGCGTGGCGACATTATTACACAATTCTGGCAGGCGCACCAAAGCCTACAATTGTGATCTCGGCGTTCCAAGTGGGGTCGTGAGATAGACGCGGCAGACATTCGCCACCTTCGCAGCATCCAGTTGGTTTGGCTCAAAGCAGTCGTTCGCGGAGCGGTGCATCAATGACTGCCTTGCGGACGGAGCTGCCATTCATTGCTCCATATCGAAAAGCCGCCTTGAGAAAATTAACGCATCGGCGAGCGGATGTTTCGGGTGTAAATGTGCGCTTAGGCTCTGGACATATTAAACGACCAGAAGCGGACATTCATTGCGTAGGGTACGAACGGCTACCTTGCGTACAAAACCAGTCACGTCGGAGCAGGCACAAGCTTGTAAAAAAGCGGGGCAATTTCTAGCATGCAAGCATGACGGTAAAAAAATTCAGCACAACCAAAGACATTCTCAAGTTCGAGGGTTCAGACGCTAGGAGCTATTGGAAACGCTTCAGTATGCTTCTTGCCCTATCGGTTATTATTGCGACGATGGGGCTTCTTAGAAACTCATCTGCTGTTGTGATTGCAGCGATGCTGGTCGCTCCTTTGATGGCCCCAATTTTGGGCATTGCGGGCGCGTTGGTTGTAGGAAAGGTGCAGAGAGCCGGATATCTGCTCTTGGTGGTAACTATAAGTTCGTCTGTTTGCGTATTGCTTGCATGGTTTTTGGTCTATATGTCAGACGTTCCCAAAGGCACCCTGATCCAGGAGCAAGTTCTCGCACGGACCGACCCAGGAATTGAAGATCTCATAATTGCACTCGCAGCCGGGGTAACTGGCGCCTATGTGCAAATTCAAAAGTCGGAGATCAGCCTATTGCCCGGCGCCGCAATCGGAGTTTCGCTGGTCCCTCCTCTGACAGCATCAGGCATCCTCTTATACTTCGCCGAGTACGCCTATGCATATGAAGCAGCACTGCTTTTCGTTACGAACCTTGGCGCAATAATCTTATCTGCTTGTGGGGTATATTTGGCATCTGGTTCTCTTGCTGCGGTTCTGACCAAGGGAAAAAGAAGAACCGGCTTTTCTATAGGTGTGACGGTGACGGTCGTTGCTGTCTCGCTGATATCCTATCAACTGGTCAGATCAACCTATGACAGATACCTTGAGACGCAAACTGAAGCTGATCTGGTGAACGCGCTTCAGGCTTGGGGATATCCAACGTCGTTGGAGATCATTCGTGCAGACGTGAACGTAAAAAATTCGACTGCCGACCTTTGGCTAATAGTCGACCTTTCCTTGGACGTAGATGATCGCATAGCCACAATTTCAGATCTCCTCCCACAGCATTTAAAAGACGGACAGATTAAGAAGGTTCTTAAGGAAATACTTGGGCCAGATTATAATGTCACAGTCAGATACCAGACCCGTCTCGCAGGGGCATTAGAGTTGGCGACTGATAAAGTGGCACCTGCACCTTCTCCTAGTAAATCAAAAGAATAACGGCAGCTGCGGTTTCGTAGATCAAACAAATCCAGAAATTCAGCAATGCGGCTTGGGATCTTTAGGTTCAGCGGTCGTTTGCTGCGCTTGTCTCCAGGGTCTCCTTTGGGCTCTGTGCCGTCGTTCGACGCTAGTCTGGCCAAAGGCGGCTTCCAATCGCCGAATTGCCAATTTCGCGGCTAACACGCGGAGTAGGTTGAAGTATCTGCATTTCGGGAACGGCTGCTTTCGGACCACGGTTTGAAAACGATCCGCCGCGCTGCCGCAAGGCGACTCCGAGCCCAAAGTGTTTATTCCGCAGACCATCGATCCTCGGCGGCCTTGCCATCATTACATTCGTTCGTTGACCAATAAAAACTACACGTCACCGCCCGTGAGAGCAAACAGATGTGATGGAAGTTAGACTTTGTCTAAAGTGGACGTTTAGCACAAGTAACGGTTCATCGACAGCCAAAAGGTCTTTTGCTCATGAACGATTACCCGTTTTGCAACTTCGAGAAGATTTAGCTGCCTCCGGACAAGGCCAGCCGCATCTCGAAGATGGTCACGTTCATGGCCGTTGTATCGGTTGTTACAGAACCTTCGACAGCGCGCATGGTGTCAGATATCGTGAGCAAAACCACAAAGAGAAACCCCGAAAAAACAAACGTTCGCCAAGTTAGTTCCCGTCCCACAAGCCCTGCACGATTGCCTAGCAGGAACAGACTGGCCAACGCGAGTGAGAGTATCATCGACTGTGTGACGTGTGAAATCGGGTTTGAGAACGTTCTTGTTCTATCAAGATGCGCGTCGAGCACCTCGTTTATTGAAGCGGCTACAAATGTTTTCAGTGGAGGCGGGACGGGATCAGACGTTGCATCAAGTGTGATTGGCCAAAGTTTCGATTGTGCCTCCAATGACGTGCCCATGAAACGCTGAAGCGCCTCGAGAGATCGAAACGTTTCTTGGTCTGTTAGAAGGCGTGTTTCAGAGTATTCCAGCAGAGCAGATTTCAATTTTGTTCTGCCAGGCTCAGGCAAGTAGTCAGCACGAAGAAAGCCTGTGCTTATAGCTGCTGCTTCTTGAACGAGTGCCGCCTTTCGTTCCTGCGCTAAGCTGAGCGCATTTCCGAAACTAAAAGCCAATAGCAGGCTCAACAGCGCGAGAACTGCACCAAGTGTTGTTTCACCAACGACTTGGTCAACAGGCTTGCCGGAAGCAAGCAAGTTTGCCCGTCGATATTTCCCTGTAAGGTAGCCAGAAACAGCGGCTGTTGGCAAAGCAACCAATAGACAAATTGCGACCGTCCGCAGTGATATAGGGAAATGGGCGATTTGGTCGTAGTATATGGTCGTTTCCATTGGGCTCTCAGTGAAGCAGATTTGATTTGCGATAAGATGAGCAGTATTGGCTGGGTGCGTTCTTCCTAACCCAATACTTGGAACTTACAAAACTAAAGCGTCCGTTTTGTCCCGCAACTGGGTCATAGCCCCATCGAACTTCGCTGCAGGCGGACCCAATGTCCGCTTTTCTCGCTGCAGCGCAGCTGATGGTTAGGTTAACTAGATTGCTGCATCTGCGAGTATCGGTGCCAGACCATGTCTGCTTTGGGCTCAGAGCAGAAGTTCGCTGCGCTTTGTGCGAATGACTGCTGTGCGGACTAAGCAGCCTGATGCTGATGCAGAAAACTTCGCCGCATCGCACCCACCAAATCTTGGAGCTGGTCGCGGCAGTGCAGCGCGATGTCCCAAAAGCAGTCATTCAAAGTGGCTAAAAACCGCAAAACCCAAAGCTGCCGTTCGCTGCGAACCTGTCCGACGTCTGAGTTGCAGGACTAAATCGACATTAACATGGGTGCACTTGTCGTTTCTCCCGTTAGTCGCGCAAATTGTGTTGCACCTTGCGTACGTGGCGCAGAGTGTCTGTCAACATCGCTGTCATAAGACCAAACATCAGAAAGCCGTTCGCGCCTGTCATCCCCCCCAGCAGCCTCTGCTCTTGGGGGACTACTACGTCACCCAGTCCCAGGGTCGTGTAGGCAACGAGAGAATAGTAAACGGCTTCCTCCAAGGAGCTGAAAATCAGCATTTGTGCAAAAACAATCGCCCACAGCCATACCCCCAATGTCATCATTGCCATCGTTGCAAGTACGGCCATAAAAATCACGATTAGCGACTTGGCTGGTGTTGGTGGTCGCCGCAGCCACGGCTCCATCAAAAGGAGTACTTCATTGAGGACCCACCATAACAGTGCTGCCCCCGTTAATGAGATGAGAGTGATAGCAGAGCCAAGCAACAATTGGACAAGCACTGTTTGGGTATCCCTTTTTTATTTGTGCTTTCAGTTTGCGAGAGATTTGCTTCTACCGGGCTTCAATAAAGACCGCCAGCTTCCAACGGTATCAACAGTTGTCTACAAAGCGAAAAGACTCTGTCAAAGCGCTCGAGTGTGAGAGAATTCGATGGCTGCTTCGGGCTCGATGCGGTCATTCGACCGTTTTTCTCATATGGCGGCTATGTAGCGCAAAGCAGTCCTTCATGGCTGGAATTTCAAACTTCTGCAGTCAACGACCCTCTTCACCTGCAGCGGATTTTTCTGCGCACCGGTGTTTCCAATTCAACGACCTCAGTATCAGCTGGCAATGGCCGCACTTTTCGCTCTGGCAACTGATCAGCCACCGAAGCCAGCCGGTCTGATATTGACGCCTGTTTGGCAGTTAAGTCGATGGAACCACCATGGAGATGGTCTACAGCGACGCTGTGAACCTTGCCAAAAGCGCGTTCTTGTGCCGCTGTCGCTAACAGTATTTGCTCGCGCGGCTTGATCCAGCCAGACTGTCCCCAAGCGCTTTCATCAGACAGAAGCTGCGTCATGCGATTAACCGCAAGCTCACCATTTGAACGGATGGCTTCGCGGACTTCTACTGGCATTTTTGGCCGCCCACTTGGATTGCCACTTTGGCCTTTTTTAAACACGGCACGGCTCCTGTTATCAGCTTGTTACCAATTCACGACATCACGGGCGCGAGGTGCGCGTCTGCACGCTTAAATATGACCCCCCCTGAGCCAGCGGATGAGGGTTGCCCCTGCTTTGGCTTGCGGCTTGGGCATGGGGGCTTTTCAACCTTTGGCTGATCTGAAGATATACCCGAATAATTACCATAATTCATAATAAACACAAAATTTATGAGCTTTATTCATATTCGAGTTGGTGGCCCGCCACGGGTTTTTGAGCGCCAGCGATAAGCTACACAGTGGTCACTGGGCTCAGGCCCCATAAATCGAACAAGGTGTAACTGGCGTTTCCAATCTGTGGTGCATAACTTGTGCGAAGGTAATGGAGGTCGAAGTTTTGAAGCAGGTTTTTGGTGCTATTGCACTGGCGGTGCTTTTGGCTTTCGGCGGGCAGACCGTTTGGGCGCAGGATTTCGAGAAAGGATTGGCGGCATATCAACGTGGTGACTATGCCACCGCGCTCGAAGAGTGGCGTCCGCTGGCCGAACAGGGCAACGCAATGGCGCAGAGCAATCTGGGTGTGATGTACGAACGTGGCGTGGGTGTCCCACAGGACTATGCCGAAGCGGTGAATTGGTTTCGCTTGGCAGCGGAAAAGGGTCAAGCCGATGCGCAGAATAACTTGGGCTGGATGTACGGCAATGGACAAGGCGTCCCGCAGGATTACGCCGAAGCGTTGAAGTGGTATCGCTTGGCAGCAGAACAGGGCAGCGCAAGTGCGCAGGAGGCTCTGGGCGGGATGCACCACTACGGCCAAGGCGTTCCAAAGGATTACGCCGAAGCGTTGAAGTGGTATCGTATGGCAGCAGAACAGGGTGACGCAGGTGTGCAGATCAGTCTGGGCTTGATGTACAGCAGAGGACTAGGCGTCATCCAAGACAATGTTTACGCGCATATGTGGTTTAATATTGCAGCTTCACTCGGTAACGAACTTGGCGCGAAAAATAGAGACACAGTGGCTTCCCAGATGACCGCAGATCAAATCGCAGAAGCACAGCGGCTAGCCAGTGAATGCGTTGCTAAGGACTACAAGGGCTGCTGACACGCAAGCCTCTGAGAGGCGCTCAGAGACTCACACAAAGCCTCTGGCGATAGTCGAGCCACCAACACCCCAGAAAGGACCCACCGTCATTGTGTGAGTCCATCCTGTGGGGGTTAGGGGTGAGTATGGTTTCAGTGCTGTTCTTTTTCATTGCAAAGAAGCTGAGAGCAGACGTTTTAAAAAAAGTGACCGTCTCGTTTTTGTCTCGTCTCGTTTTCGTTTTAGTCTCGTCTCGTCTAGTCTCGTGTTACCGAACCCTTCGGGAACCCTTCCCCGCAAGGCTATCTTTGGACAGCAGTAACGGAGGGAAAATGGCCTTAATTTCGGTGCCAACGGTTGCTGAAGCCTTGTTCAGTTCAGCATTGAGAAGGGCTAAAAACAGGTCGCCGTAGTCTTGATACACCTCCGCCAAGAACTGATTCAGGCTGGCGTGCAATTGGGTTCGTCCGGAGCCTTCTGTCGGCCATCTCAAGGAGCGCCTGACCGACGCCACAGCAAGCTCAGAAACAGTGCGGCAGTAAATGGCAGGTTCAATGTCATCAAAGCTGCTAAGGTCGCTTATTACGCCGTCTACGCGGTTGGGATTATCCGGCCCACTGCGCTTATTGAAAAACCCGACAATGCGCACAAAGCTTTCCTGTTTATCGTATTCGATCAGGCCAGCATCGACCAGCTCGGCGACACAGTCTTCAAGCTCTGAAACGTCTAGCTGCGCGTCGTGTGCCCAGACATGCAACGGATACTGGAAAAGGCCCACATAAGTGCAGTAGTCGCTCAGATGGGCGCAGACATACGCCCACCTTGCTGCATGGCTCGAAAGGCCGCGTATCTTCTTGGAGCCTTTCAGAGAACAATCAATTTGAGCATAAGTACGAGATGTCATTGTGTGTCCTCCCCATGAAGCTCAAAGGCGCGTGGGGTCACTTTGAACAGGCCCCAGTTGCGTTCAGTTTCTGTCTCATAACCCCTGCCGTCATCAGCAGTGAAGGCAGGTCTATGCGCCCATTTGTTATTCCAACACGCAGGCACGTCGTCACGGTATTTCCACCACATTAAACCTGTGACCGCACAATAACGCAGGGCCTTTCTCAGGTCCCCAATATCGGGGCGGCTCATTAAGCTGCTCGGTCAGCAGGGTCACGGTACTTGCCGTTGATCCATTTGGTAACGTCAGCCTCGCTGTAGCGGACGCGATTGCCGATTTTTGTGTAGGGTGGGCCTGAACCTTGGCAGCGCCAATTCGCGATAGTGCCTTCGGGCACCTTTATCAGTTGCGAAAGCTCAATTGGCGTGAGAAGCTTAATCGTCATTGGAGGGATTTCCTTTGGTGGTGAAGGAGCGTCGCCGTTGAAGTTTGTCGACCTAGGCGGCGGCGCTCGGTTGCATGTGCCACCTATTAAGTACCGTCATCCACCGTGCATCAACCCTCCTAAAAAGTATTCCCCATAGTTACCCCCATAGTTATCGCCACAGCTACCCCCATAGTCACCATAAAGTTAGCAAAAACAGAAACTTATGAGACGTATCTCAGGCGAAAAAAAATGCCTTTTTCCCTAAAAAAATCACACGTCGAGCAGGTCTTCCGCCGATATGTGGGTGTAGCGCTTCAAATGTTCCCAAGACCTATGGTCTGACACAACGGCCACTTGCGGAATTTGCCAACCAGCATCGAATAATCGGCTGATCCCTTCGTGCCTCAGATCGTGCATCACCATGTCCTTGATACCCGCAGCGGCAACTGCCCTCTTAAAGTTGTCAGAGACCGTCGCCTGAGTGCTGCCCAGCACGAAACTGGTGTTACCACGGCTGGCGTGCCACCCCTCCATGATAGGGCCTGAGCGCCCAAGCAGAGGCACCCTGTCATCCGCCTTGGTGCCTTTCCGCTCTCTGATCGTGACAATGTACTTGTTGGCCTCGACGCGCTCGACATCCTCCCAGCGCAGGCCGCTCAATTCACCTGACCTCATGGGCGTATCGATCAGGAACGGAACAACGCTATGAGGGACGCTGTTGGTCTGCCAGTGCGAGGCAATAAGCTGCTCCTCATCGGGGCTACAGCGCCGACTGCGTCTGTTGATTGGCTTGATGGCCCCTTTGCGCTTCATCGCGCTCTTTGCGTCGCGCCACGGCTGCTCTGACACCTCCCACATCCACACAGTTCGAGCATACCTGATGATGCCGCCGATGCTGGCCAGCGCAAGCTCAAGGGATGTGCCCGCATATTTTGAGGCTGCGAATATCTTCTGGATGTCGGCCTGCTGCGCTGTCTCAAGCCTGACATCGCCCCAGACCTTCACGGCCCGCTTCAGGTGTTCCATTTTACTGCGGCTGACGCCATGCCCCTGCTCGGCGATATAGAGCCTCATCGCCTCATCAAGCGTGTGCCATTCGGTAGATTTCGGGGATAAGCCAGCCTCGCCTAGTTCTATATCGCGCTCCACCTTGGTGGCCCATTTCTGTGCCAGCCCCTTCGTGC
>JBDXFZ010000142.1:0-1048 GCA_039990395.1 Halioglobus sp.
CCAATGATACTTTGGTGGAGTTGTTTCGTTAAGAAGGCCCCGTCAGTCACAATTGGTGTTGCCGTCAAGGCGTCTGCTTCTTTTGTTGCACGCCTTTTCAATTTTTGCATTATATGCCTGTTCATGACACTTGCCATCGAGCTGCGCGCACGACGTGCCTCGATGCATGCTACCGTACGGTAGCAATTCAGACTCCCTCCCTCAAACACGAACTCTATAGATGGTGATTGTACTCAGAAACACGACATATAAGGTCCATCATAGATTGACGAGTTCCATGATGGAAAGAGGTTACGGTAGTAGGGTATTGGGATATCGGGGTAATGTGTGCCCACCATTGCCACTCGTCAGGTGCAAGTCCATACTGCATATGAGGCGAGTCAACTCGACAGCTCGGAAAAAATATAGTAGGAGTTCCTTGTTACTGTCTGAAGTCAATCACGCGTTCCTTTGCTAGCTGCGTCTACATCTTTGAGATCAATCAACACACTAGCGAACCGGTGATCTTCCATTGGCAAGCAAGCGTAGCCAAGGCCAACCTAGATAGGTGGGAACCTACTTCCGGCATGCCTAGTCTAGAAGATGTGTCTAGCCGAGAAACCAGCGTGTTAATTTAGAAGAAATCCAGTTCTTGGAGAAAAGGACGTGAGAGGAGAGGCAGGAGATGCCGAACTAGAAGCAGCAGCAATCCCAGCAGGACCAACTTTGAGCCGGACCTGGTAGATGCGAAGGTTTTCAAGAGTAGCAGTTGCAGCGGCAGCAGCAGCTCCAGAAGCACCGTCAGCAACGTCTGCAGTCAGAGAATTTCTGCATTGTTGCGACGATGAAGCGCATGCAGTAACCACCGTTACCGCCGCCGTGCCCCCCCCCGCCGCAACCGCCGTCTTCGCTACCGCCGCTGCCGCCGCCGTCGTCTCGACCGCCGCGTAACCGTCGCTGCTGCAACATCCCGGGATAGCCACGCATCTGCCTGAATTTCTGAGTTAGCGCTGGCGACGTAGAAGTAGAAAGTAAGAATATAAGAGATCATGCAAGAGGGAGTTTGTCC
>JBDXFZ010000143.1:0-1084 GCA_039990395.1 Halioglobus sp.
TGGATCAAAGATTGCTCACATCTCCCCAACGCTTATCGCAGCGTGCCACGTCCTTCATCGCCTGTATGTGCCAAGGCATCCACCAAATGCTCTTACCTCACGCTTGAGAATCCACACCACCAACAACAAGATTGGAACAAACATCCCACACGCCTTGCATAAGAACGTGCTTCAGTTCGACCAATTCGGCCTTGCCTGTATAGTGCGGACAATTAATTACTCAGCCTTTAGTAATTCAAATAATTTGAATACTTGTGCCAATTATGTTGATCCAATCCGGCAGAAAACTACCAAATCGAACCCGCAAAATTGCCACGGCATCGATTAAAAAAACCCATTCACAATGTCAAATAGAGGTCTAAGCCTCACTCGCCTGCAGATCGCAATCTGCAGGAAACTTTTGTCTTCATCTCTGGAGAAATGACTGTCCTTGATGTTTTTTCGCGAGCTCACGGCGGCTTGGCCTACCGAAGCGTCAGCAAAAAATGGTGGAGCCTATCGGGATCGAACCGATGACCCCCTGCTTGCAAAGCAGGTGCTCTCCCAGCTGAGCTAAGGCCCCTAAACTTGTACAGTTAGAAATGGTGGGCCGAGGAAGATTCGAACTTCCGACCTCACCCTTATCAGGGGTGCGCTCTAACCAACTGAGCTACCGGCCCATCTCTGAAACCGGATGCTCTTAAAAACCAAAATCAATGAAAACAAATTTTGATCTCAAAGCTCTGGCTTCTAAATTCTCCAGGATGAAGGGACATGAGGACGACGGCTTGTTCTTTGGAGTGGAGGAAGCTCTTCTGACTGGCGAACCAATCAGCGCTTTCCGCCAAAATCCTTAGAAAGGAGGTGATCCAGCCGCAGGTTCCCCTACGGCTACCTTGTTACGACTTCACCCCAGTCGCTGAACCCACCGTGGTTAGCTGCCTCTCTTGCGAGTTAGCGCACTAGCTTCGGGTTGATCCAACTCCCATGGTGTGACGGGCGGTGTGTACAAGGCCTGGGAACGTATTCACCGCGGCATGCTGATCCGCGATTACTAGCGATTCCGCCTTCATGCTCTCGAGTTGCAGAGAACAATCCGAACTGA